>NZ_SOHL01000006.1 GCF_004403985.1 Cryobacterium gelidum | reverse complement strand
CCGGATCCCGAGGTTTCTCGGGTCGCGGCAATTACCCAAGCCGGTGCGATTCTGGCTGCAGCGTTGGACGGGGTGCGGTTTGGTCACCTCGACGACACCGAAGCCATCGCGGTAATGGCGGCCCTGGAAGCGCTTGGTCGCAAGGTTGATGGGGCCAGGCTCCGCGCCACCACCGACATCGGCGCCCGTGCCGAGACCGACCTCGGCACCGGGTCGCTCGCCTACAGGAACGGATGCCGCAACCGGGTCGATTTCATCAGCCACCTCGCCGGCATCTCCGCCCGCGAAGCCAAACGGCGTCTGAAGCTTGGCGAGACCGCGGTGGAACGCACGCCGCTTGGCTTGCCGGTGCCTGCCCGGTATCCGGTCATTGCCGACGGCCTGATCAGTGGCGACCTCGGGCTGGAGTCGGCGGAGATCATCGCCACCACCCTCACCGGCCTGCACGGCCGGGTCGGGCAGGACGACCTCGACCGGGTCGAACGCGCCCTCGTCGCCTCGGCGACCGGCGCGATCACCGCGGAGACCGCCGGGCTACCCGGCGCGGGGATCCGTTTCGCGCCGGACCTGCTGCGTGCCCAAGCCTTGGAGTGGCAAGGGCGCCTCGATCCCGACGGCACCGCCCCCAACGACGACGCCGTCGAAGCGACAAGCACCCTCACGTTCGGGCTGCTGCGCAATGGGCTCTACCCGCTGCGCGCCGACGTCACGCCAGAACTCCGCGGCATCATGGACACCCTGTTCGATACCTACCTGTCGGTACGGTCGACCACGCCCAGGTTTGTGCCAACCGAACTGCTCAACAGCACGGCCGGCACCGGCACCGGCACCGGCACTGAGCCGTTCAGTGACGAACCGTTCAGCGGCGATGACAGATTCGACGGCGACCGTCGCACCGGCGGGGAGAAACGCGCCGACATCCTTCGCTCGATCTTTGAATCTGCCGCGCGCGACCCACAGACCCCGACCATGGGCGGCGCCGCCCCCACCGTCACGGTGCACATCAACGCCGTCGACCTCGAACACGGCCGCGGCGTCGGCTGGATCGACGGCATCGACGCCCCCCTCAGCTTCCGCCGCGTGAGCGAACTCATCTGCGCCGGCGGCTACCAACAAGTACTGCTCGGCCAGAACGGCAACGTGCTCTCCCTCGGCGATACACTCCGCTGCTTCACCCCCAGGCAACGCGCCGCGATCGCCGCCCGCGACGAAGGCTGCATCATCCCCGGCTGCACCATCCCCGCCCGCTGGTGCGAAGTGCACCACGTCACCCCCTGGCAGCAAAACGGACCCACCAACATTGGTAACGGCACCCTTTTGTGCTGGTACCACCACCACACCATCGACACGAGTGGGTGGAAGATCCGCATGGTCCGAGGAAGACCCCAGATACAAGGACCACTCATCTGGGACCCCACCCAAACCTGGCGACCAGCCCGCACCCACCGCGCCAACACCCCCAGTGCTGATCCACCCTGGCGCACCTAGATTGGTATGCAGCACCGCGAGGAGCGGTTCGTGACCTGACAGCATTGTGGCGGTTTTGAGTCAGACGGCCAACTCGGCCATCCGGGACAACGCCAGCTGGGTGTACAACGCTGCGCCGTCTGCCAGTACGTCGTCGTCGAAGGTCGCCGCGGGGGAGTGGTTGAAAGCGGCGGTGGCGGCATCCGCTTGTCGCGGCTGCGCCGAGAGAAAAACGAAAGTTCCCGGCACCTCTGCCAGCACCCGTGAAAAGTCTTCGGAGCCGCTGAGCGGGTTGACCATGCGGGTGAATCGCTGGCCGCCGAAGAGCTCGCCCACGACCCGTTCGGCCCGGCCGGTTTCGCCCTCATCGGTGATGGTCAGCGGGTACTCGGTGACGTAGTCCACGGTCACTTCGAGGCCGTGCGCCGCGGCGATTCCCTCGAGCAGTCGGGGCACGACGCGTTTCAGCTTGGCCTGCGATTGCGCCGTGTAGGACCGCACTGTCGCTTCCAGCCGCGCCGACTCGGGAATGATATTGCGCTTGGTACCGGCCTGCAACACCCCGACCGAGAGCACTACAGGGTCGAACATGTCGAACTGGCGGGTGACCATCACCTGTAACGCGGTGACCATCTCGGCGATCACCGTTACCGGATCCTGCGCCTGGTGCGGGGCAGAACCGTGCCCGCCCGCTCCGTGCACCGTCACTGTGAGGCCATCGCTGGCCGACATCAGGATGCCCGTGCGACTCATGAACTGCCCGTTGGGAGCGCCGGCCGACATCACGTGCAAGCCGTAGGCGGCGTCGGCGCGGCGGCCAGCGGCGTCGAGCACGCCCTCGCGAATCATCACCCCCGCTCCGTCGAAGCCTTCCTCGCCCGGCTGGAACATGAGCACCACGTCTCCGACGAGCCGGTCGCGGTGGTGGGCGAGCAGGGTCGCCGCACCCGCGAGCATGGTTGTGTGCAGGTCGTGACCGCAGGCGTGCATGGCGCCGTCGATGCGCGAGCTGAAGTCAAGCCCGGTGTGCTCCTGAATCGGCAGCGCGTCCATATCGCCGCGCAGCAACACCACGGGCCGCACAGCGGATGCCTCGCCGCCCGTTCCACGCAGTACCGCCGTCACCGAGGTGGCGTCGGTGCCGAGGGTGATTTCGTAGGGAAGCCCGCTCAGTGCCTCGAGCACCTTCTCCTGGGTACGCGGCAGGTGCAGCCCGAGCTCCGGTTCCTGGTGCAGGCGGCGGCGCAGATCGGTGAGGTCGCCAGCAAGTTCCTGGGCGTCTGAGAGTACGGTCACGGCTTCTCCTTTGAGTACAACAGTGTGAATGCGACAGTGGATCCAGTCTGGATCGCTCAGGCAAGGTTGTCCACGAAAAACGCGCCCTGAGGCGCTTCCTGGCTTTTCCGCGCAAAATTTGTTGAGTTTTTTTAGCCGAGACGACGCCCTCTCACCGATTGTATTTTTTTAATAATTCGGCTCTGATCAGCTGTATCGTTCCATTGACGGGTCTACCAGCACCCAGGTAGTCGCACAGTATGTCATGTCAGAGCGCGCGCGACCGAATGTCAGGGCTTTCAAAGAAAATAGTGAGGTTTCATTCAAATAGTCCGGCCATGCTGGCGGCCTTGCCCGTGCCACCCCGAAGTGCACGGGCTCACCAACCCAGCGAACAGGCGTACCTAGCGTCTATCCTTCGCGCCAGATAAAGGACATGCGCCCAAAAAACGCCGAACTACCTCATGGCCACTTCGCCTCTCGAAGCCACCGTACGCCCCGCAAACCCCGCACCCGTCGGCACGAGATTGCCGCGGCCACAGGTGCCGTGCTCGTTATTGCCGGCCTCGTCGTGGGCAGCGGAGTCGCTGCCCAGTCGGCCGATGCCAAGCAAGACAGCGTCGCTGCCACGACCGCACTGACCGAGAGCACGGGCCGCGAGAGCGACCAGCTCGAGGTTTACACCATGCGCGGTGAGGCAATCACTCGCGACAACGCATCGGCTGCTCTTGACGCGGCCAACGTGGTCATCGCTGCCAGCCAGAGCAAAGTGGATGCCACCGCCCTCACCTCGGTAGCCACTTCGCTCGCCAGCTATGAAATCCTGCCGACCGACCGGCTGGAGTCGCTCACCGCCGAGGCGAAGACTCAGACCGCGTCGGTCGCTGCCGCCACGGCCGAAGTCGACCGCGTCGCCGCTGAGGCTGCTGCGGAGGCCGCGGCTGCTGCTGCTGCCGCTGCCGCTGCTGCTGCCGCCGCGGAAGCCGCCGCCGCCGAAGCGGCCGCTCAAGCCGCTGCCGAAGCCGATCGTGTGCAGTCCCTCGCGGGAGGCAACAGCGTTGAGGGCGCTCGTGCCACGGCGCGTTCGATGGCCGCCGCGCAATACGGCTGGGGCGGGGATCAGTTCAGCTGCCTCGACCGGCTGTGGCAGAAAGAATCGGGCTGGAACTACGCAGCCATGAACTCGAGCAGTGGTGCGACCGGCATTCCCCAGGCGCTCCCCGGGAGCAAGATGGCGTCGGCCGGTAACGACTGGGCGACCAACGCAACCACGCAGATCAGGTGGGGCCTCGGTTACATCAAGGCCTCGTCGTACGGAACTCCGTGCGCCGCCTGGTCCCATTCGCAGTCCGTTGGGTGGTACTAAGCAGGGTAATGCGACACGTGCAGGTTCGTTATGCCCCGGTCACGACCGAATCGACGATGCGCAGGCTGTTTCGTCGCAGCGGGCCGCAGGTTCTGCGGTGGCACGACCGGGGCGCAGCGCTCGGCGCTACGATGGGCGTGCAAGGGAACTCCATGCTTGAGTTCGACGAGGCACACCGACGTGTCCGCCGCAGGAGCCCTGCACACGTATTTCGTAATGCTAAGTGTGGACTGAGTGTTGCTCGTTGACTGCCCGGTCATCGCCGAGCCAGCATCCCACCCGGGAATGTCGGCGAGTGCCGGTAGTTTACGAGCGTAAGCAAGCCGCATCCACGCGACGAGCAATTTGATGGAGGCGTTTTTTCGATGTCGTCTGGTTTCACCCGAACGGGTCTGTCCCCGTCGGGTCTATCCCCATTAGGTCCAACGCTCGAAACGTTCGTAGTTGATTACTACGAGCATCTAACAGACGAAGATGCGGCGAACTACTCCCCGGAGCTTCTCGATGCCCGGGCGCGAGCCCATAGGCAGGTCGCGCAGC
This sequence comes from Cryobacterium gelidum, assembly GCF_004403985.1. Classification (GTDB taxonomy): domain Bacteria; phylum Actinomycetota; class Actinomycetes; order Actinomycetales; family Microbacteriaceae; genus Cryobacterium; species Cryobacterium gelidum. The sequence continues at coordinate 64,591 of NZ_SOHL01000006.1, read as the reverse complement.
GACGGGTGCCGAAAACGGCGACCGTCGAGATTCAGAATGAATCCGGTCGCAGCATCGTCTACATCGTCACCGACGACATGCCCTTTCTCGTGGACTCGGTCACGGCCGAACTGGTGCGCCAGCATTCGGCCATCCACCTGGTCGTGCACCCGTTGCTCATCGTCGCCCGCAACAAAGCCACGAACGACCTCGTCGACATCAACCGTATTCCGGCCAGTGCCAGTGGATCCAGCGCCGGTGTTTCCAGCGGTGATACCTCTGCCATGCCCAACATCGCTCACCTCATCGCCGTCGGTGATGACGCCTCGCACCTCGAATCGTGGATCGCGATCGAGATTGACAGCGCGAGCGACGACGCGCAGGCCAATCTCATTCATGGGCTGACCTCCGTTCTCAGCGACGTGCGCGCTGCCGTCGCTGATTGGCCGCTCATGCGTACCAAGGCCATGCAGATCGCCAAGGCCCTCGACAACATCGTCGGCGCCGAGCAGATCACAGACCTCCGGCAGACCCAACAACTGCTGCACTGGCTCGACGAGGGCAACTTCACCTTTCTTGGCTACCGCGAATACAACCTCGAGACGCTTGCCGGCGAAGACGTGCTCACGCTCATCGAAGGCAGCGGCCTCGGCCTGCTGCGTTCCGCCGACGACCGCCACCAGATCCAGCACCTCACGGATGCCGGCCGTCAAAAAGCGCGTGAGCGCGCGGCCCTCGTGATCACCAAGGCCAACTCCCGGTCCACCGTTCATCGTCCGGCCTACTTCGACTACATCGGCATCAAGAGTTTCGATGCCGCCGGCCAGGTCAATGGCGAGCAGCGCTTCATCGGTTTGTTCGCTGCGAGCGCCTACACCAGCTCGGTCACCGCCGTGCCGGTGTTGCGCGAGAAGGTCAAGGCCGTCATGACCGAGGTTGGTTTTCCGCCCGAGTCGCACAGCGGCAAAGATCTTCTCGGCATTATGGAAACCTATCCGCGGGACGAACTGTTCCAGATCGAGGTGCCCGCACTGGTGGCCGTGTCGCTCGCGATTCAGCGCCTGCAGGAGCGTCGCCGTACCCGGCTGTTCCTGCGGCCCGACATTTACGGCCGTTTCATGTCGGCGCTCGTCTACCTGCCCCGTGACCGCTACAACACGACCGTGCGGCTGCGCATTGAGAAAGAATTGCAGGAGACGTTCAGCTCGGATTCACTCGACTTCGAAGCGCGTATGACCGAATCGGCGCTCGCCCGCCTCTTCTATCGCATCCGCTTGCCCAAAGACGTCTCGGCCGACTCTGTCGATGCCGCGGCGCTGGAACACCGCCTGGCTTTGGCCGTGCGGTCCTGGCCCCAGGGGATCAGCGACGAACTGCGCGAGACACACTCGGTCGAAGAGGCCGAGCACCTGTCGAACGTCTGGGCCGACGCATTTCCCGACAGCTACCAGATCGACTACGAAATCACCGACGCCCTCGAAGACATCGGGCGGTTCGAGGCCTGCGCCGCGCAGGGCGGGGCATCCGCTGAGACCCATGCTCGCCTCGGGTTGCACGTATACCTGCCGAAAACGTCCGGCGACCCCGGCGAAGACGCGCGCATCAAGCTCTACATGACCGAACCGAAAAGCCTCAGCCAGATTCTGCCGTTTCTGCAGAATCTCGGGCTCGAGGTGCTCGATGAGGTGCCGTTCGAGATTCAGACCACCGACGGGCGCCGCTTCTACCTCTACGACCTCGGCTTGCACTACCCGGCCGGAGTCGACCCGGTCACGACCGGCGCGCTGCTGGCCGACTCGTTCGGCGCAGCCATCAGCGGAGCCATCGAATCCGACACCCTCGACCGCCTGGTGTTGCAAGACGGCATACCCTGGCACCGCGTGGTCATTTTGCGCAGTTACGCCAAGTATCTGCGCCAGATCGGCAACACCAACTCGTATGGCTTCGTGGCGAACGCTCTCCTCGCCAACCCGGCCGTGACCAGCAGGTTGGTCGCACTGTTCGAGGCCCGATTCGACCCCGACCTGTCAGATGATGAGCGGATGCTCCGCGTCGCCGACGTGCGCGAACAGCTGCGGGTCGCGATGGAGCAGGTGGCCACCCTTGACGCCGACCGCGTGCTGCGCACGCTCATCACCCTGATCGAGGCGTCCCTGCGCACGAACTTCTTTCAGTACAAGCCGTATCTGAGCATCAAACTCGACCCGTCACAGATCGGGCAGATGCCCTCTCCCAAGCCCATGTATGAGATCTGGGTCTATTCGCCGCGCGTCGAGGGCGTGCATCTGCGCTTTGGCAAGGTCGCCCGGGGTGGGCTGCGCTGGTCAGACCGCCGAGAAGACTTTCGCACCGAGGTGCTCGGCCTGGTCAAGGCGCAGACGGTCAAGAACGCCGTCATCGTGCCGACCGGTGCCAAGGGCGGGTTCTTCGCCAAGAAGCTTCCCGACCCCGGCGTTGACCGTGCACCCTGGCTGGCCGAGGGGATCGAGAGCTACAAAACCTTTATTCGTGGGCTGCTCGACCTCACCGACAACCTGGTAGCCGAGGCCGATGGCGAGCATGTCGTCGCACCGCGCCGCGTGGTGCGGCACGACGACGATGACAGTTACCTCGTTGTCGCAGCGGATAAGGGTACGGCGTCGTTCTCGGACATCGCCAACGGGCTGGCTGCCGAGTACGGTTTCTGGCTCGGTGATGCGTTTGCCTCCGGTGGCTCGGTCGGCTACGACCACAAAGAGATGGGCATCACCGCCAAGGGCGCCTGGGAGTCGGTCAAACGCCACTTCAGTGAACTCGGCGTTGACACTCAAATCGAAGACTTCACCGTCGTTGGAGTGGGCGACATGTCCGGCGACGTGTTCGGCAACGGCATGCTGCTGTCGGAGCACATCAAGCTGGTCGCCGCCTTCGACCATCGGCATATCTTTCTCGACCCGAACCCCGACCCGGCGCGTTCCTTCGCGGAGCGGGCCCGGCTGTTTGAACTTCCGCGTTCCTCGTGGGCCGACTATTCGACCGACCTGATCAGCACCGGCGGTGGCGTCTTTCCTCGCCAGGCCAAGGTCGTTCCCATCTCGGCCGAGGTGCAGGTCGTGCTCGGACTGCCCGAGACGACCACGCAGTTGAGCCCGCCGGAGCTGCTGCGCGCGATTCTGCTGGCGCCCACCGATCTGCTCTACAACGGTGGCATCGGCACCTACGTCAAGGAGAGCAGCGAAACCGCCGCGCAGGTCGGCGACAAGGCCAACGACGGCATTCGTGTCGACGGCAAAGACCTTCGCGTCAAGGTCGTCGGGGAAGGCGGCAATCTCGGTTTCACCCAGCTCGGGCGCATCGAAGCTGCGCTGGCCGGCGTGATCCTCAACACCGACGCGATCGACAACTCGGCCGGCGTGGACTGCTCCGACCACGAAGTCAATATCAAAATCTTCGTGGACCGCATGGTCGCCGCCGGCAAGCTTGACCCGGCCGAGCGGGCCGAGTTCCTCGCCGAGATGACCGATGAGGTCGGGCGTCTCGTTCTCGTCGACAACGTCGACCAAAATATTCTGCTGCTCAACGACCGAGTGCTCGTGAACAACTGGAGCCCGAGCTACGAACGCCTGATGAACTGGCTCGAGAAATCGGGTGGTCTGCAGCGAGAATTGGAGGCCCTGCCGACGACGGCCACGCTGCGGGAGCGTCTCGATCGCGGCCAGGGGCTGACCAGCCCCGAGCTGAGCGTGCTATCCGCCTACGCCAAGATCGAGCTGGCCACCGCGCTCCGCGACAGCGATCTGGCCGATGACCCGTGGTTCGGGAGCACCCTGCGCCGGTATTTTCCCACTCACCTGGTGGAGCGTTTCGATGCCGAGCTCGACACGCATCCGCTTCGCCGGGAGATCATCGCGACCGTCGTGGCAAACGACATGATCAACCTCGGCGGCATCACCTTTGCCTTCCGCACGATGGAAGAGACCTCGGCCAATGAGGCGACGATCGCACGGGCCTTCGTGGCCCTGCGCGAGATCTTCGATCTCGACACGATGGTCGGCGAACTCAACGCGCTGCCGTCGTCGTTCCCAACCGCGAAGTGGACGGCCATTCACCTCGACATTCGCCGTCTGCTCGACCGTGCGGTGCGCTGGCAGGTCAACCACGGCGGCTCCCTGCCCGTCGCCGCGGTGATCGCGAAGTACAAGCCCCAGATCGCGCTGATGCGCGAGCGCCTCGGCGATTACCTGCAGGGAACAGACCTCCAGCGCCTGAAAATGCAGGAAGAACGGGCCAGGGAGTCGGGCCTGCCCGACGATCTCGGCCGCCGTTGGTCTGAGCTGTTCGAGGCGTACGCGCTGCTCGACGTGGCCAAGGTCGCGGCCAGGGCAAACGTGCAGGTCACCGAGGTCGCCGCCATCTACTACACGGTCTACAACCGATTCGGTGTCGATAATCTGCTCGAGCGCATCACCAAACTTCCGCGTAAGGACCGCTGGCAGGCTCTTGCTCGCGCCGCACTGCGCGACGACCTGTACTCGACCGTCGCCGACATGGTCCGGTCCGTGCTCGACGAAACAGCTGCCGGTGCGCCCGAGGAGCGCCTCCTCGCCTGGGAAGAACTCAACGCAGAACAGCTCGGCCGCGCTCGCAGCGTGTTCAAAGAGGTCAACTCGCTCGCACAAGACGACATGGCCTCGCTCTCGGTTGCCGTACGTCTGCTACGTTCCATCGTGCGCCGCTGACGGCTGCAATAGGCGTTTTTTGCTCTGCATACTGCTGGCCGGGTTGGCTGTTTTTCAGCTCTTTCTAATTTCTGGCCTCCCCTGGGGACGCTAGGGCAGCGAGGCGATCGCGATGGCGATGGCCATCCACAGCGGCATCGCGGCGACCATGAGGACGAGGCCCACCCGCTGCAGCCGGGCGTAAGCCTGGGCGGCGTTGCCGCGTTTGCGGGTGCGCACGATGTCGACCACGGCGATGACCATGCCCACGAACATCAGTGGCGACGCGGTCAACAGGGCGAGTATATTCACTGCATCGTTGCGTACTTCGAGACAGACCGCGACCCCCAGCGCGCTGTACAGCACGAAGAGCACCGCGCTGATCCACAGCGAAAGAGGCACGCGTCGCGTCGACGGCATGAGCGTTTTGTGCATGGTGCGACCCCCGGTGGTATCTGCGATTTCTGACAGTAGCACGAACACCGCGGGCCCCTCTGGGGCGAGGTGGGTCAGCTGATGCGGCCGAGCTGGGTGAGCTTTATGCGCACCTCGACGTCGCTCGGCTCGACCAAGTGGGTGTCGTCGGGAAACACGATCACGGGAATGTTGGTGCGGCCGCTGATGGCGCGGGCACGGTCGGCGCCGTCCTCGACGAGCAGCAGATCGACGTAGTCGTAGTCCACCTCGAGGCGGTCAAGGAATGACTTGGACCGGCGGCAATCGCCACACCACTCCGCTCCATACATCGTGATGCGCGGCGCGGTGGCAGTCATTTCAGTCATGTCTTCGATCCTAAGCGGCGCATCTGAGTGTTGCGGCGGGGCATCCGTTTCAGTCGTGCAGGTGGTCGACCTGCCAGCCGGTGGACTGCTCGAGCAGGTCCAGAATGTTTTGAGCGGATGCCCGCGCCGCGCCCTGGCTGCGTGCATCCACCACGTCGATGGTCAGCGGCAGGCTCTCGCCGAACTTGGGGATTTCCACTTCCACCCGACCGCCATCGGGCAGGGCGATGAATGCGTTCGCGCCGGTCTGGTTCTCGACCTCGGTGTTGAGGGCGGTTGCGATAGCCCAGAGGGCATCGGGTTTGGTGGACTGCACTTGGGCGACGATCGTGGCCGTGTAGGTCATGGGTTTCCAAACGTGGGTGATGAGGACCCATTCAGTAAAGCAGTACCCGTACCCTGAAACCATGCCTTCTTATCGCGTCACCATGAGTATCGAATCCCTGCACCCGGGAACCGCGCCAGCCTCGGTCGTGCCGCTGGCTGCAGCCGCAGCCGCAGAATTCACCACAGTGGAGGCCTCCGACCTGTCGATCGTTGCCGGCGCACCCCGGGTGATCGTGCGTTTCACAGCGGATGACGCCCCGTCGGCCCTGCAGATCGGCGCCCACGTCGTGGCCGAGCTGAGGGTCGTCGCCGAGCTGCGAGCGTCCCTGGTCACCGAGCGAGTCAAGGGCACGTGGGTGCCGGTGCGCTGAAGTCAACGTCAAAGGCGCGGGTGACGGTGCGTCACCCGCGCCTTTGGCGTCTGCCGTGTTACTGCACGGGCGCGGTGACCGTGTTGCTCTGCAGCGTGACGGCCGTCTGGGCCTGGAGGCGGCCGTTGATGGTCGCTCCGGTCTTCAGTGCGATCATGGTGTGGCTGAGAATGGTGCCTTCGAAGTGCGCGGTCGTGCCGATGGCGACGGATCCGGCAACCTGCCAGAACACGTTCTTCGCCTGCACGCCGCCGGCCAGGATCACGTTCTGGGCGGATGCCTGTTCCAGGTCCTTGGAGATCTGAAAGATGAAGACGTCATCCGCGGTGCACGAGGGGCCCTCGGCGTCGACGCTGTAAATCGTTCCGTTGGTCACCTCCGGGCAGGTGAGGTGGATAGCGGCACCCGAGATGACAACAACGATTCCAACGAATAGATTCTGTCTAACTCAGACTGGGGGTAGTTTGTGCCGTCAGGGAACGTACTAGACAACCGGGTCCATCGAGCTCAGGTGGCAGGCGTCGTTCCACATCTGCAACACCCTGTTCTCGTGCTCCCAGCCGAGCGTCGACATCGTCGCGGTACCGAGGCTGAGGCCCTTGCCTGCGACGGCGGACAGGCCCATCCAGCGCGCGGTCATGATGCGCAGAAAATGTCCGTGCGCGAAAACGGCCACCCGGCCTTCGGCCGCGAGGCATTGTTCGATGACGAGGTCGGCGCGTGCGCCCACCTCGTCGACGGACTCACCGCCCAGAACCGGGTTGTCCCACACGGTCCACCCGGCAATTTCCGAACGGATGTCCACCGTGCGCCGACCCTCGTACACCCCGTAGTCCCACTCCAGCATGTCGTTGCTCGGCACACCCTGGGCGCCGTAGCCCGCCCGTTCCATGGTCTCCCAGGCCCGCACCAGCGGACTCGAATAGACCCGATCGAAGTGTGCGCCGTCGAGCATCTCGCCGAGGGCATCCGCTTGCCGACGCCCGAAGTCGGTCAGAGGAATGTCGGTGCGCCCGGTGTGCTGGCCGGAGATGCTCCACTCCGTCTGGCCATGGCGAATAAGAACGATGTCGTTCTGGGTCATGCGGCTCCTCGCGGTCGCCGAAGTGACCTCCGGGCTTTCCAGTCTACGTTTGCGCGCCGCGACGCCTCGGTCTTCGCACTGGAGATCGATGCCAGGCGCATCCTGAGTTCGTGCCGTGTGGCGGCGAGCCGTTTGCTGCACGGGCCGGCGCGAGGCTGGACACCACCTGCGCATGTAGCAACTGACCCCGGATGTTCAATTTCGACCCCGACGAGAGTCGTAGGCTAAAGGCTAGCCATCGAGTCTGAGACGGGTGCCATGAGGGTCATTAGTTACAACCTCCGCAAGAATCGCGCCAGCGGCGAACTCGTCGCACTGACCGAGCGTTACACGCCCAACATTCTCTGTCTGCAGGAATGCAACACCAGTGACCTGCCGACCGAGGTCGGCAACCTGCACCTGGCCGACTCGACCCGCCGCAACCGGCTCGGCCTCGCCATCTACTACCGCAAGGATCGCTTCACGGCGGTCAAAACCCAGACCTTCGCGCTCAAGAAGTCCTTGCACGACCGACTCGCCGCGCCCGCGCACGAACGACTGATCGCCACCCGTCTTATCGACCATGTCGCACAGCGGGAGTTCGTCGTCGCATCGTTTCATGCGGCGCCGCTGACCGCCCTCAATTCCCTGCGCCGTAACCAGATCCACTCGGCCCACGAAGAGTTGAGCATCCTCGGCCCCGGCCTGCCGACCCTCATGGTCGGCGACTACAACTACCCGATCTTCCAGGGCAAGCTAGGCAACAGGGTGAACCGCACGGGCTACGACCTCACGCTCAGCGACACGCGCACCTACACCCGCTACAAGTTCTTTCGGGGGCACTTCGACCTCGCGACCTCGATGGGCCTGACGATCTCCAACGTCGAGACGCTTCCGCAGGGCACGTCCGACCACATGCCTATTCTCGTGACGGCCACCTATGAGCAGCAAACGGATGCCGCGCATCACCCCGCCGAGCCAGCGTCGGTGTCGGCAGAGGGCCTCGACTTCATCATCTAGACGCTGCCGAAACAAGTGAACCGAAGACCGGTCACGAGCACCTCTCGGAGAAGAATCGCGAGAACCTGCTGCTTGGGCCCTCCGAGCGTTTTTCGCGCTGGGAGTGGGCGGGGCCAGCGCGATCAGGCGAGCAGCTCGAGAACTCCGCGCACGATGGTCGCGATCGACCCGAGGTAGGCCACAATCACGAGCAGGCGCCGGGCCACGTGCGGCTCGATCACCGTGGAAAGCAGGTCGCCAACGATGAGGCCGATGATGCAGGCGCATCCGATCAGAATCCAGACCACGGTGGGTAACTGCGGTACGTCGGCCGAGCCCAGGGCGAATTTCGACGACAGGGACGCCAGCCCGATCGTGAGAAAGTACGGCTGCATCGTGGCGGCAAAGGAACGCTGCGGCCAACCCGTGGCGATCGCGTAGATGCTCACCGCCGGGCCGCCGACGCCGGCAGTCGTGTTCATGAACCCACTGGTCACGCCCGCAATCACGCGGAAACCCAGCCGGTCTCGCACGACAACCCGGCCGAGATTCACCGAGACGGTCAGTCCAGCGGCCACGAGCACGCCGATCGAGATTTCAAGCCACGCCACGGAGACGAACTGCAAAACGTACGAACCGGGAACAATGCCGACCACGGCGCACGCCGCCAGAAGGCCGTAGCGCCGCCAGTCCACCTGTCGAAACACGCGCATCAAAATCACGCAGGAGGTGAGAGCCCCGCACACGTTGACCACGATGACACCGTCAACCGGTCCCAGCAGCAGAACCAGAAACGGAGCCGCGACCAGCGCGAACCCCATGCCGGTGATGCGCTGCATGCTCGAGCCGATCAGCACGGCCGCAATCACCGGAACGGTCGTCCACACAGTAGGGTCTCCCAGCTCGGTTGTTGCTGCCAACGATACCGGCCCGGGCCGCACCATACGCGGCGAGCGACCATGCGGGGTTTACCGCGGAGACATCCCGCCACGACGAAATAACACGGCCCACGGCACACCGTTCGCGCTGCTGGTGATCGAGCACGCGCCAGCCGGGTTGCAGGCCGGCTGCGATTGTTCACGCGGAGTCGCCGAAAAGGTAGAGAACGGTCACCGCCACACCCCAAATGAACGTAACGTTGATAGGCGGTATGCACGTTCGGCTTTTCCGAGTGGCGCGAGCCGCAAAACGAAAGGTTTTTCCCTCTTGGACGACGAATGCATCCACGGACTCGAGGGCCAATTGTGCGCCCTGTGTTTTCCCAAAGCCGCCATTGAGCCCGCTACGCCGGTGAAGAAGACCCGCGCCCCGAAGCTGTCCTCGTTGCGCGACCCGTTGCCGACCGCGGCCACGCCGGCCGCGCGCACTGCTCGCCCCGTTCGCTTCGCCGGCGCACCCCGACCGGTGCGTGCCGAACCGGTCTCGGCCGACAATGTCGACGAGCAACGCGTGTATCACCTCACCCACATCAGCAACCTTGCCGCGATTTTGCACGACGGGCGCTTGCTCGCCAACGAGGCCCTCACCACGCGGCCCACCGTTGACATCTCGACCCCGGCTACTCGCGACGTGCGCCGTGAGGCCCGTGTCGCTGGCGACGGCCGCGGCGTCGCTGAGTATGTGCCCTTCTTCCTGTCGCCGAATGCGACGGTCTGGGAAAACCTGCGCGCCGAGGCCGCTGACCCGCGCCTGGCCCTCAACGCCCATGGGTCAGAGGCCTTCGACTTCGTCATGCTCGTGAGCACGGTCAAAAAGATCAACGACGGACTCGCTGCCCTCCCCGCGACGGATGCCGACTCCACCGAGGACGAGACCGCCCTCATCCCCACGGTGATCGCCGTCACCAACGGTGATGCCGCCGACGAACTCACCCGGTTCGGCGCCACGCCGGCCACCGCCGAGCGCATGCTGCAGACCCTGCGCGCCGAAGCCGACGGCGCGATGCTCCTCGAAGCCGAGCTGCTCGTGCCCGATGCGTTCCCGATCGAGTGGATCACGCTCATCGGAGTGTCCAACGACAATGTGCGCGAGACCGTGCGCGGCATTTTGAAGTCCAGCTCGTTCAAGCCCAAGGTCGCGGTCTACCCGCCGTGGTTCCACAGCTCCGCTGACGCGCAGTAGCCTAAACCCCGCCGGCCGAGACTCCAGTCGAGAGCCCGGTCGTGGTGCGGGTGACGGGGGGCGCCGAGTCGTCCTCGGGCGCGCTCACCGCTAGACGACGCCAAGGGGGAGTTGCTCGCCTGCGGGGAGCTCCACCCGGATGCAGTCGCCCGGGTTCACGACCCCGCCCCTGACCACGACACCCATGATGCCGCCGCGGCGGTGAACCGTACCGGCGGCATCCGTTTTGATGAGCTGCTTCATCAGGCCTTTTTGATAGCCGTTGATGAGCGAGCAGGGGCTGCGCATGCCGGTGATTGAAACCACAGCCTGCGCGCCGAGGTGCAGCCGGGTACCGAGTGGCAGGGACATCAGGTTGATTCCCTCGGTCGTCACGTTCTCGCCGAGTTCGCCCGGCGCTACCGTGTAGCCGGTCGGCACGAGGTCATCGAAGAGCTCGGCGGCCATGAAGTGCACCTGGCAGAGGTTCGGCGCCGAAGGATTGCGCTTTTTTTCATACAGGTGCTGCACCGTCGCCCCGGCGTGCGAGTCGCCGTCCACGCCGAATCCGGCCACAAGACGAATGCTGCTCACCGTCGGTTTACTGAAGCGGTGCTTATCGTCACGGCTCACGGACAGGACTGTGCCGGGAAGCCTCACGCGTGTCATGCCACCGATTCTGCCACAGCGCACGCACGTGCGAAGAGATGCCGACGACGCGACCGTGCAGGCGTCAGCGTGCCTCCGCCTAACGCTTGACGCAGCGGCACGCGCGGCCTACGTTGCATCCATGGAAAGGTTGCCGATGACCAGTACTGCCCCGGACCAGCCCAACGAGTCGGTGACGGTGTCTGCCCCTGCAGAAGAGCCCACAGCGCACATCGCGCGCCCGTACCGGGCCCTCGAACGTGAGCTGGAACGCGCGGTGCGCGATCGGGTGGAGGTCACCCTCCGGGTCACCGCGGCGGTGAACGCGATGCGCGACGGCGGCTGTTCCTGGGCCGACATTGCGCGCATCCTCGGCACCGCACCGCAGACCGCGCACAAAAAATACAGCAAGCCGCGCGCGCCACGGGATTCGAACGACGCCTGACCTGCCGCGAGATGCGTGCTTGCACCTGCTGCCCGAAAACCCGGGGGCCGCACTTCGGGTCTGCGACCCTCGGTCGGGCTACTGGCATTGTGCCCCAGAATCTTCCGCGGTGATATGGTCTCGATGCAAATTCCCCCCGATTGGAAGGTCACCATGCAAGCCTCCGAAAGACTCAGCAACAACCTGCAGTCCGTTCTCGTCGACATGATCGAACTGCACGTTCAGGGCAAGCAGGCGCACTGGAGCGTCGTCGGCAAGAACTTTCGAGACCTCCACCTGCAACTGGACGAAATCATCATGGATGCGCGCGAGTTCTCCGACGAAGTGGCCGAGCGGATGCGCTCCCTCGATGCCATGCCGGATGGCCGTAGCGAGACGGTCACCAAAACGACGCACCTCCCGAAGTTTCCGGACGGCGAGGTCGACACCACCGAGACGGTCACGCTGATCACTGAACGGCTCGATGCAACCGTCGACAACATGCGTAAGGTGCACGATGAGGTCGACGAGGAAGACCCCACGAGCGCCGACCTTCTGCACGCGTTCATTGAAAAACTCGAGCAGTACTCCTGGATGGTCAGCGCGGAAAACCGCAAACCGCGCAAGCGCTCCTCGTCCACGTCGAAGTCTCGGGCGTCCTGACGTTCGGGGCCCCCATTCGGGAGCCGCCAACGGAAAGGGTTGACATGCCGGGTGAATCGAAGGTGCTCTGGGCCGACAGCGGCAGCACACAGGGTGGCCTCGCTGGCGCTGCCTTCGCAGTCAACGGTGACGCGCGGCGGGCGCTGACGCTTGCGAGCACTCTCGCCGCCGTTCCCCGGCCGGGGGAGGGCCACACGGCGCAACTCTTCGACATACTGTCGACGCTCGCGGCGGCCGACCTCACGGCGGCGCGGGTGGCCGAGGCGCACCTCGACGCGCGGGCAATTCTGCACCAGGCGGGCTACCCGGCCCGGCCCGACCAAACCTGGGGCGTGTTCGCGGCGGAGAGTGCTGGCCCCGCCGTCACGGCAACCCGGGTCGGCGACCGGTGGCGGCTCGACGGCATCAAGCCGTGGTGTTCGCTCGCGGGATTACTCAGCCACGCGCTCGTGACGGCTCGCGTATCAGGCCCGGCTGGCGACCTGGGCCGCCGTCTGTTTGCCGTCGACCTGCGCGATCTGGGCATCAGGGTGCACGACGACGCCTGGGTGGCGCGCGGGCTTTGCCAGGTGACGAGCGGCCCCGTCGATTTTTCGGCCGTCACCGCCGATCCGGTCGGCGACGAGGGATGGTACCAGCGTCGGCCAGGGTTTGCCTGGGGCGGCATCGGCGTGGCCGCCGTGTGGTGGGGTGGCGTCGTGGGAATGGCCCGCACGCTCTACGATTCCACCGCGAACCGCACCCCCGACCAGATTGCACTCGCCCACCTCGGCGCGGTCGACGTGGCCGTGACCGGGTCGAAATTGGCGCTCGGGGCGGCGGCACTCGCCATTGATGCCGGCGAGGCTGACGGGCCAGCTGGTTCCCTGCTCGCCGCACGCGTGCGGGCGCTCGTTGCCCGAACGGTCGACGAGGTTGTATTCCGTATCGGGCATGCACTGGGGCCGGCTCCGCTCGCGCTCGATGCCCGGCATGCCCAGCGGGTGGCCGACCTGCAGCTTTATGTGCGCCAACACCATGCCGAACGCGATGATGCTGCGTTGGGCCGGATGCTCGTAGCGAGGGGGAATGCACCATGGTGACTTTCAGTCATTCTGACAAAGGAACGCCTGAGAAGGTCTGGGAGGCAGCTCACTGGCCCGATCGCTTCGCTTCGCTGGACCTCGACGGGCTAAAACGACTTGTCGTGGTGTCGGCGCATCCCGACGACGAGAGTCTTGGCGTCGGTGGACTCATCACTCATGTCGCCGGGCTCGGGCTGCCAATCGTGGTCATAGTGCTGAGTAACGGCGAGGCGTCTCACCCACAGTCACCGACCCATGATCCGGCGCGACTCGCACAAATTCGCCGCATCGAGGTGACGGATGCCCTCGCTCACCTCGCTCCCAACGCCCGGGTTCACCTGTTGGAGCTTCCCGACGGCGAACTGGCCGAGCATGTAGGAATCGCCGCGGAAGAAATCGTTGAGGCGATCGGTGAGGCGGGTGGATCCACCTGGGTTGTATCGCCGTGGCGAGCCGATAAGCATCCGGATCATGCAGCGGCCAGTGCGGCGGCCGAGCGCGCGGCGCGAGAACGCGGTGCGCGCCTGTTCGAGTATCCGATCTGGGCCTGGCACTGGTCGACCCCCGACGCTGCGGTCTGGTCGGAGGCGGCCGTGCGTTTGTTCAACCTGCTTCCCGCCGAGCGTAAGGTCAAGGCTCGAGCTCTCGCATTTCATCGCAGCCAGGTGGGGCCCCTGTCGGATTCCCTCGGCGATGAAGAGATCGTTCCGGCTGGCTTTCGAGCGCACTTCGCGCGGGACTACGAAACGCTCCTCGAGATGACTCTGAACGGAGCGGCGGATGCCCCGCCCCGGCCCGCTCGCGCACGAAAACCGGCGAATCGCCCCCCTCGCGTCCGGGCCGACCCGAATCAGACCCTCACCGCCGGGTTCTTCGAGGGTGTCTATGCATCGGGTCCCGACCCGTGGGGATTTGAATCCCGTTGGTATGAGAAACGCAAACGCTCCGCATTGATCGCGGCCCTCCCGCGTCAGCGCTTCTCTGCCGCGCTTGAGCTGGGCTGCTCGACCGGAGTGCTGACGGCCGAACTCGCCGAGTACTGTGACACCCTGTTGTGCATCGACCTGGTTGAGGAGCCGCTCACCATAGCCCGCGAACGGCTGGCTGGCCGGCCGGGTGTCACCTTTGAGTGCCGCACGGTGCCGGGGGAGTGGCCGGACGGTACGTTTGACCTCATCGTAATGTCAGAGGTCGGTTATTACTGTTCCGCGAACGATCTGCGCCGCCTGCTCGAACGGTGCCGGGCCAGCCTCGCTCCGAATGGAGTGCTCGTGGCCTGTCACTGGCGGCATCCGGTTGCGGAACATCCGCTCACCGGTGACGCGGTGCACACCCAGCTCACCCGCGTGGTTGGGCTGCAGCGCACCGTGCACCACCTTGAACGTGACTTCGTGCTCGAGGTTTACGAGCCGCGCCCGGCCCTGTCGGTAGCCCAGCGCGGCGGGCTGGTTCCGTGATCAGTCTCGTTTCTATCGACGTCGTAGCGATCGTCGTTCCCGTGCGCAATGAGGAGCTGTTGCTGCCACGCTGTTTGAGCGCGCTCACCGCGGCGATCGACGCGCTGAGCGCCGTGCCCGAGCCGGACCGACCACGAGTGTTCGTGCTTCTGGTGCTCGATCGCTGCACCGACCTGTCAGCGCGAGTAGCCGCACACTGGACAAACTTCAGCTGCCACGAGATCGAGGCTGGAGCCGTTGGAGTGGCTCGCCGCGTCGGTATTCGGCACGCGCTGGACCTGCCGCTGCATTCACGAACGGATGTCGCGGCATCCGCTGCGGGTATCTGGATCGCCACCACCGATGCGGACTCGGCCGTGCCGCCGAACTGGCTGGTGACCCAGCTGGCGCTGGCCCGCAACGGTGCCGAACTCGTGCTCGGAACGGTGCAGCCCGACAACGATCTGGCCGTCACCGAGCTGCGGCGCTGGGAGGCCCTGCACACGATTGATGAGGGGCATCCGCACGTTCACGGCGCCAATCTAGGCGTACGAGCCGACCTCTACCTCGCCGCCGGCGAGTTTGCACCGGTCGACCGCGATGAAGACGTGCTGCTGGTGGCCTCGCTACGCGACCTCGCGGTGTCAGAGGCCCGCACCGCGCTGATTCCGGTGTTGACGTCGGGGCGACGGGTCGGACGTGCTCCAGCGGGATTCGCCGACTATCTGCGCGATCACGTCGACGCCACACAGCTCGGGAGCAAAGCCGAGCACTGATCGATTGCCCGACCGCGCCCGAACACGGCGCTGAGGATGCGATCATGGTGGGATGACCTATCTTCCGAATGAATCCCGATACGAGTCCATGCCGTACCGCCGCGCCGGGCGCAGCGGCCTCAAACTTCCTTCCATTTCGCTCGGACTCTGGCAAAACTTCGGCGATGACAAGCCGCTCGCAACGCAGCGGGCCATTCTGCGTCGGGCCTTCGACCTGGGCATCACCCACTTCGACCTTGCCAACAACTATGGGCCTCCCTACGGTTCGGCCGAAACAAACTTCGGCCAGCTATTTCGTGAGGATTTTGCCGCCCACCGCGATGAGGTCGTGCTTTCAACCAAGGCCGGATACGACATGTGGCCGGGTCCCTACGGCAACTTCGGCTCCCGCAAGTACCTGTTGTCGAGCCTCGACCAGTCCCTCGGCCGTATGGGCGTCGACTATGTCGACATTTTCTACTCCCACCGCGCCGACCCCGACACCCCGCTCGAGGAGACGATGGGGGCACTGCACACCGCCGTCACGAGCGGCCGCGCCCTCTACGCCGGCATCTCCTCCTACTCGCCCGAGCGCACCAGGGAGGCCGCCGCTATCTTGGCCGACCTGGGCACGCCGCTGCTGATCCACCAGCCGTCCTACTCCATGTTCAACCGGTGGGTCGAAAACGACCTGCTTGACACGCTCGACGACATCGGTGCCGGCTGCATCGCCTTCTCGCCGCTGGCCCAGGGGCTGCTCACCGACCGCTACCTCGGGGGCATCCCGGCGGACTCGCGTGTGGCGCGTGAGGGTTCGGCGAAGAAATCCATGGTGAGTACCGAGGCGCTGACCCACATCCGGGCGTTGACCGAGATCGCATCCGAGCGCGGTCAGTCGCTCGCCCAGATGGCCCTGGCCTGGGTGCTGCGCAACTCCGCGGTGACCAGTGCCCTGATCGGGGCATCGTCGGTCGCCCAGCTCGAGACGAACGTGGCGGCACTGCAGCACCTCGAGTTCAGCGCCGAGGAATTGGCCGCGATCGACGTGCACGCCGTCGACAACGGCATCAACCTGTGGGCAGCTTCGAGCGACGTCTAACCCTCCGATCAGGGCTCGAGCAGCCCGCGAATATCGTCGGCGGTCAGCGCACTGCTGAACATGGCGTCGTCGTCGAGCACCGCGGTGAACAACTGAGATTTCTGCTTCTGGAGCGCCACAACCTTCTCCTCGATGGTGCCGGTGGCGACCAGCCGGTAGACCATCACGTTGCGAGTCTGGCCGATGCGGTGGGTGCGGTCAACGGCCTGCGCCTCAGCCTGCGGGTTCCACCACGGGTCGAGCAGAAAGACATAGTCGGCTTCGGTCAGGTTGAGACCGAAGCCGCCGGCTTTGAGGCTGATCAGAAACACCGGTGCCACTCCGCTCTTGAACCGGTCGATCACCTCGCTGCGCCGCAGTGTCGACCCGTCGAGGTAGCAATACGGAACTCCCTGCGCGTCGAGCCGGGCAGCGGCGAGCTTCAAGAACGACGTGAACTGGCTGAAGATGAGCGCCTTGTGTCCCTCGGCGATGACATCGTCGAGCTGCTCAAACAGGGCGTCAAGCTTGCTCGAGCGCACACCCGCATACTTCTTGTCGACGAGTGAGGCATCGAGGCTCAGCAGCCGCAGCAGGGTGAGCGAACGAAAAATGATGAATCGGTTCTTGTCGAGCTCCTCGATCAAGCCGTAGAGCTTCTGCCGTTCCCTCTGCAGAAACGTATCGTAGAGCTTCTGGTGCGCCGGGTTCAGCGCGATCTGCAGCTCCTGCTCCTGCTTGGCCGGCAGGTCGCGGGCCACGACCTCCTTGGTGCGGCGCAAAATCAGCGGGCGGATGCGCCGCCGCAGCTTCGCGAGCCGCTCCGGGCTCGATCCGAGGGTCACCGGCCGCACGTAGTCCTCGATGAATTTGCGTGACGATGCAAACAGGCCCGGTGCGACGATGCTGAACAGCGACCACAGGTCCATCAGGTTGTTCTCCAGCGGAGTGCCAGTGATAGCCAGTTTGAACGGCGTGTTCAGCTCCTTCGCGCAGGCGTAGGCGCGGCTCGTGCGGTTCTTCACGAATTGCGCCTCATCGAGAATGAGGCCGGCCCAGGTCACCGCCTGGTACGCGTCGAAATCGAGACGGAACAATGCGTACGAGGTGACGAGTACGTCGACGTCGGCCGCGGCATCCGCTATGAGCCGGCGGCTCTTGGACTCGGTGGCCGTGAGTGTGCGCACTTGCAGTCCGGGCGTGAATCGGGTTGCCTCGTTCAGCCAGTTCGCCACCACGGATGTCGGTGCCACAACCAGGAATGGCCCTGGTAATGGAAATGTCAACGTCGACTCGGTCGCGTGCACCAGTGCCGCCAGGGTCTGCAGCGTCTTGCCGAGCCCCATATCGTCGGCGAGCACCCCGCCGAGCTGGTGCTTCCAGAGAAATGCGAGCCAGGCGAACCCCTCCTGTTGATATGGGCGGAGGATCGCCTGCACACCTGCAGGCAGCGGAACCGCGTCGATCCCGGCCAGGTCTTTGAGGCCTGCGGCGGCCGCCCGCCACGACGTGGCCGGCACGGTTTCATCGGCGAGATCCTCAAAATCGCTCCATAGGCTGGCCTGGTAGCGGCTGATGCGCAGGCCGGTCTCCCATTCCTGAAGTGCGCGGGCTTCGTTGATCAGTTCGTGCAGCTGCTCGAACTCGGGCTGTTCGAGCGAGAGAAAGCTGTTGTCGACCAGCTTCAGGCGGGTCTGGCCCTTCGCGAGGGCCTTGAACAGCGGCCCGAACGGCACGGTGATCGCGCCCACCGTGACGATGACGCCGAGGTCGAACCAGTCCCGCTGGTCGGTCTCCACCGTCGTGATCACGAGGTGCGGCACTTCGGTGCGTTCGAGATTATGGGGGAGGACCTCGGGAAAACGCACGGAGGCATCCAAGCTGGTGACCGCGACCGAGCGTTGCAAGGATGGGTAGACGGTCCCAAGAAACTCGGCCGTGTCGGCCGCGGGAACCGCTGCCGCATCGACCTGCCCGACCAGATGACGCTGCTCAGCGCTTAGCGGACCAGCCGTCGGCGCCAGGGTGAACACGGTCGGGGTGCCGAACCGCGCGCTGTAGACCCCGTGGCCCGCGATGATTCCGGCGGCCTCGAGCGGATGCCCGGTGTCGTCGATGTGCAGGCGAGCTTGCAATACCAGCGGGCCGGCAGCATCCGCCTGGGAGACGTCCAGGCTGATCTCAGCGAGCGACCCGACCCGCACGGAGACGTCTTTCTTGCTGCCGACGAAACCGATGCCGAGCTGCTCGGCCTCACGCAGAAGCGGCCAGAGCAGCGGGCTGGTGAAATTGTCGAGATAGATCCAGTCGGTTTCCTGGCTCGTGTAGACCTCGCGCACGGCCTTGTAGAGGGCGGCGAACTGGGAGATCCAACGGTGATGTTCGGGGTCGAGGTTGAACCGGTTCAACTGAAAGGTGAGGTGGCTCCACGTGACGTTGCTGCGCACCCAATTACCATTGGCATTCTGGATGACCGGCCGCACGCCGAGCCGAAAATCGCCGTGGCCGGCCGCGAGGGTCTTCACCGGTTTGGCGGTCGGCCCACGCCAGCGGTCGTTGGTGCGTGGAGTCTGCTCACGCAGCTCGAACTGCAGCCCCATCGGTACCTTCGGCCCGGTCGCTGACGGCCGGGGTTGGCCGAAATTGCCGATCCGTGGCAGAGCGGATGCGCCGTGCGGCGGTTCCCCCGGCAGTACCAGCCGCTTCCAGGCCGCGGTCCCGTCGGGCCCATTCGCCGGGGCACCCGCCGAATCCGTCATTCCCCTACTTGTCGCTCTCTGAGGCGTTCAGGCCGGCGGCGTCGAGCACCCAGGCGTAGTTGAACGCACGCTCGTGCCAAGCGCTGTACCGACCGGAGACCCCACCGTGGCCGGCCGACATTTCGGTCTTGAGCAGGGCGTCCGCGCCCACTTCGCGCAGCTTCGCCACCCACTTAGCCGGCTCGACATAGAGCACTCGGGTATCGTTCAAGCTGGTCACGGCCAAAATTGCCGGGTAGGTGACGGCGCGCACGTTCTCGACGGGGGAGTACGACTTCATGTAGGCATACACCGCGGCATCGTGCAGGGGATCGCCCCATTCGTCCCATTCGATCACGGTCAACGGCAGGGAGGGGTCGAGAATAGAGGTGAGCGCATCGACAAATGGAACCTCGGCGAGGATGCCGGAAAACAGCTCGGGCGCGAGGTTGGCGACGGCGCCCATCAGCAGCCCGCCGGCGCTTCCACCCTCGGCGACCAGCTGAGCCGGAGTGGTGAAGCCTGTATCGATCAAGTGCCGGGCGCAGGCCACGAAGTCGGTGAAGGTGTTGCGCTTAGTCGTGGTTTTTCCATTTTCGTACCAGGTGCGCCCCAGTTCGCCGCCGCCGCGCACGTGCGCGATGGCGAAGACCATACCGCGGTCGAGCAGGCTGAGCCGGGCGATGCCGAACCCGGGATCGATGCTGTGCTCGTACGATCCGTAGCCGTAGAGCAGGGTCGGTGCCGGTGCGCCGGGCGTGACGAGGTCGCGGCGATAGACCAGTGAGATCGGCACGCGGGTGCCGTCCTCGGCGGTGGCCCACTCGCGGCGCTGCTCGTAGCGGGCCGGGTCGTAGCCGCCGAGCACGGGCTGCTGCTTGAGCAGGCGCCTCTCGCCGGTTGCCACGACGAGGTCGTACACCGTCGAGGGGGTGACAAAGCTGGTGAATCCGAACCGGATGGTCGGTTGATACCATTCCGGATTGCCCGCCGAACCGACGGCGAACAATGGCTCGTCAAAGTCGAGCTCGGTGAGACCTTTCGCGTCGTGCCGGTCGATGGCGAGCCGCGTGAGGCCGTCTCGGCGGTACTCCACGACGAGAAAATCGGCGAAGGCGTCAACGCTTTCGAGGCGGATCTGCGGGTCGTGCGGCAGCAGCATCCGCTGCTCACCCTGCGGGTCTCGTGCTGCCACGCTGACCAGCTCGAAATTGATCGCACCACCGCCGTTGTGCACGATCAGCAGGCGGTCTTCTCCATCGATCACGGCATGCTCAACGTCGTATTCCGTATTGTCCTGCCGCGGCCAGACCACGGTGAAGTCCCCGGTCGGCTCGTTTGCGTCGAGCACCCAGGATTCGGTCGTGACACTCGAGCCGGCCTCGATCATGAGGAACCTGCGGCTGCGCGTGATGCCCACGCCTACCCAGAACCGTTCGTCGGGTTCGTGGAAGATGCTCATATCAGCGTCTGGCGCGGTGCCGATTTCATGCCGCCACACGGTGTCGGGGCGCCAGGCGTCGTCGACGGTCGTGTAGAAGAGGTAGCGACCGCTCGGGTCGAACAGGGCGCCAGCGCTCGTGTTCAAGATCGTGTCGGGCAGGTTTTCACCGGTCGCGATGGTGCGCACGCGGATCGTGTAGCGCTCGTCGCCCTCCACGTCGACCGCATAAAGCAACTGGGCGCCATCTTCGCTCAGGTCGAAGCTGCCGAGCGAGAAGAAGTCGTGGCCTTCGGCTTCGATGTTGTCGTCGAGCAGAATTTGCTCGCCGGGAAGGCCCGGACTGGTCGGGTCGGTGTCGCCGAGGATGGGGGCGACCCAGTCTTCGGGACCACTGATGGGCGCCCGGCAGTGGATGCCGTATTCCTGGCCCTCCACGGTGCGCGTGTAGTACCAAAAGCTGCCGCGACGCACCGGGACGCTCAGGTCGGTCTCCTGGGTGCGGTTCTTGATTTCGTCGAAGATCTGTTGCCGCAGCGATGCCTGGCCGGCGGTGCGGGCCTGTGTGTAACCGTTCTCGGCCTCAAGGTGGGCGAGGACCTCGGGGCTGTCCTTATCGCGCAACCATTCGTAGTCGTCAATGTAAACATCGTTGTGGTGAACGCGACGGTGCGGCTTCTTTGCGGCGAGGGGGGCGGCGAGCGGGGCGGCGGCGACGGGGGGAGTGATCGGGCCAGAGGTCATTTCTCCAGCGTAGTTTGTGAAGGCGACACTCCACACGCCCGTTCACCCTTGCTCTGGGTGTTTCGAATCAGCCGGTTGCCTGCTCTGTTGAATCGTAGACAACTCTTATAAGACATCATAGTTTGCCTGAGAATTTCTCGCCTTCGAGGGCGAATCGCGGTAGAATTGTGGGTGAAGGAGGCACCGCCGCCATGACCCTCACCGCCCCGCCCGCCGCAGCCGACTCTCTGCCGGAACCCGAGGTTTCCTGGGTGGCGGCGATTGCGCAAGCTGGTGCGATTCTGGCTGGGGCGTTAGATGGGGTGCGGTTTGGTCACCTCGACGACGCCGAAGCCATCGCGGTAATGGCGGCCTTGGAAGCTCTCGGTCGCAAGGTTGATGGGGCCAGGCTCCGAGCCACCACCGACATTGGTGCGCGTGCCGAGACCGACCTCGGCACCGGGTCGCTCGCCTACAGGAACGGATGCCGCAACCGGGTCGATTTCATCAGCCACCTCGCCGGCATCTCCGCCCGCGAAGCCAAACGCCGCCTCAAGCTGGGCGAGACCGCGGTGGAACGCACGCCGCTTGGCTTGCCGGTGCCTGCCCGGTATCCGGTCATTGCCGACGGCCTGATCAGTGGCGACCTCGGGCTGGAGTCGGCGGAGATCATCGCCACCACCCTCACCGGCCTGCACGGCCGGGTCGGGCAGGACGACCTTGACCGGGTCGAACGCGCCCTCGTCGCCTCGGCGACCGGCGCCATCACCCCAGAGACCGCCGGGCTACCCGGCGCGGGGATCCGTTTTGCGCCCGACCTGCTACAGGCCCAAGCCCTGGAATGGCAGGGCCGGCTCGATCCCGACGGCACCGCCCCCAACGACGACGCCGTCGAAGCGACAAGCACCCTCACGTTCGGGCTGCTGCGCAATGGGCTCTACCCGCTGCGCGCCGACGTCACCCCCGAACTCCGCGGCATCATGGACACCCTATTCGACACCTACCTGTCGGCACGGTCGACCACACCCAGGTTTCTGCCGACCGAACTGCTCAACGGCGAGCCTGGTGCTGGCACCGGCACCGGCACCGGCACCGGCACCGGCACCGGCACCGGCACTGAGCCGTTCAGTGACGAACCATTCACGGGCGACACCCGGTTCGACGGTGACCGCCGTACCGGCGGGGAGAAACGAGCTGACATCCTTCGCTCGATCTTTGAATCTGCCGCGCGCGACCCACAGACCCCGACCATGGGCGGCGCCGCGCCGACGGTGCTGGTGCACATCAACGCGGTCGACCTCGAACGCGGCCGCGGCGTCGGCTGGATCGACGGCATCGACGCCCCCCTCAGCTTCCGCCGCGTCAGCGAACTCATCTGCGCCGGCGGCTACCAACAAGTACTGCTCGGCCAGAACGGCAACGTGCTCTCCCTCGGCAACACCATCCGCTGCTTCACCCCCAAGCAACGCACCGCCATCGCCGCCCGCGACGAAGGCTGCATCATCCCCGGCTGCACCATCCCCGCCCGCTGGTGCGAAGTGCACCACGTCACCCCCTGGCAGCAAAACGGACCCACCAACATTGGTAACGGCACCCTTTTGTGCTGGTACCACCACCACACCATCGACACGAGTGGGTGGAAGATCCGCATGGTCCGAGGAAGACCCCAGATACAAGGACCACTCATCTGGGACCCCACCCAAACCTGGCGACCAGCCCGCACCCACCGCGCCAACACCCCCAGTGCTGATCCACCCTGGCGCACCTAGATTCAGATCGCAGTGAGCGTCGCGGGGATCGAGGTGGAGATCAATCCACGCGCACACCCGTGCGCCAAACCGCAGCGGTCAGCGGAACCCCGACGCGGTAGGCCAGGTGCGAAATCGACGGAGCATTCAGAACCTGCAGGTCGGCGCGGCCGCCGACAAACAGGGAGCCGACGGCATCCGCTCCCCGATCGCGGCCGAGGGACCGGGCAGCACCGCGCGTCGCGGCCCAGACGGCTTCGCCCACGCTCAGGCCCATCTGCAACACTGCGGTCGCCACGCACAATGGCATCGACGTTGTGTAGGAGGTGCCCGGATTGCAATTGGTCGCCAGAGCGATGACCACGCCGGCGTCGAGCAACTGTCGGGCTGGCGGAAAGGGCTGCCGGGTCGACAGATCGCAGGCCGGTAGCAGGGTGGCGACCGTCGTCCCGGCGGCCAGCGCATCGATGTCGACGGGCTCCAGGTAGTTGCAGTGGTCGACGCTCGCGGCGCCGAGCTCAACTGCCAGCCGCACGCCACCGCTGAAACCGAGTTGGTTGCCGTGCACCCGCAATCCCAGACCGGCGGCACGGCCGGCCAACAGTACCTCCCGGGCTTCTTCCACGTCGAACGCGCCCGTCTCGCAAAATGCGTCGATGAACTGCACATAGGGAAGCGCGGCAGTGAGCATCGGTCCGGTCACGAGGTCGATGTAGGCGCGACGATCCATGCCGGCGGGCACAATGTGGGCACCGAGAAAGGTCACGACATCGGCGACGTTGGCGGCAGCGCGCGCCGAACGCTCTTCGCTCGCCACATCGAGCCCATATCCGGTCTTCGTTTCGAGAAAGGTGGTGCCCTGGGTTTCTGCCTCGTGGCGCAGATTACGAGCTGTGGCCACGAGCTGCTCCTCGGGCGCTGCCCGTGTAGCCGCGACGGTCGTGTTGATGCCGCCAGCAGCGTAGGCCCGGCCAGCCATCCGGGCTTCGAACTCCGCCGAGCGGTCCCCGCCGAACACGAGGTGGGTGTGCGTGTCGACCCAGCCGGGTAGAACGGCGCGACCGTCAACATCCGTTCGACGATCGGCAGCGGGCGCCTGAGCGGCCGGGCCGATCCACAGGATTCGACCCTCGCCGATCACGAGGGCGGCGTCGTGCAGTCGTTCACTCGATTCATCCTGCGTGGTCAGTTCGCCGATTCCGGTGACCAGCTCGGTGCCGTTCATGTGCTGAGCCTATCGAGAGCGTCGGCCATCAGTGTTGCCGGCCAAGCACCGCCGACCAGCTGACCGCACTCGGCGACCAGGCGCCCGCCAACGACTACGCGCACCACGTCGGAAGCCGTTGCGGTCAGCGCAAGCTGCTCCGGCACAGACCCGATCGTGCGCACGCTGGTCGTGCTGATCTCGACAAGATCGCACGGGTCGCCCGGTTGCAGACGGTGACGTCCGAGCCCGAGGGCGGCGTAGCCCCCGGTCGATGCGCCGGTCAGCAATTCGGCGGGGGCGAAGCGACCACGTTTCTGCGAGGCGAGCCGCTCACCCATTTCGAGGCCGCGCATCTCCAGGAACGGATCGATAACCGCGTTCTGATCGGAACCGAGCGCAATCGGCGTACCTGCCGACGCCAGCGCGAGCGCCGGACCGATGCCGTCACCCAGGTCGGCCTCGGTGGTCGGGCACATGACAACGGTCACCCCGGCGTCACCGAGTAATTTTCTGTCGTCGTCCCTCACGTGCGTCGCGTGCACCACGCTCAGCCGCGGCGACAGAGCTCCCACTGTATGGAGCAGACCGGTCGGAGTCAGGCCGTACGCCGCCAGACAATCCTCGTTCTCCTGCGGCTGCTCCGATAGATGTATGTGTAAGGGAACCTCCGGCGGCAACCCGTGCAGCAGCTCACGCATCGCGTCGGGCGGAACGGCGCGTACCGAGTGCAGGGCGGCCCCGAGCGTCACGAGCTCGTCGCGGGCAAGCTGTGAACGCAGCGACTGCCACCGGGTCAGCCAGCCAGCCGCACTGCCGTCGCCAAAGGCTCGCTGCTCCGGCGCCAGGTCCCGACCGATCGAGCCCTGCAAATACACGGTGTCGAGCAGCAGCAGACGAATGCCGACCTGCCGTGCCGCCGCCGCGAGCGCCAGTTCCATCGCATGCTCGGTCTCATACGGCTCACCGCTGGGTCGGTGGTGCACGTAGTGAAACTCGCCAACGGCGGTGTAACCACTCACGAGCATCTCGGCGAAGACCGCCGTCGCCAGTGCCTGGTATCTCGACGGGTCCAGCTGCGCGGCAACCCGGAACATCCGCTCGCGCCAGAGCCAGAAATCGCCGTCCTCACCGTGAGTCTGGCCCCGCAGAGCGCGGTGAAAGGCGTGCGAGTGCGCGTTGCCAAAACCCGGCATCACCGTTCCCAAGCGGATGTCCGCAGCCTCCGCCGCGACCCCGCGCTGAACCCGAGCGATGCGCCCAGCCACGTCGACCTCAAGCCGCACCCCCGCGCTGGCTGTTCCGTCGATCAGCAGGGACGCGCACCAGTATCCGGCCGACACCTCAGTCTTCCCACATGGGCACGCGCAGACCGCGCTCGCGGGCCACCTCTTCGGCCCGCTCGTAGCCCGCATCGACGTGCCGCATGACCCCGGTGCCCGGATCGTTAGTGAGCACGCGTTCGATCTTTTCGGCGGCCAATGCGGTGCCGTCGGCGACGATGACCTGCCCGGCGTGGATGCTGCGGCCGATTCCCACACCGCCGCCGTGGTGAATTGAGACCCAGGTCGCGCCCGAGGCGGTATTGAGCAATGCGTTCAGCAGCGGCCAGTCGGCGATCGCGTCGGAACCGTCTTTCATGTCCTCGGTCTCGCGGTAGGGCGAGGCAACCGAGCCGGAGTCGAGGTGGTCGCGGCCGATCACGATTGGCGCACTGAGCTCGCCGGAGGCGACCATTTCGTTGAACCTGAGCCCGGCCAGGTGACGTTCCTGGTATCCGAGCCAGCAAATGCGGGCCGGCAGCCCTTCGAACTGCACCTTCTCTTCGGCCTTGGTGATCCAACGGTGCAGCTGTGTGTCGTGTGGAAACAGTTCCAGAATGGCTGTGTCGGTGGCCAGAATGTCGGCCGGGTCGCCCGAGAGCGCCACCCAGCGGAACGGGCCCTTGCCCTCGGCGAACAGTGGTCGAATATAGGCGGGCACAAATCCGGGAAACGCGAATGCCCGATCGTAGCCGCCGAGCTTCGCCTCGGCGCGAATGGAGTTGCCGTAGTCGAAGACCTCAGCGCCGGCATCCTGGAATTCGACCATGGCCTGCACCTGCTTGGCCATCGCGGCCCGGGCCCGCACAGTGAACTCTTCGGGATTCTCAGCCGCATAAGCGTGCCACTGTTCGACGCTGACACCCTCGGGCAGATAGGACAGCGGGTCGTGCGCGCTGGTCTGGTCGGTGACGATGTCGATCGGCACCCGGCGGGCCAGCAACTCGGCGAACACGGTCGCGGCATTGCCGACCAGGCCCACCGAGAGGGCGCGGCGTTCTGACTTGGCGGCGAGCACCCGGTCGATCGCCTCGTCGATATCATCGGTCATCTGATCGAGATAGCCGTGGTCGACCCGGCGGTGCAGTCGCGCCGGGTCAACGTCGACAATGAGCACGACACCGTCATTCATGGTGACGGCGAGCGGCTGCGCGCCGCCCATACCGCCCGCGCCGCCGGTCAACGTGAGAGTGCCGGCCAGAGTGCCGTTGAACCGTTTGGTGGCGACCGCGCCGAAGGTCTCGTAGGTGCCCTGCAAAATGCCCTGGGTGCCGATATAGATCCACGATCCGGCGGTCATCTGCCCGTACATGGTGAGCCCGAGGTGCTCGAGCCGGCGAAACTCGGGCCAGGTCGCCCAATCGCCGACGAGGTTGGAGTTGGCGATGAGTACGCGCGGCGCCCACTCGTGGGTGCGAAAGACGCCGACCGGTTTGCCGGACTGCACGAGCAGGGTTTCATCTTTCTCCAACGTTTCCAGGGTGCGTACGATCGCGTCGTAGCACTCCCAGTTGCGGGCGGCCTTGCCGGTGCCGCCATAGACGACGAGGTCGTCGGGGCGCTCGGCGACCTCCGGGTCGAGGTTGTTCATGAGCATGCGCAGTGGCCCCTCGGTCTGCCAGCTCTTCGCGGTGAGTTCGGTGCCGCGGGCGGCGCGAACGGGGCGTGCGGTGTGGGTGCTCGTGGTCGTCATGCGTGTTCTCCCTCGAATGCTGCTCCTGCAGTGAATGATTACGAGACGGATGCGGCGGCGCGATACAGCGCACGGCTTTCCGCGAGCAGAACCTGCGCCATCTGCTTGACGCTGTGGGGTGTGACGCGGTAGCTCGGAACGACCACGCTTAGGGCTCCGACCACGTGGTCACCGACCAGGATCGGCACGGCGATGGCGGTCACGTCCTGCTCGACGCCGTCGCTGATGACGCAGTATCCGCTCACGTCGGTCGCGCCGTCGAGCGCCCGGCCCGATGCGCTCGACTGCGCCGGAAACCGGCGGCCAACCCAGTTTGCGTGCCGCACGGAGTGGGTTCCCTCGACGATGGCAATGTAGAGGCCTTGGCGCCCGGGGGCCGGAACGCTCAGATAGGCGGATTCTCCGGTCTGTTCGACCACGCGATTCATGGGTTCGCGGCAGAGCGCGACGAGCGATTCGTGGCTGAGCGCGAGCACGCCGAGCTGCACGATGGCCACGCCCGGGCGATAGGCTCCCGTGTCATCTCGACGCACGAAGGACGTGGATTCGAGCGTGCGCAACAGCCGCAGCGCGGTACTCGGCGACAGGTCGGCGGCTTTGGCCGCGTCGCCGAGGGTGACCGAGCCGCGCTCGCAGACCACGCTCAGCAGGGTCAGGGCGCGTTCCGCAGTGCGGGTGGTGCTGTCGGCCTTGCGTGACACCACAACCTGGGCACTCTGCATGGGCGCACCCTCCTCGTGCGCTCAGTAAAACACTGATGTCACTAGATGGCAAGACCTTTGACGACCGTCGCGTCCAACTCGTCAGCCCACAGGATACGGGCGCGCGCAGCCGTGCGGTGATATCAACCGGGGTGAGGTCGGCAGTGCGTGCGGGCATGGAAGTCTCCTGACGAAGCCGGCGGAGCAGAGGCACCCTACGCCCGGGTCTTGAAGGGTGGGCGTGCCGTGATTACCCTGAAAGCATGTGCCGAAATATTCATGTCCTACATAATTTTGAGCCCGCCGCGACCGAGGACGAGGTGCACGCGGCCGCGCTGCAATACGTGCGCAAGATCAGTGGCTCGACGCGCCCGTCAAAGACGAACGAGGAGGCGTTCGATCGTGCGGTGCAGGAGATCGCGCACATCTCGCGGCATCTGCTTGAGGACCTCGTCAGCACCGCGCCGCCCAAAAACCGTGAGGTCGAGGCCGACAAGGCTAAAGCGCGCTCGCAGAAGCGGTTCGCGGCCGCCTAGCGGCTTTGCCATTCCGCAAAATGCACCATAACGGCCGCCACGACGGCGGCTGCCACACCGAAAACCAGACCGAATGCGATGGTGATGCCGGTGTATGCCCCGTCGTCCAGCATGGACAGCAGCACGGCAACCACGACCGACAGCAGCACCACGCCGGCACTCGCACCGAATGCGGCCAGAGTCGTGCGCATGCGCGGCGATTTCACGAGGTGTCGATCGAACATCGCGATGGTAGCGAGGCCGCCAAGCAGCGCGGCTGCCGCTATGACGAAGCCGACGACGCCGTAATTCGCCATGGATAGCACAACGAACCAGAACCGAAAGTCGGTTTCTCCGCTCCCGCCGTCGGTCATCACGACCGCCACGACCGCCGCGAGGAGAAACCCCACGATCGGTGCGAACACGGCGATGCGCCAATACCGCCTGATTACCATGTGCCCACCCTACGGGGTGGCCGGGTTTCAGGCGGTCTTCTAGCCCTCGGCCTGGGCGCTCGGCAGCGGATGCTCCACCGGCTGTGGCCGGGGGCGCGCTGTGCCGGTGCGCGCACCAGACGACTTCGCGAGGCGCCGATCGATGCAGCCGACCACGGTGATGCCGGTCATGACGATAAGCCCGAACACGGTCAGCATCCGTGTACAGAGGCAATACGACTGTGTCGCCCAAAAAGTGTCGGAGACCTACTGGGCGTCCTGGTAACTCTAGATCGTTTCGCGGATGCCATCAGCGAAGAGGTAGATCTCGTCAAGACTGTCGATGGGGTGGCGCGTCTCGATCTCAGTTTCACGCGCGAGATCGCCCTCAACGATGTCGTGGCTGTTGATGACATTGCCCGCGGACTCTGCCGCAGCGCCCGAAAAGTTTGAACCGCCCAGTGCCGTTTTTAACCGGTCGTTGACTTGATCATTCAGAAACTGCTTCGTCGACTTTGTTACCAATGATGTGAACTGCTCACGGACCTTCTGAGTAAAGGCCCCTTCGTAAACTCGCGTCGTGAAGAAACGAATCCAGTCGTCTTCAGGCTCTGTGAACTGTGCCGCGATGGTTCGCTTGATCTGACCAATGTGCTTGAGCTCCTCAGCAGAGTTGATGATGGAGTCGAGGTCAAACACCTCCTTCGTCAGCTTCCTCAATTCAGGAATCAACGTTTCGTCAATGTCCATCAAACCTTTGCAACAAATGGTCCTACGCTGATCGAATGGTGTCTACGCAGAATCTGCTCCTGCCCGACGGTCGCACGTTGCGGGTGCACGACAGCGCCGACTCGCACAGCCATGCCTTCACTGTGCTCTGGCACCACGGCTCGCCCCAAACCGGGGCTCTGCTCGAACCGTTGCTGGCGGCAGCGGCCGCACGGGGCATCCGTCTACTGTCGTACGGGAGACCCGGCTACGGCGGGTCGACCAGGCTGCTGGGTCGCACCGTGGCATCGGCCGCCGCCGATGTGGCGCAGCTCGCCGAGCAGCTCAACCTCGACCGTTTCGCGGTGATGGGGGCATCGGGCGGGGGACCGCACGCACTGACCTGCGCCGCCCTGCTGCCGGAGCGGGTGTCGGCCACGGCGTGCCTGGCGAGCCTGGCACCTTCAGATGCCGATGGCCTCGACTGGTTCGACGGGATGGCATCGGATGGTGCTTCCTTGCGCGCAGCGCTGCTCGGCCGCGACGCCCGCGACGAGTATGAGCAGACGGCCGAATTCGACCCGGAGAGCTTTATCGACCGCGACTATGCGGCCCTCGCGGGCAGCTGGGCCTGCCTCGAAACAGATGTCGGCCTGGCGGCGGCCGATGGAACCGATGGCCTGATCGACGACGACCTCGCCTTCGTGCTGCCGTGGGAATTCAGCGTTGGCGACATCGATACCCCGGTGCTCTATGTGCAGGGCGGCCGCGACCGCGTTGTACCGCCAGCGCACGCGACCTGGCTGGTGCAGAACACGTCCGAGGCAGAGTTATGGCTGCGACCTCGCGACGGCCACATTGCCGTTCTGAATGCCTGCGCCGTCGCGATGGATTGGCTGCGAGAGCACTCCTGAGTGCCCGGCCGATAGTCTGAAGCGATGATCGACCTCGTCTGCTCCGAGTGCGCCGCAACCTACCCGGTCGAGAGCCTGGTCTGGCAGTGCACCTGTGGCGGCCTTCTCGACGTGGCCGCGTTTGCCACCGAAGTGGATGCCGCGGCCCTTCCCGGCCGCGCTCCCTCACTCTGGCGCTATGCCGAGGCGTTGCCGATCGCCGTCGACCCCACAATCACGCTGGGGGAGGGCCTGTCGCCGCTCGCGCCCTCCCGCGCACTGCCGCACGCGCAACTCAAACTCGATTTTCTGCTGCCGACGCTCTCGTTCAAAGACCGCGGCGCCGTAGTGCTCGCGACTCTCGCCAAACGGCTGGGCGTTCGTCGGGCCCTGGTCGACAGCAGCGGAAATGCCGGCACGGCGATGGCCGCCTATTTCGGGCGGGCCGGCATACATTGCACGGTGTACGTTCCCGAGTCCACCTCGCCCGGCAAGCTCGCGCAGATGCGCGCGCACGGCGCAACGGTCGAACGGGTAGCCGGTTCACGGGCAGACACCGCCGAAGCGGCCCGGCAGGCGGCAAACAGCGATGGCGTCATGTTTGCGAGCCATGTCTACCATCCGTACTTTCTGCACGGCGTGAAAACCTACGGCTATGAGATCTGGGAGCAGCGCGGGCGCTCACTGCCGGAGACGGTCGTGGTTCCGGTCGGCAACGGCACCATGGTGCTCGGCTGTTACCTCGCCTTCAGCGAGCTCGTCGCCGCGGGGCTGGCCGAGAGGATGCCGCGGATCATCGCAGTACAGGCATCCGCTTGTTCACCGCTCGAACAGGCCATGGCGCAGGGACTCGACGTACCTGTGGCCATCGACGGCCGCGCCACGATTGCCGAGGGCATCGCCATCGCGGCGCCGCCGCGGGGAAAACAAATTCTGCGTGCTGTGCGCGCCACCGGTGGCACCATCATTGCCGTCACCGACCGGCAAACAGCCGCCGCACGCCGGGAACTCGGCGGCGAAGGACTCTTCGTCGAGCCGACCTCGGCGGTGTGTTACGCCGCTGTGCGAGCCGCCGTCGACCAGACTTTCGACGCCGCCAGCCCCACTTGGGCGGTCGCCGCGAGCCTGCTCACGGCCGGATCGGTGGTCGTGCCCCTGTGCGGTGCCGGCCTGAAATCACCCGGCGACACCATACCGGTGCCGTCGACGCGGTCGCGTCCGTCCCGCTTCGAACAGATTTGACGCGCCGCTAGGGTTTACAGATGTCGTTGGGTCGGGGATTCACGCCGCTGTGGGCCGGCAGTGCCGCCGGCAACCTGAGCGACGGCCTGGTTTTCGTGGCGATTCCGCTGCTGGCCACGTCGCTGACGTCGAATGCCCTGCTCATCGCGGGTCTCGCCGTTGTGTACTCGGCGGTGCGCTTGCTCGTGGTGGTCCCCGTTGGTGTCTACGTGGATCGCTTTGATCGTCGAACGATGCTGTGGCTGGCGAACCTCCTGCGAGCGGCCCTCCTGATAGTGACGTCCGTGCTATTCGCGGTCGGTCTGGGTTCGCTCCCGCTTCTGTATATCGCGCTCGCCGGGATCGGAGTGCTGGAAGCTGCGGCAGACAACGCGGCTCTGTCGATCCTGCCCTCGCTGGTGCCAATCCATCAGCTCGACCGGGCGAACAGCCGGATTTCCGCAGCTCAGCTCATCGCGGATGAATTCGTCGGCCCGCCGCTTGGAGGTCTTCTCTTCGCCCTCGGCCTGGCGCTTCCCGTGCTGGCCGCTGGCAGTCTCTATCTGGCGGCCGGATTGTTCTTCCTTGCTTTGCCTCGCCTACGAGTGGCCAGGGTCGTTACCAAGCCGAGCCGGTCCGTCTTCCGTGAGGCCGTCGCGGGCGCACGATGGTTGCGCGGGCACCGCCTGTTGAACGGCCTCGCCGTCGTGGGCGGGCTGGCGAGCGTTGCCTACATGATGCCATTTTCTGTCTTGGTGCTCTTCTCCCAGAAGACACTGGGGCTCGACTCAGCTGGATATGGCCTGATCCTGGCGATTTCCGCGTTGGGTGGTCTGGTCGGCTCCGCCATCACTGTCCCACTGCGATCGCGGATCGGATACGGCTGGACCATCACCGCAAGTCTTGTCCTCGGGAGCGCGGCAATGCTGGCGCTGGCGTTCGTGCGTGCGCCGTGGGTCGCCGCTGCCCTGTTGGCGGCCTACATTCTGCACGCCGTTGTATGGGGAATCTGCGTGAGTTCGCTCCGTCAACGCCTCGTGCCAGACGCCCTCCGCGGACGAGTGAACGCTCCCGCCCGGGTGCTCAGCCTCACCGGGTTGACCCTGGGAGCGCTGCTGGGCGGCATCCTGGCGGCGTCCTACTCCTTGTCCGCGCCCTTCCTGGCCAGCGGCGCCCTCTTCCTCGGCTGTGCCGTGGTCGTCTGGTACCTCTTTCGAGCCGATCATGGTCTCATCCCTACAGCGGATGCCGACGGCCCAGACCGACCGTGATGCCAGACCGACCGTGATGCCAGACCGACCGTGATGCCAGACCGACCGTGATGCCAGACTGGGGGAATGCCAGACACTGACGATGACCTCACCTGCCCCGCGTGCGGCGCCGAGATGATCACGGACGGCGTCGATACCGCCGACGGCCTGGAATCCTGCCATCGGTGCCGCCGCTGCGGGCTGGTCATCGTCGTGCCGGGCCTCTGGCCGGAATAGACGCATTCTCCCGCATAACTTTTCAATTGCAGAAGAAGTGCACTTCTTCTGCGCAATTTTCCTGAGAAGACTGGTTGTTCTTGCGCCAATCTGGACTTAGTAGCCGATAGCGGCCTGCCGGGCCAGAAGTCCCGGCTGAGCCCACCCCACACGTCGAAGGAAAGAACATGACTGTCTACCAGAAAGACATCGAAGCCATCGAAGCGCTCAAGCAGCAGGTTGGAAGCAGCTGGGACGCCATCAACCCCGAGTCTGTCGCCCGAATGCGGGCCCAGAACCGGTTCAAGACCGGCCTCGAGATCGCGCAATACACCGCGGACATCATGCGCCAGGACATGGGGGAGTACGACGCTGATTCCTCCATCTACACCCAGTCGTTGGGCGTCTGGCACGGTTTTATCGGCCAACAGAAGATGATCTCGATCAAGAAGCACCTCAAGACGACCAACAAGCGCTACCTGTACCTGTCCGGCTGGATGGTTGCCGCGCTGCGCAGCGAGTTCGGTCCGCTCCCCGACCAGTCCATGCACGAGAAGACGGCCGTCCCCGCGCTCGTCGAGGAGCTCTACACCTTCCTTCGCCAGGCCGATGCCCGCGAGCTCGACCTGCTCTTCACCGCTCTGGACAACGCCCGCATCGTCGGAGACGACAAGAAGATCACCAGCCTCCTGGCACAGATCGACGCCTTCGAGACCCACGTCGTGCCGATCATTGCTGACATCGATGCCGGTTTCGGTAACCCCGAAGCCACATACCTCCTGGCCAAGAAGATGATCGAGGCCGGCGCCTGCGCCATCCAGATCGAGAACCAGGTCTCCGACGAGAAGCAGTGCGGCCATCAGGACGGCAAGGTCACGGTTCCTCACGAAGACTTCATCGCCAAGATCAATGCCGTTCGTTACGCGTTCCTCGAGCTCGGCATCGAAAACGGCATCATCGTGTCCCGCACCGACTCGCTCGGTGCCGGCCTCACGCAGAAGCTCGCTGTGACCAACCAGCCCGGAGACCTGGGCGACCAGTACAACTCCTTCCTCGACGTCGATGAGATCACCGAGGCCGACCTCGGCAATGGCGATGTCGTCATCAAGCGGGACGGCAAGCTGCTGCGCCCGAAGCGGCTGGCCAGCAACCTCTTCCAGTTCCGCCAGGGAACCGGCGAGGCCCGCTGCGTGCTCGACAGCATCACCTCGCTGCAGAACGGCGCTGACCTGCTCTGGATCGAGACCGAGAAGCCGCACATCGGCCAGATCGCCGGCATGATGAACGAGGTTCGCAAGGCCATCCCGAACGCCAAGCTGGTCTACAACAACAGCCCGTCGTTCAACTGGACCCTCAACTTTCGCCAGCAGATGTTCGACGCGATGGTCGAAGAGGGCAAAGACGTCTCGGCCTACGACCGTGCCAAGCTCATGAGCGTCGTCTACGACGAGACCGAGCTGGCGCAGCGTGCCGACGAGAAGATCCGCACCTTCCAGCGCGACGCGTCGGCCGAGGCCGGTATCTTCCACCACCTGATCACCCTGCCGACCTACCACACGGCCGCACTCTCAACGGATGACCTGGCCAAGGGCTATTTCGCCGACCAGGGCATGCTCGCGTACGTCAAGGGCGTGCAGCGTCGCGAGATCCGCGAGGGAATCGCCACGGTCAAGCACCAGAACATGTCTGGATCCGACCTGGGTGACAACCACAAGGAATACTTCGCTGGTGAGGCCGCGCTGAAGGCTGGCGGCAAGAACAACACGATGAACCAGTTCGAGGAACCGGTTCTGAGCAGCCACTGACTCCAACGGAGTGCGTAACGAAGAAGCCCCGGTCAGTGGACTGGGGCTTCTTCGTTTGTGTGCTACTGGCCGCCGCCGAGGTGGCCGGCGAGGCGGTTGTGAAGCTCGTGGCTGGCCTCGTTGAGGCCTTCGATGACGACGTGCTTGTCGTGCTGCTGGTACCTGTAGGTGATGGCGTCGAGCGTGGCTACGGTCGAGGCATCCCAGATGTGCGAGGCCGAGAGGTCGATGACAATGTGGTCCGGGTCGTCGGCGTACTCGAACTGGGTCATCAGGTCGTTGCTCGAGGCGAAGAACAGGGCCCCGGTTACCGTGTAATAGGCGGTCGGTACGGGCTGTTCGAGTTCGACGGTGCGTTCCACCCTGGCGAGGTGGGCGACGCGGCGCGCGAACGCGACCATCGCCACGATCACGCCCGCGACGACGCCGATGGCCAGGTTGTGGGTGAGGACGATGACGATGACCGTGGCGATCATGACGGTGGTCTCGCTCTTGGGCATCCGCTTGAGAGTTGACAAGCGGATGCTGTGCCAATCGAAGGTCAGATACGACACGATGATCATCACGGCCACCAGGGCGGCCATGGGCACGACGGCGAGCACGTCGCCGAGGCCGAGTACCAGAACGAGCAGGAAGATGCCGGCGAGGAAGGTGGAGATGCGGGTGCGGGCGCCGGAGGCTTTGACGTTGATCATGGTCTGGCCGATCATGGCGCAGCCTCCCATGCCGCCGAACAGGCCGGAGAGCACGTTGGCAACGCCCTGACCCCAGGTTTCGCGGGTCTTGTTGGAGTGGGTGTCGGTGATCTCGTCGACGAACTTCGCGGTCATGAGCGACTCGAGGATGCCGACCAGGGCCATGCCGAGGGCGTAGGGGGCGATGATGCTGAACGTCTCCCAGCTGAGCGGAATGTTCGGGAGGAACAGCTCAGGCAGGCTCGTGGGCAGCTCGCCCTGGTCGCCGATGGTGGGCACGTTGATGGCGATGACGACGGTCGCCACGGTGAGCACGACGATCGCCACGAGCGGCGCGGGAACCACCTTGGTGACGCGGGGCATGACGACCATGATGATCAGACCCGCCGCGACGAGCGGGTAGACCAGAAAGGGTACGCCGAGCAGTTGCGGCAGCTGTGCGCCGAAAATCAGGATGGCGAGGGCGTTGACGAAGCCGACCATGACGCTGCGGGGGATGAATCGCATGAGCTTGGCGACCCCCACCAGGCTGAGCACGATTTGAAACACACCGGCGAGGATGACCGTGGCGATGAAGTATTCCATGCCGTAGTCGCGGGCGACGGGGGCGATGACGAGGGCGACGGCGCCGGTGGCGGCGGTGATCATGGCGGGGCGTCCGCCGACGAAGGCGATGGTGACGGCCATGACGAATGAGGAGAACAGGCCAACGCGCGGGTCGACGCCGGCGATGATCGAAAAGGCGATCGCCTCGGGAATGAGGGCCATGGCCACGACGAGGCCGGCGAGGACCTCGCGGGTGAGCAGGCGGGGCGTGCGCAAAGCGGTGAGGACGGAGGGTTCCGCCCGGTAACGGTTGGGCGCGGTGGATTTGTGAATAATGGCCATGAGGCCTCCAGAAGCTGGGCCGGCTGTGCGGCCGAAATGGATACAGAGAGTTTGGATGGGCGCCGCGGTGCGCACCTCCACCGGTCATCGAGGACAATGGTGGGAGAGTGGGCTCACAGATGAAGGTCAGCCGACTCCTGCAACACTACCCTAACGTAAGGGTTGATTGCGACTCCAGGGAAAGAGGTCTTCCGGTGACATCAAGCGCGACAGGGTCCGCGGTCACGATGCACATCGGCGAGCTCGCGGAGAAAACCGGGCTGTCGCTGCGCACCATTCGCCACTACGACGAGGTCGGCCTGCTGAAGGCATCCGCTCGTACCGAAGGCGGATTTCGCCTGTACACGCAGGAAGATCATTCTCGGCTGATGGTGATTCGACGGATGAAGCCGCTCGGATTCTCCCTCGACGAGATGATGGCGTTGTTGAAGGTCATCGACACGATGCAGGGTGGCGTGGCCGGCTCGAACAATACGAGTGTGCGCGCGGAGCTTGACGCGTTCGTCGCCGAGGCAGTGGAGCGTCGTCAAAAACTGCAGGACCAGCTGGCAATGGCGGACGAGTTTCTGGAGTTGCTGCGCATGCAATAGCAGCCCGACATTTCGCCGATCTATGCCACGCCGGCTGGCCGCTTCCGCTTGAGCAGGCGCGATACTGCGAGAATAATCGCGATTACAACCAGGCCTAGAATGAGCCCGAACACGGCCGACATCGCAGTGTCGGTGACCCAGACGAAGACAGGTCCGGCCGATTCTATGGCGTTCGTCACGGCGTGCAGCACGTCGTAGGGACCGTGCCAGAACGTGTCGGCCAGGTTGGCGATCACCAGGTGGCCGCCAACCCACAGCATGGCGACCGTTCCGATGATGCCGATCACACGGAACACGGTGGGCATTGCCTGCACAATGCTTGCGCCGATGCGTCGCACCCGTCGTGCTGCGTTCTCCATCAGTGCCAATCCGACATCGTCGATCTTGACCAGCAGCGCGACCGCGCCGTAGACGAGCACTGTCATGCCGAGGCCGATCACGACCAAAGCGCCGAGCGTCATCCAGATCCCAAAATCGGGATCGAGGCCCGCCAGCGCGATCAGCATGATCTCTGTGCTGAGGATGAGATCGGTACGAATAGCGCCGAAGATCAGCTTCTTCTCATCCCGCGATTCGGTTTCGTCGGTGGCGTGATGTGCGCCGAACCATTCCGTGACTTTCTCCGCACCCTCGAAGCACAGATAGGTCCCGCCGAGGATCAGCAGCCACGGCAAGACCCACGGCGCGAATGCGGAAAGCAATAGTGCCAGCGGGATGATGATGATGAACTTGTTGAACAGACTGCCCAGGGCGATCCGCCAGACGACGTGGAGCTCGCGCGCCGGTGAGAGCCCCTGAACGTATTGCGGGGTGACGGCCGCGTCGTCGATCACAACGCCGGCGGTCTTGGCACTGGCCTTGAGGGCGGCGGTGAGTATGTCATCGACCACGGCGAGCAAGCCGACCGACATCTAGTTCTCCTCGGTTTGGGGCGTCCTTCTGGTGAAGGACGACGACAGGGGTATTCAGATTACCGCGGCGGGAGCGGAAGTTTTCTGTGCACGCTGACGATCAACGAAACGTCGGCTCGTCTTCGCTGATCTCGAGAAATGCTCCATGCCGCGCGCCCGCTGGAATGTCGATAGCCGAGGTCGACCAAGGTCGTCAGGTCGGCGGAACTGGACGCGCCGTATCCGCCGTCCATGAAATAGTCGTAGGCGATGACGAATTCATCGCCGCGACGAAACCAGGCCGGTCCCTCGACGCGCGGCGGCGAGATCAGGCCGAGAGGTGCCCCGAATTTGCCGGTGACCGGGTTCCAAACCGTTGAATACAGGTTTTTCGTAGGCTTCAAGTCGTCCCGCCGCTCGCGCTCATCCTTGAAACACACCACAAACTCGTTGCCAACCTGCTGCATGGACGCGTCTATGACGGAGAAAGCGGGTGCAAAGAACGGCGTACTTGGCCAGAATTTCGAGAAGTCGCTCGTGATGGCGCTCCAGATTCGCTGGGGCTCCCGAAGGTCGGAGAAGTCGACAAGTCCTGCCGTTTCGGTGTCGCAGACTGAAGACCAGATGATGCGAAAAGTTCCGTTGGGCTGTCCGAACCATTCCGGGGCCCAGGTGTTTCTGGCCCCGGGGTTGTCCTCCATGAGCGGGATCAGGGTCGGTTCGGTCCACACAACCAAGTCGGCGGAGTAGGAGTAGACGATGGAATCGCTGTTCCAACTATCGGTCGCGAGTAAATGGAAACCGCCCTTTGGATCCCTGCCGATGAACGGGTCGCGCATCGATTCCGCGCCCACCGCGCTCTGCACGACCGGCCTGCCGCCAGCGAATGGCGAGAACACGTGCCCGTCTTCGCTTAGAGCAAGGTGCAGAGCCTCGTCGTCGCCGGTGAAATATGAGAAGAGGTACAAGAGGGAATTCAATTCAGTATTGTCGATTTCGATTGAAATTCACCCGGAGCATGTTAGCGATAGCTACGGTGTATGTTAGGCGCACCACGGCCAAGCACAGGCAAGGTTTAGCCTCGATCCACCGGTCCGCCTTGAGTGAGCGGCGTCGCTGATTTCTGAACGGTGTTGTGGCGGTGGGCGTGGCGGAGCCGCCGGCCTTGCTGCCGGTGATGTTCCGTGGTCTTCGGGCCGGGTGGCTACGGGTCAGGTGATGATGGTTTGCGGCGGGCCGCAGGCCGCTGCGAATGCGGCTGTCCACCCGGTTTCCCATGGCCAGTTCGCTGGAAGGTGCAGGGTGATTTTTCGGGCCGACGTCGATATGCGGGCCGGGATACTGATGAGTTTGCGGCGGATGGTGCTGCTGCGCGCTTTGCCCAGTTCCGCGCCGGCCACCGAGCCAACGGCGCGGGCGAGGTTGAATGCGATCGTGGCCAGCACGAGCCAGGCCGCGTTGGCCGTGAAGACCCCGGAAGGTAGGTGCGCGAGCGCACTATCCTTGAGGTCGGCGTTGATCTGCTCGATGATCGCATGCTGCCTGTGAGTTTGATCAGCCGTGACGGTGTCCAGGTCACTGGTAGTGAAGAACGCGTGAAAGCGGTGCGTGTCGAAGAGGGTCGGCTGCCCTTCACCGGCTTTCTGGTTCAGTTCCGGGATCCGGCGCACGACCAATCGTCCCACGATCTACTAGTATGGCGTTTCCTCGTCCCGGTCAGCGTGTCGCTGTCCTCACCGACCGGCACCGCTGAAGAGATCACATCAGTGGTCAACGCCACCCCAAATGGCCCTGCCCGGGTGACTACTGGTACGGGGTGCTTCGAGTATCAGGCGGCCATCGATGCGATGGATGATCCGCTCCCTCCGGGTGCGGCCTAACCGGATAGCGTGCCAGAAGGCCTAGATTCGGGATCGAGCTCGGCGGGCATGATGCAATCAGGCGCGGGGTACGTCGTCGCTCAATACACCTGGCTGTGCGCGTGGGAATCCGAATACCTGACGTCGATGGCCAAGAAGGACGCCCAACGTCAAGTTGCAGCCGAGGCTGTGCTCACAAAATGGTCCACGAGCGAGTTCTACATGGCAAGCGATCCGAACAGAGGCTGGGTGGCGACCGTCCTGGACCCGGTTCGGTTCGGTGACTCCTCTGGTGTTGCCCGGGATCACCCGCAATCGTGTTCTCAGGCCGGAATCGTGAACGTGAGAGATTACCGAGCGCCGCAATCGAAGCCAATCTCCGGAGAGTCAGTACAGGCCTGAGCGCCTTCGCGGCCGGGGACCTCTGCGGCGTCCGACCCGACTGCCCGCAAGACGGACGCTCAACGGGCATTGTGAGTGCGGGTCCCGGGCCTACGGCCCATTGCGCTCCAAGAGCGCGGCGCCGAGGCGCATGAGTTCCGAGCGCACGGATGCCGGCTCGAGAACGTCAATGTATTCACCCCATCCAGCGAGGCCACGTGCGAGCATGATTTCGGCCGGCGCACTGATTCGGACCCTGGATCGATGGTCGTCGATCGCGGTGTCCTCCACTGCCAGCTCGCCGAACTGTTCACGCAGGAAGGGCAATATCGCGGTATTTGTGACCACGATCGTGGATGCGCTCTCGCGCTGCTGGTTCACGTCGCGTACGACGGTATTCCATGCCTCTGCGAGGTCGAAGTCGTCCGGGCGGTCGGCGGGATCTTCTGTGACAACTGCCCAGATGATCCGCTCGATGCGAAATGTTCGCTGGGCGCCATCCACGCCGCCGAGTAGGTACCACACCTCGTTCTTCTCGACCAG
This sequence comes from Cryobacterium gelidum, assembly GCF_004403985.1. GTDB lineage: Bacteria > Actinomycetota > Actinomycetes > Actinomycetales > Microbacteriaceae > Cryobacterium > Cryobacterium gelidum. Next base: position 23,747 of record NZ_SOHL01000006.1, on the reverse strand, counting down.
GCCCCACGGGTCGCAGAGTCTTTCGACCGGGTCGCGGTCCCAACCCCGGTAGCTCAGGCGCACCTTCCGGCGCTGTATGACAGCGGCCTGGAGTTCGGTCACAAGTGGTGGCTGTGCGCGGTGGGGCCGGTCCCACCGCGCGGGGTCAAGCACGACGGCCTCTGCCGCCGCTTCGGCATCCGTTCTAAAGCTGTCGGGAAGGGCGTGCACAAGCTTGCGGAGCGCCGACTTGGCCTCTGGGACTACGGACGCGGCTGGCCCGACCAGGAGGAAAAGCGCACGCGCCTCAGCCGATGTGAGCCCGCTCAGGTCGGTGCGAGCACCGCCGAGTAGTTGCCACCCACCGCCGCGGCCGACCTGTGGGTACACGGGAATTCCCGCAGCTGACAGCGCTTCGAGATCACGCCTCGCCGTAGCGACGGATGTCTCAAACTCAGCAGCTACTTCCTTCGCTGTCACGCGTCCCCGCGCCTGCATCAGCAGGAGTGTGGCGACGAGGCGATCTGCGCGCATGAATCAATTGTCGCAAACAAAGTAGTCAGAAGGTGAGCACTTTACTGGTGGAGACTGACATCACGTGAATCGGAAGGAAAATCACATGTTGCGAGGCTTCGCTACAGTCAGCTATTTCGCCGCCGATCTGGAGGCGGCACGCAAGTGGTACAGCGAGCTGCTGGGTATCGGCGCGTACTTTCAGATGCCCGGCTATGTGGAGTTCAGGGTTGGCGACTATCAGAACGAGCTTGGAATCATTGACGCGTCGTACGCGCCACCAGTGCCAGACGGGCCGGCCGGGGAGATCATCCAATGGCACGTGGACGACCTGCCGGGGTCATTCGAGAAGCTACTGTCGATGGGGGCGACCGAATACCAGCCGCCGACTGACCGCAGTGAAGGATTTGTGACGGCATCCGTCGTCGATCCCTTCGGCAATATCCTGGGGATTATGTATAACCCGCACTATCTCGAGGTGCTCAAGAAGGTTTCCGGGAAATGAGCGAAGCTGTCATGTCTCGGTCTGTCGCTCAGAAGATGGGAATCAAAGAGGGCGCGCTGGCCCACTTCGTGAACGCCCCTGGGTCGACCCTCAAGGCCATCGGACTTCCGGAGTTGGAGGTCAGTGAGGATCTCGAGGGAGACTTCGACTACATCCATTTCTTCAGCGTGACTCAATCCGAGATGCACGACATCTTTCCACGACTCAAGCTCCATCTGAAGCCGTCGGGCATGTTGTGGCTCTCCTGGCCGAAGGCGCGGAAGCTGGGCTCAGGTCTCAGTCTGCCGAAGGTCATCGAGATCGGATACAGTCACAGCCTCGTCGAGAGCACATGCCTGCGCATTGACGACACGTGGGCAGGGCTGAAGTTCACGCACCCGAAGAACGGCAAGATCTACAACAACAGCTACGGATCCCTGCCCGATCTCTGAGCCGGGTACGCTGTTCTGCCCTCGGGTGGCCATGATTGACTCGGCGCCCGTGCGCGTCATAACTTCATGATTGCGCCGCGCGACACCTGTAAAGCGGTTCGAATGCAATGGCCGTATGCCGAACGCTTAATGGGTACGCTGACGCCTGAACCGCCGATATCCGGTCGGGCGATCCGTAACCGGACACCTCAGATGATTGCCCGGTTTGGCTCCCGAACGTAGGGTTGAATCATGGCTGAGCATGAAGAGTTGGCAGTTTTTCTGGGTGACTGGCATGCCGAGGGCGCCTCTTATGGTGGTGACGAGCAGTCGCTGGATAATCCGCGCGCGGGAGCGAGCCCGTGGAACAGCATCCACTCCGCCCGGTGGCATTCGGGCAACTACTTCATCGTGCAAGATGAGCGCGCGAACGGTCCGTTCGACACACTTAGTCTGATGGGCTGGGACGCTGAAGCCGGCCGCTATTTCGCCCGAACGGTCGAGAATCACGGCTTCGCACGCGATTACACTTTGACTGTCGACGGTCATACTTGGACGCTGACGGGGGAGCACGAGCGAGCAACGTATCGATTTGGCGAAGACGGTCGCAGCCAGGAGATCGCTTGGGAGTGGAAACCCGCTGAAGTATGGTTACCGCTTTGCGACCGCACCGCTAATCGCATCAACTGATCGAGCACCGACGACGTCCAACGGTGGGTAAGGCTGCCTAGCGCTGTGTCCTACGGGAACCGCTTACGGGACGGTTCATAGCGATCGGTGCGTCGAGCTACTTCGTTGGTCGAGGCCGCGGTTGGACCGGCGATGGGGCCGACTGCCATACTGGGTTCGGTGGGGAGGGGACGTGATGCCACGACTGACGACATCCGTTCTGGGGAGCATCGCTTTGGTGCTCGGGCTAATGGCATGCTCGCCCCCGACGACCGAGACTCCACCGGTTGACACCGCTGTCCATAGTGTTGCGCCGGCCCCGTCCGACGACGCAGCCGACGTCGTCATCCCCGACGGTGTCATCGGCACGGCCGAGCTCACGTCGGCCTCGGGGGATAACACCATCTCCGGAACCGTCGTGGTCATTGCGGGAGGCGGCGGGTTCGACGTTGCGCTGAAGGACTTCAACTCGGACGTTCCCGGAGGCGTGCAACTGTTCTTCAGTCCCTGGTCGGAGACCACGACCTGCCTGGCCGACATGTACAACTTCTCGTTCGGTAACCTCTCGACGGACGCCGATCAGCTCGGGCTGAGCCTGGGCGACAGGGACTTCTCCCGGGGCGACCCCAGTTACTATCTGACCGCCGTCATCACCGCGAGCACCCCGGCCACGACCGATCCTGACGGCTGCGTGCTCACTCCCCGGGCGGTTGGCACGATCACCTGGGAGGTGCCGGACACCCGCCCCGGGCTACTCGCCGTCGATACAGGCGCTCGGTTCGGCGCTGGCGGTGCCACCGCAACAGCCGGTGGTTCTCCCATCTCCTATCGCGCGGTCGCCGGCGACACGCTCAACGACATCGCCGACCGCTTCGGTGTCACGCTTGACGACCTCGGCTTCCTCAACCCTCTTACCAGCCGGCAGCTCCAGGCCGGCGACGATCTGAACCTTCGGGTGGCGCTGCGCGGCGGCGCCTCGGTCCCGCCACCCTCGGCCTGAACGCCGATCCAAGGCATACACCGCGGTCGTCCCTTATGACGAACCCTGTACAGGACAGCCTTATCGCGCTTCAAAGGAGCAGATCAGAACAGTGCACGTCGCAGTCGTACTTGCCATTCGAATGCCTTGTGAAGTTCTAGATTCCGAAACAGCAGCATTGGGAGCGGGCACTCGAACTGACTTGGTTCGAATAGTTAGGCTTGGAACAAACAGGGATGGGGATGAACTGGGATGCATGTAATTGGCTTGGGCGTTTCGTGCTCAATAGACCACACGTCTGAGGACTCGCTCTCTTTTTCGCTTCAAGAATTTGCGTGCCTTGACGATTCCTCGCAAGTTGCCTTTCGGAGTGATCGCGGTTTTGGAATAAGCTCCCGCCCTAAGGGCCGTCAGTGGCAGTTGGCGGAATCCGAGCTGCGGTATCACGTCTCGATGGCCTTGCTGCCCGATGAGGGAATCGTAGAGGATGCTGGAGAGCGGCTTCCTTGGCATGAATATTGTGAAATTCTGGAACGAATCGGGATAAGCGCATCGATCGAGATCCTGAAGACTAGCCCTTATATTTTGCTTTTCTCTCCCGAAGTGCGGCGACTGCTTGACCATCAGTAGTCGCGGGGACGATCGTCCGGTCAGAAGGACACAATCTGGAAAGCAACTACGAGCGTTCCAATGATGAGTGGTGAACTGACGGCCGCCCTCGCGTCATCCGGCTGTTCAAAACTGCTCCGTGGACGCGCGCCCGCGATGAGGAACCTTCTACGGGACCTGCTACGTCCCGGTGATTGACTCGCTGGTTGTCGTCAGTCGCTCGTCCACATGGAGTCGATAAGGCCGGCATACGACAATTTAGTGAGATCGGTATCAAATTTGGCTCCTGGATATTTCAAAACAATCCAGTCGGATTGATGGCCGTTCTCCCCAAGGGTTTCCGCGATTTTCTCCGCTTCGTTCGGCGACTCAAAACGGTAAATCGAAATTTCTTCTGACCGTACCGCCGCTATGCAGTCGTCGTTTGAGGCACAGCCGTCGGCGGTAATGCCGCGTGGATTCGTCACGGGGAGATCAGCCTGCGCTGTGAAAGCAGCCACCACATCATCGACCCCCATCGTTGACCGAGGCTCAAGCACCGCCTGACACCCGCTCATGGTCAAGGCAATCGCAACAACGGTTAAGACTCGAGCTCTCCCGGCTATCTTCATGACTGCATGGTCCCACACCGCTCGGTTGTAGGCACATCCGCTCCGTGCGTAGTCCAAGACCGGCCTTGATCCAGTTCCACAGGGGAACCCTCAAAGGGACGCTGCTGTCGAAAATGAACGAGCAGTTGGTGGCCATCGCGGGCGGTCAGTTTGGCCGCCCGCGGTCAGATTGGCTATGGAAATGCCTGGCTGCAATAGTCAGGAGATGATCCAACGCACTCTTAAGACCAAACGGTTGACTCTTGTTCCCCTGGGAGAGGAACACCTCGAATTCGAGGTCACCCTGGACGCACATCCCGACGTCATGCGTTACCTCGGTACTGGCGAGCCGCGGGAGCGATTGGAAGTTGAGGAACACCATCAATTTCGTATCGACGAAGCGCGAAACGGTCTCGGTTTCTGGGCGGGTTTTGTTGGTGCAGACTTCGTCGGTTGGTGGCTCCTCACGCTGGAGGACGATGATAAGCGAGGACAAGCAGAACTGGGGTATCGGCTGTTACCGGATTTCTGGCGCCAAGGATTGAGCGTGGCGTCGTGAACTGTCAGTGAGTCTTGGAGACGGCGCTCGGCAACGAGAAGCGGGTGTGGTCCGGGCTCTCGCCCCGACCACACCCGCTGACCGTCTTCTAGGTCAGAAGCCGCTGACGTTGAGCCGTCCGCCGGTGACCGTCTTGCCGCTGAGGGAGGCCGTCGGGACGACCGAGCTCAGGATCGCGCTCTTGATCTGCGCCGCTGTCGCACCGGGGTGCGTGGAGGCGTAGAGGGCGGCCGCGCCCGTGACGTGTGGCGTGGCCATTGAGGTGCCGTTGTAGGACGAGTAGGTGTTGAAGGCGGTCGTCGACCAGACACCGACTCCGGGGGCGCCGAGGTCGACGGTCGTGGCGCCGTACTGGCTGAAGGACGCCAGCGCCCCATTGCGGTCGATGGCGGCGACTGCGATGACGTTGGCGACGTCGTAGTTGGACGGGTAGGACGCCGTCGTGTCGTTGTTCGTGCCGCTGTTGCCGGCGGCCGCGACGAACAGGATGTTCGCGGCGTTGGCGCGCGTGATGGCGTCGAGCAGGGTCTGGGAGAAGGCGCCGCCGCCCCAGCTGTTGTTGGTCGCCACGATGTTCAGGCCGTGGCGGGTCTTGAGGTCGGTGAAGTAGTCGACCGACTTGACCGCGTCGGCCAGGGATCCGCCCTGGCGGCCGAGGAACTTGCCGCTGATCAGGGTCACGTCCCAGTTCATGCCGGCTACGCCTTGCCCGTTGTTGGCCTTGGCGCCGATGGTCCCGGACACGTGCGTGCCGTGGTTGTCGAGCGAGCCTCTGGAGCCACCGTCATAGATGGTGTTGTCGCTGTTGGCGAAGTCCCAGCCGTTGACGTCGTCGACGTAGCCGTTGCCGTCGTTGTCCACGCCGTCCGCCGCGGTCTCGTACGGGTTGGTCCAGACCTGCCCGGAGAGCTCGGGGTGGGTGTACTGGATGCCCTCGTCGATGATCCCGACGTAGACGCTCTTCGACCCCGTGTGGCCGGCGGTCCAGGCCTCGGCGGCCTGGCTGCCGTAGGTGTTGGCGGGGGTCGAGGCGTCGCCGTACATGCCCCAGAGGTCCTGGGAGGTATTGGTGCTGGTGAAGATGGGGTCGGTGGCGGTGGCCTGGTGGGTCAGGACGTAGTTCGGCTCGGCGTAGGCGACGGCGGGGTCACTCTTCAGCTGCGCGATCGCCTGGTTCAGGTTCTTGCCCTGCGGCAGACGGACGAGCTCGACCTCGGTGCGGTCGGCGGCGGCGGCGACGATGCGCTCGGCGAACCGTGCCGAGGCGTGCTCGCGAGCACGCTCGCGCTGGTCGGCGGAGGCGCCGGCCACGTAGCCGACGACGAGCTCGCCGGGGACTGCGGCAGCAGCGGTACCGTTGGCTTGTGGGGCGGGAGCGGCCGAAGCGGGCGTGCTAAGGGCCAGTCCGGTCATGCCGATCAGGATCGCCGACGAGGCAGCCGCTGCGGTGAAGAGCTTGAGACGCATCTGTTCCGAAAATCTTTTGAGCATGAAAAATCCTTTTCCTTGTGGGTAGTGGATTGCCAAGTAGTCACCAATGACTTTGCCCATATTGAGCGTTCAACACAGGTGCAATTGAAAGGTATGACTTGCCGCAGATGATCACACGTCGGCTCATGAGGGGACTGCGCTTCGCGGGCTGCTGTGATACAGCCCAATGTTCAGCCTTGGGGGTCAGTGGCACCGCCCTCTACTTCCTGCCGCGCCTCCACGCGATGCCCGAGCCCAGCCTCGCCGTCCTATCCGCCCTGGGCAGCGCGCCACCCAGATACGACTTCCCCGACCCGGTGAACCCTTGGAAGACGACGTTCTGCTGCCGGCCCACGAAGGGCAGGTGCCGAGCAGGGCCAGGAGCTGCCGGTTCAGGGTCGCACTCGTCGAGCAAGTCGATGCGGCGCAGGTCGGCGTTCGGGTAACGCAGCCCCGCCCGCCGGATCAGACCCGCGACCGTGGAGTCCGTGAACGACGAGTAGACGTCATCCACCGCCAATGGACGCGGTCCTCGAACGGCAACCCGATGCTGAGCGTCTCGTCCTGGGCGTCGATCGCCTCCAGTAGCTCGCCGGCGTTCATCTCGCGGAGGTTCCGTTGGTCTCCCCGTCCAGCCGGCTTATCACTTCCCGCCCGGGTAGGAGGCGCTGCCCGTTTCTACCGCCAGCGGACAGAGCTGTTTCGCCGAACACGGCCGCAGCCTGGGGTGAGGAATCTACCTCTGAGCCGCGTCGGCGCACCGAAGGAAGTAGCAGCCGGTGTTCGGCGCCCGTGATCAGAGTCACAACGGATTGATCAACCATGGCCCAAGAATAGACGGCATCGTAGACGCGGAGGCAGCCCGCGAACTGGTCCGCGGAGAAACGGCTAAAGGGTCTTCAAAACCCGTAGCTACAGGCTCGCGCTCATTTCGAGAAGTCGGGCGCGATCGCGTCGGTAGAGTGCGGCGTGTTCGATGAAGTCATTGCGACCTGTGTCGGCGGCACGTTGATCCGTGAAAATGGCCAGATTCTCCATTCGATCCGCTGCCGTACGGAGGACGGCGGCCTGGTCGAAGTCATATCCGTAGGAACGAATGAGTGCATCGAGCCGACCGGGGCGAGCATCCTCTCCTGGAACGTCATGGTCTGTGTACTCGCCGAGCGGTACGAGCCGATATGCGAGGTAAGCGAGATCCCAAATCCGAGGCCCCGGAGAAGCCATGTCGACGTCGATAAGTCCCGTGATGTGCCCGTCTTGGAAGACCATGTTGTAGGGAGCGACGTCGTTCAGGCACACCACCTCGATTGGCTCGTGCGCCGGCAGCTGCCACGTGGCGGCCCGGTGTGCGAGTGGCGCGTCGGCGCCATGTACCCGTCGGAGCAAAGATCCAGCCTCGTGCAGGATCGTCGGCGACCAGATCCAGCTTGGCATTGGGTAGTTGCCGACGATTCCAGGGAGGTAGGAGAGCACTTCGCGGCCCTGCTCGTCCAGGCCGAAGGGCTCGGGTACTTCCGTCACTCCCGCCGCGCGGAGTGTGGTCAGGAGTTGATGCACCGCGGGAGTCCATAGTCCTGCTGGGCGGTGAACCGTGTCGCCTACCCGCACGATCGTGCTCGAGTTTCCCCCGGCTAACACCTCTTCATCCATCCTTCCAACCTAAAGGCTGTAAGCGGAACCTTGAGTGGGAAAGCTACAACGTTCCGGTAGCGGATCCCCTAATACATCGGCCGAGTCGCAGCGTGTGAGTTGAGCTAGCGTGGGCATTATGACGCGCGTCTGGCTGACGAAATGGGAATGGGCGTGCTGCGGCGATGCTTTTGCCATCGGCGATGAGGTCGACTTCGGTATCGAGACGCGAACGCCGCATTCTGCTCTCGCTGACATGCTCGAACCGGAACTCATCGCCACGGTAGACACAATGGAGTCGCACCATGAGGAAGAATGCACCGATCGTGTGCGCGGCAGGGCCGTCGCGGTGCACGCGGTCACGCGGGACGTCATCGAGCGTCGGTCGCTACGTCGGCCCGGGCACGGCGCGCCGACCGAATCGATCACGACGGCGGACGGCGACGAGTGGCCGATGGTCGGCCGCGATTTCGGCAGTGGTGCGTTCCTCGGAGCTACGCCCTCTCGATACATGATCGAGATTGAGCCAGTTGCGAATACGGCGATGTTGACCTCGGTTCAGGGAGTTCGGCTGCGCATCGACGAAGAAGCCGAACTCTCTTCCATCGGAGAGTTCGCTGTTCCACCGCCCGAGCAACGCCGACGCTCACTGGAGGGCTGGCTCGTCGACGTCCAGGAGCACGCATAAAGTGTCCGCTCGCGGAACGCCCTGCGGGACGGCCTCGTCAGTCGATCACAGCAGCGACGGCTTCGATCTCGACGAGCTGATCCGTATACCCGAGGACGGTGACGCCTATGAGCGTGCTCGGTACGTCATGCGTTCCAAAGGCCTCGCGAACGACTGCCCAGGTCTTGACGAGGTCGCTCTGATTAGAGGAGGCGACGAGAACTCGTGTGCTCAGGACATCATCGAGTCGGGCGCCCGCTGCGTGCAGGGCAATAGCGAGGTTTTCCATCGCCTTGCTGGCCTGCGCCGAGTAGTCTCCGACTCCTGCGGTGCTGCCATCGAGATTGAGCGGGCAGGCGCCGGCCAGAAAGATGAGGCGCGCCTCAGCGGGAGCTGTTGCAGCGTAGGCATACTGAGCCACATTGGAAAGCTCAGCAGAACGGATCAAGACAACATTTTGGGACATGCCCTCACTGTATGGGAGAGCCAACGCGCGGCTGGCTTGCTCACGAACGCCCGCAAACCGAACCTCTACCGGTCACGCGCATTCCTCAGCGGGACATGACCCCGGAAGGCTCAGGCCTTACGAGCCGCCACAGAGAACATCAGCGGCACCCTCTCGCGACCCGAGGCCAAAGCAAATCCGGCCGGCGTCTCTACGAGTGGGGGCAACGGCTTCCAGGGCATAGCGGCCCGTCCACCCTCGCAGGCCGTCGAGGTGCGAGTGTGGTCGACCACGTGCTGCCCGCGGAGGTTCCTTGGCCGTCCCCAGCCTGATCAATCCGTGCAACGTTCGGCTCGCGGCCTCAAGCGTCGTTCGGTCAAGGCCTCGACGGCTTGGAGGCTCAGCGCGTGACCGCGCCGTGCCTCCACGCCGTTAGCTCGCCGGGACGCGACCTCCGGGGTCAGGCGGCCATCGCCCCGTAACGCTTGTGGCCCTTGACGTCGTAGCGGTCGAGCATCATGACCTTCGACCAGACGCGGATGAATTCGCGGACGAACCGCTCTTGCCCGTCGCTGCCCGCGTAGGCGTCGGCGATCGACCGCAGTTGCGCGTTCGAGCCGAATACCAGGTCATTCCGGGAGGCCCTCCAGCGAGCCTCGCCGGTCGCCTGAACCCGACCAGTGAAGGTCATCGCGGTCTCGTCGTCCTTCGTCCAGATGAGGTCGGTGTCGGTCAGATTCACGAGGAAGTCGGTCGTCAGGGCTCCGACGTGATCCGTGAGCACACCCACGTCGGACCCGTCCCAGTTGCTGCCGAGCACGCGGAGCCCGGCGTGCAGGACGGTCCACTCCGGTGCGGTGAGAGTGAACAGGTTCGCCTTGTCGAGGAATGCCGCCTCGGGCGCGACGCCCGGAGCAAACTCTTCGAAGCGCTCGGACACGAAGTTGCGGAACCCGTCCGCAATGGGTCGCAGCCACTCGAACATCTCGATGTCGGTCAACTCCTGCGTCGTGTCGACACGGCCTGGCGTAAACGGCACGCTGGCGTCAGATCCTGCCGCCCGTGCCGCCTGCTCCACGGCGGCGCTGCCGGCGAGGACGATGAGGTCGGCGAGAGACACCTTCCGTCCGCCCGACGTCGCCGTGAAAGCCGTCTGCACGTTCCGCAGCGCGTCGATGACTGGGACGGTGCGTCGGTTGACCGCCCAGTCTTTCTGCGGCGACAAGGCCAGGCGGGCACCGTTCGCCCCTCCGCGCTTGTCGCTGTCGCGGTAGGTCGAGGCGGCGGAGAACGCCGTGTACACGAGGTCGGACACGGACAGCCCGGTCGCGAGGACGGCGTCCTTGAGCGCTGCCACGTCGGCCTCGTCGAGTGAGGATCCTGCTGCGTCCGGAAGCGGGTCCTGCCAGAGCAGGTCGTCGGCGATGGTGACCTCCGGGCCGAGGTACCGGTGCTTCGGCCCCATGTCGCGGTGCGTGAGCTTGTACCAGGCCTTCGAGAACGCGAGGGTGAACAGATCGAAGTCGGCCAGGAAACGCTCGCATATGGCCCGATACTCCGGGTCGACCTTGAGTGCGATGTCCGAGGTCATCATCATGAGCGGGTACATCTGACCGGATACGTGGGCGTCCGGAGTCTTCGGCGCCTCCGAGTCAGTCGGTGTCCACTGCAGCGCGCCGGCCGGGCTTTTCGTCTGCTCGTAGTCGTACGCGAACAGGTTCTCGAGGTAGGCGTTGTCCCACTGTGTCGGGTTCGGAGTCCAGCTGCCCTCGATGCCGTTGGTCGAAGCGTGCTCGGCACTGCCGGTACCCACCGGGTTGTGCCAACCGAGCCCCATCGACTCGATCGGGGCCTTCTCGGGTGATGGTCCGATGTCGGATGCGGGTACCTGGCCGTGGCTCTTACCGAACGCGTGGCCACCGGCGATCAATGCCACCGTTTCCTCGTCGTTCATCGCCATCCGCGTGAACGTGATGCGAATGTCGCGTGCTGAGCCCAGCGGGTCGCCGTTCGAATAGGGCCCCTCAGGGTTGACGTAGATGAGCGCCTGGTGCGACGCGGCCAGGGGGCTCTGCAAGTCGTAGCCGGCGTCGCCGTTCTGACCATGCCAGCGTTCATCGCGGCTCACCATCTCGTCAGGGCTCGCAACCGCGTGCGGGTTCCAGACCTCCGGGCCCCACCAGGTGCCGTCGTCCGGTTCCCACGCATCGAGTCGTCCACCACCGAAGCCGTACGTCGGCAGGCCCATCAACTCGAGGGAGCAGTTGCCGGTCAAGACCATCAGGTCGGCCCACGACAGAGCGTTGCCGTACTGGTGCTTGATCGGCTGTAGGAGTCGTCGTGATTTGTCGGTGTTGGCGTTGTCCCACCAGCTTCCGATTGGTGCGAACCGCTGCATCGCGGTGCCCGCTCCGCCACGGCCGTCGGCAATGCGGTACGTGCCGGCGGCATGCCACGCCATTCGGATCATCTGTGGACCGTAGTTGCCGTAGTCCGCCGGCCACCAGTCGACCGATGTGGTGAGCAGTCGCTTGATGTCCGACTTGAGCGTCGTGAGGTCGATCGTGGCGAAAGCCGCCGCGTAGTCGAAGTCCGCGCCGAGCGGGTCGGCGTCTACGCCGTTCCGGTGGAGAAGCTCAACCCGGAGACGCTGCGGGTACCAACTGTCCAGAGTCGGCGACTGACCGAAGGTGCCACCGAGGTGGTCGCCACCTGCTGGCAGCGCACCGCTCATGTGGAAACTGCATGTGTTGGTCTGGTCGTCAGTGCCCATTGATGCTCCCTGTGTGCTTTAGCTGGATGAGAAACGGTGTCGTCGGGGTCACAATATACCGATTAGCCGCCGCATCGCAGCGGTGTCAATCTGTGCTGCAGCGATGCTTCGACGCTGCTGTGGGGCGGTGCGTCGCGGGCTGCCGACGTGACGGGAAGCCCGATAGAGAGATCGTATTCCTGCAAGGTGCGCGTGGCCTGCCAAGAAAGTGACTGACTTCTAGACGGCGGTGGTGCGGTGGCCGAGCGCACGACGGCCAAACCAAATAAAGCCCTGCGCCGATTGTTGCGGTGCGGGCGGTGCCTAGCCCGGTAAAACCGACGCCGGAGGATGGGGGCTGTCGAGAGCTTGATTTCCGCGAATCGTGATTCGCTCTTGACTGCCTCGACGAGCGCGCGCCCATGCCCGCGGTGTGCCGCCGACGGCATGACCGACAGCTGCTCGAGATGACTGCTGCCAGGGACTTCGAGGACATGGGCAAACCCGATCGGGTCCGATCCCGGATTTTCGCTGGCTACGAGGATGAAGCCACTCTGCAGTGAGGGCGTCGTATAGGAAGGAGCAGGCCGCCAGCCGACTATCGAGAACACGGTCGCGAACAGCGCATCTGCTTCATTCTCGATCGCTTCAAGAAACTCCAGGTCGTCGGCCGTCGCCTGTCGCACAAAAGCCCTCCACATGACTCCGAATGTAGCTTGACGAAGGGTGCCGTAAGCCTGACCCTCACGGGTTGCTTTTGGCGGATCGCGCGCTAGCTTTCAGGCGAGTCATCCTGAGACTTGTCGAGCGCAAATTTTTGCAGATAGCGGCGACGACCGTAATAGATGAACGCCGCTAGCCCGCAGATGAACTGAATGGCACCGAGTATCAACACGAATATGTCACCCGGCTCGCCCTCCCCCTCAGCGATCCGAAGCAAAACTTGCGCCAGGCCAGCGACAGCGAGGACCGCGGCCGCCAGGATGATGACGGTGCTTCGCGTCTAGCTGATCGGGGGTATCGAACCCATGCAGCCGAGCATACGGTCGGAGAAATTTGCGTGTCGCTCATGCGACCGCCCGTAAGCCGAACGTCTTACGGGGTGCTCACACTTCGAGTCCATCGCGGATGACCGTCTGGCCCGATGGCCACTCTGACATGGACGCCAACACAGGAAGCGCCAGCGCGGGACCGGTGTAGGTTTCGGGCTGCAGATCATTGTCGATCATGCGAGTCGCCTGGCCGGGTAGCTCTTTCCACCCACCCCGTTCGTAGAACGGCACGACGCTCGGACGACAGGTCAAGAAGCCGAACGGCAGGGCCAGATTGTGGAAGCTGGTCGATGCCTCTTCCAGGAGGCGAAGTCCAATACCGGACCCGTGAAGCGAGGGTTCGACGCCAACGAGGCCCACGTCCCCAACCAACAGGCTCGAATCCTCGTTGATTCGGAGCGTCCGTCTGATAAATCCGAGATGAGCAACGGGCCGGTCCTCCGAATACCCGATAACCCGTCCTTCCGGGCGGGCGCCTGACCAACTGCGACCCTCGGCGAACGTGGCGTGGTGCTCCGGATAGATACACGACAGAAGCGTTGCAAGAGCGTCGTGTTCGTCGCGTGAAAGATCTGCTTCCCACCGGAGTGTCCATACCAGGCCAGCCATCACGCCAGCGTAGCGAAGACCCTGAGCGGGGCAGGACCCATAGGCTTCGGAGCATGATTTGGCCCTGACCCCGTTGTGTGGACACCTCACAAGAGAGAATGTTCACTATGGCAAGATCACGTCGGGACTTCACCCCTGAGTACAAGGACGAGGCCGTGAAGCTGGTGGTTACCACGGGCAGAGCGGTCGCAACGGTCGCCCGCGAGCTCGGCATTAACGAGGCCACGTTGGGCCGCTGGGTGATGGCATTTAAGGCCCGCAACGAGACCGGACAAGCCGAGGTGACGGAGTCGGAGAGGGCCGAGCTGCTGCGGCTGCGGAAAGAAAACGCGGACTTGAAAATGGACAGGGCGTTCTTAAAAAAAGCGTCCATCTTCTTCGCCCGGGAAGCCTCGGATACGAACGTCTTGCGTTCGAACTGATGCTGGCGGAGAAGACCAACCTCACCATCACCCGCATGGTCCGCCTCCTCGAGGTTTCCCGCTCTGCTACTACGCGTGGATGGACCGTGCACCCTCGCTGGCGGCGATCCGGCGGGAACACATCGAGCAGAAAGTCGCCTTCTTCCACGGCGATTCTGACGAAGTTTACGGGGCACCGCGGATCCTCGTGGACCTGCGTGCAGACGGCGAAATCATCTCCCGCAAAACAGTTGCCAGGACCATGAAACGCTTGGGTTTGGCGGGGATCTGCCCGAAGAACTGGAAGACAACCACCGTCATCGACCACGCGGACGCCTACCCGGTGGATGCCGTGAAACGGAAGTGGGATACCGGCGCGTTGAACCAGGTTTGGGTCGGCGATATTACCTACCTGAGGACGTGGGAGGGGTGGGTCTATTTGGCGACGGTCATCGACGCCCACAGTCGCCGCGTCATCGGTTGGGCTATCGCCAACCACATGCGCACCGACCTCATCCAGGATGCCCTCACCATGGCCATAGTCCTGCGTGGGGACCGCCCGGAGACTGTGACTTTTCACAGCGACCGCGGAACCCAATACGCATCGGCTCAGATCACCGAATTCGCCGCTGCACATGGCATCACCCGGTCGATGGGATACACCGGAATTTGCTGGGACAACGCCCTGGCTGAGAGCTTCTTCGCAACACTGAAAACGGAGTTCTACTACCGACGAGTCTGGCCCGCCCGGGCCCGAGCGATTCGAGACGTCGCAGCGTGGATCGAGGACCGTTACAACCGTCGCCGTCGCCACTCCTCGATCGGAGACGTCACGCCTGTGGACTTCGAGCTGCAATACTCGTCACAGGCCGCAGGGATCCAACTCGCCGCTTAACCCGTGTCCACTCTCCGGGGTCAAGGCCACACCCACGAGTCCCGACCACTTCGATGAGACGATGCCCAAACGCGGGCAAAACCGCAGGCCGCGAGTGCAAGCGCTTAACGTCGGCGGTCCTTGCATGTGCCCACAAGCCGAAGGCGGATTCAACCGGTCGTCGCAACGATTGGTTTTTCTGGGTCTGAGAGTAGTCGTTGCATGGCTTGGGCGGGTGTGATGCCGCCGAGTGTTTTGCGGGGTCGATTGTTGAGTTCGGTGGCCACTTCCAGGAGCCGCTCGGGTGAATGGACGGAGAGGTCGGTGCCCTTGGGGAAATACTGGCGCAGCAGCCCGTTGGTGTTTTCGTTGGAGCCGCGTTGCCACGGCGAGTGTGGATCACAGAAGTAGATGGACATCTTGGTGGCCATTGTTATCTGCCGGTGTTGGGCCAGCTCGGTTCCCTGATCCCAGGTCAAGGTTTTAGCCAAGCGCTCGGGCAGAGTTTTGATGGTGGCTAACAGGCCATCGCGAACGGTGATGGCACTGTGATCGCCGGGAAGGTGGACCAGCATCGTGAAGCGGGTCTGACGCTCCACCAGAGTGGCGATGGCCGATCGGCAGTGTGACCCCAAGATCAGATCGCCTTCCCAATGGCCAGGTACGGCACGGTCAGAAACTTCTGCAGGTCGCTCGCTGATCATGATCATGTCGGGGATCTTGCCCGAGTTCTTCGCGGCAGGCCGTCTCGGACGCCGGATGGCACGGCCGGTGCGCAAGTGTTGATGCAGATCAGCACGCAAATGACCGCGGCCCTGCGCATAGAGTGCTTGGTAAATCGCTTCGGGGCTCACCCGCATCTCCTGCCGGTCCGAAAACACTGTCGCCAAGTGGTCACTGATTTGTTCCGGACTCCATTTCACGCACAGCTTCGTCTGCACCAAGGATGCTAGTTCCAGGTGATCGAATTTGCTGGCCTTGGGACGGCGCCCGCGAAGCTCAGCCTGCTTCTGCGCCGCATAAGGGGCATACCTTGTTCGCGCTCGTGGGCCAGCCTTGGACCCACCGCGAGCTAACTCCCGACTGATCGTCGCAGGAGACCGGCCCACCTCGGCAGCGATCGCACGCACGCCGGCACCGGTCACATGCAAGTCCGCGATTCGTAGCCGTTCTTCCAAGCACAAATACCGCCCGGACCTCACGGCCTCCGGAACAGGGATCCGCCCTCCCGTTGCTTGACGCCAACGCCGTCCAGTTCGTCGATTCACTCCCACAGCATCACACGCCGCCGTCAGCGTCGACCCTTTAGACATCAACACCCAAAACCGAGCCTGCATCTCCACCAACTCAAACTTCGACCACATCGGCAACACCTCTCAAAAATGGAGTGTTGCGACGACCGGTTGAATGCGCCAAACCCTGAGCGGGACGGGGGGTTTTTCGGGTCCGTTGCGGGTAGGACTTACTGAGCAGCCGCCGGCGCTGTTAGATCATTCCGTGGCGCGCCAAGCAGTCGAGGTACCAATCGAAGCCGACATCATTCACGTCGCCAGTGACCATGGAATAGTAGTTACGCTCGTTGGTTCCGGCTTCCCGGTAACCCGTCACCGCGACCAAGAATGTGCTGAGGTAATCGGACATTCCATATACTTTGGCCCCGGTTACCTGACCACCTTCGCGTTCAAGAACAATCGATGTGCGCTGCCCCAGCGCGTGCTGAATCGTCAGCAAGTTGTAGGCCAGCCACGTCGCATCCGTCAATGCCGTATGCGACGTTTCGGCTCCCGGGCGATGATTCTGCCTCAGGAACAGGCTCCTCCAATAGTCCTCGTAGGCCTCAGGGCCGCAGTCTTTCATCGCTTTCTCTTCTGCGCTGTACAGGCGTTGAAGTACATCAGGGTGAGTGATTGTGTACAGCTTGTAGATCAGGTCTTCACGGACCTCTTCATCATTGCGGTAGTCCGCACTGGAAATCGCTGCCAACGGGATCTCATAGGCCAGAAATTCCTTTTCCAGCCAACCTTCAACGGCCTCCGTTGTCCACGCTCGCGGATCGGTTTTCTTCCAGCGCTCAAACAGACTCGTCACTGTCGCTCCGTCTCATTCCATCGACAGATCCACGATATCGGGTGGCCCAGCCGGATGTTTAGACCGCCGCGAGAGGATGTGTCGATGCCGCTGGCCCCCATCGTCGTGGACGGGTGCACTGGCGCCGAAACTGTCCGTTTCGCCAACCCCCTACGGGACAATTTGGCCGAGCTGTCTGCTCTTGGCGATTAATCCTGGATCAGCTATGTCGCCCTGTTCGTTTCCTGACATTGGTCGGTGCGCCGTTGGTTACGGCACGCGGAGTTCTTTGAGCGGATCGCGGCGGGCGGCCGCCAGCGCGGGTACCAGGGCCGCGATCACGCCGATGGTGGTCGACAGGAGTGCGACGGCGCCGACGAAGTCCCAGCCCGGGAGTGGATCTCCGGAGGCGGTCAGCCCGATCGACGCTGCAATGCTGCCGATCGTGGCACCGACCAGGGCGAGGGCACCGGTTTGCGTGAGGAGCAGCGAGATGATCAGGGCTTGGGAGGCGCCCAAGGCGCGGCGGCGCCCGAAGTCCTTGCGACGCAGCATCACCAGGCCGTAAAGAATCGCTGCCACCAGCACCGCGGTCAGTGCGAAAACGACGACGACGAGGCTGCGGCCGAACGAATCCAGCTGTCCTTCAACCAGGCCACGGAGTGCGGCGAGGTTTTCACTCGTGGTCAGGGTCACTTTGGCGGGATCGGTGACCGCCAGGATGGATCGCACCGCGTCGGAGACGGGAGCGACCAGGTCGGGGCGGTCGGCGATGACAATGAGCACGGCGACCGTTCCCGGGGTGTTTTCGGTCTGCGGGGCGATGACGAGGGGTTCAAGGAAGGCGAGAAAGTCCGGAACGGTCAGGCTCCCGGTGACGGCGAAGTCGACGCCGGAGTCGTCCACGACAGCCCCGACGGCGTCCGGCATTCCCAGGCCCGCCAGCGCAGTCGGTGATGCCCAGATCGAGGCGTTGCTCACTGGCGGCAGCGTGGTGATCCCGAGGTGGTTGAGTTGGCTGCTCCAGGCCAAGCGCATGGGGACCTTGGTCGCGCCGGCAAATTGGAGGTTGGTGACGTCCTGGGCGATACCGAACGCTCCAGCCCATTGGATGCCGTCGATGTGTGCCAGCCGGTCCAGCACTGTGGCGTCGAGCCCGGCGTCGGTGTCGGCACGAATGATGATGGAACGCGTCCCCTCCGAGTCGATTGAGCCGAGCACGGCCTGCTCCGCCCCGACCGTGCGTCCAGTCGTCAGCAGTACCGTGGCACACATACCGGCGACCATGACGATGGTGACAACGGATGCGACGGGTTGCGCCCACGCCGTCGCCAACGCTTCCCGCACCACGGCAGCCCACCGGCGCAGCGCGCTCATAGTTCGAGTCGGCGGTCGCAGCGGGCGACCAGTGCCGGGTCGTGGGTGACGACGATGACGGCCGCGCCGCGGTGGGCCTGAGCGTGCAGGGCATCGACGACGAGGTCGGATGAGGCCGGATCGAGGTTGCCGGTGGGCTCGTCCGCGAGCAGAATCTGCGGGTCGTTGAGTAGGGCACGGCAGAGCGCGATGCGTTGCGCCTGACCGCCCGACACCTGACCCGGTTTCGCCCCCGCTCGCAGCGCGACGCCGAACTGGTCCATCAGCTCGTGCGCGCGACGAATGGTCGGCTTCCTGGGGGTTCCGCGGTAGAGGGTGGTCTCGATGATGTTGTCCAGCACCGTTCGGGTGGCATCGAGGGCAGCGTCTTGAAAGACGAAGCCATACTGATGCGCCCGTAAACCGGCGCGGTCTGCGTCGCGCCGGTGCGCAGCATCCGTCCCGTCGATCTGCACCTGTCCGGCGGTGGGTTTGAGCATGAGGCCGAGCACGTAGAGCAGGGTGGACTTGCCGCGCCCGGACGGGCCGAGGATGGCGACCACCTCTCCGGCGTGGAAGTCCGCGCTCCAGTCCGCCAGGATCGGTGCGGTCGGAACGTAGCCGAAGGTGATGTCGCGGGCGGCCATCCGGATGGTATCGACCATGGCTAGTCGGCCGTCGCCGGGATGCGCACCGAGGTGCCGTCGGCGACGCCGTCAATGATCGACATTCCGCGGGCGCTGGT
This sequence comes from Cryobacterium gelidum, assembly GCF_004403985.1. Lineage (GTDB taxonomy): Bacteria > Actinomycetota > Actinomycetes > Actinomycetales > Microbacteriaceae > Cryobacterium > Cryobacterium gelidum. Next base: position 4,867 of record NZ_SOHL01000006.1, on the reverse strand, counting down.
GACCACCGTCACGGGATGACTCGTGCCGGCGTTGTCGATGACGGATGCGGTGCCGTCGGCCGCGCTGAGCAGCGCGGCACTCGGGACCATCAGTCCGGCGATCGATTCCACCGTGACGATCCGTGATGACAGCAGCGACTGCTCCGTGACGGGGATGCTCGCGCAGGCATCGGCGCAGATGACCGCGCCGTCTTTGCCCACGAGGGTGATGACAATCAGTCCGGTCTCATCAGCGGCCTGGTCGGCCACGAACCCTTCCCAAATGCCGCCGTCGATGCTGGTGATTTCTACCCGGGTACCCGTGGGCATCAACGCGGCCTGGGATTCGCTGACCGGTACGGTGAAGATGGGCGCGGCCGGTAACGCCCGCACGACGTTTTCTCCGCCGGTGAGGAGCGCCCCACGCGTGACGATCTCGGTATCGAGAGCTACCTGGGTCGGCAGCGTCGGGACAAAGATGATGTCGCCCGGCTGCACGACGCCGTCGGCGGGAACGCCCAGAGACTTCTGCCACGTCTTGACCGCCGTGGTGGTGCGGGGGCCGAACTGTCCATCGACCGCATCAGTGTAGAGCGCCAGGTCGGTGAGTGCCTGCTGCAGCTGCGTGACATCCGCTCCTTCAGCGTCCTGCGCCAGCGCACGGAACGCCGGCACCTGGCCCTGGGCGATCACGACCGGTCGCAGGTTCACGGTGTAGAGCGTCGCCCCGACCGCGACGCTTTGGCCCGCGGTGACATTCACGGAGGTGACGGTGCCGACTGCCTGGTTTGATCCGGCGGGCACCGGAGTCCACTGCGCCACCGTGTTCAGGTTGATGCTCGACCCCACCTCGCCGGGCACAACCTCGACGAGGGTGAACGCGGTTGTGGCCACAACATCTGTCGGGGGTGTGAGCGCGGTCGTCGCCGCCCACCCCACACCGGCGCCAGCCCCGACTGCTACCAGCAGACCGGTCACCCAGCGCGCCCAGCGCGGTGAGCGCACTGCTGCTGCGTCACTCATCGACGTCGGCAGGAAGCTGCGGACACTTCTTGTTGATCTCATTCCATTCGGACTGTCCGCCTCCGGCTACGCCCTCGTAGAGGTTCCAACCACCCGTCTCGGCGTAGGTATCGATGAACGTTTCCCGGCTCGGAGCCTCCGGGGTGTCGTACCCTTCGGCCGCTAAGCAGGGCTGGAGCTCATCGGTGAAATAGTCAAACAACTCCCCGAGACCCTCGTCGGTAAGCGGCACGTTGTACTTCGGATCCATCGGGTACTTCGCGTTACACGTATACATGGCCAGAGCATGCGCTCCGAGCTGGGAGTTTTGAATCATGCCGGACTCCAGCCCGCCATCCGCTGTGGCGCGCACGTCGGGCCAGCCCAAATCGTGCATGCAGCTTTCCCTTGCCGTTCCCCAGTCATCGTTGTCAACGAAGCGAACGATGTCGATCATCGGTCGCACCGCATCGGGCGATTCGCGTAACACTCGCTCCCATTCCCAGTCGAGTTGTTCTTGACCCGCGACGTCGAGGGTGAGCGCGAGCGAGCTCGCTGGGGCTGTCGAGCTTGAGGCCGCTGGGCCAGGGGTGGCGTTCGCACAACCCGAGAGGAAAACGAGGGCGGACGACGTCAGTACAAACAGCGCCGCCCATGATTTACGCGACTTAATAATGGCGAGCATTTTTCCCCCAAATCAGGCCCGGTTGTACCAAATTAGTTCTGTGGCGACACTAGCGAGTGTTGGTGAACATCTGGTGTCGCCGCTCGAATGGCTCAGGCTCGGAGCCAGGTGGGAACGGTGAAGTGCAGAGTCATGATCATCATCACAGCCTGTCATCGCCCGTATGACGAACCCTCAGCGGGATTGCTCTCGGCTCAGGTTTCTGGTGTCGCTGCAGTCCTTGCCATCCATTTTTCAGGCTGAGCGAGGGGCTCGAAACCGAATTTCTCGTAGAGACCGTGGGCGTCCCCGGTGGAAAGTACGACACGCTTCAGATGCAGATCGTCGAGTAGCGCGCAGACGTTCTCCATGAGTGCGACCCCCACGCCGTGTCCGCGGACCTTTGGGTCCACGAAGACGTCGCAGAGCCACGCGAATGTTACCGAGTCGGTCACGACTCGGGCATAAGCTACCTGCCGTCCGCTGGCTGAGTCGAACATGCCGAAATTGGTGGATGCGTCGATTGCGGCATCCTGAAGGGCACGGGGTCGCCCCGTCGCCCAGTATGCCTCGCGGCTCAACCACGCGTGGATCTGCTCGCGGTCCATATCGCCGGCACGTGCAGAGAACCGGTAAGAAGCATTCGTCATGACTCCACTGAATCGGAACTGTAGACGGGACGCAAGCCGAGTGACCGTCGCTCCACGGATGATCGAGACTTAGGAGGGAACCTCCTCCGGGTTCAGTCCCTGGTGCGGCGCATACCGCCCGAAGCGCACGAGGTTTCCGGGTGCCATAGTGTCGGAGCATGCAGCTCACAGAATCGCCCACGCTCGCAGGATCGCTCGTAACCCTTGAGCCCCTGTCATTCGATCACGTAGCCGAGCTCCGTGAAGCTGCGAACGAAGCAGAACTCTGGCGTGCTTGGTACACATCAATACCGCACCCCGAGGCGATGACCACGGAGGTTGAACGCCGACTCAGCCTCCACGAGCAGGGAAAAATGCTGCCATGGGCCACTCGGCAATCGTCAACGGGGCGGATCGTCGGCATGACGACCTTTATGAACCCGAGCGCCGATGCGCAGCGATTAGAAATCGGCTCCACTTGGCTGGCGAGAAGCGCTCAAGGTACGGGCGTGAACCGAGAGGCCAAGCTCCTCCAGCTGACGTACGCCTTCGACGTTTTGGACTGCATTGCCGTCGAGTTTCGTACTCACTGGCACAACCGCCAATCACGAAAGGCAATAGCTGCTTTGGGCGCAAAGGAAGATGGAGTGCTGCGCAGCCACTCAGTTGGACCGGACGGCGCTCTCCGCGACACCGTCATATTTTCCATCACTGCAAGTGAATGGCCAGCCGTGCGCCTGGGCCTTCGGCATTCCTTGACCACGAGGGAATTCTCCCTCCAATAATTGCGTCGCATCGTCGGCTGGGCCGCCTGATTTCACAACGGCCTCACTCCGTAAGGCGAACCCTCACAGGGCGCTATTCGATCGTGACCGCTCCGCCCGCTGGTAAGTCGCAGCTCGCGCCCCATACTGGCAGCATGATTGCGGATAAGGACATTATTCGGATACTCCAGAGCCTCGATAGCTGGTGGTGTGCCAATGGGCGAAAACGAGAAGAACCCTACGACTACCGCATCACCGACGTTGTCGCAGGCGAAGGCTTCGCTGACATCGAACTGCAGCAACGGGATGGCCTGACCGCCAGGCTAGTTGTCTCCTTGGTGTCCTCGGATTCCCCCCAGTACTGGTTATACGCTCCGCCCGCAAATGCGGAAGATTGGGTGAACCAGCTCCTGATCTGGATAGACGAAGAAGTGTTCACACTTGGTCTCGGCGCGAGCCGCTCCCGCACGGCCTCCGACGGTGTCAGCTACGTGTCTGTCGAACCCTATGGATGGCGAAGGAGCGACGAACACGATCACCTTCGCCTCAAAGCTGCCGCCGGCCCTGAGGGCTGGAACGGCAATATCTTCGACTAGCTAATTCCTACGTGAGCCCTGCCGATTGAAGGCATCCGTGAGGCGGACCGTCACCGGGCCAGATCGGGGGCCGGCTAACGCGGTCGCGTGGGCTGGTGCTCTCGTGTCAGAGGGGAACAGCAACAGCCTTCTTCATCCACGACCGCGTTCCGCTCCACCTAGAGCGGCACCGGTCCGTACCTCACCCATACCTTCACCAGAGTCGGCTTCGGAGGCCATTCGGGAGCAGTCCGCTCTTCGCACGATTCGCCGCCCACGGTCAGGCTAACCCGACTATTTCACGGCTCGTACGATACATCCGCGTAGTCACGAACCACCTCGGCGACGCGATCTGCGAGCGCTCGACCCGCTCTTCGCCATTCTCGCCAGGCCCGCCGCTTTGCCCGGGCACTCATAAGAACGCCAAACTGCCGATTCCATTCCACCAGTTCTTCGGCGAGACCTTCGGGAAGGTCGTAGTCGCTGGGCTCCATGGCGTAGTTGGGGTGGTCGTTCTCCCACAAGGGTCCGTCGCAGTCCGCGAACATGCGAATAGTTCGTCGGTGGGCGGCATGCATCACGATCTACCTTTCGGTTGCGAGAGGTTGCTTGGTGTCGGAACTTGACATCTCTCTGTCAACGGAGACGATTCCGTCACCGCAAACCAATGCTCGCCAGACCCGACCTTCGTAACCTCATCAAAGTAACTGTTGCGGCGACTCAGTGGAACCGCCCTGCCACTCAAGCGAAACCATTCACTCCAACGCGAACGCAAACACCGGGTGGATCGCCCGCAAGCCGGACCTCCACCGGGACAACACACGGCGTGGTCATGATACGCGGGTGCCCTATGAAGGCAGGATGCTTCATTCCCGTAAGACCCGCCCGAGAAAATGCCCGATCGACGGGGGGCGGATTCTGATGGTCGACGCAACAGAAGCGTGAATGTCCGGCGGATTTCCGGGCATTTCGAGGCTATCGCGGATTCACTTCGGGCGTGTCGCGTTCGGCGTTGAATCGCTCAGACGGGGTGTCGTAGCCGAGTGTTTTCCGAGGTCGATCGTTGAGTTCCAGGACGACGTGGTCAACGTGCTTAGAGCTGTGCAGGGCCAGGTTGGTGCCCTTGGGAAAGTACTGGCGGGCCAGTCCGTTGAAGTTCTCGTTCGCGCCGCGCTGCCAGGGGCTGGAGCGTTCTGCGAAGTAGATCGGAACTCCTGTCGCTTCGGTGAGCTCCTCATGCCAGGCCATCTCAAC
>NZ_SOHL01000003.1 GCF_004403985.1 Cryobacterium gelidum | reverse complement strand
CAAGCCCGAGCAGCAACGTACCTGGACTGGATTCATAGCTACAATCACCACAGACCCCATACCGGCATCGGCGGCAAATCACCCATCGACCGCGTTCACAACGTCAGTGGGAAGAACACTTAGGGCAGCTCGCGCCGGCCGTCTGACCAAACGATCCGCACCGTCCGCGGGTCAAAACCTTTCCGGCCCCGAGGGACATGGAGCAGCGCGACCGACATCAAGCTGCTGACGATCGCGCGTCGTTGCGCCAGACCGGCGTTGTCAAAAAAGTCCAACGGGCTCGACGCTCCCATCATCATCGCGACCGCGGCACCGCTCGTAGCCTTGGCGTATTCAACCTCGATCGCGAGAAGCTTCGCCTCGGCCTTGAGGGTGAGCTTATTGTGGAACGCCGCCGACAGCTCATTCTTCTCGTAATCGCGGTCGTAGCGTTCCAAATCGTTACGGAGCAAGGTTGATTCCGTCACCAGCTTGGCCGTTGCCGCGTCATTGTTCTTCTGTGAGACGGCCCGTCCCACGTCATCTAGTAATAACCGGCGCCGAAGTGCACCGATCACCAAGGCATCGATCGGTGCCTGAGTCCGCAGAACATGGCCGCCACCTTTGCACCAGTATCGGGTTCCGTTCGTTCGGACCGGGTTGCCGCATTCGCCGCATAGGAAGATCCCGCTGCCGAGGTGCTTCCGGTCAGTGCCTGACCGGTTCGTGATCCTCAACGGATCTTCGAGCCGGGACTGGACGGCGAAGAAGGTCGGGTCATCAATGATGGGTTCCCAGGCACCGGCGTACTCGGTGACGATGCGCTCTTTTGTTTCCTTGTGGAAGGTGACGTGCTTGACTCTGGCTATGTATCGAAGGTTGGTGAGTATCGTTCTCACGGTGGACGTCGGCCAGTTGGTGCTTCCACGCCTGGTCTTGATGCCCGCCTTTGTCAGCTCACCTGCGATTCCGTAGAGAGTGCCGCCAGCAAGGAACGTAGCAAAAATCCGGCGGACGATCGTCGCTTCCTCTTCGAGGATCTTCCCAGACATAGAGTATCCAGTCAGGCGAACGCCCGCGTAGGATTCGCCGCGTTCGAGCCGTTGTACAAGCGCGCGTTTCTGTCGCTCGCCTTTGCGCTCAACTTCAGCGCGCGCCACACCCACCTTAATGCGGATGAACAACCGCCCCGAGTCGGTCGTGGTGTCGGCCTCCCCGGTCTCAGTAATAATTCGAAGCTGTCCATGTTCTGCCATTTCGAGCCAGTATTCGATCTGGCCCGGTTGACGACTAAGGCGGTCGACGTCGTAACAGATGATGTTAGTGAACTTGCCGTCCTGATAATCCCGAACCATGCGCTCGTACGCGGGCCGGACCACATTTCGTTTGCTGGCCGAGATGGAGTTGTCGACATGGATCTCCGATACCTCTAGTCCCTTCTCGGCAGCCTTTGCCAGGCAGTCCTCTCGCTGGCGCTCGATGGCACGGTGCTCTCCGGTTGCGTCTAGGCTGATTCGAAGGTAGATCGCGGCTTTGTTTGAGAGCATTTCATCATTGTGACATCAAAGGTTGCCTGAGAACGCTACTCGGTGGAGTTCCGCTTCAACGTGTAGAGGGCATGCCTTTGGCTGCAAGAAAGATACGGTCGGGGTACCGATTCTGATCGGTGGTGCCGCATCCCCTCCAAACGACGTGGTGTGTGTCAGAGTGAAGTCGGGCCCGCATGGTCGGGCCGGGATCGAGTCGATTCTGACGCAGAGCGGAGTTCCCGTCGGGGTAGTGGCGTTCATCGGCCGCGGCCGTGACCGCGCCAAGGTGGCGGACCTGCTCGCGGAAACCCGCGTGGTGACGTTGACCGGTTCGTGTGGTTGAGGAAAGACGCGGCTGGCAATGGTGGTCATCGGGGATATAGCGGCACGCTTTACCGACGGGTCCGTTGGGTCGACCTGCAGACGGTGAGCGAACCCGGCCGGGTGGCGCAGGCCGTCGCTGAGGCCGTGGGCGTTCGCTCCGGCTCGCTGGTTGCTTCAGCGGAGGCGGCGCGGCTGTTCGAGGTGCGAGCCAGGCTCGTGGACTCGAAGTTTCGGATCGATGATGGCAATGCTCGTGCCGTGGCCAAGACCTGCTGGCATCTGGATGGGGTCCCGTTGGCTATCGAACTGGCGGCGGCGCGTGTGCGAGCCCCGCACCGGGATAGCCAACAGCACCGTGCTGGATCTGGTCACGGGTCTGGTTGAGCAATCACTCTTGCAGGTAGTCGAGCGTCAGGGGAGAGCACGCTATCGGCTGCTGGAGACGATATGCCACATGGTTCTCTGGCACCACCTCTGGGTTCGTGACCTAAACGCTGGGGATGTGCGTCTGCAGGCGGTGGTCACCGATCGATGCGCACCACCGAGTAGGGAGTGTCGGGCGCCGGGGGAGTGCCGAAGCGGGCGTTCGGGAGGTAGAGCCCGTTGCCAAACCTCGCGATCGTCGTGGGCACCTGGAAGTCGGGGTCCGTGTACCGGTCGATGAGTTCGCCGCTAGTCCCGGCTGCATTGAGGCGGATCACGGCGACGGTGTTCAACTGATTCTGGACGACGTACAGGGTGCGCCCGGCGACGAGCAGCCCGTCACCGTTGGGGAGCAGGACCCCACCCAGATCAACGACCGCGGCGACGCCGGTCTCGGGGTCGACGCGGAACAGAATGCCCGTTGACGACTGGATGACCAGGAGCGCTTGATGGTTGGGGGTCTCCGCGATGCCGTTCGCGTTGAAGCCCGGCTGCTGCATCCAACTGCCCGACAGGGGGAGGACTTCGATCGCATCTGCCCCAGGGAGTGCGCCGCCCGGTCCGAGGGGGAGCTTATAGAGCTGCGCTTGCTGGCTGTCGGTGAACCACGCGGCGTCGCGAGTCATAACGACGTCGTTCACGAACGTTGGCGCATCGGTGAGGGCGTAGCTCTGCAGGATGTCGCCCGTGGCGGCATCCACGACCCGCGCCTCGCCGGTGGGCCCGCCCGCGATGAAAAGCCGACCGCGGTTGTCGATCTTCAGGCCGACCGACGGAGTGCCCGGGCCCTCCAGGGTCCTGATCTCCTCGCCGGTGCGCACGTCGAAGACGTAGACGTCGCCGTCGGCGAGTGAGCCGACGTAGGCAGTGCCGCGCGGGCCGATCGCGATTCCTTCGGGCTGGAATCCGTCGGGAAGCGCGATAACATCCTCGAAATGACCGGGCCGCGTCTGCGGTGCGGCGTGGACTGCGGGTATCCCTGAAACAAGGAAGAGAGCACCCAGTGCGGCGGCGGACAGTGTGCGTGCGACGATGCGACTGATCATGGCGATAACAATAGTCCGGCTCGGGCGCTGCCAATAGGCCTGATCGGCCTCGGGCGAAAATCACCGGGCCGGTCGCGGTTGTGGCGTCGTGAGCGTGTGCCATCGCTGGATCCACGGTCGATTTGCGCGTGCCACCGGGCAACCGGCTTGAGCGGCTCAAGGGTGACCAAGCCGGCCAACACAGCATCAGGGTCAACGACAAGTGGCGGATCTGCTTCGTGTGGACCGACGCTGGCCCAGAGGAGGTAGAGGTCATTGAATATCACTGACAAGAGAGACAAGCTCGCTCCGATTCACCCAGGCGCGGTCCTCATGAAGGACTTCATCGAGGCGCTCGGCATCACCCAGAACGAGCTTTCTGTATCGATTCGTGTTTCGCCGCGACGGATCAACGAGATCGTCCACGGAAAGCGCGGTATCTCGGCCGATACCGCCCTGCGCTTGGTCCAGTACTTCGGAACATCAGCGCAGTTCTGGCTCAACCTGCAGTCGCAGTTCGACCTCAATGTCGCTGAGGACCGCGCGGCAGAAGAAATTAACGCCATCACCCCGCTCCGCGTCGCCTGACCCTCCTGTCGCACTCTCCTGCAGCAGCGCAATCCCTCGTGCACGCCATAAATTTGAGGGTTACGTGCTCTAGGCACCGGCGAGATTTAGATGTCTGTAAACGACTGAATCCCGTGGAGTTCAGATTCGACGTTTAGACTAAGATTTTCGCGTTAATCATCACAGCAGCATCAATTGAAGGAGACCATCGTGCCTGTCATCGCCATCATCGGAGCCGGACCGGGACTCGGAGCAGCAGTTGCGCGAAGGTTCGGGAGCGAAGGCTTCTCAATTGCTCTGATCGCCAGGAACCAGTCGAAACTAGACGCTATGGCTGCCGAGCTCACCGCTGCCGGCTTCACCGCGAGTGCTTACGCTGCGGATGTCCGCACGCCGGCGTCGCTCGAAGCTGCCCTTGCGCGTGCCGCGGCAGAGCTCGGGCCGATCACCGCGCTGCAATACAGCCCGCTTCCATCACGCGACTACCTGAAGCCGGTGCTTGAGATGACGCCCGAGCTGGCGTTAGAGGCATTGCAGTTCTCGGCCCTCGGGCTTATCCACGCGGTGCGAGCAGTGCTTCCGGCGATGCGGCAGGCAGGTAGCGGCAGCATCATCATGATCAACGGAGGAACCTCGGTCAAGGCCCGCGCAGGCTACGCCGGCACATCGGTCGCTTTCCCGGCTGAGAGCGCCTACGGCGAGATGCTCCACGAAGCCCTCGAGGATGAGGGTATCCGGGTCAACCAACTGGTGATTCCCGGCGGCATCCCACAGCTTCAGCTTGCCAACGGCATCGACGGGGTCGCCGATCGCATCTGGGACCTCCACATCGTGGCCGGTCCGTTCCGCACCATGCTCATCCCGCTTGAGGACGGTCGGGAGTAGGGCGGAGGCTCCTGTTCTACTCGATTGGACCGTACGGCGAGAGCAAAGTCACTTCTCTGACGTTGATCGGTGACGAAAAGTGCTGAAGTTCCGCTTCAACGTGGAGTCCGTTTTCATATCGGGTACCACGGGGACCGGCGCGGACCAGTGCGGCCAGTACGCCGGTGGCTCTTGACCACACCTGTTGTCCGTTCGCTGAGCTTGGTGGGCGCGGATCGCCAGCCGTTCAGCGGTGGCACAATGGGCACATGACGCTGCACCTCACCGGCGATGACGCCGCCGACGCTCTCCTGAGTGAGAACCCGTTCGCGCTCCTCGTGGGTATGCTCCTCGACCAGCAGATCGCGATGGAAACCGCTTTTTGCGGCCCGGCCAAGATTCAAGACCGCATCGGCAGCCTGGATCCCGCCGTGATCGCGTCCTACGACGCCGAGGCATTCGTCGCAGTCTTTCGGCAATCGCCCGCCGTGCACCGTTTTCCCGGATCGATGGCCAAACGCGTGCAAGACGTCGCCGAAGTCATCGTGCAGAACTGGCACGGCGATACCGCCTCGATCTGGACCGCTGACAACCCCACCGGCCCCGAGACTCTCAGCCGGCTCAAGGCCCTGCCCGGGTTCGGCGAACAGAAGGCGAAAATCTTTCTCGCGCTCCTCGGCAAACGACCCGGGGTCGACGCGGCCGGCTGGCGCGAGGCATCCGCTCCGTATGGCGAAGAGGGCGCGTTCCGGTCGGTGGCCGATATCGTCGACCCCGAGTCGGTGACCCGAGTGCGTGAGACCAAGCGGGCCGCGAAGGCAGCTGCGAAGAAGGCCTGATCTGCCGAGCGGATGCGAGTCGGCTCAGACCGCGCTCGGCGGCGCGCGCCGGAATAGTGAACCCATGCCAACGTTGTAGTCAAGGCGGCACGCATCCGTTTCGTCGGTGTCAGCATTCGTTCAAAGGACTTATCCCATGTCACCCTCTGCTCCTGCCCGTCGCGCTCTCGTAGTCGGCGCAACCGGAATTGCCGGTTCAGCCGTGCGCGATCGGCTGCTCGCCGACGGGTGGCCCGTCTCGACGCTGTCCCGATCGGCGGCTGTGACCGTTCCCGGTACGCGCCAGATTCAGGCCGACCTCCGTTCCGCCACCGATTTGGAGCACGCCCTGCGGGATGAACACCCCACCCATGTGTTCTTCACGGCGTGGTCCCGCGAAGACAATGAAGCCGACAACATCGCGGTGAACGCGGGAATGCTCCGCGACCTTCTCGCTGCTCTGGCGCATACCAAGGTCGAGCACGTTGCACTCCTGACCGGCCTCAAGCATTACCTGGGACCGTTCGAGGCATATGCGGCCGGTGAAATGGCCGACACCCCCTTTCAGGAGGAAGAACCGCGGCTGCCCGTCAACAATTTCTATTACGCGCAGGAAGACGAACTCTGGGCGGCCGCAAGCCGCCAGGGATTTGCCTGGTCGGTGCACCGCGCCCACACGGTGATCGGGTACGCCGTCGGAAACGCCATGAACATGGGCCTCACCCTGGCCGTTCAGGCCACCATTTGCCGTGAACTCGACCGCCCGTTTGTTTTCCCCGGTTCAGAAATGCAGTGGAACGGCCTGACCGATATGACGGATGCCGACCAGCTCGCCGACCACATGGTGTGGGCAAGCACAACGCCCGGCGTCGAAAATGAGGCCTACAACATCGTCAACGGCGACGTGTTTCGGTGGCGGTCCATGTGGCCGCGCATCGCGGCTTACTTTGGTGTGACCCCGGAGGGTTTCAGCGGCGCGCCGCGGCCCCTGGACCTGCAAATGGTGGCCGCTGATGTCGTGTGGCGGTCGATCGCCGATAAATATGACCTTATTGAGCCCGACAGCGCACGCCTGGCGTCATGGTGGCACACCGACGGTGACCTCGGTCGCAATATCGAAGTCCTGACCGACATGAGCAAGAGCCGGGAAGCCGGTTTTCCTGGCTACCGACGTACGGACCGAGCCTTCACCGACCTGTTTGACCGTCTTCGCCGCGAACACCTCATTCCGGGCGCGACGCAGCAAATCGAACCGGCGAAGCGACAGGCTTAGGCTCCCATGAGGGTCCCCATTTCGCGATGGGCGACTTCGCCGGCGACTATTGTCACCGCCGAACAATGCCAGGATGCGCATCTATCGCAACGTTCGGTTTTCGAATTGTTCGGGTGTCAGCCCGGTCAGCGCGCGTGCGTGACGCGCCCCCGACCGACCGACCAGACCACCACGACCGCGACGAGCGCCATGGCAGCGAGGCCGAGCCCGGAGTAGCCGGCCAGAGCCAGTATCGGCCCCGCGAGCGCGCCGCCGAGCGCACCGGCCGCGTTCATGGAGAGGTCAGAGAATCCCTGCAGCGAGGATTGATCTTCTATCTCGACGGCCTCCGAGACGAGCGCCGAACCGGCCACAACGGATGCCGACCAGCCCAGTCCCAGAAAGACCAGGCTCACGGTCATTGTGGCCTGGGATCCGTCGCTGAACCAGGCCACGGTGAGCGCGACCAACAGGAGGACCTGACCGCCGAGAACCACCGGCAGGCGACCGAGCCGGTCGGAGAGTGCGCCGAATACGGGGGACACGGCGTACATGCCAGCCACGTGCAGGCTGATGGTCAGCCCGATGATGGTGAGCGAGGCGCCGTGGTCGCGAAGGTGTACCGGCGCCATCGACATCAGGGCCACCATGGTGGCGTGGCTGAGGGCAATGACCGCCACGGCATACCGGGCCGCCGCATTGCTCCTCAGAATCACCAGGCCGCCGCTGGCTCGGCGGATGCCCGCGCTCGCCGTGCGCGCCGCCAGAGCGGTCAGCAGGGGGTCGGGTCGAAGCCCGAGCGCGTAGACGAACGCGGCGGTGATCGTGGCGGCGAGCGAAAATGCGAAGGCCCCGGTCATCGCCGGCAGTCCGAGGGCGGCGCCGAGCACCTCGCCCGGGCCGAACAGGTTCGGGCCGAGCACAGCGCCGATGGTCGTCGACCAGACGACAATCGACAGGTCGCGGGCGCGAAAGCGTGAGGAGGCGAGGTCGGTGGCCGCGAACCGGGCTTGCAGGTTCGTGGCCGATCCGACACCGAGCAGCATCAGGGCGAGCAGCAGTAGGGCGAAATTGTCGGCCGAGACCGAAGTAATTGCGAGCACGGCGCCGGTGCCGGCCACGAACGAACCAGCGGCAAGTGACACGCGACGCCCGTTCGCCTGTGCCAGGCGGGCGAGCGGCACGGCGACGATCGCGGCCCCGAGGGTGCTCATGGTCGCGGCCATGCCCGACCAGGCGCTCGATCCCGACAGCGCTGCGGCAAGCAGCGCGCCCAGCGACAGGGTCGCTCCCATGCCGATCCCGCCGAGGATCTGCCCGGTGATGAGCACGCGCACAACGCGCTTTTGGAGTTCTGTGTGCCGCACCGGCGCCTGCGGTACAGGCATCGGCGCGGAGGTGTCGTCGTTCATCGTCTAGATCCCCTGGTTAAGGCCTCGGCAGGCCACTGCTGCACCGCCTGAGGCTCACTCTACCGAGCAGCAGGCACGGACCCCGTGCAGTCAATGAGACCATGGAGTAATGACCGGAACACTCGTGGCCAGGGGCCTGGCTGGTGGCTACGCGCACCGCACCCTTTTTGAATCGCTCGATCTCACCGTCACCCCCGGCGACGTTATCGGTGTCGTCGGTGCGAACGGGGCGGGCAAATCCACGCTGCTCAACCTTCTCGCCGGCCTGGGTGTCCCGCAAGCCGGAACCATCACCCGCAGCCCAGCGGATGCCTTCGTCGGCGCTCTCCCGCAGGAGCACGAACGAGTTCCCGGCGAGACCATCGCCGGTTACATTGCCCGGCGCACGGGCTGCGCCGAAGCAACCCGCGAAATGGATACCGCGGCATCCGCTCTCGGAGATGCACTGCCGCACCCAGGGGCACTCGACCCGGCCGAAACCTACTCGACCGCGCTCGAGCGCTGGCTGGCCAGCGGCGCTGCCGACCTCGATGAGCGGCTGCCCGTCGTTCTCGCCGACCTCGGCCTCGCGCTCGGCACCACACTCACCGCCGACAGCCTGATGACGGCGCTCTCCGGAGGCCAGGCCGCGCGCGTCGGGCTCGCTGCCCTGCTGCTCTCCCGCTTCGACATCGTGCTGCTCGACGAGCCCACCAACGACCTCGACCTCGACGGACTCGAACGACTCGAAGCCTTCGTCAGGGGCCTCCGCGGCGGCGTCGTGCTAGTCAGCCACGATCGCGAGTTTCTCGCCCGCTGCGTGACCCGGGTGCTTGAACTCGACCTCGCCCAGGGCTCCAATCGGGTGTTCGGCGGCGGCTACGACTCCTACCTCGAGGAACGCGAAACGGCCAGGCGGCACAATCGGGAGAACTACGACGAGTTCGCCGCCAAGAAGGCCGACCTCGTCGGCCGGGCCAGAACCCAGCGGGAATGGTCGAGTCAGGGCGTGCGCAACGCCATGAAAAAGGCACCAGACAACGACAAGATCCGGCGCAAAGCCTCGGCCGAATCGAGCGAGAAGCAGGCGCAAAAGGTGCGCCAGATGGAAAGCCGCATCGCCCGCCTCGACGAAGTCGACGAGCCCCGCAAGGAGTGGCAGCTCGAATTCACCATCGGGTCAGCCCCACGCTCGAGCGCTGTCGTGGCCACACTGAGCAACGCCGAGTTTCGGCAGGGCGACTTCGTGCTCGGGCCCGTGTCGCTGCAGGTCAACGGCGGCGAACGAATCGGCATCACCGGTCCCAACGGCGCTGGCAAGTCCACCCTGCTGCGCGCCCTGCTCGGTCGTCAAAAAGCGGATGTCGGCAGCGCGCACCTGGGCGCCAGCGTCTCGATCGGAGAAATCGACCAGGCCCGGGCACTTCTGGCGGGCGGGCGGCCCCTGGCCGCAAGTTTCGAGCTGCTCGTTCCCGAGCTTTCTCCCGCCGAGGTGCGCACGCTCCTGGCCAAGTTCGGACTCAAAGCCGATCAGGTAAACCGCCCGGTCGACGGGCTGTCGCCGGGGGAGCGCACCCGGGCCGGACTGGCCCTGCTTCAGGCACGCGGAGTCAACCTGCTCGTGCTCGACGAACCCACCAACCACCTCGACCTTGCCGCTATCGAACAGCTCGAACAGGCGCTCGCCTCCTACGAGGGCACGCTGCTGCTCGTCACCCACGACCGGCGGATGCTCGACAATGTGCACACCGACCGGCACTGGAACGTCGATGCCGGCCAGGTCACCGAGCTCTAGACGCCTGTTTGCAGACCACTCAGCGCGACTGGCGCTTCTTGCCGAGTTTGGGCTGGCCCTTGACCGCGGGAGCGCGGCCCTTGCCTTTATTAGCCTTGGCCTTGCCGCCGCCCGGCCCGCCGCCGGACTTACCGGCACCGCCGCCGGACTGCGGGCCGCGCCCGGTGGCCTGTGCCAGCTCGAGGCGCGCGTCGGCCAGAAAGGCAACGCCGATCTCGGTGAGCGTCGTGCTCTCGGCGGAACGGTCGAACAGGGCGTACCCGAGTTCGGCCTCGACCTGCTTCACCGATGCGCTGAGAGTGTCCCTGGAGACGCCGAGCGCCAGCGCGGCGCGGGCAAAATCGGAAGCCTCAGCGGCGGCCACGAAGTGCCCAAGCAGGGTGATGTCCACGAACAGCCTCTCGTCGGTTTGCGCGGGTTAACCGCTAGACCTTCTAGGCTACGCGTCGAAAACGCCACCACCCACCGAAAACAGCCACCGGCAACACGCGGCGGGGGCTTGGCGCGACGCCGCCGACGTGCTTCGCTGGGTGCATGACGACGATGCCGATGTTCCCCCTGGGATCCGTGCTGTTCCCCTATATGCCTTTGCAACTGCGGGTGTTTGAGGAACGGTACCTCGTCATGCTCGCGCGCGTGCTCGATTCCCCGCCGGCCGAGTTCGGTATCGTGCTGATCGAGCGTGGCCAGGAGGTCGGCGGCGGTGAACGTCGGTTCAGTATCGGCACCGTCGCCCGGATCACCCAACTTGAAGCGCCCGAAAGCTACCTGGGCCTGGTCGTTCAGGGCGAGCGCAGAATCGAGGTGACCGAGTGGATGCCGGAAGACCCGCATCCGCTTGCCACCGTGCGCGAGCTGCCCGACCTGGAATGGGACGACTCCCTGCTGCCCCGCCGGGAACAGGCGGAACGACTCGTGCGTCGCACCCTGTCGCTGGCGAGTGAATTCGCCAACCAGGAGTGGTCGCCCGATGTGGCGCTCTCCGACAATCCCACCGCGGCCGCCTGGCAGCTCGCCGCGATCGCCCCGGTCGGGCCAATCGACCAGATCGCGCTCCTGCGCTCCGACTCGATGGCTGCCCTGCTCGACAACATTATCGAGCTGACCGAGGCTGCGGGTGAGTCTTTGGCCTGGTGAGCAGTTGACTGTGCCGCCGAAAATAACCACCCATGCACGGCTCGGCGACGAACGTCTGCGCGGGCCGGTGTCTAATGGTGCGTATGGAACAACTGCCAGCCTCCGGCGCGATCATCGGTGCCGACGGCCTCACCCGCCCCGCCTGGGCCTCCGTCGACCCGATGTTGCGTGACTACTACGACACGGAGTGGGGCGTGCCCGTGCGCGATGAGCACGGCCTGTTCGAGCGGATCAGCCTCGAGGCATTCCAATCCGGGCTGTCCTGGGCGATCATTTTGCGCAAGCGCCCCGCGTTTCGCGCCGCCTTCGCCGACTTCGACCCCGAGCGGGTCGCCGCCTTCGATGAGGACGATGTTGCCCGGCTGCTGGATGACGAGAAAATCATACGAAACCGCCTCAAGATTCGCGCCACGATCACGAACGCGCGGGCCACTGTCGCCCTCCGCGACAGCGGCGGCCTGGTCGGATTCGTCTGGTCCTTCCAACCGGATGCCACGCCCGCGCCGCTGACACAGTCCGACGTGCCAACCCGCTCTGCGGCATCCGTCGCACTGTCGAAAGCACTGAAGGAAGCCGGCTTCGTCTTCGTTGGACCGACCACGATGTTCGCCCTCATGGAAGCGATCGGCATCATCGACACCCACCTCGTCGACAGCCATCGGCGTGGATCTTCGGGGGTGTGGAGCCAGGCTCCGCGGCATCTCAGCTGAACACCGGCCCGTAGGTGCCGACGATGATCCAGATGAGCAGGTTTGTGTCCATGATTCTGCCGGCTCTTTGCAAAAACAGAGACAATTATCAAACTCCTGCTTCACGAAACATTCAACGAACGCCCAGCTGGCCTGGAGGGTGGACGTGCGTGGGGAAGAAACAGTCCAAGCGGAGCGCTAGGCTGATCGCAGAACGGCGATAACTGAACATCGGGTCATATGGACGATGCGGGAGAGTTCGACGCGAAGGCGTGCGAACACCGAAGGAGCAATCCTCCCCGACAATCTCTCAGGTACTCGTACCGCATCGAACTGACCACTCTGAAAAGTAGATTGGGCACGCTCTGCGTGTTTCACAGTCTCGCCCACGGTGAAAGTCAGTGCGTCCGCGCTGGTGAAGCTCTCAGGCACGAGCGACAGAGGGGGAGTTCCCACGAGGCTCAATCGAGCCTTGCACACAAGCGGCCGCACCTGTACGGCCCTGTCACCCGGAGAACTCATGACCTCGGCCGATTCCAGCACTCCCGCTACCACCGAGCGGTTCTCGCCGCTGCACCAGGCGCACGTCGACGCCGGTGCGAGCTTCACCGATTTCGCCGGCTGGCAGATGCCGGTGCGGTACTCGAGCGATCTCGCCGAGCACCACGCCGTGCGCACCGAAGCCGGTCTGTTCGACCTGTCGCATATGGCCGAGATTCTGGTCGAGGGTCCGGATGCCGCCGCCTACCTCGACTTTGCGCTGGCGGGCAAGCTCTCGGTCATCGAACTGTGGCAGGCGAAGTACAGCCTGCTCCTCGTCGAGGACGGCGGCATCATCGACGACCTCGTCGTCTACCGCCTGGGCGATACGAAGTTTCTCGTTGTCGCCAATGCCGGCAATCGGTTCGCTGCCTTCGACGCGCTGCGCGCCCGGGCGGACGGCTTCACTGTCAGCGTCGTCGACCAGAGCGACGATTACGCCCTCATCGCCGTGCAGGGCCCGAACGCCCTCGCCATTCTTGACAACACCGAGGGCCTGACCGACCTCGGCACCGACCTGCACTTCATGAAGTACTACCGCATCACGGGCGGCTCCTTCCGCGGCCAGCCGCTGCTGGTCGCCCGCACCGGGTACACCGGCGAAGACGGGTTCGAGTTGTACCTCGCGGCCGCGCGAGCCCGAGAGCTGTGGGACGCACTCACGAGCGCCGGCGCGGATAAAGGTCTCGTTCCGGCCGGTCTCGCCAGTCGCGACACCCTCCGGCTCGAAGCTGGCATGCCACTCTACGGCCACGAGCTCACCCTGAACACCTTCCCGGCGCAGGCGGGCCTCGGCCGGGTGGTCAACCTGGGCAAGGAGAACGACTTCGTCGGCCGCGCCGCGAGCGAGGCGGGGCCGGAGGCGGGGGCATCCGTTTTGGTGGGACTGATTGCCACCGGCAAGCGTGCCGGGCGTGCCGGCTACGAGATCTTCCGCAGCATCGATGCAGAGACCCGGGACGGCGTGATCACGAGCGGCGCCCTATCGCCGACCCTCGGCTACCCGATCGCCATGGCCTACGTCACTCCCGACCTCGCTCGCCTCGGCACCGAGGTCTACGTCGACGTGCGGGGCACCCGCATCCCCGCCACCGTCACCTCGCTGCCGTTCTATAAGCGCGTCAAATAGCTCGGCTTTGTCGAAATAGCCCTGAATCCGTTCACCCTGCGAAAGGCAACACCATGACAGACACATCGAAACTGCACTACACCGCCGAGCATGAGTGGATTCTGGTCGACGGCAGCATCGCGACCGTCGGCATCACCGCCTATGCCGCTGAGAAGCTCGGCGACGTGGTCTTCGTCGAACTGCCCGAGGTGGGCAGCACGGTCGCCGGCGGCACGGTCGTCGGTGAGATCGAGTCGACCAAGTCGGTCGGCGAACTGTTTGCGCCGGTCAACGGCACCGTCACCGCCACCAATGACCAGGTGGTCGAGAGCCCGGAGCTCGTCAATAGTGATCCGTTTGGTGAGGGCTGGCTGATCAAGGTTGAATTCGAGACCCTCCCTACGTTGCTCAGCTTTGCCGAGTATTCCGCTTTGATCGGGGAGTGACGCCCACAATGACCCAGGCTTTCGCGCAGCGTCACATCGGAACGGATGTTGACGCCCAGTCCCACATGCTCGCCACGCTCGGCTACGACTCCGTGGACGACCTTGTCTCCGCCGCCATGCCGGCCTCGATTCACGCAGATCTGTTTCGGCAGGACGGCGACAGCGCCCTCCCGCCCGTTGCGACCGAGAACGAGGCCGTCGCCGAACTGCGCGCCCTGGCCAGCCGCAACACGGTCAAACGCTCCATGATCGGTCTCGGCTACTACGACACGTTCACGCCCGCCGTGATCAAACGCAACGTGTTCGAAAACCCCAGCTGGTACACGGCCTATACGCCTTACCAGCCCGAGATCTCGCAGGGCCGGCTCGAAGCCCTCATCAACTTTCAGACCATGATTGCCGATCTCACCGGTCTGACCACGGCCAACGCGTCGATGCTCGACGAGTCGACGGCGGTCGTTGAGGCCATGCTGCTCGCCCTGCGCGCCTCGAAGTCAGGCTCGCGACGATTCATCGTCGATACGGATGCCTTCCCGCAGACCCACGCGCTGCTCGACAATCGCGCCGCCGCGCTCGGTATCGAGCTCGTCCAGGTCGCGCTCAGCGAGCAGACCACGGCCGAAGATCTCGGCGATTATTTCGGCGTCTTCGTGCAGTACCCGTCGGCTTCCGGTCGCATCTGGAACCCGCAAGCGGTCATCGATCTTGCGCACGAGCGTAAGGCGCTCGCCGTGGTAGCCGCCGACCTGCTGGCTCTCACCCTGCTCAAGTCGCCCGGCGACCTCGGCGCCGATGTCGCCGTCGGCACGAGCCAACGCTTCGGCGTGCCGATGGGCTTCGGCGGACCACATGCCGGCTACATGGCCGTGCGCAAGGGTCTCGAACGCCAGCTGCCCGGCCGCCTCGTCGGTGTCAGCGTCGATGCCACCGGACATCCGGCCTACCGCCTTGCCCTGCAGGTGCGTGAACAGCACATTCGCCGTGACAAGGCCACCTCGAACATCTGTACCGCCCAGGTGCTGCTCGCCGTCATGGCCGGCATGTATGCCGTCTATCACGGGCCGAACGGCCTGAGAGCGATCGCCGAACAGGTGCACGAACGAGCAGGGGCCCTCGTTGCCGCCCTGCGCGCGATCGACGTCGAAGTGATCAACGACACGTTCTTCGACACGATCTCGGCCTCCGTCCCGACCAAGGCGGCCGAGATCGTGGCGAAGGCCGCCTTGAGCGGATACAACCTGCGCCAGGTCGACGCGACCACCATCAGCATTTCGGTCGATGAGACCACGACGCTCGCCGACCTGTCGTTCGTCGTCGGTGCGTTCGGCGGCCGGAGCGCGTTCGGGCACGTTGACTTTGACGCCGTGCAGGCCGGACTGCCGACCGACCTCGATCGCGAGAGCACGTTTCTCACCCACCCGGTGTTCAACACGCACCGCTCTGAGACCAGCATGATGCGTTACCTCAAGCGCCTCGCCGACTACGACTATGCGCTTGACCGGGGCATGATCCCGCTCGGCTCCTGCACCATGAAGCTCAACGCGGCGAGCGAAATGGAGGCCGTCAGCTGGCCCGAATTCGCCGGTATCCACCCCTTCGCTCCCGCGGCGGATGTCGAGGGCTACCTGCATCTCGTGCGTCAGCTCGAAACCTGGCTGAGTGATGTCACCGGCTATGACTCCGTCTCGCTGCAGCCCAACGCCGGCAGCCAGGGGGAACTGGCCGGTCTCCTAGCCATCCGCGGGTATCACCTGTCCAACGGGCAGACCGACCGCACGGTCTGCCTGATCCCGTCGAGCGCGCACGGCACCAACGCGGCATCCGCTGTCCTGGCCGGCATGCGCGTCGTCGTCGTGGCCTGCGACGAGCTCGGCAACGTCGACCTGGCGGATCTGCACGCCAAGATCGCCGAGCATGCCGACAACCTCGCCGCGCTCATGATCACCTACCCCTCGACCCACGGGGTCTACGAGCACGAGGTCGCCACCATTTGCGAGGCCGTGCACGCCGCCGGCGGGCAGGTCTACGTCGACGGTGCCAACCTCAATGCGCTGCTCGGGTTCGCCCGCTATGGCGATTTCGGCGGCGATGTCTCCCACCTGAACCTGCACAAGACCTTCTGTATCCCGCACGGCGGCGGTGGGCCCGGTGTCGGCCCGGTCGCAGCCAAGGCACACCTCGCACCGTTCCTGCCCGGGCATCCGCTCGCCCAGAGCGACGAGCACTACCTGCTCGGCAACGCGGGAGCCACCGCGACCGTCGTGCACGCCGGCGGACCGGTCTCGGCGGCGCCCTATGGTAGCCCGAGCATCCTGCCCATCTCGTGGGCGTACGTGCGCATGATGGGAAACGACGGCCTCAAGCAGGCCACCGGGGCAGCCGTGCTCGCCGCCAACTATGTCGCGAAACGCCTCGAAGACAGCTACCCGTTGCTCTACTCGGGCGAGAGCGGCCTGGTCGCACACGAGTGCATCCTCGACCTGCGACCGCTCACCGCGGCCACCGGCGTGACCGTCGACGACGTGGCCAAACGCCTCGTCGACTACGGCTTCCACTCGCCGACCATGAGCTTTCCGGTCGCCGGCACGCTCATGGTCGAACCCACCGAGAGCGAAGACCTCGGCGAAATCGACCGTTTCATCGACGCCATGATCGCGATCAAGGCCGAAGCGGATGCCGTAGCCGCCGGCCGCTGGCCCGCCGACGACAACCCGTTGCACAACGCTCCGCACACCGCGCAGTCGGTGATCGAGGGGGAGTGGGAGCACCCGTACGACCGGGCCACAGCGGTCTATCCTCTCGCGAGCCTGGTGCGGGGCAAGTACTGGCCACCGGTGCGCCGCATCGACAACGCCTACGGCGACCGTAACCTGGTCTGCGCCTGCCCACCGCCCGAAGCATTCGAGTAGGAGCTCGCCACCGCCACGTTAGCTGGCCGGGGCAAGCAGCCCCGGCCACCAGGCCAGCGCGAGCGGGTAGCCGACGAACGAGAGAATGTCGAGCAGCCAGTGGGTCACCACGAGCGGCATGGTGCGCCCCCACCGGGTGTAGCACCAACCGAACACGACGCCCATGGCGACGTTACCGAAGAACGGCCCAACGCCCTGGTACAGGTGATAGCTGCCGCGCAGTGTGGCCGAACTCAGGATGATGATCCAGGGTGACCAACCAAGCTTACGCAGGCGGGTGAACAGGTAGCCGACCACGATGATTTCCTCGACCAGCGCGGCCTTCAGCGCGGCTAAGACCAGAATCGGTATGGTCCACCAGAACGTGTCGAGCGGCGAGGGCACCACAGCCACGGTGAAACCCAACGCGCGCCCCGCCAGGTACAGCGCAAGGCCCGGAATTCCGATGATCAGCAGCAGTCCGAACCCGCCCAGCACATCCTTATCCGGTCGGGTCAGGTCGAAGCCAAGTCGGGTGAACGGGTTCTGCCCGGGCCGCCAGAGCAGGAACATCACCAGAGCCACCGCTGCGAGCCCGAACGCAATGCCGAGAAACTGGTAGGTGAAGTCGAGCCACTCGCGCGGCGACTGCGAGCCGTTCAGCGTCGCCGACTGATCGACGAGCGGCGTCGTATCGGTCAGCCTTGCCACGATCGAGACGATCGAGTACACCGCCGACGCCCCGAGCGACAGGGCGAGAACAATGCCGATCTCCCAATAGTTCCGGGAACGGTCGAGCCGGGAACGAGGCAACAGGGATGCTTGCGGCATGGCTCTATCCTGCCACCCCGTCATCCCCCGGCGTCCGCTTCACGATCACAGAGGGTGCACCACCTTTTCGGGGTCACCCCGCAGCATATGTGCAAAAGCAGACTCCTTGACGCTCAATAGTTGCCGAATAGATTGCGCGTCGATAACATTCTTCGCCCCATTACCCATTCTGGGCATATAACAAACTAGGGTCGTAGCAACCCCCCCAATCTTGAGTTGGTTCCTTTGCGGCCAAAATTGGGTTGACTCTACTGGCGCGCGACACGATCAAGAGCCGTGTCGGGCCCCCTTTTGTGCATTGGAGCAAAAATTGAAAATCAGGAGAATGGGCATTGTCGCCATCGCTCTCGCGTCTACCGGAGCTCTCGCGCTCTCGGGCTGCGCCGGTGGGAACGCCGGGCCCGCGGTCAGTGACAGCGCCATCATCACGGTGAACGGCAACGAGCCCCAGAATTCGCTGATCCCGACTAACACGACAGAGACCGGTGGCGGCAAGATCGTCACCTCGATCTTCGCCGGACTCGTCTCGTACACGGCAACCGGTGCAATCGAGAACGAGGTCGCAAAGTCGATCGAGTCCGACGACGCCACCACCTGGACGGTCACCCTCGAAGACGGCTGGACCTTTACCAACGATGAGCCCGTCACGGCGTCTTCCTTCGTCGACGCGTGGAACTACGGCGCACTGTACGAAAACGCACAGAGCACGTCGTACTTCTTCGACGACATCGTCGGTTATTCCGACGTGCAGAACACCAAGGATGACCCCACCGGGGCCGTCGATGAGAACGGCGACGTGCTGCAGGTCCCTGACCCACTCACCCCGTCGATGTCCGGCCTGACGGTCGTCGACGACACGACCTTCACGGTCGAGCTCGCTTCAGCGGAAGCAGACTGGCCGTTGCGCCTCGGCTACTCCGGCTTCTCGCCGCTACCAGCTGTTGCGTTTGAGGACATGACTGCCTTCGGTGAGAATCCGATCGGAAACGGTCCGTACATGCTGGCCGCCGAAGGCGCTTGGGAGCACGACGTTCAGATCGCCTTGGTAACCAACCCCTCCTATGACGGTGTTCGCAAGCCGGTCAACGGCGGCGTGAGCATCGTCTTCTACGGCACTCAGGAGGGTGCGTACGCAGCCGTGCAGGGTGGTGACCTCGATGTGCTTGACCAGGTTCCCGACTCCGCGTTCGAAACGTATGTGTCCGACTTTCCGGACACAAACGTAAACCAGCCGGCCGCGATTTTCCAAGCGTTCAACATGCCGTATTACCTTGAGCACTGGAGTGGTGCAGAGGGCGAGCTTCGCCGCGCAGCGATCTCCATGTCGATCAACCGTCAGGAGATCACTGACGTCATTTTCCAAGGCACTCGTACCCCGGCTACCGACTTCACGTCGCCCGTCATTGACGGTTACTCCGACCAGCTGGCCGGCGCCGAAGTTCTTGAGTTCAATGAAAAAGAGGCCAAGGCCAAGTGGGCAGAAGCCGACGCCATCTCGCCATACACCGGCACGTTCGACCTCGCCTACAACGCCGATGGTGGACACGCGGCTTGGGTTGATGCCGTGGTGAACAGCATCAAGAACACTCTCGAAATCGACGCGGTTGGCAAGCCGTACCCGACCTTCGCTTTGGCGCTGGATGACCGCTCCAATGCAGCGCTGACCGGTGCCACCCGCGCCGGCTGGCAGGCCGACTACCCCTCGCTGTACAACTTCCTCGCGCCGCTGTACCAGACCGGTGCCGGCTCGAACTACGAGTTATATACCAGCCCAGAGTTCGATGGTCTCTTGAAGGAGGGTGCAGCAGCCGAAAACGTTGAGGACGCCACTGCCAAGTACCAGGAAGCCCAAGAGGTTCTGCTCAAGGACCTGCCGACCATTCCGCTGTGGTACTCCAACGCCACGGGCGTCTGGTCTGAGAACGTCGACAACGTGGAATTCGGTTGGGACTCCGTCCCGCTCTACCACAACATCACAAAGGGCTAATATTCACCAGCTCGGTTCAGCACTGCCTGGACTTGATTAGTGCGTGAGGTGCCCGGGGCGGTATAGCCCGGGCACCTCACTGCTTAGATTTATTTAGTGATTGAGATGTTTATGTTCCTCTGTTTCAACGAGGGAACCTGATGCTTTGGTACACCGGCAAGCGTCTGCTCCAGATGATCCCCGTGTTCTTTGGCGCCACGTTCCTGATCTATTTCATGGTGTTCTCCCTTCCTGGTGACCCCATCGCGGCACTATACGGTGACCGGCCCCCTTCCCCTGGTGTCATCGCCCAATTGAGGGCCGAATACAACCTCGACAAGTCCCTAATCGAGCAGTACCTGATCTACATCGGTGGTTTCTTCCAAGGCGACCTCGGCACGACCTTCTCCGGACGCTCGGTGTCCTCTGTCATGGCTTCCGCCTTCCCAATTACGGCACGTCTGGCCATGCTCGCCCTTGCCTTCGAAGCGTTTTTCGGCATTCTGGTGGGCTTGGTGGCCGGTCTGCGCAAGGGAAAGCTGTTTGATGCCAGCGCACTTGTGGTCAGTCTCCTCCTGATTAGCGTGCCCACCTTCGTGATCGGTTTCGTGCTGCAGTTCGTCTTCGGCATCCAACTGGGCTGGGCCCGCACCACGGTCAGCGGCGCGGCACCCCTGGACGAACTGATTCTGCCCGCGCTGGTGCTGGCATCCGTCTCATTCGCCTACATTGTTCGCCTCACCCGGGCAAGCGTTTCGGATAATCTCAATGCCGATTTTGTGCGCACCGCTACGGCGAAAGGCTTGTCCGGCCGTCGTGTGGTGACCGTGCATGTGCTTCGAAATTCCCTCGTGCCCGTCGTGACTTTTCTCGGTGTCGATATCGGCTCTCTCATGGTCGGTGCCATTGTTACCGAGGGCATCTTCAACATCAACGGGGTCGGTGGCACCGTTTATGACGCCATAAAACTGGGCGAGGGACCGACGGTCGTGTCGTTCATCGCCGTTATGGTTGTCATTTTCGTGGTGGCTAACCTGCTCGTCGATCTGCTTTACGCAGCCCTGGACCCGAGGATTCGTTATGCCAAGTAGTACCCCCAACAATCGTCAGGCCCACGTCGTGGCGGCACTGGACGAGACTCCGGTTGCTGCCATCGATCAGGTGAACGAGACGCAGAAGGCCCGCAGTACCTGGACGGACGCGTGGGAATCGATGCGTCGACGTCCCTCGTTTTGGATCTCCTCGTCGCTGATTCTCCTGATCGTTCTGGTGGCCTTGGTGCCGACGCTGTTCACACAAGCGCCGCCGAACAGTAATTGTTTGCTGGCCGACAGCAACGGCGGTGCTGAGGCCGGACATCCACTCGGATTCACCCGGCAGGGCTGCGATACGTATGCCCGCATCATATTTGGCACTCGGGCATCCGTTACGGTTGGCCTGCTGGCCACGTTCCTGGTAACCCTCGTCGGCGTCGTGATCGGTGCGTTGGCCGGATACTACGGCGGCGTACTCGACGCGATCGTGTCGCGAATCGGCGATATTTTCTTTGCCGTCCCGACCGTGCTTGGCGCCATCGTGTTGCTGTCGGTGTTGCCGGAGCGCACTCCGGTCACGATTGCGCTGGTCATGTCGATTTTCGCCTGGCCGCAGATCGCACGAATCATGCGTGGAGCTGTGCTAACGGCTCGAAATTCGGATTACGTGACGGCGTCCATCGCGCTCGGCGTGTCGAAGTTTAAGATTCTGCTTCGACACGTTGTGCCGAACTCGATCGCACCGGTGATCGTGATCGCGACGGTTTCGCTGGGCACGTTCATTGTCGCCGAAGCCACGCTGTCGTTCCTCGGAATCGGCCTCGGCTCGGACATAATGTCCTGGGGTAACGACATTGGCAACGCCCAGACCTCCATCCGTACTGCCCCGCAGGTCCTGCTCTATCCAGCCGCAGCCCTGTCGGTGACCGTGCTGGCCTTCCTCATGCTGGGTGACGTCGTTGGCGACGCGCTCGATCCGAAGGCGAGGGCACGCCGATGACCGAGTTAGTGACCGAAACCGTGAATCAGACCGTGCCGAGTTCAAATGACCCACTACTTGACATTCGCGATCTTGAGGTCGGATTCCAGACGCAGTACGGCGTAGTTCCGGCTGTGCGTGGCGTAAGCCTGACTCTCTATGCCGGCCAAACGCTCGCCATCGTTGGGGAGTCAGGTTCTGGCAAGACCACTACAGCGCAGGCGATCATTAATCTGCTCGCCGGCACGGGCAAGGTCACCGCGGGCGAGATTCTGTTCGAGGGTCGCGATCTGACTAGGCTGTCGGCCAAGGAGATGCAGGGTGTGCGCGGAAGCCTGATCGGTTATGTGCCGCAGGATCCGATGAGCAACCTGAATCCCGTCTGGAACATCGGTTTCCAGGTTGAGGAAGCCATCAAGGCCAACAGCCCCTTGCGCGGAAAAGAAGCGCGTGCGCGCACCATCGAAGTGCTGCAGGAAGCTGGCCTCGCCGATGCCGCCGACCGGCTCAAGCAGTACCCGCACCAGTTCTCCGGCGGTATGCGCCAGCGCGTGCTCATCGGCATCGGGCTGTCCGCCCGGCCGAAGCTGCTCATCGCCGACGAGCCCACCAGCGCGCTTGATGTCACCGTGCAACGCCAGATTCTCGATCACCTCGCCACCCTCACCCGGGACTACGGCACGAGCGTTCTGTTCATCACCCACGACCTCGGCCTCGCCGCCGAACGGGCCGAACAGCTCGTGGTGATGTACAAGGGCAAGGTTGTCGAATCGGGGCCGTCGCAGGAAATCCTGGCCAACCCGCAGCACCCATACACGCAGCGCCTCGTGGCGGCCGCTCCGAGCCTTGCGTCGCGGCGCATTCAGGCCAAGAAGAATCAGGATGCCCCGGCGCCCGAAATCTTTTCGGCCGGCGGCACGGACACTGCGCTCATTACGCGGGCCACCGAACGTGAACTAGCGGCGTCGGGCAAAGACCTCATCTCCGTCGAGGGCATCACCAAGATGTACCGCATCCGTAAATCCGGTCTGAAGTATGACGAACTCCTCGCCGTGAATGACGTGTCGTTCGGCGTGAAGAAGGGCACGACCACAGCGATCGTGGGGGAATCCGGCTCCGGCAAATCCACCGTGGCCAAGCTCATCCTGCAGTTGGAGAGCACCACCAGCGGGCGGATCGAATTCGAGGGACGCGACGTCGCTGGCTTGAAGGGGCGTGAGCTTCTGAATTTTCGGCGCCGAGTGCAGCCGGTCTTCCAGGACCCGTATGGTTCGCTCGACCCCCAGTACAACGTGGGCAACACCATCGCGGAACCCCTGCTCGCGCACAACGTGGGGTCGCGAAAGGAACGGCAGAAGCGGGTCTTGGAGTTGCTTGACCAGGTGTCCCTGCCGGCCGCAACGCAGTTTCGCTATCCGAGCGAGCTGTCCGGCGGTCAGCGCCAGCGCATCGCGATTGCACGCGCCTTGGCGTTGAAACCCGACGTGCTCGTGCTGGATGAAGCCGTGTCTGCCTTGGATGTCCTTGTGCAGGGGCAGATTCTGAACCTGTTGACCGAGTTGCAGACGGAGCTGGGCCTGACCTATCTGTTCATTACCCACGACCTCGCGGTCGTGCGGTTGGTCGCTGACAATGTCTGCGTCATGCAGAGGGGGCGCATCGTGGAGGCGGCGTCGACCGATGAGGTGTTCAACAACCCGCGAGAGCTGTACACACAGGAGCTGCTCGCGGCGATCCCCGGAGCCAACTTCGCGTTCGGGCGGTAGATCAACCTTCTGCGCAGCTCAGGCCCGACCGGGGAATCATTCCTGTCGGGCCTGTGGTTTCCCTCGTGGCACTCACGGGAGCCAGCGACGTCACGCGCTGTACATATGTCGCCGTGGTGGCGGCAACCCAACGGGCCTTCACATTGCGGGGTTCAGACGCAGCTTTTGTGCACAATGCCACCCACGGACGACAAAAAATGGTCCTATTTCATAACAGTTCGGTCATTTGATTGGCAAAGTTAGGGATTCTCTCTAGGGTCGTATCAAACCACGATCGACTCGCGGCCCCTCGCCGTGCACCGACGATCACTTCGCCCAGGAGGAATCTTGTCCATCAGAGGAAAACTGTTCAGGAAGAGCCTTAGTGGGGTCGCCGTTCTTGGCGTCGCAGCCCTAGCCCTGACCGCATGCACCACATCCGGCAGTACCGACACCAACACGGATGCCGCGGCCAGCGGCGGCACCGTCACGGTTGCCGTGGTCAACGACTTCACGTCTTTTAACGGTCAGACTCCACAGTCCAATCTCGATACCAATGGACAGGTCGGTTACCTCATGGGTAACTACGCATCGGCCTTCTCCTACATCGATAACGAATTCAATATCGTACGTGAAGAAAAGTTCGGCACCTTCGAGAAGACCAGTGACGACCCGCAGACCGTCACATACACGCTGAATCCCGAGAACAAGTGGTCAGACGGAGAGCCCGTGACCGCCGATGACATGGTGCTCGCCTGGGCTATCGGAGCCGGCTACTATAACGACTCGACCGTCGACGAGTCCACCGGCGAAGTCGCCACTGGCACCACGTATTTTGAAATCGCGGCCAGCACTGCCGGCCTCGATACCACAGCATTTCCCGAGGTCAGCGAGGACAATCTGTCGATGACCCTGGTCTACGACACGCCCTACGTCGACTGGGAGCTGGTCAACCCGATCGCTCAACCCGCCCACATCGTGGCCAAAAAGGCCGGGCTCGGCTCGGCCACCGAACTGACCGCACTGCTCAAGGGCCTACCCAAGGGAGATCCGGCAGCCCCGGCCGAGCCCGATGCCACGTTGAAGGCGGCGGCGGACTTCGTGAACACCGGCTACGACGTGACCGCGTTCCCGACCGACCCCGACCTCCTCGTGTCGAGCGGTCCCATGGTGCCGACGGGCTGGACTCCCGGCCAGTCGTTCACGATGGAGCGCAACAAGTTCTATGTCGGTGGCATGCTGCCGAAGATCGACAAGCTCATCCTGCGCGTCATCCCAGACGCGAACGCCCAGGTGACGGCGCTGCAAAACGGTGAAGTCGACATCATCAACCCGCAGGCATCCGCTGATACGCTCACCGCCCTGGAGAACACCGGCGCCGACGTACTCGCTGGTGATCAGGTCTCGTATGACCATCTCGACCTGCGTTTCGATCAGCCGGTCTTCGCTGATCTCAGCGTGCGCCAGGCGTTCCTCAAGACGGTCCCTCGGCAGCAGATTCTCGACTCCATCGTGACCCCGGTCAACCCCGATGCCAAGATTCTGGACTCTCAGATCTGGGTTCCGGCCAACGCGCCCTATGACGATTCGGCCGCGAACAATGGTTCGAGCGACTACGCCGAGGTCGATATCGAAGGCGCCAAGACGCTGCTCGCCGGCGCCACCCCCTCGGTGCGCATTCTCTACAACACCAACAACCCCAACCGAGTCGATGAGTTCCAGGCGATTCAGGAATCGGCCGCGAAGGCCGGAATCACCGTTGTGGACGCGGGTTCACCCGACTGGAGTTCTCTGCTAGAGGGTGGCGACTATGATGCTTCCATCTTCGGCTGGATCAGCCCCGGCGTCGGCTCCACCGGCATCGCGCAGATCTTCTCGACCGACGGCGGCGGAAACTACAACCAGTACGAGGGAACCAACGACGACGCCATCCTCACCCAGACGACCCTCGATCCCGATGAACTGATCGCCATCGAGAAGCGCATGGACAAGCAGATGTTCACGGATGCTTACGGACTGCCGCTGTTCCAGCTGCCCGGCGTGTTCGGTGTCTCCAAGCGCGTGAGCGGTGTGGAGTACATGGGCAACCAGACCGGTCCGTTCTGGAACTTCTGGGACTGGTCCGTCACTAAGTAGATAGTTCGCTCTCAGTTGGGCTCCTGGGTTCGCCCAGGAGCCCAACTCGCGGATCGGCGACAGTTCGTTGGTACCCCGGCACTTTTGCCAAACCCCTACAGTGAGGTAGCCCAGGCATGGTGAGTTTTATCCTGAGACGAATTCTCGTTTCCATCCTCATCCTGATCGCCGCATCGTTTCTGATGTACGTTATGGTCGGCTATTCGGCGCAGCCGCTCCAAGATCTTGAAGGCAGCAACTCTCCCAACAAGCAGCAGCTGATCGATGCCCGCGTTGCACTTCTCGACCTCGACGTGCCGCCGCCGCTTCGCTGGGTGCTCTGGCTCGGCGGCGTCGCCAAGTGCGCGATTCCCTTTGCCAACGCCTGCGACCTCGGGTCGACGATCTCGAACGCCCAGGTCATCGATATTCTTCCGAACGCTTTGGCCGCCACCGTGCAGCTGGTCACGTTCGCCCTCGTGCTCGCCATTTTGCTCGGCGTCACGATTGGTATCATCACCGCTCTGCGTCAGTACAGCGGCCTCGACAACACCGTCACCTTCGTCAGCTTCTTCCTATACTCGTTGCCCGTATTCCTGGTCGCCGTGCTCCTGAAAGAGTTCATCGCCATCGGCTTCAACGATTTTCTCCGTGATCCTGTGATCGGCACCGGAGCACTGGTGGTGATCGGCCTCGTCGTCGGTGCCATCTGGCAGTCATTGCTCGGCGGTGACCGCCGACGTCGACTGGTGGTTTTCCTGGTGTCGGGGCTGGCCACGTCCGGGGTGCTGCTCCTGATGAGCGCGACGGGCTGGTTTATGAATCCGGGCCTGGGGCCGATCCCGGTCATCCTGCTGGTCGCGGCGATCGCCCTCGGTGCAGCGACCCTGCTGGCCGGACTGCGCAACCGTCGGGCGCTGATTACCGCCGGTATCAACGCCGCGGCCGCCATTGCGGCGTATTTTGTGCTCCAGCCCCTATTCGACGTTTCGAGCGCCGGAACGCTATTCATTCTCGCACTCGCCACGATCGCGGTCGGGCTGATCAGCGGCTTTTTGGCGGGTGGCTACGATCGCGGCCAGAATATGCGGGTCGGTCTCGTCACCGCGCTCTTCTCCGGCGCGGTCGTGCTGGTTGACCGGTTCATGCAGTCCTGGGGTGCCCTCCTGACGGCGACGAACGGGCGCCCGATCGCCACCGTGGGTTCCAAGACTCCGGGACTGTCCGGGGACGTGTGGCTCGCCGGCCTCGACACGTTTGTCCACCTCACCCTGCCAATTATTGCCCTCCTGCTGATCTCCTTCGCCGGGTACACCCGGTACTCCCGCGCCGGCATGCTCGAGGTGCTCAGCCTCGACTACATCCGTACTGCGCGCGCCAAGGGGCTTCCGGAGCGCACGGTGGTCGTTCGGCACGCGTTCCGCAACATGCTGATTCCGCTGACCACTCTCGTCGCCTTTGATGTGGGAGCCCTGCTCGGTGGCGCAATCATCACCGAACGGATCTTCGCCATTCCCGGCATGGGCAGCCTGTTCAACGCCGGCCTGTCCCGGGGAGACCTCAATCCGGTCATGGGCTATTTCCTCATCGTCGCCGCCATGGCGATCACGTTCAATTTTCTGGCCGATATGGCCTATGCCGGGCTCGACCCGAGAGTGAGGATCCGCTAGATGTCCACACCAATTGGTTCGGGATCCACCCCGTCACCCACTGAAATCCCTGCCGACGAACTCGCCGCGGCGAGTTCGGTACCCGAGAGCCAGGGCCGCCTCATTTGGCGCCGATTTATTGGCAACAAGGTGGCCGTGGCCTCGATCGTCGTTCTTCTCGTCATCATCCTGTTCTCCTTCTCTGCCATCGGTATCGGTCCCATTCCCGGCTGGTGGAAGTTCGGGTTCAAAGAACTCAACCCGCAGGTGAACGGGGGCGACCCCACGCTGTCGCTCGTGCCGCAGTTTCTCGGTGGCGACGGCATGTCAATGGGCGAGCATCCGTTCGGCCAGGACCGCATCGGCAAGGACTACTTCGCCATGACCATGCGGGGCATTCAAAACTCCGCGCTCGTGATGGTGGTTCTCGGCCTCATCGCGACCGTTGTCGGCGTGGTGGTCGGGGCGGTTGCCGGGTACTACCGCGGCATGGTCGATGCCGTGTTGATGCGCATCACGGACGTTTTCATCGTGATTCCCGCGCTCGTCATCGGTTCGGTCGTCGGCCAATGGTTCGGCAGCCTCGGCGCCCCGGTTCTAGCGATCATGCTCGGGTTCTTCTCCTGGATGGGCATCGCTCGGCTGGTGCGCGGCGAATTCCTGTCGTTACGCGAACGCGAGTTCGTCGAGGCGGCCCGGGTAGCCGGGGCGTCGGACGCGCGCATCATCTTCAAGCACATCCTGCCCAATGCCATGGGCGTGGTCATCGTGTCGGCGACGCTCATCATGGCCTCGGCCATTCTGCTCGAGACGGCGCTGAGCTTTCTCGGCTACGGCATCCGCTCTCCCGACGTGTCGCTCGGCCTGCTGATCAGCTCCAACCAATCGGCGTTCCAGACTCGGCCGTGGCTGTTCTGGTGGCCCGGAGCGTTCATCGTGTCGCTCGCGCTGCTGGTCAACTTCGTCGGCGACGGTTTGCGCGATGCTTTCGACCCGCGCCACCGCAGGTTCAAGCTCAGCAAGATGCGCGAGACCCGACCCGAACCGGAATTGGACAGCCAGCCATGACGCCGGTCACGTGCCCGCCGGTGCTGTGCTCAGGCCAGAAGAAGAGCCACAAGAGATGCCGCAGCACCGGCCACAAGCACGCCGGCACGACCCCACGCCCACACGGCCGACACGGGTGTCTGCGCCGCGAGGCCGCCGTCTACCCGGCCGCTGCGCTGCAGGGCGTCCCAGCGAGAGCGCACCAGTTGCGCCGCCTCACCGGACTCGCTATCCGGCAGGTCGCCGGGTCGGGGTTGCCCGGTCAGGTACGGCACCGGGTCGGTGGTCTTACGACGTCCGGCGCTGGTCAAGCTTCGGCCGGGGGCGGGAGCGCAGTGCACAGCGAACTTACGCCCCGGCGTGTACAGGGTGAGCGCGAACTTGGTGTCGACGTGCACGAGCGCCGCCCACGGCACCACAATGGTGCGCAGGGGATTGCGAATGGTCACGCCGGCGTCGTCGACCTGCAGGCTGGGGTGCCAGAGCACCTCCCAGACGAACAGCATCACGAACAGGGCCGGAATGACCAGCCAGCGGTTCGACGCGGTCGGCAGCAGGAACAGGCTCAGCGCACTCAGCGCGGCAATCCCGGCAAAGACAGCAGCGATGATGCGGTTGAACCGCGAGTAGAAAAAATTCGGGTCGGAAGCGACGGACATGCAGCCATGCTGCCAGATTTTTGCCGCAACCACCGCGCGAGCAGCAATATCAACGAAAGCAGGACTTCATGACCGAACAGGTGACGACCACATACTCCGGCCCGGTACTGCAAGTTACCGACCTCACCGTGCACTTCGGCGTGGACAACGTCTGGGTGCCGGCCGCGCTCAAACTGAACTACTCGATCGAGCGTGGCAAGGTGCTCGCCATCGTCGGCGAGTCCGGCTCGGGCAAGAGTGCCAGCTCCATGGCCGTTCTCGACCTGCTCCCGGAGAACAGCCGCATCTCCGGCAGCGTCAAGCTCAGCGGCCGGGAACTGATGGGGTTGAAGCCCGCGCAGATGCACAAGGTGCGTGGTGGCCAGATCGCCATGATCTTCCAGGAGCCGATGACGGCGCTCAACCCGGTCTATACGATCGGCTTCCAGATCATTGAGACCCTGCGGGCCCACTTCGGTATGTCGCCCTCGCAGGCCAAGACGCGCGCCTTGGAGTTGCTCGACATGGTCGAGTTGCCAGATCCGCTGAAGGCCTTCAACTCCTACCCGCACCAGTTGAGCGGCGGGCAACGCCAGCGTGCCATGATCGCCCAGTCCATCTCCTGCGACCCGCAACTGCTCATCGCCGACGAGCCCACGACTGCACTCGACGTGACCGTGCAGGCCGAGATACTCGACCTGCTGCGCAGCCTGCGCGATCGCCTCGACAGCGCCATCCTGCTGATCACGCACGACATGGGTGTCGTCGCCGACCTCGCCGATGACATCGCCGTCATGCGACGGGGCGTCATCGTCGAACGCGGCACGGTCGACCAGATTTTCAACGCACCCAGGCACCCGTACACCATCGCCCTGCTCCAGGCCGTTCCGCACCTCGGCCAGCGCGGCGACGCAGCCATCGACATGACTGCGGCGCTCGCTATCGGCACCGACATCGTGGTCGACGCCGTGCTCGCCGCTCGCATCGAGGTCAACGAGCGGCTGGCGAATGAGGCGGCCACGGCAGCCCGGCGCGACAGCCGCGAAGTGGTCGTCAGGTTCGATGATGTCGTCATCGAATATCCCAAACACGGTCGAGTCGCAGCATTCCGTGCGGTCGACAAGGTCGACCTGTTCGTGCGCCAGGGAGAGGTGCTCGGACTCGTGGGGGAGTCGGGCTCCGGTAAAACCACCCTCGGACGCGCCGCCATCGGTCTCCTGCCCATCACCGAAGGCACGCTGCACGTGGCCGGCCAGGACATCTCCAAGGCCGGCCGCGACGAGATTCACCGACTGCACAAGAGTGTCGGAATCGTTTTTCAGGACCCGTCTTCTTCGCTCAACCCGCGGATGCCGATCGGCGACAGCATCGGGGAACCGCTCAAGCTCGCCAAGGGTTTGAAGGGCGCGGCCCTGAGCGCCGAGGTGGAGCGGTTGCTCGACAGTGTTGAACTGCCTCGCTCCTACCGCAGCCGCTTTCCGCACGAACTCTCCGGTGGGCAGAAGCAGCGTGTCGGCATTGCCCGTGCGCTCTCCCTCGAACCGAAAGTGCTCATCGCTGATGAGCCGACCAGCGCGCTCGACGTCTCGGTGCAGGCCCGGGTACTGCTGCTGATTCAGTCGCTGCAGCAGCAGATGAATTTCGCCTGTCTGTTCATCACCCACGACCTCGCCGTCATCGACGTGCTCGCCGACCGCATCGCGGTGATGCACCACGGCCGCATCGTGGAAACCGGCACGCGGGATGAGATTTTGCGCTACCCGAAAGACCCGTATACCCAGCGTCTGCTCGCGGCCGTGCCGATCCCCGATCCGACCGAACAGCGTGCCCGCCGCGAGTTGCGACGCGAGTTGCTGGCCGCCGGAAACGAGGTCTAGCCGGGTTCGCCCCACCAGCCGGGGTCAAATCGTACGGTAGGATTGAACCTTGGGTCACATTATGACCTCCGGTATCCATTCTTCGTCGCGCGCGAGACTCTGCGGCACTCATTCTTCGTAAGGATCTATTTTTATGGCGATTGCTACACGCAATAACCTCCGAAATGTTGCAATCGTTGCTCACGTTGACCACGGTAAGACGACGCTGGTTGACGCGATGCTCAAGCAGACCGACTCCTTCGCGGACCACTCCCACGTTGAAGAGCGCGCGATGGACTCGAACGAACTCGAGCGCGAAAAGGGCATCACGATTCTCGCCAAGAACACGGCGGTTTCGTACAAGGGCATCCACGCCACCGACGGTCCCATCACCATCAACGTGATCGACACCCCGGGCCACGCTGACTTCGGTGGCGAGGTCGAGCGCGGACTGTCCATGGTCGACGGCGTCGTTCTCCTCGTTGACGCGAGTGAGGGCCCGCTGCCGCAGACCCGTTTCGTGCTCCGCAAGGCGCTCGAGGCCAAGCTGCCCGTCATCCTCCTGGTCAACAAGACCGACCGTCCCGACGCGCGCATCGACGAGGTCGTGGCCGAGAGCCAGGACCTCCTTATCGGCCTCGCGAGCGACATGGCCGACGACTTCCCCGACCTCGACCTCGACGCCGTGCTCGACGTGCCCGTCGTCTACGCCTCCGGTCGTAACGGCGCCGCCAGCTGGAACAAGCCTGAAGACGGCACACTGCCCGATAACGACGACCTCGAGCCGTTGTTCGATGCGATCCTCAAGCACATCCCGGCACCGACCTACGATGACACGCACCCGCTTCAGGCGCACGTCACCAACCTCGACGCCTCGCCGTTCCTTGGCCGTCTCGCGCTGCTGCGCATCTTCCAGGGCACCATCAAGAAGGGCCAGACCGTGGCCTGGGTGCAGCAGGACGGCACCGTCAGCAACGTGAAGATCACCGAGCTGCTCATCACCAAGGCGCTGGACCGCTACCCGACCGAGAGCGCCGGCCCCGGTGACATCGTGGCTGTAGCCGGTATCGAGAACATCACCATTGGTGAGACCCTCGCCGACCCCGACGACGTGCGCCCCCTGCCGACCATCACGGTTGACGACCCGGCCATCTCGATGACCATCGGCACCAACACCTCGCCGCTCATGGGCAAGGTCAAGGGCCACAAGCTCACCGCCCGCATGGTCAAGGACCGCCTCGACCGCGAGCTCGTCGGTAACGTCTCGCTCAAGGTCGTCGACATTGGACGTCCCGACGCCTGGGAGGTGCAGGGCCGTGGAGAACTGGCCCTCGCCATCCTCGTGGAGCAGATGCGTCGTGAGGGCTTCGAGCTCACCGTCGGCAAGCCGCAGGTCGTTGTGCGTCGCATTGACGGCAAGGTGCACGAGCCCTACGAGCACCTCACCATTGACGCGCCGGAAGAATACCTCGGCGCCATCACGCAGCTGCTCGCCGCCCGCAAGGGTCGCATGGAGAACATGGCCAACCACGGCACCGGCTGGGTTCGCATGGAATTCATCGTTCCGTCGCGCGGCCTGATCGGCTTCCGCACGCAGTTCCTCACCGACACGCGCGGTACCGGTATCGCCAACGCCATCCTGCACGGCTACGAGCCCTGGGCCGGAACGATCAGCACCCGTACCAACGGTTCGATCGTCGCCGACCGTTCCGGTGCAGTCACCCCGTTCGCGATCATCAACCTGCAGGAACGCATGTCGTTCTTCGTGCAGCCGACCTCCGAGGTCTACGAAGGCATGGTCATCGGCGAGAACTCGCGGGCCGACGACATGGACGTGAACATCACCAAGGAAAAGAAACTGACCAACATGCGTCAGTCCAGCTCCGACACGTTCGAGTCGATGACGCCGCCCAAGCAGCTTTCGCTCGAGCAGTGCCTCGAATTCGCTCGTGAAGACGAGTGCGTCGAGGTCACCCCGGCCGCCGTGCGTATTCGCAAGGTGGAGCTCACGGCAGCCGCTCGCTCGCGCCAGGTTTCACGCGTGAAGAAGCAGGACGCCAACTAGTCCGTTTCGCCCGCGAGAGCGTAAAAAGTGCCGCTTTGACCACGTCGAAGCGGCACTTTTTGTGCCTCGCGGTGTACACATTCGCACAACTTGAAAGGCTTCACATGACGACCAGCAGACTGACACGACGAATTGTTCTCGCCCTCGTAGTCGCCGCAGCCGGACTACCCCTCGTGGCGGGCTGCTCCGTGGGCGACACCGTGCGCGACAGCGTGAATGGTGCCGTGAACGGAGCCGTGCAGGACGCGACGGGCGGTGACGTCAGCCTCGGAGGCCAGCTTCCCGCAGACTGGCCGGCCGAAATTCCCGTGCTCGACGGAGAGGTTCTCTTCGCGACCGGTGGTGTCGGGGAGAGCGGGGTCGGTGGCTGGGTAGTGACCGTCAATGCCACGTCAACGACTCCCTTGGACGATGCACGGACTCAGCTGCAGGCGGCCGGCTTCACCGAAGTGGTGGCCGGAGTCGACACGGAGGTGGTCACGATGGCGAACGAGAACTTTGGTGTCGTCGTGGCCGGCAATCCCGACGGCGTGCTCTACACGGTCACCCCGGTGCCCGCGCTCGGTTAAGCGAACAGGGGTGCTCCGACGTAGCTTCCCTCAGGGGTGCCCGCCGGAACCGCGAACAGGGCGCTGCCGACATGGCGAATGTACTCGTTGAGCGCGTCGTGCTTGGCGAGGTTCAGCTGCACAGCAGCGAATTGGGCCGGCGACCGCTGGAAGCTGATAAAGAACAACCCAGCTTCCAGTCGCCCCAGCTCATCGTTGCCGTCGACGAAATTGTAGCCGCGACGCAATAATTTGGTGCCGTTATTCTGAGCTGGATGCGCCAGTCGCACGTGCGCAGCAGCGCCGATCAGTGGCTGGTCTGCCCGGCCGGCCAGCGCGAAGTCGGGCTCACTGAACTCCGTGCCACCCGAAAGCGGTGCGCCAGCGCCCTTGGTGCGTCCGAACACGGCTTCCTGCTCGCTCAGAATGGAGCGGTCCCAGGTCTCGATGGTCATGCGGATGCGCCGCGCCACCAGGTAGGAGCCGCCGGCCAACCAGGCCGGGCCGTCGGCCGCCGACACCCAGACCTGGGCGGTGACGACATCGGGTTCTTCAGCCTTGATGTTGGCGGTGCCGTCCTTGAAACCGAACAGGTTGCGCGGGGTGGCCTGGCTCGTTGACGTCGACGAGGTGCGTCCGAAACCGAGCTGGGACCAGCGCAGGGCGGCCCGCCCGAATGCGATCCGCGACAGGTTGCGAATCGCGTGCACGGCGACCTGGGGGTCGTTGGAACAGGCTTGGATGCACAGGTCGCCGTCGCTGCGGCCGACATCGAGGTCGTCGCCGGGAAAGTGCGGCAACGACGTCAGCTCGGCCGGTCGGCGTCGTACAAGTCCGAAGCGATCGACGCCATCCGCTGTTTCAAACAGTGTCGGGCCAAAGCCGAACGTAATCGTCAGGCCCGCGGTGGGTAGACCCTGCGCCTCACCGGTGTCTTCCGGCGGGGAGTCGTACGGGCCGGAGACCGCGCCATACTCGCCGACGTCCCGGCCGGCGCTCATCGAAGCGGCTGCGATGGTCCAGTCCTGCAGTAGCTCGATCAATTCGGCCCGCGTGGTGCCGGCCGAGACGTCAAACGCGGCGAAGTGCAGGCGATCCTGGGCAGGCGTGACGATGCCAGCCTGGTGCCGGCCGTAAAACGGGTACTCAGCAGAACCGGATGCCATCTCCGGCGTCGCCGACGCGGCCAGCGCCGCCCGGTCCCCGGCCACCCCCATCCCGATTCCGGCGACGCTTGCCCCGGCTAGGCCGAGCAGCCCGCGCCGAGACAGGCCGCGGGCCGGCACGGCCAGATCGGCGGACTCGGCCCGCTTACTACCCGTCACACCGTGCGTCACAGCACGAGCGCGGCGGTGAGTCGATTCAGCGGCTCGCCGAGTGCGTTGACCTGGTCGGCGAGGGCGCGAATCGCGCCCGGATCGAGGTCGGTGTACAGGGTGAACCCGTCGCCGACGCGCTGCGCGTCCAGCATCGTCTGCAGGGCGGCGAACTCGCCGTCGAGCGACGCGGCCAGGTCGGCATCCGTTTGCAGAAGAATCGGGCGCACGCCGTCGTAAAGCTTCTGGGCACCGTCAACGTTGGCCTGGAAGTCCCAGAGATCGGTGTGTGACCAGATCTCTTCCTCTCCGGTGACCTTGCCCGTCGCGACCTCGTCGAGCAGGCCGATCGCTCCGTTGGTCTGCTGCGACAGGGTGAAGTTCAAACCCTGCACCTTCTCGTGCAGGGTGGCGGTGTCGGCGACGAGCAGCCCGGTGAGGGCCGCCCGCTTCTGTGTGCTGTACGCCTCGAAGCCGGCTTCGGCGTCAGCGGG
This sequence comes from Cryobacterium gelidum, assembly GCF_004403985.1. Lineage (GTDB taxonomy): Bacteria > Actinomycetota > Actinomycetes > Actinomycetales > Microbacteriaceae > Cryobacterium > Cryobacterium gelidum. Next base: position 544,469 of record NZ_SOHL01000003.1, on the reverse strand, counting down.
CCAGAGGTCCTTCTCGATCGCGTGCCAGCCGGTCCAGTCCTGGCCCTCTTCGAGATCGGCTTCGCGCAGGTCGAGCTTCGGGTCGAGGTCCCCGAACGATTCGGCGATGGTTTCCACCCGCTCCCAGTGCACCCGGGTGGGGGCATAGAAGCTGCGTGCAGCGCCGAAGTCTCCAGCCAGATAGGCCGCGGCGAACGTGTCGGTGCCGGTGACAAGCTGGTCGATCTGGTCGCTCACGTAGGAGGCGTAGTTGCTGTTGGCGGTGTCGATTTGGGCCGCCAGGTCGACGTTGAGGGTGGCCGCGGCATCCGTTTTGGTCGCGGTGAACTCAGCCTTGCCGACGCCGTCTCCGGACATGCCGGGCTTGCAAGCGGTGAAGTAGCTGCCGGCGTCGAGCTGCACGACGAGGTCGCGGCTGAGGCCAGGGCCGATGTTCTCGGCCTCGCCGACGATGCGCTTGCCGTCAGCAGCCAGCAGATAGAACTCCGTGACCTGGTCACCGGAATTGGTGACAGTGAAGCGGATGCTGCCGGCCGGCGCCTCGTTCGCCGATACCGCGCAGGCCGTCTGGCTGCTGTCGACGGTGAACGCCGTGTGCGTGGCAGCCGGGTCGTTAGCGACACATCCTGTGAGCAGACCAACACCGAGCACGCTGGCACTGAGCAGGCTGACACCAAGCAAACTGGTAGAACGAAAAGCACGAGGCATGAAAATCCTTCGACAGTGAAACGAAAAGTTACCGCACCGCGACGGGCGTGGGGGCCGGCGCGTAGGACGCAGCCGGGGCCGGGCGCCCACTCGTGCGGCCCCGGCGGCTCGTGGTGATGAAGAGGGTCAGGGTGGGCACGGCGTAGGCAAGCCAGGCGAACATCTCGAGCCACGTGGTGGCGGGGGAGAAGTTCAGGGTGCCCTTGAGCAGGGTGCCATACCAGCTGTCCGGCGGCACGGCAGCACTCACGTTGAAGGCGAGTGCATTCAGGCCGGGCAGGATGCCGGCTTCCTGCAGGTCGTGCACGCCGTAGGAGAGCACGCCGGCGGCGACGACGATGAGGATGGCACCGGTGTACGTGAAGAACTTCGACAGGTTGATCTTGAGCATGCCGGCGTAAATCAGAGCGCCAAGGCCGATCGCGGTCACGATGCCGAGAAATGCTCCGAGCAGGGGCATGGTCGTGGCACCGGTGGCCTGCACGGCAGCCCAGAGGAACAGGGCAGTCTCGATGCCCTCGCGGCCCACAGCGAGGAACGCGACGAGTACGAGACCGAGGCCGGCGCCCACGAGGTGCTTGTCGATGTTGCCCTGGAGGTGCCCCTTGAGGTCGCGGGCGGTGCGCAACATCCAGAACACCATCCAGGTCACCAGCCCGGTCGCAGCGATTGACAGCACGCCGCCAATGGTCTCTCGCGCGGTGAACGACAGGCCGTAGGTGCCGTAGGTGAGCAGGGCGCCGATGCTGAGGGCCAGGAGTACGGCCAGGCCGACACCGAGCCAGATGCGCGGCAGCACGTCTCGCCGGTTGATCTTCACGACGTAGGCGATGAGGATCGTTACGATCAGGGCGGCCTCAAGGCCTTCGCGCAGGCCGATCAGGTAGTTTGCGAGCACAGGGTTCCTTGTAAGTTCGGGCGAAATATTTGGTAAGGCTAACCTTACCCTTCCGACTCTAGCCTGAACGTCGCGGGCGTGTCTAGTTATGATTTGACTCGGGAAGAAATGTTGCCCAGCGATAAACAGCCAGCAGAGCAGAACGGTGCGTGATCCATGGTCATGTCCGGCAGCGGCGAGCGAATCGTGTTCGTGCACGCCCATCCTGGTGATGAGTCCGCTCTGACCGGTGGCACCATTGCCCGGCTCCGCTCCGAGGGGTCGCGGGTTCTCGTGCTGTACGCCGCAGCGCTGGCCGAGGCGGATGCCGCGGCCACGTCCGCAGCGCTGGCTGAACTGGGGGCGCGCAGCTGGCATCGATTGCCGCAGGGTTCCGTTGGCGGGCCTGAACTGGCGCAGGCCCTGCGCAGCGCTATCGACGATCTCGGCGCGACAGCCGTGGTCGTCGGCGCTGTCGATGATGCTCTGCGCGAGGTCGCCACGGCCACCGCGCACGACGCCGGCCTGCCCGTCTTCCTGGCCCGCACGGTGCGGCAAGCACCCGGACAGCGTCTCATCGCGATTGACGTGGGCGACCATCTCGACCAGAAGGTGCGGGCGCTCGGGCATTTTCCGGCACGCTGGAGCCTCTCAGGGCACGCGCGCACCCTCGCCGGCGGCAGCACTGACATCATCACCGACACCGAAACGTTCCTGCGAGCGGATGCCCCGCGCCCAGCCCTCGCTCCGCCGGCCCCTCGGCCCGCTCGCCTGAACCTCACGAACAGGTCGCTGGCCGGCCTCGTCGGCCTGCTGCTGGGTATCCTCTTCGGTGTGCTGGGAACCATCGCGCATCAGGCGACCCTGACACTGTTCGGCGTGGCGCTTCCGATCGGCCTGACGATCGCCTTCGTCGGGATCGGCGCCCTGCTGCTCGGGCTGCGCCTCGTCGTGGGAGATCGATTCGTGGTCGGCCTGGCCGCGGCAGGGTTACTCCTGACCATTTTTGTGCTGTCACTGCGCGGTTCCGGAGGGTCGGTTCTCGTGCCGGCTGGCCTGCCAGGAACCCTGTGGACCGTCGTTCCGGCGCTGATCGCGGCTTTCGTGCTGGCCTGGCCGAAACTGCCGCCGCGCCGCCGATAACCGAGCACTTTCTCACACGGAGAGGGGCGTCGACCGGGGGGGGGGCGTAGAATCAAGAGTCCGCTCTCGAAGGGAATCCTCAGCCTGTGACGTATGTGATCGCTCTGCCCTGCGTCGATGTGAAAGATCGTGCTTGCATCGACGAATGCCCGGTGGACTGCATTTATGAGGGTGAACGCTCCCTCTATATCCATCCGGACGAGTGCGTCGACTGCGGAGCCTGCGAACCGGTCTGCCCGGTCGAGGCCATCTACTACGAAGACGACCTGCCCGAACAGTGGGCCGACTATTACAAGGCCAACGTCGAATTCTTCGACGACATCGGCTCCCCGGGCGGAGCCGCCAAGGTCGGCGTGCTCGCCAAGGACCACCCCGTCATCTCCGCGCTGCCGCCGCAGGTTCAGCACTAAGCAATTTTCGTGCTGAAGCAGCTGCCGGATTACCCCTGGGATCAGATGGTCCCTTTTGCCACCCAGGCACGCCAGCACGCCGACGGAATCGTCGATCTGTCGATCGGTTCGCCCGTCGATGCCACGCCCGACGTAGTGCAGCGGGCGCTGCGCTCGGCAACGGATGCCCACGCCTACCCGCAGACCGTCGGTACTCCCGCATTGCAGCGGGCGATCATCGCGTGGTATGCCCGACGCCGCGGTGTCGACGGCCTGCAACCGCAGAACGTGTTGCCCACGATCGGTTCCAAGGAACTCGTCGCGCTCATGCCGTTCATGCTCGGCCTCGGCGAGGGTGACACGATCGTGCATCCGCGGGCCGCCTACCCGACCTACGCAATCGGCGCCGCCATCGCCGGAGCCACGGCCGTAGCCTCCGATGATCCGGCCGAGTGGCCCGAATCAACCAAGCTGATCTGGCTCAACAGCCCGGGCAACCCCGACGGTCGGGTACTGCCGGTCGAGGCACTCCGCGCTGCGGTCGCCCGTGCTCGAGAACTCGACGCCGTCATCGTCAGCGACGAATGTTATGCCGAACTCGGCTGGGATGCCCCGTGGAACACTGAGCCGATCCCGAGCATCCTCGATCCTCGGGTGATCGAGGGAGATCGGCGCAACGTAGTCGCGATCTACTCGCTGAGCAAGCAGTCCAACATGGCCGGCTACCGCGCGGCGTTCGCCGCCGGGTGCAGCGGTGTGCTCGAGCGTCTACTGACCGTGCGCAAGCACGCCGGGCTCATGCTGCCGGCACCGCTCCAAGCCGCCATGATCGCCGCTCTCGGAGACGACCAGCACGTCGCCTTGCAGAAGGAGCACTACCGAGCCCGCCGAGAAACCCTGCGGCCGGCTTTGGAACAGGCCGGCTTTCATATAGATCGGAGCGAAGCCGGGCTCTACCTCTGGGCGACGGAGGGGCGACCCGCGTGGGAATCCATCGGGCGGCTGGCGGCCCGAGGTATCCTGGCCGGTCCCGGTCCGTTCTACGGCGATGTCTACCCGGAGCACGTGCGCTTCTCGCTCACCGCCACCGACGAGCGAATCGCCGCCGCCGCCGCACGTCTGCATTCCTGACGGCTCCCCCCGAGTAGGTGCTCGATATTGTGGACTATCACCAACGAACCGCCCGAAGACTTAGCTGATGCAACAGTAGGCGGTCGGGCAGATTAGGCTGTGATCGCGACAGAGTCGGCCACAGCAGTTTCACCACTGGCTAACTCAGTGACGCGTCGCCACATTTCATCCGGCAGCGATACCTGAGGAGGCTCCGTGACCGACGTCGCGCAGCACACAACACCCGGCGAACCGATGAGCGCTGACCCCAACAAGGTCACCCTCACCTTCCCCGGCGGGAGCGCAGAATTTCCGATCCTGACCAGCGTGGACGGCGTGTCGAGCATTGACATCTCCACCCTCACTAAGAAGACCGGCCTCACCACGCTGGACTACGGTTTTGTCAACACAGCGGCGACCCGCTCCGCGATCACCTACATCGACGGCGATGCTGGCATCCTGCGCTACCGCGGATATCCGATCGAACAGATCGCACAGAACTCGAACTTTCTCGAGACCGCTTGGCTGCTGATTTACGGTGAGCTGCCGAGCGCGAGCGAACTCGCCAACTTTGACGATCGCATCCGCCACCACACGCTGTTGCACGAAGACATGCGCCGCTTCTTCGATTCCCTGCCGCACAAGGCACACCCGATGAGCGTGCTCGCCTCCGGCGTCTCGGCCCTGTCGACGTTCTACCAGGACTCGCTCGACCCGAAAGACCCGGAGCAGGTCGAGATTTCGACCATTCGCCTGTTGGCCAAGCTGCCGGTCATGGCCGCCTACGCGCACAAGAAGAGCATCGGCCAAGCTTTTCTCTACCCCGACAACTCCCTGAGCTTCGTCGACAACTTTCTCAAGCTCAACTTCGGCAACATGGCCGAGCCCTACGAGATCAACCCGGTCGTGAGCAAGGCGCTCGAGCGCCTGCTCATGCTGCACGAGGACCACGAGCAGAACGCCTCCACCTCGACCGTGCGTTTGGTCGGCTCGACCGAGGCCAACCTGTTTGCGTCGGTCTCGTCCGGCATCAACGCCCTGTTCGGGCCGCTGCACGGCGGCGCCAACGAGGCCGTGCTGTCGATGCTCGGCGAGATCCAGGCATCCGGTCAGGGCGTTGGAAAGTACGTCGAACGTGTCAAGAACAAGGAGCAGGGTGTGAAGCTCATGGGCTTCGGCCACCGGGTGTACAAGAATTATGACCCGCGCGCCACGCTGGTCAAGGAAAGCGCCCACGAGGTGCTCGCCGCCCTCGGCGTCAAGGACGACCTGCTTGACATCGCGCAGGAACTCGAGCACATCGCGCTCAACGACGATTACTTCAAGGAACGTCGCCTGTATCCCAACGTCGACTTCTACACCGGCGTCATCTATAAGGCGATGGGCTTTCCAACGCGTATGTTCACAGTGCTCTTCGCGATCGGCCGCTTGCCCGGCTGGGTCGCGCACTGGCGTGAGATGAATGAGGATCCGGCCACGAAGATCGGCCGCCCGCAGCAGCTCTATGTGGGCTCTCAAGCCCGCGACTACCCGCGCCCCTAGAAGAAGTCGGTCGGCGAAAGTCTGCCGCTGCGGATGGCAGGGTAGCGGTCGCTCTGGCCGATGATGGGCCGGGTTGGCGTCTCGCCGCTCGTGCACCTGCGCGATGTCACCTTTAGCCGGATGAACAGGCGCGGCGTTGGAGTGCTGACGACGTCAGCAGCCGGGGCCCCGGGGATTAGCCCGGCAATCTTCGGCGACGAGCACGGTGGATTCCCGCGCTGCGACCACCGTGAACGGTGTCGACGGCACGGTGACGATGCCTTCGACGGGGCGCCAGTCTTGGTCGCCGAAGGTGTAATCGGCTCTGTAATCGACGGTGAGCACGACCGTGAACGTGCCCTTCGCTGTGTAGACGTGGCTGGTGTCGGTCGCTGAGAATTCGGCGAGGCCGAGGTCCTTCCAGCTCGCCCCGCCGTCGGCGGACGCTGAGGTGCTGCCGTCGCCGTAGTTCCAGCGGTAGCCGATCGGTGTGAACATGACTTGGGCCGATTCGCCGAGCAGAAGTCCTTGACTTATTTGAGCGGATGCCGTGGCCCAGAAGTTCGCGGCCAACCCGACGATCGCCCAGCCGCCAGGCTCCATGCCCGCGGGCGCGGCGTACGCCGGAAAATTCTGCAGGTCGGAGACGCGCACGATCGTGGCGGGGGAGCACTCGGCGCAGGGCGCTGCGGCTACGCCGTTCCGGGCCAGCGGTAGGAATGAGCCGTTGCCGCAGGGGATTGTGGTGACACCAGGTTTCGCCGGGTCGCCGTGCGCGCACTCCTTGGGTGCTGTGGACGTGCCCGACCCGCTGCGCCCGCGTTGGGCCCGGTTCGAGTCACCCTTTCCGCCGGATCTGGTAGTTGTATCCGCCGTCAGATCGACGCCTCCGCCGTTAGTCACCCCGCCTGTATCCGGACTTTCGGGGCAGGTTCCCATGCGTCGCTCATCGGGAGTGCAAATTTCCCCGGCCGCGTTAGACGCTAAAACAGGATTGAAACTCATCGTGAGGGTCATGATTGCACCGACGATCAGCAGAAGTTCGAACCGGACCATATTGGCGACTCCGAAATCAAGAGTTGGTGTGATTTTTCCTTTGGGGCGACAAAGACGACGACCATCGGGGATCGCAATTGACGATCCGGTTTAGTTTGCGATGCCCCGGAGGTGTCAACCATCCCGCTACCGCTGAGGTCGAGGCAGAGATAGGCGCGAATTTCCCAAGAACCGTCGGGCAGAGCGTTGGAAGATTGGATGACCATCGAGTCAAATGTGGTTGTGCCTGTGAACGACCAGCCGTTTTCCTTCATCTTTTCTCGCGCTTTAACGACCCCGACCGTTTCAGAGCTGGTCGTCAGCGACAGATAGTTATTCCATGAATCAGATCCGATAGCACCGGCGGCGTCACCCGCTGTGAGGTAGTTTGCGTACGCGGACTTGGCGGCGGCCAGCGCCTCGTCGTTCGAGGCGAAGACCGGGGGAGCCTCGGTCGGCGCGGCCGTTGCCACCGCGACCGGCTCTGCCGTGTTGCTCGGGGCGGGAGCGGCCACGCATCCACTCAGTGTGCCGACGGCGAAGAACAGCGCTGCAGCAGTGCGCACGACTCCGTGCGCGGGGCGGCGTAGCGGTGGATTTTGCATGCGGTCACCATAGACCGGATTGGTACAACACCGTCGGATCTATCCACAGGCTGGTGTCCGGGCTTGAACCACGCTATGAGGCCGACAGGTCTCGATACACCGCTGTGTTGACGCCCCGGGCTGAGGGCCAAACGCCTCGCGGCCAGCACCGCCCTGAGGGTCGTGGTGGCTGCCGCACTGGCGTCGATGCATGGCAGGCGTGGAATGGTCGTCCAGGAAAGACGACAAAAACATTTTTTTGGGTATTCTTTTGGCTCATTTGCTCGATTTAGTGCTTGTAACCGTGATTTTTCCTCGGGAATGTCGGTGGTCGGGTGTTGGGTTGAATCATGAGCAACGTGGCAGTGGAACTTACCCGGGCGGCGACCGCTGTCGCCGCGTTGGGTGGATCCAGTGCCGAGTTCGCTGGCTTGTCCGATGCGGAGGTGCTTGCGGCGCGTGGTCCGATCGCAGACCTGCTGCGGTTGAGCAGCACGGCGGCGGCGTTGCTGGCGGGCACGATCGCAGAGCGGTCTCGGCCGCAGCTGGGCCAGTCGGGGATGGCGGCGCGGCACGGGTTTGGCACCCCCACCCTGATGGTGCAGCACGCTACTGGTCTCAGCCGTATCGAGGCTGGCCGGCTGCTGACCGTCGGGGTACTGATGCGTGACACCGAAACCGCTGAACGCCAAGCTGCCGAGCCCCGCCCGGCAATGCCAGCGGTCCCGGTAACCAGTTCGGTGCCTGGAATCCCGTTGGCACCGCCGGTGCCACCGCCGCTGGCACCGGTGGTGGTGCCGTGGCAGGCGCCAATTGTGCACGCGATCGCCGCCGGCACCTTCTCGCCCGGCGTCGGAGATGCGCTGCTTCGAGGTTTGGGCACGCTGGATCAGGCGGTGACGGCCGAGAAACTTGCGGCGGCGCTGCGGGTGTTGGTGGTGGCGGCGGCGGCGGGGATGAATACCGAGCAAGCCTTCAAGCGGGCGCGGCGGGTACGTGACGACCTTGATGCCGCAGGCATTCTGGCGCGAGAGAAGCAGGCCCGCGATGACACGACCTGGTCGCTGTGGCGGCGTGCCGACGGCATGGTGACCCTGCACGCGCTGCTGCCGCCGGAGCAGGGCGAGACGTGGTTGGCCACGTACGACGCGCTGACCAGCCCGCGGCGCGGCGGCGTGCGGTTCGTCGACCCGGAACGGGCCGTGTGGGCGCAGAGCGTGAAGGACGACCCGCGCACCGTAGATCAGATCGCCGCGGACTCCTTCACTCAGCTGCTCAAGCTCGGCGCCGACGCCGACCCGAACACCCTCTTTGGTGGACGCCGCCCGGTCGTTCGCGTCATCGTCACCGAACGCGACCGCCCCGCCACTGCCCCGGCCACCCTTCCTGCACCCACCGCGTCCTTCGGCTATCTCGAGGGAAATCCGGCGCCGGTGTCGGGGGAGACGATCTCCCGGCACCTGTGTGACACGGGCTACCTCGGAATCCTGTTCGACCAAGCGGGGCAGCCACTCAACGTAGGCCGCGACCAGCGCCTCTTCACCGCCGACCAACGCCAGGGCCTCGCGGTGCGCGACGGCGGATGCCGCTGGCCCGGCTGCGAACAACCCCCGTCGTGGACTGAGGCTCACCACATCGAGAATTGGCAAGCCGATCAGGGACTGTCCAACATCGACCAGGCGATGCTGCTCTGCGCTCCGCACCATTTATTGCTCCATAACCGACACTGGAAGATCCTTCTCAGAGACGGCCTGTATTGGTTACAACCCCCGGTTGAGATCGACCCCGACCAAACATTGATCGCACTCTCCAGCAAGAACCCGCTCATGCACGAGCCGTTCCGGCTTGACGCACCGCCGGGAGCAACGCTCCAACTCGACCTGGCGTCGGTGGACCTGCCCGGGGCTGGCTGGCACCGCCGACAACCGTGAGTCACGCACTGGCGGTCTCGATGGGCTCGACCGGCGATCTGGACACTACCCGAGACCGGGTCACGCGATCGACGACGACCACGCGCAGTACTTGGGGCCGCGCAATGCTCTGTCTCGATTCCTGGCTGCCTACAAGGCCGGTTGGAGGGTCAGGGTGTTGCTCGCGTCGTTGTTGATGGCGGCCGGGGTGAACAGCCACGGGCGGGTCTCGTGATCACGCCAGAGCGGTGCCTGGTCGGTGTAGTTGGTGTGAAAGGCGTGACCGGATGCCCCGGTGAGGTTGATCCAAGTGGAATCGTCGAAGTTTTCAAGGCTGATCACCTGTCGCATCGATGGCACCCAGTCCACCTCGTAGCCCTGGGCGGCATCCCAGCCGACCGCGTTCACGACAGCGGAACCGCCAGCGAGCTCGTACGGCCCACGGTTGAACAGCCACTCCAACGGTGTGATCCCCGATTCGCCGAAACTGGCGTTCTTGAGCTCGAGCGTGTGGATGCTGCCCCACTGCCAGGCGGCCGGGTTCGAGCCCATCAGGTCGGCAGCTTCAGCTGCGGCATCCGTCATCACCCGCCGCAGCATGCTCTCCTGGCCGACGGTGCCGTTGGCGCGGTTCGACCACCAGGGGGAGGCTGGTTGATCGAGAAGGCGCGTGACGACGGCGAACGCCCGGTCACCGCCGGTGAGAGCGGCTTCTTCATCGATCTTGCCGGTGAACATGTCTTGCAGCAGCGTGCGCCAGATCACGTTGAAGTAGGCGGCCGCCGCACTGTCGGCGTCGACCTGGTAATCCCACCCGTCGAGAAGCTTCTGCGCCTCGGCGGCGTCGCCGGTGAGCCGCACCTGTTGCAGGGCAGGAACGAGAGCTGCGGCCAGGGCACTGTAGTTGTCAGCTTGAATCTCACTCATCAACCGGCCCGTCAGCGGGGTTTTCGCGGCGATGAGTTCTTGCAATCGAGCCGTGATTTGGTTGGCCCGGTAGCCCAGATCCCAATCGGCGGTCAATAAATAGGGGTAGCTCGGGTCGGTGGCGGCGTTATTGGCCGTGACGATGTATCCGCTCGGCGGATTGAACGTGCTCGGCAGGGCGTCGGACGGAATAAATCCGGTCCAGGCGTACTGGCTGGTCCAGCCCGGCACCGGCAGGGTGCCGTTGCCGCTGGCCCGAATGGGAATAAGCCCGGGCGCCTGGTAGCCGATATTGCCGTCGACGTCGGCATAGGTCAGGTTCTGCGCCGGCACCTCGAACAGGGAGGCCGCGGCGCGAAAACTGGTCCAGTCGGTCGCCTGGTTGAGGGCGAAGATGGCGGATGCCGTTCGTCCCGGAGTCAGCGCTGTCCACTGCAGTGACAGCTCATATGTGGTTGTATCTGCTCCGGTCGAATCAGCGCCGGCCTCGGCGACCGGCGCGGGAGCTGGCAGCCCAGCGGCTTCGGGAAAGTCACTGGCGATTTTCGGGTACGCGGTGCCCTCGAAGCCGCTCAAGAGCGGACCGTGCTCGGTCGAACGAATCTCAATTTTCACATCGTCGCCGCCGGCGACGGAGATCTTCTCGTCTCGCAGCAGCAACGGTTTCTTCACGCCGTCGAATTCGTAGCTGTCGCCGGAAATCTTCTCGATATACAGGTCGGCGACGTCGGGGCCGAGGTTGGTGAAGCCCCAGGCGATGCGCTCATTGTGTCCGATGATCACACCGGGCATGCCCGAGAAGCTGTACCCGGCCACGTCGAACGGGCAGTCAGTGGTGATCGATTGACAGCGCAGCCCGACCTGGTACCAGACCGAGGGCAGCGCCGGTCCGAGGTGCGGGTCGTTGGCCAGCAGGGGCATGCCGGTGTCGGTCAGAGCGCCGGAGACCACCCAGGAATTGGAGCCGATCTCGCCGCCGGCCGGCCCGAGAAGTTCGGGCACCGACCCGAGATGGGCGCGCAGTTCAGTGAGAGCCTCGGCGTAGGAGTCGACCGAAGCTGGTGCGAGCGCGGCGGGGACATCCGTTGATTCAGCGCTTGGGTCGACCGCTTCCGACGCCCCGGCCGATGGCACCGTGACGGCCTGGCTGCCGGTGATGGTGGGGTGCTGGCCGGCCGGATAATCGGGATGCAGCTCACTCACCTCGGCGGGGGTGAGCGTCGTCGACAGCAGAGCCCGGTCGATCTCGTCGTCGAGGTTGGAACGCAGGTCCCAGGCCATGGCCTTCAACCATGCTACCGAGTCGGCCGGGGTCCATGGTTCGACCTCATATCCGGGGTTCTGCAGGCCCAGAACGGCGTACTCGAGTGACAGGTCGGCGCCCTGATGGGTGTCGAGGTAGGCGTTCACGCCGTCGGCGTAGGACTGGTAGTAGCTCAGGGTCACCGGGTCAAGCAGGGCCACTTCCTGCTCGGCGACGGCTCGCCAGCCGAGGGTGCGCACGAACGTGTCGGTGCCGACCTGGCTTTCTCCGAACAGTTCCGACAGACGTCCGCTCGTAACGTGCCGGCGAAAGTCCATCTCCCAGAAGCGGTCCTGCGCATGCACGTAGCCCTCGGCGAGAAACAGGTCGGCCGCGGTCTGCGCCGTGATCTGGGGAATTCCGGCGTCGTCGCGCGTCACGGTCACCGCGCTCGACAATCCCGTGATGTCGACGCTGCCGGCCAGGGCCGGAAATGACCTGGTCACCGTCCACACGCCGAACCCTGCAGTGACCAAGACCAGGGTGGCTACGACCCCGAGCGCTACCACCAATCGCCGAACACGGCGGTGCCCCTTGCTGCGCGGTGCGTCGGTGCCCACAGCGCTCCCTCGTGTGTTGGGTGAATCGCGCGGCTACAGGCTGCCGCTATTCGGATGCTAGCGGAACCCACCGGCATCCGCTCAGCCGGCAGGCCTCAGGCGTGCAGCGCGGCGTTCAGGGTGATGCCGCTACCGGTGCGGGCGAGCACCTCGACGGCACCGGAGAGGGAGTTGCGGCGAAACAGCAGGTTGGGCACGCCGGAGAGCTCGACCGCTTTCACCGTCGGGCGGGTGCCATCCGTGCGCACCGGTTCGCCGACCAGAACAACCTTGGTGCCAGCCGTGACGTAGAGCCCGGCCTCGACCACACTGTCGGCACCGATCGCGATGCCGACACCGGAATTGGCACCGAGCAGGGCACGGGCACCGATCGAGATGCGCTGGGTACCACCACCAGACAGGGTGCCCATAATGGATGCTCCGCCACCGATATCAGCGCCGTCACCGACCACGACACCCTGTGAGATACGGCCCTCGACCATGGAGGAGCCGAGGGTTCCGGCGTTGAAGTTGACGAAGCCCTCGTGCATGACGGTGGTACCGGGGGCAAGGTGGGCGCCGAGCCGCACACGGGAGGCATCCGCTATTCTCACGCCGGCCGGCACGACGTAGTTCAGCAGCGGCGGGAATTTGTCGACGCCGCTCGCCTGAATACCGGCGCGCTGCAGGCTCGGGCGCAGCCGGCCGAAATCGTCTGGCAGCATCGGGCCGGCATTGGTCCAGACCACGGTGGGCAGGTGCGCGAAGATGCCGTCGAGGTTGATGCTGTTGGGCCGAACGAGCAGGTGGGAGAGCAGGTGCAGCCGCAGGTAGGCATCCGAGGTGCTCGCCGGTGCCGTGTCGAGCGTGATTTCGACCGTGACGGCTTCGAGGCGAACCGCGCGGCGGGCATCGTCGCCGGCGGCTTCACTGAGCGCGGCCGGAACAATCCAGCGATCGCGGCCGGTCGGCAGGGAGCCGAGTGCCGGAGAGGGAAACCAGGTGTCGAGCACGGTGCCGTCGGCGGCGACGGTCGCGAGACCATACCCCCAGGCCTGGGTCGACGAGCTGGGCAGGGCGTTTTCGGAAACAACGGAGGGCATACCTCTAGATTAGTAGGGTGACTTCTACGACTTCGGCTCCGTCCACCCCCGCGAAACTCACCGTGCTGGACCTCACGGCTACGTCGATCGAACTGACCAGGCAAATCTGCGATATCGAGTCGGTCTCGGGCCAGGAGACCGCCCTCGCCGACGCGATCGTCGCCGCCCTCGACGGTTTCGACCACCTCGAGATCATTCGCGACGGCGACACGGTCGTGGCCCGCACCAACCTGGGCCGCTCGCAGCGCGTGGTCATCGCGGGCCACATCGACACCGTGCCGCTCAACAACAACCTGCCCACCCGGTTCGAGACCATCGACGGCACCGAGTACCTCTGGGGCCGCGGCACGGTCGACATGAAGGCCGGCGTGGCCGTGCAGCTGAAGCTCGCCGCCGAACTGAGCAATCCCGGAGTCGACGTGACCTGGATGTGGTACGACCACGAAGAGGTCTCCGATGAGCTCAACGGCCTCGGCCGGCTGGCCCGCAACAGGCCCGACCTGTTCGTGGGCGACTTTGCCATTCTGGGGGAGCCGACCAAGAGCCAGGTCGAGGGCGGCTGCAACGGCAACCTGCGCGTCGAGATTCGTACCTTCGGCCTGCGCTCGCACTCGGCGCGCAGTTGGGTCGGCGAGAACGCCGTTCATAAGGCCGCGCCCATTCTGAACATTCTGGCCCAGTACCAGGCCCGCGAGGTCGAGGTCGAAGGCCTCGTCTATCGTGAAGGCCTCAACGCGGTCGGCATCACCGGTGGAGTCGCCGGCAACATCATCCCCGACGAGTGCATGGTGCACGTCAACTACCGATTCGCCCCGAGCCGCAGCGGCGACGAAGCCGTCGCCCACCTGAGCGAGGTGTTCGCCGGCTACGACCTGACCGTCGTGGACCGCGCCGAAGGCGCCCGGCCTGGCCTCGACGCCCCGCTCGCCCGTGAATTCTTGAACGCCGTCGGCGGCGTTGCTACGCCCAAATACGGCTGGACCGACGTCGCCCGCTTCTCGGCCCTCGGCGTTCCGGCCGTCAACTACGGTCCAGGCGATCCGCTCAAGGCGCACGCTGACGACGAACGCGTAGCCGTGGCCGAGATCACGGCCTGCGAAAACGGTCTGCGCGCGTGGCTGAGCGCATCCGTTCGATAACCCCGCACAGAATGACCGAGCGGATGCTGCGCCCTCGACGGTCGCCCGCCCGCCGGCTGCCGGCCGTCTGGCACGCCCGCTACCGGCTGACCCCGTGGTGGGGCAAGGTCGTCGTGGTGTGGGCCCTGTCGCGCCTGATCACGACGAGCCTCGTACTCGTGTTGGCGAGCGTGCAAGGTCCGAACGCCTGGACCGGTGCGAGCCCGAAATACACCGATTTCGCGACCATGTGGGACGGTCGCTGGTACAACATCGTTGCGGCGGTCGGGTATCCGAGCGTGCTGCCGATCACCGAAACCGGGCAAATCGGTGAGAATGCCTGGGCTTTCATGCCCGGTTACCCGGTGCTTGCCAGGCTGCTGATGGAAGTGACGAACTTTCCGTGGGCGCCGGTGGCCGTGTTCGTATCGGTTGCTTTCAGCCTCGGCACCGCGCTGTTGTTCTACCGCCTGATGGCGCGGGTGCAGCCGTCGAACACGGCCCTGTTCGCGGTCGTGTTGTTCTGCGTCGCCCCGCTGTCGCCGATTCTGCAGTTCGCCTACGCGGAATCGATGTACCTGTTCTTTCTGACCCTCGCGCTTTACCTGCTGCTCGAACGTCGTTACCGGATGCTCTACCCCGCCATCGCGGTGATGGCCCTGACCCGGCCGAGCGGGCTCGCATTCGCCCTGGCCCTTGGCCTGCACGTGATCTACCGTTTCGTCACGCGATCCCGCGACTCGTTTCCTGTGCGAGAGCGGATGCTGGCGGCATCCGTCGCCGTGTTCAGCGCGCTGATGGGGCTGGCCTGGCCCGTCGCCGCCTGGGCGGCCACCGGCGACGTGATGGCGTACACCGATACTGAGCTGGCCTGGCGCGCACCGTATATCGGGTACCAGGAGCTCGTGCCATTCACCGCCTGGTTTCAAAGCGGGGTGTGGTGGCTCGGCAGCCCGTGGGGCATCGTCGTGGTCACCGCCCTCATTCTGGCCTTCGCCCTGCTCCTGTTCACGCCGGCCGTACGCCGGCTCGGCATAGATCTGCGGTTGTGGCTGGCCAGCTACGGTCTGTACCTGCTCGCGGTGTTCTTTCCGCAATCCAGTACGTTTCGGCTTCTCATGCCGATGTTTTCGCTGCTCGGCGCGGCCGCGCTGCCACGCAGCCGGGTCTACCGGGTGGCGATCGTTGTGCTTTTCGTGGCCGGCCAATGGGGCTGGCTGCTGATCTGCTGGGGCGTGGACGGGTATGACTGGACCCCGCCCTAACCTCAGCCGGAACGCCCCGATCTGACACTCAGTCCGACCCGAATTTACGTCTCGGGCCGAGATGGTCGATAATGGGGGTACAAAGACGAATGGAAGGGGAGTTCATGGCGGCCATGAAGCCACGGACCGGAGACGGTCCAATGGAGGCGGTAAAAGAGGGGCGCTTGATCATCGTGCGTGTACCGCTCGAAGGTGGGGGTCGGCTCGTTGTCTCAGTCAACGACGCCGAGGCCAAGGAACTTCACGACGCACTCGCCGGAGTTGTCGCCGTGGCAAAGTAGCCTCGGGTTCCGATGAATGAAACAAGAACGGCCGCGCGGGTGACTGCGCGGCCGTTCGGTCGTTCCGACCGGATTAGGCGCGCAGTCTAGTGATCTGCAGCAGCCCGTCGCCGACGGGGGAGAGGGCACTGATCACGGCGCTCGATGCGGCAATCTCGGTCAGCAGGGTACGAAACCCGGTTGCGACATCGTCGCGCTGGGCCGGATCGGCGACTCGGCCACGCCACAGGGCATGTGCGACGAGCACGGTTCCGCCCGGACGAGCCAGGCGCAGGCCGTGTTCAACATATTCGATGACCGACTGCGGGTCGGCGTCAATGAACACAATGTCGTAGGAATTCTCATTCATGCGCGGCAGAACCTCACCAGCCTTGCCGGTGATCAGGCGCACCCGGTTGGCTGGAATCTTGGCCTCGGTGAAGTTTGCCTTCGCATGCTGCAGATGGTCGACCTCGGTATCGATCGACGTCAGGGTAGCCCCCGGGGCCCCGGTCAGCAGCCAGATCCCCGAGACTCCGGCCCCCGTGCCGACCTCGAGGATGCTGCGCGCCCCCGTCGCGGCGGCCACAACGGCCGATTGCGCCCCGACGGAGGGCGCGATCGGGTCGATCCCGAGTTCGAGGGATTGCTGGCGCGCTCGGGCGATGGCTTCGGACTCCACGACACAGTCGTCGGAGAATTTCCAGTTCAGTTCAATGTCAGACACAGATAACTCCAGTAGATGATTAGGTCAAGACTAGGGCCGCGGCGCGTGTGGTCTGTGGATGCCTCGCCGTACGGCTACTCTAAGGACATGTTTGGGCTGACGTTCGAGAAGATTCTTCTGATCGGGATCATCGCTGTCTTCCTGCTGGGGCCGGACAAATTGCCGCACTATGCGGCACAGCTGGGTCGCCTGGTGCGCCAGCTGCGCGATATGGCCAACGGGGCCAAGGATCGCATGCGCGACGAAATGGGCCCGGAATTCGACGATCTGGACTGGAAAAAACTGGACCCGCGCCAGTATGACCCGCGCCGCATCATTCGCGAAGCCCTCGCCGACGAGGACCCGTTTAAAGAGCAGTCTGCAACAATTTCTCGCGCCGAGCCCAACCCCGAGGGCGCCTACCTGAAACGCAAGCGTGCCCGGGATGCGGCCCTGACCGCACTCGAGCCGGCTCCATTCGATTCTGAGGCCACGTAGCCGGTCCAGCAGCGCCGAGGAGAAAGAGACGTCGATGTCTCCGTTGAAGAAACCCAAACGCGTCAAGAAGAGTGTCTACGAGGCCGAACTCGCCCGCCTGCAGGCCGAACTGGTCACGATGCAACAGTGGGTGAAGGCCTCCGGTGCCCGGGTCGTGGTGATTTTCGAGGGCCGCGATGCCGCAGGCAAGGGCTCGGCGATCAAACGCATCACCGAATATCTCAACCCGCGTGTCGCTCGCATCGTGGCCCTGCCGATGCCCACCGACCGTCAGCGCGGCCAGTGGTACTTTCAGCGCTACATCGAGCACCTGCCGTCGACCGGTGAAATCGTGCTGATGGACCGCTCCTGGTACAACCGCGCCGGCGTGGAACGGGTCATGGGCTACTGCACTTCCGATGAATACCGCCGGTTTCTGCACCAGGCACCGTTGTTCGAGCGGATGCTGGTGGAAGACGGGATTCTGGTGGTCAAGTACTGGTTTTCGGTTTCTGACCTGGAGCAGGAACGGCGGTTTCGCTCGCGCCTGAACGACCCGATGCGGCGCTGGAAGCTCTCCGAAACGGACGTGCTCTCGATCACCAAATGGAGTGATTACTCCAAGGCCAAAGATGAGATGTTCGTGCACACCGACATCGCCGAGGCACCCTGGTGGGTGGTCGAGAGTGAGGACAAAAGAGCGTCACGGCTGAACGTGATCAGCCATCTGCTCTCGCTCATTCCCTACGAGAAGACCGACCCACCCAGGGTGCGCATTCCGCCGCGCCCGCCGGACTCTGACTATGAGCGGCCGCCGCGCGAGGAGAACCACCAGGTGCCCGACCATGCAGCGACGCTGAGCAAGCCGCAGGACTAAGCGCTAGCGGGGCCTGAGACTCAGGCTGAGGCCGGCCAAGCCCCTGGCGCGCGTCTTCATGCTGCGGGCCAACCCCAGAATGGCACGGGCGGCGGGATCGTCGGGAGCGCCGAGCACGACCGGCAGGCCGACGTCCCCGCCGGTACGCAACGGCAGGCTGAGGGGAACCTGCGCGAGCACCGGCACCGGGGCGGGCTGCCCGATGGACAGTCGTCTGGCGACCTCGGCGCCGCCGCCCGAGCCGAACAGCTCGAGCAGGCTTCCGTCGGGCTGCATCATCGCCGCCATATTTTCGATCACGCCGTAGACGCTCTGGCCGGTCTGCCTGGCCACGATACCGCTGCGTTCGGCCACATCGGCCGCGGCAGCCTGCGGGGTGGTGACAACGATGACCTCGGCGTGGGGCAACAGCTGGCCGACCGTGATGGCGACGTCGCCGGTACCCGGCGGCAGGTCGAGCAGCAGCACGTCCAGATCACCGAAGTAGACGTCGGTGAGAAACTGCTTGATGGTGCGGTGCAACATCGGGCCGCGCCAGGCGACCGCGGCCGACGCGTTGTCGATGAACATGCCGATCGAGATGACCTTCACATTGTGCGCGATCGGCGGCAAGATCATGTCACCGACCTGGGTCGGCTTCACCGCGAGCCCGTCGTGCACCAGGCCGAGCAGGCCGGGAATGCTGAAGCCGTGTACGTCGGCGTCGACGATGCCCACGCGCAGGCCCTCGCCGGCTAGCGCCACGGCCAAATTGGCGGTGACGGTGGACTTGCCGACGCCACCCTTACCACTCGTGATCGCGTACACCCGGGTGAGCGACTCCGGGCCGAACTGCACGCTGCGTTCCAGCTGGCCGCCGCGCAGCTTCTCGGTGAGCGCGGTGCGTTGCTCGCGCGTCATGATCGCCACCTCGACGCTCGCCCGGCCGGCCCCCGACACCGACTCGGTCGCGGCCAGAACATCGCTCTCGATGCGTTGCGCGGCCGGACATCCGGCAATGGTCAAGCGGATGCCAACGGTCACCTGTCCCGTCTCGCTCACCGTCACGTCCGACACCATGTCGAGATCGGTGATGGGCTTGCGAATCTCCGGGTCGGTCACCCCGGCCAACGCCGTGAAGACCCGCGAGCGGATGCTGTCGCTCAGTGGAGCAGGAATCATGCGCGTGGGCGGCTTTCCGTGCTGCTGCTGTCAGGGACGTCGTCAGGTTGACTGCGCTCGTCACTGCGCTCGTCCAAATGCTCGAGCAACGCTCGCAATTCTCCGCGAATGAAGTCCTTCGAGGCCATGTCCTTGATGGCAATGCGCAGCGCCACGACCTCACGGGCGAGGTACTCGGTGTCGGCGAGAGTGCGTTCGGCCCGCTGCCGGTCCTGCTCGAACTGCACCCGGTCGCGGTCGTCTTGCCGGTTCTGCGCGAGCAGAATCATCGGCGCGGCGTAGGAAGCCTGCATCGAGAGCACGAGAGTCAGCGCGATGAAGCCGAGCGCAACCGAGTCGAACCGCCACGCCTCCGGGGCGAGGGTGTTCCAGGAGATCCAGGCGACGGCGAACAGGGTGAGCCCGAGCAAAAACCAGGGGGTCCCCATGCCGCGGGCGATGGCCTCGGTGAAGCGGCCGAAGCTGTCCCGGCTGTGGCCATTGCGGCCAAGACCCACGAGGTTGCCGGTGCGTAGGCCCTTGGGCGCATCCAGGCGCAGGTCGGCGCGGTTATTGCGGGCCACGAGTCGTCCTTTGCGCTCCGGGCAGCGGAATGCTGCCGGTTCTCAATTCGCTGCGAGCGGTGGCGCGGCGGCGCACATCATCATTGCCGTCGTGGCTGCGCCAGTCGTCGGGCAGCAGGTAGTCGAGCACGTCATCAATCGTCACCACCCCGACCAGTCGGTAATTCTCATCGACCACCGGCACCGAGACCAGGTCATAGCTCGCGAGGATCCGGCTGACTTCAGCGGCCGAGGTGTCCGCGGTTACCGGGTCCAGGCCGGCGTCGAGCAGCGTGCCGAGGCGTTCGTGGGGCGGGTAGCGCAGCATCCGCTGAAAATGCACCATGCCCAGAAAACGACCGGTGGGTGCTTCGTAAGGGGGCAGGGTGACGCAGATCGCCGCGCCAAGGGCCGGTGCCAGGTCGTGACGACGGATACGCGCGAGCCCTTCAGCGACGGTGGCGTCGGCCGAGACGATGATCGGCTCGGTCGTCATGAGCCCACCGGCGGTGTCGGGGGCGTAGGAGAGCAGGAAACGTACGTCTTCGGCCTCTTCGGGCTCCATCAGGTCGAGCAGTTGCTCGCCGCGTTCTTCGGGCAGCTGGGCGATGAGGTCGGCCGCGTCGTCTGGCTGCATCTGGTCGAGCACGTCGGCGGCGCGGGCGTCACCGAGGCTGGTGAGAATGCCGACCTGATCGGATTCGGGCATCTCCTCGAGCACGTCGGCGAGGCGATCGTCGGGCAGCTCACCGGCCACCTCGAACATGCGCTCGCGCGGCAGGTCGAGCAAGGTATTGGCCAGGTCGGCCGGCTTGAGATCAGAATAGGTCGCAATGAGGTGCTCGGCGGATTGCGCCTGCCCCTCGGTTTTTTTCTCGCGGACCTCGGCCCAGGTGGCGAAGTTCGTGACGCCCTTGACGAAGGGCGAGGCGCTGGTCTTGGGCCGGCGTACAAACAGCTGGCTGACGGCCCAGTCGGCTTCTGTGCCTTCCTTGATCGCGACGTCTTCGATGGTCGCCTCGCCGGAGCCGTCGGTGAAGAGCACTTTGCGGCCGAGCAATTCGGCGATGACGCGCACTTCACCGCCGCGCTGTTCATAGCGGCGCACGTTGATCAGGCCGGTCGTGATGATCTGGCCGCTGCCGATGCTGGTGACCCGGTTGATCGACACGAACACGCGTCTCTTGCCGGGGATCTCCACGATCAGACCGACGACGCTGGGCGGGTCGTTTTTTCGGTACACCACCAGAACATCGCGCACCTTGCCCACGCGGTCGCCCGCGGGGTCGAAAACGATGCACCCGGCCAGTCGGGCAACAAAAACTCTGGTGGCACTCACACTATAAATGTAGGCCACTGGCCCGACAATGATGGCCCGGCGCGAACGGTTCGTCATTCAGACACACAGTCAGGCCGACGTGGAAGAATGTGCTTATGAGCAACCAGAGTCTTTTTTCCCGCCGGCGCCCGGTGCTGCCTCCCGTGCTGCCGCGCGGTGAAGTGCTCGGCAGCTACAGCACGTACGCTGACGCGCAGGGCGCGGTCGACGCACTCGCTAAAGCCGACTTTCCCGTGAAAGAGCTCTCGATCGTGGGCAACGACCTCAAGAGTGTTGAGCGGGTGACCGGCAAACTCACCTACGGCCGAGTGGCTCTTGCGGGCGCAGGATCCGGTGCCTGGCTGGGAATATTTTTCGGAATTCTGTTTTTTTTGTTCTCACCGACCGGGTCGAGCCTGCCGTTTGTGTTTGCCGCCCTCATCATGGGCGCCGGGTTCGGCATGCTGCTGGGCATAGCCAGCTACGCCATCAACCGGCGGCGGCGTGACTTCACGTCGACCATGCAGGTCATCGCGACCAACTATCAGGTCATCGTCGATGCCGAGCTGGTCCACCGGGCCCGCAATCTGCTCTCCGGCTCTCCCTCCGCACCTGAAGTCCCGGAAGCCACTACGCCCCCCGTGTAGTCACGCGCGAGCAGGTTCAGCGCTGGGCGGCCGCTATCCAGGCCTCGACCTCGCTGGCGGTGCGCGGGATGGCTGCGGAGAGGTTCTCGGCCCCGGTCTCTGTCACCAGGATGTCATCTTCGATGCGCACGCCGATGCCGCGAAACGCGGCGGGAACGGTGAGGTCGTCTGGCTGAAAGTACAGTCCGGGTTCAATGGTGAAGACCATGCCCGGTTCGAGCACTCCGTCCATGTACATGTCGCGGCGTGCCTGCGCGCAATCGTGCACGTCGATGCCGAGGTGGTGGCTGGTGCCGTGCACCATGTATCGGCGGTGCTGGCCGTTCTCCGGCTGCAGGGCCTCTTCGGCGGTGACCGGAAGCATGCCCCACTCGGCGGTGCGCCGAGCGATGACGTTCATCGCGGCGGCGTGCACATCACGAAAGACAGCGCCGGGGCGAGCGACGGAAAAGGCGGCATCCGCTGCCTCACGCACGGTTTCGTAAACCAGCCGCTGTACTTCGCTGTAGACGCCGTTGACCGGCAGGGTGCGGGTGATGTCGGCGGTGTAGTAGCTGTCGAGTTCCACGCCGGCGTCGATGAGGATGAGGTCGCCGGGGGCGACGACGCCGTCGTTGCGGGTCCAGTGCAAAATGCAGGCGTGCGGGCCGGAGGCAGCGATGGTGTCGTAGCCGACCGTGTTTCCGTCGCTGCGGGCCCGGGTGTTGAACACGCCCTCGACCAGGCGTTCCCCGCGGGCGTGCACGCTCGATCGCGGCAGGTCGGCGATGACATCGTCGAATCCGCGGGCGGTGGCCGCGACGGCGACGCGCATCTGTTCGATCTCCCAGGCGTCCTTCACGAGGCGCAGCTCGGAGAGATCGCGGGCCAGGGCCCCGTCGGGCTCATGCTCGGCGTTGATCTCGATGCTGAACGCGGAATCGGAGGCGTTGCTGCCGAGCACACGTTCCGCGGCGAAGCGCAGGCGGGCCTCGTCAACTCGTTCGGTGAAGGTCGGGTCAGCCTCGCGCAGCACGAGGGTTGCACTGTCGGCACAGCGCAGCACATCGGCGAGGTCGGCGATGCCGCGCACACCGAGTGCGAGGTCGCTGGCAACCTGCGCGATCGAGGGGCGTGGGCCGATCCAGAATTCGCCGATGTCGGGGTTGGCGTAGAACTCGTCGGAGTCGCGGCCGGCCCGTTCCCGAAAGTACAGGGTCGCGTCGTGGCCGCCGGCGGCGGTTGGTTCGAGCACGAGCACGGCACCGGGTTCGCTGTCGCTGCCCCAACCGGTGAGGTGGGCGAAGGCGGAGTGGGCGCGGAAGGCGTAGTCGGTGTCGTTGGAGCGTTGCTTCAACCGGCCCGCTGGAATGATCAGGCGCTGTCCGGGATACTGTGCGGATAGGCGCGCGCGGCGCGCGGCAGCGAAGGGCGCCTGCTCGCGGGCCGGGGGCAGAACGTCGGTGCGTTCGGCCCATCCGCTGCCGATGAACGATTTGAAGCCGGATGAGCCCGGTGTCGTTGAGCGGTTCTCGTTCGAGCGCGCGGCGGGGGTGAATGCGGAAGCAGTGGTATCAGCCATTCCTCCATTCTGGCACCGCACTCTGGACGGATGTTGATCCGGCGCCTGCCGATCCTGCGCCGGACCGGCGCTACGGAGCCGGTGTGAGTGTGGTCACGATCGGCCGGTGGTCGCTGCCGGCGTCATCGAGCGTCTCGATCACCCGCAGCGTGGCCACCTGCCAGTTCGGGGTGACCATGACGTGGTCGATGGGGCTGCCGAGCAGGGCGGGAATGCTGGTGGGCCAGGTGCCGACGGATGCCGCACCGGCCGACAGCGCGGCATCCACGCAGTTGCCGAGCACAGCGCCGGTGCCCCCGCCTGCCCGGTCGGCCATGTGGTCGAGCGTGGCATTGAAGTCGCCCGCCATGATCACGCTGTCGCCCTGACACTGGGTGGCGAGCCAGTCGAGATCGCTGCGCCAGTTCGACATCTCGTATTGAATGGGGGAGACGGCGTGCACCGCGACGATGGTCGGGCCGCTGCCATCGGTCGGTTCGGCCACGACGGTCGGCAGCACGTTGGTGTTGCCGGGTGGGCCGGACCCCGCTGCATTGCTCACGACGTAGTCACCGAGGTCGGGGCTGATCAGCACGGTCGTAGAACGAGCCTTGGAGACCCGATCGAAAGCGAGCGTGTGCACCCACATCGGCCGTCCAGCCTCGCGCATCCCCTCGGCAATCAGGATGCCGGTTTCTTCCGTGGTTTCGGGCAGAGTGACGACGTCGGCGTTCTGCGCAACGGCGAGGTCGGCGATGACCGCGGCGCCGGGAACATCACCGAGCGTGTTCCAGCTCAATACGGTAATGGAGCTGACACCCGCTTCGGTGCTGACCTGAGCGGTGCCGGCATTGAATCCACGGGAGGCCAGGATGCCGACATTGGCCACCCCGAAGAGAGCGAGCAACACCATGGCCATGCCCAGGGTTGGGCGTAACGGGCGAAGGAACCGAAGCAGCCCGAGCAGAACGAGGCCGACGACCGCGCCGATCACGGCGATGGCACGAAAAGACACAAGGTGGGCCACGACCCAGCTGTTGTGCAGGCCGAACGCCTGCGGCCAGGTGCAGACCAGCAGGAAAGCGGCCGCGCCGACCAGAAGAAGCGCCCGAAGGAGTCGAGGGAACATTGAATTGAACCCTAGATCAGAATTCTGGGGAATCCCCCGTCGGCCCGGGCCCGACGCCGCGGCCATGGGCCGGAGGGCGGCCAACTAGCATGGGGGCATGGCAGTCGCGCGGCAA
The DNA here is from genome assembly GCF_004403985.1 of Cryobacterium gelidum. Lineage (GTDB taxonomy): Bacteria > Actinomycetota > Actinomycetes > Actinomycetales > Microbacteriaceae > Cryobacterium > Cryobacterium gelidum. The sequence goes on along the minus strand of NZ_SOHL01000003.1, from coordinate 520,165 downwards.
TTCCATGGTCCGATCGACCTGCACGCACATTCGAGCGTGTCGGACGGCACCGAGACCCCCGCCGAACTCGTGCGGGCCGCTGCCGCTGCCGGCCTCGGCACCATCGCGCTGACCGACCACGACTCGACGGCCGGTTGGCCCGAAGCATCCGCTGCAGCGGAAGTTGAACACATGACACTTATTCCCGGAATGGAATTTAGCACCCGGGTGCAGTACGCCAGTGTGCATCTTTTGGCATATCTCTTCGACCCGGCCGATTCGGCCCTGCTCGCCGAATTGACCCGCGTGCGTGCCGCACGTTTCACCCGGGCCGAACAGATGGTTGCCCGCATCGGAGCGGACTATGACCTGAGCTGGGACGACGTGCTCGCCCAGACCACTCCGGAGGCGACCGTTGGCCGGCCGCACATCGCCGACGCCCTCGTCGCCCGCGGTCACGCCCTCAATCGCAGCGCCGCCTTCGCGGGCATCCTCCACTGGAAGGCCGGCTACTACCAGCCGCACTATGCCCCCGATCCGTTGCGGGCGATCCAACTCGTGCGAGCCGCCGGGGGAGTGCCGGTCATCGCCCACCCTGCCACCCGCGGGATCGACGATATTGTGGCGGAATCTCGGTTGAAGACCCTGGTCGAAGCCGGACTGTTCGGCCTCGAATTGGCGCACCGCGAGAACAAGCCCGAACCCACGGCACGGCTGTATGAGCTGGCTGCCAAGTTCGGGCTGGTCGTCACTGGCTCGAGTGATTACCACGGCACCGGCAAACCCAACCGGCTCGGCGAGAACACGACCGCCCCCGAGGTGCTCGAGCGCATCATCGCCGAGGGCCGCGGTTCGGCTCCCATCTACGGCTGATCTTTCGGCAGCGAATGCCGCGGCGTCGCCAGTTTCAGCGCCCGGTGGAACGGCGGCGCGTGAAACTAACGCATACGAAACAACGGCGCCGCGAACGAGTGTGGGGGAAACAGGAACGCCCGGCCCCGGGGCTGCCACGGCCGAAACGGCGACAGCCCAAGAGCCGGGCACGGATGGTTCTGTTTCGTTGTTAGATGGTGCTGCCGGACTGCGGAGAGCGACGACGCGTGCGGCTGCGACGCAGCGGCGCGCTGTTGCCGTCGTGGTGCTCGGCTCCGCCGCCATCGTGGGTGCCGGCAGCGGAGGTTGCGGCCGGGGCGTCCGGGTTGGTGCTGGAGCCAACGCGGGTGCGCGACCGAGTGGGCCGACTCGCCTCGTCGGCACCGGAAGCTACTGGGCTTGTCGCCGGGCGGTCTGAGCTGCGCGCGGAATCGCCATGGCCGGAACCGCGACCTCCCTCAGAACGACCAGAGCGTGCAGCGCCGGAACGACCCGAGTCGGAACGACTGCCGGCGCCGGAGCGTGCCCCGCCGGAACGACCGGCGCCGCCGGTGCGCGCATCACCAGCGGCGACATCCTTCACCGGGGTTGCCCGCAGGCGGCCCTTGGAGCCGGCTGGGATGTTCAGATCGGTGTAGAGGTGCGGCGACGACGAGTAGGTTTCCATCGGTTCCGGCTGGCCGAAGTCGAGGGCCTTATTGATCAGCGACCACTTGTGCAGGTCATCCCAGTCGACGAAGGTCACGGCGATGCCGTTCTTGCCGGCGCGACCGGTGCGGCCGACGCGGTGCAGGTACGCCTTCTCGTCTTCGGGAATGGTGTGGTTGATCACGTGGGTGACGTCTTCAACGTCGATGCCGCGAGCTGCGACATCCGTTGCGATCAGAATTTCCTTCTTACCGCTCTTGAAACTCGCCATGGCACGTTCGCGCTGCTCCTGATTCAGGTCGCCGTGCACGGCCGTGGCGTTGAAGCCACGATCGCCGAGTTCCTCGACGAGCTTCGCGGCGGCGCGCTTGGTGCGGGTGAAGATGATGGTCTTGCCGCGGCCCTCCGCCATGAGGATGCGGCCGATGACTTCGTCCTTGTCCATGTTGTGGGCGCGGTAGACGAGGTGCTCGATGTTGGCCTGCATCAGGCCCTCATCGGGGTCGGTCGCGCGAATGTGAATCGGACGGTTCATGAAGCGTCGGGCCAGGGCCACGATCGGTCCGGGCATCGTCGCCGAGAACAGCATGGTGTGGCGGGTCGACGGGGTCTGCGCGAAGAGCTTCTCGATGTCGGAGAGAAAACCGAGGTCGAGCATCTTGTCTGCTTCGTCGAGCACCATTTCGCGCACGTTGGCGAGAGTGAGCAGGCGCTGGCTGGCGAGGTCGAGCAGGCGGCCGGGAGTTCCGACGACAATCTGCGCGCCGGCCTTGAGCTGTTCGATCTGGCCCTCATAGGCCTTGCCACCGTAAATGGAAACGATCTTGGTGTTGCGGCCCGTCGCGGCGAGCTCGAGGTCTTCCGAGACCTGCACGCACAGTTCTCGGGTCGGAACGACGATGAGCGCCTGAACGCCGGGCTCGGGGTCGAGGCCGAGGCGCTGGATGACCGGAAGGCCGAAACCAAAGGTCTTGCCGGTGCCGGTCTTAGCCTGACCGATGATGTCCTGGCCGGCCAGGGCGAGGGGGATGGTCTGGGTCTGGATGGGGAACGGTTCGAGGATGCCCTTGGCAGCAAGGGAGTCGACCATGTCCTGGTCAATATTAAGTTCGGAGAAAGTCACGAATGTATGCCTGTCATTAACTGGAAGCGAAGTGCGCCCGTTTTTGCGTCTCGGGCAGCGGCCACCGATCCTTGCCGGCGACGTAATTCCACCTTACTGCCCCGTCTGTACCGCGGCCACAGGCGCGCTGTCCTAAGCTAAGCCCGTGGTCACGTGGTCCGGTCGGCGCCCGCAGCGCACTGAAGCTCCGCGGCTTTCCGCCCGCGGGGTGCTCCAGCCAACCGAAAAAATGGACATCAGTTCGCTCGCTCCCGGAGTGCGGCATTTTCTCGGCCAAGCCGCGTACCGCGAGCTCGGCGAGTTTGAAAGTCTGGCACGGGCCTTAGCCACCGCGCCGAACCTCGCCGTGAAGGAGGGACTCAGCACGGCCGCCGGTCGAGCGCTGAGCAAGCATCACGGCCTGATTACCGAGATTCGACGCCGCGGGCACGAGCCGGCCACCGAGATGGCCCCGTTCGTCGTGGCCCTCGATGGGTTTCGCCGCGAAACCAGCGGCGCCGAGTGGCACGAGCTGCTCCTGAGCTGCTACCTCTGCGGTGGTTTGCTCGACGATTTCTTTATTCGCCTGTCGGATGGCCTGCCGCGCGACATCGGGCCCCGAGTGGCGCAGCTGCTCGGTGAAGATTCCGGCACCGGTGTGCTGATACAGGAATTACAAACCGCCATCGAGAACGACGTGGCGCTTGGCTCACGGCTGGCCATGTGGGGCCGCCGACTCGTCGGTGACACCCTGCTCGTGGCCCGGTCGGCCATGCCGGCCGCCGACCCTGCCGAGGGTGCCGAGGCGCGCATCGAACCGGTCTTCACCGAGCTCATCGCAGCGCACACCCGCCGCATGGACGGCCTCGGCCTCACCGCCTAGCCGTTCGCCCAGCGAACCGGCCGAAGTCCTAGGCGGCGGACGCTGCGTTGGCGAGCCGTTGCAGCATCCGCTGGTCGCCGTGAATGCGTCGCCGACTGATCACAAGATTGAGCACGACGGATACGACGACAGTCCCCACGAGGGACACCCACCAGATCCACCCATTGGCCCAATTCAAGCCAAGCCAGGTCAGCGCGACCCAGAGAGCGGATGCCGCAACGGTTCCGATCGCCGGAACCAGCACCGAACCCTGGGTGGACCGACCGGGGAGAAAATACCGCGCGGCGAGGCCGATGACCGCGCCGAGCAGCGCGACGAACAGAAGCTCCATGGCTGGTTAGGCGACGAAACCGACGCGGCGCGATTCTTCGCTGCCGAGTTCGACGTAGGCGAGGCCCACCGTGGGAACGATGTACACCCGCCCCTTGCTGTCACTGAGCTTCAGATAGCCGGTCTGACCGGAGAGGGCCGCCGCAACGGTCTCCTCAATCTCGGTCGCTGGCTGCGAAGTCTCAAAACCGATCTCCCGCGGAGAGTTGAAAATACCAATGCGAATATCCACCGAACTGCCTTTCGTAGCCTTGCGCCCAGAGTACGACAGAACGCAGCGCCGCCCTGACCGAGTTCACTGTCGGCGCAACCCGTTACCGTTGAATTGTGACCACTCCGCGCATCAACCACCGGCTCGACGCCGCCCAGCAGGCCGTTCTCGACCTTCCAGACGGGGTGAGTGCCGCGGTGATCGGCGCTCCCGGCTCCGGCAAGACCTGGGCCCTCGTTGAACTCGTCGCCGACCGGGTCTTGAACCGGGGGTATTCGCCGAGTGAGGTACTCGTGCTCGTACCCACCCGCACCGGTGCAACCGCCCTGCGCGACCGAATCGCGCTGCGCCTCGCCGTGCCCACGAACGGGCCGCTGGCCCGCAGCACCAACTCGGTGGCCTTTCAGATTGTGCGTTCCGCGGTCGCCCAGGCCGGCGGGCCGACACCAACGCTGCTCACCGGCGGTGAACAAGACCAGATCATCGCCGAGCTGCTGCAGGGTCACCTCGACGATGAGGTCGGGTCGATGTCAGCCGGTACAACCCCGGCCTGGCCGGCCACGCTCGGCCCCGACGTGCGTGGCCTGCGCGGTTTCCGCACCGAACTGCGTGACCTCATGATGCGCGCCGTCGAGTACGGCGTGACCCCGGGCCAACTGGAGCGCTTCGGACTGGGGAGACCAGAGTGGGTTGCAGCAGCTGAGTTCATTCGCGGCTACGAAGAGGCCAAAGACCAGGCTCGCCCCGGTCAGTACGACTCCACCGAGCTGGCTCGCTATGCCGCGGCCATCGTGGCCGGAGCGGAGGCCGGACCGGCCGGAGCGGCAACGCTTGGGTCCCTGGCCGACGTGCGCCTGATCGTGCTCGACGACGCTCAGGAGGTCACGCAGGCAACGCTCACCCTGCTCGCCCAGTTTCAGGCGCGCGGCGTGGCGATCATCGCACTGGGCGACCCCGACATCACGACCGGCTCGTTCCACGGTGCGCATCCGGATGCCCTCGGCCGTCTTGGCGCGTATCTGGCCGCTGACCGCGGCCGGATGGCTGCCCCGATCGTGCTGCAGACCGTCTATCGACACGGGGCGGGTATCCGGAACGTTGTCCAACAGATCACCAGCAGGATCGGTGCGGCCGCGGCGGGTACTCAGCGCGCGGCGGCCAGCGCACCGGTCACCGTGCCGCTCACCGTGCCGCCCACCGTGCCCGGCGACGGCCTGGCGCACGTCGAGCCGGCCGCTGCGGATGCCGCCGCGGCCAATTCCGCCGCGGCCAATTCCACCGGTGCCAATTCCACCGGTGCCAATTCCACCGGTGCGGATTCCGCTGGTGCTGGTGCCGGCGCTGACGTTGCTGGTCAGCTGCCCAACGAGTCCGTGCACACCGTCATCGCGAGCAGCCCGGCCGATCAGCTCGCGGTGATCGCCCGGCTGCTGCGTGAACGCCACGTGATCAACGACACACCGTGGTCGCGCATGGCCGTGATCGTGCGCACCGGATCGCTCGTGCCGTCGATTTCCAAGGGGCTCGCCGCACTCGAGGTGCCGACCCAGGTCTCGACCGCGAGCACGGCACTGCGCGACGAATACGCGGTGAAGGCATTCATTCTGGCCCTCGAAGTGACCCTCGGGCGCGAACCGCTCGACCCCGAGGCGGCAATCGAGCTGTTGCGCGGCCCGCTCGGCGGGCTCGATCCGATCACCCTGCGCCGGCTGCGCGCCGCACTGCGTCAACACGAGCTGGGCCATCAGGAGCTGGGCGACGCAACCCCCACCCCGCGCAGCGCCGACGAACTGCTCGTCGCCGCCCTGCAGGACCCCGAATTGCTCGCCACCATCGACAATCGCACGGCTCGCCGTGCGGCCGGCTGCGGAGCGAGCCTGCGCCAGGCACGAATTGAATACAAGGCCGGCGCCACCATCGAAGAACTGCTCTGGGGCCTGTGGCGGCGCAGCGGTCTCGACCGGGAGTGGAAGGAACAATCCACTGGCACCGGCATTGTCGCCGACGAAGCCAACCACAACCTCGACGCCGTCGTCGCTTTGTTCTCGGCCGCGCAACGCTTTGTTGAACGCACCCCGTCGGCTCCGCCGGTGTTGTTCCTCGAGCACCTCGTCGACACCGATGTGCCCGAGGATACCCTCGCGCCGCGCGCCCTCGGCGCGGCCGTGACCGTGTCCAGTCCGAGCGGCACCATCGGGCGGGACTTCGACATCGTCGTTCTCGCCGGTGTGCAGGCCAACGTCTGGCCCGACCTGCGCATTCGCGGATCGCTGCTTGGCGCCGGCGACCTCGCCCTGGTCGCCTCCGGGCAACACGCTCCTGGCACCGATGCACGCACCGCGGTGCTCCACGACGAACTGCGCATGTTCGCTCAGGCCGCCAGCCGCGCCACGACCGAGCTGCTCATCACCGCCGTCAACAATGAAGAAAACGAACCGTCGGCGTTCCTGCGCCTGCTGCCACAGCCGGGCCCCGAGCATGACATCGACGACCTCGCCCGCTACCCGTTGTCGCTGCGCGGCCTGGCCGGGCGGCTGCGCCGCGACCTGACCCGCGCCATCCGCTCGCCGGCCCGCACCGATTCCGACACCGTCTCCCGAGCAGCGGATGCCGCGGCCACGCTGGCCCGTCTTGCCCGCGAAAGCGTGCCAGGCGCCGCGCCCGACGACTGGTACGGGCTGACCGACCCAAGCACCGTGCGCCCGCTCAACGACCCGGACTCCGGCGATCAGCCGGTGCGCGTCTCGCCATCGCGCATGGCCGCATTCGAAACCTGCCCGCTGCACTGGCTGATCGGTCAGGTCGGCGGCGGCAACTCGAACACGGCCGCGAACCTCGGCACGATCATTCACAAGGTGATGGAGGACGCCACCGACCGCCGGCCCGAAGCCCTCTGGCAGGGGGTGGAAGCCCGCTGGAACGAACTCGACTTCGACGCCGACTGGCAGTCGCGCGTGCAGAAGGTCGCCGCACGGGCGCTCACCGACAGGCTCGCTTCCTACCTGCTGGATTTTGAGCAGGGCGGCGGTGAGCTATTGAGCGCCGAGGGCACCTTCCAACTGGAGGTCAGTGGCGCCGTGCTGTCGGGTACCATCGACCGGGTGGAACGCCAATTCGATGGACGGGCCGTCATCGTCGATCTGAAGACCGGCAAGGGTGACGCGACCAGCGATACCGGCGTCGCCGAGCATCCCCAACTCGGCGCCTACCAGCTGGCATTCCAGGACGGCGCTATCGACGGCGTGCCCGCTGACATGACCCTGGCCGGTGCGCGCCTCGTCATCGTCTCCTCCGGCACGGTCAAACAGAACTACCGCAATCCCACCCAGACCGCCTTCAGTCCGGAGCAGCTCGACGCTTTCCGCACCCGGGTCGGCGACGACGCGGCCGGCATGGGCGGCGCCACTTTCATCGCCGAGATCACCTCGCACTGCCTCGACCCGCGCAGCCACGGGTCCTGCCGCATCCACGTCATCAAGCAGGTCAGCTCATGAGTCCCACAACGACAGTCACCACGGTTTCGGCACTCGACATTGCCGCCCAGCTCGAGCTGCCTCCGCCCACGAGTGAGCAGCAGGCCGTGATCGAGGCGCCGCTCACGCCCACCCTGGTGGTCGCCGGTGCTGGCAGCGGCAAGACCGAGACCATGGCCAACCGGGTGCTGTGGCTGCTCGCCAACGGCCATGCCCGCCCCGACCAGATTCTCGGACTCACCTTCACCCGTAAGGCCGCCGGCGAATTGGGCGAACGCATCAACAAACGCATCACCGACCTCGATGCGGCCGGCCTCATGCCGGTCATGGCCGGTCCCGATGACGAGATGTCCGCCGAGTCCTCGGACCTGTTCAACACCCCGAGCGTCTCCACCTACAACTCCTTCGCCAGCCGGCTGTTCACCGACAACGCCCTGCTGCTCGGCCGTGAACCGGAGTCGGTGCTGCTGAGCGAAACCAGCGCCTGGCTGCTTGCCCGGCGGGTCGTCGTCGAGCATGGCGACGGACGGCTCGTGCCATTCGGCAAGAGCATCGACCAGGTCACCGACGCCGTGCTGCAGCTTAGTCGTGCCCTCGCCGAGAACCCGCCGGCCCGGCGCGACGGCGCTCCGGGTGCCCCGCACGACCTCACCGCCCTGGCCGAGAGTTTCGTCTACCTGCCCGATCTGCCTTACGGCAATCCGCGTAAGAAAACCCCGTACGGCTCGGTCGTCGATTCCGTGGCAGCGGTCGCACCGCTGCCGGTGCTTGCCGAACTCGCCGCCCGCTACAGCAGCGAGAAACGCCGACTGGGACTGATCGAATTCTCCGATCAGGTGGCGCTGGCGCTGCAGGTGTGCCAGAAAGTGGCTGCGGTCACAGACCGCTACCGCGACCAGTACCGGATCGTGCTCCTCGACGAATACCAGGACACCTCGGTGTTGCAGACCGAGCTGCTGCACACCCTGTTCCGTGACCACCCGGTGATGGCGGTCGGCGATCCACACCAGTCCATTTACGGATGGCGCGGCGCCAGCTCCGCGAACCTGCTCGGCTTTGCCCGCGATTTCAGCTCTACGGCTACGGCTCCGACCATGTCGTTGTCCTTCACCTGGCGCAACCCCGCACTCGTGCTCGACACCGCTAACGCCCTGGTGGCCCCGTTGAGCGAAGCCCTGCGCGCCAAAGCGGGGGGAATCCAGGTCGAAACGCTTAAAGTCCCGGCCGGAACCCGACCCGGCGGCGTCGACGCGCTCATGGCGCAAACCATCGCCGAGGAGGCCGGCGCGGTCGCTGACTGGTTTGCCGCTCGTGTGGTCGGCGACCACACCGGCGCGATGCTGTTTCGTGCGCGTCGTGAAATGGATTACTTCGCCGAGGTGCTGAGGGCGCACGGCGTGCGCGCCCACGTGCTCGGCCTCGGCGGGCTGCTGTCGACACCGGAGGTGGCCGACGTGGTGAGTGTGCTGCGCGTGGTGCACGACCCCGCTGCCGGCAGCGAGCTGGTGCGCCTGCTCAGCGGCGCCCGCTATCGCGTCGGAGCACGCGATCTGCAGGCGCTCGCCGACGTGGCCCGCTGGCTGGCCGCGCACGACTGGGCGCAGAAAGCCATCTCGGCTGACCTGCGGGGCAAGCTGCGGGCATCCGTCGCCGGCGATGAGGGCAGCTCCCTCGTCGACGCGATCGACTTTCTCGGCACGGCCCCCGACTCCCACGGCCAATTCGCCGGATTCAGCGAGCTCGGGCGCGCCCGTGTGCAGTCGGCCGGCCGGCAACTGGCCTGGCTGCGATCCCGTGCCGGCCTGCCGCTGCTCGACTTCGTGCGCCTGATCGAGCAGGAATTTCGGCTCGACATCGAACTGACCGCGAACGAGGCCAACGATCTCGGCCTCGCCAACCTGTATTCCTTCCACGACACGGTGACCGCGTTTCTCGACAGCGACGAGCAGGGCACCCTGGCCAGCTTTCTGCGCTGGCTGAAGCGGGCGGAGCTGCAAGACGACCTCGGCCCGCGTGCCGAGCTGTCGGAACAGGGCACCGTGCAATTGCTCACCATTCACGGCGCCAAGGGCCTCGAATGGGACTTCGTCGCCATTCCCAACCTCGAAGAAAAGAGCCTGCCAGCGGCCTCCCGCGACACCAGCGGCTGGCTGCGCTTCGGCGAATTGCCCTACGGTTTTCGCGGCGACCGGTCGGAGCTTCCCGTGCTCGAGCTAGCCGGGCACGACACCCAATTCGACTACGACCTGGCCTTCCAGGCCTACAAAGCAGAGTTGGCGTCGCGGCATGACGACGAAGAGCGCCGGCTCATTTACGTGGCCACCACCCGCGCCAAGCGTGAATTGCTGTTGACCGGCTCGTTCTGGGGACCTGGACTGACCGCGCGGAGGCCCAGCCGCTATCTGACGGAACTTGTCGAAGCCGGGCTCATTGCCGCCATCCCCGACGCGAGTGTCGAGGCCGACAAACCCGACTTCGCCGATGACGGCACCGAGCTGTGGCCATTCGACCCCCTCGGCACCCGCCGGGCACTGGTTGAAGCCGCCGCAACGCGGGTGCGGAACAGTGAAGCGGATGCCCCCACCCGCTGGTCCGCCGCGGTCACTTTGCTGCTTGCGGAACGGGCTCTGCGGCTGGCTGGCGGCGCGGTGGCGCCCGTCCCGGCGCGCATCCCGGCTTCCCGGTTCAAGGACTACGTCGACGACCCGGCCGGTGTCGCCGCGGAACTGCGCCGCCCCATGCCCCAACGCCCCTATCGAGCCACCCGGCTCGGCACGCTGTTCCACTCCTGGGTCGAGCGGCGCGCCGGCGGTGCCACCGGCACCGACCGCATCGATGCCAGCCTGAATGAACTGGACTTCGGCGATGACGACGAGGGTACCGGCACCCTGAGCGACCTCGCGGTGCCCGAGCAGGAGCAGTTCGCGGTGCTCCAGGCCACCTTCGAACGTTCCGAATGGGCCGAGCGGATGCCCGTCGACGTCGAGATCGAAATTCACCACGTACTCGGCGGCCAGGTCTTCGTCTGCAAGCTCGACGCCGTCTACCAAACCGCGACCGGGTACCAGGTCGTCGACTGGAAAACCGGGCGGGCACCCAAGAACGCCGCCGACCTGGAACTCAAGCAAACCCAGCTCGCGCTCTACCGGCTCGCCTACGCCCGCTGGAAGGGTATCGATCCGGGTATCGTCGACGCCGTGTTCTACTTCGTCGCCGACGATACCGTCATCGCGCCCGATCGCCTCTACTCAGAGGAAGACCTGCTCGCCGCCTGGTCCGGAGCGATGGCCCCGGTGCGCGAGTCGTTGGACTCCCCAGAGTCAGAGTCAGAGTCGGCGGTGAGCCCGGAGAAGTCGTAGCTGTCGGTGTGCATCGCTGCGTGTTGGTCGTAATCCCGGGCGGCGCGCGGCATATGGTCGAGCATGTTCTCCACGTCGCCGACGGTCATGATCGGGCCGGTTACGGGGGAGAGCGGCTGCTGGGTGTGGCTGTGCACCGTGTCGACGAGGCCGTCGAGCATCGCGACGGCGTCATCGACGATGGACTGGTCGTGGCTGCTCACGCCGTGCAGCAACCAGCGGGCCAGTTCCAGCTCGGCGTAGAGCATGGCGCGCTGGGTGATGTGGCTGTCGCTGCCCTGACGTGCGGTCGAATACGCCGTGATGGCCAGTTCGGCTGCGTCGCCGCGCGCAGCGAGCAACCAGTGCAAGTCCCGCGCCGGATCGCCGACGGCCAGGCCAGACCAGCCGAGAATTCCCGATACGGCATCGTCGGTGATCAGAATGGAATCGGCCGACATCGACCCGTGCACCACTGCCGGCGCGAACTGCCAGAGGGCGTCGTCGTCGGTGGCCTGTTCCCAGCGGCGCAGCAGCGCGGCGGGCAGATAACCGGTGTTGGCGGCCCGGTCGATCAGGTCGATCGCATCCGTGCGGCACTGTTGGGCGCTCTGCTGCGGCAGCCCGGCGGTGCCGATGAAGGCGCTCGGCAGCGCGTGGATCGCGGCGATGGCCCGGCCGATCGACCCCGAGACGCCCTCGTGTCCGGTGAGGGCATCCGCCTCGAAGCTGTCGCCGGCCAGAAGCTCATAGACGACGGCGCGGGTGCCCTGAATCGGCGTCTGGCCGACGTATTCCGGCACATCGAACGGTAGCCGGCTTCGATTGCCGGTGGTGAGCGCGCGCAGGGCCACGAGGTCGGCGGACTGCTCGGTTTCGGCCGACTGGCTGGTGGGAACGCGAATGATCAGCGCCCGCCCGTCTTTGTCGATAACGAGCGCCGAGTCGAACAGTCCGTGCGCGCCGGCACTGTGCTTTCGGGCGTAGGCCACGTCGAGCCCCGTAACTGCGGAGGTGGCTAACGCGGCTAGAGTGAGTTGAGTTCTGGCCATGCCTACTAGGTTAGATCGACTTCCGGTCGCGTGGCTGTTCGCCACGCCTCCACACACACGTTCTCGCAGAGCTCGGAGATAAACCATGTCGTTCACTTTCACGACGCGGTTGCCGCTGTCTCGTCACGCGGTCGACCGTGACCACCTGAGCCGCGCAATTCCCGGTCTGTTCGACGAGCTCTGCGCTGATGCCGCCACCCGCTTTCTGCCCGTCTGGCACGGCAAAATGCTGCTCGCGCCGCACAGCCCCGCCGCCGCCAGCGCCAGCGCTACCGCCGTGCACCTGGCCCTGCTGCCGTCGAGCAGCGTGCCAGCGAGCCGACGAAACGCCAGCCTCCGCGTCTACCTCGGCCGGTCGCTACCGACCGACCTGCCCGAACCGGCCGGCACCCGCATCGTGGCGGTTCAGCTCGATGATGACGACGCCGCTCTTCTTGAACCCGACGAGGGCCGATGGGTGGGCCTGCGCACGGTCGCAACCGCGCTCGGCGACCGTGACGCCGGCCTGTTCACCGAGGCCCTCGGCGTACTCAACTGGCACGCCTCGCACGGGCACTGCCCGCGCTGCGGCGCGGCCACCGTGGTCGAGGAGGCCGGTTGGGTGCGCCGCTGCCCCGTCGACAACAGCCAGGTGTTCCCACGTACCGACCCGGCCGTGATCGTGCTCATCACCGACGCCGACGACCGCATCCTGCTCGGCTCCAATGCTATGTGGGAAAACAATCGCTACTCCTTGCTTGCCGGATTCGTCGAACCCGGCGAGGCCCTGGAATCGGCCGTGATCCGCGAAATGTTTGAAGAATCCGGATTGCGGGTCACCGATCCGGCCTATGTCGGCTCCCAGCCGTGGCCCTTCCCGGCCTCGGTCATGTGCGGGTTCACCGCTCGACTCGCCGACGACCAGCAGGCCGGTGATCTGCTGCCCGACGGCGCCGAGATTCTGGCGCTGCGCTGGTTCAGCCGGAAGGAACTGCACGAGGCCGCCGAGTGGATGCTGCTACCCGGCCCGTCGTCAATCGCGCACGCCATGATCGAACGCTGGTTTGGTGCACCCTTGCGCGCCTCACCCGAATTGATCCGCCCGTGACGGTGACCGCCGACTCGCTGCTGCAGGGCCTCGACGAGCAGCAGCGCATTGCCGCCGAAGCGCTGATCGGCCCCGTCTGCATGCTCGCCGGTGCCGGAACCGGCAAGACCCGCGCCATCACGCACCGCATCGCGCTCGGCGTGCTCACAGGCGCCTACGCCCCCAACCGGGTCATGGCGCTCACCTTCACGAGCCGCTCGGCCGCCGAACTACGCGGTCGCCTGCGCCAGCTCGGCGCCGGCGGGGTGGCCGCCCGTACCTTCCACGCCGCCGCCCTATCTCAGCTGAACTACTTCTGGCCGCACGTCGTCGGAGGGCAGGCACCGCGCATCCTCGACGGTAAGGGCCGAATTCTCGGGCACGCCGCCGAGGCCCTGCACCTCAAAATCGATACGGCCACCCTGCGTGACCTCGCGGCCGAGGTGGAGTGGCGCAAGACCAGCGGCCTGAGCATCGAGCAGTATGCGGCGGGCATCGCCCGCCGCAGCCTGCCAGGCCGGCTCGACGTCGGCCAGGTCGTCGACCTGCAACAGACCTACGAGAAGCTCAAGGACGATCGCAAGCAGATCGACTTCGAAGATGTGCTGCTGGCCATGGCCGGCATGATCGAGGCCGAACCGTCGGTGGCACTGCAGGTTCGGGAGCAGTACCGGTTCTTCGTCGTCGATGAATATCAGGACGTCTCCCCGCTGCAGCACGACCTGCTCGCGCTGTGGCTCGGCGACCGTCGCGACCTCTGCGTCGTCGGTGACGCCAGCCAGACCATCTACTCCTTCGCCGGTGCCCGCAGCGACTACCTGCTCGACTTTCCCAAACACTACGAAGATGCCACGGTGGTGCGTCTCGAGCAGAACTACCGGTCGACGGCGCCGATCGTCTCGGCCGCCAACCAGCTCATGCGCGGCCGCTCCGGCGCCCTCACCCTGCACGCCGCGCAATCCGACACCGGCCCCGACCCGAGCGTGCGCGGCTACGCCTCGGATATGGCCGAGGCTCGCGGCGTCGCCGAGCAGATTCTGCAGCTCATCGACACCGGCACCAAACCCGAGGACATCGCCGTCTTGTTTCGGGTCAACGTGCAGGCGGCGCTGCTCGAAACGGCGCTGACCGAGGTGGGAGTGAGCTACCAGATTCGCGGCGCCAAACGGTTCTTCGACCTGCCGGAGGTGAAGCAGGCGGTGATGAGCCTGCGCGCGGCATCCGTTTCCATCATCGGGGAACCGCTGTTCAAATCGGTCAGCGACGTGTTGCGTTCCCTCGGCTGGAGCCAGACCGCCCCGGAGACGCGCGGTGCAGTGCAGTCCAGGTGGGAATCGCTCAACGCCCTGATGGGCCTGGTCGACCAGGCCGCCGCCGGCACAACCTTTCGCCAGTTCACCGATGAGCTGATGGAACGCCAGGCCGGCCAGCACGAACCGACGGTGTCGGCGGTGACGCTGGCCACCATGCACTCGGCGAAGGGCCTCGAGTGGGACGCCGTGTTCGTGGTCGGCCTCAGCGAGGGCCTCGTACCGATCAGCTACGCGAGCACTTTTGAGCAAATCGACGAGGAACGCCGGCTGCTCTACGTCGGCATCACCCGGGCCCGGCGCCGACTGGCGCTCAGCTGGTCATCTTCAGGTGTGCAGGCTCGGGCAGCTCGGGAACGATCCCGGTTTCTGCAAGAGCTTGGCAGCCGCACCGCTCGTGGAGCCGGTGCGCGGACCGCGTAATCGTCCCCGTGACGGCGTCAATGCGCAGCGATCGGGCGAACACCGTGGACCGTCCCGAATCCAATCGATCCTGCACGAGGCCGGCTACCCGGGCGGCGACCTCGAAGCTCAGCCTGGGCGTTTCGCTCGGGGCCTGCCGCGGGGCCAACTGACAGGCCATGGCCGGCCAGGCGGGATCCTCATCGACGTGCACGAGTTCGAGACAGGTCAGGCAGGGCCCGCGGCCCGGTTCGACCAACGGCCCCACCCGCGCGGCGCTGTCACTGAAGACCACCGGTAGGTGAGGAATATCGCGGCGCAGCCAGTACCCATGACGCTCAGGGTAGAAGACGTAGTGCCCGACCAGCACCGCCAGCTCGGGGTCGGCGCCGCGGGCCGCCTCTTGGATTCCGAGGGTGGCCAGCAGGGCACGCACGCGAGACGCCGTTGGTCCGACGCCGTCGACGTGCACGGTGCGGGGCACCGGGGTGACCGGAGCGTGCGCGTCGTCGGGCACGTACAGCAGCGCCGGCTCGAGCAAATCGAGCAGGTGCGTCACCTCGGCAGCGGATGCCCCGGCGAGCGTTCCCAGCAGCATCGCACCCGATCGGTGCACCCCCACGACCAGGGCTGACAGCACGGCCTCGTGAGCGAGAGTCAGCCCGCTGATCGTGACGATGGCCTGGTCGACGCCGAGTTGCACGCACTCCGGGGTGCGCCACACCAGCGGGTATCGAGGATTCAGTCGAAGGGCCATGCCGACATGATGACGTACCTGACCCGAGCAGGAAAAAGTTTTCCACAGGCACGGTGTCGACGGGATGAAGATGCGGGCGCGCGCACGCCGACTCGTGGGTTCGCATCTGAGCGCGCCCGCACCTGGTCCATTTCAAAGCGGCGCGAACTAGTAGCGGATGACCACGCGACCGTCGATCTTGCCGTGCTTCATCTCGTCGAGTATCTCGTTCACCTCGTCGATGCGGCGTTCGGAGACCGTGGGGTGAATCTGGCCGCGAGCGTAGAACTGCAGAGCTTCTTCCATATCCTGACGGGTGCCCACGATGGAGCCGCGAATGGTGAGGCCCTTGAGCACGATATCGAAGATCGGCGCGGGAAAGTCTCCCGGCGGCAGACCGTTGAAGACGATGGTCCCGCCACGACGCGTCATGCCGATGGCCTGGCCGAAAGCGGCCGGGTGTACCGCAGTCACGAGCACACCGTGCACACCGCCGGTGGCTTTCTGTATGGCGGCGACCGGGTCGCCATCGAGGGCATTGATCACAAGCTCAGCACCGTGCTTGCGCGCGAGGTCAAGCTTGTCGTCGGCGATGTCGACGGCCGCAACGCGCAGTCCCATTGCCTTGGCATACTGCACGGCGATGTGGCCGAGGCCGCCGATGCCGGAGATGACAACCCACTGGCCCGGACGCGCCTCGGTCATCTTGAGGCCCTTATAGACGGTGACGCCGGCACAGAGCACCGGCGCGATCTCGATCGGGTCGGCGCCATGGGGAATGCGCACGGCGAAGCGGGAGTCGACGAGCATGTACTGCCCGAACGAACCGTCAACGCTGTAGCCGCCGTTCTGCTGCGCCTCGCACAGGGTTTCCCAGCCGGTACGGCAGTACTGGCAGCTGCCGCAGGCGCTCCAGAGCCAAGCGTTACCAACGAGATCGCCGATGGCGAGGTCGTCGACGCCGGCACCCAGGGCGACGACCTCGCCCACACCCTCGTGCCCGGGGATGAACGGCGGGCTAGGCTTCACCGGCCAGTCGCCCTCCATGGCGTGCAGGTCTGTGTGACAGACACCGCTGCTGATCAGTTTGACCAGGGCCTGACCCGGACCAGGCGACGGCACGGCAACTTCGTCGATTGACAGGTTCTTGCCGAACTCATGCACGACGGCCGCGCGCATGGTCGGTGGCACCTCAGCGGATGTTCTCGTTTCGGTCTCGATGATTGTCATTGCCAAACTCCTTCGTTTGGGACATTTTGTCCGTGACACGACGGTAGATCAGCACAGGTTGCGGCAACGTTGCGGCCGCACCGAGGGGTAGAAAAAGTATCTACTCCTCGTGCGGGCGCTCGGCGCCGTCATCGCGCAACAGGTCTTCGAGCGCCTGGTCGACGTCGTCGAGTACTTCGGGTTCCCCGCGGGCCGCGCTGGTGAGGCGGGCGATGAGCTGCTGGGGATCG
Source organism: Cryobacterium gelidum (assembly GCF_004403985.1). Taxonomy (GTDB): domain Bacteria; phylum Actinomycetota; class Actinomycetes; order Actinomycetales; family Microbacteriaceae; genus Cryobacterium; species Cryobacterium gelidum. The sequence continues at coordinate 503,302 of NZ_SOHL01000003.1, read as the reverse complement.
TCGATGTCCTGCTCCTGCGGCAGCAGGTCGGGGTGCGACCAGAGCGCATCGCGCGCTTCGTTGCCCACGGCATCCGTCACGGCCTGCCACATCGCGGCGGCCTCTCGCAGCCGGCGCGGGCGCAGTTCGAGACCGACGAGCGTAGCAAACGCGGACTCGGCCGGGCCGCCGGAGGCCCGGCGACGTTTGACCGTTTCGGCGATGGCATCTGCTTTGGGCAGTCGGACCGTGGCGTGAGCGGTGACGACGTCGACCCAGCCCTCGACCAGGGCGAGCATCGTCTCGAGGCGGGACAGGGCAGCGATCTGCGACTCAGACTTCTGCTGAATGAGTGAACCGTCGACCATGGCCTGGCGCAGGTCTTCGGGGTTGGAGGGATCGAAGCTTCCGGCCAGGTCTTCGAGTCGGCTGGAGTCGATGCTGATTCCGCGGGCATAGGCGGTGACCGCGCTGGTCAGGTGCAGACGCAGCCAGCGGGCGTGCCGAAACAGTCGAGCGTGGGCGATCTCGCGCACGGCCAGGTAGATCTGCACCTGATCGGGCGCAACGTCGAGGCCGGCACCGAAGTCGTCAACGTTCTGGGGAAGAAGGGCGGCCTGCTGCTCGCCAAGCAGCGGAATGCCCACGTCGCCGCCACTGACAACCTCGCTGGCCAGCTGGCCGACAACCTGGCCGAGCTGCATGGCAAACAGGGTGCCGCCGATGCTGCGCACGAGCTGGCTCGCATTGGCGACCATGCCCTGCATCTCTTCGGGCACCTGTTCGGCGAACACCCGAGTGAGGGAGTCGGAAATGCTCGTGGCGACCGGTTCGGCCAGCTGAGTCCAGAGCGGCATGGTCGCGGTGACCCACTCTCGACGGGTCATCAGACGCGGTTCAACGGTGAGTTCGGCTACCGTGATGACATCATCGAGCCAGAGGGCCGCGATGTGAAAGGCCTGGCGCAACTGGGTCTGCTGCTCATCGGTTGCCGTGAGCTGGCCGTTGGCCGCCCGCTGCTGACCCTGAGTGAGCGCAATCTGCCAATCCACACCGGTGCCCTGGGTGTTCAGGGCGCCCTGCAGCTGTTGCATGAGCGCGGCTACACTCGCCGGGTCATTGGGCAGACCGGCCGCACCGGCAAGCTGACTCGGGTCGATGCCGCTCTTGCCGCTCAGAATGTCACGCAGCATGTCGCGGAACTCGTCACTGGGGTTGTTATCGCCGGGCTCGCCCGGGTTCTGTTCGTTCGGGGGTAAGGAGTCGTCGGCCACTTCAGGCCCCTCTCAGTTGCATACTTCTACGCTAGTGCGAGAAGCCCGCTCGGGGCTGGGAAACGTCCTAGGCTGAAGGGCTTGCTGTGCGCCCGTCGCGAACACAGCCCGCAACCTGGCACAAACGAACACGGAAGGAGCACGGTGGCTCTCTTCACCGATGACTCACCCGCACCGCGACGTGCGCGGCGCTCTGGCCCGTCCGTCGGCTGGACGGCGCTGTTGATCGCCCTGGTCGCCGGGGTGATCCTCGGCATCATGCCTGCCCCCTACGTAATCGAGAAGCCCGGCCCGGTCTACAACACCCTCGGTTCCGCCACCCACGACAATGTCGAAACCGCTCTGATTACCATCCCCGACGAGACGGTCTACCCCACCGCGGGCACGCTCGACCTGCTCACCGTTTCGCTGCTCGGCAACCGGGAGAATCGCCCGAGCTGGCTCACCGTGGCCGGAGCCTGGCTCGACCCGAGCGAGGCCGTGCTGCCCATCGATCAGGTTTTTCCCGCGAATGTCAGCACAGAACAGCGTGATGCGCGCAGCAGCGCCGACATGATTAATTCCCAACAGGATGCCATCGCGGCGGCACTCACGCATCTCGGCTACGACTACCCCACGACCGTCTCGGTGGCCAGCCTGCCCGACGGTTCCCCGGCGCAGGGAGTCATCGAGCCCAACGATCAAATCTCCGCGGTGAACGGCACGCAGGTGTCCAGCGTCCAGGAACTGCGGGTCGCCCTGCAGACCAACGGGGCTGACACTGCGGCGAGCCTGGACATTGTGCGGGGCGGCGTCGCCCAAACCGTGTCGGTCACGCCGATCGACAACGACGGCACGATCGTGGCCGGGGTCAACGTCTCGGTCGCCTACGATTTCCCGTTCCAGGTGCAGATTCAGCTCGACAAGGTCGGCGGCCCAAGTGCCGGCTTGATGTTCGCCCTCGGCATCATCGACAAGCTCACGCCCGGCAAACTGCAGGGCGGCGAAAACGTGGCCGGTACCGGAACGATCGACCAGTCCGGTTCGGTCGGCCCGATCGGCGGCATCCGGCAGAAGCTGCACGGCGCGGTCGAAAACGGCGCCAACTGGTTTCTCGCCCCCGCCGACAACTGCAACGAGGTGACCGGCAATATTCCCGACGGTCTGACCGTATTGTCGGTGGCCACCCTCGACGAAGCACTCACGGCGCTCGACGCGATCAAGACCGGTGCCGACACGAGCGAACTCCCGAGCTGTCCGGCCGAGTAGGGCCGCGAACCACTCGCAGTGGTGACTCTTTCAGGGGCGCGTAAGTAAGATGGAGGCTGACCCTGATCACTTAGAGCAAGAGGCCAATTCGTGAGTTCATCAGCAGCCGACAACGCCCCACGGCGCAGCCGAGCCCCGCTAGCAATCACCGCAGCGATTATCGCGGGGTTGGTGATCCTGTTCTTCATCTTTGCGGGCCTGTATACCGATGTGCTGTGGTTCGACCAACTCGGGTATCTCAACGTACTCACCACGCAGTGGGTCGCCGGCACGGTGCTGTTCCTGATCGGATTCGTCGCCATGGCCGTACCGGTCTGGGTGAGCATTCAGCTGGCCTACCGCCTGCGCCCAGTTTATGCGAAGCTCAATTCGCAGCTCGATCGTTACCAGCAGGTCATCGAGCCGTTGCGCCGCCTCGCGATGTTCGGTATCCCCGCCCTTCTGGGCATGTTCGCTGGTGTGGCCGCCGCCACCCGCTGGCAGACCGTGCTCATGTGGCTCAACCGCACCGAGACTGGGCGCGTTGACCCGCAGTTCAACTTCGACATTTCCTTCTACCTGATGGATTTGCCGTTCTACCAGGCCGTGCTTGCCTTCGCCTCCGCCGTCGTGCTCATCTCGGCCTTGGTCGTGGTCGCTACCAGCTACCTGTACGGGTCCATCCGGGTGTCCGGCCGTGAGGTGCTCATCTCCAAGGCCGCCCGCGTACAGATCGCCATCACGGCGGCCCTGTATCTGCTGCTCCAGGCCGTGAGTATCTGGTTCGACCAGTACTCCACCCTGACCAACCAGGGCACGCTCATCACCGGCGCCGGCTACACCGACGTCAACGCCACCATCCCCGGCCGCGCCATCCTCGCCGGCATCGCCGCAGTGGTCGCCCTACTCTTCATTCTCACGGCCATCATCGGCCGCTGGCGTCTACCGGTCATCGGCACCGCGCTGCTGATCGTGTCGAGCCTACTGATCGGCTCGCTCTACCCCTGGGTCGTCGAGCGTTTCCAGGTGGAGCCGAGTGCGAAATCGCTTGAGGAACCGTATATCGCGCGCAATATCGACCTCACCCGCGATGCCTATGACGTCGCCAACATCGAGGAGATTCCGTACAACGCGAAAACCACCGCCGAACCCGGCGCCCTGCGCGCCGACGCCGCGACGACGGCGAATATTCGTATTCTCGACCCGGCCCTAGTCAGCGACTCGTTCCGCCAGCTCGAGCAGTTCCGTCAGTACTACCAGTTCCCCGACAACCTGAACGTCGATCGATACATGATTGATGGAGTGTCGCAAGATACCGTCGTTGCCGTGCGAGACCTCAACATCGACGGTTTGAACACCGGTAACACCTGGGTCAACTCGAAGACGGTCTACACCCACGGCTATGGTGTCGTGGCCGCCTACGGCAACCAGCGCTCGGTCGACGGCCAGCCGGTGTTCCTCGAATCCGGCATTCCTACTAGCGGAGCCCTCGGCGACTTCGAACCGCGCATCTACTTCGGCGAAACCTCCCCCGAGTACTCCATCGTCGGAGCCGAAAAGGGCGCGAACCCGATCGAACTCGACTATCCGTCGGGCGCAGAGGGCGCTGGCCAGACCTACACGACGTTTTCCGGAGACGGCGGACCGAAACTCGACAACGCGTTCAAGAAGCTCATTTACGCGCTTAAGTTCCAGTCTGAACAAATCTTCCTGGCCGCATCGGTCAACGACAAGTCGGAGATTCTCTACGATCGTGACCCGGTCACTCGCGTGCAGAAGGCTGCACCGTACCTGACGCTCGATTCCGACGCCTACCCCTCGGTCGTTGATGGTCGGGTCAAGTGGATCATCGACGGCTATACGACCTCGGCGAACTACCCCTACTCGACGCCGGTGAGCCTGAGTGATGCTATCGCCGACACGCAGACACCACCGCAGCCGTACGCCCTCGACAGCATCAATTACATGCGCAACTCGGTCAAAGCCACCGTCGACGCCTACAGCGGCGAGGTCACCCTGTACGCCTGGGACGACAAGGAGCCGCTGCTGCAGACCTGGCAGAAGATCTTCCCCTCGACGCTCAAACCCATGAGCGAGATGAGCGGCGACCTGATGAGCCACGTGCGTTACCCGGCCGACCTGTTCAAGGTTCAGCGGGCCATCCTCGGCCAGTACCACGTCACCGACCCCGGCTCGTTCTACTCCAAGGACGACGCTTGGATCTCACCGAACGACCCGGACTCTCCTCCGAGCAACCCCACCCTGCAGCCGCCCTACTACCTCACCATGCAGGTACCAGGAGCGGACAAGCCTTCATTCTCGTTGTACTCGACCTTCCAGCCGGAAGCGACCGGTGCATCCAGTCGTAACGTGCTCTATGGCTACCTAGCTGTAGATGCCGATGCCGGTTCCGCCGACGGCGTGCGCGCCGACGGATACGGCCAGCTGAGGCTGCTCAACCTGCCCAAGGACGGCACTGTGCCCGGCCCCGGCCAGGTGCAAAACGTCTTCAACGCCGACCCGACGGTCTCGACCGAGCTCAACCTGCTGCGGCAGGGATCCTCAACCGTGCTGAACGGAAACCTGCTAACCCTCCCGGTCGGTGGCGGTCTGCTCTACGTGCAGCCGGTTTATGTGAAGTCAACCGGTGAGACCAGTTACCCGCTGCTACAGAAGGTGCTCGTGGCCTTCGGCGATCAGATCGCGTTCGAAGACACCCTCAACGGCGCCCTCGATGTGCTGTTTGGTGGCGATTCGGGTGCGACAGCCGGTGACACGGCCGTGCCGGACCCGGCTGCTACGGGGGGAACAACGGGCGGCACGACTGGTGGTGCTGCCGGTGGCGCGGACGTGCCGACCGGGTCGACGGGTGATGCGGCAACGAATGCCCAACTGAAGTCGCTTCTCGCCGTCGCCAAGACGGCGGTGGCCGACAAGGCGACCGCACTCGCCGCCGGCAACTTCGCCGCCTACGGCACCGCAGACGCCAAGCTCTCCGAGACGATCGCGAGCATGCTCACGCTGCTCGGTGAGTAGCCCACCGCACGACCTGCCGCAAGCCCTCACCGTCTCGGGTGGGGGCTTGCGCTCGTTCGGGCGATGGTGTTCGATGCTGAATAGGACGCAATATCTGTTCCTGTTTTGCAATAGCGACCCGAAGTGGTCGACCGGGCTTTCAGGGTGTGCTAAATTTGATCTTGTAGCGCGGGGTGGAGCAGTTCGGTAGCTCGCTGGGCTCATAACCCAGAGGTCGTAGGTTCAAATCCTGCCCCCGCAACGAAAAAGTCCAGATCAGAACAAGCTTTTCGATCCCTCAACAGGGAGTGAAAAATGACTGACTCGGCGCAAATCCGGCGTAGCCCATGGCTACGCCGGATTTTTTTGTCTCTGCAGGAGGTGCGCCTCGAACGCCCTCGTCACCGTTCGGGATCGTTCGTGCACCTGTCTGGTATGACTAAGACAGCACACATAATCCCGAGCCTCGAGGCCGTCCTGACGACGAGTGAACTCGCCGCTCACCTCGGCGTCCCGGTGCAGACCATCCACGATCTCCGCCACGCCCATCGCGGCCCGCGTGGTTTCCGAGTGGGGCGCGAGATGCGCTACCGAGTCTCCGAGGTACAGCGCTGGGTCGAAGCCCTGGAATCCCAAGACCAGGCCGCAGACCGTCCGGGAGGCGAAGCAGAGCCTGCGGATCAGGTGCATCGCCGATGCTGGGCTCTCTGACTTGAAAGTCACGCCGCATACGTTCAGGCGAACCGCCGGCACGACCATCGCCCGCGCCACTGACGCCGAGACAGCCGCAGAAGTTCTAGGCAACAGCCGCAAGATCGCTAAAAAGCACTACATCGAGGCGGAGGAGCCGACGCCGATTGCCACGCCCGCGCCCCACCTGCAGGTTCCGGCTCCGCGCAGTGCGCCTACGAGAGTGGTGCACTCGCGAATGCACGGACAGCATGATGGCACCTCGGTACGCATTGCAGAGTTTGCGGGATTGACAGTCTGCAAGGGCCGCCCGTACCTGCACGTCCAGATGTCGGATCTGCGACAGTCAGCGCGAGCCTAGAGCCCAGCCTCGGCTTCGCGCCGTTGGGCGATGCCGTCGATGACGAACTGCACAAAGTCCTCGTCGCGATCGCCGATGACCACGTCGTGGACGGCATCGGTGGCCGGTTCGCCTGGCCACGCAGTCTGGCGCGTCGGTCGGTGTCTTTCCGGCTCGCTGGGGCCGGCGCGTAGACGTCTGCTTCGGACAGGGCGGCCGGGTTGAGCCCGGTGAGGTCGATGATGTCCACGATGGGAACTTGATAGCTGCGGTACGGTCCAAGCGGCGGGGGATTGCTGTCCATGAGGGAGCGCGGACCGTGTCGAGGTCGATGTCTTCTAACTGTGGGCTTTGGTACAGGACGAACCCGGCAGCGCGCCCAACCCGACTACGCCCTTCTTGCAAAGAGTCATCTGCATGACTCTTAGGCTTCGCTCCAAGTTGCGATTTAGCGGTCGGCGATGGTGGTCTGCGCGGCGGCGTTGGCTTTGCGCATAGGAACTGTCATATCGGTGTAGAAATTGTCCTGGGGGTCCTTGACTCCCCAGCCGCGACCCAGGTTTTCGATGTAGCCACACCAATGCCAGCCGATGATCCAAGGCTCCTGCATGATCGTTGCCAGACCGTTCGCATAATCCTGTCCGCGCTCCTCGTGCGTTTCCATGTCGCTTGTGCGGTGTGGATTCATCGCGGTAGGCACCCAGTTGCCGATATCGGCGATTCGTACGGGCTTGCCGGTGAGCTGCTGCCAGTTGCGGAGATCGCCGATCATCGTCGCGTATTCCTCCGGGGATTTGCCGGTGAAGTACTGCACGGAAAGAACGTCAACATAGTCGGTCATCGCGCGGAGCACCACTTCGGGGATGCCCTTGTTGCCGTTGTAGCGGTCGCCCAAAATCAGGTGGTTGGGGTCGTAGCGTCGAATGGCCTCGGTGATTGTCTTGTAGTACTGCTGCGCCACGTCGTACAACTTGGCGTCGTGCTCTTTCGGGGACAGGCCGTCGAAGCCTGGCCAGAACCGTCCCGCCGCGTGGGGGATCCATCCGGGGATGTCGACGAGGAAGTATCCGATGAGGTTTGAGCTGTCTTTGTGATCTGAGGTCATTCGTCGCGCGAGCCAGTCCGCATACTTGGCGAAGTCTTCGCCGTATACGTCGCGGTATGCGGGGTGGCCATTCCAGTCTTCGATTTCCTGCATCCGGAGCTGCACGACATAGGGCATACCCGCCTCCAGCAGGTCGCGATCGGGCCACGGATGCGAGTGGCCAAGATCGACGGGGTCACCGAACCAGTCGAGCGCCTCGCCCCACCCCCCGCTGATGTACTGGCTTGTCCAACCGATGGTGTTGAAGTTCAGGGACTGCAAGTCGGTGACAACGCCCTGTTCCCATTTCTGCCGAGATCCATATCTTTCATTCCACACGTCGACATTGTGGGGGTATCGCAAATCCGAGTCGTCGATGTGGTTCACGCCGAGGGACACGAACGGCTTTCCCTCGGGATCGATGAAGCTCCATGATCCGGTTGCGCTCTGCGCAACGGTGAAGAAACGAGTTCCTGGGTTTTCTGGAGTGGCCATAATCTAATCTGTCCTTTCCGACGTTATGATTTTTTGCCCAGCGACGTGGCAGTGATGATGATCTCCCGAAAAAGTCCAGGTACGCGGCTGCCAGTGACTCTGGATCCTCTTCTGCGAGTTGGTGGCCCGATGGGAGGATGACGGCCCGCACGTCCTCTGCCACCTGACGCATCTGGCGATCGTTGTGCTCACCGATGAAGTATCCACTCCCGACAGCGAGGACAGGCATCTTCATTTTGGTTTTCGCGGATTCGTGGTTCTGATCCGCGTCGTCGAGCGTCGCGCGGTAAATCTCGAACATACTGCGGAGCCCGCCTGGCGAGGAGTAGCAGCGTACATATTCGTCGAGCGCATCGGGCGTGATCGCCTGGGGGTTGTGTGCCTCGTGCTTGATAAAGTAACTGAAGTACTCCCGCTCCCTGCCAGTAATGAGAAAGTCAGGGAAGTCCGGCACGCTATAAAAATTGACGTGCCACAGCCAGACATAGGTGCTGACATTCTCGCGGGTCAAGAATGAGTGGTCTTCGAGGCCGAACCCGGGCAGGATCATCTCCTGGTAGACGAGCTACTTGACTCGGTCGGGATACTGAGAGGCAACTTGGTAGGCAGTTGATGCCCCCCAGCCCTCGCCAACCGGGTTGAACGTGTCGTATCCAAGGTGGGGAGCCAACTGCGCGATGTCCTCAGCCATGTTCTTCATGTCGAAACCGTCCTTGGGATGTTCCGAGTCACCGAGACCGCGCAGGTTTGGCGCGATGGCGATGTAGTAGGGCGTCAGAAAGGGAATTACGCGACGCCAGTGGTATGACGTCTTCCGGTATGCCGTGCAGCAGGAACAGCGGCTCGCCTGCCCGGCGACGACGTTGTGCAGCCGGACGCCATTGACGAGTGCTCTTCCGTGGGTTGCTGGGACATCGTGGTGATCTTGAATGATATCCATGCTCAATACTCCTCCTTCTCGTATTTTTTTCAGTTCGAGTCGAATCACGAATTTCGTCGAAACCCGCACGTGTAACAGGCTGCCGACGGATTAACCGCTGCAACCGGGTGCCGTGCTTGGCGAACATCGACGGTGAACGTGCGCCTTCGCAGTTGACCTGATATAAAAAATACGGATGTCAGTCAAGTGGGTGACTCGGCCGAGTTCGCTCAGCAGGCGACTGAGGCACCCGTCGACCGGTTTGGACATCGAGGCCGTTTTCCTCTATGACGACCTCTGCCACGACCTTCCACGCGTCGAAGTGCAGTGACGCCTGGTGTGAGTCGTAAGCCGCGGCGTCACGGTAAACTTCGTAGACCCCGAACAGCTGGGTCCCGCGATCAAGTTCGATCACGTCATACTGTAAACAGCCTGTCTCATCGGCGAGGGATCGTTCGGCAAGCTTTAGGATATGCGTGAGAAACCTTTCGCGCTTCGCCTCACACACCCGAATTTGGGCAATGACAACGAACGCCGACTCCAGCGGCGTCGTCATTGGTTTGTGAACGCCGCGTCGAATGAGTCGGTCGGCCGTGTCCACAGCTTAGAACGAACGAACTCGATTGCCTCAGCCGCACCGTGCAGCCGGTCCATTCCGGCATCCTCCCACTCGATCGAGATGGGTCCGCCGTAGCCGATCGACTCCAGGGCGCGAAATGCGTCTTCCCACGGCACATCGCCGTGTCCGGTCGATACGAAATCCCAGCCGCGTCGGGGGTCGCCCCAGGCTAGGTGGGAACCCAGAACGCCGGCCCGGCCGTTGGCTGGGCGCAGGCGGGTGTCCTTGCAGTCCACATGGTAAATGCGGTCTTGGAAGTCCCAGATGAATCCGACAGGATCGATATTTTGCCACATCATGTGGCTCGGATCCCAGTTGAAGCCGAACGCGGGACGATGGCCGATCGCCTCAAGGGTGCGCACGCTTGTCCAATAGTCGTATGCGATCTCGCCGGGATGCACCTCGTGCGCGAATCGAACGCCCTCATCGTCGAAGATATCGAGGATGGGATTCCAACGCGCGGCGAAGTCGTCGTAGCCGGCTTCAATGACCGACGCTGACACCGGCGGAAACATTGCGACGTACGGCCAGACCGACGAACCGGTGAATCCCACAACGGTGTCGACGCCGAGCTTTCGGGCAACGCGCGCAGCACGTTTCATATCGTCGGCCGCCCGTTGCCGCACGCCCTCAGCCTCACCGTCTCCCCAGACGTAGGGGCGCAGGATCGCCTGATGCCTAAAGTCGATGGGTGCGTCGCAGACCGCCTGCCCGGCGAGATGGTTCGAGATGGCAAAGACCTTCAAGCCGTACCGGTCTAAAATTTCAAGGCGGGACGCGAGGTACGCGGCATCCTCATCGGCACGCTTTAGGTCTAGGTGGTCGCCCGACGCGGCGATCTCGAGACCGTCATAGCCCCACGAAGCCGCAAGCCGCGCCACTTCCTCGAAGGGGAGATCTGCCCATTGGCCCGTGAATAACGTGACGGGGTGCGTCAGCTGGCTCATGCGGCCCTCGAAGTCGGCTGACGAGTTGGTACTACCTCGACCCAGTGACCCGATTTCGAAGACTCGATCACCGCGTCCGTCAGCTGGGCCGCGCGCACACCATCGGCAAAGGTGGGAAGGCCATTGACGACCTTGCCCTTGATTACAGAATGCACATCCCGCATGAATAGTCCGAAGCAATCCTGGTAGCCCTGCGGATGTCCGGACGGTACGGTGACATAGGGCGCGGCGGCAGCATGGTTCGCAGTCTCCAGCCCCTTCGGAATGATAGAAATTCCTGCGGTCGACCCGATCCACAGACCGTTTGGATTTTCCTGGTCGAAGGCATACGATCGGTGTTCACCATCGAGCGACATCCACAGCTGGTTCTTGCGCCCGGGGCTGGCTTGGGAGATTACGACAGAGCCTGTGGCACCGCGATCCGTATGGAATATCATGGTCACGCCGTCTTCTGTGGAGACAGGGACCTCGCCCGCGTCCGAGAGACGAGTGTCATGCAGCCGGGAGCTCTGCGCGAGCAATCTTTCTATGCGATGACCGGTAGTGAATTCGAAGAGGTCGCACCAGTGCACACCAATGTCGGCGAAGGCACGGGATCCCGCGTCCGTCACCCGCCAGTTGTAGCTCGACTGCTCCGAGAGCCAGTCCTGCAGGTAGTGGCCGTGCGCGAGCCAGATGCGTTCGCCCGAATCGGCGATTCGGGCCTTTGCTTCGCGAACCGTCGGATAGAAGCGATAGACGAAGGGCACGGCGTTTACGACTCCGGCATCATCGGCGGCGCGCTGGAGCAGTAACGCATCGTCGGCGGTGAGGGCTAGTGGTTTCTCGCATACAACGTGCTTGCCCGCGGCAATTGCGGCCAGGGCTAGTGGAACGTGCTGCGCGTTGGGAGTGCAAATGTGCACCAGATCGACATCCGGATGGGCTATCAACTCTTCTGGCGTGAGAGCCAACGGTACGTTCTCTTCGTCAGCGGCTAGTCGTGTTCGTTCGGCATCGCGGCCGGCGTAGGCGACAACGACGCCGCCTACGGAACGCACAGCGCGCGTGTGCACCCGTCCCATAAAGCCGGTTCCGATTATGCCGCTCCGGAGCGGTCGGGTCGTCACTTCTTCCTCGACAGAGCGACCGCTGCGATGATGATCGCGCCACGCACGACCGACTGCTGGGCGACGTCGAGCCCGGCGAGAATGAGACCGTTGTTGATCAGGCCCATGAAGAGCGAGCCGACGAGCGTGCCGATGATCGCCCCCCGGCCTCCGAAGAGACTTGTACCGCCAAGGATTACCGCGGCGATGACTGTGAGCTCGTCACCTTGGCCCCATTGGAACCGGCCTGATTCGAGCCGGCCCGCGTAAAGCATCCCGGCGATAGCGGCAGCGATACCGGAAAGAAGCAGTACGGTGAATTTAATCCGTGCCGTGCGGATGCCGGTGTATGCGGCTGCGGTGGGATTACCCCCGGTAGCCAACACGCGGCGTCCGAAACTTGTTCGGTTCATCGCGATCCATCCGACCGCGACGGCCACGACCGTCCAGACGAGGAGCCCGGGTATAGGGCCGAAATCGCCACCGCCGAAGATCTGTACATACAGGGTGTTGCCGATGGGCTGGGGTGCCGAGGAAGTGATCCACTGCGCTAGCCCCGCTGCGAGGCCGAGCATGCCAAGCGTAACCAAGAAGGACGGGACCTTCAGCAGGGCAACGAGTCCGCCGTTGATCGCACCGATAACGGCCCCGGAGAGTAATCCGGCGACTATGCCGGGCAGGAGCCCCCATTGGGTCGTCGCCATGGCGGTGACGACGGAGGCGAGACCGGCGATCGAGCCGACGCTGAGGTCGATTTCGGCTGTGGCGATCACGAAGGTCATCGCGACAGCCATTATCGAAATTGTTGCCGTCTGCCGCACGATGTTCAGCATGTTGTTGGTGGAGAGGAATCCGTCGCTGCTGAGGAAGATGGCAAACAGGATGAACACGACCACGAAGGCGATGTAGATGACGTTGCTACGCCAGTCAAATCGAGTTACAGCTTGGGAGATAAGGGCTGGCCTGGTGGCCGTTGTGGGGCTGCTCATGCTGCCTCTCCTTGGATTATGAGTTGAAGCTGTTCCTCGCTCGCGATGTCGTCGCGGTCGAGTTCGCGGTCGGAGCGTCCTTCGCGGAACACGACGATGCGGTCGGCGACCGCGAGGAGTTCTGGTAATTCGGATGAAATGAACAGCACCGCATTGCCCTCCGAGGCGAATTCACGCACGATGTCGAGGATCTCTGTCTTCGTGCCAATGTCGACACCGGAGGTGGGCTCGTCCATCACCAAGATGCGGGGGCGTGTGTTGATCCACTTCGCCACAACGACTTTCTGCTGGTTGCCGCCCGAAAGCCGGCTGACCGGCGCATAAGGGTCGGCGACCTTGACGCCGAAGCGGGTGACGAGCTGATTGGTCAGCTCGCGCAACTTGGTCATGGAGAGGAAGGCGCCTGACTTCACGCGGTCAAGCACGGGAAGGGCGAGATTCTCCGAGACGGAGTGCTCAAGCACCAGCCCCTGATCGCGACGGTCCTCGGGAATGAGCGCGATACCCGCCTGCTGAGCCGCGATCGGGGTACTAAAGCGAACGACTTTGCCATCGATACTCAGCGTTCCCCGGGTGGGACGGTCCATGCCGGCGACCACGCGAGCGAACTCGGTGCGCCCGCTGCCCATCAGCCCGGCGAGACCGACGATCTCTCCGGCCCGGATCGTGAGGCTGACTGATTTGAGCACGCGACCGCTCCCAATGTCGGTGGCTTCGAGCACGATCGGAGCATCGGTCGCCAGTTGCCGGTCGCGATACACCAGGTCAGAGGCGAGCCTCCGGCCGATGATCGCTTCGATGATCTCAGCCGCGGTCAGTTGCGCGACCCCGGCGGCGAGCACGACGCGGCCGTCCCTCAGAACCGTGATGCGGTCGGCGACCCTGCGGATCTCGTCCATCCGATGAGAGATATAGACGATGGCGATGCCGCGGCTCTTGAGCTTGTCAATCAGTTCGAAGAGGTTCTCGACCTCGTGTTTGGCAAGGCTGGCCGTGGGTTCGTCCATCACCAGCACGCTGGCGTTCTTGGCCAGAGCTTTAGCGATCTCCACCAGCTGCCAGTATGCGGTGCCGAGCGTCTCCACCCGCGCCTTGGGATCGATCGTGACACCCAGGCCGTCAAAGATCTCGCGCGCCGCCATCTCCGCAGCGCGGTCGTCAACCAGTCCCGATTTACCGCGAACCTCCCGATTGAGAAAGATGTTCTGCGCCACCGTCATCGAGGGGATGAGGCTGAATTCCTGAAAGACCATGCCGATGCCGGCCCGTTCGGCGTCGGCGGTGGTTCGAATTGCGACCGGCTGGCCCGCGACCTCGATGGTGCCAGAGGTAATAGGATGAACGCCTTGCAGGACCTTCATCAGGGTGGACTTGCCCGCGCCGTTCTCTCCGGCGAGGGCGTGCACCTCACCGGCGACGATGTCCATGTCGACGGATTTCAGGACCTCGACCGGGCCGAAGCTCTTGACGATGCCCCGCATTCTTACCGCTGGAGGGGCGCCAGCAGTCTCAGTCATCGGTGGCGTTCGGGTCGGTCACATCCGGAACCCGCACCCATTCACCGGTTCGGCCGGATTCAAGTATGGCGTCGTCGACGAGCGCGGCTTGGTAGCCGTCGGCGAAGTTGGGTTCGACAGTTCCGCCTTCAGCGACTGCCTTGAGGAAGTCGTGGGCTTCGATGATCTTTGTTTCGCTGTAGCCGATACCCAGCGCTGGGATAGGCCAGAGCGACTCACCATACGGCGTGTTCGGGCCGGTATATACCGTGCGAAAGCCTCGACGATCGGCGCGGTCATTCTTGAACGCTACCTGGAGTTCGTCACGGTTCTCGTAATTGAAGAAAATAGAGCCTTCCGTGCCATGGATTTCGAAGGTGATGTAGTTGTTGCGGCCCCAGGCGTTGCGCGTTGCCTCAAGGGAGCCGACCGCGCCATTCCGGAACTTGATCAACGACATCGCCTCGTCGTCGACGTCGACCGCGCCACGCGGGCCGTCAGACGTGGAGGAACCGCCGAGTGCGTCAAAACCACCGGACTGCAGCGGACGGTCGGGGATAAAGTTCGAGACCAGCGAGGTAACTTCGGAAATCTCGCCGACCAGATAGCGGGCCAGGTCGACCACGTGCGAGCCGATGTCGCCCACGGCACCCGAACCGGCGATGTCTTTCTGGAAACGCCAGCTGAGCGGCGAGTTCGGATCGGCGCTCCAATCCTGCAAATAGGTGCCGCGAAAGTTCAGAATGCTGCCAATAGCGCCCTCGTCGATGTACTTCTTAGCGAGCGCTACAGCCGGGGTGCGGCGGTAGTTGAAGGCAACTGCTGTTACAACGCCGGCCTTCTGGGCCGCCTCGTACATGCGGCGGGCTTCGCTGGCCGTCGGGGCAAGAGGCTTTTCACAAATGATGTGTTTGCCGGCCTCGGCCGCGGCGATTGCGATCTCGGCATGCAAGTTATTCGGGGTGGCGATATCGATGACATCGATCCCGGGATCGTTGACGACGTCGCGCCACGATGACGAATAACCGTCCCACGAGTATCGCTCGGCGGCAGTGCGCGCCAGATCGTCGGTCACATCGACGATGATCTTCTTGATTGGTCGCGCCGGAGACGGCCAGAAGAACATGGGCATCGCCGCGTAGGCCAGGGAATGGGCTTTACCCATGAATCCGCCACCAATCATGGCGATATTAATCTCTTGCATGACTACCTTTCGTGAGCCACCGGGGCTCGACAGTTCTGTGGATCATCGATTTTCAATAGTCCTCGTGGGGCGACCGTTTCCGGCCGCCCCACGAGTCGCTCATCGGTTATTAGTCGACGTAAGCATCCTTGATGGCAGCGGGTGGAGCCGAGTGGTATACGGTCTCCCAAGCCTCAAGCACGTTCTTGTGGTCGACGGGCAGCGAGCTTAGAGCGACGTATGCCGGAACCTCAAGACCGAGCATGCTGAGCGCGGCGAGGTCGGCTTCGGCGGTTCCCTGGTCATAGGGAAGCTGGGCTCCGAGGCCAACGATCATCTGATTCTTGGCCAGCGCGATGGCGACGTTCGTGCCGAGGTCTTCGGTGGCGATCTTGATATCGGTGCGCCCGGTCTCTCGGGCAGCGGCCATAACGCCCTCCGCGGGTACGTCCCAAACAGCCCAGATACCGTCGAGGTCGGGGTTTTTGGTGAGCATGGCGTTGGCCACGCCTTGGGCATCGCCGGCGAAGTCAGGCCCGGCGATTCCCTGCTCCTGAACGATTTCGATGTCGGGGAACTCGTCGGCGATCGTTTTCGTGAAGCCCGCGTATCGCTGCTGTGTGACGAAGAAGTCGGCTTCGTGGTTTATCACACCGATCGTTCCTTTGCCACCGATTGAGCGGGCGAGGAGATATGCCGAGGTGACCCCGTTACCGTAGTTGTCGGCCGACACCATCGAGACGTAATCCTGACCGGCAACGAAGCCCTGGGGCACATTGTCCATAAAGACGAGTTTGACGCCCTGTTCACTGGCCTTGCGGTAGGCGCTAGCCGTTGCCACAGGATCGGTGGGAATTGAAACGATGATGTCGGGGTTTTGAGCTAGAACCGTCTCGATGTTGGCGACTTGTGTGGCCGGGTTGAAGTTAGCGTCCGTGGTTGCGATGACTTCGATGCCGAGGCGGTCGAACTCAGCGTTCAGGCCGGCGATTTGGGCGTTCGCCCAGTCGTTTCCGCCGTAGTGCATCACTATCGCGGCAGTCAGACCCATGCTCGCGATCTCGGTCGCCTGTTTGTCGGTCACTGTCGTGGTGTCGACGGCGGCGGGCTGTTCGCCGTTCGGACCGGTGCTAAAAACTTTGCCGGTGATGTTCGCGAGGGCCGCATCTATCTGAGCGGTGACCTCGGGTGCAACCTCGGATGCGGTGGATTGCGCTGACGGGGTACACCCCGTCAGTGCAAATAGACCGGCGGCTGCCACTACAGCGACAAGCGTTGACGTAACTTTCATTCTCCATGCTCCTTTGCTCGGAAATATCGTGATTGTGTTCAGGGTCGTGCTGGGTCGGTAAACGTTACATTTTGCAGAAATGTGAGACTTCTTCTGGCGGCTTCATCTTCGTCACCCTCGTATCCGTCGAGTTCGACGGTGATCCAGTCGTGATAGCCCGCGTCGACGACCTCAGCGATGATGGCATTCAGATCCAGGTCGCCAGCACCGAGAGGAAGGAAAGCGTTGGTCTGGTGATTGAGGTCTTTCAGGTGTACGTATGCCAGACGGTCGGCGTATTTTCGGATGACAGCTACGGGATCGCCACCGCCTGCTGCGATGTGTGCGACGTCGGCACAGAGACCGATCGAGGTGGCGGCGAAGAGGGCGTCAATGTGATCCGGCGCTTGGGCAATGCTCCCAAGGTGCGGGTGGTAACTGGGAATGAGGCCAGCTGCCTGTGCTCGTTCGGCGACGGTGTCGAGGAAGGCGCCGGCCGTCTCGTAGTCCTGTGCTCGACGGCCGGTGGAACGCACTGCTCCGCCGCCGATCACGTAGTGGCGCGCACCCGCCGACGCGGCTAACCGAATGGACCGATCAAAACGAGCGAGTTCGTCCTCCTGGGCGTCGGAATAGATGAAGTGTCCGCCGGTGTAGACGCCAGCGACCTCAAGGCCGTTGGCCTGCACGGCAGATACGAAGCTGCCGATCGATTCTTCGAAGGGGAGGAGGTTGCCGTCGAACAACTCGATTCCGGTATAGCCGGCGGCAGCGATCGCCTCGATGGTCTGATGCACGTCTCTGGGTGTTACATAGAAACCCGATCCGAGGTCAGTCACTGCACCGGGCGTACCCACTACACCGCCCCATGCGTTGGCCTCGTAGGCGAACTTCATCACTTCTACCTCCTTGTATTTTGTCTTTGCTGGGTTGAAAGTAGCACTTATGACATTACAGTGTCAATAGAAAGATCTTTCAGGCCGGGATTCGGTCCGGTAATGTTCTTTTTACTCATTGGCCTTTCATGATTTGGGATACGAGAGATGTTTTCATCCGGTGCCGGCGATCTCTTTCAGCTGCTCCGTGACGGACGGCCGCGCACGCGATCCGAGCTTGTCGACGAGACAGGTTTAGCGAGAACCAGCGTGGTGAACAGACTGGCTGCGCTCACAGCGATCGGCTTGGTGACCCCGACTGGCACTGCGGCGGCGTCCGGCGGCCGCCCCGCCGCGCGCTTGATGTTTGATCAAGCCTCGAGGGTCTGTATCGGAATCGACCTTGGCGCCACCCACGGCACCGTGGGCGTTCTCGACCTTTCCGGTGAAGTGCTCCGTCAGGAAAGCCGGGTAATCGATATCGCCAAGGGCCCGACTGAAATCCTCACATGGGCCGTCAACACGGCAGAGCGCCTACTCGCCGCCAGCGGTCGTCAGCAGCGAGATCTGTTGGGGATTGGTGTGGGAGTGCCCGGTCCCGTAGAGCATTCGACCGGCCGCCCCATCCGTCCCCCGATTATGCCGGGCTGGGACGGCTTCGACATTCCCGCCTTTGTGCGTCGGCGCCTGATGGCCACGGTTCTGGTCGACAACGATGTAAACCTGCTCGCCCTCGGCGAGCGAGCCACCCAGTGGCCCGCGGTCGATGACTTGCTCTTTATTAAGGTGTCCACGGGAATCGGCGCGGGAATCATCTTGGGCGGAGTGCTGCAGCGCGGTTCCCGGGGTTCCGCAGGCGACATCGGACATGTGCAGGTGCCCGGTACCGCTAACGACCGTGACCTCGAGGCGACGGCCAGCGCCCCGGCGATAGCGGCGTATCTAAGTCGGGATGGCGCCGTGGACATTGAGCCCGGTGACGTCACCAATCGCATCAGAATGGGCGACCTTACAGCGATTGCCGCCGCGCGCGAGGCAGGGCGAGCCATCGGCGAGGTCACGGCTATGTGCGTGAGCGTCCTGAACCCATCTGTCGTCGTCGTTGGTGGACGGTTGGGTGTCAACGTGCAGGAGATCATCGCGGGCATACGCGAAGTGGTGTACCGGCGATCGATTCCCCTAGCGAATCAGCACCTCAACATTGTGCCAGCCCGGGGCGGTCCCGATGCGGGAATCCGGGGAGCCGGGCTCATGGTGCTCGACGAGCGCCTGTGCGCGGCCGCCGTGGATGAGCTGATCGAGCAGCTCGACTGAATGCAGTCGAATACATAGGCCAGGCGGGTTCGCTGGCAACGCCTGCCTTCAAAGTCACAACCAACTGAGACAGCTGTCGACTTCGAGGGTTGCGGTTTGTGCCACACCATCCGAGGTGCGGAAACGAATGCACTCATCCGTCAGCAAGTGCACACACGGTCGTTCGGTTCGCGCGACTCGGCAACCGTGGCTGCGCAGGAGCCGCGCGATCGAAACTAGATGTCGAACTTCCGACCGACTAAAACCTGTACTTCCGGGGCTCGCCTACGCCCCACTTAGTCGGGAGCGAGAATAGCGCGATCTGAGATCATGATGGACGCTTTCTCCGAGCGCTGGCGCGCACGGGCGCCGCCTCTTGCGACATCGCATTCTGCGCGGCCGGGCTGTCGTGCTCGGCACCGACAGCTCGGCACCGACAGCTCGGCACCGACAGCTGAGTGGAGTCCCAAACGAGGTCGAGCTGGCTCGAGCGGTCACGAAGAGTGAGGTAAACTACATCCATCAGCGAAAATAGCTGGATCGAGAAACCGCGATCTGACTAGGCTTTTTTCGAAGAATTACCGCCACAAAGCGGTCGGCGTCGCGGGGTGGAGCAGTTCGGTAGCTCGCTGGGCTCATAACCCAGAGGTCGTAGGTTCAAATCCTGCCCCCGCAACAGTTGCCCCCGGAACCCTTGGTTCCGGGGGTTTTTTCTGCCTAAATCCAGTCAGACGACGTCGAGCCGATGAGACATTCGCCTCGCTTGTCTCTTTCGCGCTTTAGGGGATGACCGGTGCCACGAACTCGAAGGTTCGTCCGAGCAGCCAGACCAGAAG
Organism: Cryobacterium gelidum; assembly: GCF_004403985.1. Classification (GTDB taxonomy): domain Bacteria; phylum Actinomycetota; class Actinomycetes; order Actinomycetales; family Microbacteriaceae; genus Cryobacterium; species Cryobacterium gelidum. Next base: position 483,683 of record NZ_SOHL01000003.1, on the reverse strand, counting down.
CAATACCACCGGCAGGTGGAAGATGAACTGCAGGAACGTGAATCCCACGAGATCTCGTGCTTTGAGGCCAAGGACGGCGAGCAGAGGCAGCATGAAGAACGGGTTGATGAGATTGGGCAATGCCTCGGCCACGTTGTAGACCTGTACCGTCCAGCCCAGGTTCATCTGAACGTCGGTGGCCGATTGCATGACATACGGTGCCTCCACCAACCATTTGCCACCGCCCGAAGGCACGAAGATTCCCAGAATGACCGTGTAAAGCGCGACGATCACTGTGAAGCCGCCACCGCTGCCCACGCTGGTGAAGAATTCGGCCAGGTGCTCCGAGACGGTCATGCCCCCATTTCCGACTGCCCGGGTCAGGATTGCAGCCATGGCCGCGTAAAGCGGAAACTGAACCAGGATTCCGGCAGTGGCAGGAACGGCCTTGGACACAGCTTGCAGAAACTTGCGCGGTGTTCCGTGGAGTACGAGCCCGAGCATCAGGAAAACCAGAAGGTACCCGTTCAGGCTGCTGACCACCGACAAGACGGGATTCGTTAGGAACTGCGAGACCAGCCAGCCCAACGTCAAGAGCGCGATCAGGACGGGGAGGATGCGGCTGTATTCGAGCCATTCGCCGGGTCGTGAGCGTGGCGCTGCCGGCTCCGGCTGGTCATTGAGGTCCACGCCAAGATCCTGGGCTGTTCGAATGGCTTCGCCACGCGGAGCGGAGAAATGCGCGATCAGTACTGTCAGGGCAATGATGATCGCGCACATGGTGAGCGACTGCCAGGTGAAAATCGTCGTGCCGAAGTCGAGTACGCCCGTGACCTGCAAAAGCGCAGGCGGCAGGGACGTTGCCGTGGCCTGAAGTTGCGCGGCGGATGATGACATGCCCAGCGCCCACACTGCTCCCAGGCCCATGAACGCGGCGGCGCCGAGCGCTCGGTAGTCCACGCGGAGATCGGTCCGGCGGGCGATGGCTCGCGCCAACAGGCCGCCGAAGACCAGGCTCAGGCCCCAATTGACAAAAGAGACGGACATGGACAGGAACGCCACAAAGCTCACCGCCGTTGCGGCTGACTGGGGCACAGCCGCAAGCGTATCGATCAGCCGAGCTACCGGTCGGGACGTCGCCACGACGTACCCGGTCAAGACGACCATAGCCATTTGCAGGGTGAACGCCGTCAGGTCCCAAAAGCCGTTGCCGAATGAATCGACAATGGTCTGCGGGCTCGAGCCATTGGCCAGGGCGGCGAGGGCCACGAGGAGTACACCGACCAGGGCGAAGATATACGCATCCGGAAACCACTTCTGCGTCCAGTTGGCGAGAGACTGGGCAACACGCGCCAGGCCCTTCTCTGTGCGAGTTTGTAGGTTGGTAGCCGTCACGGTCGATCTCTCTTCTTTGAGCCAGGTTTGTACGCGCGTTGGCGCAATTGGGTGCTGGCCGCCCCCAATGGGGGTGAACAGCCATTTGCAGGCTAGGCGCGGCCCGATGGGCATGTCAATGTGGTCAGATTCCCAGGCGTACCGTGTGGCCGGAAGGAATCATGCACTGCTCAACGCGGCTCAGGAAAACAACTTGTAAATATGTCATGACATTAAGCGCAGAGGGCGCTACTGTGGAGGGACGGCGTCAAGCCGACCACTCCTAGTACAGAAAGTTGTACATCGACGTATGACGACTTCACCGCGAACCCCCCACGATGTGCTGACCATAGGCCGCGTCGGCGTTGATATTTATCCGTTGCAGGATGGTGTCGGCCTCGAAGACGTGTCAACGTTCGGCAAATATCTCGGTGGCAGCGCGACCAACGTTGCCGTCGCCGCTGCACGCCACGGATTGAACTCGGCGGTCATCACCCGCACCGGTAACGACCCCTTCGGCAACTACGTGCACCAGGAGCTCGTGCGCCTGGGCGTCAGCGACGAATTCGTCTCGGGGGTCGCCAACCTCAACACCCCCGTCGTGTTCTGCGAGATCTTTCCGCCCGACGACTTTCCCCTGTATTTCTATCGAGCGCCCCAAGCGCCCGACCTGGTCATCCATGCCGACGAGCTCGACCTGGCCGCCATCGCGAACGCCCGCATCTACTGGTCGACGGTGACCGGCCTCAGCGAAGAGCCCAGCCGATCCGCCCATTTCGCAGCCTGGGGAGCCCGGGGCCGAAGCTCGCTGACCATTCTCGACCTCGACTACCGGCCTGTGTTCTGGGGCTCGACCGAGGAGGCGAGCGCCCAGGTGGCACTCGCCCTCGGCCAGGTCACGGTTGCTGTCGGCAACCGAGAAGAGTGTGAGGTCGCCGTCGGCGAGACTGACCCGCTGCGCGCCGCTGATGCCCTCCTAGAACGCGGCATCGAACTGGCCATCGTCAAGCAAGGTCCGAAGGGCGTGCTGGCTAAGACTCGCACCGAAACCGTTGAGGTGCCGCCATACTTCGTCGACGTTGTCAACGGCCTCGGCGCCGGTGACAGTTTCGGCGGGGCGCTCTGCTACGGACTGCTGCGGGACTGGCCGCTGCGCCATATCCTGCAATTCGCCAATGTGGCCGGCGCCATCGTCGCCAGCCGTCGGGAATGTTCAACCGCCATGCCCACGACCACTGAGGTTGAAGAAATCTTGAAGGGACTGCCAGCATGACCAGGCTTGACTTCGACGCGCTGCGGCATGCTCGCGCGGCGCATCCTGAGCGCATCGGCGAGATTCTAGCCAGCCGCACCCGGCGCGACCTGATTCAGGGCGATGGTCGACTGTTCATCGTGGCCGCCGATCATCGTGCCCGCGGCGCCCTCGGCGTGCGTCAAGATGCCACAGCCATGGCCAACCGCTATGCGCTGCTCGAAAGCCTCGCGACCGCGCTCTCCCGCCCGGGCGTTGACGGCGTGCTGGGTACCCCCGACATCATCGACGACCTGGCCCTGCTTGGTCTGCTCGACGACAAGATCGTGGTCGGGTCGATGAACCGCGGTGGGTTGTGGGGTTCGTCGTTCGAGATGGATGACCGCTACACCGCCTACGACATCGACAAAATCAAGCGCGACCGCCTCGACTTCGCCAAGAATCTTGTGCGCATCAACCTCGAAGATGCCGGCTCGCTCGCCACCCTCGAGGCCACAGCTCTCGCCGTGAGCGAAGCGGCCGCTGCCGGCATCCCGATCATGCTGGAGCCGTTCATGAGCTCCTGGGTCGACGGTCGCGTCAAGAACGACCTCACGGCGGATGCCGTCATCCTTTCGATCGCCATCGCCGAGGGCCTCGGCAACTCCAGCGCCTACTCGTGGCTGAAGCTGCCGGTCGTTGCCGACATGGCTCGCGTAATGGCGGCGACCACCCTGCCGACCCTGCTCCTTGGCGGTGACCCGGTGGGCGACCAGACCGAAACCTTCGACTCCTGGCGCAACGCCCTCGAGCTTCCCGGCGTGCGCGGCCTCGTCGTGGGCCGGAGCCTGCTCTACCCGAGCGACGGCAACGTCGAAGCAGCCATCGATACCGCCGCCGAACTCGTGCACGGCGCCTAATAATTCTCATCCACTCTCGTACAGAAGGAAGCAACCATGCCCGCAACAGCCACGGATTTAGCCCTCGTCGCGCACTGGATCGACGGAAAGGAACAGCCGGGAACCTCCGGCCGCATCGCGCCGGTCTTTGACCCAGCGCTGGGAACGGTGAGCAAGAATGTGCCGCTCGCCGACCAGGCCGAAATCGCGACCGCCATCGCTAGTGCCAAGGCCGCCTTCCCAGCCTGGCGCGACCTGTCGATAGCCAAGCGCCAGCAGGTTCTGTTCAGCTTTCGCGAGCTGCTGAACGCCCGCAAGGGCGAGCTGGCCGGGATCATCACGAGCGAGCACGGCAAGGTGCTCTTCGACGCGCTCGGTGAGATCTCCCGAGGCCAGGAGGTCGTGGAATTCGCTTGCGGCATTCCGCACCTGCTCAAGGGCGACTACTCCGAAAACGTCTCGACTGGCGTCGACGTGTATTCGACCCGCCAGGCGCTCGGCGTCGTCGCCGTGATCAGCCCGTTCAACTTTCCGGCCATGGTGCCCATGTGGTTCTTTCCGCTCGCTCTCGCGGCCGGAAACTCGGTGATCCTCAAGCCGAGCGAGAAAGACCCGAGCGCGGCCATCTGGATGGCTCAGCTGCTCCAGGAAGCTGGCCTCCCCGACGGCGTATTCACCGTGCTGCAGGGTGACAAGGAATCCGTCGACGGCCTGCTCGAGCACCCCGACGTGAAGGCCATCTCCTTCGTGGGCTCGACCCCGATCGCCCAGTACGTCTACGAAACCGGCACCCGCCACGGCAAGCGTATCCAGGCCCTCGGCGGCGCCAAGAACCACATGCTGGTGCTGCCCGACGCCGACCTCGACCTCGTGGCCGACTCCGCTATCAACGCCGGCTTCGGCAGCGCGGGGGAGCGTTGCATGGCGATCAGCGTGATCGTCGCGGTCGAGCCCGTCGCCGAGGTGCTGATCGAGAAGATCGTCACCCGCATGAATACCCTCACCGTGGGCGACGGCCGTCGTTCCTGCGACATGGGTCCACTCGTTACCGAGGTGCACCGCGACAAGGTCGCGAGCTACATCGAGATCGCGAAGGAAGACGGTGCCAACATCGTCGTCGACGGCCGCGGCATCGAGGTCGACGGCGACCCGAATGGGTTCTGGCTCGGCCCGACCCTGATCGATGCCCTGCCGGTGACGTCGAAAGCGTACACCGAAGAGATCTTCGGGCCGGTACTGTCGGTGGTACGCGTGTCGAGCTACGAGGAAGGTGTTGACCTGATCAACTCCGGTGCTTTCGGCAACGGAACGGCCATCTTCACCAACGACGGCGGCGCGGCTCGCCGTTTTCAGAACGAGATCGAGGTGGGCATGATCGGCATCAACGTACCGATCCCGGTTCCCGTGTCGTACTTCTCCTTCGGGGGCTGGAAGAACTCTCTGTTCGGCGACACCAAGGCGCACGGCGTCGAGGGTGTGCACTTCTTCACGCGCGGCAAGGCCATTACCAGTCGGTGGCTCGACCCGAGCCACGGCGGCATCAACCTCGGCTTCCCCCAGAGCAACTAACGATGACAACGCCATCCGCAGACTGGTTCTACGCCCGGGGCTCCCTCGAACGCGACGGCTGGGAAACTGTTGTCGACAGGGCCATCAGCGGATGGCGTTACACCGGCATTCGCGTCGCGGACCTCGCTGCGGGAGACTCCGTGTCGCTGGCCGCAGAGGCGGTCGAACGCATCGTGGTTCCCCTCGCTGGGTCGTTCACCGTGCGCTACACACTCGCGGGCGAGACCGAGGAACGCTCCCAGGTGCTCGCGGGGCGGGCATCCGCTTTTCACGGCCCCACCGACACGCTCTACCTGCCCACCGGCACCACGCTCTCGATCGAAGGTGCTGGCCGGGTGGCGGTGGCCGAGGCGCCGACCGACCAGGCGCTTCCGGTGGCCTACCTTCCGGTAGCGGATGTCCCGATCGAGCTGCGCGGGGCTGGTCGCTCGAGCCGTCAGGTACACAACTTCGGCACCCCGGCCAGCCTCGCGGCCGACCGGTTGATCGCGTGTGAGGTGATCACCCCGGCCGAGAACTGGTCGAGCTACCCGCCGCACAAGCACGACGAATACGCGCCCGGCGTGGAGTCGAGCCTTGAGGAGATCTACTACTTCGAGACCGCAGTCACCCGTGGCCAGGTTGCGCCGGGGACGGCGAGCCCGTTCGGCCTCATGCGCACGTATTCCTCCGAGGCCGGAGACATCGACATCATGGCGGAGGTGCACACCGGCGACGTCGCCCTCGTGCCATTCGGCTGGCACGGCCCGTGCGTCGCAGCCCCCGGCTACGACCTCTACTACCTCAACGTGATGGCCGGGCCGGATCCCGACCGCTCGTGGCGCATCCGCGATGATCCGGCGCACGGCTGGATCCGCGACACCTGGGTGGGCCAGGAATTCGATTCCCGGCTTCCGTACACGTCATAATCCGATTTTTTCCGGCAGCGACCGGCAGCACCCGAAAGGACACAACGCAGTGACTACTCGTCGTATGACAGTTAGCCAGGCGCTCATTGAGTTTCTAGCCCACCAGTACACGGTCGACGGCGATGTGCGCGAGCGCACCATCGTGGGAACCTTCGGCATCTTCGGTCATGGAAACGTCGCCGGCATCGGCCAGGCCCTCAAGCAGCTCTCCGTTGAGGACCCGACGCTGATGCCATATCACCAGGCGCGCAACGAGCAGGGGATGGTGCACGAATCCGTGGCTTTTTCGCGGATGCGGCGACGTCGGTCGACTTTCGCCTGCACCGCCTCGGTCGGGCCGGGTGCCACGAATATGCTGACCGGCGCCGCCCTCGCGACCATCAACCGGCTGCCTGTTCTACTCCTGCCCTCCGACACGTTCGCCACGCGGGTGGCCGACCCTGTGCTGCAGCAGCTGGAACTGCCGAACGACGCGAGCATCAGCGTGAACGATGCCTTCAAGCCGTTGTCGCGGTTCTTCGACCGCGTGCAGCGCCCCGAGCAGCTGTTTTCGGCGGCCATCGGCGCCCTGCGGGTGCTCACCGACCCGGTTGAAACCGGCGCGGTCACGCTCTGCCTCCCCGAAGACGTGCAGGCGCAGGCGCTGGACGTGCCGGTGGAGTTTCTCGCCGACCGCGAGTGGCAGATCCGTCGCCCCCGGCCGGATCGCGGTGTCATTAACCAGGTCGTGCGCGCCGTTCGTGAAGCCAAACGCCCGCTGATCGTTGCCGGAGGTGGTGTCATCTACTCGGATGCAGCCGCAGCGCTCGCCGCTTTTGTAGAACTGACCGGCATCCCGGTGAGTACGTCACAGGCCGGCGTCGGTTCCCTGCTCTGGGACCACCCGCAGAGCCTTGGCGCGGTTGGAGCCACCGGAACGACCGCTGCCAACCGCATCGCCCGTGATGCCGACCTGATCATCGGGATCGGCACGCGATACAGCGACTTCACGACCGGCAGCCGCACCGCCTTCCAACACACGGGCGTGCGCTTCATCAACATCAACGTGGCATCCTTCGACGCGATCAAGCATGGTGCGGCCATCTCGGTGGTCGCGGACGCCCGGGAAGCCCTGCTCGAACTCAACGCGAGCATCGGTCGGTATCGCATCGACGCCGAATTTGCCGATCGCATACGCTTGGAGAAGGCGGAGTGGAATGCGGTCGTCGACGCGGCCATCGCTCCGAGCGGCCGGCCATTGCCGTCCCAGTCCGAGATCATCGGTGCCGTGCAGCAGGCATCAGACCCTCGCGACGTGGTCGTCTGCGCGGCTGGGTCACTGCCCGGCGACCTGCACAAGCTCTGGCGGGTGCGCGATGAGCTCGGTTATCACGTGGAATACGGTTTCTCCTGCATGGGCTACGAGATCGCCGGAGGCATCGGCGTGCGCCGGGCTGCCCCCGACCGCGACTCGATCGTCATGGTCGGTGATGGGTCGTACCTGATGATGCACACCGAGATCGTGTCGGCCGTGGCCGAAGGCCTCAAATTCATCATTGTGCTCGTGCAGAACCACGGGTATGCGTCCATCGGGCATCTGAGCGACACCGTGGGCTCGCAGCGGTATGGCACGCAATACCGTTTTCAAGACAAAGACCGCAACAGTTTTGAAACAAATGCGACGCTGCCGATTGATCTGGCGGCTAACGCCCAGAGTCTTGGGATTTCGGTGATCAGGGTCGAGCCCGGCGCCAACGTCATCGCCGACCTGGCGGCAGCCGTGGCAACGGCGAAGGCGTCCGCAACGGCCACCCTGATTCATATCAACAGCGATCCCTTGCTGTTCTCACCCGATACGGAGGGCTGGTGGGACGTGCCGGTGGCCGAAGTTTCGGCCCTCGACAGCACGAAACAAGCGCGCGCGGACTACGTCGCACGACAGCAGAATCAGCGCTCCTACCTGGGCGACTAGGCCATGTGCAAAAGATTTGTCCGTATGTTAAGACATTATCTTGACGACGGTTTGACAACCGTATACCTTGGTCAAAAGCAAGAACATTAGGACAATAAAACAAACTCAATGTGGAGGAAATAAAGTGCGATTCGTAGTTTTGGGTGCCGGCAGGATCGGGCTCTCTCACGTGGGCACGTTGAAGGCACAGGCCGGTGTCACCGACCTCCTGATCGCCGATCTCGATCCGGCACGTGCCGCGGCTGCTGCCGCTTCGGTCGGCTCGGAATCCGCCACAATCGACGAAGCGTTCGGCTCGAAGCCGGACGGCATCGTGATTGCCGCCCCGACCTCGGCCCACGCCGAGCTCATGGTTCGGGCCGTGCGCGCGGGCATCCCGACCTTCTGCGAGAAGCCATTGGCCGAGAACCTCGCGTCGAGCATTTTGCTCGTCCACGAGGTAGAGCGTCACGACGTGCCGGTACAGATCGGGTTCCAGCGCCGGTTCGACGCCGGCTACACCGAAGCCAAACATGCGCTGCAGAACGGTGACATCGGCGAACTGCGCCGCATGCACGTTCTGACCTGCGACCCGACTCCGCCTCCGGCGGAGTACATTCCCAACAGTGGTGGAATCTACCGCGACTGCCACATTCACGACTTCGACATTCTGCGCTGGGTCACCGGCCGTGAGGTTGCGACGGTCTTCGCGACCGGCGCCAACCGTGGGGCCTCCTTCTTCGCAGATGCGGGCGACGTCGACGAGTCCGCCGCCCTCCTCACGCTCGATGACGGCACCCTCGTCACCGTGCAGGGCTCGCGTTACAACGGCGCTGGCTACGACGTGCGCATGGAACTGGCCGGAAGCTTGGGAAACCGTTCGGTCGGTCTCGACCAGCGCGTGCCGCTGACCAGTGCCGAGCCGGGAGTCAGCTTTCCCAGCGATTCGGCCTGGCCCAACTTTCAGGAACGATTCGCTCCCGCCTACGCGGCAGAGCTGGCACGATTTGTCACCGTGGCCGCCGGCGAAACCGCAAGCCCGTGCACTCCTCGGGATGCCCTCGAAGCGCTCTATATCGCCGAGGCAGCCGAACTTTCCCGCGCCGAGGGGCGCCCGGTTCGCCTCGACGAAGTCAAGCGTTGACCATGGCCGAGGCATCCGCAGGTCTCCTGAGCCGCATCGCCGCCGCGCCGATTTCCTGGGGCGTGTGCGAGGTTCCCGGGTGGGGCTTTCAACTCACCTCTGAGCGTGTTCTCAGCGAGATGAGCGAATTGGGCGTCGTGGCCACCGAGTTTGGACCCGAAGGGTTTCTTCCGGCGAGCCCCGGCAACAAGGCTGCCACACTCGCCGATGCCGGCTTGAAGGCCGTCGGCGGATTCGTGCCAATCCTGCTGCACGACGCGGGCAGCGATCCGGTCCCGGCAATTCAAGCCGAACTCGACTCATTCGTCGCGGCCGGGGCAACCCGACTTGTTCTCTCGGCCGACACCGGCCAGGTCGGCTACGATTCGAGGCCGGCGCTGAGTGAGCAGGAGTGGAAGACCCTTCTGACTAACCTCGATCGATTGGTGCAGGCGGCCGCCACACGGGGTGTGGTGGCATCCATCCATCCCCATTTCGGAACGATGATTCAATCGAACGACGATGTCGAACGGGTGCTGAACGGCTCCCGGATCGGGCTCTGCCTCGACACCGGACACTTATTGATCGGCGGTACCGACCCGGTCGAACTGGCCAGCAAGCATGCCTCTCGGATCAGCCACGTGCACCTGAAGGACGTGCGGCTAGACCTGGCAGCGCGGGTGCAGCGAAAGGAGCTGAGCTATACCGACGCGGTGCGTCTGGGCATGTACACCCCACTAGGATCCGGCGAGATCGATATAGCGACGATTGTCAACGCGCTCGAGGAGGCCGGATATGCGGGCTACTACGTTCTCGAGCAGGACACCATCCTGACCGAAAACCCACCCATCGGCCAGGGGCCACTCGCCGATGTGCGTACCAGCATCGACTTCATTGCCGCTTTGGTGACTACCTAAGATTTTTCACGTCCGACAGCACTATTCGCAGCACACACGGCACCGCACCATTAACGTATCCAATGGAGGATTCACTCATGAAGTTCAAATCTCGCTGGATGGTGGGGCTCGTCGTCCTGCCGCTCGCCCTCACCGGTTGTACGGCCACCAGCAACACGGCAGCAACCACCGACGCCGCGGCATCCGGCGAAAAGGTCACGATCGCCGTCGTCACCCACGGCTCTCCGGGCGATACCTTCTGGGACGTGGTCAAAAGCGGTGCGGAGCAGGCCGGCACCGATCTGGGGGCAACCGTCACCTATCAGGGCGATGGAGACCCGGTCAAGCAGAGCCAGCTGATCGATGCGGCTATTGCGACGAAACCCGACGGACTCATCGTCTCGATGGCCAACCCCGACGGTGTCAAGAACGCGGTTGAAAGGGCTGTCTCCGCCGGAATCCCGGTGATCACGATCAACTCCGGGCTGGAGCAGTCCAAGGAATTCGGTGCTCAGACCCACATCGGTCAGAGTGAGTTCATCGCCGGCCAGGGCGCGGGCGAGCAGCTTGCCGACGCCGACGTCAGCAACGTCATCTGCGTCATCCACGAGGCCGGCAACACCGGACTGGAAGAGCGCTGCAATGGTGCAGCGGACACCCTCGGCGGCACGGTCAGCAACGTTCAGGTCGATGTGGCCAACGTCGCAGACGCCCAGAACACGATCAAGAGCAAGCTTCTGGCCGACCCGTCCATCGATGGCGTGCTCACCCTGAACCCGGGCATCGCCGTCGCAGCCAGCCAGGCGATTGAGGAAGCCACGAGCACAGCCGTGCTGGCAACCTTCGATGTGTCCTCCGACGTGACCCAGCTGATCCTCGACGACAAGATCCTGTTCGCCGTGGACCAGCAGCCGTACTCCCAGGGTTACCTTCCGGTGACGTTCCTCACCCTGCAGGCTCGTAACGGCGACGTTGTCGGCGGCGGTCTGCCGGTCTATTCCGGCCCCGGCTTCGTCACCAAGGACAACGCGGATCAGGTCGCGAAGTTCGCGAAGAATGGGACGCGATGACTATCACCGCACCCGCGGTGACCGATGAACGGATCAAGCAGGCCGGTCTGATCATCACGCTGCTGCGCCGACCCGAGGTCGGCGCAGCGGTTGCAGCCCTCGCCATTTTCACCTTCTTCTCGGTCTCGACCCAAGCATTTCTGACCCCGGCCGGGGTGGCCACCTGGCTCTACTCCGCGTCGCTATTCGGCATCATGGCCGTCGCGGTCGCCCTGCTCATGATCGGCGGCGAGTTCGACCTTTCTGCCGGTGCCATGGTCGGCACGACCGGACTGATCGTCGGGATCGTCACGACCGAGTGGGGCGTCAATATCTGGCTCGCCCTGGTCGTGGCCCTGGCTATTGCCCTCGCCATCGGTGCCGCGAACGCCTTCGTGGTCATGAAGACGGGCCTGCCGAGCTTCATCGTGACGCTCGCCACCTTCTTTATTCTGCAGGGGGTGAACCTCGCTGTCACGAAAATCATCACCGGCACCGTGTCGATTCAGGGTATGGGCGCAGTGCCCGGCTTCGACGCCGTCAAGGTGTTCTTCGGCTCCTCGTTCAACCTGTTCGGCATGGACGTGAAGGTCTCCATCGTCTGGTGGATCGCCCTGACCGCCCTCGCCACTTGGATTCTGCTGCGTACCCGCTCCGGAAACTGGATCTTCGCGGTCGGCGGGCAGATCACCAGCTCCCGTCAGGTCGGCGTGCCGGTCATGAAGGTCAAAATGGGCCTGTTCATGACCACGGCCGGCGCGGGCTGGCTGGTCGGAATGCTGCAACTGTTCGACGTGTCGACGGTGCAGGCCACCACCGGAATCGGCCAGGAGTTCATCTACATCATCTGTGCCGTGGTCGGTGGCTGCCTGCTGACCGGCGGCTACGGATCGGCCATTGGTGCGGCGCTCGGTGCCCTCATCTACGGCATGACCCTGCAGGGCATCGTGTTCGCCCAGTGGGACAACAACTGGCTCAAGGCGTTCCTCGGTGGCATGCTGCTGCTGGCCGTGCTCGTCAACCTCTATGTACGCCGCCAGGCAGGAGTTCGCTCATGACGCACGCAGAAGCATCCGCTGCTCCGCCCATCCTCGAAGTTCGAGACATCGGCAAGACGTACGGTTCCATCCTGGCGCTGCAGGGAGTGGCCGCCTCGGTGGGTGTCGGTGAGGTCCTCTGCGTGCTGGGGGACAACGGTGCCGGCAAGTCCACCTTCATCAAGATTCTCTCCGGGGCACACGCGCACACCCAGGGCAAGCTCCTCGCCTACGGGGTCGAGCGCACCTTCGGCAGCCCGCGCGAGGCCCTGGACCTGGGCATCGCGACGGTCTACCAGGACCTTGCCGTGGTTCCACTGATGCCGGTCTGGCGCAACTTCTTTCTCGGTTCGGAGTTGACTCGCGGGTTCGGCCCGTTCCGGCAGCTGGACGTCAAGGGCATGCGGCGAATCACCAAGGAAGAGCTCGCCAAGATGGGCATCGACCTGCGTGATGTCGACCAGCCGATCGGCACGTTGTCGGGTGGCGAACGCCAATCGGTGGCCATCGCCCGAGCCGTGTACTTCGGAGCGAAGGTCGTCATTCTCGACGAGCCGACCTCTGCCCTGGGCGTCAAGCAGGCCGGAGTGGTGTTGAAGTACATCGCGCAGGCCCGCGACCGCGGCCTCGGCGTGGTGTTCATCACGCACAACCCGCACCACGCCTATCCCGTCGGTGACCGGTTTCTGCTGCTCAAGCGCGGAACCAGCCTTGGCAACTTCAAGAAGAGCGAGATCACCATCGAGGAGATGACCAAGCTCATGGCCGGCGGAGCAGAGCTCGACGCTCTGGCGCACGAGCTCGCTCGCGCCTAGCCTCGCTTGCTGCGCCTGAAAGTCTGGCCGTCTCAGCCCGTTTGGGTCCGGCGGCCAGACCTCGACGTGCTACTTTTCGACCAGCGTCACCTCGAAGGAGTACAAGTCGGGGCGGTAGCAGTGCTGGCCGAACTCGACCGCGCGGCCCGAATTGTCAAACGCCGTGCGGTCCATCGTGAGCAGCGCGGAGTTCTTCTCGATCTCCAGCAAGGCGGATTCTTCGTTGGTGGACTTTCGGGCGCCGATGTGCTGGCGGGCAACCCGCATCGTGACACCTCGTGAACGCAACACCTGGTACAGGCCGTGCGCGACGAGATCACTCGGTTCGATGCCGATGAACTCCTCGGGGAGCCAGTTCTCCATCACGGCGACTGGCACGTTGTCGGCCAGGCGCACCCGCCGGATGTACAGGGTGGGACTGCCCTCGGCCACGCTGAGTCGCTCGGCTGTTTTGGCATCCGCTACCCGGTTTTCCAGGGTGAGAAGGTGCGTCGAGGGCACTTTGTGGGTATTGGTGAGGTCGTCGTAGAGACTGGTCAGTTCGACCTTACGCGTCACCTGGCCGTGCACGACCTGGGTGCCGATGCCGCGACGACGTACCAGCAGGCCTTTGTCAACGATTTCCTGGATGGCGCGGCGCACGGTTGGACGGCTGAGGCCCAGCCGCTGGCCGAGGGCGACCTCGTTCTCCAGCCGTGACCCGGCCGGCAGCTCACCGCTGAGAATGGCCTTTTCGATGCGCTGGGAGACTTGAAAGTACAGCGGAATCGGGCCGGACCGTTCCAGGTCCATGAACATTCCCATGGGGAGGGTGTTTTCTTCCTTCGCGCTCACCTGATACCTCGCTGACAAGCCAACCGGTTTGGCCAATTGTCCTGACAATATCAGGTCATGCTGTAGGTCGTCAGTGATTTAGTCGCCGAGGCTGGCCACCGCGGCGACTGCTGCGCGAACGGATGCTGCCGCCTCCGTCGCCTCCGCCGCCGTCGTGCCAGCACCCAGCGTGAACCGCACCGCCGTCTGGGCCACGTCGGCCGGCCAGCCCATCGCCGTGAGCACGTGCGAGGGCTCGCTGCTCCCGGCAGCGCAGGCGGACCCGCTCGAACAGACGATGCCGCGTTGTTCGAGCTCGAGCAGTACCGCCTCGCCGCTGGTGCCGGGAAAGACAAACGACGCGGTGCCGGGCAGGCGTTCGGTGGGATGGCCGGTGAGCCGGGCTGTCGGTGTTTCTCGCAGTATGGTCGTGACGAACTGGTCGCGGAGAAGGCTCGTGCGCGTCGCGGCGTCCGCTCGTTCTTCCGCAGTGAGGCGCAGCGCGACGGCCAGGGCAACTGCTCCGGCAACGTTCTCGGTGCCGCTGCGTTTACCGCGTTCTTGGCCGCCACCGTGCAGCAGCGGTTCGATCGGGAGACGGCCGCGCAGAAAGACCGCTCCGATACCGGGGGGAGCGCCGAGTTTGTGGCCGGACAGGCTCAGCGCGTCCACGCCGAGTGTGCTGACGTCGAGGTCGAGCCAGCCGCCGGCCTGCACCGCATCGGTGTGAAACGGCACACCTATGGTGTGGGCAATCGCAGCCAGTTCGACGAGGGGCTGCACCGTGCCCACCTCGTTGTTGGCGTAGTGCACCGAGACCAACGTGGTGTCGGGGCGCAGTGCCCGGGCGAGGGCCGCGGGGTCGACGCGGCCGTTAGCATCCACGGGTAGCAGGGTGATCTCGAAACCGTGCAGCCGGCGCAGGTAGTCGCAGGATTCGAGTACGGCCTCGTGTTCGATCGGTGTGGTCACGATGTGCCGGCCACGCGGGGCGCCGAGCGAGATGCCCTTGATCGCGAGGTTGTCGCTCTCGGTGCCGCCGCTCGTGAACGTGACCTCGCCGGGGCGGCAGTGAAGCGACCGGGCCACACTGCGCCGCGCCTCCAGCAGCGCGGCAGCCGCCGCCTCGCCGACCTCGTGGTGGCTCGACGGGTTGCCGAAGTTCGGCCCGAAGTGCGGCCACAGGGCCTCGAGCGCCTCGCGGCGCACCGGGGTGGTAGCGGCGTTGTCGAGATAGATCATGGGTTCACGGAGCCGGCGCGAATCCGGCCGGCGTACCGTTCACCCGAATGGCAATATCGAGGCCGAGGTCGAGTGAGTGCACGCTGTGGGTGAGCGCACCTACCGAGATCACGTCGACACCGGAGGCCGCAATGTCACGAACCGTCGCAAGCGATACCCCGCCGCTGGCCTCGACAATCGCGCGCCCGGCGACCTGGGTCACGCCCGCCCGCAGATCGTCCAAGCTGAAATTGTCGAGCATGATGGTGTCGATACCCGCCGCGAGCACCGCGTCGATCTGGTCCAGCCGGTCCACCTCCACCTCGAAGTGGGTGGTGTGGGAGAGCCGGGCGCGCACCCCAAGTAGTGCCTCGGTGAGGCTGAGCGGACCGGCTGCGAGCACCGCGAGGTGGTTGTCCTTGGCCATGACAGTGTCGGAAAGGCTGAACCGGTGGTTGTGCCCGCCGCCATCGCGTACCGCCGCTCGTTCCAGGGCACGCAGCCCCGGTGTGGTCTTGCGGGTATCGACGATGCGGGCGTGAGTTCCAGCGGTTTCCGCGACGTATCGGGCGGTGAGGGTAGCGATTCCGCTCATCCGCTGCACGAAGTTGAGGCCGATGCGTTCCGCCTGCAGGATGCCGCGGGCCGGGCCGGTCACCTCGGCGAGCGTCGCGCCGGTGTCGAACAGCTCGCCGTCGGCCACGAACTGACGCACCTCAATGTGGGAGTCGGTCAGCGCGAACGCGGCAGCGAACACGGCGCCGCCGCTGAACACTCCCGGTTCGCGTGCCTCGAGCCTGGCCGTGGCGATGGCGTCTTCGGGAATGAGTACCGCCGAGGTGAGGTCGCCCCAGGGGGCATCCTCGTCGAGGGCAGCCTGCACGACAACGTTGATGGAGTGGTCGGTCAGCATGCGATGGCCTCCTTGGCCGGTACGAGTTCGGGGTGTCGGGTTGTGCGGTGACGTGAGTGCGAGCGGGAATGGGCCAGTTCGGGCCGGGTGTCGGCGAAGTCCGAGCGGTAATGTGCGCCGCGAGACTCTTCGCGGGCGAGCGCTGCCGATACGAGCAGGCGGGCCAGGTCGAGCAGGTTGCGGTCTTCGAGGGCGGCGACCGACCTGCTGGTGGCCGGCGGTGCGGCCCACTCGTCGAGGGCACCGGCGGCGTGGACCAGGCCGACACCGGAGCGGTGCACGCCGGCGAAGTCCCAGAGGAGCTGCTGCAGCTCCCGGCGTTCGACCCGTGGGGAGGAGAGATGTGTGGAACGGGTCGCGGTGTCGGACGGGGCGGCTGCACTCGCCGGCCACGGCTGGCCGAGGGCGCGCACGGCGCGGTCGGCGAAGACGGCCGCCTCGAGCAGCGAGTTGGAGGCGAGCCGGTTGGCGCCGTGCGCTCCGGTGCGGGCGGTTTCGCCGACCGCGTAGAGGCCGGGCAGGCTGGTGCGAGCCCAGGCATCTGTGGCGACGCCGCCCATCCAATAGTGTGCCGCCGGCGCCACCGGAATCGGATCGACCGCCCAGTCGAGGCCCGCTACGCGGCAGGCGGCCGTGATCGTGGGAAACCGGGTTTCGAGCAGCGTGCGCCCCAGGGCGGTGGCATCGAGCAACACGGGGGCGCCGCCCTGCAACTCCATTTGGCGGGCGATGGCGCGGGCGACGACGTCGCGCGGAGCGAGTTCGGCGTCGGGGTGTTCCGCGAGCATGAAGCGCTCGCCGCTGTGATTGCGCAGCACGGCCCCTTCGCCGCGCACCGCCTCCGACACGAGCGGCGTACCGGGTACAGCGAGGGCGGTCGGGTGAAACTGATAGAACTCCAGATCGGTCACGGATGCCCCGGCGCGCCACGCCGCCGCCACCCCGTCGCCGGTCGCGACCGACGGATTGGTGGTGTGCGTGTAGAGCGCGCCAGCACCGCCGGTAGCGAGGATCACAGCATCGGCGCTTAGCGCGAGCTGCACGCCGTTCGGGCCGAGCACCCGAACGCCACGGACCGCCCCCGTCGCGTCGACGTTCAGGTCAACGAGCATGGTGTGTTCCCGCACCTCGATGGCGGCACGGCGTCGCACGGTTGCGACGAGGGCGGCCTCGATGACGGCTCCGGTCGCGTCGCCGCCGGCGTGCACGACCCGCGAGCGCGAGTGCGCTGCTTCCAGCCCGCGGGCCACGCCCGACTCGTCCCGGTCGAAGTCCACCCCGAAACGAATGAGGTCGCGCACCCGCGCTGGACCCTCCGCACAGAGCACCCGCACGGCGGCCAAATCGCACAACCCGGCGCCGGCGCGCAGCGTGTCGAGCATGTGTGCGTCGACCGAGTCGTCGCGAAACAGGGCGGCGGCGATGCCGCCCTGCGCGTACCGGGTATTGCTCTCGGGCAGCACCGATTTGGTGACGAGCACGACGCGGTGGCCGGCATCAGCTGCCCGCACCGCGGCCAGCAAACCGCCGAGGCCGCTGCCGACGACGAGGATCGAGGACATGTCAGACGCCGACCAGCTGCTGGTCCGGCAGGGTAGTAGCAGGCGCAGTGGATGCCGGCGGCCGGGCCGCCAGCATCCGCTCCAGGGCCACCCTGGCGTGCCGGGCGATATCGGGCGACACCGTGATCTGGTTGAGTACCTGCGCCGACTGTTCGCCACCGCCGACGAGTGCTTCGAGCACCCAGGCCAGGTAGCCGGCGTGGATGCGGTACATGGTCGAGCAGGGGCAGATCACCGGGTCGAGGCAGAAGATCTCATGCTCGGGGTGTTGGGCGGCGAGCCGGTTGACGAGGTTGATCTCGGTGCCGATGGCAAAGGTCGTGCCGGCCGGGGCTGCGGCGATGGCCTTGGCGATGAAATCGGTCGACCCGGCCGAGTCCGCCGCGTCGACGACCGCCATGGGGCATTCCGGGTGCACGATGACCTGCACGCCCGGGTGCTCGGCGCGGGCGGCATCGATCTGCGGCACGGTGAAGCGGCGATGCACGCTGCAGAAGCCGTGCCAGAGCACGACCCGGGCGGCGTCGAGTTCGCCCCGTGTGTTGCCGCCGAGCGGCCGGGTCGGGTTCCACATCGGCATCGCTTCGAGCGGAACGCCCATGGCCTTGGCGGTGTTGCGGCCCAGGTGCTGGTCGGGAAAGAACAATACCCGCTGGCCGCGTTCGAACGCCCACTCCAGCACGGCCTGGGCGTTCGACGAGGTGCAGACGATGCCGCCGTGCTCGCCGCAGAAGCCCTTGAGCGCGGCGGAGGAATTCATGTAGGTGACCGGAATTACCGGAACGCGGCCGGAGGCATCGGCATCCGTGCCGTAGAGCTCTTCGAGCTGTTCCCAACACTCGGTGACCGAGTCGATATCGGCCATGTCAGCCATGGAACAGCCGGCGGCGAGGTTCGGCAGAATCACGGCCTGGTCGCCTCCGGAGAGCAGGTCGGCGGTTTCGGCCATGAAGTGCACGCCACAGAACACGATCGCCGCGGCGTCGGGACGGCTCTGCGTGGCCTGGGCGAGTTGAAAGGAGTCGCCAACGAAATCGGCGTGGCGCAGCACCTCGTCACGCTGATAGAAATGGCCCAGAATGACCACCGAATCACCCAGCGCCTGTTTCGCTTCGACGATGCGGGCGCTGAGTTCTTCCGGCGAGGCGGTGCGGTAGCGCTCCGGCAGCGCGCCCTGGCGCGGCGACCCGGCCGGAATCACGTCGCCCATCGAGGAGCCCGGCCCGTAACCGGGCGTGCCGGCATCGAACTCCCACGGCGGAGTCGCCAGGTCGGGGCTGCACGTGCTGCCGGCAGCGGCGCCGGTATCGATGAGACGAATGGTGGTCTCGACCGAGGGAATCGTCATGTTCGTGCTCCTTGCAAGTAACGGGATGAAAGGTAGGGGAGTTAGAGCGTCGGCCCTGGCGGATCATGCGCGGAGGCCCGATCGTTGTACCGGTAGAGCCGAGCGGGTCGATGCCGGGCCCCGGCCACGTGTTGATCGGTGCCGATCAGGCTGCCAGACGACTCGATCGACCGGCGAAAATTGGCCGGGTCGAGCGCTTTTTGCAGAACGGCCTCGTGTACCTCGCGCAGCTGGGCGAGGGTGAACGTGTCGCCGAGAAAGGCATGCGCGATGCGCGCGTACTCCACCTTGGTGCGCAGCCGCCAGAGGGCGTATTCCACGATGTGGTTGTGGTCGAAAGCGAGCGGCGGAAGCGAGTCGGCAGCGAACCAGCGCACGTTCTCACCGACGGATGCCCGCTCCGCGACCTCGGAACGCACGAGCGCCCAGTAGACGACGGAGACCACGCGCACGCCGGGGGAGCGGTCGATATCGCCGAAGGTGTAGAGCTGCTCCAGATAGCGCGGGGAGAGATCGGTGGTCTCGCGCAGGGTGCGGGCGGCAGCCGCTGCGAGTTCTTCGTCGGCCGGAAGCCACCCGCCGGGCAGCGCCCACAGGCCGAGGTGTGGGTCACGGGTTCGGCGCACGAGGGGCAGCCACAGCGTCTTCAGGCCCGACGAATCGTCGGGGCGCAGGGTGAAGATCACGGTCGAGACGGCGAGGGTCGCGCGAGCGCTGCCGCGTTCGAGCGGGCTCTGCTCGGCCAGGTGCTCCAGCATAAGGATCCAGTCGTAAAGGTCGGTGTGACTTTAACAGCTGGGTCCATCATATAGTCAAATTGACCCAAACGCCCGGAGGTGACGAATTCGGCGAGAGTCAGGCTCCGCGTGTGGCTGCAGCTGCCGCGCGGGCACCGGCCCGGCTGATGCCCATGCCGGTCACGCCCCACAGAGTCACCCGAGCCATCGCCTCGACGGCGATGCGCGGACTCATCTTGGACGACCCGCGCACCCGTTCCACAAACGTGATCGGTACCTCAACAACGCGCAGGTCGGCGCGCACGGCGTGCAGCAGCATCTCAATCTGAAAGCAGTAGCCGAGGCTGTCCACACTCGAGAGGTCCATGCGCTCGAGTGCTCGGGCGGAGTAGACCCGGTAGCCGCCGGTGGCGTCCCGTTGCGGCAGCCGCAGCAGCAATCGGGAGTACAGGGATCCACCGCGGGACAGGGCGCGTCGATGCCAGGGCCAATTCTCGATGGCCCCGCCGGGCACCCAGCGTGACCCCATCACCACGTCGGCCGTGTCGGCCGCCGCCAGCAGCCGTGCGAGTTGCTCGGGCAGGTGGGAACCGTCGGCGTCGAGCTGCACCAGTTGGGTATACCCGCGACTCAGGCCCCAGCCGAAGCCGTCGAGGTAGGCCGCACCAAGTCCGGTCTTCTCCGTGCGGTGCAACACGTGAACGCTCGCGTCGCGCGCCGCAATGCCATCGGCCAGCGCGCCGGTGCCGTCGGGGGAGGCGTCATCGACGACCAAAATGTGCACCTCGGGCACGCTGAAGCGCAGTCGATCCACGATCGCGGCGATGTTCTCGGCCTCGTTGTAGGTCGGAACGAGTACCAGGGTGGTAGGCGTGGGGTTGGTAGGCACGGGTTACCTCGTCATTTCAATGATGCGGGTGCGGTTCACCAGTGTCGTCTCAACAACGTGGAATCCCTGGAGTTGAAGGGTGTGTACATTCGTTTCTCTTCGCGAATCTCCACTTCCCGAGTTCTGTAGCAGCCATACCGTGTCGAGGTTCGATAGGGCCGGCAGCACATCGGTCAGTGGTGCGACCTCGTCCCAGAGCCAGCCCGTATCAGCATACGACCGGGTGAGCGTCACATCTTCGAGGCCGAGAAAGGCATCGGGGTAGAGGTGCATGGCCAGTCGTGGCAGGCGTGATGGCCGCACGCTCTGATCGAACACGATGCCGTCCCCTGGCGTCGCGCGGGCGGCGATGATGTCGGACGCCTGGCGCCAGTCGCTTCCTTCGTTCTTGCCGTAGTCACCGCGCTGCACAGCGTAGGCGGGCACGATGACGGCGACCAGAGCGATGAGGCTGGCGGCGCGCAACCAGTTGTTGGCAAGCGCAGCCACGCCGACGGCGATCACGACGCCCACCGCCGGGGTGCAGAGCGACAGGTAGCGAAGCGAATACATCGGGGTGACCAGGTGGGTACCGATCAGAAGAATGGCGCTGGGCACCACCATCCAAGCCAGAAAAAACGCCAGTCCGGCGCGGCCGGGCAGCCCGGCGGACCGGTGCGTGTGGGGGCGGCGCGTGGGGGGGCGGCGCAGAAACACCGCGACCACGGCGATGGTGATGAGCGCCCAGGCCATGATCGCTACCGGAATCGTGTCGAACCACTGCATCACCGCCGCTTCGGTTACCTTGACCTGCGGCCTGCGGCCGATGAACGCGATTTGCTCCCGCTGGGCAGAGCCGGCGAGAAAAATGGGAAGGGCCAGCGACAGCCCCAGCAGGCTTGCCCCCAGCCAGACGACACGGCTGCGCCAGAACGGATGCTGCCGGCTCGCCGTGAGAACCGCGACCGCGTGTACCGGAAGCAGCAGTGCCAGGTAGAGGAAGAGATAGATTCCGAGGGCGAGCAGCAGCGAATAACCCAGCCAGAGCAGGCCCTGGCGGCGTCGGGTACCGGTGCTGCTGCGCAGCGCGAGGACGAGCAGCACGGTGAGCCAGACGCCGATGGCCGTCGCGATCGCGGTGGATCGCGTCTCGGAGCCCATATAGGTGACGCGGGGCAGAATGGCAAAGACTATTCCGCCGCCGATGGCCACTCGTGGCCCCATGAAGAAGCGCGCCAGAACCACCGTTCCCGCAGCGGCTACACCGATTGCGATCGCGCTCGGCAAACGCGTGGCGAGCTCGGACGCGCCGAAGAGGTCGATCCAGCCGTGCAAAAACAGGTAGTACAGGCCGTGCACAGCATCGACGTTGTCCAGCATGCCAAACAGTGAGGGGAGTGGTCGTTCAGCCGACATGATGCTCGCGGCCTCATCACCCCAGTACGACGGCTGCCAGGACCAGGCGAACGACAGGAGAAACGCCACGAGGCCCACGAGCCACGCTGACAGCCCGGACGACAGGTCCCGCAAACGGCGTCGCCCGTTCGCCGGGGGCGCTACGACATGCGGGGTGAGAACGGAGGTCACCCAGTCAACATACCCAGCATTGGTTAACGTGAGCCATCGAACGCCCCCGAGTTGCCTGCAAAGACCAATCTTTTCGGTGGTTGGCCCCGGCATGGGCACCGGGCTGCGCGCTAAGCTTTCGGCATGACTTCAGTCGTTGAACCCGACGAATCCACTCCCGACGGATCCACCGCGGTCGGCGTGGCGGTCGCTCAATTCGCACCGGGACCAGATCGGGCGCGCAATCACGCCATGCTCCGGAAGCTCGCCACGACGGCCGCCGCGCGCGGAGCACACCTCGTCGTCTTTCCCGAGTATTCGGCGTTCTTCGAACCGAAGCTGGGGCCCTCGTTCGTGGCGGCGGCCGAACCGCTCGATGGAGCCTTCGTTTCGACGCTCGCCGCGCTCGCCGCCGAGCTCGGCATACACATCGTGGCCGGCATGCTCGAGACGACCGACGATCCCGCCCGGTTTTCGAACACCCTCGTCGCCGTCGACCCGACGGGACGGCTCGTGGCGACCTATCGCAAGCTCCACCTCTACGACGCGTTCGGCGACCGAGAATCGGACTGGGTACTGCCCGGCACGGTGACTGAACCGGAAATTTTCGAAGTCGGTGGCCTGCGAGTCGGGGTGCAAACCTGCTACGACATCCGCTTTCCAGAGGTCACCCGTCGGCTCGTCGATGCCGGGGCGACCCTCGTACTCGTGCCGGCCGAGTGGGTGCGCGGCCCCCTCAAGGAGCACCACTGGCGCACCCTGCTTACCGCCCGGGCACTGGAGAACACGGTTTTTGTGGCCGCCGCCGATCACGCACCGCCAATCGGCGTTGGAACCAGCCTCGTCATCGATCCGATGGGCGTTGCTGTGGCGAGCCTCGGCGAGTCGGTGGATGTCGCGGTCGCATTCCTGACACCGGCACGCGTCGTTGCGGTGCGTGCGATCAATCCGGCGTTGGCCTTGCGCCGTTTCACCGTCGTGCCGCGCTAATGCTCGGTAACGCTCGCCTTGGTTGATCGGGTTTGGGCGGCTACCCGAATTCCGAGGGCTGGTTCCACCTTGGGCAGGAGATTGGCGTCGACGGTGGCGCTCTCCTCTGCCGTGACCACGAGCCCCTGCGAGCTGTTGGCCGAGCGGGTGAGCTGGGCGACCCAGCTCGGGTTGATGGTGGGTGCATGGCCCCCGGCGAACTTGAAATACAGCGGGATGGAAGGGTGCAACCAGGCAGAACTGCGGCCGTCGCCGACGATGGCCGCGTCTCGCCAGGAGAGCATGAAGCTCTCGCCGCGGCGCAGCTTTTGAATGATCACGAGCTGCAGGTGCGCCAGCATTCGGTCTTCGAATTCTACGACGACACGGTCGTACGTGAGAGAACCCATGAGTGCCACTTCCATTTCATTGGGACCGGTTGCGCCGAGTGAGAACACGGAGGCCGGAACGTATGAAAGTGAAACATGCTCTTTGGCGTGGAACCGGGAACTGCCTTCCAGTGTCCCTCGTACGGGGGACAAATGCAAGGATTTTAGAAAGCATCCCGTGCATTGTCACGTGGTGATCCACGCCGCGCGGGTTCGATCCGGCTCGACATTATCGGCAAGGGAACGGCGAATTCGAGCCGGAGCAGCACTTCGAGGGGGCGTTCGATCTGACTGAAGTGCCCGGCTCCCGGGACCGTGCTGCTCACGCAGTGCGGCACCAGGGCGTGAAGTCGCTTGTCGTCGTCGGTCGTGACAAAGATGTCGTCGTCACCGTGCACCGAACGCACCGGGCAGCGAATCTGCGCCCACTGCGTGCCGGCGTCGTAGGCGCCGGCACGATCGGCGGCCAGGACGAAGCCGGCCGGGCGCACCTCGGCGCCGAGAGCAGCGACCACTGTAGGGTCGACGGCCCTGGGGCGGCTGAATAGCGGAGCCACGAGCGCTGGTAGCAGACCGAGACACGTGACGGCTCGCACCAGGCCACGGTTGAGGGGACCGGCGAGCCGCAGCATCCGCATGGTCATGAGTAGTGCCGTGAAAGCGGGTAGCACCCAGAAATGGCGAATCGGGTGACGAACGCTGTTTTGGATCGAAAACGAGGTGGCTGAGACCAAGCCGACGGATGACGTGGCGCTCGGCTCGCTCGCGGCCAGCTGCAGGGCGATGAACCCACCCATGGAATGACCGACAACGTTCCAGCGCTCGTAGCCGAGGGAGCGGGCCACATCGGCGACCAGCTCCGCCATCGACTCGACACCGACGGACGATTCGTCGGCCGCACGTGGGGAGTCGCCCCATCCTGGAAGATCGGGAATGATCAGATCGGTCAGATCGCGGGCGGTCGCCTCGGCGGCCTGCAACAGGGGAGTCCAGGTTGTCCACGACCCGGCAGCTCCGTGCAGCAAAATGGTGGCCGTATCGCTATTGCTTCGGCGACCGTGCCGCACGACGACCGTTCCGCCCTTGAGGAGCATTGCACTTGTGGTCAGGCCGAAATGATGAGCGTCGGCATCGAGGGGGAAGGGGCTGTAGCCCAGCGCGATGGCCGGTGGTGCCGGTTTCGGCCTGGTAGCGGGCTGCGGCCTGGCACCGGGGCGCGGACCGGGCGTCGGAGAGTCAAGGACGCCGACGGATGCCACCGAGTGATTTCGGGTCGCGGGTCGGGACAACAAGATGCTCATGACCATAGTTCGGTGCCACGGGCCTAACGGATTGCCCCTGGATCGCTCGAGACGGCAGGGCATGGTTCGTGCAGCGAATTGGCAGGCAGGAATATCGCGCGGTTCGTGTCCGTTGCCGCCTATGGCCGCAGAGGAACTCCCTGATGCTGCCACAACGAAGGTATCCGGTCTGACTGACCGGCTGAATGTGAGAAAGAAGTGCACGTGAATCTCTTTTCCCCGCTAAACCTCGGCGACATCGTGCTGCCCAACCGTCTTGTCATGGCGCCGTTGACCCGCATCCGCTCGGGCAAGTCCGGTGTTCCCGGTGAACTCGTTGCCTTGTACTACACGCAGCGCGCCTCGCTCGGCCTGATCGTGAGTGAAGGTACCTACCCAAGTCACGCCGGCCAAGGCTTTCCGGGCCAGCCCGGGCTCGTCGAACCGGAACAGCTCGCCGGTTGGAAGGCCGTGACCGATTCGGTGCACGCCGCCGGCGGTCGTATCGTCGCCCAGGTCATGCACGCCGGTCGGGTCACCCACGAAGCCACCACAGGTGGCTACCCGGTCGTCGGACCGAGCGCCATCGCGATCGACGGCAGCACGCGCACCTATGACGGCAAGAAGGACTATCCGGTGCCGCACGCTCTGACCACCGACGAACTGGCCGGCATCGTGGCTGAATTCGTGCTGGCGTCGAAGAACGCCATCGCGGCCGGATTCGACGGCGTTGAGCTGCACGCCGCCAACGGCTACCTGCTGCACGAGTTCCTGTCGCCGACCTCCAACGTGCGGGACGATGCGTTTGGCGGCTCGCCCGCGACGCGCGCCCGGTTCGTCATCGACGTGGTGACTGCAGTCACCCTGGCGATCGGTGCCGACAAGGTGGGCCTGCGCATCTCACCCGAACACAATATTCAAGATGTGCTGGAAACGGATTCCGACGACGTCAAGGCTACCTATGGTGTCCTCGTCGACGGGCTCGCCTCGCTCGATCTGGCCTACCTGAGCGTGCTCCACGCCGACCCGCGCGGCGAATTCGTGCAGAATCTGCGTACCCGCTTTGCTGGTGTCTTCCTGGTCAATACTGGATTCGGCGCCATCACCGCGCGCGACGAGGCCCTCGCCATCGTTCGTGACGACGTTGCCGACGCCGTCGTCGTCGGTCGCGCGGCCATCGCCAATCCCGACCTCGTGCGGCGCTGGCGCGATGACCTGCCGGTGAACGAGCCCAACCCGCTCACCTACTATGCCGACAGCGCAGAGGGCTACACCGACTACCCCGCACTCGCTTCGTAAATTTCCCACGAAGAGCGCAAAGAGTGCTCGTATGACAGGTTCATACGGGCACTCTTGTCATTCTCGCGCCCAGGGGCGCGACAGTGCCGCGAGTTGTGACGAGGCCTGATCGAGCAAGGCCTCTTTCTTGCAGTAGGCGAACCGGAGAAGCGGCGCATACTCGGCCCGGTGTGCGGGGGAGCAGAACGCCGTGATCGGCACCGCGACCACGCCGACCAGCGCCGGCAGTTGCCGGCACAGTTCGGCACCATCCGAAAAACCGAGCGGCGTCGCATCCGCCACGATGAAATACGAGCCCTGTGGCACGCTGATCGCGAAGCCGGCCGCGCGCAGTCCCGCAGCGAGCACGTCGCGTTTGTGCATCATGCCGGACGCGAGGTGCGCGAAGTACGAATCGGGCAGGTCGAGCCCGACGGCGATTGCGGGCTGAAAGGGTGCCGCATTTACATAAGTGAGAAACTGCTTGACTGCGAGGATCGCCGTCACGATCGCGGCCGGGGCGCTGAGCCAGCCCACCTTCCAGCCGGTGAGGCTGAAGGTTTTGCCGCCCGATGAAATGGTGATCGTGCGCTCCCACGCCCCGGGGAGGGTTGCGATCGGAATGTGCGGCGCCCCAAAGGTGAGGTGCTCGTAGACCTCATCGGTGACGATGAGCGCGTCGTGCCGGTGCGCGAGTTCCACGATCAGCTCCAGGGTGTGCCGCGGAAAGACCGTCCCGGTGGGGTTGTGCGGATCGTTCACGATGATCAGACGGGTGCGGTCGGTGACCACAGCTCGAAGCGCGTCCAAGTCGGGCTGAAAATCCGGGGCCCGCAGCGGCACCGTGCGGTGGATGCCTCCGCCCAAGCCGATCAGGCCGCCGTAGGCGTCGTAGAACGGTTCAAAGGTGACGACCTCGTCACCCGGCTCGATCAGCGCCAAAATGGTCGCCGCGAGGGCCTCGGTGGCACCGGCCGTGACCAAAATCTCACTGCCGGGGTCGACAGGCAGATCATAGAACCGCTGCTGATGCCGGGCTATCGCCTCAAGCAAGACCGGCTGGCCACGGCCAGGCGGATACTGGTTCACCCCGTCGCTGATCGCTTGGCGGGCTGCCTCGAGCACCACAGCCGGTCCGTCTTCATCCGGAAAGCCCTGGCCGAGGTTGACGGCCCCGGTGCGCACGGCGAGAGCGCTCATCTCGGCGAAGATGCTGGCCGCAACGGTCCCGTCAGCGGCGAGAAGCCCAGCCCCGCGAGCCGTGCGTCGCCACGCGCCGGAAATGGTCATCGCTGGCTTGCCTGTCTCGAATCCTGCATGGTTCCAAACTACGACATGGGCAAGATCTCGGCTGGATCATTGAATGCTCTCAGGAGGTACATATCGAATGTTCAGGTTCGGGCGCAAAGCTGGCAACGCTTGGAAGGAGCACCTGATGACTGATAACACCCAAGATCCCGGCCCCACCCCCGACAGGTCCGCGAATGCCGCCGATTTTACCGTGAACGAATCCGGCGAGGCAAACCCGCCCACGTCTCCGCCCACGTCTCCGCCCTCTTCTCCGGACGCTCCTCCCGCTCCGCCCGCCCAGCCGGTCAGTTCCCAGCCAGCCGATGCCCGGCCGGTCGAGGAACCCACCGTGCCGGTCGTGGAAGCACCGGCCATGCCGGCAGCATCCGCAGCAGACCAGGGCCAGCCAGACCAGGCCCAGACGGCCGCGTACCCGACGGATGCCTTCGGTCAACGGATCGAGACGGCCACCGCGTCGAACCCGGCCTATGCCACTGCGGATGTTCACCCCACGAACGCTTACCCGTCTCAGACGTACCCCGGGCAGCCCGTCGCGTCCAGTACGACCAAGGAATCCGGTCGCCGTAGGGGTAGCGTCGCGCTGATCGCCGCCCTCGCCATCGGTGCGCTGGTCGGTGGATCGTCCGGCGCCGGCATCACCGCCCTCATGATGAGCGGCCAGAATAACGGTGTGCCGATCAGCCAGGCCTCCGGCCCGAGCAACGTCGTCGTCAACAACACGAAGAGCGTCAACCAGGTCACCGCCGTCGCTGCCAAGGCCTCCCCGAGTGTGGTGACCATCGATGTTGCGGGCAGTTCGTCCGGCGGCACCGGATCCGGCGTGATCCTCACCGCCGACGGCTACGTGCTCACCAACACCCACGTAGTCACGCTCGACGGCGCCGCCTCCGATGTAAAAATCGAGGTCAAGAGCAACGACGGCAAGCTCTACACTGCCACCCTCGTCGGCACCGACCCCATCTCCGACCTCGCGGTGATCAAGCTGACCGACGCAAGCGGCCTCACCCCGGTCGCCTGGGGCGATTCGTCCCAGCTCAACGTCGGTGACAGCGCCATCGCCATCGGCGCCCCGCTCGGCCTCTCCGGCACGGTCACCGACGGCATCGTGAGCGCGCTCAATCGCAGCATTACCGTCGCGAGTTCGGCCGCTCCGTCCTCACCCGACACCACCACACCCGACGGGAGCCAGGGCCAGAACCCGTTCTTCTTCGACTTTCCGAAGCAGGACGGCACGCAGTCGCAGGGTCCCCGGGCCGCTTCTGCCAGCATCGCCCTCCCGGTGATCCAAACGGATGCCGCCATCAACCCGGGTAACTCCGGTGGCGCCCTGCTCAACGGTAAGGGTGAACTGATCGGCATCAACGTTGCCATTGCCAGTGCTGGCAGCACGACGGCCTCGTCCGCGGCGGGCAGCATCGGAGTCGGCTTCTCGATTCCGTCGAACTTTGCCAAACGCATTTCCGATGAGATCATCGCCAATGGCACCGCCACCCACGGCCTGCTCGGGGCGAGCGTCACAAACGCCTCGAGCTCGACCAGCAGCACGGTCGGCGCCCTGATCAGCGAGGTCAGCTCGGGCGGCGCCGCCGAGAAGGCCGGCCTGAAAGCCGGTGACGTGATCACGAACTTCAACGGTGTTCCCATCACGGATTCGATCGACCTCACCGCTCAGGTTCGCGTACTCGCCGCCGGGGGGACTGCCGACCTCACGTATGTGCGAGGCGGCAAGGCGACCACCATCCCTGTCACGGTCGGCGAGCTCGCGAGCTAACCGCCGGCTCCTTCGCCCACATCGCGTCGCCGGCTCTCCGGCGGCGCGATCGTGCGTTCCTGGCTGCCGGCACTTCACCATTTGCCGGGCTGGTAGGCTCGATCGTCCTACCATCAACCGGAAAGCTGGCTAGCAGGGTGCACCAACGTGGTACGGGATTTCTTGCCGGAGTGTCGTATGTGATGCCTGTGCTCAACGAGGCGACCCACGTGCGTGCCGCTGTCGAGAGCCTATTGGTGCAGGACTACCAGGGCTCATTCGAAGTGACATTGGCCCTCGGACCGAGCATCGACGGTACGACCGAACTGGTCGCAGAAATGGCCGCCGTTGACTCGCGCATTCGCATTGTGGCCAACGAGGTCGGCTCGACGCCGGCCGGCCTGAACATCGCCATCCTTGCGTCCCAGTACGCGGTGGTCATTCGCGTGGACGCCCACTCGGTACTGCCGCCCGACTATGCGCGCGTCGCGGTGGAGACGCTTGAACGCACCGGCGCCGCCAATGTCGGCGGCATCATGGACGCCCGCGGTATCAGCTCCTTCGAGCGGGCCGTGGCCCGCGCCTACGGCACCCGGATCGGCCTAGGCGGCACACCGCACCACGTCGGCGGGGCGGAGGGCGCGGCCGACACGGTATACCTCGGCTGTTTTCGCACAGAGAGCATTCTCAACGTCGGGCTCTTTGACGAGGGAGTGAAACGCGGCCAGGACTGGGACCTCAACCGGCGTCTGCGCGAAGCCGGCGGTACGGTCTGGTTCACCCCGAAGCTTCGGGTGCTCTACCGGCCGCGGCCGACTTTGGCCCAGCTGGCACGGCAGATGCTGTCGACCGGACTGTGGCGCGGGGAGCTGGCCCGGCGCTATCCGGCGGCCAACGGCCTTCGCTATTTCGTGCCGCCGGCCATGGTGCTGGCAGTGGCTCTCGGACTGCTCCTCGGCCTTGGCGGCCTCGTGCAGGGCGCTCTCGGTGCGGCGCCGTGGCTGCTACTGGGCCTGATCGTTCCCGCCGGCTACCTGCTCATTGTGGTGGGAGCGACGCTCATCGTGGCCAGGCCGGACGGATTTCGTGCGTCCGTGCGTTTTCTCGTAGTCTTGCCCTGCATTCACTTCTGCTGGGGGGTCGGGTTCGTTCTCGGTTACCTGAAACTCACCAGCAACATCACGGCACACACGGGAAGGTGAGCAGATGACCAGTTCGCCGAATATCTCACACCAGCGGCCGACCCGACCGGAGTCGATCGCCCAGCTGCGCGCGGTCGCGCAGCCGCCCGAGGTGCGCCTGCGCGCCAATGCTGAGCACTGGACGGCGAGCCTGTACCTGCGGGACCTGTCGCCGTACCTCACTTGGATGCTGCTGAAGACCCGCATCTCCGCCAACGGTGTGACCGCCCTGATGATCCTGGCCGGTTGGTCGACCGCCGCCGCCCTGCTGATCCCCGGAATCTGGGGAGCCCTGCTCGCGCTCGCGCTCAGCCAGGTGCAGATGCTCATCGACTGCTGCGATGGTGAGGTAGCGCGCTGGCGGGGCACCTCCTCGCCCGCAGGCGTGTTCCTCGACAAGGTTGGACACTACTCCACGGAATCGCTCATCCCCATCGTCCTCGGAATTCGGGCGGCCGCGTACCCATTCGAATCGCCCGCAGACTTTCTGTGGACCAGCCTGGCGCTGCTGCTGGCCCTGATCATCGTGCTGAACAAGTCCCTCAACGATATGGTGCACGTCGCCCGCGCCAACGCCGGCCTCACCCGACTCGCCGACACCCACGGTGAGAAGACACCGACCTCGAGCCTGATCGCCCGGGTACGTCGCCTCGCCCGCTTCCTGCCGTTCCACCGGCTCTACCACTCGGTCGAGCTGACCATGGTCATCTTCGCGGCGGCCGTTGTGGGGTTGGTTTTCGGGCAGCCGGTCGTGGACCGTGCCGTGCTCATCCTCCTGGTCCCGCTTGCATTTTTGTCGCTCATCGGCCATTTCGTGGCGATCATGGCGTCCAAGCGTGTCCGGTCTTAACGAAGCGGCCGGCACTGTGACGGCCGGTACCGTGACGGTCGGTGTCGTGGTGCTCACCCAGGGCACCAGGGCAGATGACCTCGAGCGGGGCATTCGGTCGGTGCTGGCCCAGCAGGGGGTGACTCTTGATGTGGTCTGTGTCGGCAATGGCTGGCAGCCGACAGGCCTGCCTACCGGCGTGCAGTCACTGGGATTGCCGACCAACCTGGGCATTCCGGCTGGCCGCAACCGCGGGGTGCCGCTCGTCACCGGCGAGTACCTGTTCTTTCTCGACGACGACGCGAGCATTCCCGATCCGAACTTTTTGATCGACGCGATCAGCAAGTTGCGCGCCGACCCGACCATCGGAATGCTCCAGCCGCGGGTCGAAGACCCGACCGGTAAGCAATCGCCCCGGCGGTGGATTCCCCGCATCCGCAAGGGTGAGGCCACGACGCCCGGACCGGTGTTCTCTGTCTGGGAGGGCGCCGTTTTGCTGCCGCGCAGCGTCTTCGACGCGACCGGAGGCTGGGCCGAACCGTTTTTCTACGCGCACGAAGGCATCGAACTGGCGTGGCGGGTCTGGGACCAGGACCGGGTCGTCTGGTATGCCGGCGACCTTGTGGCCAACCATCCGGTCATCTCCCCTACCCGGCATGCCGACTATTACCGGTTGAATGCCCGCAATCGGGTCTGGCTGGCCCGCCGCAACTTGCCCGCCCTGCTGGTGCCGCTGTACGTGGGCTCCTGGACGGCGATTCAGATGCTGCGCTGGGCCCCGAGCAACCGGCCGGCACTGCGCGCCTGGTTCGACGGCTGGCGCGAAGGGTGGCGCAGTGACCCGGGGCCGCGGCATCCGCTTCGAGCACGCACGGTCTGGCGGATGACCCGCGCAGGGCGCCCCCCGATCATCTGACGAAAGGTAGTCTTATTGGGTGGTAATTCGGAAAGACGTCAGGCGTGCAGTCAAACTGGTCAAGGATGTCATGGCCTCCCGCAAGGTCCAGCACCAGCTGCGTGGGCGGCTGCAAGCGCGGGAGCTGCGCGAGGACAATCACTTTAAGATCGCCGTCTACTTTGCCGACGGCCCGGTCAACATGTACCAAATGCGGCAGTGGTACCAACCCCTCGCCACCCTCGCCAAAACCTGGCCGGTACTCGTTCTCAGCCGGACCGGTGGTGGCACCCTGAGGCTCATGAACGAGTCGCCTGTGCCGGTGGCCTACGCCCGCACGGTGCCGCAGCTGGAGCAGATTATCGCCGAGCAGGACATCCGTATCGTGTTCTACGTCAACCAGAACCCGCGCAACTTTCAGATGATGCGCTATGGGCGGTGCTGGCACGTTTTCATCAACCACGGTGAGAGCGACAAAATGTACATGATCACCAATCAGTTCAAGGCCTACGACTATTCCTTCGTGGCCGGTGATGCCGCGCTGGCCCGACTCGACCGGGTGCTGTGGGACTACGACTTCGACAAGCGAGCCATCAAGATCGGGCGCCCGCAGGCCGACTACTTCAGCGGTGAGCTCCCCTACACGCCCGATGAACGCCAGGTCGTGCTCTATGCTCCCACCTGGGAGGGCGACCGGGCCGCCGCGGCCTACGGCTCAGTCGCAACCCACGGGGTCGCGCTCGTCACCGCCCTGCTGGCCAGCGGCACCCACCGGGTCATCTACCGACCGCACCCGCGCAGCGGCGTCGTCGACCATCTCTACGGGGCCGCCAACAAGAACATAATCGCCGCCCTCGCCGCGGCCAACGCCCGCGACCCGCGCGCGCAGCACGTCTACGACTCCGGTCCCGATCTCGGCTGGCAATTAGCCGCAGCAGATGTGGCCATCGTCGACATCTCCGCCATGGTCTACGACCGACTCGCCACCGGTAAGCCGCTCATTGTCACCCGGCCGGTGAACCCGGCGGCCATCATCGACACGAGCGGCTACCTCTCCGATTGCGAATGGCTCCCGGCTGAGCGCGCCGACGGCGTTGTGGCTGCCGTTGAACGGCTCACTCACGATGACGCGGCGGTGGAACGCCTGCAGGGCTGGGTGCAGCGTTACTTCGGAGACACGACCCCCGGTGTAGCGACCCAACGGCTGCATGTGGCCGTGCAGCACCTGATGGATGAGTGGGATCGGTTTGCGGCCGTGCCTGACGTGGGTATCGCACATGTTCGAGATCCCGCAATGATTGCACGCGACGAGCTATAGCGGCGGGTCCTGATCGGGCGCTGGCCGGGGTGTGGCCTGGAGAAACCTGCGTCGTCCCGGGTCGCGCACGGTCTTTTCCAGTACGGTGATCTCCCGTACGCGCGGGTCCAGGTCTGGTTGAAAACCGCTTGGCGCCGGACCAAACGCGAGGCGCGCGGCATGCATGACCTTCTTGCCCAGGATATGGTTTCCTGCGCCGCCGATCACCGCTCCGATGCCGAACGGGAGGGCTTTACCGAGCAGGCTGGCGCCGCCGCGGGCGGCGAACTGGCGTAGAAATGCACTCTTGAGGCGGTCGGTGAGCGGGCCGAGAATTGCCCGGGGAAGACTGTTGGTGATGAGCTCACCCCAATAGGTGGTGCGTGCTGTGCCCGACCCGGTCACCTGACTGGCGAGCTGCCGCACCAGGTCGCTGCCGTCACGGCCCAGCATCATGGTCATGACGAGGGCGCGGGCGCGGTCGGGGTCTTCCACGGCGATCCCATGCACCTCGCTGACCGATTGTGTGAACAGGGCCGTCGTTTCGAGAAAACCAGCGGTCTCTACCCCCGACAACGCGAGTGTGATTGCGGTACTGACGCCGGGAATGACCGCGGTGGCGCCCACGGCGGCACCGCCGGCCGTGACCGCGGCGAGGTAACGCTTCTCCAGGATGCGCACGATCTGTTCGGGGGAGGCGTCGGGATGGCGACGTCGGAGGCTGCGGATATGCGCAAGCACAACGGGGCGGTGAATGGAAAGCACCCGATCGAAGCCCGTGACGAACCCGGTCGGAAGTGCGCCACCCTGCGGAGTGCCGCCGGTGGAGGATAACATCGGTGCGCTCTTCCGTGCCATTGCTCGCCTTCCCTGCATCCGTTTGCTTGAGTGTACGGGGTGAACCGGGGTAGAAGCCGGGGCGCGCGCTGGGCCAGCCTGATCCAAATACCATCTTCCACCAAATGTCCACCCGCTAGTCAAGACCGTTCCGGGCCGCTACAACTGAGGAATGCTTGAGTCTAAATCAGAAGCGTCCCGACTGCTCGGCCTCCGTCTCCGGGAGCGTCGCCTGGCGCTCGGTTTCAAGCAGGAGTCCGTCGCGCTCCTCGCCGGACTCAATGTGTCGAATTACGCCCGCATCGACCGCGGTCACGGCAACCCGACGATGTATACGCTCATTCGGTTGGCGGCCGTGCTGCAGATCGAATTGAGCGAACTCCTGGCCGGTCTCGCCGTCGAGCAGCTTCCGCCTACTCGCGACGCCTACATCGCGATAGATTTTCGTCGATCGCAGGAATCGATAGCCAATCGACGACTCGGCTAAGCTCCAGTCGAGGGTTTGACGCCGTAGTCGGTGTTGTACCGGGCGAGCACCTCGGTGATCGGCCCGTCGAGCACCAGGTCACCCTTGTCGAGGTAGAGACCCCTGGTGCAGAAACGCCGTAGGTCTCGTTCGTTGTGCGAGACGATGAACAGGGTACGACCTCCCGCCAGAAGTTCTTCGATGCGGCGGTAACACTTCTCTCGAAATGCCTTGTCACCTACGGCCAGAACTTCATCGACGAGCAGAATCGGTTCCTCCAGCCGCGAGATCACGGCGAAGGCGATCCGTACCTTCATCCCGCTCGACAAATGCTTGTACGGAGTGTCAATGAAGTCGGCGATCTCGGCGAATTCGATGATTTCGTCGAACCGATCGGTGATCTGCTTGCGCGTCATGCCGTGCAGGCCCGCCGTCAGATAGACGTTGTCGCGCACACTGAGATCGTCGACGAACCCGCCGGTGATCTCAATCAGTGGAGCAACACCCTCGGTGACGTGTACCGAACCCGTGTCGGGCAGCACGACGCCGGTGACGAGCTTGAGCAGCGTGGACTTGCCCTGCCCGTTTCGACCGACGACGCCAATGGCTTCACCCGGTTGCACCGTGAAGGTCACGTGCTGCAGGGCCCAGAACTCTCCCGGCCGGCTCCGCCGCTTGCGCGCACCGAACAGGTCCTTGAAATTGCGACGCCCGCGCCGATTCCTGCGAAAGCGGATGCCGACATCGTGCAGCGAGATCACGGGTGCTGCCGAGGGTGTCACTGCCATCGTGGCCACTAGATCTCCTTCAGAACGGCACGTTCACTGCGGCGAAAGACCAGCAGTCCGAGCCCAAGGAACGCGAGGGAGATGACCGCGCTGAGCGTGACCGCGAACCAGTCAAGTTGCTCGGGAAAAAAAGCAGCCCGATACAGACTGAAAATGCCATTGAGCGGGTTGAAAGCAGCCCAGAAATGCAGTTCAGGCGGCAGATCGGTGGTGCCGTAGATTATGGGGGAGGCGTAGAACAGAAAACGCAGAATGAGTTTGACGGCCCGCTCGAGGTCGCGAAAGAACACCACGAGCGGGGCGACGAGCAGTCCGACGCCAGTAGTCAACATCGCCTGAATCGTAATGGCGAGGGGAAAGAAGAACGCCTCGACACCCAGTTCGGCCCCGTACACAATAACGAACAAGACGAGCACCGGGATCGATGCGACGAACTCGATGCCCTTGGACAGCACAAGTCGGTTCACCCAAATGGTGCGGGGGATGCGGGTGGAGCGGATCAGCTTCGCCTCGCGCAGAAACGCCCGGGTGCAGTCGGAGACGGCACCGTTGAACCACATCCAAGGCAGCAGGGCAGCCAGGAGAAACACAATATACGGGCCGTTGCCGACGCTGCGGTCGAATACCTGGGTGAAGACAAACCAGTATATGCCTGCCATCACGAGCGGATCGAGAATGGACCAGAAGTAGCCGAGCACCGAGGTGGAGTAGCGCACCCGCAGATCGCGCTGCGTCAGCAGCCACAGGGAATGCCGATAGCGGGCGATCGGCGTGCGCTGTTCGGGGCGCACTTGGGCGTAACTACTCACGCGGTCTATCGTATGGGAGCGCGGGGAGCGTTCCGTGCCAGTCGCCGCCGCGTTGCAGACGCACGGACGACGAAACCCCCACGCCGTGGCGAGGGGGTTTCGGGCGGTGCGGTTTCGCGTCGGTTAGACGAACAGGTTGGCGCGCTCGAGGTCTTCGGCGAAGTCCACCTCGACGGCGTAGAAGTCGGAGATGTTCACCGGCTCCACCAGCATGCGGTTCTGTTCGATGGCCAGCTCAATGCCGCGCTCGAAGTAGTCCTGGTCGGCCACCTTGGTCAGCTGGCGAATGAGGGTCGCCTTGTCGGCACCTGACACGTAATTGATGCCGACGGCTTCGCCGAGGCCGCCCTTCACGGTCTTGGACAGCTCCTTGATGTAGCCTTCGGCGCTCGTGGTGTACTTGACCTCTTCATCGGATACCTTGTCGGTGTTCACGGTGACGAAGGACTGGTCGCGCGCCATCATGGCGGCAGCGCGGTCGAGAATCGCCGGATCGAAGACCACGTCTCCGTTCATCCAGAGCACGCCGCCCGACTTCGAGGCCTGCAGGGCACGCAGCAGGCTCTTCGACGTGTTGGTCTGGTCGTACTCCTCGTTATAGACAAAAGATGCCTGCGGGAACGCTTCGATGATGTGCTCGAGCTTGTACCCGACGACGATCGTGACCTTGGCAGCTTTGCCGAAGGCGTGCGCAATGTTATCGAACTGCTGCTGCATGATCGTGCGGCCATCGCTCAGTTCGGTGAGCGGCTTCGGCAGCGAGCGCCCGAGACGGCTGCCCATACCGGCCGCCAGAATGACTACTTGCGTCGTCACGATTATCTCCTCAAAAATGGTTGGGGCTACGCCTGAAAACCCACTCAGTCAAGAAGAGTTTGCTTAGGATTCACCCACATGTTCATGTAAAGACACACCATTATGTCATTCTCACCATAACCTGTCGGGCAGTTCCGGGGGAGGAAACGGTTCAGCACGTGTCCATTTCGTGACCCGGTACTGAGCGTACTCACAGGTTGTAACGGTTGCTGCGCAGGCGTCCGCGCCCCAGGGACAACGGTCCTTGATAGGTTAGCGGAGTGACTTTCGTGCCGCCCCACCTCGAACCCGATAACGAGTCTGCCGCGGACCGTGCCGTCGAATCGGAGGCACCGCCCACCGCCAAGCCGGCGGCCAGCAAGCCCGCCGTTCGAACGCCAGCGGTACGCAAACCCGCTGCACGCACACCCGCTGCACGCACACCCGCTGCACGCAAACCCGCTGTACGCCCGGCGACTGCGACCGAGCCGACCGTAGCCAAACCTGCGGCCGCGACCGAGGCGACCGCATCCGGCCCAGAAGTTTTCAAACCGGCCGAATCGCAGCCGACTGCAGAAGCGGACATGAAACCGGTCGTGACCAAACCGGCCGTTGGTAAGGCGGCCGTTCGCAAGGCGGCCGTTCGCAAGCCGGCCGTTCGCAAGCCGGCCGTTCGCAAGCCGGCCGTTCGCAAGGCGGCCGTTCGCAAGCCAACAGTGCGGAAGCCGACGACAACGAAGAAACCGACCGTTGCCGCGCCGGCGACAGCGCAGATTCTCGCTGAGAACGCAGCCGACGACACTACGCGGCCCTACGTGACCCGCGATGCGCTGGTCACCACGACCGCGACAGAAAAGCCGCTTACAACGCCGATCTCACCGCCGCCTGAACCGGCAGCCACGCCGGCTCTTGACGCGACACCGAAGGCCACGTCGAAGACCGCGTCGCAGCCCGCCGCGAAGACCGCGTCGCAGCCCGCCGCGAAGACCGCGACCTCACCAGCGGCCACGGCCTCGACGCAGCCGGCACCCAAGGTGGCACCGATTGTTCAAGGCCCGATTGTCATTGAGGCGCGCGGACTGATCAAACGGTTCGGCCATAACGCCGCGGTCTCCAACCTCGACCTGACTGTGCGAGCCGGGTCGTTCTACGGCATCGTCGGACCCAACGGTGCCGGAAAAACGACTTCCCTTTCGATGATCACCGGACTGCTGCGCCCGACCGCCGGCACGGTCATGGTGCACGGCATCGACGTCTGGGCTCGACCCAGCGAGGCCAAACGTGTCATCGGTGTTCTGCCCGACCGGCTTCGGCTATTCGATCGTCTGACCGGCGCACAACTCCTCTACTACGCGGGTACCCTGCGCGGACTCGACAATGACACCGTGCGAAGCCGGTCGGCTGACCTCGCCGCAGCTTTCGGCCTCGAGGATGCCCTCAATCGCCTCGTCGCGGACTACTCCGCCGGCATGACCAAGAAGATCGCCCTGGCCTGCGCGATGATTCATTCCCCACGCGTACTCGTGCTCGATGAGCCCTTCGAGTCGGTCGACCCTGTGTCCGCGGTCAACGTCACCGAGATTTTGCAGAAATATGTGGCTGCCGGTGGAACCGTCGTGCTGTCCAGCCACGGTATGGACCTGATCCAGCGTGTCTGCGATCACGTCGCCATCATTGTGCAGGGGCGTGTTTTGGCAGCGGGAACCGTCGACGAGGTCCGTGGGCAGAAGACCTTGGAGGATCGGTTCGTCGAGCTCGCCGGTGGTCGCAAGGTCGCGGAGGGCATGGAATGGTTGCACAATTTTTCGGACTGAAACTACGGCTGGTCGCCAATTTGTTTCGTCGTAGCCCGTGGCAGGTCGTCGGCCTCGTTGTTGGCCTGCTGTACGGTCTCGGCCTCGCCGTGGCGCTTCTCGTCGCTCTGATCGGCCTGCGCTTCATCGGTGACCCCGCTCTCGTCCGGGATTCGCTCACGGTGGCCGGATCGGCCGTGGTCCTCGGCTTTCTCGTCATCCCGATTGTGGTCGGCATCGACGACAGCATGGATCCGCGCAAGTTTGCGTTCCTGGGTATTCCCAACCGATCTTTATCGCTCGGTCTGGCCGGTTCGGCGCTGATCGGAGTTCCGGCGCTCGCCTTGACCATTGTGTTGCTCGGCACGGTTTTCACCTGGTCGCGCGGCATCGGCCAGACCCTGCTCGCCTTGGTTTCGGCGGGGCTGATCCTCGTGACCTGCATTCTGCTCTCGCGGGTGAGCGCATCCCTCGCAGCTTTTCTCCTGTCGACCCGACGTTCTCGGGAGTTCACCGGGCTGATCGGTGTCGTCGTGCTCGTGCTGATTTCTCCGCTGGTAGTGGTGCTGTTCAGTACGGACTGGGGCCGTAACGGACGCACCCTGCTGGGCACCGTGGCTGCGATTCTGGGCTGGACCCCGCTCGGTGCAGCATGGGCTGTTCCCGGAGACGCCTCCACGGGCGCCTGGGGTGCGGCGATTCTCAAACTATTCGTTGCCGCGGCGTCTGCCTATGTCCTCTGGCTGGTCTGGCAGCTCGTTGTGGCCCGCATGCTGGTGTCACCCGGCCGTGAGGCAGCGGCGAAGCAGTACTCCGGGCTGGGTTGGTTCGACCGGCTGCCGCACAGCTCCGTTGGCGCCATCGCCGCTCGCACCTTCACTTACTGGGCGCGAGACTCGCGGTATTGGATGTCGCTGATCATGATCCCGATCGTGCCGATCATCGCGATTCTTCCGTTGAGTATCGCCGGGGTACCGCTGAACTACCTCGCGCTCGTCCCCGTACCACTCATGTGTGTCTTTCTCGGATGGACCATGCACAATGACGTGGCCTACGACAGCACCGCGATCTGGCTGCACGTGGCGTCGGGAACGCGCGGCATGGCCGATCGTGTCGGCCGACTCCTTCCCGCACTTCTCATGGGCATACCGCTCATCGGTATCGGCTCAGCCCTCAGCATCGCGTTTTACGGAGACTGGTCGGTGCTGCCGTCCATGCTGGGCGTAAGCACGTGCATCCTCTTGGCAGGCTTGGGCTTCTCCAGCTACACCTCGACCCGGTTCCCCTACCCGGTGACCAAACCCGGTGACAGCCCGTTCGCCCAGCCGCAGGCGTCCGACACTGCTTCGGCACTCGTGCAGTCGCTGACTTTCACGGGATCGATCGTCGTGGCGCTTCCCGCGCTCATCTTCGCCTATCTCGGAATCTTCGAGGACCCTGTCTGGCATCTGCGTGCCCTCGGTGTCGGCCTCGGCATGGGACTGGTAACCGTGATCGTGGGAATCTGGGTCGGCTCGCGTACCTTCAACCGGCGCGGGCCAGAGATGCTCGCCTCCGCGCAGCGCGCCTGACCACCAACCGCCACAGTGCTTAGACTGGTCATATGACTGAAATCATTCGTGCGAGCATTGCAGAGCCCGGCCAGCCCGGCGGCGGAACGTCCACGCTCGACCGAGAGCTCGAAGAACTCCTGAACCAGGAGCAGATCGAACCCGGCGACCACGAACGTTTTTCGCACTACGTACCCAAGGACAAGATTCTCGAGTCCGCCATTTCGGGCAAGCCGGTCAAGGCACTGTGCGGCAAGAAGTGGTTGCCGGGCCGCGATCCGGAAAAATTCCCGGTGTGCCCGACCTGCAAGGCCATCTACGAGAAGATGAAGGCGAAGTAGCTCATCGATACGTGGTCGGAATAACGGCCTCGCCGCGCCCCAACCGAAAAGCCTCGATCGGCAATTCCTGCATAACGGATGCGTTGTGCGCGCGTGCACGAAGCGTTCCGGCTGATCCCAGATAACGCTCGTCGACGGTGCCGTTCGTGATCAGCGGAACGAGAAGCGCTCGTTCCAGGCCGCTTGGGGAATCGCGTTGTGCCTCGGCGTCGGGGCCTTCGCCGAGCAGAATGATTTCTTCCTGGGCGGTGCCACCGGCATCCAGTCGGCGCAGGGCGCTCTTGCGGCCGCCGATGGAAAGTTTTGCGGTCGACGTTTTGGCGACGGAGATCCAGTCGTCGCCGTGCCCCTTGTGGGCGACGAGCTTGTACACCAGGCCGGCGGCTGGTTCGCCCGACCCGGTCACGACAGAGGTGCCGACACCGAAGGCATCCACCGGGCTCGCCGATAGAGCCGCAATGGCGAACTCGTCGAGGTCGCTCGTGACGGTGATCTTCGTATTGACCGCGCCGAGTGCATCGAGTTGGGCTCGTGCCGCGGCAACGACGGTGGGCAGATCGCCCGAATCGATGCGAATCGAGCCGAGCTCCGGCCCTGCGGTCTTGACGGCCAGGGCGATTCCGGCGGGAATATCGTAGGTGTCCACGAGCAGCGTGGTTGCGCTGCCGAAGGCATCCACCTGCGCCTGGAACGCTTCTTCTTCGCTGTCGTGCAGCAAAATGAAGGAGTGTGCGGCGGTTCCCATGGTCGGAAGGCCCCATTGGCGGCCAGCTTCCAGGTTGCTCGTCGACGCGAAGCCGGCAATGAACGCGGCACGGGCGGCGGCGACCGCTGAGTGCTCGTTGGTGCGTCGTGATCCCATTTCAGCGATCGGGCGTCCGAGACTCACCGAGACCATTCGTGCGGCGGCGCTGGCCACGGAGATGTCGTAGTTGAGCACGCTGAGAATGAGCGTCTCCAGAATGACGCCCTCGGCGAAGGTGCTTTCTACCAGCAGCAGCGGCGATCCGGGGAAGTAGGCATCGCCCTCCTGGTAGCCCCAGGCATTGCCGCTGAAGGCGTAGTCGGACAGGTAATCGAGGGTGCGCGTGCGTACGATGGTGTTCTCGGCAAGCCAGGTCAGTTCCGAGGTCTCGAAGCGAAACTTAGCGATCAGCTCGAGCAGGCGACCGGTGCCGGCGACGATGCCGTAGCGACGGCCGGCGGGCAGGCGTCGGGCAAAAGCCTCGAACATGCACTCCCGGTCGGCGGTCCCGCTCTGGATAGCGGCATCCACCATGGTGAGCTCGTACCGGTCGGTGCGAAAAGCGGGGGTGTAGGCAGCTGGTCTGCGCTGTGTTGACACGGGGAAAGCAGGGGACGGGGTCACCCGGCACAGCTTAGCCGCTACGTCGGGCTAGGCTAGATCACCGTGACGGATGCACCGATTGGTATTTTCGATTCCGGAGTGGGCGGCTTGACCGTCGCCCGGGCGATCAAGGACCAGCTGCCGGGCGAATCCATTCTCTATATCGGCGATACTGCACACTCGCCGTACGGGCCGAAGAAGATCGCCGACGTGCGTGGCTTCGCCCTCGACGTGCTTGACGACCTTGTGGCGCAAGACGTGAAACTGCTCGTGATCGCCTGCAACACGGCGTCGGCAGCGATGCTGCGGGATGCCCGCGAACGCTACAGCGTGCCCGTGATCGAGGTGATCCAACCGGCTGTGCGCCGCGCTGTCTCAACCACCCGCAACCAGCGGGTGGGGGTCATTGGCACCCTGGGCACCGTCAATTCCCGGGCCTACAATGACGCCTTCGCTGCCGCGCCCCAGATCAGTCTCTTCAGCCAGGCCTGCCCACGCTTCGTCGAGTTCGTGGAGGCCGGCGTTACGACCGGATCCGAGGTGCTCGAAGTCGCCGAGGAATACCTCGCACCGCTGCGCGCCGCTCAGGTCGACACCCTCGTGCTCGGCTGCACCCATTATCCATTTCTGCGCGGCGCGATCTCGTACGTGATGGGCGAGGGCGTCACCCTGGTGTCAAGCGACACCGAAACCGCCAATGACGTCTATCGGGTCTTGGTGAGCCAGGGCCTGGAACGCGCAAGCACGAGCCCTCCCAGCTACCGTTACGAGGCCACCGGCGACAGCGCCGAGGACTTTCTGGCCCTCGCCCATCGTCTGATCGGACCCGAAATCAGCCGCGTCGACCTGATCGAGACCGGCACGCTCAACCTGAGCGCGTTGGCTACACCCCCGCTTTTCACC
Source organism: Cryobacterium gelidum (assembly GCF_004403985.1). Taxonomy (GTDB): domain Bacteria; phylum Actinomycetota; class Actinomycetes; order Actinomycetales; family Microbacteriaceae; genus Cryobacterium; species Cryobacterium gelidum. The sequence goes on along the minus strand of NZ_SOHL01000003.1, from coordinate 441,036 downwards.
GGAACCGCCACCGGGGCCCGAACCACTAGGAGTACACCGTGACCGAAATCCTGCGCGCCGACGGGCGCACCAACGACGAGCTTCGCCCGATCACGATCGAGCGCGGCTGGAGTGACCAGGCCGAGGGCTCGGCATTGATCTCCTACGGAGGCACCAGGGTGCTCTGCACGGCGTCGTTCACCAACGGCGTCCCTCGGTGGATGAGCGGCAAGGGTAAGGGCTGGGTCACCGCCGAATACTCGATGCTGCCGCGTTCGACCAATAGCCGCATGGACCGGGAATCGGTCAAGGGTAAGATCGGCGGCCGCACCCACGAGATCAGCCGCCTGATCGGTCGCAGCCTGCGCGCGGTCGTCGATATGAAGGCGCTCGGCGAGAACACGCTCGTGCTCGACTGCGACGTGCTGCAAGCCGACGGTGGAACCCGTACCGCGGCCATCACCGGCGCCTATGTGGCCCTCGCCGACGCCCTGGAGTGGGGGCGCGCCAAGAAATTCATCTCCCAGAAGGCGCAACCGCTCACCGACAGCGTCTCGGCCGTGTCCGTCGGCATCATCGGCGGAGTTCCCATGCTTGATCTCGCCTACACCGAAGACGTGCGCGCCGACACCGATATGAACGTCGTCGTCACCGGTCGCGGCAAGTTCGTCGAGGTGCAGGGCACCGCCGAAGCGGCACCGTTCGACCGCAGCGAGCTCGACACGCTGCTCGACCTCGCCCTCCAGGGGGCCGTCAGTCTGACCGAGTTCCAGACCAGCGCGTTGGAGCGCTGAGCGGTGCAGCTCGTTCTCGCCACGCACAACGCCCACAAGGTTGAGGAGTTGCGGCGCATCCTGGCCCCTCAGCTGCCCGGCATCGAGGTGCTTGCCTACGACGGCCCCGAACCTGTCGAGGACGGTGTCAGTTTCACCGAAAATGCCCTGATCAAGGCGCGCGCCGCTGCGGCTCATACCGGGTTGCCGGCGATCGCCGACGACTCGGGCATCTGCGTCGACATTCTCGGAGGGGCTCCTGGAATCTTCTCGGCACGCTGGTCGGGACCGGCCAAGGACGCCGGCGAGAACCTGCGCCTACTGCTCTGGCAGCTCAGCGACGTTGCCGAGCAGCACCGCGACGCCCACTTCACCTGTGTCGCGGCTCTCGCCTTGCCCGACGGCACCGAGCGGGCCGTCACCGGCGAATGGCCGGGACAGCTTCTGTTCGAACCGACCGGTGCCAACGGTTTCGGTTACGACCCGATCTTTCTCCCCGACGGCTACGCCATCTCGGCAGCCGAGCTCTCGGCACACGTCAAGAACCAGGTCAGCCATCGGGCGATCGCGTTCGACGCGCTCGTCCCGGTGCTGCGAGAGGTGCTCGGCGTCTGACTTTGGGGATGCTGAGAACGGCATTCATTCCCAACTAGCCGGTCGGCTGGCAAGCGGCGCGCTACAGGCCTAACGTTGCGCCATGGGCCACGACCACGAGCACGGCACCGGATCGAACCGGAGACGATTGTCGATCGCCATCGGCATCGTGGCATCCGTGCTGCTGGTCGAAGTGATCGGAGCATGGCTCACCGGCTCGCTTGCCCTGCTCGCTGATGCCGGGCATATGCTGTCCGATCTGTTCGGCCTCAGCGTTGCGCTGGTCGCGACCGTGGTCGCGGCCCGGCCGCCGACCGACCGGGCCACCTTTGGGTTTCAACGCGCCGAGGTGTTCGGGGCGCTCATCAACGGATTGATCCTGATCGGTGTGGCCAGTGTGGTCTCCGCCCTGGCCATCGCCCGGTTGATCAGCCCGTCGGGCACCGCGGTGCTCGGCACGCCGATGCTCGTCGTCGCCATTATCGGACTGGCCGCCAACGTGGCCGCGATGGTATTGCTGCGCCCGGCTGCTACCGGGTCAATCAACATGCGCGGCGCGTACCTCGAGGTGCTCGGCGACGCTCTGGGATCGGTCGCGGTTATCGTGGCCGCCATCATTATTCTGACCACCGGCTTTGCCCAAGCGGATGCCATCGCCTCGCTCGTCATCGCCGGAATGATCTTGCCGCGCGCCTACTTTTTGCTGCGCGACGTCGTGCGGGTGTTCAGCCAGTCGACCCCGGCCGACACCGACGTGAGCGAAATTCGACGCCACCTGCTCGCCACGGCGGGGGTGGTCGCCGTGCACGACGTCCACGTCTGGGCGATCACGAGCGGTGCCCATGTGTTCACCGCCCACATCGTCGTCGAGCCCAACGTGCTCGCTGCCGGTACCGACGCTCTGCTCGATGAGCTGTCGGGATGCCTCGCCGTGCACTTCGACGTGGCCCACTCAACTTTTCAGCTCGAACCAGCCGAGCATGCCGAGCACGAAGACCAGCAGCATCGCTGAGCTGATCAGACCTCGTGACGACCATTGTGATTGGTCTTGAACGTGTCCGGATCGAGCAGGTGGCTGCTCGGCGCGGTGGTCGGCTGGCCGCGCAGGCGACGGGCTTTCAGCATCGACTGCACGTAGTGATACACCGTGGGAATGAGGGTGACGACGACCGCGCCGAGCAGGATGAGGTCGATGTACTTCGTGACGAATTCGGCCACCGGTGGAATGTAGCCGAGAAAGTACCCGCCGAAGGTCAGGCCGGTACCCCAGAGCAGAGCACCGATGAGGTTGTACAGGGTGTACTTGCGGTAGTCCATGTGGCCGACGCCGGCGGCGACCGGTGCGAAGGTGCGCACAATCGGCACGAACCTGGCCACGATGACGGCGACGCCACCGAATCGAACGAAGAAGGCATTGGTGCGGTCGACGTTCTTGATGCTGAACAGGCCGGATTCCTTGCGCTCGAAGACGCGGGGACCAAATTTATGCCCGATCAGGTAGCCGACTTCACCGCCCAGAAAAGCGGCAAACCCAATAGCCAGGGCCACCCACCAGATGTCGATCTGGATCACGCCGGCGGCGGGGAACGCGAGCAGGCCGGTGATGATGAGGAGGGTATCGCCCGGCAGCAGAAATCCGACCAACAGGCCGGTTTCGGCAAAGACGATCGCACAGACGACGAGCAACGCCCACGGGCCGGCCGATTCAATGATCTGGGTCGGGTCGAGCCAAGGAATCAGAGCGGTGTGAATCACGCGGGTGTGCTCCAGTCGGCGGCGGGCAGACGTTCGGGTAACGACGGCGGATACCGAGACACAGGGTATCGCTTTATGGTGAGAATGCTCCGCCGATTACCCCCTGAAACAGGGGGGTTTGGTCGATTGTGGCCCTGGTTTCGCGACCGTCAATGGCGGCGTGCGCTCAACGCTGCTGAAACCTGCTCCATGTGCGGGAGAGGGGACTTGAACCCCCACGCTCGAAAGCACAGGAACCTAAATCCTGCGTGTCTGCCAATTCCACCACTCCCGCGGGTGTGGCCCCAGTCTAGTTGGGTTGATCATCGTCGGGAGCGCTAGCTGGGGTGTCGTGGCCGCGCAGCGCGGTCGCGTAGGACGCCATTTGAGCGCGAAGCGCACCCACGAGCGCCGCCACCGCCGGCAGTCGCAGCGATTCGGCGCGCACGACCATCCAGTATGAAAGTCGTTCCTGAAATTGCTCCGGCAGCAGACGCACCAAATCGGCGTGCTGATCGGCCATGAAACACGGCAGAAAGCCGATTCCGGCGCCGGCGCGGGTGCCCTCGACGTGCACGAAGACGTTGGTGGAACTCAGCGACTCCCGCATCTCTGGCACGAGTCGTCGGGGGGCGTCAAGGTCGTCGACCTGCAGCATCGAATCCACAAAATAGACGAGCGGATGCTGAGTCAGCTCGGCAATGCTCCGGGGCGTTCCGTGCGTCTGCAGATAGAGACGGGAGGCGTACATGCCCAGGTTGTAATAGCCGAGCAGAATCGACTCCGCCCGGTGCACTTGCGGCTCGCCAACGACCACTTCGATGTCCAGCCCGGAACGGTGCTGCAGGGCACGTCGGGTGACGGTGACGATTTCGACCCGCAGCAGCGGATGTTGTCGCTGGAGGCCGGCGACAGCGGGGGCGGCGATGTAGGCACTGAAGCCGTCCGTCGCCGACATGCGCACCACGCCGGCAATCTGCTGTGCTTCAGCGGCGGAACCGCGCAGCAAAGCGACGGCGGATTCCACCCCCTCCGCCGCGGTGCGGGCGCGTTCCCCGAGTTCGGTCAGTTCCCAACCAGCCACGGCATGGGCCAGGAGACGACCGTCCAGGGCTTTTTCGAGGGCGGTGATGCGCCGCGACACCGTGGTGTGGTTGAGCCCGAGGCTCTCGGCCGCGGTCGTGAATCGACCGGTGCGGGCGACGGCCAACAGGATGAGGAGATCATCGGGATTGGGGGCGGTGCCAGCCAGCTGAGAGGTCATATCTGCAATTATGCACACGTGCTCTGTCGTTTTGGTTCTTGTTGCCCGTTCGTCGTGCGGGAATACTCAATCAGGTCGTGTTTCTCTAGAGACGACCAAGCTTTTCCCTAGTACTCAGGCCAACGACGTGTCATCGACGACACAAAGGAGATAGACAATGAGTGTCAATCAACGCGTTGGGGCTGCCGATTCCGGCACGGCCACGCGCCTCGCCGGAAGCGAAACCGAAAAATCAGGTTTAAAGAAGATTGTCGCCGCTTCCATGGTGGGCACGGTCGTGGAATGGTACGAGTTCTTCTTGTACGCCACCGCCGCGAGCCTGGTCTTCGGCACGGTCTTCTTTCCGAACGCTGGCAGTGAGCTTGACGGCATCATTGCCGCCTTCCTCACGTATGCGGTGGGGTTCATCGCCCGGCCGCTCGGTGGCATCGTGTTCGGTCAGATCGGCGACAAGCTCGGCCGCAAGCACACCCTGCAGGTGACAATCATCATGGTCGGGGCAGCCACCTTCCTGATGGGCTGCCTGCCCGGTTTCGACACCATCGGCTACTGGGCACCGGCGCTCCTTGTGGCCCTGCGCTTCATTCAGGGTTTCGCCGTCGGTGGTGAGTGGGGCGGCGCTGTTCTTCTCGTTGCCGAGCACAGCCCGAACCAGTCCCGTGGCTTCTGGTCGAGCTGGCCGCAGGCCGCTGTTCCGGTGGGCAACTTACTCGCCACACTCGTACTACTCACCATGACCTGGATTCTCCCGCCCGAGCAGTTCCTCAGCTGGGGCTGGCGCGTGGCGTTCTGGCTGTCCGCAATCATCGTCGTGATCGGTTACTACATTCGTACCCACGTCAGTGAAGCCCCGATCTTTCTCGAGGCTCGCGCGCAGGTCGAGGCCGAGAAGGCTGTCAATTACGGGGTGCTCGAGGTTGTGCGCAAGTACCCCAAGGGCATCCTCGGAGCTATGGGACTGCGTTTTGCCGAGAACATTTTGTACTACATCATCGTGAGCTTCTCGATCGTCTACCTGAAAACGGTGCACGAGTACGACACCGGCCAGCTGTTGATTGCTCTGCTGATCGCGCATGTCGTGCACTTCATCGTGATTCCGCAGGTCGGTCGTCTCTCGGACCGCGTGGGGCGCAAGCCCGTGTATCTGGCCGGCGCCGTGCTCGGTGCTACCTGGGCGTTCTTTGCCTTCCCCATGTTTGACACCCTGAACCCTGTGCTCATCATCCTGGCCGTCACGGTCGGGTTGTGCTTCCACGCCCTGATGTACGCGGGCCAGCCCGCCATCATGAGCGAGATGTTCCCGACTCGCATGCGGTACTCGGGTGTGTCGCTCGGTTACCAGGTCACCTCGATCCTGGCCGGGTCGATGGCGCCGATCATCGCCGCCGCACTACTGCAGGAATACGGCACCTGGGTGCCCGTCGCGATCTACATCATGATCGCCTGCGCGATCACAGCGGTCGCTGTGGTCACCCTCAAGGAAACCAAGGGAGTATCGCTGCGCGAGGTCGACGCCGTGGATGCGCGCAAGCATGGGCTCGAGCCCGTCACCCAGAAGAACTGACCGGCTCGATCTGTCGGGGCAAGGCGGTGCCGTTGGTGCCCCGCCTCCCACCGCCCTGCTCGTGCAACAAGCGCGCAATCAAAGGAACAACATGACTGATCTCACCGACGCCGTTGGCGACACGCCTGTGCGCACCAGCGAACAGCCCCTCGCCGGGCGTCGAGCCCTCGTCACCGGCGGAGCGAGCGGAATCGGCGCCGCCGTGGTGCGGGCGCTCGCCGCCCGTGGCGCGCATGTCGTCGTCGCCGACATCGACACGGCCGGTGCCACCGCCCTGGCGGAGGAGATCGGGGGATCAGTCTGGACCGTCAACCTCATGGACACCGATACCCTCACCGACGATGCCCTCCGACTCGCGCTGGACGGCGTCGACATTCTGGTCAATAACGCAGGAATTCAGCGGATCAACCCGATCCAGGACTTCAAGCCGACCGATTTTCATAACATCCTCACGCTGATGTTGGAGGCGCCGTTCCTGCTGATTCGGGCAGTGCTACCGCAGATGTATGCGGCTAATTTTGGGCGCATCGTCAACGTGTCGTCGGTGCACGGCATTCGCGCCTCACCGTTCAAGAGCGCCTACGTGGCGGCCAAACATGGACTGGAAGGCCTGTCCAAGGTCACCGCTCTCGAAGGGGGAATCCACGGCGTCACGAGCAATTGTGTGGCTCCCGGTTATGTGCGAACGCCCCTGGTCGAAAAGCAGATCACCGACCAGGCGCTCGTGCACGGAATTCCGGAGGCTGAGGTACTGAGCAAGATCATGCTCACCGAGAGCGCGATCAAGCGTCTGGTCGAACCGGACGAGGTGGGGTCGCTCGTGGCCTGGCTCGCCTCCGACGACGCCGCTATGGTCACCGGGTCGAGCTACACGATGGACGGCGGCTGGTCGGCCCGCTGACGTTGGGTCGGGCGGGCTGGCAGGCTGGGTCGGTCGGGCGAGCCGGGTCGGGCACGGATGGCCGCGACGGATGCCGAGGCATCCGCCGCCGCCATTTTTGCTGTTCAGGGCACCGAAAAACAAGCCCTGTGGAGAACTTGCACAAAGAACTGTGAATGAGGCCATCATTCGGGGATGACCGAAGCCGTTCGTATCATTACAGAGCAAGTTCGACTACGGGTGCGCCGCGAGGGCGTTGACCTGTCAGCCAACAACGCGTTGGTGGAGCAGTATGTGCGCGACGAACTGCGTCGTTACAGCGAGCGGGCGCTCGGCGGGTTCGCGCCGATGATCGCCGACGAGCACCAGGCCACCCGCGAGGTTGTGGCGGCGCTCACCGGTTTCGGCGTGCTGCAGCCTTTTCTTGACGACCCCGACATCGAGGAGATCTGGATCAATGGCCCAGCCCGGGTGTTCGTGGCGCGCGACGGGGTTCCCGAGCTGACGACGCTGCTGCTCAGAGAGCAAGACGTGCGCGATCTGGTCGAGCGGATGTTGCAGGCCTCCGGTCGCCGGGTCGACCTCTCGTCACCGTTCGTCGATGCCTCGTTGCCGGATGGTTCCCGGCTGCACGTGGTGATTCCGGATATCACGCGCAAGCACTGGGCGGTGAACATTCGCAAATTCACTCGACGCATCCGCGAGCTCAACCAACTGGTCGGGCTCGGCGCGCTCACCCAGCAGGCCGCCGATTTTCTGCGAATCTGCGTACTCGGCGGGCAGAACATTCTGGTGTCCGGCGCCACTCAGACCGGCAAAACGACGATGCTGAACGCTCTGCTCTCATCCACGCGTCCGGGCGAACGCATCGTGACCGTGGAGGAGACTTTCGAACTGGACCTGTCGGCCCGCGACGTGGTCGCGATGCAGTGCCGACAGCCAAGCCTGGAGGGGACCGGGGAGATCACCCTGCGCCGGCTGATCAAGGAGTCGCTGAGGATGCGTCCCGACCGGCTGGTGGTCGGCGAGGTTCGCGAGGCGGAAAGTCTCGACCTGCTGATTGCGCTGAATAGTGGACTGCCCGGCATGTGTTCGATTCATGCCAATAGTGCACGGGATGCGCTCGCGAAACTCTCGACCCTGCCGCTGCTTGCCGGCCGCAATATTGACTCGTCGTTCGTGCTGCCGACCGTGGCGGGCTGCATCGACATTGTGGTGCACTGCGAGATCGATCGGCATGGCCGCCGACGGGTCACCGAAATCATCGCGCCGAGCGGCCAGCTGGCAGGCTCGACCATCGAGGCGAGCCCGCTGTTTCTCTCCCCGCACGGACACCTCGAACCAACCGGTTCGCACCCTACCAAGCTCGCCAAGTTTCGAGCTGCCGGCGTCGACCCGGCGCAGGTGTTGCGGCAGGGGGCCGCATGACGCTCGTGCTGGGGTGCCTGCTTGGCAGCGGACTCGTGCTGGTACTTGCACCATTCCTCTGGCCGGCCGGGTCCGTTGCCGAGCGTACGCGCGTGGGTGCGCGGATGCGGGTGCGCCTGGTTCAGGGCGGGCTGCGGTCGGTGCCAGTGCCGGCGTTCCTGGCGCTGTCGGCGATCGTGGGTGTGGCATCCGCTGCCCTCGTGCACGGAATCTTCGCGGTGCTCGCGCTCAGCGCTGTCGCCGGCCTGGCCGGGCTGCTGCTGCCGTGGTTGATCGTGTCGTGGCGGGCTGCGGCGCGGCGCCGGGCTAATCGCACGGTGTGGCCCGACGTTGTCGACCATCTGGTGTCGGCGCTCCGCTCCGGGCTGGCGTTGCCAGACAGCGTGAGCAGCCTCGCCCAGGCCGGGCCGCCCGCGACCCGCATCGCGTTCGCGCAGTTCGAGCGTGAATACCGCGCCACCGGCAATTTCAGCTATTGCGTCGACGAGCTTAAACGATCCCTCGCCGACCCGGTCTCCGATCGTATTCTGGAGACCTTGCGGATGGCACGGGAGGTCGGCGGGAGCGATCTCACGATCGTGCTGCGCAGCCTCGCTGCCTGGCTGCGACAGGATGCCGCGGTGCGGCTCGAAGTGGAAGCCCGCCAGTCGTGGGTGGTGAACGCGGCCCGGCTGGGCGTTGCGGCGCCGTGGATCATCCTGATTCTACTCGCCTCCCGGCCGGAAGCCGCCATTGCCTACAACTCGCCGGCCGGCGTCGTCGTGATCGCGAGCGGCCTGGCCCTGTCGATCGTTGCCTATCGCGTCATGATTGCCTTGGGTCGTCTGCCGGAGGAACGCCGATGGTTCGCCTAGACATCAACCTGTGCATAACTCTGACGTGTTTCGTCGCTATGCGTCACTATTCACGCATGACCCCCATGAGTGTTCTGAAGTCGTGGGACCGATGAGCGCCGCGTTGGGCTGGGCCGTGTTGTGCGGAAGTGGCCTCGGCGTGGGGTTGTGGTCGCTCGTGAGCTTGACACCGCGGCTGACCCGGCCCCGCCTGATCGACCGGGTGGTGCCCTACATCCTTGACATTTCCCCGGAAGCGCGCCGCATCGTCGCCCGGCGAACGGTGAATCCGATTCCCGTGCTGGGCGGCCTATTCGCGCCGATGTTCGGTGCGCTCACCCGCGGGCTGTCGAGTCTGCTCGGTGGCAGCGACACCATTGCGCGTCGTCTGCACCAGGCCGGGTCGGTGAAGACGGTCGAGGAGTTTCGCTCCGTGCAGCTCGTCTGGGCGTTGCTGGCCTTTGCCGCCGGAACAGTGATCACCATCGTCGCCCTATCCGAGCTGTTACTGCCTGCACGTCTGTCCGTGCCGTTCGTGGCCGCGGTCGGGGGCGCCATGCTGCGGGATTGGCTGCTCCAGCGTGCAGCCACCGCCCGGCTGGCACGCATGCGAAGCGAACTGCCGACCGTCCTCGAATTCCTCACCTTGTCCCTATCGGCCGGAGAAGGCATCCTGGACTCCATCCGACGCGTATCGCGGACGAGTTCGGGGGAGTTATCGCGAGAATTCGCCGGGGTGGTCGCGGAGGTGCATACCGGGGTTCCGATCGCATCGGCGTTGCAGGCCCTGTCGCGGAGTATCCAGTTGCCGGAGGTGACCCGGTTTGTGGACCAGGTCACGGGCGCACTGGATCGGGGGTCGCCGCTGGCCGAGGTGTTGCGGGCGCAAGCGCAGGATTCCCGCGACCAGACCAAGCGCACGCTGCTCGAGCTGGCCGGCAAGAAAGAAGTCGCGATGCTCGTGCCATTGGTCTTTTTGATTCTGCCGATGACCGTACTGTTCGCTGTTTTTCCAGGGCTCGTTGTGCTTCAGGCCGGGTTCTGACGCACCACCGCACCACCGCACCACTGCACCACTGCACCGCTGTACTGCCTTCGCACCGTCCGCGCTCAAGCTCACGAGAAAAGGGAATGCCATGAACGGATTCACGCTCCGCCTCCGCAGTCTGGTCCGCGATGAAACGGGTGACGTCCCCGGTTGGGTGCTGATCACGCTGATGACGGCCGGTCTGGTTTTGATTATCTGGGGACTCGCGGGCCCCGCCCTCAGCGGAGTGTTCCAGCAGGCCATGGATCGCGTCAGCAGTTTCTGACCGGGCGGCATGTACGAGAGCTGCAAGCGGATGCGACACCGCAACTGGCTGCGCCCGAACAGGCTCCGAGACGAGTCGGGTTCCGCTGTGGCCGAATTTGTCATGGTGGTGTCGCTGCTGACCTTTCTGACGCTCATGGTCATGCAGCTGGCCCTCGCACTGCACATTCGCAATACCGTGCTCGACGCCGCCGCCGAGGGCGCACGCTATGCCGCGCTGGCGGACAGCAGCTTGCTCGCGGGAGCCCAACGCACGCGCGATCTCATCACGACGGCCATTGGAATGACCTACGCCACCGATGTCGTGGCGAAATACGGCGTGAGTTCCGGGTACACCACCGTTGAAGTGCGGGTGATCGCGCCGCTGCCGCTCATGGGGTTGCTCGGCGCCCCGCGTGGGTTGGAGGTGGTCGCTCATGCTGCGGTCGAATCGCTGGGGTAGGGGCAGCGCTCGCGCCGGGCTGCGCGATGGGGAGGCTGGCTCGGCGTCGCTCGAGTTCATCACGGCGGGCATGATTCTGCTGGTTCCACTGGTCTACCTGGTGCTCGCGCTGTCGGCCTTGCAGGGCGGTGCACTCGCGGTGGAGGGCGCCGCGCGGCAGGCGGCCCGGGTATACGTGCAGTCCCCGGATGAGGTCACAGCCACGGTGCGGGCTCGCCGGGCCGTCGCGTTCGCGCTCGAGGACTACGGTCTGGACCCGGGCGATGCCGAGGTGCAGATCGAGTGCGCTGGTGCTGCGAGTCGCTGTCTGATCCGCCAGGGGCTCGTGACGGTCACCGTGCGCATTGGCATTTCACTTCCGCTGGTACCCGACCTGCTCGCGCTGAAGCAGAACGCGAGTGTGCCGATGACGGCGTCGTCGACGCAGATCGTGTCCCGGTTTGGAGAGCTCGGATGACCATGCGCTTTTCGCACTCGTCGAACGAAGACGGGTCCACATTGCTGCTCACTATTTTCTATGGCTTTCTGGCCTTGAGCCTGGTGCTCGTAGCCCTGTCTGCGACGTCGCTCTATCTCGAACACAAACGGTTGCTGAGCCTCGCCGACGGGGCGTCGCTCGCCGGGTCTGAAGCGTTCACCCTCGATGCGGTCCAGCTCGGCATCGTTGGACCTCGGCCACAATTGCGATCGGACGCGGTCTCAGCGGCAGTGGACGAGTACCTGCGCCTCGTTCCGCACGACTCGTTCGAGGCGCTCGCCGTGACGAGTGCGGCATCAGCAGATGGGCAGAGTGCGTCGGTGACGTTGCGCTCGTGGTGGCGCCCGCCCGTGCTCACCCTCGTGGTCCCTGATGGTGTACCGCTCGAGGTGACGGTGGTATCCCGGGCGGTGTTTCACTAGCGCCGATTTCAGCAGCATCGGTTACACAGATTCACCCCTCGAAGCCTGGGTGCGCCAGGGTGGTTCGGGGCTGGGGGTGTTGGCGCGGTGGGTGCGGGCGGGTCGCCAGGTTTGGGTCGGGTCCCAGAGCAGTGGCCCGCGTATCTGGGGTCGGCCGTTGACCATGCGGATCTTCCACCCACTCGTGTCGATGGTGTGGTGGTGGTACCAGCATAAAAGGGTGCCGTTGTCGATGTTGGTGGGTCCGTTCTGCTGCCAGGGGGTGACGTGGTGCACCTCACACCAGCGGGCCGGGATGGTGCAGCCGGGAATGATGCACCCCTCATCGCGGGCGGCGATCGCCGCGCGTTGCTTGGGGGTGAAGCAGCGGATGGTGTTGCCGAGGTAGAGCACGTTGCCGTCGTCGCCGAGCAGTACTTGTTGATACCCACCGGCGCAGATGAGTTCGCTCACGCGGCGGAAGCTGAGGGGGGCGTCGATGCCGTCGATCCAGCCGACGCCGCGGCCGCGTTCGAGGTCGACCGCGTTGATGTGCACCGTGACGGTGGGGGCGGCGCCGCCCATGGTGGGGGTGTGGGGGTCGCGGGCGGCGGATTCGAAGATGGTGCGGAGGATGTCGGCGCGTTTCTCCCCGCCGGTGCGACGGTCGCCGTCGAATCTGGCGTCGCCCGTGAACGGGTCGGCACTGAAAGGTTCAGCGTTGGAGATGCTCTCGCCCGCGTCGATGCGGGCTTGCGTATCGGCATCAGGCTCGCCGTTGAGCAGTTCGGTTGGCAGAAACCTGGGTGTGGTCGACCGTGCCGACAGGTAGGTGTCGAACAGGGTGTCCATGATGCCGCGGAGCTCGGGGGTGACGTCGGCGCGCAGCGGGTAGAGCCCGNGCCGCGGAGCTCGGGGGTGACGTCGGCGCGCAGCGGGTAGAGCCCATTGCGGAGCAGCCCGAACGTGAGGGTGCTTGTCGCTTCGACGGCGTCGTCATTGGGGGCGGTGCCGTCAGGGTCGAGGCGCCCTTGCCACTCCAGGGCTTGGGCCCGCAGCAGGTCGGGCGCGAAGCGGATCCCCGCGCCGGGTAGCCCGGCGGTCTCTGGGGTGATGGCGCCGGTCGCCGAGGCGACGAGGGCGCGTTCGACCCGGTCAAGGTCGTCCTGCCCGACCCGGCCGTGCAGGCCGGTGAGGGTGGTGGCGATGATCTCCGCCGACTCCAGCCCGAGGTCGCCACTGATCAGGCCGTCGGCAATGACCGGATACCGGGCAGGCACCGGCAAGCCAAGCGGCGTGCGTTCCACCGCGGTCTCGCCAAGCTTGAGGCGGCGTGTGGCTTCGCGGGCGGAGATGCCGGCGAGGTGGCTGATGAAATCGACCCGGTTGCGGCATCCGTTCCTGTAGGCGAGCGACCCGGTGCCGAGGTCGGTCTCGGCACGCGCACCAATGTCGGTGGTGGCTCGGAGCCTGGCCCCATCAACCTTGCGACCGAGAGCTTCCAAGGCCGCCATTACCGCGATGGCTTCGGCGTCGTCGAGGTGACCAAACCGCACCCCATCTAACGCCCCAGCCAGAATCGCACCAGCTTGCGCAATCGCCGCCACCCAGGAAACCTCGGGTTCCGGCACGGAGCCGGCTGCGGCGGGCGGGGCGGTGAGGGTCATGGCGGCGGTGCCTTCTTCACCCACAAGTTTACCCCAAACCACACTAATACGCGAGAGAGACTCAGTTAAATGCTGATGTTTTATAAGAGTTGTCTACGGAGCGCGAAGGCGGGCAGACGGTGTGCTTCACACTCGAGACGCGATCATTTTTCTCGCTCTCGCTCCGTGTCGAGCCATTGCATATGCGCAACCTGTGACCGATATTTCAGGACCCGTCGTCGCCGGCCCGACCCGAGCCTGCATCAATACTCGGGTGGGGGAGCGTTCGGCGGCGCCCGCGTAAGGTAGACGGGTGCCTACACGTCTCTCCAACTACTTTCTCCGTACTCTCCGCGAAGACCCCTCCGACGCCGAAGTGACCAGCCACCGCCTGCTCGTGCGGGCCGGCTACATCCGTCGTCAGGCGCCGGGTATTTTCGCCTGGCTGCCGCTCGGCTTGCGGGTGAAGGCCAAGGTGGAGCGCATCATCCGTGAGGAGATGCAGGCCGCCGGAGCGCACGAGGTGCACTTTCCCGCCCTGCTGCCACGCGAACCCTACGAGGTGACCGGCCGCTGGGACGAATACGGCGAGGGATTGTTTCGCCTGAAAGACCGCAAGGGCTCCGATATGCTGCTCGCGCCGACCCACGAAGAGGTCTTCGCGCTGCTGGTGAAAGACCTGTACAGCAGTTACAAAGACCTGCCGCTGTCGATTTATCAGATTCAGGACAAGTACCGCGATGAGGCCCGTTCGCGGGGCGGACTGCTGCGCGGCCGCGAGTTCACCATGAAGGACGCGTACTCCTTCGACTACACCGATGCCGGCCTCGACGTCAGCTATCAGTTGCAGCGCGACGCCTACGAGCGCATCTTCTCCCGATTCGGTCTCGACTATGAGATCGTGCAAGCGGATGCCGGCGCGATGGGTGGCTCCAAGAGTGAAGAGTTCCTGCACCCCACCTCCGTCGGCGAAGACACCTTCGTGCGCAGCAGCGGTGGCTATGCGGCCAACATCGAGGCGTTCCGCACCCTCGTACCGGCCGACAAAGATTTCACCGCTCTGCCCGCCGCGCAGGTCTTCGACACCCCGAACACCCCGACCATCCAGACGCTGGTCGACAAGGCCAACGCCGAACACCCCCGCCCCGACGGCCGGGTGTGGACGGCAGCCGACACGCTCAAAAACGTCGTGCTCGCGCTGACCAGCCTGGACGGCACGCGAGAACTCATCGCCATCGGCGTTCCTGGCGACCGCGAGGTCGACCTCAAACGCGTCGAGGTGGCATTCGCGCCGGCCGAGGTTGAGGCCGCCAACGAAGGCGACTTCGCCAAGAACCCCGGCCTGGTCAAGGGTTACATTGGCCCGTGGGGGCTCGGCGTCGATGAAACCCGTAGTGCGGTGCTCGGTGAAAAGTCGACCACCGGCATCCGTTTCCTGGTCGACCCGCGCGTGGTCGCCGGCACCGAGTGGATCACCGGCGCCAACGAAGCGGGCCGTCACGTGTTCGGCCTGGTCGCCGGCCGCGACTTCGCGATCGACGATGTGGTCGAGGCCTCCGATGTGCGCGCCGGCGACCCGGCCCCCGACGGGTCCGGCCCGGTCGAACTCATTCGTGGCATGGAAATCGGGCACGTTTTTCAGCTCGGCCGCAAGTACGCCGAGGTGCTCGGCCTCAAAGTTCTCGACGAGAACGGCAAGCTGGTCACGGTCACAATGGGCTCGTACGGCATCGGCGTCACCCGCATCCTCGCGGTCATCGCCGAACTCAACAACGATGCAAAGGGCCTGATCTGGCCCGAATCGGTCACTCCGTTCGATGTGCACGTGATCGCCACCGGCCGTGACGAAATCGTCTTCGACACGTCAGAGGCCGTTGTCGCGGCGATCGAGGCCACCAATCGTGAGGTGCTCTACGACGACCGCCGCAAGGTCTCGCCCGGCGTCAAGTTCGGCGACGCTGAACTCATCGGCGTGCCGTGGATCGTCATCGTCGGCCGCGGCGCCGCCGACGGCATCGTCGAACTGTGGAACCGCCGCACCGGCGACCGCGAGCAGGTCGACGTCGCCGACGTTGCCAAGCACTTCGTCTGAGAGCTGCCCGATTCGTTTGGAACGGATGCTGACCGACTGGCAGCATCCGTTCTGTTGCGACCCCGCCAGAACCAGCGAGGCACGGCTGAGTGGGTGACGGGGCGCCGCAGAGTCAGGTACCGTAGTATCCAGCCCGCTGCGCGGTTTCGCGGCGGCAAGATCTGAATAGAGGAGGCCGGCCATGGACATCGACCTCAGTGTTTTGCGGCTACTGGAGCGCGAAAAAGAGATTCCCTTTGAGGAACTCGTACAAATCATTGAACAGGCGATTCTGACCGCCTATGTCAAGCACATCCAGCAGGATGTGACCAAGCTTGAAGCTTCAAAGATTGCCGACGCCAATCATTCCAGTCAGGAAGTTCCCGAAGCGCGCGTCGTTCTCGACCGCAAGTCCGGGCACGTCGACATTTACATTCCCGAGCACGATGATGAGGGCAACGTCATCGGCGAGGCCGTCGACAACCCGACCGATTTCGGTCGAATCGCTGCCTTTGCCGCCAAGCAGGTCATCAACCAGCGTCTGCGCGACCTGGCCGACGACGCTGTGCTCGGTGAGTTCAAGGGCCGCGAGGGTGACATCGTTGCCGGAATCATCCAGCAGGGCCCCAACCCGCGCATGATTCACGTCGATCTCGGTACCATCGAAGCGATCATGCCCCCCGAGGAGCAGGTTCCCACCGAAAGCTATGTGCACGGCGCGCGCATTCGCGTGTTCGTCACTGCTGTCGGTCGCGGGCTCAAAGGCCCCCAGATCACCGTGTCGCGCACGCACCCGTCGCTCGTGCGTAAGCTCTTCGCACTCGAGGTGCCCGAGATCGCCAGCGGAGTCGTCGAGATCGTCTCGCTTGCCCGCGAAGCTGGCCACCGCACCAAGATCGCCGTGCGTGCGACCGAGCCCGGCGTCAATGCCAAGGGCGCCTGCATCGGCGAACTCGGCCAGCGCGTGCGCGCCGTGACCGTTGAGCTCAACAACGAGAAGATCGACATCGTCGACTTCTCGCCCGACCTCGCGACCTTCGTTGCGAGCGCCCTGTCGCCGGCCAAGGTGACGAGCGCCTACGTGATCGACGAGTCGATCAAGGCTGTGCGTGCCCTCGTGCCCGACTACCAGCTCTCGCTCGCGATCGGCAAAGAGGGGCAGAACGCCCGCCTCGCGGCCAAGCTGACCGGTGCGAAAATCGACATCCAGCCCGACAGCATTCTGGAGGATGCCGAATAGGGGGTACGATGAAACCCGTAAGAACGTGTATTGGCTGCCGTTCGCGCGCCCCTCGATCCTCACTATTGCGGATCGTTGCTGGGAATTCAGAAATTGTGGTGGATGAAACCGCCACACTCCCCGGTAGAGGTGCGTGGCTGCATGCCCGCCACTCGTGCTTTCAGGACGCCGTAAGGCGACATGCTTTCGGGCGTGCCTTTCGTGTGACCAGGTCACTGGACGCGAAACAACTAGAGAACAGGCTGAATTGGCTTATGGATAACTAATGAGCGGCTCGAAATGAGACCCGTCCGTTACTAACGGTCTGCCCCTTTCCGGGTGCAGGCCCGGAACAGGAGAATTGTGGCTGCGAAACCACGCGTACACGAGATCGCTACCGAGCTCGGAGTCGACAGCAAGTTAGCTCTTGCGAAATTGAAAGAAATGGGCGAGTTCGTTAAGGGACCGTCTTCCAGTGTTGAACCGCCGGTAGCGCGTCGCCTTCGCGCTGCGCTCGAGGCAGAGAGTGCCGCTGCCAAGGCTTCAACACCCGCGCCCGCCGCAGGTGCAGTCGTTGGTGCTGCCACTACGGCAACGCCCGCTCGTCCGAGCCACGGCGCCAAGCCGGGTGCTCGTCCCGGCCCCAAACCCGTCGCTGAACCGGTAGCCCCGGTTGTGGTCGAGTCAGTCCCGGCAGCGGATGCGGCGCCCCTTCCGGTAGCGCCGCTGACCGTGGCCGAGCGCCAGGCTCAGGCCGCTGAGAAGGCTGCTGCTGCCCAGAAAGCTGCCGCTGCCGACCAGGTCGCCGCAGCTAATGCCGCAGACAAGCCCGGCACGGACACCCCCGAAGCGAAAACCACGGAACGTTCGGCTTCGCCGGTCAAGCCGGGCATGCCTCGCCCCGGAGCAGCACGACCGGGCAACAACCCGTTCGCCAGCAACCAGGGCATGGGTCAGCGTCCCACCCAGCCGCCGCGCCCGGGTAACAACCCGTTCGCGAGTGCGCAGGGCATGGGCCAGCGCCCCGCAACACCCACCCCGAGCAACATTCCGCGGCCGCCAGCGCCTCGTCCGGGCGCACCGCGTCCCGGCGGACCCGGTCAGGCTGCACGCCCGACCGGTTTCGGCCAGCGCCCAGGCGCTTTCCAGCGCCCGGGCGGCGCCCCGGGTGGAGCCGGCGCCGCACGCCCCGGATTCACTCGTCCTGGCGCTCCGGCCGGAGCTCCCGGCTTCGGTCCGCCCCGCCCGGCCGGTGGCGGCGGCGGAGCCGGCCGCGGCCGCGGCCCGGGCGGTGGCACCGCTGGTGCCTTCGGTCGCGGTGGCGGCAAGAACAAGGCGCGCAAGTCGAAGCGTACGAAGAGAGCAGAGTTCGAGCTGCGTGAGGCCCCGTCGCTGGGTGGAGTATCCGTACCCCGCGGCGACGGTGGCACCGTTGTTCGTCTCCGTCGCGGAGCATCCATAACGGACTTCGCCGACAAGATTGACGCGAGCCCCGGAAACCTCGTCACCGTGCTGTTCCACCTCGGTGAAATGGCCACGGCAACGGAGTCCCTCGACGAGGCTACGTTTGACGTGCTCGGCAGCGAGCTCGGCTACAAGATCCAAATGGTCTCTCCCGATGACGAGGACCGTGAGCTGCTGCTCGCGTTCGACATCGACATCGACCAGGAACTGGAAGACGAAACCGATGAAGACCTCGAGATTCGCCCTCCTGTCGTTACCGTCATGGGCCACGTCGACCACGGTAAGACCGCGCTTCTTGACGCGATCCGCAACGCCAAGGTCGCCGAGGGTGAAGCCGGCGGAATCACGCAGCACATCGGTGCGTACCAGATCATCACCGAGCACGAGGGTATCGACCGCGCGCTGACCTTCATCGACACACCGGGCCATGAGGCGTTCACCGCCATGCGTGCTCGTGGTGCGCAGGTCACCGACATCGCCATTCTTGTGGTCGCCGCCGATGACGGCATCATGCCGCAGACGATTGAAGCGCTCAACCACGCCCAGGCCGCCAACGTGCCGATCGTGGTCGCAGTGAACAAGATCGACAAGCCCGGCGCCAACCCGCAAAAGGTGCGTCAGCAGCTCACCGAATTCGGTCTCGTCGCCGAAGAGTACGGCGGAGACGTAATGTTCGTCGACGTGTCGGCCAAGAACAAGACCGGCATCCAGGAAATCCTTGACGCTGTGCTCCTGGTCGCCGATGCCGGACTCGACATGCGCTCCAACCCGAACAAGGATGCCCGTGGTGTCGCCATCGAGGCCCGCCTCGACAAGGGCCGCGGCGCGGTGGCAACCGTGCTCATCCAGTCCGGAACGCTGCACGTGGGAGACTCCATCGTCGCCGGAACGGCCTACGGCCGCGTTCGTGCGATGGCCGACGAAAACGGTGTTGCCGTTCTCGCCGCCACACCGTCTCGCGCCGTGCAGGTGCAGGGTCTCTCGAGCGTTCCCCGCGCCGGTGACACCTTCCTCGTCATCGAGGAAGACCGCACCGCGCGTCAGATCGCCGAGAAGCGTGAAGCCGCCGAGCGCAACGCACTGCTGGCCAAGGCCCGCAAGCGCATCAGCCTCGAAGACTTCACCCGTGCCCTCGAAGAGGGCAAGGTCGAGTCGCTCAACCTCATCATCAAGGGTGACGTTTCCGGTGCCGTTGAGGCCCTGGAAGAGTCGCTGCTCAAGATCGAGGTCGACGATTCGGTTCAGCTGCGGATCATCCACCGTGGTGTCGGTGCGGTCACGGAGAGCGACGTCAACCTCGCGACCGTCGACAACGCCATCATCATCGGGTTCAACGTTCGCCCGGACACGAAGGCCCGCGAGCGTGCTGCTCGCGAAGGCGTCGACGTGCGCTTCTATTCCGTCATCTACTCCGCCCTCGAAGACATCGAGAATTCCCTCAAGGGAATGCTCAAGCCCGAGTACGAAGAGGTCCAGAGCGGTATCGCCGAAATTCGCGAGGTCTTCAGCTCGTCGAAGTTCGGAAACGTCGCCGGTGTCATTGTGCGCTCCGGTACTATCACCCGAAATGCCAAGGCTCGCGTCATTCGCGAGGGCATCGTGGTGGGGGACAACCTGGGTATCGAGTCGCTGCGCCGGTTCAAGGACGATGTCACCGAGGTTCGTACGGACTTCGAGTGTGGTATCGGACTGGGCAAGTTCAACGACATCCGGATTGGCGATGAGATTGAGACCATCGAAATGAAGGAAAAGCCGCGCGTCTAGCGTTTGGCTTTCCGGGGTCGGGCTCCGCTGGGGCCCGACCCCGATTGGGGTTGGGTCGGTGGGTGGCCGTCCTTTCCTCGCGGACAGAAAAGTATAGGGAATGACCGGGCGCCTCGGCGCCCGCTAACAAGGAGTGAGTCATGGCAGATCCGGAACGCGCCAGAAAGATGGCGGACCGCATTAAGGTCATCGTCGCCAAGCGACTGGAACGCGGCCTGCGCGATCCTCGGCTCGGATTCGTGACCATCACCGACGTGAAGGTCACCGGGGATCTCCAGCATGCCTCGGTGTTCTACACGGTCTATGGCTCGATCGAGGAGCGCACCGACAGTGCAGCCGCGCTGAAGGCCGCGACCGGCCTGATGCGCAGCGAGGTCGGCAAGAACATCACCGCACGGCTCACACCGTCGATCGAGTTCATCGCCGATGGCATTCCCGAGAACGCCGCGCTCATCGACGACCTTCTGCGCGAAGCGCACGATCGTGACAGCGCGACCGAAGACAGTAAGGGCACAGCCACCTACGCCGGCGACGCCGACCCCTACAAGAAGCCGCGCGACTACGACCTCGACGACGACGAGTCAGACGACCTCGACGAACCGGACTCGGCCAGCACCGCCAAACACTAGATTCAGCAGCACCATGTCGAACCGGGCCCGGGCCCGGAATGCGGCCCATGATCAATCGGGGCTCTCGTTCCGGGCCGGGGCCCGGCCTGGTTTAATGCGCGGGTTCCTGGGCGGGCGGATGCTCGGCACGCCCGCCGGTGCCAAAGGCTCGCTGGTAGCGTGCGAAACGAAACGGCAGGCCGGTGCTGGAGCGAAGCCATCCGTGTGCTGGGTCGGTGTCAACGAGGTTCCAGGCCGCGGTGATCGCGGGGGCGATGGTGTCACCGGCAATCTGTGCGTCGATCTCGGTCACCTCGAGGGTGTCGGCGTATGGCAACGCGAGCCGATAGATTTCGGCCCCACCGATCACCCAGACCGGCCCCTCGGTGAGGGCGTGCGCGTCGTCGAAGGTGTGCGCGACGGATGCCCCCGCCGCGGCCCAGCCGCGCTGCCGGGTGATCACGACATTCTGTCGGCCGGGCAGGGGACGAAAACGCTCGGGCAACGAGTCCCAGGTGCGCCGACCCATGATGACGGCGCCGCCCTGGGTGACAGAACGAAAATGGGCAAGGTCTTCGGGCAGATGCCAGGGCATCACCCCGTTGGCTCCGATGACGCCGGCGAGGGTCTGCGCCCAGATCAGGCCGAGCATCAGACGGCGACGCGCCCGCGGATGGCGGGATGGTGCTGGTAGTTCTCGAGCACGAGATCGTCGTAGTCGTAGTCGAACAGGCTCCTGCGGCCCGGCTTGATGCGCAGAGTGGGGGAGGGGAACGGGGTACGGGAGAGCTGCTCGGCAACCTGCTCGACGTGGTTGTCGTAGATGTGGCAGTCCCCTCCGGTCCAGACGAACTCGCCGAGCTCAAGGCCGGCCTGCTCCGCCACCAGCTGGGTGAGCAGCGCGTAGCTGGCGATATTGAAGGGGACGCCGAGAAAGAGGTCGGCGCTGCGCTGGTACAGCTGGCAGGAGAGTTTGCCGTCGGCGACGTAGAACTGGAACAGGGCGTGGCAGGGTGCGAGCGCCATTTTCTGCAGGTCGGCCACGTTCCAGGCGGAGACGATCATGCGACGGGAGTCCGGATCGGTTTTCAGGGTGTCGATCACCTGGCTGATCTGGTCGATGGTGTCGCCGCCGGGGGTGGGCCAGGAACGCCACTGCACCCCGTAGACCGGGCCCAGCTCACCGTTCTCGTCGGCCCACTCATTCCAGATGCGCACGCCCTTCTCCTGCAGCCAGGTCACGTTGGAGTCGCCGCGCAGAAACCAGAGCAGTTCGTAGGCGATCGACGCGAAGTGCACTCGTTTCGTGGTCACGAGCGGAAACCCGTCGGCCAGGTTGAAGCGCAGCTGACGGCCGAACACGCTTCGGGTTCCGGTTCCGGTGCGGTCGGCTTTCTGCGCGCCGTTCTCGAGGGTGTCCCGGAGCAGCGCCGAATACTGAGCATCCGCGGTGGGCGAAGAGGTGGGGAGTGTCGTTGGTGTCACCGGTCAATCGTACGCACTACTCGGGCAGCGTGTACCCGTCGGCCGCCGGTATGGCCAGACCGTCGGTCACGAGGCTGGCCAACGCGCGCCGCAACTGTGCCGGATCGGGCCAGAGCGTCATGATCTCGGCATCCGTAACCGAGCGGTGCGCCCCGCGCAGCTCGGCCATGATCAGTCCGCGCACCTGCCGGTCGCTGCCCTCGAACTTCTTCTGCACCGTTTTTCGGATTCCGGTGTACTCGGGGTAATCGGCAGCCCGCCAGGCACACGCATTCCGAATCGGGCAGAGGTCGCACTGCGGGCTGCGGCTGGTGCAGACGACCGCGCCCAGTTCCATGATCGCGGCGTTGAACAGGGCCGCTTCGTGCGCGCTCTCCGGCAGCAGCCGTCCCATCGCCTCGAGGTCCCGGCCGCGGCTGGGCGGTGCGGGTTCACCGGCGCCGGCGATTGCGCGGGCGATCACGCGCCGCGTGTTGGTGTCGACGACCGGATGCCGATGGCCATACGCAAACGCGGCCACCGCCCGCGCGGTGTAATCCCCGATACCGGTCAATGCCAGCAGATCGTCCAGGTCGGAGGGGACCACACCCCCGTGAAACTCGGTGATCTGCACGGCTGCGGCATGCAACCACAGCGCGCGCCGCGGGTAGCCGAGGCTGGACCAGGCCCGCACCGCCTCACCGGGGGGCACCGCTGCGAGATCGGCCGGTGTGGGCCAGCGCGCCAGCCATTCCTCCAGCCGGGGAATGACCCGGTTCACCGGTGTCTGCTGCAGCATGAATTCGCTCACCAGAATGCCCCAGGCCCCAAAACCGTCGCGGCGCCACGGCAGGTCGCGCGCGTTGGCCAGAAACCAGGCGTTGAGCGTTGCGCTGACGGTGGCCGAATTCACTGGCGGGGTGTGATTGGCGGGTGTGACGTTCATCCGTTCTAACCTAGGCTCGATTCATGAAGCTGGTTTCCACACCCCGCACGGAGTTCCTGCGCACGATCGCCGCCGAGATTCTGCACAACTACGGTCGCGGCCGCACGATCATTGCCATCGATGGAACGGACGCCCGCGGTCGAGCGGACTTCGCCGACGACCTCGCCGCGGTATTCCGCGAAGACGAACGGCACATCTTCCGGGCGAGCCTGCGCAACTTCCAGCACTCCCGCGCCGAACAGCAACGACTCGCGCCGGAACTGTCGGATACCCCCGAGCGGCTGTACCGGATCGGCTACGACTACTCGGCGCTGCGCCGGGTGCTCGTGGAGCCCTTTCGCATGGGCGGCAGCACTGGATTCGTCACCGAAGAATTTGATCCCGACCGGGATGCCTGGATTCAACCCACCTGGCAGACCGCGCCAGCCGACGCCATCCTGATCATCGACGGCGACTACATCAACCGCCCCGAGCTACACGGACTCTGGCTGTACAGCGTGTTGTTGGAAGGCGGAGCCGACAGCGGATCCGCGACTGATTCTGCCGCGCGTTACCTCGCCGAGGTTCACCCGCGCGACATCGTATCGGCCGTCGTCGATACGACGAATCAGCAGGTCCCGCGCCGCGTGTTGACGGACCGCTGCTGAGTGGCAGACCGACCGGACCGACCGGACTGACCGACAGATTGAGCGACCGGACTGACCGACCGGACTGTGCGCCGCGGCGCATCCGCTGGACAGCGCCCGGCCCTTCCTAGGTAAACCGGGCGAGAACGTCTCCCGGCCGCAGGAATTCGCCGCTTCGTTCAACCTCGTGCACGAGTTCGGTCAGCAGCGCGTTCACCGGCGCGGCCACGCCGATCCCTGCGGCGGCCTTCGCCACGGCCCCGTTCAGAAAATCGATCTCGGTGCGCTGGCCGCGCCCCAGGCTCTGCAGGGTCGAACCCTGGTTGGGCACCGTGCCCATGCGCGAGCGCATCGACAGCGGCAGCAACTGGTCGGCCCAGAGCGGAGCCAGTGCAAACATATGCAGCCGCCGGTGGGAGAGGCCCTGAAGCGAGCCGAACCGCACTTGCGTTGCCAACCCCACCCGAACGGTTTCGCGCATGCTCCGGGTCATCAACCGGCGCAGGCCCGCCTGCCCGATCACCTCCTGCACGCTGAGCCCGGTGATGGCTGGCAGAGCGTTGAGCATGTTGACGACGAGTTTGGTCCACTGCGCGCCGACGAAGTTATCCACGGCCAGGGTGGGCACTGCGGCGTCGAGAACCGCCTGCCAGTGCAGGGTCGCCGCATCGGCCGGGCCGTCACCGCGCCCGAGATAGCTGGGGGCCGCGGTCGTCACCCGCACCCGGCCGGGCCCCTCATAGTGAGCGGCAATGATCGTGATCAGCCCAAAACACGCGGACTGCGGCAGCAGCCGTCGTGCGGTCGTGACCCCGTCGAGCCCGTTCTGCACGACGATCACCGGGGTGCCATCGAGCACGGCAGCGTTCTCGGCAATCGCCGCCGCAGCATCCTGCGCCTTGGTGCAAACCAGCGCGAGGTCGCACGGCGCAACCAGCCGTTCAACGACCAGCGGCCGCGCGAGCCGGTCACCGTAGCCGCCGCTCAAACGGATGCCGTCGGCCTGTACCACCGGCAGCGCGGCCCCGCGGGCGGTCACGATCAGATCGTGCCCCTGCTCCGCCAGTAGGCACGCGAAGGTACTGCCCAGGGCGCCCGCACCGATCACCGCGATTCTCACGGCACATATACTACGCGTCAGAAGCACCGCCCCGATGTGCACCGCGGCCACGGTCGCACGCTGGTATCCTCGGGAAGTGACCAGCGGCCTTCTACTCATTGACAAGGCGCAGGGCTGGACCAGCCATGACGCTGTCGCTCGTACCCGACGTCTGGCCGGAACCCGCAAGGTCGGTCATGCCGGAACCCTCGACCCGATGGCCACCGGTCTGCTCGTCCTCGGCATCGACAGCTCGACCCGGCTGCTCACCTACGTCGTCGGCCTCGACAAGGAATACCTCGCGACCATCCGCCTCGGCCAGTCCACCACAACGGATGACGCGGAGGGCGACGAGCTCACCCGCGCCGCGCCCGGGCAGGTCGTCGCTCTTGATCCCGCAGCCGTCACGGCCGGCATCGAAGCACTCACCGGCGACATCATTCAGCAGCCGAGCGCGGTCAGCGCCATCAAGATCGACGGCAAACGCGCATACGCCCGGGTGCGCGCTGGCGAGGACGTGCAGTTGCCGTCCCGCCCGGTGACTGTGAGTGAGTTCGAACTGCGCTCGAGCACACACCGAGACGGTTTTCTCGATCTCGAGGTGCGCGTCGCGTGCGCCTCCGGCACCTACATTCGCGCCCTGGCCCGCGACCTCGGGCTCGCGCTCGGCGTCGGCGGCCACCTCACGAGCCTGCGCCGCACCCGCATCGGCCCGTTCCTCATCGCGGACGCCGCCACACTGGAACAGGTCGACGTTGGCGCCGACCTCATTTCTCCAGCGGATGCCGCCACCCGGCTGCTCCCGCGCCTCGACGTGTCGGCAGAGCAGGCGGTCGACCTCGGCCACGGCAAACGCATCCGTGCTGAAGGGGATGCCACCCGCACGGGACCGGTTGCCGCCATAGCGCCCGACGGCCGCCTGATTGGACTGGTCGAGTATCGCGGCGACCAGGTCAAGTCGCTGCTGAACTTTCCGCCGGATGAACCAGGCACCACCGAACCGAGGCAGACCTCGTGATCGATTGGTTCACCTGGCTGCAATTGGCCATCGCTGTGCCCGGTGGCCTGCTCTGTGTCATCCTCGGCATGGTTGGTCGCAAGCCCACCGACCTCACCATGGGGGCGACCGCGCTCGTAGAGTTGTTGTTGATCGTGCAGCTCGCTGCCGCGATCGCGGCGCCGCTGGCCGGCAACAATGCCACCGGCAGCCTGCTCGAGTTCTACACCTACCTGGTCAGCGCCATTTTGCTGCCGGTCGCGGCCGGGTTCTGGGCCCTCGTCGAACGCAGCCGCTGGAGCACGGTCATTCTCGGCGTGACCTGCCTGTCGGTCGCCGTCATGATCTATCGCATGAACCAGATCTGGAACGTGCAGGGAAGCTGACCCGTTCCCGGGTTCGCTGCGGATGCTGCAATAATTACCAAGCAATGATGAATGCGAAGCGATGACAGATTCCCAGACCGAAGCGCGCGTGCCCGCCAACCGGGTGAGCGGCATCGGCCGACTCCTCATCGCCGTCTACGGCGTGTTGGCCCTGGCGGCCACCGGACGTTCATTCGTGCAGATCGTCGCGGCGTTTGATGATGCCCCGCTCGCGTACTCGCTGTCGGCTCTGGCCGCCGTGGTCTACATCGTCGCGACGGTCGCCCTGATCAAGCGCAGTGCGCTCTGGTATCGGATCGCCTGGACCACGATCAGCTTCGAACTGCTCGGTGTGCTCGTCGTCGGAACGCTGAGCCTCATCGACCCGGCCCTGTTCCAACACAAAACGGTCTGGTCGGTCTTCGGTCAGGGCTATGGTTTCGTTCCGCTCGTGCTCCCGCTGCTCGGCATGTGGTGGCTCGCGCGCCACCCGGTGTCGCACGATGAAAGCCACGCATGAAAACCCTCTACGGTGTCGACTCGGTACCGGGTGACTGGCCTGCCTCGGCCGTGTGCATCGGCAAGTTCGACGGCGTGCACGCGGGGCACCGGGCAGTCATCACCGACCTGAAGGCCATCGCCGCGCGGGAACAGCTGACAGCCGTCGTCGTCACGTTCGATCGGCATCCGCTCGCCCTGCTCTCACCGGCAACCTGCCCGAGCACGCTGGTCAGCGCCGGGCAGAAGCTCACGCTTCTGGCCGAGACCGGGGTCGACGCGACACTGCTGCTCGAATTCAACCACGCCCTGTCCAGCCTGCCGCCGCGCGAATTCGTCGAGCACATCCTGGTAACCGCCCTGCACGCCCGCTTCGTGCTGGTCGGTCGCGACTTTCGGTTCGGCGCGGGTGGCGCGGGCGATGTCGACCTACTGCGTGATCTCGGCTTGGAGTTCGGCTTCGAAGTACGCACGATCGACGACGTGAAGCCGGACGGGGAACGCCGGGTGTCGTCAACCTGGATTCGCGAACTGCTGGGCACCGGCGCGGTGACCGCAGCTGGCCAGCTGCTCGCACACCTGCCGACCGTGCGCGGTCTCGTCGTGCACGGTGCTGCTCGTGGTCGCGAGCTGGGCTTTCCCACCGCCAACCTGTCGGCCGATTCTGAGGGCTTGATTCCCGCTGACGGTGTGTATGCCGGCTGGCTGACGGATGGCGGTCGCCGCTATCCAGCAGCCATCTCGGTGGGTAACAACCCCACCTTCCACGGCGTAGCCCAGAAGCAGGTCGAAGCGTACGTGCTCGACGAGGTTGATCTCGACCTCTACGATCACGTCGTCGACGTCTCATTCGTGGAACGGATTCGCGGAATGGTCGCGTACTCGGGCATCGACCCGCTGATTGAGCAGATTCGCGATGACGTCGTGCGGGTGCGTTCGATCCTGGCCCGCGAGAGCTCGCACTAGTCTCGGAGCGGCCGGTGTGACGGCAAACCGCGCCGTCACACCGTTGTAGGCTCATTCGTGGCGGTAAGTTCGCCCGGTACGCTGCGGGCACGAGCATTTTCCTGGGGGTTCCATGCCACAACAAATACGAGCGCAAGAAACGCGCGCGGCCATCATTCGCGGCGCTGCGGCGGCCTTTGAACAACGCGGGTACGGAAGCACATCCCTGGCGCAGGTGAGTGCTGCCGCCGGTGTCACCAAGGGTGCGTTGTACTTCCATTTCGATTCCAAGGAAGCCCTCGCGGTCGCCATCATCGATGCGCAGCACACGGAATCGGTCAGTGCCGGTCGAGAGCTGCTCGACAACAACGTGCCGGGCCTGCGTGCCCTCGTCTCGATAACGTACGAGCTGGCTCGCCAGCTGCGTGATGACCTCATCGTCAGTGCCGGGGTGCGACTGACCATCGAGGCCGTCAACTTTTCGACGCCGGTGTCTGCCTCCTATCTCGATTGGATAGCCGCCTGTGAGGAATTCGTGCGCCGGGGGATCGCCGACGGCGATGTGGTTCCAACGGTCGACGTGCGTGCAGCGGCACGCTTCGTCACGGCCGCTTTCACGGGGGTGCAGGTCGTCTCCGACGTGCTGACCAGGCGTGGGGACATCGATCAGCGACTGACCGAGATGTGGACGCTGCTGCTGCCTGGCCTCGTCGCCCCCGAGCGCTGGGACGACCTGAAAGACCTACCGGAGCGCGTCCAGCGGGAGCGCGTCGCAGCCCGGCCGTAGACTGGTCGAGTGATAACCGCTCTGTCCCGCCGACTGTGGCCGGGACGCGGCCTCGCCCTCTTTGGCATCATTCTGGTCGCCGCGAACCTGCGCACCGCCGTCGCCGCCCTCTCGCCGATCGTGGCCGAAATCAATGTCGACATCCCCCTCGGTGCGGTGTCGCTCGGGGTGCTCGGCATGCTCCCACCGGTGTGCTTCGCCCTGTTCGGCATCTTCACCCCGATGATCACTCGCCGTCACGGCCTGGAAGCACCACTCGTGTTCGCCCTCGTCGCGATCCTGCTCGGTCACGTCACCCGCGGCCTGTCCGGCTCGATCATCATGCTCATCATCGGCAGCGTCATCGCTTTCGCCGGGCTCGGCATTGGCAACGTGCTGCTGCCTCCGCTAGTCAAGAAGTATTTCCCCGACCGGGTCGGGCTCGTGACGAGCCTCTATGTCACCGTTGTGGCCCTGAGCACCCTGGTACCGCCGCTGATCGCGGTTCCGGTAGCGGATGCCGCCGGCTGGCGCATCTCGCTGGGCATGTGGATGCTGCTCGCCCTGCTCGCTCTGGTGCCCTGGATCACCATGCTGGTGCGGCACCGTGCGCGAACGCCCGGCCCGATCGTCGACGAGGCCGACGCCACCATTCTCGGGCGCCTCTGGAAGTCGTCAATCGCTTGGGCCCTCGCGGGCGTGTTCGCGGTCTCGTCGCTCAACGCCTACGCTATGTTCGCCTGGCTGCCGCAACTGCTCGTCGATACCGCCGGGGTGAGCCCCGCCCAGGCAGGAACGCTCCTCGCGGTCTATGCCGGCATGGGCATTCCGTGCGCACTGATCATTCCGGCTCTCACGGCTCGCATGACCAACGTCGGGCCGCTCGTTTACATCGGTGTGTTCGCGTTTGTCGCCGGTGACCTCGGGCTGCTGTTCGCACCGGAGACCCTGACCTGGCTCTGGGTGAGTCTCGCCGGCCTCGGACCACTGTTCTTTCCCCTCGCGCTCGTGCTCATCAACCTGCGCACCCGCACACACGCCGGTGCAGTCGCCCTCAGCAGCTTCGTGCAGAGCATCGGCTACACCCTGGGAGCGCTCGGGCCGCTGGTCTTCGGCTTGTTGCATGAACTCAGCGGCGGGTGGACCTGGCCGCTCATTTTTCTGTTGGCCACCGCGCTGGCCATCATCATCGCCGGCGCGGTGATCGGGCGTCCGCACATGCTGGAGGACGACCTGACACCCTCGCACTGAGTGCCTCAGGGCACGAGCTCGGCGCGGTGGATTAGCGCCGCGGCGCCGATCAGCGGGCCGTCGCCTGACAAAGCTGATGGGACCACGCGCACCCGGGTCGCGTAGGCGAACTGCACGCGCTGGGCAATCGCCTCCCTCGCGAACTCGAGCAGGTCCGGGGTGACGTTGGAGAAGCCACCGCCGATGGCGACCAGGTCGAGGTCGAGCAGGGTCGCGGCGGAGGCGATCGCCTGGCCGAGCGCCCGGCCGCTGCGCGCCACCGCCGCCACAGCGCTCCGATCGGCGGCAGCGTAGGCCGCCGCGAGGTCTTCGCCCGATTCGCCGGCGAATCCCTGCGTGCGCGCCCACGCGACGGTCTTCGGCCCCGAGGCGATCGCCTCGATGCAGCCGATTCCGCCGCAGGCGCACGGGTCGTCGAAGCCGCCCACCTCGATATGACCGATATGACCGGCATTTCCGGTCGGCCCCGACGTGGTGACGCCGCCGAGAATCAGGCCGCCGCCGATGCCGGTCGACACGATCATGCCCATCAGATTATCGATGCCCTGCCCGGCCCCCACCCAGTGCTCGGCGAGGGTGATGCACAACCCGTCCATCCGCAGGCGCACCGGCAGATCCGGCACGAGCGCGGCGACCAGATCTTTCAGGGGGTACTCGCGCCAGACCGGAAGGTTCAGTGGTGACACCGCTCCCTCCCGCAGGTGGATCGGGCCGGCACAGCCGATCCCAACTCCGACCAGGGCCGCGCCAGCGGGCAGGCTCGCGCGGGTCTGGGTCACCACGGTGCGCACAGCGGATGCGAGTTGCTCGCTCGAAGCGTCGGCGCCGGTCTTCGCCCGGTGCCGGCTGGCCCCGAGCACGACTCCCCGGTCGTCCACGAGAGCGGCTTCGGCCTTGGTTCCCCCGACATCAATGGCGAGAACGTAACGGGGCGCTGCACTGCTGCTCATGCACCGATCGTACCGGTGCCCACTGCGGCTGGTGTCTGGTCAGGTCCCCCTGCTCAGATGAGCGAAGATCCCTACGGCTGTTGATTCACGCGGCTGGTCAACGTAGGCTGGGCGCAAACGATTGGACCGCGACACCTTCATGAGCGACACCGACGAACTCCTGTCAATCCGCGCCGCCGAGCTCTATTACGAAGAAAACCAGACCCAGGACGAGATCGGCGTCATCCTGCGCCTGACCCGCTGGAAGGTCGGCCGGTTGCTCGCGAGTGCCAGGGCCAACGGGTTCATCCGCATCGAGATCGTGCATCCGCGCGCCCGCCGCCTGCCGATCGAGCGGCGTCTCCGCGAATCGACCGGCCTCACCGACGCGATCGTGGTCTCCTCCGCCGGGGTATCAACCGACGCCGAACTGCAGTCGCGCACCGCGCAGGCCGCCGCCGACTATCTCACCAGCCTCCGTCCGATTCCGCGTACCCTCGGCATCAGCTGGGGTCGTACCCTGCACGACGTGTCCCTGCACCTGAAGCAGGGCTGGGCGTCGGGGGTGAACGTGGTGCAGATCAACGGCGGTGTCAGTCTGAATCAGCGCACCGGCACCGCGGCGTCCACTGCCGTCACCATCGCGCACAAGGCCGACGGTTCGGCCACCCTGCTGCCGAGCCCGGCTATTTTTGAACGCCTCGAAACCAAGCAGGCGATGGAAGCCGACCGCACCGTCGCCGGGGTACTCGCCCTGGCGCGCGACGCGCAGGCCTACGTCTTCAGTGCCGGCCAGGCGGATGCGAATTCCGCCCTCGTCGACAGCGGCTACCTGACCGTCGACCAGATCAACGACCTCGTCGCCCGCGGCGCCGTCGGCGACGTGGTCGGCCGCTACATCGACCAGAACGGGCGCATCGTCGACCCGGAACTGAACGAACGCACCGTCGGGATTCAAATCGATCAGTTGCGCCGTGCCCCACTCACCATCGCTGTCATCTCCGGAAAGACCAAGCACGCCATCGCTCGCGCCGTCGTACGCAACGGCCTGTGCACGGTGCTGGTGACCGACGAAGATACCGCGAACGCCCTGCTTCACGATTGATTTCTGTGACAACTAAATTCTGTGACAACTAAATTCTGTGACAACCAAATTCTGTGACAACGCCCAAAAGGACACTCCCATGACCAGTAGCCCCTTGGCGACCTACCAGCCCGATCAGCGCGCCCTCGCGCTGATCGGGGGGGAAGCGACCGATGCCAACCTGCGCCGGTACCTGCACGGCATCCCCGGAATCGACGCCGTCGGCCTCGAAGCCCGCGCTGCCGACCTCGGCACCCGCTCGATCAAAACCAGCTCTAAACGCTGGGCGATCGACACCATTATCGGCCTGATCGACCTCACCACTCTCGAGGGCGCCGACACCCCGGGCAAGGTGCGTTCTCTCGTGGCCAAGGCCCTCGTGCCCGACGCGGGCGACCCCGGCTGCCCCCGTGTCGCCGCGGTCTGCGTCTACGGCGACATGGTCGGTTCGGCCGTCGCGGCCCTCGGCTCGGCCCACGCCGCCGGTGGTACAGAGGGGGTCAACGTCGCGGCGGTCGCGACCGCCTTTCCGAGCGGCCGTGCCTCACTCGCGGTCAAGCTCGCCGACGTGCGCGACGCCGTAACGGCCGGCGCCGACGAAATTGACATGGTCATTGACCGTGGAGCGTTTCTGGCTGGCCGTTTCGGCCAGGTCTACGACGAAATCGTCGCCGTGAAAGAGGCCGGCCGCCGCGCCGACGGAACGCTCGCCCACCTCAAGGTGATTCTCGAGACCGGCGAACTGAACACCTACGACAACGTGCGCCGTGCCAGCTGGCTGGCCATTCTGGCCGGAGGAGACTTCATCAAGACTTCCACCGGCAAGGTTGCCCCGGCCGCGACGCTGCCGGTGACGCTGTCGATGCTCGAGGTCGTGCGGGACTGGCACCGTCTCACCGGCGTGCGCATCGGAGTGAAGCCGGCCGGCGGCATCCGTACCTCCAAAGACGCCATCAAATATCTCGTGACGGTCGCCGAGACAGTGGGGGAAGAGTGGCTCAGTCCGCACCTGTTCCGGTTCGGCGCCTCCAGCCTGCTGAACGACGTGCTTCAGCAGCGCCAGAAGATGACGACCGGGCACTACTCCGGCCCCGACTACGTGACGATTGACTAGGGAACGACCATGAAATTTCTTGACTACGCCCCGGCCCCCGAGTCGCAAGCCCTGCTCGACCTCAAAAGCGACTACGGGCTGTTCATCAACGGCGACTTCACGGCCGGCCGTGGCACCCCCTTTGCGACCATCAACCCGGCCACCGAGCAGCGGATCGCGATGATCGCCACCGCCAATGAAGCGGATGTCGACGCCGCCGTCTCGGCAGCGCGTCACGCCTACGACGGGGTCTGGTCGCGCCTGTCCGGCAGCGACCGCGGCAAATACCTGTTTCGCATCGCCCGCCTGGTGCAGGAGCGCGCCCGCGAACTCGCCGTCGCGGAAACCCTCGATAATGGCAAGCCGATCAAGGAATCCCGCGACGTCGATATTCCCCTCGTCGCGGCCTGGTTCTTCTACTACGCCGGCTGGGCCGACAAACTCGACCATGCCGGAGTCGGCCCGAACCCGGCCTCCCTCGGCGTCGCCGCCCAGGTCATTCCATGGAACTTTCCACTCATGATGCTCGCCTGGAAGATCGCCCCGGCGCTCGCCGCCGGAAACACCGTCGTGCTCAAGCCCGCCGAAACGACCTCGCTGACCGCGCTGCTGTTCGCCGAGATCCTGCAGCAGGCCGATCTGCCCGCCGGCGTGGTCAACATCATCACGGGCGACGGCAGAACCGGCCACACCCTGGTCAACCACCCCGGCGTCAACAAGGTCGCATTCACGGGCTCGACCTCGGTCGGTCGGGCCATCGCCCGGTCGGTCGCCGGAACTGACAAAAAGCTCAGCCTCGAACTCGGCGGCAAGGGCGCCAACATCGTCTTCGACGATGCCCCCATCGACCAGGCCGTCGAGGGCATCGTGCGCGGCATCTTCTTCAACCAGGGCCACGTCTGCTGCGCTGGCAGTCGCCTGCTCGTTCAGGAGAGCATCCACGACGACGTCATCGACCGGCTCAAGCGCCGTATGCAGACCCTGCGCCTGGGCGACCCGCTCGATAAGAACACCGACATCGGCGCCATCAACAGCGCCGAGCAACTGGCCCGCATTCGTGAACTCTCCGACCGCGGTCAGCAGGAAGGGGCCGAGCGATGGAGCGCCGACTGCGAAATTCCAGCGAACGGTTTCTGGTTCGCGCCGACAATCTTCACCAACGTGGCGACCAGCCACCGCATCGCCCGCGACGAGATCTTCGGCCCGGTGCTCTCGGTGCTCTCCTTCCGCACCCCGGCCGAGGCAATTGCCAAGGCGAACAACACGCCGTACGGACTCTCCGCCGGAATCTGGAGCGACAAGGGCAGCCGCATTCTCGCCGTCGCCGACAAGCTGCGTGCCGGCGTGATCTGGGCGAACACCTTCAACCAGTTCGACCCGTCGAGTCCGTTCGGTGGCTACAAGGAGAGCGGGTACGGCCGTGAGGGTGGCCGGCACGGCCTCGCCGCGTACCTCAAGCCCGCCGTGCGCAGCGGCGCGCGGTCGATCTCCGCAGCCGCTGATCACACGACGACACCCGTCAGCAAGAAGTCCGCACCTGCACAGAAGGCAGCCAAGTGAAACGCCTCGCCATCCCCAAGACCTACAAGCTCTACATCGGCGGCAAGTTTCCGCGCAGCGAATCCGGCCGCGTCTACGAGGTGCTCTCGCACACGGGCGACTTTCTGGCCAACGCCGCCAAGGGCAGCCGCAAGGATGCCCGCGACGCGGTCGTAGCCGCCCGCGGCGCCCTCGGCGTCTGGGCCGGCGCCACGGCGTACAACCGTGGCCAGGTGTTGTATCGCATCGCCGAACTGTTGGAAGGCCGCCGGGCGCAATTCATCGCCGAAATTATGAGCTGTGAGGGCGTGAACGCCGCCGGCGCGGGTGCGCAGGTCGATGAGGCCATCGACCGCTGGGTCTGGTACGCCGGCTGGGCCGACAAATACGTGCAGGTCGCCGGCAACGCCAACCCGGTCTCCGGCCCGTTCTTCAACCTGTCGGTGCCCGAACCGACCGGGGTCGTGGCGATCATCGCGCCCCAGGGCGACGAATCGTTGCTCGGGCTGGTCAGCGCGATCGCGCCGGCCGTCGTCGCCGGCAACACCGTCGTCGTCGTCGCCAACGAGAACGCTCCGCTGTCGGCGATCAGCCTGGCCGAGGTGCTCGCCACGAGCGATGTACCCGGTGGGGTGATCAACATCGTGACCGGTTCGCCGGCCGAGATCGCACCGTGGCTGGCCAGCCACGCCGACGTCAACGCCCTCGACCTCGTCGGTGCCGGCGACCTGGACTGGGTGGAGCTGCAGATCAGCGCCGCCGACACGCTCAAGCGGGTGCTCCCGCCCGAATCAGGTGCAGATGCCGCGGCACCGGCCCTGTCCCGCATCCTCGCGTTCACCGAACTCAAGACGATCTGGCATACCAAGGCCATACTCTGATTCGGTTCGGGGCATCCACTCAGCGCCCGGCCGGGGGAACAAGATAAACTCCGGCGCATGACCTCACGCAGAGCACTTGTCACGGGCGCTACGGGCTACATCGGCGGACGCCTCGTGCCCAGACTACTCGAAGCCGGCTTCACCGTCCGGGTGCTGGTGCGCACCCCGTCGAAGCTGCAAGACGTGCCATGGGCCGACCAGGTGGAGATCGCGGAGGGTGATCTGGGTGACCTCGCGTCGGTACAGCGCGCCTGTGCCGACATCGACGTGCTGTACTACCTCGTACACTCCATGGGTGCGCCGGGAGACTTCGAGAAAACCGAGCACCTGGCCGCCGAGAACGTCGCCCACGCTGCTGCCGAAGCAAACGTTCAGCGCATCGTCTACCTCGGCGGTCTGCACCCCGACACCGACACGCTCTCCGCCCATCTGCACTCCCGCAGGGAGGTCGGCCGCATCCTGCTTGACAGCGGCGTGCCGACCATCGCGTTTCAGGCCGGCGTGGTGATCGGCTCTGGTTCAACCTCGTTCGAGATGATCCGCCACCTCACCGACGTTTTGCCCTACATGCCCGCACCGAAATGGGTGCGCAACAAGATCCAGCCGATCGCCGTGCGCGACGTACTGTACTACCTGCAGGCCGCGGCCGACCTTCCGCACGAGGTGAATCGCACTTTCGACATCGGCGGCCCCGACGTGCTGCGCTACGGCCAGATGATGAACGGTTACGCCCTCGAAGCCGGCCTCAAGCAGCGAGCCATCGCCGCTTTGCCCGTGCTCACCCCGTGGCTCGCCTCGCAGTGGGTAAACCTGGTCACGCCCATTCCACGCAATCTCGCCGTCCCCATCATCGCCTCCCTGCAATACGACTGCGTCATGCACGAGAGCGACATCAACGAGTACATACCGCCGCCGGAGGGTGGCCTCACCGGCTACCGGCATGCGGTGCGCCTGGCGCTTGGCCGTATGCGCGACGGTGACGTCGAGACCAGCTGGCGCAACTCCTCGATCGACGGCGCGTCGAGCAACCCGCTGCCGAGTGACCCGGACTGGGCCGGTCACTCCGTCTACACCGACCTGCGCATGAAGACGACCTCGGCAGCGCCCGCGGCGCTGTGGCGAGTAATCGAAAGCATCGGCGGCGAGAACGGATGGTATTCTTTTCCGCTGGCCTGGGCCGTGCGCGGTCTCATGGACAAGGCCGTCGGCGGCGTCGGGCTGCGCCGCGGCCGCCGAAACCCCGACCACCTGCACAACGGCGAGGTGCTCGACTTCTGGCGGGTCGAGCGGATCGACCACGGCAGTTTTCTGAGGCTGCGGGCCGAAATGCGCGTTCCCGGCCGAGCCTGGCTCGAAATGAGCGTCACCCCGACGGATACCGGCGGCTCGATCTATCGCCAGCGTGCGGTTTTTTTCCCCCGCGGTCTCAGCGGTCGGCTGTACTGGGCGGCGATACTCCCATTTCACGGCATAATCTTCGAGGGGATGGCCACTCGGATCACGGCGACAGCCGCAGCGGAAAGCGTAGCCGCGGCGCAGCATCCGCTCGCGTCTGTCTAACACGGCGACCGACTCCGCCAGTAGAACGTGCGTATAGTCTGAGAATTCTGGCTACACGGGCCGGTTCGGGGCATGATGGAGTACGAGTAGGAGGTCAAAATGTCAGTTTCTCTCGTTTTTTTGGGCGACGGCCTCGTT
Organism: Cryobacterium gelidum; assembly: GCF_004403985.1. Taxonomy (GTDB): domain Bacteria; phylum Actinomycetota; class Actinomycetes; order Actinomycetales; family Microbacteriaceae; genus Cryobacterium; species Cryobacterium gelidum. Next base: position 404,401 of record NZ_SOHL01000003.1, on the reverse strand, counting down.
GCGGATGGTCGGTGGGACGAATGGTTTCCCGAGCACGACGTGCACAATCTGGCCGTCAGCGGCAACTCCACCGACGAGGTGATTGCCCAGCTCGAACAGGTGATTGAGCTGGGGCCCGACGCCATCGTGATCGGGGTCGGAACCAATGATCTCGGCTGGCGCAGGTCCGACGAATACGTTGTCCGCAACCTCGAGACCATTTTGTACACCCTGCGTCGCGCCCTGCCGGATACCCGCATAATGGTGCAATCCGTTTTGCCTCGTGACCGGGACTTTGCCGAGACAATCCGCTCCATCAACCGACATGTCTGGCAGTACGCGCCCACCCAGCACGTGCAATACCTCGACCTCTGGCCCGCCCTCGCTCTGCCAGACGGCGAACTCGACCCGGCGCTGGGCATCGACCGCCTGCATTTGAACCCGGCCGGTTATGCGGCTTGGCTGGCCGAACTGAAGCCCGGGCTGGAGATGTTGTTCGAACGCCCGCCGTCGACGACGTCGATCCCTATCCAGCACGCCTGAGGCCCCAGCCGGCGTTGACCGGGAAGTGGCCTGCGCTGCGCGCTCGGTAGACTGACTTCATGCTTTGCTCCGCCCGCCCCGCACCTGTCCTCACTCTCGGTGCCAGCTCATCCTCCGCGCCCGAGACCGCATCGTGCGCAAGGAACTTATCGAGTCCCGGCTGCGGTTTCTCTGGCGGCGGTCTCTCAGGCTGCGGTCTCTCAGGCAGCGGTAGGGGCGTCTGATGGGCACGCCAGCCGCACCGACCTTTACCCGCTCGGCCCTCGCACCCGGCCTGCTCGGTGCCATCGTTCTGCTCGCCGGACTTGCACTGCTGGACAGTGAAAGTTTCATCATTATCCGTTACGCCGTGAGTATCCTCGCGCTGATTATCTGTGTTTTCGTGATCCAGGCACGCTCTTGGTACTGGCTGATCGGACTCGTTCCGATGGCCATTCTGTGGAACCCGATCGTGATCCTCGACCTCAGCGGTCAGGGCTGGGTCTCGGTGCAATTCATCGCGGCAATCGTGTTCATATTCGTTGGCCTTCGCACCAAGGTGCCGGTTCGCAAGGGTTGAACGTCGGGCGTAGACTACTATCGCGTTGAGAGAACTGGGTCAGGTCCCTACTGTGCGCTCGCACGCGGTGGCAGAACCCGTTGAACCATGTGGGTTGAAACATTCGGGTTGAAACATTCGGATTGAACCATTGGGTCGAACTGCTTGGTCTGATGGTTGTCACCGCTGTGGCAGCATCTGCTTGGCCTCGGGTTCGGCGTGATGATCGTGACCCATGCTGTGTTTCGTGAATCGGTTGTTTCTGGAATAAACGGCAACAATTTGGGGAATGCGGCGTTTTCGGTAACACCAGAATGCCGTGTCCGGCAAGTTCGGTCCCCGTACCGTGCTGCTTCGAAGTGGAGAACAATGGCTTATTCCCGTACCGATGCCTCGAGCAGCCGGAACAACCTCGGCCGTGGCGGAGTCACCCGCAATCGGGCTCACACGCGTTCCCGTGACGATGACGCGCCCATCATTCCCATTCTCGCCCGCAAGGTGCGGGAGGTCGAAGCGAAGGCGCAGTCCGGCACCAAACTCGGACCCACCAACCGCACGAAATATCAGGTCATCGCCCTGCTCATGCGCGAAGAACGTGCCCGTGTCAAAGGCGACAAGGAACTCTCCGACGGTAACCGAGCAGAGTTGCTCAAACGCCTCGACGGGATCGCTCAGATTCTGGCAAAGACCGCGGCCCGTGACACGAGCCTGATCACCCTGCTCGAGCCCGACGCCGGCGTCTCCACCGTGGCTCAGCGCTTTCGCCGGGACTGGCTGCTCGAATCCGGTGCCGAACTGAGCCCCGACGAACTCATCATCACCCGCGAGCCCGAAGCCCAGCCGGTCGTGCTGCAGAACCAGGTCATTCCGCAGTCGGTGAAGGCCCGTCAGCTGGCCAACCCGTTCCTCGCCCCCGACTTCAGCGCCACTGCCCAACCGATCGTGCACCCGCGAAGGCTTGCCAACTGGGAACTGCTCGGCCCCCTGTTTAAATCGTTCGAGTACGGCTCAGGCGGGCAGGCAGCCAGCATGGACATGCCGGAGGCCCCCCGCCTCGATCGGCTCTCGCCAAGCGGCATGGAGCTCATGCGGCACCAGGCCCGTTTTATTGAGAGCGCTCGTCTGGGGCACCGCAGCTACCTGCTCGCCGACGAGCCGGGTCTCGGCAAAACCGCGCAGAGCCTGCTGGCAGCATCCGTTGCCGATGCCTACCCGCTTTTGGCCATCGTGCCCAACGTGGTCAAGATGAACTGGGCCCGTGAAGTGGAATTGTGGACGCCGAACCGGCGTGCGACCGTCATTCACGGTGACGGTGACAAGCTGGACGCCTTCGCCGATGTCGTCGTGGTGAACTACGACGTCCTGGACCGGCACCTGGCCTGGCTCGGCACCCTCGGCTTCAAGGGGATGGTCGTCGACGAGGCGCACTTCATTAAGAATTTGTCATCTCAGCGGTCCAAACACGTACTCTCGCTGGCCAACCAGATCCGACGGCGTACGCCCGGCGGCAACCCGCTGCTCATGGCGCTCACCGGAACCCCGCTCATCAACGACGTCGACGATTTTCGAGCCATCTGGCAGTTCCTCGGCTGGATCGATGGAGACAAGCCTGCCCCCGCCCTGCTGAAACGCCTGGAAGAGACCGGACTGACCCCGGCCGACATGGGCTTCTATAAGGAAGCCCGCGCCGCCGTCATAGACATGGGCATCGTGCGCCGCCGGAAGGTCGACGTCGCCGCTGATCTGCCGGCCAAGCGCATCGCCGACCTGCCGGTCGAACTGGATGACGACCTCGGCCGTTCCATCCGCCAGGCCGAGCGCGAGCTCGGTGCCCGTCTGGTCACCCGTTATCAAACGCTCGTCGCGGCCAGGTATGCCGGCTCGGGCGGCCCGGCCGTTCCCGACGAAGATCAGCGGGATGCGTACATACGCGCCGTCGCCCACGCCGAGCTCGAAGATTCCAAAGGCCAGACCACCGGCGAAAACGTCTTCACCATGGTGCGCAAGATTGGCCAGGCCAAGGCCGGGCTCGCGGCGGACTATGCAGCGCAGCTGGCACGCTCGGTCGGCAAGGTCGTGTTCTTCGCCAAGCACATCGACGTCATGGACACCGCCGAGGAGATCTTCGCCAAGCGTGACCTGCGCACGGTCTCGTTGCGCGGAGACCAGACCGCGCTGGCCCGGCAAGCCGCGATCGACTCCTTCAACAACGATCCTGAGGTCGCGATCGCGGTCTGCTCGCTCACCGCGGCCGGAGTCGGCGTCAACCTGCAGGCGGCGTCGAACGTCGTGCTCGCTGAACTCAGCTGGACCGCTGCCGAGCAGACCCAGGCCATCGACCGGGTGCACCGTATCGGCCAGGACGAACCGGTCACCGCCTGGCGCATCATCGCCGCCCACACCATCGACGCGCGAATCGCCGACCTGATCGGTAGTAAGCAGGGTCTCGCAGCGCGCGCCCTCGACGGTTCCCAAGAAGAGTACGCGGCGGCCGATTCCGTGCAGACGAGTGCACTCATCTACGTACTCACCCAGGCTCTCGATGGAAAGTTGTAGACCGACCAGCCAGGTCGGCGGGGTACGGCCGATTTGAGTCGGACCTACTCGAGGCACCATGATTGTGGCAATGCCATTGTAAGAACATGGTGTGACCGAGCGCGGGTCACGCCATGACTCGTTTCACGCGACGTGTCCCGCTACCAAGATCGGCCAGATATGAAAATCGGTATTCTCACGAGCGGTGGCGACTGCCCCGGACTGAACGCGGTCATTCGCGGCGCCGTGCTCAAGGGTGTGCGCACCCACGATTTTGAGTTCATCGGAATTCGCAATGGTTGGCGGGGGCTCGTGCAGAACGAGTTCATGCCCCTCGATCGGCACAGTGTGCGCGGTCTGTCCCGCCAGGGTGGCACCATCCTCGGCAGCTCCCGCACCAACCCGTTCGAGGGCGAGAACGGTGGCCCGGCTAACATCCAGCGCACGCTCGACGCCAATGGCATCGATGCCGTCATCGCGATAGGCGGCGAGGGCACGCTCACCGCCGCCCACCGACTCACCGAGGCCGGCCTGAACATCGTCGGGGTGCCCAAGACGATCGACAACGACCTCGAGGCCACCGACTACTCCTTCGGGTTCAATACGGCCGTCGAAATCGCCACCGAGGCCATCGACCGGCTGCGTACCACCGCCGAATCCCACGGACGCTGCATGGTGGTCGAGGTTATGGGACGTCACGTCGGCTGGATCGCCCTGCACTCCGGCATGGCGGGCGGCGCCCATGCCATTCTCATTCCCGAACAACCCAAGTCGATCGATCAGATCTGCGGCTGGGTTGAGCACGTACGCGACCGTGGCCGGGCCCCGGTCATCGTCGTCTCCGAGGGCTTTCTGCTCTCCGGCATGGAGGAAGCGCACTCCACCAAAGGTCTCGACGCCTTCCATCGGCCCCGGCTGGGCGGAATTAGCGAGGTCATCGCCCCGCTCATCGAGGAACGCACCGGCATTGAGAGCCGGGCTACCGTTCTCGGCCACACCCAGCGCGGTGGCGCTCCCTCGGCCTACGACCGCGTGCTGGCCACCCGCCTCGGCATGGCCGCCGTCGACGCGATCCACAACGCGCAGTGGGGGTCGATGGTGTCGCTGCGTGGCACCGAGATCGACGTCGTGAGCATCGCCTCGGCCACTATCGGCCTCAAGCGGGTCTCTCCGGCCCGCTACGACGAGGCCGCCGTTCTTTTCGGCTAGGCCCCGTTACGCAGGTCCGACAATCGCGTGAGGACGGTCGGGTGAGTAGGGTCAGGCGAGTTTAGCCTGCACCTGGGCCAGCGAGGGGTTGGTCGCGGCCGATCCGTCGGGATACAGAATCGTCGGCACGGTCTGGTTGCCGTTGTTGAGGCTCATCACGAGCTCCGGCGTGCCGTCAACCCGCTCGATGTTGACCTCGGTGTATCCGATGCCGGCGGCCTCCAGCTGCTTCTTCAGGCGTTTGCAATAGCCGCACCAATCGGTCGTGAACATGGTGATGGTTCCGGTTGCGGGTACAAAGTCCATGTTCGGAGCATATCCGAGCTGCCTTTGAATTCACTCCGTGCGCGTTAAGCTGGGCCGATGACTTTGCCCCAGGTATGCGTGTGCTATCTCACTCGGCTCTCTCCCGAAGGTAAGCGGCAGGTTTTGCTGGGGCGTAAGAAGAAAGGCCTCGGCGTGGGCAACATAGTCGGCCTCGGCGGCAAGCTCGAAATCGGTGAGAGTGCGGTGGATGCTGCGGTGCGCGAAATCGAGGAGGAATCCGGTCTCGTGGTGGCGGCATCCGCTCTGACCGAACTCGGATTTCTCACCTACCTGTTTCCGCACCGCGAGCAGTGGAGCCAGGAGTCGACCGTGTTCGTCTGCGACGAGTGGTCGGGTACCCCGCGTGAATCGAATGAGCTGAACCCCCTGTGGTTTGACGTCGCGAGCCTGCCGGTTGACGAGATGTGGGACGATGCGCGCCACTGGCTGCCGGGAGTGCTGGCCGGGGTGCCGGTGCGCGCCACGTTCACCTTCGGCGCCGATCTGGAGAGCGTGGTGTCTCGTGCCTGATTCGGCCTCATCATCGTTTTGGTCATCGCGCTCACGCTTATCTTCGACTTCAGCGTGAACGGGCGCGCGAGGCGGCCGCGGCTAACCCGGCTGCCTCTGGGCTGAGGCTCGTGGCAATCTACGGCGGCGACGCCTGCCTCATTCTCTGCGGCGTCTACTTGTCGTGCCGGCCCTGCACCGCTGGTCGTGCCATTTCGCACCGAACCGAACACGTTCGGTGGCCGTTACGCAGTCTTGCGCACCCGACCGAGCCAGGTCATCAGGTGATAGATGACGATGGCGGCGACCGTGCCGAGGGCGATGCCGTTGAAGCTCAGCGCGCCGGCGTTGAGCGTGAAATCGGCGATGCCGATGATGAGCGCGGTCGCGGCCGTGAATTGATTCACCGGCTTCGAGAAGTCGACCTTGTTGTCAAGCCAGATCTTGACGCCGATGACACCGATCAGCCCGTACAACGCCGTTGTGACACCGCCGAGCACACCGTCAGGAATCGTGAAGATGATCGCACCGACCTTGGGGGAGAGGCCGAGCAGAATCGCGACGATTCCGGCCACCCAGTAGGCCGCCGTCGAATAGATGCGGGTTGCTGCCATGACGCCGATGTTCTCGCCGTATGTCGTGGTGCCGCTGCCCCCGCCAAAGCCGGCGAGCATGGTGGCCAGCCCGTCGGCCAGCAGAGCCCGGCCGGTGAGCCGGTTGACTTTCGCACTCGTCATCTGGGCCACCCCCTTGATATGGCCAACATTCTCGGCGATCAGCACGAGCACAACCGGCAGGAAAGCGGGCAGTACCCCAAACACGGCTGCGGGGTTCTCAAACGGATTGGCCGGCGCGATGAACGGCGGCAGGCCGATCCACGCGGCGTCGGCGACCCGGCTGAAATCGACCTCGCCAAAGAAAACCGCCGCGACGTAGCCCACCAGCACACCGAGAAAAATCGACAACCGACCGAGGATGCCGCGAAAGAGCACCGTGCACAAAATGACGGCGACGAGGGTGATCAGCGCGGTGAGCGGTGCCTTGTCGAAGTTCGCCTTAGCGACGGGGGCGAGGTTGAGGCCGATCAGTGCGACGATGGCGCCCGACACGATCGGCGGCATGAGCCGGTCGATCCAGCCGGTGCCGGTGAGCTGCACGATGAGGCCGACGAGGGCGAGCAGCACACCGACGGCCATGATGCCGAACAGGGCGCTTCCCATTCCGGCCGAGGCCGTTGCCGCGGTGATCGGTGCGATGAACGCGAACGATGAGCCGAGGTAGCTGGGTAGTTTGTTGCCGGTGATCAGCAGAAACAGCAGGGTTCCGATGCCGGAGAACAACAGTGTCGTGCTCGGCGGAAAGTCGGTGAGCAGCGGCACCAGAAAGGTCGCACCGAACATGGCGACGACATGCTGCGAGCCGATACCGATGGTCAGGGGCCAGCTCAGTCGCTCGCCCGGGCCGACGACATCTTGCGCCCCGACCGTTTTTCCATCGCCGTGCAGGGTCCAGGGCAGTGCCATGTGCGTTCTCGTCTCGTCTGGTGCGTGATCAGTTCTGTTGCGTGAGCACTGTCGAGCGTAGTGCTAGCGGATACCGCCTCGAGCAAGCTCCCAATGTGCCGGCGCGCCCCATAGACTCGGGCGTATGAGCCAGCTCGCCGATTCCAGCGCCATGGCGGGCCTTGAGGTGCGCGTGGCGACCGGCCTGCTGCGCGGGGTGCGCGAGCGCGGCGTGCTGGCATGGCGGGGTATTCCCTACGCGGCGGCACCGGTTGGCGATCGACGTTTTCGTGCCCCACAGCCGGCGCCCGCCTGGCGCGGCGTGCGCGACGCGAGTGCGTGGGGGCTGGTCGCGCCACAAAGCTACAAGGGCCAGTTTCGTGGCGCTCACCCGCGTATTCCGCAGGGGGAAGATTGCCTCAACCTCAACGTGATCGCGCCCGACGAACGCATGCGACCCGGCGCGCAGGTGCAGGACGACCTCCGACCGGTGATGGTCTTCATTCACGGCGGCGCCTACAGTGTCGGCTCCAGCCGCGAGGTGCCCCGGCAGGGGGAGGGGCTGGTGCGGCGGGGCGGCATCGTCTACGTCAGTGTCAACTACCGACTGGGCGCCCTCGGATACCTGGACTTTTCCCGGTTTGCCACGCCGGAGCATCCGTTTGAGAGCAATCTGGGGCTGCGCGACCAGGTCGCCGCCCTCCAGTGGGTGCGGGACAACATTCGTGCCTTCGGTGGAAACCCGGATGCCGTCACCCTGTTCGGAGAATCGGCCGGCGGTAACGCGGTCACCACCCTGATGACCGTGCCGAGCGCGGCCGGCTTGTTTCACCGGGCCATCGCGCAGAGTGCGCCGCCCAACGCGGTCTACCCGAGCGACCTCACCGCGCGCTGGGCGGGTGAGTTCGTTGACAGCCTGATCGAGGGCAGCGAGCCTGGCCAGTACAGCACCACCGACGCCGCGCGGCTGCTACTCGCCGTCGATCCCACGGTGCTCGCCGCCGCGACGACGGCGCTGACCGTGCGCACGCCGGACCAGGACCCCGGCACGATTCCGCTCTGCCCGGTCATCGATGGTACTTTTCTCCCGGAACGGCCCCTTGATGCCTTTCGCGACGGCCGAGCCACGCGCATTCCGCTGATCATCGGCACCAACGCGCGCGAAGGCTCGCTGTTCAGCGGCCGGATCGACATTCTCGCCACGACGCCCGCGCGCATCCGGGCCATTTTCAAGAAGACCACCAAGAAAGCGAAGAAGGCCCTCAAAGCACAGTATCCGGGCATTCCGGCGCTGCGGGCCGCGCTCGATTTCGGAGGCGATTACTCGTTCTGGTACCCGAGCGTGAAAGTCGGCGAACGCCATTCGCGGTATGCGCCGGTGTACTTCTATCGGTTCGATGCCGCTCCGCGGCTGCTGCGGTTGATGGGCCTCGATGCCACGCACGGGCTCGAACTGTTTCCGCTGTTCGACCGGCTCGACGGCTGGTTCGGCCGCGGTATGACGGCGCTCGGTGGGCGTCGTACCTTTCAGGACATCGCCGCGCGGATGCAGGGCTGGTGGCTTGGCTTTGTGCAAGACGGGGTGCCGTCGGACGCGTGGCCGCGCTACGACGAAACCATGCGTGAGACGCTCATCATCGATCAAACCGACCACGTCGAATCCGACCCGCATCGGGAACGGCGCCTGGCTTGGGGACGGTTCGTGCCGCACGTTTGAACCAGCTGCCCGCCCCGGTCGTAGACTAGAGCCTTGCGTTGAGAGCCACGGCACCGGGAGCACACTATTTCGAACACTAAGACAACCAGCGAAGCGGCATCCCCGCAGCCGGCAGCACGGGGCCTGAAGGCACGTCTCGACGCTTACTTTGAGGTCACCAGCCGCGGCTCCAGCTGGTCCCGAGAATTTCGCGGCGGAGTCGTCACCTTCGTCACGATGGCCTATATCGTCATTCTCAACCCGCTGATTCTTGGCGGGTTCAGCGCCGGTCAGGCCGCCGTCGACGTGGAGGGCGGCTGGCTGCCCAACGAGCAGGTCGCCGCGGTCACCGCACTGACCGCGGGCGTCATGACGATTCTGTTCGGCGTCATCGCCCGACTGCCCTACGGTTTCGCGGCCGGGCTCGGCATCAACTCTTTCCTCGCTGTGAGCGTCGTCGGCCAGGTCACCTGGGCCGAAGCGATGGGCCTCGTCGTCATCAACGGTCTCATCATCGTGCTGCTCGCCTCGACCGGCCTGCGCGAGCTCATCTTCAATGCCATTCCCCGCCAGCTGAAAATCGCCATCACGGTCGGCATCGGTCTGTTCATCGCCTTCATCGGCCTGGTCGACTCTGGCTTCGTGCGGGCCAGCGGCGCGAACTCGCCGCCGGTTCAGCTCGGTGACGCCGGCTCGGTCGCCACCCTGCCGACCGCGGTTTTCGTGGTCGGACTCATCATCATCGGCGTGCTCCTAGCCCGTAAGGTCAAGGCCGCCCTGTTGATCGGCATCGTCGCGACGACGGTCATCGCCGTGATTTTGGAAGCCATCTTCAAGGTCGGCCCCTCACTCGGCACCAACCCGGCCGGCTGGAACCTGAATGCCCCCGTGCTGCCGACGAGTGTCGTTGCCCTGCCCGACCTCGGCCTGATCGGTCAGGTCTCCTTCGGCGCATTCGAGCGCATTGGCATGCTCGCCGCCGTCATGCTCGTATTCACCCTCGTATTCACGAACTTCTTCGACGCCATGGGCACGATGACCGGCCTGGCCAGTGAGGCCGGGCTCGCCGACCAGGACGGCAAGTTTCCGCGACTGAAATCCGCACTGATCGTCGAGGGTATCGGCGCCGTCGCCGGCGGCGCAACCAGCGCCTCTTCGAACACCGTATTCATCGAATCGGGGGCTGGGATCGGTGAGGGCGCGCGCACCGGCGCAGCCAACGTGATCACCGGCATTCTCTTTCTGGCCGCCATGTTCTTCACCCCGCTGACCCAGATCGTGCCGCTTGAAGTGGCCGCCGCCGCCCTCGTCATCGTGGGGGCGCTCATGGTGTCGCAGATTCGCCACCTCGACTTTACCGAGTTCTCGAGCACGCTGCCCATCTTCCTGACCATCATCGTGATGCCGCTGACCTACTCGATCGCCAACGGCATCGGCGCCGGGTTCATCAGCTGGGTGCTCGTGCGGAGCTTCTCGGGCAAGGGTCGCGAGATCAGCCCGCTACTCTGGGTAGTCGCGGTCGGTTTCGTGCTCTACTTCGTGCGCGGCCCGGTCGAGGCACTCATCGGCTGAGTGGCCCAGCGAGCGAATGTTGCGGCTCGCCTGCTCGAGCTGCGGCGACGCCAGAGGGGCCTAATCGAGAAAGCCGCGCAGGAGCAGGGCGGTACCGCTCAGGTGCTCGCGCATGGCCTCGGCCGCGGTATCCGGCCGACCGGTGAGAATCGCGATGACGATCTGTTCGTGCTGCTGATTCGAATGGGCGATGTTGGGCGACAGCAGGGGAATGGCATCGAGCAATTCGTTGACGCGCATCCGCACGTCGGCGAGGAGCGGTACGAGCGACGGCGACCCGGCCAGCTCGCCGATATACAGGTGCAGGCGGGCATCGACACGGCGGTATTCGTCTGCGCCGGCGTTCACGGCCGCTCCGAGGCTGGACCAGAGCAACTCCCGCTCCGGCGGTGTCAGCAACCGGCCGGCGGCGGCGCGGGCAGCGCCGACCTCGAGAATGTCGCGCAGGGTGAGCACATCATCGATCTCCGCGGCAGTGATCGACGGGTGCGGGTCGCCGGCTAGGGGCTCAGTGGCATTCACCCGCGGCGTGGGAATGACCTCGCTGACAAAGGTGCCGCCGTATCGCCCGCGCTTGGGGATCAGGTAGCCAGCCTCGGCCAGCGACCCGATCGCCTCCCGCAGGGTGTCGCGACTGACGCGCAACTTGGCCGCAAGTTCGCGCTCCGGCGGCAGCCGAGCGCCCGGAGCGATAAGGCCCAGGCGCACGGTTTGCAGGAGGCGTTGAACCGTCTCCTCGAACGTGTTGGTGCCCGAGACCGGGCCCAACAGCAGATCACTGTTCAGACCAGCTGTCGGTGTCGGCGCACTACTCTGGCGTGACATAGGCCGAGCTGATGCCACCGTCGACGAGAAAAGTCGAACCGGTTATGAATGATGAATCGTCACTGGCCAGAAAAGCAACGGCCGCCGCGAGTTCCTCGGGTTCGGCGAAGCGACCTACCGGAATATGCACGAGCCTCCGAGCGGCGCGTTCGGGGTCTTTCGCAAACAAGTCCTGCAGCAGCGGTGTGTTGACCGGTCCCGGGCAGAGCGCATTCACGCGAATACCCTGGCGGGCAAACTGTACGCCCAGTTCCCGGCTCATTGCGAGCACTCCGCCCTTGGACGCGGTGTAGGAGATCTGGCTGGTCGCCGAACCCAGAACGGCGACGAAACTTGCCGTGTTGATAATGGAACCGCTGCCCTGCCGAACCATGTGGCGAAGAGCCGCGCGGCAGCAGAGGTACACCGACTTCAGGTTCACGTCTTGCACTTTTTGCCAGGCGGGCAGTTCGGTCGTTTCGATGGAGTCGTCGTCGGGCGGTGAAATTCCTGCGTTATTGAAGGCCACGTCCACCGAACCGTAGGTCTCAAATGCGGTGTCGAAGAGGTGGTCTACCTGCTCCTGATTGGTGACGTCGACCCTCACGAACAGACCCCCCACCAGCAGTGCGGCCGCTTGGCCGGCCTCGTCGTCGAGGTCACCGACGACGACTGTGGCGCCCTCGGCTCTGAAACGTTTCGCGGTGGCCAGACCGATGCCGCTGGCCCCGCCGGTGATGACGGCGATCTTGCCGGCCAGGCGCTGGGTCAGGTCGATGGGAGTGATGCTCACAGGTTCTCCTTAGTGTGGGACTAGTCCGCCGCGATGAAAACGTTCTTGGTTTCGGTGAAGTTCAGGGGCGCATCCGGCCCCAGCTCCCGACCGAGTCCGGATTGCTTGAACCCGCCGAAGGGGGTCGAGTAGCGCACCGAGGAGTGCGAATTGATCGACAGATTGCCCGATTCGACCCCCCGTGCCACGCGAATGGCTCGGCCGACATCGCGAGTCCAGATCGACCCGGACAGTCCGTACGGGGAATCGTTCGCCAGCGTCACAGCGTCGTCTTCGTCGTGGAAGGGCAGCACGGTCACAACCGGGCCGAAGATCTCCTCGGTCACACATCGGTCCGTGCGGCTCGGGGGGAGCAGCACTGTCGGAGCCATCCAGAATCCGGCACCGGTCGGAGCGCTGCCGCGGAAGGCGATCGGTGCGTCCTCCGGCAGATACGCCGAGACGAAAGCGTGGTGCTGGCGGGAGACGAGGGGCCCCATCTCGGTGACCGGGTCGGTCGGGTCGCCGACCCGCACCGCGGCCACGGCCGGTTCGAGCAGCTCCATGAATCGATCCATCGCGCTGGCCTGCACCAGGATTCGGCTTCGAGCGCAGCAATCCTGTCCCGCATTCTCAAACACGCCGGACGGCGCCGCGGCGGCCGCACGTTCCAGATCCGCATCGGCGAAGACGATATTGGCGCTCTTGCCGCCCAGTTCGAGCGTTACCCGCTTGACCTGGTCCGCGCAACCGGCCATGATCTGCTTGCCGACGGCGGTCGAGCCGGTGAACACGATTTTGCGAACGTCGGGGTGCGTCACGAACCGTGTTCCCACGACCGAACCACGACCCGGCAGTACCTGGAACAGTCCCTCCGGCAGCCCGGCTTCGAGGGCGAGTTCACCCAGACGGATGCTCGACAGCGGTGTCCACTCCGCCGGCTTCAACACCACGGCGTTGCCGGCAGCGAGGGCCGGCGCGAAGCCCCAGGCGCCGATCGTCATCGGAAAGTTCCACGGGGTGATCACTCCGACGACGCCGAGCGGTTCGTGAAAGGTGAGATCGATACCGCCAGCGACCGGAATCTGTTGGCCGAAAAGTCGCTCAGGTGCCGCCGCATAATACTCGAGAACATCACGCACATGCCCGGCTTCCCAGCGCGCTTGCGTGATCGGATGCCCAGAATTGCGCACCTCGATCCCGGCCAGGTTTTCTCGGTCACCGTCCACGACCTGGGCGAATCGGCGCAAGACGCGGGACTTGTCGGCGGGAGCCACGCGCGCCCACAGCTTTTGGGCTTGGACGGCGCGGGCGATCGCCTCGTCTGTTTCGTCCCGGCTCAGGTGTTCGACGGTTTCACCGAGCGATTCATCGGCCGGGTTGACGACGGTGTAGCTGCTCATGCTGTTGCGTCTCCTTCCTCGTAGAGTGCGCGCCTGGACGCGCGCGCCTCTGCTGCGCGGTAGCCGCGGGCGGCACTGACCAGTCCGGTGAAGAGGCGAAGGTCGTCGGGCGCCTGCTCCGGATGCCATTGCACGGCCACCCCGAACGGCACAGTCGTGAGCTCGATCGCCTGCACAATGCCGGCATGCGTTGTGGCCGTCACCCGCAGCCCTTCGGCGACGCGGTCGATGGCCTGGTGGTGGTACACCGGCACCCCGGGCAGCAGGGTTTGGCCGCCGAGAAGCGTACTGAGCGTCGAGTCCGGTTCAACGGCAACGTCGACGACGTTGAACACACCATTGCCAGCCTGATAGGTCGTGTTGCCGATCAGATCGGGCAGATGCTGGTGCAGGCTGCCGCCGAGGGCGATATTGAGCATTTGCGCTCCCCGACAAATGCCGAGGAACGGCAGCTCGCGAGCGATGGCCTGGTGCAGCAGGACATCCTCCCAGGCGTCTCGGTCGGGTCGGGGGTCGTCGGTGTGGGCGTGCCGATGCTGCCCGTAGCGGGCCGGGTCGACGTCTTTCCCGCCGGTGATGATCAGGGCGTCGAGCCCGTCGAGCACGCGATTGGCGATGGCGGCGCTCACCGGCTGTGGGGGTAACAGTACGGCTATGCCGCCAGCGCGCGTGATCGCGTCGAAGTACACGCGCGGCAGAATCGCGGCTGGTACATCCCAGACCCCCGTCTGGGCTTGTTCCAGATACGTGGTCAGGCCGATGACCGGTCCGGCGTCAGAGTCGCTCAAATCCGCGCACCCGCTCCCAGTCGGTCACGGCGGCGTCGTAAGACTCCACCTCTATGCGGGCGTTGTTCAGGTAGTGGTCGACGACCTCGTCACCGAAGGCCTCACGGGCCACAATGGAACCGGCGAACAGTTCGGCCGATTCGCGCAGGGAAGACGGAACTCGCGGCACGTCGCTGGTGTACGCATTCCCCTGGTACGCAGGTTCCAGTTCAAGTTCGTGCTCGATGCCGTAGAGGCCGGCCGCGATCAGGGCGGCAACGGCCAGATATTGGTTGACGTCGCCCCCTGGCACCCGGTTCTCCACCCGCAGAGCAGGGCCGTGCCCGACGACGCGCAGCGCGCAGGTTCGATTGTCGAAGCCCCAGGCCAGCGCGGTCGGCGCGAAACTGCCCAGAACGTAACGTTTGTACGAGTTGATGTTGGGTGCGGAGAACAACGTCAGTTCACGCATGAGGGTGAGCTGTCCGGCCAGGAAGTGTCGGAACAACTTCGACATACCGTTCTCGGCCTCCGGGTCGTGAAAGACCGGTTCGCCACCCGGGCCCTGCAAGCTGATGTGGATATGGCAGCTGTTGCCCTCGCGCTCGTTGAACTTGGCCATAAAAGTAAGGCTCTTGCCGTGCGCGTCGGCGATCTCCTTCGCGCCACTCTTGTAGACGGAATGATTGTCACAGGTTGCCAGTGCCGTCGCATACCGAAACCCGATCTCCTGCTGCCCGAGATTACATTCGCCTTTCACTCCTTCGCAGTACATGCCCGCGCCGTCCATGGCCAGACGAATATCGCGCAGCAGCGGTTCCATTCGCGTCGACGCCAGCAGCGAGTAATCGATGTTGTAGTCGCTGGCGGGGGTGAGGCCGTGGTACCCCTTTTTCCACGCCTCGCGATACCCGTCGTCGAAGATGATGAACTCGAGCTCGGTCGCGCAAAATGGAGTGAGACCGTGTTCGGCCAGTCGATCCAATTGCCGACGCAAAATCTGGCGTGGCGAGGCGAGCACGGGTTTTTCATCGAGCCAGTGCAGGTCGGCGGTGACCAGGGCGGTTCCGGGGAGCCAGGGAGCCAGGCGCAGCGTGTCGAGGTCGGGAATCATGGCCATGTCGCCGTAGCCGTGCGACCAGCTCGACGTGGAGTAGCCCTCGACGGTGTTCATTTCCACGTCGACGGCGAGAAGGTAATTGCAACATTCCGCGCCATGCGCGGCCGCATCCTCCAGGAACAGCCGAGCGGAGAGTCGTTTACCCACGAGGCGGCCCTGCATATCCGTGAACGCGACGATCACCGTGTCGATCTCGCGCCGGGAAACCAGAACGGTCAATTCGTCGAGGGTCAGGTTTCCGGATCGAGTAGCCACTGAGCTTCTCCTCATTGAGCGGGTCAAGGGATAGAGCGGGTCAATCGTGCGATTTTCCACCATTAGACCACACTTCGCCCGCGCAAAGTGCGGCACTACTGCCTGGATCGAGGTCCTCAATTTTTCTCAAAGGTATATACACCGCACCATTCAGCCCCTAGCATCATGGCAACCTCACTGAACGATTGCTCCCCGACCGCAGTTTTCGCCATCGGGCGCGCAACGAGCGAAAAGGAATTGAGATGTCCAAAGACACCTTGAAAGTTTCAGGCGTGAAGTACAGCACGGCGCAGGCTGGATATTTTGAGAAGCGCCGGCTGACCCGCAGTGCCGGCATCTGGGGCCTGTGGGGTCTGGCCGTGGCAGCGGTGATCTCCGGGGACTTTTCGGGCTGGAATTTCGGTATCGACTTTGCCGGTTTTGGCGGAATGTTGATCGCCTTCCTGGTTCTCATCGTCATGTATTACGGCATGATCTTCAGCATCGGTGAGATGGCGGCAGCTATGCCGCACACCGGCGGGGCCTACTCGTTTGCCCGAGCGGCAATGGGGCCCTGGGGCGGATTCGTCACGGGGCTCGCCGAGACCATCGAATACGTGGCGACCACTGCGGTCATCGTGTATTTCTCCGCCTCCTACGCCGACGGAATAACGCAGGAACTTCTCGGCATCTCCCTGCCGCCGTGGCTGTGGTGGGTCATTCTGTATGTGGCCTTCATCGCTCTGAACGCTGCCGGGGCGGCCATATCCTTCAAATTCGCCATTGTCGTGGCGATCATCTCCATCGCCATTCTGTTGGTGTTTTCGGCCATGGCCGCCTTCTCGGGCTTGTTCAGCTGGGACCGTCTTTTCAACATCGCGCCGGATGCCGGCCAGAGCGCATTCCTGCCCCACGGGATCATTCCGATCCTGTTCGCTCTGCCGTACGCCATGTGGTTCTTCCTGGGCATCGAGGAACTTCCACTGGCCGCCGAGGAATCGCACAATCCGGTGCGAGATATTCCGCGTGCCGGCCTCATTGCCCGCACCACGCTGATCGTCACCGGGCTGCTCGTCTTGTTTCTCAATACCGGCGTAGTCGGCGCTTCCGAGATTGCCGGATCGAGCGAGCCCTTGCTCGATGGGTTTCGGGCTATCGTGGGCGACGGCGCCGCAGCGGTGCTGGCCCTGTTCGCGTTGATCGGGCTTCTGGCATCCTTGCAGGGGATCATGTTCGCCTACGGACGCAACATGTACTCGCTGTCTCGGGCCGGTTATTACCCCAAATTCTTGTCGCTCACGGGAAAGCGACAGACTCCGGCCATCGCCCTGCTGGTGGGTGCGATTATCGGTTTTGTGGCGCTTGTGCTGGTCGATTCGCTCGGCGGGGCCGGGGGCGTCGCCGGTGCTATCGTGCTCAACATAGCCGTCTGGGGCGCTGTGGTCGCCTACGTGCTGCAGATGGTTTCCTTTGTGCTGTTGCGCAGAAGGTTTCCGAACGCCAGCCGCCCCTACCGCAGCCCGTGGGGGGTTCCCGGAGCTGTTATCGCCGGCATCCTCTCAGTAGCGATCTTCTTCGGATTTTTCATCAACGAGCCGGCCCGGCCAGCGATTGCGGCTATTGCCGTGGTCTACGTCGTCATGCTGGCGGCATTTGCCATCTGGGGGCGCAAACGGCTGGTCCTCTCGCCCGAGGAGCAATACGCGGTTTCGGGCGGATTGCACCGAGACCCGCAAGCGGATGGCTACGGCGGCATCGTCGAGGACGAGCTGCTCGCCCTCGACGGCAAGGACGACCCCCGACTTTGACGAGCTGAAGTGAGCGCGGCTAGATTTCGCGGCAGTGCGTGGTGAGCATGCCGATCTTGTCGATCGAAATGGTTACGGTCGACCCTTCGCCGAGGAAGATCGGGGGTTTGCGGCTGTAACCGGCACCCCCCGGGCTGCCGGTGGAGATCAGCGTTCCGGGCAGCAGTGTAGACGTTTTCGAGAGGTAGGAGATGATCTCCGCGACCGTGCGCACCATGTCGCCGCTCGACGCGTCCTGCAGAATGCGACCGTCGACGTGGGTGGTCAGCCAAAGGTTCTGTGGGTCACCGATCTCATCGGCGGTGACCACGAGCGGGCCGGTTGGGGTGAATCCGTCGAAGGACTTGCAGCGCGACCACTGTGCCTCGGAGAACTGCAGGTCGCGCGCGGTGATGTCGTTGACGACCGTGTAACCGAAGACATAGTCCAGGGCGTCGGCGACCGACACGTTGCGGGCCGGACGGCCGATGATGACGCCGAGTTCGGCTTCGTAATCGACCTGGGTGGTGAGGTCGCGCGGCCAGGTGATGGTTGAGCCGTGCCCGGTGAGCGAGTTCGGCCAGAGCGAGAACACGGTCGCCGACGTTTCGAGGCGCAAGCTCAGCTCGGAGGAATGGGCGGCATAATTGGCGCCGATCGCGATGATCTGTGGCGGTCGGAGCACCGCGGAGGAGTGCCGCAGTTCGTCGACCGGGGTCAGTACGGCACCGTTGGAGACGGCGTCCAGGCTGATCGCGCGGATGCGTTCATACCCGGCGTCGCCCCGTTCGAGCAGGTCTTGCAGGTCGCGGGGGGCGTCGTCCGTGACGTCGTCGAGAAACAGTGCCGCATCGTCGAAGATCACGGCCAATCGTGGAACGGAGGAGCCGTCAACTCTCAGATGCGCAAATTTCACTCTTCTAGGCTAGCTGGCCCTGCCCCGGGGTCGCCCTGTGGGGTACTCCAACCCTCGAACGGTCTGCTTGGAGGATATCGGGGAAGTCGCCAGCCACAGGTGCATTCCGGCATAGCTGCGCCACGGAGCCCAGTCGGCCCCGCGGGCAGCCAGAGCACGCTGTTCACCGGTGAGCCCGAAACGGACGGCACCCTGCCGCAGTGCCAGGTCACTCGTCAGCAGAATGTCGGGGCTACCGAGCACCCGCATAGCCACATACCCGGCCGTCCACGGTCCGATCCCGGGCAGCGCTACGAGGCTGGCCTCCAGCTCGGCGCGCGTCTGCCCGAACGACAGCGCCAGATCGCCCGATGTCAGAGCCTGCGCGACCCGCAGAATGGTCTCGATGCGGGCACCCGGCCCGCGCAGGACCGCGCGACCGCCCGCGGCGATCTGCGCCGGCGTGGGAAACACCAGCCGCGGCTCCGGGCCGGGCAGACGCTCACCGAGTGCGTCGGCCAGTCGCGTCAGCGCGGTGCGGGCGGCTGCGACCGAGATCTGCTGCCCGATCAGCGCCCGAAAAAGTGTCTCCTCGGGATCCATGCTGCCCGGCACGCGGATACCCGGGGTCTGGGTGACGGATGCAGCCAGCGCCGGGTCTGCCCCGAGGTGACGGTCGATCGCCGATGCATCGGCATCGAGATCGAACAGGCGGCGCACCCGGCTGACCAGCGGTGCCAGATCGGCGAGATGCGCGAGACGGATGCTGCAGGCCAGCGCGGGGGCCGCCTCCGTTCCCGACAGGGTCACCTCAACCGCGGCCGTGCCGTGCGGCAACCGCACGGTGCGGGCGTAGCTCGTGCCGGTGGCGCTCTCGACGCCGGGCAGCGCGCGCGTGCCGAGAAACCGCAGCACGCCGGCACCGTCGAACGGTGCCCGTGCCGGCAGCTGCAGCGTGATTCTGGTTTCGGCCTGATCGACGACCGGAGCGGCGTGCTCAGGCGCTGTCCGCCGGGCAGCGCGCACTTCGGACGGGGTACGTTCGTACACGGCGACGACGGTGTCGTTGAACTGGCGCACACTGCCAAACCCGGCGGCGAAGGCCACGTCGGTGATCGGCAGGTCGGTGCTCAGCAAGAGCAGGCGGGCGGTCTGCGCACGATGAGCCCGGGCGAGCGCGAGCGGACCGGCACCGAGCTCGGCGACGAGCACTCGGGTGAGATGGCGCGGAGTGTAGCCGAGCCGGGCGGCGAGGCCCGGAACACCATCACGCTCCACGACACCGTCAGAAATGAGTCGCATCGATCGGGCGGCGAGATCGTCTCGCATGTTCCAGGCGGGGGAGCCGGGTACCGCGTCGGGCAGGCAGCGTTTGCAGGCCCGCAGCCCGGCATCATGGGCGGCCGCAACCGTGAGGTAGAACGAGACATTGCCGGGTTTGGGCGTGGTAGCCGGGCAGCTCGGCCGGCAGTAGATTCCGGTCGTGTGCACGCCGGTGATGAACTGGCCGTCGAACCGGGTGTCTCGCGAACACATGATGCGGTAACGCTCGGCGAAGACCGGGTCGGTCAGCCCGGTCCGGGTGGCGGGAGAGGTGGTCACCCCTTGAGCCTGCCACGCGTGGCCGCCCCAGGGTAGCGAAAATCAGACATGGAACGGCTCGATAGGCTGGTGCGATGAACGCACTGCTGCGCCTCCAGTCCGAGCTCGGACGTCTCGTCAGCGTCGACCCCCAGGACTTGGCGGCCAGCCGCACCGACAAGTCTGGCTGGGTGGCCGACGGCACACCGCTCGCCGTCGTTCGCGCCACGACGGTGGGCCACGTTCAAGCGGTGCTGCGCATAGCAACCGAATTTCGGGTGCCGGTGGTAACCCGCGGCGCCGGAACCGGCCTGGCGGGCGGTGCCTGCGGCACCGACGGTTCCATCGTGTTGAGTGTGGCCGGACTGGGCCGCATCCTCGAGATCAACCCCGACGACGAACTCGCCGTCGTCGAAGCGGGCGTGATCAATCAGCACCTCAACGACGTGCTCGCGCAGCAGAACCTCTGGTTCGCCCCAGACCCGGCCAGCAAAGCCATCTCCACCGTCGGTGGCAACATCGCCACGAACGCCGGCGGCTTGCTGTGCGCCAAATACGGGGTCACCCGGGAGGCGGTACTCGGCCTGACCGTCGTGCTCGCCGACGGCAGCCTGCTGCACACCGGGCATCGCACAGTCAAGGGCGTCACCGGCTACGACCTCACCGCGCTGCTGACCGGATCCGAGGGCACACTCGGGGTCATCGTCGAGGCGACCGTGCGGGTGCGGTCGCTGACCCCGGGCACGGTAGCCACGATCGGTGCGGTCTTTGAGACGGTCACGGCGGCGGCCGCAGCCAGCGCTGCCGTCACGGCTGCACGCATTCGTCCCGCCATCATGGAACTGATCGACCCGGTCGCACTCGGTCTGGTCGCCACCTACCTTGGGCCAGAAGGCTCGGCCGGACTGCCGTTGGGGCGGGGTGCGTTTCTGCTCGTGCAGACCGACGGCCCGGCAGCGCTCGCCGAGGCCGAGGCGGCTCTGGCGGTATTGCGGGCCGCCGGTGGGGAAGCCAGCCTGTCCACGGATGCTGCCTCGGGCGAGCGCCTGCTGGCCATTCGCCGTGCCATGCACCCGGCCCTGGAGCAGTTCGGTCGGGTGCTCATCGAAGACGTGGCGGTGCCACGCTCGCGCATGGCCGAAATGTTCGCCGCGATCGCTGAGATCAGCGCCCGCACCGGCATCGCCATTCCTACGGTCGCCCACGCCGGCGACGGCAACCTGCATCCCAACTTCGTCATTCCGCGCGGCGACACTGCGGATGCGTCGGTGCCCGAGGAAATTTGGGCGGCCGCTGATGAGCTGTTCCAGGCGGCGCTCGCCCTCGGCGGCACGCTCACCGGCGAACACGGCGTCGGCGTTCTGAAGCGTCGCTGGCTGCAGGGCGAGATCGGCGACACGAGCCTCGCCTTGCAACGCCAGCTTAAAGCGGTCTTTGACCCGTTGGGTATTCTGAACCCCGGCACCATGTTCGACGCCTGAGTGGCGCGGGCGGTACCCGGTCGATTTTCACATCGTTCCCGGTACCGGGGCCGGTATTCTCTAATCATGAGCCTCGACCAGACACCAGGCCACGACCCGGCCCCCGTGCAGAGGCCGGAACAGTCTCTTCCCGTGCAGGCGAGTCCGGCCCCGGTGCAACCGGTCTGGAGCCGGCCGGTGCGCCCGTCGCGCGCCGGCCGCATCGTCGTTGCCGTTGTCGGCATCGTGCTCGCCGGGCTGGCCCTGCTCGTTGTGTTCGTGTATTTGACCACCTTCCTCGGAACCGGCGCGCTGCTGTTCGGACTGCTCCTGGCTCTGCTGCCGCTGGCCGTCGTGCTACTCGCGGTGCGCTGGATCGATCGCTGGGACCCGGAGCCGCGGCCCGCGTTGATCTTCGCGCTGCTCTGGGGCGCCGGAATCTCCATTTTCAGCGCCCTGGTGTTCGACCTCGGCGTGCAGATCACGATTGCGGCCAGCGCGGGCGCGCTCACCGGGAGTGATTTCGCATCCGCTGTTATTCAAGCCCCGATCGTGGAGGAAGTCGCCAAGGGCTTTGGCGTGCTCGTGTTGTTCTGGGCGGTGCGACGACATTTCGGCGGCCCCGTCGACGGCGTCGTCTACGCCACCACGATCGCGGCCGGCTTCGCGTTCTCGGAGAATATTCAGTACTTCGGCCTGGCCATGACCGAGGGCACCGCGCAGAGCCTCGGCATCACCTTTCTGCTGCGTGGGGTATTCTCGCCGTTCGCGCACGTCACGTTCACGATCTGCATCGGGCTCGCTCTCGGCCTGGCGGCGCGCCGCGGCGCCACCAAGAGCGCAGCGGTTGGCTACTTTCTGCTCGGCCTGGTGCCCGCGATCGCCCTGCATGCGCTCTGGAACGGCTCAACCTTCGTGCTCGCCGGCGACGCCTCGATGCTGTTCTACTACGTGGTTGTGCAGGTGCCGTTGTTCATCGTCGCCATCCTGATCGTGGTGTTCCTGCGCCGCCAGGAGGAACGCATCACCCTGCGCCGGCTGCACGAATACTCGCAGGCCGGGTGGTTCACGCCGGCGGAGGTTTCCATGCTGGGAACCGGCACCGGCCGACGCCAGGCGCTGGCCTGGGGCAGACGACAGGACCGATCGAAGAAACTCGCAATGAGGCGCTTCATAGCGGATGCCACGCGGCTCGCCTTCGTGCGCGACCGCCTCGTTCGTGGCCAGAGCACCCCGGCACTGCACGCCTATGAGGCGCGATTGTTCCAGCTCCTGATGAATCATCGGGCCGACGTACTCGGGCCGACACTGCCCGGTGCGGCGCCAGCGGCACGGTAGTCGCGCTCACCCGGACCGCGATTCTTCGGTTGCAAGATCAGCACAAACAGAAACCCGCCGCCTCGGTGGTGTGGCAATGCCGACGACTCTACCGATGCGACGAGTTGGTGTACGTCAAGAGTGCACCCGTCGGCGACCGGGCGCAAGCATTATTTTTGAAGGTCCCGCTCGGTGTGCATTCCGGCGCTGAATCCGGTTGGATAGGGGCATGACTGATTTGAATTCCAAGCCCGAAATTGACTTCCCCGAGGGCGCAGCGCCCGAACAACTCGAGATTACCGATGTCGTCGTCGGTGACGGCGCCGAGGCCACCGCCGGTGCCACCGTTGACGTGCACTACCTTGGCGTCGAGTTCTCGTCCGGCGATGAGTTCGACTCGTCCTGGAACCGGGGCCAGTCGATCAACTTTCCGCTGCGTTCGCTCATCGCCGGCTGGCAGCAGGGTATTCCCGGAATGAAGGTCGGCGGCCGGCGCAAGCTCATTGTGCCCCCGCACCTCGCCTACGGGCCAGCCGGTTCCGGCCACCGTCTGTCCGGCCAGACCCTGATCTTCGTCATCGACCTGCTCGGCGTGAGCTAGGCGGAGTCCCACCCGAAGTGCCACACCGGCCGGGATGCCGCTGATAAAGTCGCATCTCGGCCGGTGCCGTTCATCATGTTTGCCCCGGTTCGTGGCGACGGAAAGCAACGCCACCAGATATCAGCGCAGGGCGGCTAGAGCAGGGTCGCTGCCGGCTCTGGGCCGAGTGGGAACCGCCGGCCGGTGATCGATGCGGGCACGATCTCGACGAAGACCGGCTTGACCGTTGGAATCAGCGGTCGCAACGGCAAGCCCCCGGCAACATCGATGTCACCCTGGGTATCAAGCGCCCTGGCCGTTCCATGCACGACGACGCTCCACGCGTCGTCCCGGCCGACGCCATCCGTTTCAAAAGCAACCCGGTTGTTGACCGTGAGTTCGACCAGTTTGGTACCGGCTGCGGTGCGAAACAACAGCCGCCGGTCGGCGGCGATGAAGTTGACCGGAAAAATATCGGGTATCCCGCCCGCGGACACCGCGAGGCGCCCCAGACTGGCCGAGAGCAGCGCATCCCAACATTCTTCATCGCTGAGAATCTGCACCGCTACTGCAGCCGCGTTCGCATCGTCGAAAGTCATGATCCATCGTCACACGCCGGAAGCTTCAGGGCGAGGGGGAGAGACCCGATTGCTGCGCCGGAGTTGGCAAACACGCAATAAAGCATATTGCCCCGACAACGTGGGCCGCATACCTGTAGGCTGGAATTTTTGCCCGGTGGGGCAGGTTCCTGGCAGTGCAGCACCGTATTTCCATCGCGCGCCGAATTCTATTTTTTGAGAAGGTCCGAGTGAGCGCACAACCCGAAGTACCGGCCAGAACGCCGAAGAGTAGCCCGACTAAATCCCGACGTTTCGTCGTTTCTGCACCCCGAGTGTTTTATCCGGCGCTCGGCATCATTCTCGCCGTCGTCATCGTCGCCATCGCCTTCCCGGTGCGCACAGGCAATGTTCTCGCCCTGCTGCAAGGCTGGGTAGTGGCTGGCCTCGGCCCGTACTATATGGTCATCGTGGCCGCGTTCGTGGTGTTCGCGATCTGGATGGGTGCAAGCCGTTTCGGCGACATCAAGCTCGGCCAAGACGACGATAAGCCCGAATTTGGCATCATGAGCTGGTTTGCCATGCTGTTCGCGGCCGGTATGGGCATCGGCCTCGTGTTCTGGGGGGCGGCCGAGCCGCTCACCTTCTTTACAGACCCAAAACCCGGCGTGACCGGGGGCTCGCGGGAGCTCGCTGCGGCCGCCATGTCGCAGACCTTCTTGCACTGGGGCTTCCACGCCTGGGCCATCTACGCCGTGGTGGGGCTCGCTCTGGCCTACTCCATTCACCGCAAGGGGCGCCCGGTATCCATTCGCTGGGCGCTGGAGCCCCTGCTCGGTGACCGGGTCAACGGCCGCCTGGGTGATGCCATCGACGTCATCGCCATTGTCGGAACGCTGTTCGGAGTGGCAACCTCGCTCGGCCTGGGGGTCAAACAGATTGCAGCCGGGCTGAGTTACCTCGGTGTGGTGGGAGACGTCAACAACACCCTCCTCGTTGTGCTCATAATCGTGATAACGGCCATCGCCACTGTCTCCGTGGTCAGTGGTGTCGGCAAGGGCATCAAATGGCTCTCCAACATCAACCTCGGCATGGCCGGACTGCTCCTGATCGCCGTGCTGGCTCTCGGCCCCACCCTGTACCTGCTGCGCCTACTCGTCGAGTCCATGGGCGGGTATTTTCAAAACATCGTTGGACTCACCTTCGACGCCGCTACCTTCACCGGCCAGGCCGGTATCGACTGGCAGGGCGCTTGGACGATTTTCTACTGGGGCTGGTGGATCTCGTGGGCGCCGTTCGTCGGTGTCTTCATCGCCCGTATCTCGCGTGGCCGTACCGTGCGCGAGTTCATCGCGGGCGTGCTCCTCGTTCCGACCCTGGTTACCTTCGTCTGGTTTGCTGCCATGGGTGGAAGCGCCATCCGCCTCGCCTGGGAGGGCGATGGCGGCGGGCTCTTCGACCCCGCGGTCGGGATCATTTCCGAGAACGTGCTGTTCAACTTTCTCGGTCAGCTGCCGCTCGGCGGCATCCTCTCGGTGCTCGCGGTTATTGTCGTGGCGATTTTCTTCATTACCTCGGCTGACTCTGGTTCTCTCGTGATCGACATGCTCGCCTCCGGCGGCGACACCAACCCGCCCAAGTGGAGCCGCATCATGTGGGCGAGTCTCAGCGGAATCGTGGCCATCGCCCTATTGCTGGCCGGTGGGCTCGCTGCGTTGCAGACCGGTGCGATTCTGACTGCGATTCCGGTGAGTATCGTCATGATCGGTATGTGTATCGCCACTTACCGGGCATTCCGCACCGAACACGAGGTGCTCGTCAGCGCTGAGCGCCGCCAGCGCCGCGAGGAGATGGCTCGCCGCGTCGGCAAGACCGTCACCGCGAACCTCGAGAAGAACTTCGACGATCACTTCGGCGACCAGGTCGACGGGCACATTGAAGCGGCACTGACCGATGATCCGGATCGCCGGCCGCGCTGGGGCCGTCGCCCCAAAAAGTAGCGCCGGCTGCAGCGCTCAGGCGGCTACATGCCGTTGGCGGCCCTGACCCGGTTGACCAGATCGCGCCACGGACCGTTCATCTCCTGTTCGGCGAGCACCACTTCGTGTGGGGCACACCGAATGCGGTAGGCGAACCGGTCGGGGGTGGCCTCGCTGTCGGTGACCTCGTCCCAGGGCAGGGAGTTCAGAAACTCGGTCCAGAGAATCGGGTCGGGTTGTTCTTCGACCTGGACTTCCCATGTCAGGCGGATGCCCGCCATCCCGCCGCTGCGAGAGACGATGACTTTCATGGCGCGATGTTACTCCGGTGGTTGGGCCGGGGCTGGTGGCGTCGGCAATGTGGGTTGCGTGAGTGCCGGTGCAGGGGATGCCGCCACCACACCGACCGTCGCCCAGGCCTGCAGAACCGCGTCGTGGGCGGTGGAACTGTTGCCGTAGAGACGAGCGGCCGTGTCGGCCGTTGCCGCCGCGAAGGCGGCAAAGTTGCTCCTCCGGTCGAGACCGGTGCCGGTCAGCGTGTCGTACCAAATGCGACCGGGTGTTTCCCAGGCATTGCCGCCGAGACTCTCCGCAACCAGGAAGAACGCACGGTTGGGGATGCCCGAGTTCAGGTGCACCCCGCCATTGTCGTCCTCCGTTTCAACGTAGCCGGCCATGCTGGCGGGCTGCGGATCCTTACCGAGGACATCGTCGTTGTACGCCGTACCGGGCGCTTTCATCGAACGGAGGGCTTCGCCCTCGACTTGGTCGGTGAACAGGCCTTTGCCGATCAGCCAGCTGGCCTCGGCCGTCGATTGTTTTCTGGCGTGCTGCTCGACCAGGGCGCCGAAGACGTCGGAGATGGACTCGTTCAAGGCCCCCGACTGGCCCCGGTATTCCAAGTTTGCCGTGAACTGAGTGACGCCGTGTGTGAGCTCGTGCCCGATCACACTGAGCGAAATCGTGAATCGGTTGAAGACCTCCCCGTCACCGTCGCCGAACACCATGCGTTCGCCATCCCAAAAGGCGTTGTCGTACTGCTTGCCGTAGTGCACGGTCGCGTCCAGCGGAAGTCCGGAGCCGTCGACGCTGTCCCGACCGAACTGCGACCAGAACAGGGTCTGGGTGGAGCCGAGACCGTCGTACGCCTCATTCACGGCTGGATCGCTACCGGGCGCTTGGCCTTCGGCGCGCACCCGGCGACCGGGCAGGCGCTCCTGGCCGCCAGCATCTGAAATTGTGCGGTCAAACTCGCCCGGGGTACGAGTAGGCAGAGTGCGAGCCCCGGAATAGGCAAATGGACGCCCCCCACCGCGCAATTGCCGAATCTGCGAGTCCCGCAGCAGCGACTGCCGCGCGGCCGCCGCGGCCTGTGCGAATCGGGGGCCGTCAAGTTTCGCCAGCCGCACGAGCAGGTACGGCGGAACGATCGTGCAGTGCGGGGGGAGCCTGGGATTCAGCGGATACGGCAAAGTGTCCATGATCAGAGTCTGGCACCGGCCACCGACATTGCAACCGCTCCGGCGCCGAGCCGTACGGTTTCGATCATGCCTTCACCTACGATCACCTGTCGTGGCGGTCGCTCGCCGACGGGCCGTGGAATGCGACCATGCCCACCCTGACCGCGCGAGCGCGGCATCTTTGCCGGTGACGAATCCATTCTCGACACGGTCGCGGCCACCCTCGAGTGAATCGGCCAAAGAGCCGGTCGGTCGAGGTTTCTGCGTAGCGGATGTCTAGGCTGGGTGTATGCGCGCACAAGACGACCCCACGCCCTTGGTTTCTCGTACCCCGCTGACCGACCGACTCGGCTGGCTCGGATTGCGTAGCGGGCAGATTCTGCTCGTCATCCTCCTGTCCGCCGTGGTCATCTACGGGCTGGTGCAGCTCAAGCTCGTCGTTATTCCCGTGCTGATCGCCATCATCCTCGCCGCAGCATTGAGCCCGGTCATCAACGGCCTGCGCCGGCGCGGCGTCGCTGCGATTCTGGCCACCTGGATCACCCTGCTCGGCGGCATTGCCTTTTTCGGCGGCATCATCACGCTCATCGTCTTCGCGGTGCGCGATCAGTGGAACGAGCTATTTTCCTCGGCCTCCCAGGGCATCGATCGGCTGCAACAGTTTCTCATCGAGGGGCCGATCCAGATCGATGAGAAGCAGATAGACGACGCGCGCACCGCGGTGGTCGATTTCCTCACCAGCAGTCAGTTCGGCACCGGAGCGCTCGCCGGAGCGTCGGTAGTGTTCGAGCTGGTGACCGGGGCCGTGCTGCTTGTGGTCATTCTGTTCTTCTTTCTCAAGGACGGCGACCAAATCTGGAACTTCTTCCTGACGCCCTTCAAGGGCGAGCGCCTCGCCCGCGGGCGCCGCATCGGCCAGACCTCGCTGCGGGTGCTCGGCGGCTACGTGCGCGGCACGGCGATCGTCGCCGCCGTCGATGCAACCGCGATCGGTGTCGGCCTGGCCATTCTGCAGGTGCCGCTTGCCCTGCCGTTGGCGGTGATCGTGTTCCTCGGAGCGTTCATTCCGCTGATCGGTGCGACCGCGGCCGGTGTCCTCGCCGCCCTGGTGGCCCTCGTCGCGAGCGGGCCGGGCGTCGCGCTGATCGTCATCATCATCGTGATCGCCGTCAACCAGCTCGAGGGCAACTTTCTGCAGCCGGTCGTCATGGCTCAGTCGCTCAAGCTGCATCCGCTCGTCATTCTGGTGGGGTTGACCGCCGGAACCATCCTCGGCGGCATCGTCGGCGCCGTGCTGTCGGTGCCGATCGCGGCCGTCGCATGGGCCATCGCCAAGGCCTGGCACGCAGCGGATGTTCCGCGCCCGCGCGCGATCCCGCCCAAGCGTCGCGTACGTAAGCGCTGACCCGGCGCATCCATGTCACCTCGTCGGTCTACCCGTGCTCGTGCCACCCTCGTGACTGGAGAACAATGACCAAGCACAGCCCCTTCCACCTGCCGCGCCCACGCCTGACGCTCGCGCAGGCGACCCAACTTGCCCGCGATCGGTTTGGCGTCACGGGCACCGTCAGGGAACTCGGCAGCCACCAAGACCGCAACTTTCGCATCGAGACGGATACCGCCACCGTCGTTCTCAAAGTCTCCAACCCGGCCATCGCCACGGTCGAGCTCGAGGCTCAAAACGCTGCCCTGGCGCACCTCGACAGCGCTGGACTCGACGTTCCCGCAGTCGTTGTCGGGATCGACGGCCGTGCGATTCAGCGCGTCACCGTCGACGGACAAAACCTGGACCTGCGCCTGCTGACCTATGTCGACGGGCATCCGCTGACCGACTCCGTGCGCCTCTCGAACGAGCAGATCTGCTCGCTCGGTGACGTGGCCGGTCGCATTGTTCGCGGCCTCGCCGACTTCGAGCACCCGGGAGCCGACCGGTTTCTGCAGTGGGACCTGCGGCGCGGCGGCGAGGTCATCGACGCCCTCCTTCCCGCCGTCGACGACGATGCCCGCCGCGAGCGACTGCGCAGGGTCACCGACGCCGCCCGGCAGCAGCTCGCACGGGTCGCCGCCGAACTGCGGGTGCAGACCATTCACGGTGACCTGACCGACGACAACGTGGTGAGCCGGGAGGACGTCGCCGAGACCATCACCGGCGTGATCGACTTCGGCGATGTGGCCCACGGCTGGATCATCGCCGAGCTTGCCGCGACATGTGCGTGCGTGCTCTACCGCAGCCCGCAGCATCCACTCGCCATTCTCGACACGATCGAGGCTTTCGCCGCGCAGGTGCCGCTCACCGACGCCGAACTCACCGCCCTGTGGCCCCTGATCGTGCTGCGCACGGCGGTACTCGTCGTGAGCGGCGAACAGCAGGTGCACCTCGACGGTGACAACGACTACGCCGATGCCAACCGTGCCAGGGAGTGGCTCGCCTTCGACACGGCGGCCGACCAAACCGCAGCGCAGATCGAAGCCCTCATTCGCTTGGCGTTGACCGACGAGGGCGCGCCGGTCGTGGCCGGCAACCACCCCCTGTTCGGCCCACTGGAGCCGGCGGCCATCATCGACCTGTCGGTCACGAGCGCCGTGTTCGATGCCGGAAGCTGGCTCGAGCCCGGCATTGACGAGCGGGTGGCAGCGGATGCCGCAGCCCATCTCGGCCACGCCGTCACCCGTTACGGCGAGTACCGGCTGTCGCAGACCCGCCGAGACACGGCCGACGAGTCGATCACCCTGGCTCTCGGCGTCGAGGTGTATCTGTCTGCCGAAACCCCGGTCATGGCGCCGATCGACGCGACCGTGGTGGTGGTCGATGCCGATACGGTTCGGCTGGAAGGCGGCAACTACGACCTCTGGTTGACCGGCGTCGACGCTGCCGCCCTCGACGGCCAGGCCATTCGAGCCGGAACCGCTCTCGGCACGATCTCCGGCGCCGTGGGGGCGCGCTCCATCGGAGCACGGCACGGCACGGCCATCGCCCGGGTGACGGTGCAGACCGGCCGGCTCCGCGGCATCCGCCCCCCGTTTTTCGTCGCACCGTCGAGCGCTGTGCTGTGGCAACGGGTCTGCCCCGACCCCTCTGCCCTGCTCGGGCTGGCGACCATGCGCCCGCTCGCCGACCCAGCCGCCCTGTTGCAGCGCCGCGACACGGTCTTCGCGCGCGTGCAGGAACACTATTACGCGGCACCGCCGCAGATTGAACGCGGCTGGAAACACCACCTCATCGACACTCACGGCCAGAGCTACGTCGACATGATCAACAACGTCACGACCGTCGGACACGGTCACCCGCGCATTGCCGAGGCGGCACGCAGCCAGTGGTCGCTGCTCAACACCAACTCCCGTTTTCACTACGAAGAGCTCGTGCGGTTCACCGAGCGCCTCGCCGAACTCGCTCCCGACCCCCTCGACACCGTATTCCTGGTCAACAGCGGCACCGAGGCCGTCGACCTGGCCCTGCGCCTGGCCCTGACCCATACCGGCCATGACACCGTGCTTGCGGTGCGGGAGGCGTATCACGGCTGGTCGATGGCAGCGGATGCCATCTCATCCTCGGTCGCCGACAACCCGCGGGCGCTGGAAACGAGGCCGGACTGGGTGCATCTCGTCGAGGCACCGAACGCCGTGCGCGGCAAATACCGGGGCCTGCAATCGGCGCCGCACTACCTGAGCGATCTCGACGGCGACCTGCAGACCCTCGCCGGAGACGGACGCACGGTCGCCGCGTTCATCGCCGAACCGGTGTTCGGCAACGCCGGCGGTGTGCTGCTGCCCGATGGCTACCTGGCCGGAGTCTACGAGAAAGTGCGCTCGCGCGGCGGGCTCTGCATCGCCGACGAGGTGCAGGTGAGCTACGGGCGCCTCGGCCAATACTTCTGGGGCACCGAACAGCAAAACGTGGTTCCCGACATCATCACCATCGCCAAGGCGATGGGCAACGGGCATCCGCTCGGGGCGGTGATCACCCGCCGGGACATTGCCGAACGTTTCGCCGATGACGGACCCTTCTTCTCCTCCGCGGGTGGCAGTCCGCTCAGCTGCCGCATCGGCCTCACCGTGCTCGACATCATGCGCGACGAAGGCCTGCAGCAAAATGCCGAGGCGGTTGGTCGGCACCTGAAGCGGGGACTCGAGCGTCTCGGCGAACGATTCGATCTGGTCGGTGCGGTCTACGGTACGGGGCTCTACCTCGGCGTCGAACTGGTGAGTGATCGGGAGGACTTCACGCCGGCCACCGCCGTCGCCGCCATGATCTGCGACGAACTGTTGCTGCGCGGCTGCATCGTGCAGCCCACCGGCGACTTCAAGAACGTACTCAAGATCAAGCCGCCGCTCTGCCTCAGCGTCGCCAGCGCCGACCATTTTTTGCTCGCTCTCGAAGACGTGCTGGGTGTACTCACGACCTGAGACGGGTCTCAAATTCGCCCAGCGTGACCGCGTCGGCCGCCCACTCTGCTAAAGTATGTAGGTTGCCGTTCAACGGCCGCGGATAAAGAGAGCTCAGGCATTCAGCCAAGGGCACCGCGCAGTGAGAGAAAGGGGATCCCACTTTATGGCACTCGAACCAGATGCTAAGAAGGCGATCATCGAAAAGTACGCTACCCACCCAGGCGACACCGGGTCCCCGGAAGTTCAGATTGCAATGCTCACGCAGCGCATTCTCGACCTCACGGAGCACCTGAAAGAGCACAAGCACGACCACCACTCACGTCGTGGCCTGCTTCTTATGGTTGGTCAGCGTCGCCGTCTGCTCGGTTACCTGTCGGACATCGACATTACTCGGTACCGCACACTGATCGGCAGCCTCGGCCTGCGTCGCTAACGTTCTTCCAGCGAATGCAGCGTTGATAACGCGAACTTCTTACAAACGGGTCGTCACCTTGCAGGTGGCGGCCCGTTTTGTTTACCCCGCGTTGTGAAAACGGATGCCTCTGGCCAGATTCACACGGAGATGCCGACCCAAAAAACCTCGCCCGGTCGCATGCGGACCCTCGAGCGCTAGCATGGAGGGTCGGTAATAAACGGATCGGACCCCACCACGCATGAGTCTCTGGCGCATCAAAAGTATTGAAGATTCCATCGCAGACTCGCTGGAGAAGGGCCATAGTCTCAAACGGACCCTCGGCACCTGGGACCTCATGATCATGGGTGTCGCCGTGGCTGTCGGCGCGGGCATTTTCTCGGTCGGAGCCAAGGCAGCGGGCAGTTATGCCGGTCCGTCTGTCACGCTCGCCTTCTTGCTGGCCGCCTTCACCTGTGCCCTCGCCATCATGTGTTATGCCGAGTTTGCCTCCGCTGTGCCGGTCGCCGGCTCCGCCTACACCTTCACCTACGCCACCCTCGGCGAGCTGCTCGCCTGGATCATCGGCTGGGATCTGATCCTCGAGATGCTTACCGCTGCTGCCGTGATCGCCAAGTATTGGGGCATCTACCTCAGCACAGTGTTCGACCTGGCCGGCTGGAACGTTCCTTCTACGATCAGCGTGCTGGGGCTCGACGTCAGCTGGGGTGCCTTCGTCATCGTGGCCATTTTCACCGCGCTGCTCGTGCTCGGCACTCAGCTCTCCGCTCGGGTTGCGAGCGTCTTCACCATCATCAAGGTCGCCATCGTCGTCTTCGTCATCGTCGTCGGGGCTTTCTTCATTAATCCGAAAAACTACACCCCGTTCATTCCGGCCGAAGTTCCCACGACCGGCGGCGGCGATGATGTCTGGATGCAGTCGCTGTTCTCCTTCATGACCGGTGCGGCTCCCGCCCAGTACGGCCTGTTCGGCCTGCTCGCCGGCGCTTCCCTGGTCTTCTTCGCGTTCATCGGCTTCGACGTCGTGGCCACGAGCGCCGAAGAGGTGAAGAACCCGCAGAAGACCCTGCCGCGCGGCATCTTCGCCGGCCTCGCCATCGTCACCGTGCTCTACCTCGGCGTGAGCTTGGTGCTCACCGGCATGGTGCCGTACACGGTGCTGGCCGATGACCCCAATGCCTCCTTGGCGACCGCATTTGTTGCCGTCGGCGCCGGGTGGGCCGCGCAGGTTATCTCCCTCGGAATCCTGGTGGGCCTCACAACCGTGATCATGGTGTTGTTGCTCGGTCTTTCCCGGGTGTTGTTCGCGATGAGTCGCGACGGTCTGTTGCCACGCTGGCTCAGCGTCACGAGCGAGAAGCGCCGCACTCCGGCCCGCATCCAGATCATTTCCGGCACCGCCGTCGCTCTCATCGCCGGGCTCACCGACGTGGGCGTGCTGGAAGAAATGATCAACATCGGTACGCTGTCGGCCTTTGTTCTGGTCAGCATCGCCGTCGTCGTGCTTCGCAAGAAGCGACCAGACCTGCCTCGTGCCTTCAAGGTGCCGTTCTCGCCGGTGCTGCCTATTCTGTCGGCCGGGCTGTGCTTCTGGCTGATGCTCAACCTCACCACGCTCACCTGGGCGCGGTTTGCGGTCTGGCTGGCCGTCGGCTTCATTGTCTACTTCGCCTACGGTCGTCGCCATTCCGTGCTCGGCATCAAGCAGCGTGCTGCCCTTGCGGAGAGCGCGAAAGCGTCGGTCACCCAGCCTTAGGGCCGGGGACCGGGGCAGCCACCAAGACCCATTCGGTACCGACCGCGGGCCACGCCGATGCGCGCGCCCCTGCTGCCGTGCCAGGACCGACGGTTTCTGGAGGGTCTGTTAGAATTAAGGCGGTTAATCTTGGGATTGGCCGGTTATCTGGAGCGGCCCGGTAGAACGCTGGTTGTCGGTGGTGATTTTCCAACACGGTTTGCACGTGGTGGTGAGTTTCTTCTGATGGCCAGCGGTTACGCCGTTTGACACTGCTCCCTGTCCCACTCGCCTGCCATATGGGCACGCGAGCCTTCATCGCCAGCATGGCGAGAAGCAAACCTAAAGGAGAAAACCCCCACATGGAGGGTCCAGAAATCACGTTCGCCGAAACCGTTATCGATAACGGCAAGTACGGCAAGCGCACCATCCGTTTTGAAACCGGGCGTCTCGCCCAGCAGGCGCAGGGCTCTGCCGCCGCGTACATCGATGAAGAGACGATGCTGCTCTCCGCCACGAGCGTCAGCAAGCAGCCGAAGGACAACTTCGACTTCTTCCCGCTCACCATTGACGTCGAAGAGCGCATGTACGCTGCCGGCCGCATCCCGGGCAGCTTCTTCCGTCGCGAGGGTCGTCCCTCGACCGACGCGATCCTCACCTGCCGTCTGATCGACCGGCCACTGCGCCCGTCGTTCGTCGACGGTCTCCGCAACGAGATCCAGGTTGTCATCACCGTCCTGGCCATCGAGCCCGACGAACTCTACGACGTTCTCGCCATCAACGCGGCCTCGATGTCGACCCAGCTCGCCGGTCTTCCGTTCTCCGGACCGATCGGTGGCGTTCGTGTCGCCCTGATCCCCGACGAGAACGGTGGCGGCCAGTGGGTCGCCTTCCCGAAGCACTCGCAGCTGGACGATGCTGTGTTCAGCATGGTCGTCGCCGGCCGCGTGGTCACGGATGCCGCCGGCGCGCAGGACGTCGCGATCATGATGATCGAGGCCGAAGCGACCGACGCCGCCTGGAACCTGATCAAGGGTGGCGCCATTGCGCCGAACGAAGCCGTTGTCGCTCAGGGCATTGAGGCCTCCAAGCCCTTCATCAAGCAGCTCGTTTTCGCACAGCAGCAGGTAGCCGACGCTGCCGCCAAGCCGACCGCCGACTTCGCCCTGTTTCCGCCGTACCAGCCGGCGACCTATGACGCCGTCGCCGCGCTGTCCTACGACCAGCTCAAGACGATCTATGCGATTGCCGACAAGGTCGAACGCCAGAACGCCGACGACGCGCTCAAGGCATCCGTCAAGACCGCCATCGCCGCCAAGGTCGACGCCGGTCAGCTCGACGCGAGCGCCAACAACCAGGTCAATGCGGCGTACAAGTCGGTCACCAAGCTCGTCGTGCGCTCCCGCGTTCTCGACGAGGGCATCCGTATCGACGGTCGCGGGCTGGCGGACATCCGTCCGCTCGACGCCGAGGTTGCGGTCATCCCGCGCGTGCACGGCTCGGCCATCTTCCAGCGCGGCGAAACCCAGATTCTGGGAGTCACCACTCTGAACATGCTCAAGCTCGAGCAGTCGATCGATTCGCTGAACCCGGTCACCAAGAAGCGCTACATGCACAACTACAACTTCCCGCCCTACTCCACCGGTGAAACCGGTCGGGTCGGAACGCCCAAGCGCCGCGAGATCGGTCACGGAGCGCTCGCTGAGCGCGCCCTGGTTCCGGTCCTGCCGACGCGTGAGGAGTTCCCGTACGCCATCCGTCAGGTCTCCGAGGCGCTCAGCTCCAACGGATCCACCTCGATGGGTTCCGTCTGCGCCTCCACCTTGTCGCTGCTGAACGCCGGAGTGCCGTTGCGCGCCCCGGTCGCCGGCATCGCCATGGGCCTGATCAGCGACACCGTCGACGGCCAGACCCGCTACGCGGCCCTCACCGACATCCTCGGCGCCGAAGACGCTCTCGGCGACATGGACTTCAAGGTGGCCGGCACGAGCGAATTCATCACCGCGATCCAGCTCGACACCAAGCTCGATGGCATCCCCGCCTCGGTTTTGGCTGGCGCGCTGACGCAGGCGAAAGACGCCCGCACCACGATCCTTTCCGTGCTCAACGCGGCGATCGACGCTCCCGACGAGATGGCGCCCACCGCGCCCCGCGTCATCAGCGTGCAGATCCCCGTCGACAAGATCGGCGAGCTGATCGGCCCGAAGGGCAAGACCATCAACTCGATCCAGGACACCACCGGTGCCGACATCTCGATCGAGGAAGACGGCACCGTGTACATCGGCGCCGTCGACGGACCGTCGGCCGAGGCCGCTCGCGCCCAGGTCAACGCCATCGCGAACCCGACCAACCCCGAGGTCGGTGAGCAGTTCCTCGGAACCGTCGTCAAGATCGCCGCGTTCGGTGCCTTCGTCTCGCTGCTTCCGGGCAAGGATGGTCTGCTGCACATCTCTGAGGTGCGTAAGCTTGCAGGTGGCAAGCGTGTCGAGAACGTCGAAGACGTGCTCGGCGTCGGCCAGAAGGTTCTCGTGGAAATCACGAAGATCGATGACCGTGGCAAGCTGTCGCTCGCCCCGGTGCTCGACGAGGCTGCTGACACCGAAGGTCGCGCTGCGGCTTCCGACAGCGCAGACGCTTCGACCGAGCAGTAACACCCCGGTCCAACCTGCCCCACTAGATCTCCCGATCACCTCTCGCCAGGTCGGTCGGGTAGACGGAAGGCCCGCACTGCTTGCAGTGCGGGCTTTTTCGCGCCTGCGGGCCTGCAGAACCGCGACCATGCCTTGCCGACTTCCCGCACCGGGTTTACCGTTCAGCGCATGGCAAATCATCGGTTAATCGTGCGCTTCCTGTCGCGCCTCGGCGCCCTCTCCCTGCTCACCGTCGGCCTGGTCGCGGGCGTGGCAACCGCTCCGGCGCTCGCACAGTCCAGCGCACAGTCCAGTGCGGCATCCGCTCTGGGCTATGTCGCTCTCGGTGACTCATTCACGGCCGGTCAGGGAGCCCCGCCGTACGCGAGCGACGGCACCTTGTGCCTGCGCAGCAAGCGGGCGAGCTACCCGGCGATCGCGGCCCTGGTCAGCCCGTATCGGCTGGTCGCCAACCAGGCCTGCTCCGGCGCCAGCACGGCGGATATCCCGGCGCAGCTCCGCGGTGTCAGCACGCGCACCGCCCTGGTGACCATAACCGTCGGTGGCATCGATGCCGGCTCGAACGCCGTTCTGGCGGCGTGCGCCCCCGACCCGACCAGCCCGGTCTGCAGCGGCGCCATCGATAATAGCCTGGCCGCGCTGGGTGTTCTCGCCCCGAAGCTCGTGGCCACCTATTCAGCCGTGGCGGCGGCCGTCCCGCAGGCGAAGATCGCGGTACTGAGCTACCCGCGCCAGTTCAAACCCGGTTTCTCCCCGCTCGGCGATCTGCTGAACACGGCGACCGACGCCCTGAACGGCGTCATCGCCGGGTCCGTCGCGGCCATGGCGACTCCGCGCATCCGCTTTGTCGACGCCGCACAGGAATTCGCCGGACACGGTATCGGATCCGGGATTCCGTACTTCGCATTTGATCCGCTGAACCCGTTTGCGGTGGCGAACTTTCACCCGAACGCGCTCGGAAACAGCCTCGGTTACACGAGGGCTCTCGCCAACGATGGGGTGTTGCGTCGGCCGTAGCCCGCGTCGCGGCATCATCTAAATGAAGGAATTATAAAGTAGCGATATACTAAAGCTGTGATGTCTTCTGGTCTCCCCGCCGCGCAATTGAAATCCGAGTTGTTCAAGTCGCTCGGGCATCCATTGCGCGTGCAGGTTTTGGAGCAGCTCATTGCCGGGGAACGTTCGGTGGGTTCGCTGGCTGAAGGGCTCGGCTGCGAGCTGTCCAACCTCTCACAGCAGCTCGCCGTGCTGCGCCGCGCTGGCGTGGTCGCGACCCGCCGCGAGGGCAACTCCATCTTCTATGCCCTGCGAGACCCGAGCGCGGTCGAGTTGCTGGCGGCGGCCAAGCGCATGGTGCTGGCCAACCTGACCGACTCGCACGCCATGCTCCAGCACCTCGAGAAGGAATAGCGTCTCGGTACGCTGTGCCGACAGGAGTCAGACAACTGTCGGCCCGTGTCGCTTATGTGATCACCTCATCGCTCGCGGCTACTTCGCGCAGTGAGGCCATCGCTACAGGTCGTTTCCGGCGTAGGAGAGGTTGAAGCTCTTGTTGGCCAGCGGAAAGTCAGGAACGATCGTCTCCGACAGGGCGTGCGGTACGGCGGGCCAGTTGAAGAACGACGGGTCGACGATTTTTACCCGGGCGAGCGTGCCGTCTGCGGCGAGTTCGACCCGGTGGGTGACTGTCCCGCGCCACGCCTCCACCAGGCCCAGCCCGGTGCCGGCCGACGTCGGATTCACGATGAAGGCCGTTCCGGTGTGGCCGTGCAATCGCCGCAACAGGTCCAGGGCGAGGGCGGTGGAGACTTCCACCTCGCGGGCGCGCACGGTGTACCGGGCTAGGACATCGCCACCCTCCTCGGTGACGACGTGGAAGACCTCACCGAGGTTGACGAACGGATGCTGGGTGCGAGCATCCGTAGCGATGCCGGACGCGCGGGCGACGTAGCCGAGGGTTCCGATCGTGGTCGCGTGCCCGTTGGAGAGCCGGGCAGTGCCGGTGAAACGACCGCGCACGATGGCGTGGCCAAGCGTGATGCCGACCAGTTCGGCCATGGCCGCGCTCACGCTGGTGAGCTCGGCCGCATCGGGGAGTGCGTTCACCCGCGTGCCGCCGACGCTGAGGGCGCCGCGCAGCAGGCGATGCCCGGTGACCGATTTGTTGATGCGCAGCAGTTGCTCGCGCAAACCCTGCGCATGGGCGTCGATGATGCCGAAGCCCACGTCATTGGCGAGGGAACCGAGGTCGGTCACGTGGTTGTACAACCGTTCGAGCTCCAGTAGCAGGGCGCGCAGCAGCCGGTCGGGCTCGGAGACCTCGATACCGGCGGCCTGCTCGACGGCCATGACGTAGGCGAGGGAGTGGCCGACGGCGGTGTCACCGCTGATCTGCTCGGCCAAAAGCACTCCCGCGGCGGCGGTCTTGCCCTCGAACACCTTCTCGACGCCGCGGTGAAGATACCACTGGCGGGCTTCCATGCGCACGATGGTCTCGCCGACGACCGAGAATCGAAAGTGACCCGGCTCGATGATGCCGGCGTGGATGGGACCGACTGCAATCTCGTAGACGCCGGGGCCTTCCACGGGCACGAACGGAAACGATTCGACGTCGGGCTCGAACTCGGGCACGACGGCGTTGGCACGCAGCATCGGGTACCAGCCGCGCGGCCAGTGGCCGTGGCGCACCAGGCGGTGCGGCTGCGGGTGGTTGCGGGGAACGACGCCATACAAGTCGCGTAGTTCGCGCTCGAAGTTACCGGCCGACAGGGAGATTTCGGCGAGGCTGGGGATCCAGGCATCGTCCCGCGGCACCCTGACCGAGAGGTCGGCGCGTTGCGACGGGGTGACTCCGACGAAGGAATAGACGATGCGAAAGTCGTCATCGTCCTCGTGGCAGGCGACCAGGGCCAGGCGGCTGCCGGCATCCAGCAGTGCGCCGGCCTCCCTCGTTAGTCTGGAGCGGTCGAGGTGGCGCAGTTCGGCCCCGCCAGCAGCCAGGTTCGTGTCGGCGGCCGGGTCGTGGGGCGTTTGCTCGTCAGTCATCAGTTGGTACCTCCCAGAACAGCTGTGGCCTGCAGCAGCAGGGTGCCGACCGGTTCGGCGACGAACGCGACCGTCGCCGTCGTCGCCAGGGCCAGAATGATCGGCAGGCGTGGCCCGTGGGCCGAGTAGTCGGGCGTGAACGCAACGCCCTCCGGGGGAGCGCCGATGGTCATCTGCACGGTCAGTCGGGTGAACGCGGCGAAGATCACGAGCAGCAGCATGAGGGCCGCTGCGACGACGCCGCCGAGGCCCACCGACCAGCCGGCCATGAAGATGCCGATTTCGGAGAAGAAGATGCTGAACGGCGGAAAACCGACGATGGCGGCCATGGCGATGAGCCACGGTACGGCGAGGCCAGGCCGTCGTATCAGCAGGGCGCGCACGTCCGAGATCACCGGGGTGCCTTCGACCGAGAGGATGCGTCCGGAGATCACGAACAGGGTCGCCTTGATCAGGCCGTGGCCCAGAATGTACAGCAGTACCGAGGGCAGCGCGGCCGGTCCGATGGCGACACCGATCGCCATCAGACCCATGTGTTCGATGCTGGAGTAGGCGAGCATCCGCTTATAGTCGCGTTGGCGGATGAGCAGGGAGGCCGCCACGAGCAGGGAGAGCAGGCCGCCGATGCTGAGCATGATGCGCAGAAACTCCGGGCCGATCACGAGGTTGGTGATCGACTGGATGCGCAGGATGGCGTAGAGAGCGACCGAGAGCAGTACGCCGGACATGAGGCCGGAGACCGGCGCCGGGGCTTGGCTGTGGGCGTCCGGCAGCCAGCTGTGCATCGGGGCGAGGCCCGCTTTGGTGGCGAAACCGAGCACGGCGAGGGCGCCGCCGGCGGTGATGAGCGCCGGGTCGAGGCCGAGGTCGGACCGGCTCAGCAGCAGCCAGGACAGGGTCGGGGTGTCGGTGCCGACCGAGGCGGCGTAGATGAGCACGATACCCAGCAGCGCGATGGCCACTCCGACCGAACCGAGGATGACGTACTTCCAGGCGGCTTCGAGCGATCGGCGGGTGCGGTGGTGACCGACCAGGAACGCGGTCGCGATGGTCGTTGCTTCGACCGCGGCCCACATCAGGCCGATGCTGTCGGCGAGTACGGCGAGTGACATCGCGGCGAGGAACAGGGCGATGAGCGCCTCGTAGCCGGCGGCATCCTCGGTGGGGTGGGGCGTAGCGGGGCTGAGACCGCCCCAGGTGGAGATGAGCCCGACCACCCCGACGACGCCGAGCATGTAGGCCGAGAGCGCATCGGCGCGCAGCATGCCGCCGCCACTCGACGGCACGGTGCCGTCGAGCGCCGCGCTGACCAGGAGCAGCCCAGAAACGAGCACGGCGCTCGACGCGGCCACGCCGACGAAGCGGTGGAGCGTCGAGTTGCGCAGCAGCAGGCCGAGGCCGGCGAAAGCGAGCGGGCCGACGAGGGGAATCCACAGAACCAAGGACATCAATCGTGCAACTCTCTGAGCTGATCGACGGAGGTGCCGCCGAACTTGGTGCGCATACGGCCGGTGAACACGTGCAAAATGAGCACGACCAGCAAAACGTCGAGGGAGACGGCGAACTCGAGCAGAACCGGCACGCCGCCGCTGGTCAGGAAGGCGATGGTGGCAATGCCGTTGTCGAGCAGCAGAAAACCGATGAGCTGCGAGCGGGCGCGGCGCCGGCTGATCAACAGGAGAAAGCCGATCAGCACCATGGCGAGGCCGATCGGGGC
This sequence comes from Cryobacterium gelidum, assembly GCF_004403985.1. Taxonomy (GTDB): domain Bacteria; phylum Actinomycetota; class Actinomycetes; order Actinomycetales; family Microbacteriaceae; genus Cryobacterium; species Cryobacterium gelidum. The sequence goes on along the minus strand of NZ_SOHL01000003.1, from coordinate 363,349 downwards.
GGCATGGCCGGTCTCATTGTCGCCGAGGCCGAAGACGCGGCTGACGACGACGTAGCTGAGGATGGTCAGCAGGGTAACGGCGAGCAGCGCGGCCGTCGGGTTGAGCCGGGGCGATTCCTGAATCTGCTTGATCGACGCTTTGGATTGGTGCGCAAGCACCCACGGCAGGCCGATGCCCTTTACCGAAAGGATGAGGAGCGACACGAGCACCAGCTCCGATTCGCCCTCGGCGATGCCGATCACGGCGACGAGAGCGGCGAGGGCGATGCCCTGCAGCGCGAGTAGCCGGATCGACGCGAGCAGGGAGTGCCGCCAGACCATCAGCGCGCTCGTCAGCAGCAGGGCCCCGGTGCACAGGCCGATCAGTTGGGGATAGAAAGTTTCAAACATGACGGATGCTCCTCAGGCGACCAGGTAGGAGGCGGTGACGGCGAGGAAGGCGAGGGCAAAAGAACCCGCGAGCAGCTCGGGCACCTGGAACAGGCGCACCTTGGCCAGGAAGATCTCGCCGATGCTCAGCATCACGCCGAGCACGAGTACCTTCACGGCAATGCTGACGACGCCGACAGCCAGGCCGAGGGCGCTGAAATCCGTGACGACGCCCCACGGCACGGCCAGGTTGCTGACCAGGCCGAGCAGGGCGGCCAGCTTCAGCCAGGAGCCGACCTCGAGCCAGGCCAGGTCGCGCCCGCTCGCTTCGAGGGTCATCGCCTCGTGCAGCATGGTCACTTCGAGGTGGGTACCCGGATTATCGACCGGCAGACGACCCGTTTCGGCCATGATCGCGATCGACAACGCTACGAGGGCCAGCACGCTGACCGGCGAGATGATGATCTCGGGGGAGAGCAGGCGGGTTTCGACGATGGCAGAGATGGTGCTGGTTCCGGCCGGGATCGACAGTGCGTAGACCGAGAGCAGCAGCGTCGGTTCGACGAGCGCGGCGACCGTCATGTGCCGGCTGGAGCCCATGCCGCCAAACGCCGTACCGCCGTCGAGGCCGACCAGGGCCAGTGCGACCACGCCGATCAGCATGACCGAGACAACGACGAACAGGTCGCTGGGAATGGTCAGGAACGAGATGGTACCCACGAGTGGAAGCAAGACGCACAGCAACAGGCTCGAGACCGTCAGGGCGACCGGCCCGGCCCGCAGCATCCAGCTGCTCTCGGCGGCGCGCACCGGGTCTTTCGCGAGCAGCTTGCGCAGGTCCCGCCAGGGCTGCCAGATTCCCGCACCGGCGCGACCTTCGATCGTGGCCCGAACCTGGCGGATCACCCCGATCAGCAGTGGGGCGAGGAAGACGAACAGAACGACCTGCACGACGGCGATGATGATGGCGCTGATGACGGCGTTCATAGTGAGACCACGATCAGCACGATCAGTAGAGCAACGAAGGAATAGGACAGGTAGCGGTGGATGCTGCCGTTGGCGACGTGCCGCACGACGATTCCGTAGCGTTGGAACAGGTTGAGTACCGGCCGATACAGCCGGGTTTCAAAGACGTCCGAGACGCGCTGTTCCACCCGCACCCGTTCCACCAGATAGCGGGACTCGGCCACGTGGGTGACCTGCACGTCACGCGACGGCTTGAGCACGTCGTCGAAGACCCGCACGAGCGGTTCGGCGTAGGAGGTCGCGGTGTACTGCATGCGCGGCCTCGCCCGGGAGCCGCCGCCGCCCCAGGGCAGGTCGACCGTGCGATGCGGATGTCCGCGGGCGGACACGATGATCGAGACGATCACCGGGATGGCGACCAGCGCCGACAGCACGACGAGCATGATCGGGTCGAGCACCGCCCCGATACCCGGCAGCGAGACGCCGCCGAGACCGATGGACTGCACGGCGGCGCTCGGATTCGAGCTGACGGTGTGCCCGACGAGCGCGGCAATCGGCCCGGGGAGCAGCCCGAGGGCGAGCACGAAGAGGGCGCCGAGTGCAAGCGAGAGCTGCATGAGCGGCGGCACCTCGCGCGCCTTTGCTGCTTCGGCGCTACGCGGTCGGGCTAGAAACGCGATGCCGTAGGCCTTGACGAAGGTGAGCAGCGCGAGGCCGGCGGTGAGGGCGATCACGGCGACCGCGAGGGGCATGGCAACGGATGCTGTGACCGAGACGACCGCCCCGTCCAGACGACCGCCGTGAATGAGCGACTGCAGCAGCATCCACTCGGCGACGAAACCGCTCGTGATCGGGATGGCGGCGGCGCCGAGGCTGGCCACGCCGAACGCGGCGGCGGTGACGGGCATGCGGGCACCGAGCCCGCCGAGCCGGTCGAGGTTGCGTTCCCCGGTAGCGTGGATGATGGCGCCGGCGCCCAGGAACAGCGTCGATTTGAACGCGGCGTGGCTGACGGCGAGGAGCAGGGCGGCCACGAGCGCGGCATCCGCTGCCGCTGTGGCGTCGTAGCCGCGCAGCAGCAGGCTGGCGCCGAGCCCGAGAAAGACCAGGCCCATGTTTTCGGTCGTCGAGTAGGCGAGCAGCACCTTGAGATCGCTCGACACGGAAGCCTGCAGAATGCCATAGAGAGCGGAAGCGCCACCGACCACCATGATGGCGATGCCCCACCAGGCGGGCCCGTCGGGCAGCAGCCGAACGCACACCAGCAGGCCGCCGTAGACACCGATCTTGACCATGGCGCCACTCATCGCGGCTGAAACGTGGCTGGGCGCTTCGGGGAGCACCCGTGGCACCCAGACGTGCAGCGGCACCAGTTCGGCCTTGCCACCGAAGCCGAGCAGGAACAGCACGAACGCCACGTTCGCAGGCCCGGGTTCGATCGCTTGCGGGGTGCTGAAGCTCGTTCCGCCCGAGGCGGCGGCGAGCACGGCGAAGCCAGCCAGAATGAAGAAGAAACTCAGCTGCGACATGGCCGAGTACCAGATTCCCGCCGAGGCGACAGTGGCGCGGCTGGCATGGTCGGCCAGCAGCAGCACGGTGGAGCCCAGGGTCATGATTTCCAAGGCCAGCAGAAACGAGACCGAATCCGTCGCGGCCGGCACGAGCTGCATGCCAACCAGGAACACCGGCATGGCGACCCAGGCGGTGCGGCTCGCGTCGGGTCCATGGGTGGAACTCATCGAGTAGAGCGACACGAGAATGCCGACACCCGAGACGATGAGCATGAACAGGCCGCCGAGGCGGTCGGGGGCCAGCAGCAGTGGGTCCATGGGCAGGGCGATCGAAATGCGCAGGCCACCGGTGCCGCCGAGCATGGCCACGAGGCCGGTCAGAAAGCCGGTCACTGCGATGAGGGTGCAGAGGATGCCGACAGCCCGCGACCGCAGGAACGGTGCCGCTGTCAGGGCGGTCAGCACGGCCAGCGCGCCGAGCCCGAGTTGCAGCAGCAATCCTGCTTCCAGTCCGGTTTGTGGGATCAGTCCCGCTTCGATTTCGGTTTGCAGGAGCAATCCTGCTTCCATTCCGGTCATCGGCCGGTCATTCGGCGCAAGGCTCGCACAATATCGGTCGGCTCTGGCGGGCTGCCCGGCACCTCGATATCCACGTGCACGAAATCGGAAACGGGCCCGATGACGCCGTAACCATCGCGGAAGGCGCCGCCGTGCAGGGCGCAATCACCGACCGCGATCACGAACCGGGGCGTGGGGGTGGCCTCGATGGTGCGCAGCAGAGGCTGGGCCATATTGCGGGTCACGCTGCCGACGATGAGCAGCACGTCGGCGTGTCGCGGTGAGGGAACCAGGCGCACGCCGTAGCGTTCCACGTCGTAGACCGGGCCGAACGCGGCTGCCACCTCGAGCGCGCAGTCGTTGCAGCCGCCGGCGTTGATGAAGCGCACCTGCACGCTGCCGCCGAAGACCTGCGCGCCGTCGAACAGGGGCGGAGCGATCGCGGCCGGTTCGGCGATGCGCGCGCCGTGCCGAATAAGCGTGGCCAATCGCAGGAAACTCACACGAGCCCCCGGTCTGCATGGATGTTCACGAAGCTGGTGCCTTCTGTGGGGAACCCGACGTCGAAGAGAGACGGGCAGACGACGGATTCTGCCATGCGTCTGGTGACGGCAAGACGATCAACGCATAACTTCATTACTTCTTTATATAACTATATAAAGAATATAGCAAATAGATCGTGGCGGACGGGTGCCGCCTACCCGCGTCGGTCGAGCAGCGGAGTGAGCCGATAGGGAATGACCTCGCCCATCGCGAGCGAGGTCTCGGTGCGTTCCACACCATCGCAGGCGAGGATTGTGCCGTCGATGCGAAACAGATCGGCGGCGTCCGTGCAAACCACCCGCACGAGCAGATCGGTCTGCCCGCTCATGCCGTGTGCCTGCACGATCTCGGGGATCAGGGCGAGATCGAGCACGATCTGGGCGAGCCGTTTCTGCTGCACGTGCACCTCGATGAACGCGGTCAGGGGGTAGCCGAGGGCGGCCGGATTGATGCGGCGATCAAAGCCGAGAAAGGCGCCGGAATCTTCCAATCGTTTCATGCGGGCCTGCACGGTATTGCGGGAGAGACCCAGGGTGTCGGCGAGCGCGACGAAGGTGCTGCGCGGGTCGTCCGAGAGCGCTTGGAGGAGCTTGGTGTCGGTCTTATCAAGGCTGTACATAGTGCAAAACATTAACATGGTCTGGCGAGTCTGAATAGGGCACTCTGCTCACTATTTTTGACGGCAGTTGTGCTCTCTGTCCGGTCGACATAGGCTCACGTCAACTTTAGCAATGACGCTCGGAGCGAACCATGATCGATTTCTCCCCCCAGCTGGTGCAGCTTCTCTCGCTCGATGGCGAACGGATGCCCAGCGGCGACTTCGACCCCTGGGTCGCCGACCTCGACGGGCCGGCCCTGCTCGCGCTCTACCGGGACATGGTCGTGGTGCGTCGCATCGACACCGAGGCGACCGCCCTGCAACGCCAGGGCGAGCTGGGCTTGTGGCCGCCGCTTCTCGGCCAGGAAGCTGCCCAGATCGGCTCGGCCCGCGCCCTGCGCAGCGACGACTTCATCTTTCCGAGCTACCGCGAGAACGCGGTCGCGTACTGCCGCGGTGTCAAGGTGAGCGACATTGTGAAGGTCTGGCGCGGCAACGCGCAGTCGGGCTGGGACCCGTACACGGTCAATATGGCGACCCCGGCGATCATCATCGGCGCGCAGACCCTGCACGCCACCGGCTGGGCGCTCGGCGCCCAGCGCGACGAGGTCGACTCCGTCGCCATCGCCTACTTCGGTGACGGCGCCACGAGCGAGGGCGACGTCCACGAGGCCATGGTCTTCGCGGCGAGCTTCCAGGCCCCGGTGGTCTTCTTCTGCCAGAACAACCAGTGGGCCATCTCCGAGCCGGTCGGAGTGCAGGCGCACCGCAACATCGCCGATCGTGCCCCGGGCTTCGGCATCCCGAGCCTCCGCATCGACGGCAACGACGTGATCGCGGTGCTGGCGGCGACCCGCATCGCGCTCGACCGGGCCCGCACCGGAGGCGGACCCACCTTCATCGAAGCCGTCACCTACCGCATGGGGCCGCACACCACAGCGGATGATCCCACCCGCTACCGCGATCCGGCCGAACTCGCCGAGTGGAAGACGCGCGACCCCGTGCTGCGCCTGCACCGGCTGCTGACCAGTCTCGGTGAAATCACCCCGGAGGTCGAGGCGGAAACGGCGGCCCTCGCCGACGCCGCAGCCGCCGAACTGCGCGCCGGCTGCATCGGCATGGCCGACCCCGAGCCGCTCAGCGTCTTCGACCATGTCTACGCGACCCCCAATGCAACCCTCGAACGCCAGCGCAGCGATTATGCCGGCTACCTCACGAGCTTTGGCACGGAACACGATAGTGCCGAACAGAACCGAAAGGCGTGACGACCATGACCACCCTGATGACCCCGGCAATCGTGTCGACGGTTCCCGGTCTCAATGCGCCGAAACCTACCCCGCTGAGTGAGACGAAGACCCTCACGGTGGCGAAGGCCATCAACGAGGGCCTGCGCCAGGCCATGCTCGATGACCCCAAGGTCGTGCTGCTCGGAGAGGACATCGGCGCCCTCGGCGGTGTCTTCCGCGTGACGAGTGACCTGCTCGCGCAATTCGGTGCTCGCCGGGTCATCGACACGCCGCTCGCGGAATCCGCGATCGTCGGCACCGCAGTCGGCCTCGCCTACCGCGGCTACCGCCCGGTCTGCGAGATCCAGTTCGACGGCTTCATCTTTCCCGCTTTCGACCAGATCGTCAGTCAGGTCGCCAAATTTCACTACCGGACCCAGGGGGCCGTGCGCATGCCGATCACCATTCGGGTGCCGTTCGGCGGCGGCATCGGCGCGGCCGAACACCACTCCGAATCGCCGGAGGCTTACTTCACCCACACCTCCGGCCTGCGCGTCATTGCCGTCTCCAACGCTCAAGACGCCTACAGCCTCATACGGCAGGCCATCGCGAGCGACGACCCGGTGCTCTACTTCGAACCCAAGCGCCGCTACCACGTGAAGGGCGAGGTCGTGCCAGAGCTCGGGCTTGTGATGGAGCGGGCCGTCATCGTGCGACCGGGAACGGATGTCACACTCCTCGCCTATGGCGCGCTCGTGACGACCGCGCGGGACGCGGCCCTCGCCGCTTTCGACGAGGGCATCTCGATCGAGGTCATCGACCTGCGCTCACTGTCACCGGTGGATTATGCGGTGGTGGAGGCATCCGTTCGTAAAACCGGGCGACTCGTTGTGACCCACGAGGCGGCGCAGTCGGGCGGTCTCGGTGGGGAGATCATCGCGACCATCACCGAACGCTGCTTCAGCTTTCTGGAATCTGCGCCGGTGCGGGTCACCGGCTTCGACGTGCCATACCCGCCGGCCAAGCTGGAAAGCCACCACCTGCCCGATCTTGATCGCATTCTCGACGGTGTCGACCGGGTTATGGGGCGACGATGATCAAGGTCTTCAACCTGCCCGACCTCGGGGAGGGGCTAACCGAATCAGAGATCGTCGCCTGGCTCGTGGCGCCGGGCGATGAGGTCACGCTCAACCAGCACATCGCCGACGTCGAAACGGCCAAGGCCGTGGTCGAGCTGCCGAGCCCGTTCGCCGGAGTCGTGCGCGTGCTGCACCAGCCGGCCGGTGTGGTCGTGCACGTCGGCGAGCCCATCGTCTCGTTCGACATCGGCGGCGCCGCTGAACCCGACTCTGCTCCAACAGCGGAGGACGCCGCTCCGACCCCCGCGTCGGGCCCAGCTCTGGCCGAGCAGCGCGAAGCCAACCTGGTCGGCTACGGCCCCGCGGTGGAGAGTGGCGGCCACCCCCAGCGTCGTGCCCGCCCGGGTGCTGCCGGGACCCCGGTGCCGGCGGCCGACCAGGCTGACCAGCGTGTGGTCGCCGTGACGCCTGCTGCGACATCGGCCGGAGAACGCCCGCGCTCGACGCCGCCGGTGCGTTCCCTGGCCCGTGACCTCGGGATCGACCTCGCTGCCGTCACCGGAACCGGACGGGATGGCCTGATCACCCGGGATGACGTGCGTACCCACGTCACGGAGTCGGTTCCGGCGCCCGCGCTGCACGGGGCCCCGGAATCATTCCCGGAGCAGGGCGCGGCTCTCGGCGCCGCCGAGCGCGAGACACGCTCGCCGATCAAGAGCCTGCGCAAGCTCACCGCGGCGGCCGTGGTGCAGAGCGCGTTCACGGCGCCGCACGTCACCGAGTTTCTCACCATCGACGTCACGCCGACCGTCGAGCTGCTCGATTCCCTGCGCGCGGACCGGCGCTTTGCCGACGCCGGAATCGGAATCCTCGCCGTGGTGGCCAAGGCCCTCTGCCTGGCAGTGGGCCGCACCCCCGCGGTGAACACCCGGTGGGATGAGCGGGCCGGCGAAATCGTGCAGTTCAACCACATCAATCTCGGCATCGCCGCGGCGACCCCGCGCGGGCTGCTCGTGCCGAACATCGTCGATGCCGACCGGCTCGACCTGCGCGGCCTCGCTGCCGCGCTCGCCACGCTCACGACCGCGGCGCGGGCTGGCACGACCACCCCGACGGCGCTGTCCGGGGGCACGATCACCATCACCAATATCGGAGTGTTCGGCATCGACGCCGGCACGCCCATTCTCAATCCGGGCGAGGCGGCAATTCTTGCGATGGGCGCCATCCGCTCGCAGCCGTGGGAGTATCGCGGGCAGGTCGCGCTGCGCAAGGTGCTCACGCTCAGCCTGTCGTTCGACCACCGCCTGGTCGACGGCGAGCAGGGTTCCCGATTTCTCGCCGACATCGGAAGCATCCTTGCCGACCCCGCCCGGGTACTGACCATGGTCTGACGGTTGACCGCGGTGCGGCGGCGGAGGACAGTGGAGACATGAACGCTCACGGCGGACTCCTCGCCCCCTCAACGACGAAGAAGCAGCTGGAGGGCACGGCTTTCGTGCATCTCGACGGATCCCTTCACGCCACGTTCGCCACGGCGGACTTCGCGTCGGCTCTGGAACTCGTCAACCGGGTCGGCGAGGTCGCCGAGGCCCTGAACCACCACCCCGACGTGCGCCTCGGCTACGGCACGGTGTCGCTCGTGCTGACCTCGCACGATGCCGGGGGAGTCACCGTGCGCGACCTGGACCTCGCGGCCCGTGTGCAGCAGATCGCCGACACCCTCGACGCCTCGGCACGGGCCGAGCCACCAACCCGCTACGACATCGCGATCGACTGCGCCGACGCGGATGCCGTGCGCCCCTTCTGGCGGGTCGGCCTCGGCTACAGCGAGGTCACCGGCGACGATGGTGTAGAACTGCTCGACCCGCGTGGCCTCGCCCCCAAGATCTGGTTTCAGCACATGGAGATCGCCCGCACCGAACGCAACCGTATCCATCTGGACGTCTACGTGCCGAGCGACGCGGCCGAAGACCGGGTCGCGGCCGTGCTCGAGGCCGGCGGTGTACTGCTCAGCGACGAACACGCGCCCGACTGGTGGGTACTCGCCGACGTCGAGGGCAACGAGCTCTGCGTCTGCACCGCAGCCTTCTGAGCTGCTAGACCGGTCGGAGAGCCGTTCGACCGTCGCCTCGGGGCCAGGTCGACCAGACGACCGCCGGCGATCTCGCCGGCGCACCGCTGCGCAGGAAGTATGCCCCAACCGAAGCCCAGAGGACCTAGCGTTGCACGGGTGACGACAACTCTGCTACCTGCCCTGCTGGGACTCGCGACCGGGCTCTCCCTCATCATCGCGATCGGGTCGCAGAATGCGTTCGTGCTGCGCCTGGGCATCGAGGGGCGTAGCCGGGTCATCGTTCCTGTCGTTGTGATCTGCGCGGTGTCGGATGCCGTGCTGATCCTGGCCGGAGTGCTCGGACTGGGGGCGGTCATAGCCGCAGCGCCCGTGGCAATCGTCGTGATCCGCGTGCTGGGCTCCACATTCCTGATTGCTTACGGGCTGTTGGCGGCTCGCCGGGCGATTCGCCCCGGAGCGCTGCTGGTGTCGGGGGTCGTGGCCCCAACCGGAATGCGGGTCGCGGTCATGTCGGTGCTCGCCCTCACCTGGCTGAATCCGCATGTCTACCTCGACACCGTGCTTTTACTGGGTGCCGTCGCGAACCAGCAGGGCACGGCGGAACGCTGGTGGTGGGCCGGAGGCGCCATTGCGGCCAGCGTCATCTGGTTCTCGGTACTCGGCTTCGGGGCGCGCCTACTCCGCCCGTTGTTCGCCAGGCCGGCATCGTGGCGGGTACTCGATGCTGTGATTGCCGTCGTGATGATTGCCCTCGGCGTGCGCCTGGCACTCGGGTATTAGTTCACGCCTGAACGTCATGCGCCGGGCAGGCCGAGGGCTGCGAGGGCCATCTCCTCGAGCAGGGCGCGCACGGCGGGCTGCACCGAGGCGCGTGCGCTGTGTGGTGTCGAGTTCACCAGCCCGAAGGTCGCGTGCGCGCGAATGCGCAGTTGTGCCTCGTCGACCGTCGGGTGCACTCGTTGAAGCACCTGCACCCAGAGTTCCACGTACTCGCGCTGTAGGGCCCGCACCCGATGCCGGTCCGACACGGCCAGGCTGTCGAGGTCGCGGTCCTGCACGCGGATCACGTCCGGGTTCGTTAGGGCGAAATCAACGTGAAAGCGCACGAGGCAGTGCAGGGCGGTCGCGGCATTCGTCGTCGCTGTGACAACGGTGCGGCCTCCGGCGACGAGGTCCTCGCTCACGCCGACCAGCAGGGCCGCGAGTACGGCCTGCTTGCCGGTGAAATGGCGGTATACCGCCGGTCCGCTCACTCCGACGGCGGCACCGAGGTCTTCGATCGAGACACCGTTGAAGCCCGAACGCGCAAACAGCGTGGCCGCTGCGCCGAGCAGGGCGGTGCGCCGGTCGGCCTTGGCCTGGCTGCGCGGAGTGGACGGGCTCTGTTTGCTGGACATTTCAGTTAACAATAGCTAACCTGATCTGAGTTACCGATCATTAACTGTGATTGGCGCCAAGTCGAAGGAGACGCGGGCCGAGATGCACGTACTCACCAGCGAGCTCGACCACAACGCCCCGACCTTTCGTGCCAACGACACCGAGCAGCGCGCCCTCGTCGCCGATCTCCGCCTGCGCCTCGCCGCGGCCGCGCTCGGCGGTCCGGAGGCCTCCAGGCGGCGGCACATCGCGCGCGGCAAGCTCCTCCCGCGGGAGCGCGTCGACCGCCTGCTCGATGAGGGCAGCCCCTTTCTCGAAATCGCGCCGCTCGCCGCCACCGGCGTCTATGACGACGACAGTCCCGGCGCCGGACTCATCGCCGGAATCGGCCAGGTGCACGGCCGCCCCGTGCTCGTCATCTGCAACGACGCCACAGTCAAGGGCGGCACCTACTACCCCCTCACCGTCAAGAAGCACCTGCGCGCACAGGAGATCGCCGCCGAGAACCGGCTGCCGTGCGTCTATCTCGTCGATTCCGGCGGCGCCTTCCTGCCGCGTCAAGATGAGGTCTTTCCCGACCGTGACCACTTCGGTCGTATTTTCTACAATCAGGCACGGCTGTCAGCAGCCCGCATTCCGCAGATCGCCGCGGTGCTCGGCTCGTGCACGGCCGGCGGCGCCTACGTTCCCGCGATGAGCGACGAAACCGTGATCGTGCGCGGCCAGGGCACCATCTTTCTCGGCGGTCCCCCCCTCGTCAAGGCCGCGATCGGCGAGATCGTCTCGGCCGAGGATCTCGGCGGAGGTGACCTCCACTCCCGCGTGTCCGGCGTCACTGATCACCTCGCCGAAAACGACGAACACGCCTTGCAGATCGTGCGTGACATCGTGTCGACCCTGCGCCCACCTGCCAGGTCCGCCTGGCCCGTGCTGCCCGTGCGCGAGCCAGCCGCACTAACCGCCGACCTCTACGGCGTCGTCCCCGTCGACGTGCAGCAGCCCTACGACGTGCGCGAGGTCATCGCCCGACTCGTCGACGCGAGCGAGTTCCACGAATTCAAAAAGGAATACGGCACCACCCTCGTCACCGGGTTCGCCCACCTGCACGGCCACCCGGTCGGTATCGTCGCCAACAACGGCATCCTGTTCGCCGAATCAGCGCAGAAAGGCGCGCACTTCATCGAGCTGTGTGACCAGCGCGGCATCCCGCTGATCTTTCTGCAGAACATTTCCGGCTTCATGGTCGGTAAAGACGCCGAGGCCGGCGGCATCGCCAAACACGGCGCCAAAATGGTCACCGCCGTTGCCACCACCCGCGTCCCCAAACTCACCGTCATCATCGGCGGCTCGTTCGGCGCTGGTAACTATTCCATGTGCGGCCGGGCCTACTCGCCGCGCTTTCTGTGGATGTGGCCCGGCAGCCGCGTGTCGGTGATGGGTGGCCCGCAGGCCTCCGCGGTCCTCGCGACCGTTAAACGCGAACAGATCCAATCGCGCGGTGAGGAATGGCCGGCCGAGGCCGAAACGGCGTTCAGGAAGCCGATCGCCGAGCAGTACGAAGAACAGGGGAGCCCGTACTACTCAACCGCCCGGCTCTGGGACGACGGCGTCATCGACCCGGCCGACACCCGCACGGTGCTCGGCCTCGCCCTCGGCGTCTGCTCAGCCGTACCCCTGCCAGAGCCCGCCTTCGGCCTGTTTCGGATGTGAAATGATGCCCCAGAACACCCTCTTCGATACCGTGCTCGTCGCCAATCGTGGCGAGATCGCCTGCCGCATCATGCGCACCCTGCGCGCGCGGGGCATCCGCTCGGTTGCCGTCTACAGCGACGCCGACCGTGCAGCCAGACACGTGCAGCTGGCGGATGCAGCGGTGCGTATCGGCCCCGCCGCTCCGGCCCAGAGTTACCTCAGCATCGACGCCATTCTCGACGCCGCCGCGCAAACCGGCGCCCAGGCCATTCACCCGGGCTACGGGTTCCTCAGCGAAAACCAGGCCTTCGCGCAGGCCTGCGCTGACGCCGGCCTCGTCTTCATCGGGCCGAGCGTCAACGCGCTGGCCGTGATGGGCGACAAAATCCGCTCGAAGAACCACGTCGCCAGCTTCGGTGTGCCGATCATTCCGGGAATCGCGCGCCCGGGGCTCAGTGACGAAGCACTCATCCGGGCCGCGTCCGAGGTGGGGTATCCGCTGTTGATCAAACCGTCCGCCGGCGGCGGCGGCAAGGGCATGCAGATCGTGCAGAGCGCCAACAACCTCGCCGACGCTCTCCTGACGGCCCGCCGCATCGCCGCGACGGCGTTCGGCGACGACACCCTCTTTCTGGAGCGACTTGTGGCCACTCCGCGCCACATCGAGGTGCAGGTGCTGGCCGACAACTACGGCGCCGTCATCCACCTCGGTGAACGCGAGTGTTCATTGCAGCGTCGACACCAGAAGGTCATCGAAGAGGCACCGTCGCCGCTGCTCGATGCAGCGACGCGGGCTCGCATCGGCGAGGCCGCGTGCGCTGCCGCCCGCAGCGTCGACTATCGCGGAGCTGGCACCGTCGAATTCCTGGTCGCCGCCGACGTGCCCGACGAGTTCTTTTTCATGGAGATGAACACCCGCCTGCAGGTCGAGCACCCGGTCACCGAACTCGTCACCGGCGTCGACCTGGTCGACTGGCAGTTGCGCATCGCCGCAGGGGAGCCGCTCACCCTCCACCAAGCGGATGTCCGCCTGAGCGGGCATGCAATCGAGGCGCGGGTCTACGCCGAAAATCCCGATCGAGACTTTCTGCCGATGACCGGCACGGTGCTGGCCCTGCGCGAGCCGGTCGGCGACGGCATCCGTGTCGACAGCGCATTGCTGCCGGGCCTTCCGATCGGCAGCGCGTACGACCCGATGCTGGCCAAGGTCATTGCCTGGGGCTCCGACCGGGACCTCGCCCTCGCCCGTCTCGACCGTGCCCTCGCCGACACGCTCGTACTCGGCGTCCATACCAATCTGGAGTATCTTCGCCTGCTGCTGAACGAACCCGCCGTGCGCGCCGGGCAGCTCGACACCGGATTGATCGAGCGCACCCTGCCGCACCTGGCTTTCCGGCAGGCCGACGACCATGTGCTCGCGGCCGCGGCTCTTCTCCTGCATTCTGCCACCGAGCCCGAGACGTCGATCTGGCAGCGGCCGAGCGGCTGGCGCCTCGGCGAGCACCGACCCGCCCGGTATACGTTCAGTGTGGACACTGCCAGCGTGCTCACCGTCGGCGTTCTCGGGGATCCGGGCGCAGCATCCGTCACTGTCAGCGAGCGCCCGTCGGCCGTCGGCCGCCTCGCGACCGTGGGCGCCGACCGGATCCGCATCGAGTTCGGGGGCGTGACGCGACTGTACGACGTGGCACGTACCGATAGCCACCTGCATCTCGGCCACGATGGTGTCGCCTTTGACCTGGGGTTGCCCAGCCGCGCCGAGCAACTGGCGGAGCTGCTCACCGGTCGCAACCGGGTTGCGGGCACACTGCGCCCTGAGGTGCGCTCCCCGATGCCGGGCACCGTCGTCTCGGTGCCGGTCAGGACCGGAGACCGGGTGGTCACCGGGCAGACCCTCGCCACTATCGAGGCCATGAAAATGGAGCACAAACTCGTGGCGCCCCTGCCGGGCACGGTCACCATCACCGTCACCCCCGGCGACCTCGTGAGCCTCGACCAGATCGTCGCGACGGTCACCCCCGCGCCCGCCGACCCCGCTGCCAAACCCGGCACCCGTCCACACCCAGACCAGGGAGACCACGAATGAGCTACGAACTCAGCCCCACCCAACAGGCCCTCAGCGATCAGGTGCGCGACTTCGCCGACACCGTCGTCGCCCCGGCCGCCTACGAGTACGACACCAAGCGCAGCCTGCCCTACGGCATCATCGACCAGATGGGCGAGATGGGATTGTTCGGCCTGCCTTTTCCGAAGGAATACGGCGGCCAGGGCAGCGACTACTTCTCACTCTGCCTCGCCGTCGAACAGCTTGCTCGCGTCGATCAGAGCATCGCCGTCACCCTCGAGGCCGGCGTGGGCCTTGGCATCATGCCGGTCTACCGCCGTGGCACCGAGGAGCAGAAGCAGGAATGGGTTCCGCTGCTGGCCAGCGGAAAAGCGCTCTCGGCCTTCGGACTCACGGAAGCGGATGCCGGCTCCGACGCCGCCGGAACCAAGACCACCGCAGAACTCGAGGGCGGCGACTGGGTGATCAACGGCAGCAAGCAGTTCATCACCAACTCCGGCACCGACATCACCCGGCTGGTCACGGTCACCGCGGTCACCGGCCAGTCGACCCGCCCGGACGGCTCGGTCAAGAAGGAGCTCACCGCCATCCTGGTGCCGACCCCGGCCGCAGGTTTCACGGTGCTGCCCGCCTACGACAAGGTCGGCTGGCACACCTCCGATACGCATCCGCTGCTCTTGGACAACGTGCACGTGCCAGAGGCCAACCTGCTCGGCGAGCGTGGCCGCGGGTTCGCAAACTTCGTGCAGACCCTCGACGAGGGACGCATCGCTTTCGCGGCGCTGTGCGCCGGCGCGGCCCAGGGCTGCCTCGACGAGTCGGTGCGCTACGCCAAGAGCCGCAACGTGTTCGGTCGCGCCATCGGATCCAACCAGCACATCGCCTTCAAACTCGCCCGCATGCAGGCACGCGTGCACAGTGCCCGACTCGCCTACTACGACGCGGCGCTGACCATGATCAGCGGTCGCCCGTTCAAGATGGAGGCGTCGATCGCCAAGATGATCGGCAGCGAAGCAGCCATGGACAACGCCCGCGACGCTACCCAAATCTTCGGCGGCTACGGCTTCATGAACGAAAATCCGGTCGCCCGGCACTATCGTGACTCTAAAGTGCTCGAACTGGGCGAGGGTACGACCGAGGTGCAGCTCATGGTCATCGCACGATCGCTCGGCTTCGCGGCCTGATATGCCTGAGCGGCTCGATAAGGCTGAGCGGCCCGATAAGGCTGAGCGGCTCGATAAGGCTGAGCGGCCCGATAGAACTGAGGAGAAGCGGATGCCCGACCCCGGTACCCCCGACCCAGAGACTCACGCCGGTCCGCCCAGCGTCGGGGGGCGCTACCCGGTCGAACAGCGCGGCCTCTTCTTTGAGGAGTTCGACGTTGCCGCCCTCTACCAGCACCGCCCAGGTCGCACGGTGACCGAGGCCGACAACGTGCTGTTCACGACGATGACCATGAACACCCAGGCCTTGCATCTCGATGCGGCCTGGTCGGCCACCCAGCCATTCGGCGAGCGGCTGGTGAATTCGATGTTCACCCTCTCGACCATGGTCGGCAGCTCGGTCGCCCAGCTCACCCAGGGTACGATCGTGGCCAACCTGGGTTTTTCGGCCGTGACGTTTCCGCATCCGCTTCATCACGGCGACACCCTGTACTCGGAGACCATCGTCATCGACAAACGGCTCTCCAACAGCCGCCAGGGGCAGGGGATCATCACGCTCGAACACACCGGCCGCAACCAGCACGGGGTCGTGGTCGGCACGGCCGTGCGCACTGTGCTGGTCTGGTGCCGGGAGGCAGCGCTATGAGCGGCCCGTTCGAGGGCGGCCCCCCCGATGACCCGTTCGATCAGGATTTTGACACGGCTGGCCCCGACCCCTTCGATGACAGCCCCACCGGGCTCAGCCCGTTCACCCCCGCCCCGTTCACGCTCGGGCCCGCCCTGCTGTTCTGCCCGGCCGACCGGCCCGAACGCTACGCGAAGGCGGCCGAGCGCGCCGACGCCGTCATCCTCGACCTCGAAGATGCCGTGGCGCCCGCCGACCGGGCCGCTGCGCGGCGCGCGCTGATCGAGCATCCGCTGCAGGCGGCCCGCACGATCGTGCGCATCAATCCGGCCGACAGTATCGATTTCGCGCTCGACCTGGCCGCGCTCGAGCGCACGGACTACCGCGACGTCATGCTCGCCAAAACTGTCAGCGCCGGCCAGGTCGAACGGCTCGCTGAGTACCGGGTGATCGCCCTGTGCGAAACCGCCGCCGGCATCGTCTCGGCGATGGAGATTGCCGCCGCACACAACGTCGTCGCGCTCATGTGGGGTGCCGAAGACCTTGTCGCCTCACTCGGTGGCACGTCCAGTCGGTTTCCCGACGGACGCTACCGGGACGTCGCCCGCCAGGCCCGCGCGCTGGTGCTGCTCGCGGCCGGAGCCCACGACAAGGCCGCCATCGACACCGTGCACCTCGACATCGCCGATGTGGCCGGACTCGCGCTCGAGGCAGCGGATGCCGTCGCAAGCGGATTCACCGCCTCGGCCTGCATCCACCCCCGCCAGGTCGCCGTCGTTCGCTCGGCCTACCAGCCGACCACTGCCGAAGTCGACTACGCCCTCGGACTGCTCGAGGCCGCCGCGAGTGCGCGCGGTGTCTTCCAATATGAGGGCCGCATGATCGATGGCCCGGTGCTGCGTCATGCCGAGGCCGTATTGCGCCGAGCAGCCCGCTGACCCCGCCTTGTGAGCCCTCGATCGCGCGAGGGGTCAGGCGACCTTGTCGGCCAGGACCTTTTTGATCGCGTTGACGATCTCCGGCGACTCCGGCTCCACCGACGAGGCGAAGCGGTCCACGATCACACCGGCAGGTGTCACCAGAAACTTCTCGAAGTTCCATTTGATCAGCCCGGGGAACAGTCCCTGCTTGAACTTCGTCAGCTCTGCATAGAGCGGATGCTGGTGCTTACCCCGCACATCGACCTTGGCCGTCATCGGAAAGGTCACCCCGTACGTCATCCCGCAGAATGCCGCAATGTCGTCTTCGGTGCCGGGCTCCTGTCCCATGAACTGGTTGCTCGGTAGTCCCAGCACGACCAACCCATCGTCGGCGTAACGCTGGTACAGCGCTTCGAGTCCCGCGTACTGTGGGGTGAAGCCGCACTTCGATGCCACGTTGACGACGAGTATCGCTTTGCCCTTGAAGGCGCCGACGGTGGTTTCGGTTCCATCGATGAGGGTGAGGGGAATGTCGTACAGCGCGGAAGCAGTCATATCGTGAACTTATCGATCCAATCTCCGAGCTTGCTGCACGATATCTGTAGCTGCTCGATGTCTGTCCAGCTGCCCGATTTCTGAGCCTGTCTGGCTGCATGATGTCTGTCCAGCTGCACGATGTCTGTGCCTGTCTGGCTGCACGATGTCTGTCTAGCTGCGCAATGCCTGTGTAGATGGTGTGTTTGCCCCAACGAGCGACGCTATCACCTAGTCTGGTAATAGTTCAGAAACCATGGCGGTCCATTAGAGGATCCGGGTTTCTCAGCCCGCGCGGCGCAGCGCATTTCCCGCCGAACGGGCCAACACCCCAGTTTCACTCGAACCAGTCAGTCAAGGAGCGCACATCGCGCATTCCTGCGGACACTCGAGTGGTCTGTGTCATGTCATTGCTCTGGCCCCCGGTCGGCATCCGTTATCACCAGATCGCACCAGGAGCATCATGAATTCTTACGTTTCGAACACCACCACCCTGCCCAACGAGTTCATCTCCCACACCGCACGGCGTATAGTCACCGGCAGCGGCTACGTGAGCGGAACCGCGCAGCACCTCGACGCCGGTGAGTACGTGTCGCGCCGCCGCGTGACCTCGGCGCCGACGCCTCGCGTCGCGACGTCACAGGTGGCCGACAGCCGGCACTTGGCCGCGGCAGCCTAAGCCAGCACGTTCCGGTCGCGCCGGAATCGACAGATCGAAAGAGGGACTCCGCCGAGCGGAGTCCCTCTTTTGCTTTCTCTACGCGTCGCACCGGCGGCACCGAAACGACGGTCGCCGACGCGCCGGTACACTAGAGACGTATCTGGCCGGTATTTCGATTGCCCGCCAGGCATGACACGAGGTAGGCGTATGCGCGCTGAGGCCCCCCTGAGTATTTCTCGCAGGCTTCGCATGCCCGAGCTCGGTCCCCACACACCTGGACATGCAGTACCGCAGACAACGAAATGAGATTCATGAATAACCACTACCTCGACCTGAGCACTCCGCCGGCCCTGCCGGCTCGCGGCATGCGCATCATCCCGCTCGGAGGTCTCGGCGAGATCGGCCGCAACATGACCGTCTTCGAGCACAAGGGAAAGCTGCTGATCATCGACTGCGGCGTTCTCTTCCCCGAAGACAACCAGCCCGGCATCAACGTGATCCTGCCCGACTTCACGGCCATCCGCGACCGTCTGCAGGACATCGAGGCCATCGTGCTCACCCACGGCCATGAAGACCACATTGGCGCCGTCCCCTACCTGCTCAAGGAACGCGGCGACATTCCCGTCATCGGCTCCAAGCTCACCCTGGCCTTCCTCGCCGCCAAGCTGCAGGAGCACCGCCTCAGCCAGAACTTCATCGAGGTGAAAGAGGGCGAGCGCCGCACCGTCGGCCAGTTCGACCTCGAGTTCATCGCCGTCAACCACTCCATCCCCGACGGCCTGGCCATTGCGATCCGCACCGAAGCCGGCCTTGTGCTTGCCACCGGTGACTTCAAAATGGACCAGTTCCCGCTCGACAAGCGCCTCACCGACCTCGGCGCCTTCGCGCGCCTGGCCGAAGAGGGCGTCGACCTGTTCATGACGGACTCGACCAACGCCGAGGTTCCCGGCTTCACCACCGCCGAGAAGGACATTGGACCGGCGATCGATACCGTGTTCCGCACCTCCCCGCGCCGCATCATCGTGTCGAGCTTCGCGAGTCACGTGCACCGCATCCAGCAGGTCATCGACGCTGCCGTCAAGCACAACCGCAAGGTGGCCTTCGTCGGCCGTTCCATGGTGCGCAACATGGGAATCGCGAGCGAGCTCGGCTACCTGAATATTCCCAAGGGTCTGCTCGTGGACATGAAGGCGCTCGAGCGCATGAAGGACGACAAGGTCGTTCTCATCTGCACCGGTTCGCAGGGCGAGCCGATGGCTGCCCTCTCGCGCATGGCGAACCGCGAGCACGTGATCAAGATCGGCGAGGGCGACACCGTGTTGCTCGCGAGCTCGCTGATCCCCGGCAACGAGAACTCCATCTACCGCGTCATCAACGGCCTGATCCGTTGGGGTGCCAACGTCGTGCACAAAGGCAACGCCAAGGTACACGTCTCCGGCCACGCCAGCGCCGGCGAGCTCGTCTACTGCTACAACATCGTCAAGCCGGTCAACGTCATGCCCATCCACGGTGAATGGCGTCACCTCACGGCCAACGCCGACCTCGCCATCCAGACCGGTGTCCCCGAAGAGAACGTCATCGTCGTCGAAGACGGCGTCGTCGTCGACCTCATCGACGGCCACGCCAAGGTCACCGGCCGTGTCGTCGCCGACTACATCTTCGTCGACGGTATGACCGTCGGTGGCGCATCCACTGCCGCGATGGAAGACCGTCGCAAGCTCGCCGAAGACGGCACCATCACCATCCTCGGCATTCTCAACGCCAAGACCGGCACGCTCTCCGAGCCCGTCGAGTTCCTGGCGCGCGGATTCGTGCACGACGACGAGTGGGTCAAGGGCGCGACCAAGGTCATCGATGAGGCCATGAAGGCCGCGAACCGCATCAAGATCGTCGACGGCGCCGAGCTCGAAGACCTCTTCACGCAGTCGGTGAGCCGTTGGATGAACCGCAAGTACCGTCGCAGCCCGGTTATCACCTCCGTGGTCGTCGACGCGTAACCAGCACTGACAGACACGCAAAAGGCCGCATCC
Source organism: Cryobacterium gelidum (assembly GCF_004403985.1). Classification (GTDB taxonomy): domain Bacteria; phylum Actinomycetota; class Actinomycetes; order Actinomycetales; family Microbacteriaceae; genus Cryobacterium; species Cryobacterium gelidum. The sequence continues at coordinate 343,358 of NZ_SOHL01000003.1, read as the reverse complement.
TCAACGAGGATGCGGCCTTTCTTTTTCATCGAACCAGTTACATGAAGTCGTCGGCCGTGGCGTTGGCAATGTCGATCAGCACGAGCTTCGGGTTCTCCTTGGCGATCGCCTGCAACCGCCACGGGGTGCTGAACAGAGCGAGCAGCGTGCCGTCCGAGCGGGTGAAGACTTCCACCTGACGGGTTCCGGCAAGCACGAGAGCGCTCTCCCTGTCGGTCTTGCGGGCCACCTGGTACGGGAGCGCTTCCATGCGGATATCAGCGTGGAAATCGTGCACCATGCGGTCTTCGACGACCTCGAACTGCATCGGACCGACCGCTCCGAGCACCGGTGCCTGTTCGCCGCGCACCTCGGAGCGCATCACCTGGATGATGCCCTCATGGTCGAGCTGGTCGATGCCACGGCGAAACTGTTTGTGCTTGCTGCTGTCGACCGGACGAATCGCCCGAAAGTGTTCGGGGGAGAACAACGGGAGCGGCGGAAACTCCACGCGCTCGTCTTCGAAGATCGAGTCGCCCACGCGCAGCGCCGACGCGTTCACCAGCCCGACGATGTCGCCCGGCCAGGCCTGGTCGGTGACGGTGCGTTCCTTGCCGAAGAGCTGCTGGGCGTATTTGGTGGCAAAGGGGCGACCGGTTGCCGCGTGGGTGACGACCATGCCACGTCGAAATTCGCCGGAGCAGACGCGCACGAAGGCCACGTGGTCGCGGTGCGCCGAGTTCATCCCGGACTGCACCTTGAAGACGAAACCGGAGAACGGCGACGTGACCTTGCGCGGGTTGCCGTCGATGTCGATGCGGGCTTCGGCGGGCGGTGCGAACTCGACCAGGGTGTCGAGCAGCTGCTGCACCCCAAAGTTTGCTACGGCGGCGCAGAACAGCACCGGGGTGGTCTGCCCGTCGAGGAACAGCTCGGAGTCGTGATTCTGGGACTCCGCGTCGAGCAGTTCAGATTCTTCGACAGCGGATGTCCAGGCCGGGCCCTCCTCGATCGCCGCGTCGGCCGCATCCAGCCGCACCGATTCGGCCACGGTCGCGCCGCCCGCGGTGCGGGTGTAGCGCAGAAAGTCGCCCGAGCGGCGATCGAGCACGCCGCGCAGGTCGCCGGCTTCGCCGACCGGCCAGTTCAGTGGAGTCGGCAGCAGTCCGGTGCGGGTTTGGATCTCATCCATCAGGGCCAGGGGAGCGTCGCCAGGGCGGTCCCACTTGTTGATGACGGTAATGACGGGAAGCCCGCGCTGCTTGCAGACCGCGAACAGCTTCATCGTCTGCGGCTCGAGGCCCTTGGCCGCGTCGACGAGCATCACCGCGGCATCCACTGCGGACAGCACTCGAAACGTGTCTTCGGAGAAGTCGGCGTGGCCGGGGGTGTCGACCAGGTTGATCACGGCGTCGTGGTATTCGAACTGAATCGCGGCGCTCGTCACGGAGATGCCGCGGGCCTTTTCCATCTCCATCCAGTCCGAGACGGTGCCACTGCGGCCGGCCTTACCGTGCGTGGCGCCGGCGGAGGTGATTGCGCGGGCGTGCAGCAGCAGGGCTTCGGTCAAGGTCGACTTGCCGGCGTCGGGGTGGGAGATCACGGCGAAGGTGCGGCGCCGGAGGGCTTCACGGGGAACCTGGGGGTTGGGCACGTCGGCGAGGGTGGTCATGGCTGCTTTCCTGCGGCTGGTTCGGGCAGGATACCTCGCCAGCAATCAGTCGATTCGGTGGCCGGCGGCCCAGGGCGGATGTGCACCTGCACACTCGGCCCAATTTTCGCGCAACGGCAAGTCTAACAAATCAAGCGTGTACCGACTTGCGGGACCCGACCGACTCGCAGAACACCAGTCGCAGAAACTGCGCGCATGCCGACTGGTCGCCATCGACGCCAATGTGCCCGCAATCGACGTACATTTTGGTAACGATTAGGCGTGCCGTCCGGAAATGTCGGTGGGCTCGTCTATGGTCGGGCCAAGAGCAGATGACGAAGAGAAAAAGCGGTAGACGACCGATCCGGGCTAACCCGCCAAGAGGAGAACATCATGACCCGACAGGCTGTTTCGTCCTCTCTCGATGCGATGGCGATCGACCGATCGGAGCAGGACGAGACCACGGTCGGCGCAGGCCCGGTTCGTCGCCGGATAGCGGGAACCGACTTGTGCGTGCACCCTCTGGCCCTGGGCTGCAACGCCTTCGGCTGGACGGCGAGCAATGAAGCGTCCCTGGCTATTCTCGACGCACACCACGACCTCGGCGGCAACTTTCTCGATACCGCCGACAGCTTCGCCGCTGGGCGCAGCGAAGTGATCATCGGGTCGTGGCTGCGTTCGCGCGGCACGCGCGCCGACACCGTACTGGCCACCAAGATTGGTCACAATCTCGACAATCCCGGACTGACCCAGCGCAGCATCGTGGCCGCCGTCGAAGCCAGCCTGGTGCGGCTCGGAACCGACTATCTCGACCTGCTCTACTTTCACTTCGACGACAAAACCGTCAATCTCGAAGAAAGTCTCGTTGCCGTTGACGCCCTCGTGCGCGCCGGCAAGGTGCGTTATCTCGGGGCCAGCAATTTCTCGGCGGAACGGCTCATGGAAGCCCGTGTGCTCTCGGCCCTCGGCCTGCCCAAATTCGTCGCCGCCGAAACGCCCTACAACCTCGTGCACCGCGCCGAGCTCGAGAAAGACGTCGCCGTCGTGGCCCGCGCCCAGGACCTCGCCATTATGCCGGGCTTTGCTCTCGCCCACGGTTTTCTGGCCGGCGCGTTCCGCACCAAAGCGGATGCCGCCGGTACCGCACGCGGGCAGCTCGCTGCGGTCTACCTGAACCGTCGATCGCTGCGCGTGCTCTCCGTGGTCGACCGCATTGCGGCCGCGCATACCGCGGCGCCGGCGTCGATCGCCCTGGCATGGCTGCTCGCTCGGCCCAACGTGGTGGCGCCGGTCGCCGGCGCTGGACGGGGCGACCAGGTACTCTCCCTGGTCGCGGCGGCCGGCATCCGTCTCGGCCGTAACGACCTGATCGATCTCGACCGGGTGTCGGCCCACTGAGCGCTGACACTACTGGGCGTTTGTACTACTGAGCGCCGGCACTACTGAGCGCTGGTCCTCGTCTGTTAGGCGCCGGACTCGTCGAGTACGCGCTGGATGGCGCGCAGCAGAGCGGTATGGGCACCGATCGGGTCGCCGAGGTTGGCGCCGGCGAAAGCGCCGTCTCGGGCGAGAAAGAAGTCGTCGGCCGCGTCTCCGGGGCGAGCGTGGCCCATGCCGCGGAACATGTCTTCGATCGATCGAACGTACCAGTCGCGGTGTGCGGTGACCGCCTGGCGCACCGGGTGGGTCGGGTCGGTGAACTGAGCGGCGGCGTTGATGAAGGGGCAGCCGTGAAAGCCGTCGCGAATGACCTGCGCCGAGATCTCGCTGACGACGCCGCGCAACCGCTGCTCAGGGGTATCGAAGCGGGTGTCGAGGTTGGCGAGAAAATCGCGGGCGATCCGGTCCCTGCCCTGCAGGTACACCACGATGAGGGCGTCTTTCGAACGGTAGTACTTATAGAAAGTGGCTTTGGTGACCTTGGATTCACTGATGATGCGGTCCACACCCACGGTGTGCACTCCCGCGGTATAGAACAGACGGTCGGCGGTGGCGAGAATGCGCACTTTGGCGTGCGTCGCCGGCCGAACGGGTTCGGTTGTCATCGTGGTCATTCGGCACTCCTTCGTCGGGGGATGACATCAGCCCCAGCTGAGCGCAAATCCGGAAGTTTCCCGGCCGGCTCCCAGACTGTAACACACCCTAGACAGACCAGTCTGTGGTAACGGACCACCCGGGCAGTTTCGGCCAAACTGGGGGGTCGCACTCCGGCACCGGTCTCCCCGATCGGGTCTTGTAAGGTGGTGGATGATATGAACGGTGCAGTCGACTTTCCCCTAGATCAGGCCGAACTCTCGTTTCGGGCCGCCGGCGATGCTCTGGTACGTCGCACCGTTCTGCCGAGCGGGGTACGCATTCTCAGTGAGCAGGTACCGGGTGCTCGCAGCCTGACCATTGGCTACTGGGTAGCCGTCGGGTCCCGTGACGAACAACCGGGGCACTTCGGCTCCACCCATTTTCTCGAGCACCTGCTCTTCAAGGGCACGCCAACGAGGTCCGCCCTCGACATCGCGATCTCCTTCGACGCGGTCGGCGGTGAACACAACGCCATGACCGCCAAGGAATACACCTGCTACTACGCCAAGGTGCAAGACCGCGACCTCGGCATGGCCATTGACGTTCTCACCGACATGCTGACCTCCTCAAAATTGGACGCCGGTGAGTTCGAAACCGAACGCGGTGTCATCCTCGAGGAACTCGCCATGGCCGACGACGACCCGGCCGACGTGGCCAACGAGCGATTCTTCGAAGCCGTGCTGGGCACGCATCCGCTCGGGCGACCGATCGGCGGCAGTGCCGACGATATTCGCGGCGCCACCCGCACCGCCGTGTGGGAGCACTACCAGGCCAACTATCGCCCGCAAGACCTCGTCGTCACCGTCGCCGGTGCCGTCGACCACGATGTGCTCGTCGCCGCCGTCACTCGCGCACTCGACCGTGCCGGCTGGGACCTCAGCATTCGCCACACCCCGGTCAGTCGTCGCGGCGGTGCCCCCGCCGAGATTCAGCAGGGCCAGGCACTGACCATCGTCAAACGTCCGCTGGAGCAGGCAAACCTGCTGCTGGGCATGCCCGGACTGCTGGCTACCGACGAGCGTCGCGTCACCATGAGCGTGCTCACCTCGATCTTCGGCGGTGGCATGTCGAGCCGCCTGTTTCAGGAAGTGCGGGAGAAGCGTGGTTTGGCCTACTCGGTCTATTCGTTCGCGCCCGGTTACTCCGACGCGGGCCTGTTCGGCATGTATGCCGGCTGTACTCCGGCCAAAGCCGGGCAGGTCGCCGAGCTCATGCTCAGCGAACTGCACCGCCTTGCCGATGGCGGCGTCACCGCCGACGAGATGCAGCGGGCGTCTGGCCAGCTGAGCGGAGCATCTGCTCTGGCCCTGGAAGACTCCGACACTCGCATGTCACGGTTGGGACGCTCCGAGATCACCCTCGGCGAGTTCGCCGACCTGGACGAAGCACTGCGCCGTCTTGCGCGCGTCACCGCGGCCGACGTGCGGGAGCTCGCCGCTGAGCTCGCGAGCGGCCCGGTATCGATTTCCGCGGTCGGCGCCCTCGAAGACGACGCGTTCTCGGCTATCCTCCCGGGCTGATCGCCCCAACACAGCTTCTGAACGCTCCGGCCCGACCGGATTCCCCACACGTGAAATGGACAATGATGCCCCAGTACATCTACCTGGTACGCCACGGCGAGCAGCAGGATGCCGAACACGGCCTGCACGACGGCCCGCTGTCGCCGCGGGGCAAACGCCAGGCACTCTTGATCGCCGACCGGCTCAGCGGTGTGCCATTCTCGGGGGCCTGGCATTCGCCGCTCCAGCGGGCCGCTGAAACCGCCGAACTCATCACCAAACGCCTGCCGGCCCTGCACAGCGAGGCCTCCCCGTTGCTGTTTGATTGCATTCCGTCCGGGCGGGCACCCGAAACACCGTCGGCCTACCATCCCTTCTTCGGCTCGGTCACCGACGATGAGATCGACGCCGGTCGCGCCCAGATGGAAGACGCCGTCGCGGAATTTCTGCAGCCCCGCCGCACTCAGCGCCACGACCTGTTGATCACCCACAATTTCGTGATCGCCTGGTTTGTTCGTGAGGTGCTCGGGGCTCCCGACTGGCGTTGGGTCGGTATCAACCAGGCCAATTGTGGCTTGACCGTGCTGCAGCAAAAACCTGGCCGCCCGTGGACACTGGTCACCCACAACGACCTCGGCCACCTGCCGGTCGAGCTGCGTACCGGGCTGCCCGAACCGTTGATGTTCTAAATATCCAGACGCTTGCCGTACCAGTGCGTGGCATTGGGATTGTCATTGTAGGAGGGGATGCTCTCGTACCCGGTGCTGTGATACAGCGCCCCGGCGATGGCGAGGCCCACATTCGTGTCGAGCACAACCTCGGCGGCTCCGAGGTGCGCCGCCCGTTGCTCGAGCTCAGTCAGTAGCATGCGCCCCCACCCACGCCGGCGGGAACTGGGTTGCATCCACAGGTGCTTGACCTCGAACCGCACCGGCTCGTTCTCGGCATTTTCCAGCCGGCGGATGCCCCCGCACCCGACGTACGCGCCGCTCGCGTCGTCGGCCCGGTCGTCTTTTTCATCGAGTACCACGAGGAACACGCCGTGCGGGGGCACGAATTGCTCGGCCAGCGGATAGGTCGGGTGGTAGGTGCCCTGAGCTTGCCGAAACGACAATTCGGGGCTGCGAAAATATTCGGTGAGCAGGGTGAGGGCGGCGGCATCCGCGACGGACACGGCCTGAAACTGAGGCATCTCCCTAGGCTATGGCGCGGGCACGTGATGCCGGATTGAATTGATAGATTGGTGTCATGACAACGACGGTGGCCATTATCGGCGCAACGGGCAAGATGGGCCGCCTGGTCTCCGACTTGATCGACCGAACCGAGGGCTTCGAGGTCGTCGCCCGGCTCGACTCGCACAGCGAGCTGAGCGAAATGCTCGGGGCGCAGATCGCCGTCGATCTGACCCGGCCCGACGTGAGTCGTGATGTCGTCGACTATGCAACCGCGCACGGTTTGCGGGTGCTTGTCGGCACCTCCGGCTGGAGCCAGGACGGTATCGCGTCCCTCAGCCGCAGACTCGCGGGCCGCGACGACACCGGCGTCATCATCATTCCGAACTTCTCAATCGGGTCGGTGCTCGCAACGGCGTTCGCTGCCCTGGCCGCCCGGTTCTACGACTCCATTGAGATCGTCGAGGCTCATCAGCCATCCAAGGTGGATTCGCCGTCGGGCACGGCCGTGCGCACCGCCGAATTGATCGGTCGGGCACGCGCCGACCTCGGCCCGGTCTCGGCGCCGCATACCGACCAGCGTGCCCGCGGCCAGCAGGTCTCGAGCGTGCCCGTGCACAGCCTGCGCCTGTCCGGCCTGCTGGCCCGCCAGGACGTGTTTCTGGGCGGCAACGGGGAGACCATCACCATCAGCCACAACACGCTGTCCCCGAGCGCCTACGAGAGCGGCATCCTGCTGGCCCTCGCGGCAGCACGAACCATTACGGGTGTGACAGTCGGCCTCGACCAGATCGTCGACCTGGGGTTTGATTCCGCCGTTGCTCCTGCCAACGATTCGGGAGCCTCCTGATGAAGGGCAAGATCGCTGTCATCGTCATGGCGGTACTGCTCGTCTTCTACCTCGTTCTGGCCGGAGTGCGCGCCACGCTCTTTATTCAAAGCGGTGAGCCGGTCGGTATCCTCATCGGGTTGGGGCTGCTCATTTTGCCGCTGATTGGCTTCTGGGCGCTCGTGCGTGAGGTTGCGTTCGGCATCCGCTCGGAACGTCTCGTGCGTCAACTCGACGCGCTCGGGGGACTTCCGGCCGCCGACCTGCCAACACGCCCGAGCGGTCGTCCCTACCGGGACGCCGCCGACGAGCATTTTCCAGCCGCGCGGGCCGAGGTCGAGGCCGAACCCGGGAACTGGCACGCCTGGCTGCGGCTCGGCCTCGCTTATGACGCGTCGGGCGACCGCAAGCGTGCCCGCCGAGCGATCCGCACCGCGATCGCCCTCGAGCGCGCCCCGAAGTAGCCGCAGGCTACCAGCTACGGCTGGCGCAGCATCCAGGCGATCGGCTACGGCTGGCGCAGCATCCAGGCGATCGCGGTGGCCGGCGTGCGATGGGCGAACTCGAACCCGTCGCCCAGTAGTTTCTGGGCGCTGACCTGCTGGTCGGCGAGCAGCAGTTGGCGGGCGGCGTCCTGCAGCAGCAGAGTCAGGATTCGCTCAGGAACCGGCAGGAAAAACGGTCGGTGGAGGGTGGTGGCGAGCCGGCTGAGGATGTCGTTTGAGGTCGCCGGGGTGGGCCCGACCAGGTTGACCGGGCCGACGAGCGTCGAGGTCAGCAGATGCACGATGGCGGCAGCCTCGTCGTGCAGGCTCACCCAGGCCCAGTGCTGGGTTCCGCCGCCGAGCGGTCCGGCCAGGCCGAGTTTGGCCAGGGGCAGTACCGGTTTGAGTGCACCGCCCTTGGCGAGCACGAGGCCGGTGCGCAGCGTCACCACCCGCGTCGGTTCCGGCGCGAGCTGGGCCGCGGCCTCCCACTGGATGACGACATCGGCCAGAAAATCGGTTCCGACAGCGGATGTCTCGCTCAGGATTTCCCCCGGCCGATTGCCGTAGACCCCCACGGCCGAGCCGTTCAGCAGGACCGTCGGCGGAGTGGCCGCCTGCCCCAGCGCGTCGGTGATGGTACGGGTGGCCAGCAGCCGGGAGCTCAGGATTTCTTTGCGATAGCCCGTCGTCCACGGCAGCCGCGCCAGCGAGGCCCCCGAGAGGTTGACCACCGCGTCAATGGTGTCAAGCACGCGCGTATCCAGAATCCGGGCGGCCGGATCCCACCGAATCTCGTTCTTGCCGACGGCTTCCCGGCGTACCAGACGTACCGGGGTGTGGCCAGCGCCGGCCAGCTGCCGGCTCAGCTCCCGGCCGATGAGGCCGGATGCACCGGCGATCAGAACGCGCACCGCAGGGTCCTAGGCCAGCTCGGCTTCAATGGTGATGGGGATGCCCGCGAGTGCCTTGGAGATTGGGCAGTTGGCCTTGGCGTCTTGGGCGAAGACCTCGAACTCGGCCTCGGTCATACCGGGGATCTTAGCGCTCACCAGCAGGTGGCTGCCGATAACCCCGGTGCCGGCGGCGAACGTCACGGCGGCCGTGGCCTGGATGCTCTCTGGCGAGTAGCCGGCTTTGCCGAGCGCGTTGGCGAGGGCCATGGAGAAACAGGACGCGTGGGCGGCACCGAGCAGTTCTTCGGGGTTGGTGGTGCCGGAGACCCCCTCAGCGCGCGCTTTCCAATTCACGGAGAATTCGGCGGCGTGCGAGGAATCCAGAGTGACGGTGCCGGAGCCGGACATAAGATCGCCGGTCCAGACGGTGGTTGCTTCACTGGTGAGCGTCGTGGGCATGGTGTTACCTCCAGGTGATGTGCGTCCCACCCTATCCGTCGCGCGTGCCCCGTGAACGTGTCCCGTCTGAGAATTGCCTGAGGCCGCAGACGAGCCCGCACCACAGCCAATGCACCAGGTTCGGTGCGTCCTTAGCTGTAGTAGGGCGTTCTGGCGGTGTGACTCATGCTTGCCTGGCCGGTCGGCCGCCCCGGTTCAGCACACCGAACCGCACGAGCAGAAGGAAGATCTGGCAGCCCAGGCAGTAATCGAAGACCGCGTTCAGAAAAGCCGCGACGAACGCCGCGGCCGCAGCGATGCCGATGGAACCGGGCACTCCGGCCAGGCCCAGAACGAGACCAACCAGGCACACTGCCAGGCCGACAGCCTGCGCGAAGGTTGGTGGGGCAGCATCCTCGAGCTCGGTCGGAGGTGCGAGGCGCGGTCGAACGAAGCGCTTGAACACCAGGCCGTACGGGTGACGCCCGGCCCCGGCCAGGGCGCCCCACGCAAACAGCGCGGTAATGGCCGCCAACAGAGCCAGCGCGGCAGCGGATTCACCGGTAAGCGAGAGAAATACCACAGCCAGCAACAGCACAGCCGTGATGGCCGCGCCGAAGCGGGGCCCACGAGGATCGAGTGGGGGGCGACGGCCCGTGGGCGCGGTCGCTGCCTTAGCGGTTGATGTTTCAGCGGTCGACATGCGAGCTCCCTGGCGTGGTGGTGAGTGTGCGGGTGGCGGTGTTCTGCGCGATCGCATCGAGCGTCGCGCTGATGTCGGCCCGGTTCGGCGGGCCGCCCACGCGGGCCCGTACCCGGCCGGCCCCGTCCAGAATCAGTGTCGTGGGTGTTTGCAGGATCGAATACCGCTTGGCGAGATCGGCGCGGTGGGTGAGATCCACGTCCACGTGCACGACACCGGGGCGGGAATCCGCCACGGTGCCCAGCAGCCGGCGGGTGCCAGGGCAGCGGGCGCATAACTCGGTCGAAAATTGCAGCAGGGTTGCCGCGGGACCGAATGCGGTCGTGGTGGCGACATCCGCTGGCGTGACGATGTCACCGGTCACGCGGGATACTCGCCCCTGGCGTGCCCGCCACAGGAGCCCCAGAACGGTCGTGGCAGTCAGTAGCGCGAACAGCAGTCCGATCGCTTCGAGTGGTTTCATATCCTCGACGCTACGTGGGTGCGGGCCTGTTCGGGGGACTGTGACGAGACATTACGGGCACGCCCGGGCGGGACGGCCGGCAGACCGGCTAGCCTGAGGCCGTGGCCGATGTTGAGTTCCGATCTGAAATGACCGTGGAGCTGGTGCGCGCGAGCGCCCACGACTCCGACGTATTGTTTGCCGCCCGGGTGTCGACCCTGGGGGAGCAGACCCTGGAGCAGAGCCAGCTCGACGGCTTCGAGAGCGAGGCTGACGAGAAGCGTGATCGCGGGCTGATCAACTACCTCATGCGCGATCGGCACGGTTCGCCGTTCGAACACAACTCGATGACGTTCTATGTGCGCGCGCCTATTTTTGTGTTTCGCGAGTTCATGCGGCACCGCATCGCCTCGTACAACGAAGAGTCGGGCCGGTACCGGGAGCTCAATCCGGTATTTTATGTGCCGTCCGCCGAACGCAACCTCCTCCAGGTCGGTAAGCCGGGCGCGTACGACTTTCTGCCCGGCTCTGCCGAGCAGACCGCGCTGGTGCAGCAGCAGACCCGCGTCGCCGCAATCCATGCCTACGAGGCGTACCAGCGGATGCTTGAAGCCGGCATCGCCCGCGAGGTCGCTCGTATCGTGCTGCCGCTCAACATCTACTCGTCGATGTACGTCACGCTCAACGCGCGCTCACTGATGAACTTTCTCAGCCTGCGCACCAAACGCGAGGGCTCATCGTTTCCATCGTTCCCGCAGCGCGAGATCGAAATGTGTGCCGAGCAGATGGAAACCCACTTCGAGACGCTGATGCCACTGACCTACGCCGCCTTCAACAAGAACGGGCGCGTCTCGCCGTAGCGCTTCGCGAGAGTAGGAAATATGCCGGTCTGACCGATTCGATCGGGCCTTTTTTTGCGCGCTCACGGGGCACCGAGCGAGGAGGCGATAGCCTGTACCTCGTGTCTACCTCTACGAATCCCTTTGGCCAGGTGCTGGTCGCACTGGTCACCCCGTTTACTTTTGATGGCGAAGTGGACTGGGCCGGGGTGGAGAAGCACATCGACGACGTCATCAATGCTGGCGCCGACGGCATCGTCGTCACCGGAACAACCGGCGAGACCAGTACCCTGACCGACCCAGAGAAGATCCGCCTGGTCGAGGTCGGCAAGTCCGTCGCTGACGGCCGTGCCAAGATCATCACCGGCGGTGGTTCCAACGAGACCGCCCACGCCATGCAGCTCGCCCGCCAGAGTGAGAAGGCCGGTGCCGACGGCAACATGATCGTCACCCCGTATTACAACAAGCCGACCCAAGCCGGCATCCTCACCCACTTCCGCATGATCGCGGATGCGACCGACCTCCCCGTCATTCTCTACGACATCCCCGGCCGCACCGGTGTCGCTATCGCCTACGAGACCATCCTGCGCGCGGCCAAGCACCCCAACATCCTGGCCATGAAAGACGCCAAGGGCGACTTCGCCCAGGTCAGCCGGGTGCTCAACCAGACCGACCTCATGTACTTCTCCGGCGACGATCCCAACGTGCTGGCCCACTTGTCGATCGGCGCGACGGGACTGATCGGCGTCACCGGGAACATCACAGCGACCCCGTACCGGCACATGGTCGACGCGGTCAACCGGGGCGACCTCAGAGTCGCCACCGCCGCCCATCAGCAGCTCGAACCGCTCGTGCGCGCCGTGATGACCCACGTACCCGGCACCGTTGCCGTGAAGTACATCCTGCACGGCCTCGGTCGCATCGGCAGCCCACGGGTGCGCCTGCCCCTGGTCGGCCCTGAAGACTCCGAAGCGGCCCAGATCGAAGATGAACTCTCGCTGGTGCAGAACATTCCCGGCGTGGACTTTTCCAACTTCAGGCCCGACCGAAACGCGGCCGCCGGTGGATCGTTGCCCAAGGTAGCCGGTACTACGCGCTGAAGGCGCAGAGCTGGCGCAGGGCTGGCGCAGTCGGGCGACTCAACCCGACGCGGTGTCGCGTCCCCGCTCACTCCGGATATGGCCGGCCATCCCGGGAGCCAGCCATTTCTCCGGGTCGAGTCGGCCACAACCGCCGTCGACCGGCGTGCGTCGGACCCGGGAACGTGCAATCCTGTCCGAACGCACGTTCGCACAGAAATCCAAATATATCTGAGAAACTCTCGACTCTGGCTCAGGGTTTTGGTAAAATGAGGGCATGAGCCAGAGCGGCGACATCCCCGAATCGGGCTTCGTCGATGCGTTCTTCGCGGCCCACGGAACCTGGCCGGTCACGGCCGAGGAGCGCGCCGAGTTCAACGCTGCCGAGTTCAACGCTGCCGAGTTCAACGCTGCCGAGTTCAACGCTGCCGAGTTCAACGCTGCCGAGTTCAACGCTGCCGAGTTCAACGCTGCCGAGTTCAACGCTGCCGAGTTCAACGCTGCCGAGTTCAACGCTGCCGAGTTCAACGCTGCCGAGTTCAACGCTGCCGAGTTCAACGCTGCCGAGTTCAACGCTGCCGAGTTCAACGCTGCCGAGTTCAACGCTGCCGAGTTCAACGCTGCCGAGTTCAACGCTGCCGAGTTCAACGCTGCCGAGTTCAACGCTGCCGAGTTCAACGCTGCCGAGTTCAACGCTGCCGAGTTCAACGCTGCCGAGTTCAACGCTGCCGAGTTCAACGCTGCCGAGTTCAACGCTGCCGAGTTCAACGCTGCCGAGTTCAACGCTGCCGAGTTCAACGCTGCCGAGTTCAACGCTGCCGAGTTCAACGCTGCCGAGTTCAACGCTGCCGAGTTCAACGCTGCCGAGTTCAACGCTGCCGAGTTCAACGCTGCCGAGTTCAACGCTGCCGAGTTCAACGCTGCCGAGTTCAACGCTGCCGAGTTCAACGCTGCCGAGTTCAACGCTGCCGAGTTCAACGCTGCCGAGTTCAACGCTGCCGAGTTCAACGCTGCCGAGTTCAACGCTGCCGAGTTCAACGCTGCCGAGTTCAACGCTGCCGATGATAATGCGGAGGGCTGCAACTCGGAGGGCGGCAACGCTAACGGTTCCGCCTCCAGCCCAGCGGGTGACCTGGATCCGTTCCAGTGTCGACAATCGCAGTTCGTGGATCGGGCGGTGTATTTCGAGAGGGTCATCGCATGGGCGCAGGCGGGCAAAGCGGATACCCTCGCCGAGGCCTGGCATTACACGTCCAGTACCGCCGAGACGGGTCGGCCCCTGGCAGGTCCGGGCCGGGAGCATGACTGGGATGCGACGTTTGCAGCGCAGCAGGGCCTGATCGCGGAGATGGCGTGCGCGTTGCGCATCCCGTATGGCACCGCGTCTGGGTTGATTCGGCAGAGCCGGACCCTGGTCGAAGACCGGCCCCGCACCCTGGGCGCCCTCCGGTGCGGGCAGATTTCGCTGCGGCAGGCGGGGCTGCTGCTGGACCAGCTTGATTCGGTGCCGAAGCCCGCGCAAGCCGGGCTGGAGGCGGTGTTGCTGCCGCACGCGATGAAACTCACCGCGGCGCAAATCGAGGGTACGGCCCGCAAGATCCGCGAACACTTCCATCCCGACAGCATCACCGTTCGCCGGGCTCGGTGTCTGGCAGACCGAAAAGTCCTGCTCTACCCCGATAACGACGGCATGGCCACGCTCTGGATGCGCGCCGCCAGCGATGACCTCACGGCCGTGTATCACCGCGTCACCGACGCCGCCCTCAGCTTGCAGGGTCCGGATGAATCACGCACCCTCAGCCAGCTCCGGGCAGATGTCGCCATCGACCTGCTCGCCCGCGGCGTCACCGCCACCGGCCTCGGCGCCGGTATCGGAGCCACGGTGAACGTGACCGTGCCGGTGCTGACCCTGATGGGTAAGAGCGAGGAGCCGGGCGAGTTGGACGGGTACGGGCCGATCGATGCGGAAACCGCCCGCCGGCTCGCCGGCACCGCGACGAGCTTCCTGCGCATCCTCACCCACCCGCACACCGGCATCGTCCTGGACGTCAGTGCTACCGCGTTTCGGGTGCCGGCGGCGCTGAAGAAGTACCTGCAACTACGCGATGGAACCTGCCGGTTCCCCGGCTGCAACCGCTCCGCCCGGCACTGCGACCTCGACCACACCCGCGACACCCAATTCGGCGGCCACACCACCGCCACCAACCTGCATCATCTCTGCCCGGCCAACCACAACCTGAAGCACTTCAGCGCCTGGACCGTCACCGCCACACCCGACGGCACCCTGAACTGGACCAGCCCCGCCGGCAAGCACTACGCCACCGACCCCACCACCCGCATTCGCCCCCACCCACAACACACAGCACCACCAGCACCACCAACGCCAGCAGCACCAACACCACCAACACCAGCACCGCCCGCACTGGCCCAGCCGAATCCGCCCCTGCTCGACCCATGGAACTCCGCTTGGCACATCGACGACCCCGTCCCCCAACCGTTCTAATCCGCCCGATCGCCGGTGCGCCCGGCCGCATGCCCTCGCCTGCTCGCGGACAGAAATCTCACCTCGATAGACTGTGCCAACGCTTACCCCTCCTCAACCGCATCGACGCGGAAAGGTCTTTCATGCCCCGAACGGATTCGATTGACAGCCACTCGGGTGAGAAGACGGTCGCGGCGCCCAGTGCTGGCGCCGCATCCGTTGGCACAGACGATGAGGTGCTGCTGCAGCGTGGCGGACAGCTGGCCCGCATCATTCTGAACCGGCCACAGGCCCTGAACGCGCTGACCCACGGCATGATCCGCTCCATTGCCGCCGCCCTCACCGAGTGGGCCGACGATCCCGCCGTGCACACCGTTCTCCTCACCGGGAACGGAGACCGCGCCCTCTGCGCCGGCGGCGACATTGTGTCGATCTACCGCGACGCCCGCACGGATACCGGCGGCGACCCCGACGAGAATGCCCGATTCTGGGCCGACGAGTACACGTTGAACGCCCAGATCAAACGGTATGCCAAACCATTCGTCGCCCTCATGGACCGCATCGTGCTCGGCGGCGGAGTCGGCCTCTCCTGCCACGCGTCCCACCGCGTCGTGACCGAACGCACCACAGTCGGCATGCCCGAAACCACCATCGGTTTCGTGCCCGACGTCGGTGGAACCTTCCTCTACTCGCGGATACCCGGCGAACTCGGCACCCACCTCGCCCTCACGGCCGCGACCATGACGGGCACCGATGCGATCGCCCTCGGCCTCGCCGACAGCTACGTCGACTCCGCCCGGCTCGATTCCCTGGTCGACGCCCTCAAACGGATGCCCGCTGCCGCTGCCATCGCCCAGCACGCCGCGTCGGCTGTGCCGCCGGCACCGCTCCTGGCGGAGCGCGCCTGGATCGACGAGTGCTACGCCGGCACCGACCTGCCCACCATCATTGACCGGTTGCAGAAATCGCCCGTCGCAGCAGCCCGCGAGGCGTCCGCCGCGATCCTAGCCAAGTCGCCGACCGCCGTCACGGTCACCCTCGAATCGCTCCGCCGCGCCCGCGCCCTCGGCAGTCTCGAGGAGGTCCTCGAACAGGAATACCGGGTGTCCCTGCGCATGGTGGCCGGCCACGATGTCCTTGAGGGTATTCGCGCCCAGGTCATCGACAAGGACCGCAATCCCTTGTGGCAACCGAGCACACTTGACGCCGTTTCCGGCGCCGACGTACAGGCACGCTTCGCATCGCTGGGGGAGCGCGAGCTGCGCTTGCCGCGCGTGCATACCAGCGGCAACGAACCCAGCGAGCAAGAATCCACCGAACGAGAGGCTACGGCGTGAGCGACACGACCCCGACTGACACGACCCCGACTGACACGACCCCGACTGACACCCATTTCTACGAAAACATTCTGCTGGAACGTCACGGACGCGTCGGCGTGATCACACTCAACCGGCCCAAGGCGCTCAATGCCCTCAACTTCGCCACGATGCAGGACGTCGTCGGTGCCGCCACCCAGCTCGACGCCGACCCCGAGATCGGCGCGATCGTCATCACCGGGTCGGAGCGGGCCTTCGCGGCCGGCGCCGACATCAAGGAGATGTCGACGATGAGCTATATGGACATGTATCTCAAGGATTGGTTCGCCGGCTGGGACACACTCGCCGCCGTGCGCACCCCGGTCATCGCCGCGGTCTCCGGTCACGCCCTCGGCGGCGGCTGCGAGCTGGCCCTGATCTGCGATTTCATCATCGCCTCCGACACTGCCACCTTCGGGCAGCCCGAGATCAAGCTCGGTGTGATTCCCGGCATGGGCGGATCCCAGCGTCTCACTCGCGCCGTCGGCAAGGCCAAGGCGATGGAAATGATCCTCACCGGCCGCACCATTGACGCGGTCGAAGCTGAACGCATCGGCCTCGTCGCCCGCATCGTGCCCGCCACCGACCTGCTCGCCGATGCCCTCGCGACCGCGGCCGACATCGCCGCGAAATCGGCGCCGATCGCCATGCTCGCCAAGGAGGTCGTCAACGCGGCCTACGAGTCGATGCTGAGCGGCGGCATCCACTTGGAACGACGCCTGTTTCACTCGGTGTTCGCCACCGACGACCAGAGCGAGGGCATGGCCGCCTTCATCGAGAAGCGGCCACCGGTTTTCACAAACCGCTAACGCCCGCTCGTCCAGCGGTACTCGTTCTCGGGCCGCCCCGGCGTGCCGTAGCGCGGTGCGCGCAGCACGAGGCCGGAGTCGGCGAGATACTCGAGGTAGCGCCTCGCGGTCACCCGTGACAGCCCGAGTGGCTCCACCAGCTCACTCGCCGACACCGGCGCGGCTTGGGCCTGCAGGAAGGAGACCACCGGGCTCAGCGTCGAGTCGGCCAGACCCTTCGGCCGCGGGATATCGGTCGGTGCGCGCAGGCTCGCAAACGCGTGATCAACTGCGGACTGCGTCACGACGGATGCCTGCGCGTCAAGTTTCGTACGAAAGTTCCGGTAACTAGACAATTTCGCAGCGAAGGTCGAATAGGTGAAGGGCTTGATCAGGTACTGCACGACGCCGGCCGCGATCGCTCCGCGCACATTGTCGAGGTCGCGGACGGCGGTGATGGCGATGATGTCCGTGGCGAGGCCGGCCGAACGGATGCGCCGACTCACGTCGAGCCCGTGGCTGTCGGGCAGGTTCATGTCCATGAGCACGAGGTCGATCGGGTTTCCGGCCGAGGCAGCGGCAGCGACGCGACGAAACGCGTCCTGCCCGGTGCTCGCCGTGCCGACGAGCTCGAAACCCGCCAGACGGCCGATATAGGCCGCGTGCGCCTCGGCGGCGAGCGGTTCGTCCTCAACGACGAGCACGCGAATGACCGCAAGCCCGCCGTCAACCATGATCGCCCCCCGCCGTGGTCACGACCGAACGAGTAAGGGCCGGAATCGTCACGGTGAAGACGGCGCCCTCGCGCCGGGCGATGGTGAGCGTGCCGCCGAGGCGGGTCACCGCCTGCCGAACCAAAGCCAGGCCGAGACCGCGGCCGCCGATCGAACGGCCCGGCGCCGGGCCGCCCATCCCGTGTTCGCCCGTGGGGCCTGTTTCCGTGAAGCCGGCGCCCTTGGTGCTGAAGCCGAGACGAAGCACATCGTCAATGATATCGGGAGCCACGCCACAGCCGCTGTCGGCGACCTCGATCATCACGGCCTGCTCGGTAGATGACACCGTGACAGACACCCGACGAGGGTCCGGGCCAGCGGCCGCCGCATCAAGAGCATTGTCGACCAGATTGCCGAGCACGGTCACCAGATCCTGAATCGACAGCCCGGACTGGGCGAGCGTGCCCGACGCCGTGACGGTCAGGGCGATTCCCAGCTCATTGGCCTGCGCCGATTTGCCCATGATCAGGGCGCTGATCACCGGTTCGTCTACCGAACCGACCATCTCATCGGCGAGCCGTTGGCTCAGCTCGAGATCTTTCGTGGCGAATTCGAGGGCCTGATCGGTGCGGCCGAGCTCCATCAGCGACACGATCGTGTGCAAGCGGTTGGAATGTTCGTGGGTCTGCGCCCGCAACGCGTCAGACAGGGTCTGCATCGACTGCAACTCGCTGCCGAGGTTCTGCAGGTCGGTGTGGTCGCGAATCGTCGCCACGAATCCCATCGGGGTTGCCCTGGGTCGAGTCGCCGAAGTCGACGAGGCGATCGCTGGCTCCTGGCTGACCACGAGTACCCGCGTGCCGGTGATATGAATCTCATCGAGCGCGGTTCGGCCGCTGCGCAGTAACTCGCCGAGGCTCGGCGGCAGACTCAATTCGGTGAGGGTTGGCGGTCGCTCGTCGCTGCCCGCAGTCGGCCGCGGCGGAATTCCGAGCAGGCGCGACGCCTGATCGTTGTACAGGACGAGGTCACCGCGCAGGTCGACCAGCACAAGCCCCTCACGAACCGAGCGCAGTACCGAATCGTAATAGACGAATAGTTGCGCGAGACGTTCCGGTCCCCAGCCCAGGGTCACCCGGCGTAGGTAGCGCCCGAGCAGCCAGGTCACCGCTGACCCCGACGCGAGCAGCCCGAGAGCCAGACCGAGCACCGAGGGCAACCGGGCGTTCAGAGCGATCGTGATGTTGCTCGTCGTGGTGCCCACCGCGACGAGCGAGCGCACGGTGCCGTCGGTATCCGTTACCGGCACCACGGCACGAACGGATGGCCCGAGCGTTCCCGTGCTGATTTCGGTGAAGGAGGTTCCGGAAAGAGCCGGCTCGATGGCGCCGATGTAGTCCCTGCCGATCTCTGTGTCGGTGGGGTGGGTCCAGCGGGTACGGTCCGGGGCCATGATCGTGATGAAATCGAGCCCCGCGTCGGCGCTCAGCTGGAGCGCATAGGGCTGCAGGGACGCGCTCGGGTCGGCCGACTCACTCGCCGCGAGCACGAGTGGACTGTCGGCGATGGCGGTGGCGACCGCGAGCATCCGGTTGCCGGTCTCGATGTAGCCGCGATCACGCGCGTCGACGAAGAAGGCCGTTCCGACGAAGACCGTGAGCACGACGATGAACAGTGCGTGCGCGAAAAAGAGCCGTCGAGCGATGCTCCATTCCTTACGCACTGCCTGCCTCTTTCGTGAGCTCGTGAACAATATGACCGTAACCGTGCGCGAGTGCGCTGCGTCGACCAGTGTGGAACGACTTGCACCGACCGGAGCCCGTGGTGGGCCAGGTTAAGCCTAGACATAGGAGTCTGACATGGCATCGACGCCATCAACCGAAACCAAACTCAACAAATCCGGTAAGCCGAAGAAGCGAATCGACTCATCCCACTACCTCTACATGGCCGTCATCGTCGCGGTTATTCTGGGTATCATCGTCGGCTTGGCCTGGGGCGGACCGGAGGGATTCGCGGTCTCGCTCAAGCCGCTCGGAGATCTGTTCATCGCCCTGATCAAGATGATGATCGCCCCGATCATCTTCTGCACGATCATTCTCGGCATCGGCTCCATCGCCAAGGCAGCCACCGTCGGCAAGATCGGTGGCCTGGCCCTCGGCTACTTTCTGATCATGTCGACCTTCGCACTCGGCATCGGACTGGTCGTGGGAAACATGATTCATCCGGGCGAGGGCATCAACCTGTCGGATGCCACCTTTGAGGCCACCGAATCAGCCGACACCAAGTCGTTCCTGCTCGGGATCGTTCCCACCACCCTGTTCTCTTCGCTGACCAGCGGTAATATTCTGCAGACGCTGCTCGTGGCACTCATCGCCGGCTTCGCGCTGCAGCGCATGGGCCCGGCCGGCAAGCCGATTCTCGATGGGCTAGCCCACGTGCAGGCTCTGGTCTTTCGCATTCTGATTATGGTCATGTGGCTCGCCCCGATCGGTGCTTTCGGTGCGATCGCCGCGGTCGTCGGTGCTACCGGCATCCAGGCCGTCATCAGTTTGTTCACGCTCATGGCCGCCTTCTACATCACCTGCATCATCTTCATCGTGGTCATCCTCGGCGGCCTGCTCAAACTGGTCACGGGTGTGAACCTGTTCAAGCTCATGCGCTACCTCGGCCGGGAATACCTGCTGATCGTATCGACGTCGTCGTCTGAAGCCGCGCTGCCGCGACTGATCGCCAAGATGGAACACCTCGGCGTCTCCAAGCCCGTCGTTGGTGTCACCGTGCCCACCGGCTACTCGTTCAACCTCGACGGCACCGCGATCTACCTCACCATGGCCTCGCTGTTCATCGCCAACGCGCTCGGTCAGCCGCTCGCCCTCGGCGAACAGATTGGGCTGCTCCTCTTCATGATCATCGCCAGCAAGGGCGCCGCCGGAGTGTCCGGCGCCGGCCTCGCCACCCTGGCCGCGGGCCTGCAGGCCCACGCCCCGCAACTCGTTGGCGGCGTCGGCTTCATCGTCGGCATCGACCGCTTCATGTCTGAAGCTCGCGCGCTGACCAACTTCACCGGCAACGCCGTGGCAACCGTCATGATTGGCTCCTGGACCAAGGAACTCGACCGGGTGCAGGTTGATCGCGTGCTGGACAAGCTCGAACCGTTCGACGAACGCACCATGCTCACTCATGGTCATGTCAGTGCCGCGGAGAGCCAGCGCACTGCCGAGCAGGCTGCGCAGTCCAAGGTGTTGGAACGCGCCTAAGCAGAAAACGCGGGCATTAGACTCGCGCTACGGGTGTCGTCCGGAGAAGTCGTCCCGGGCGACACCCTCTTTTTTGCTGTGCTCTTTTCGGTGCACCGAAAAGTCGGTATGTTAGGATTGTTGACGGTCTTACAACCTTCACCAGGACGCGCAGGCGTAGCCACCATTTGAGATGGAACGGCCGCCTGCGTATGGTGAGGCGGCGACGGACGCGGTCCCATGATCGCTCCAGCCCACGCTGATTCTCGCGTTCGGGCCGCTCGGTGCCTACCCGTCCGACAAAAGAGCACAGCGCTTCGTAGACCGTGAAATCGGCTACGGGGGCGTGCACCGGAGAACGCGTGACCGACAATATCCCTCATCCAGGATCCATCGCCGTCAAGGCAAATCACCTCTATAAAGCCTTCGGGCGCCGCCCGCACGAAATCGTCAAGAAGCTCAAAGCGGGCAAGAGTCGCGCAGAGACCTCTGCCCTCGGAGTGGCCGCCGTCATTGACGCCTCATTCGAGGTCAAGAAGGGCGAAATCTTCGTCGTCATGGGCCTGTCCGGCTCGGGCAAATCGACTCTCATCCGCATGCTCAACGGACTGTGGGAGGCCACCTCCGGCACCGTGACCGTCGGCGGCACCGATATCACGGGTGTTTCCGCCAAGGAACTGCGCGACATACGTCGCAAAAGCATCTCGATGGTGTTCCAGCACTTTGCCCTGCTGCCGCACCGCACGGTGATCGACAACGTCGCCTATGGCCTCGAAATTCAGGGCATGGGCCGGGAACAACGCCTCGCGAAAGCGCAGACGATCATCGATCTGGTCGGTCTGGCTGGCTGGGCAGACAACCTGCCCTCGGAGCTGTCCGGTGGAATGCAGCAGCGAGTCGGTCTCGGCCGTGCTCTCGCGGCCGACACCGACGTACTGCTCATGGACGAGGCCTTCTCGGCCCTCGACCCGCTGATTCGCCGGGAAATGCAGGAGCAGCTCATCGAACTGCAGGCCGCGCTCGGCAAGACCATCATCTTCATCACCCACGACCTGAACGAGGCCATGTTTCTCGGCGATCGCATCGCCGTCATGCGCGATGGTCGCATCGTGCAGATCGGCACGCCCGAGGAGATCCTCACCGACCCGGCCAACGACTACGTCGCCCAGTTCGTGCAGGATGTCGACCGGGCGCGCGTGCTCACCGCCGCGAGCGTGATGGAACCGGTGCGTTCGGTCATCACGAAGACCGCAGGCCCACGGGCGGCGCTGCGGACCATGCGCGACCTGCAGACATCCGTCACTTTTGTGCTCAACCGCGACCGCAGCTTCGCCGGTATCGTGCGCGACCGCGATGTACTGAAAATGGTCAAAGCCGGCGAGACCGATCTGCGAAGCATCATTCGTGACGACGCTAACGCCGTGCTCCCCGAAACCGCCCTGGTCGACCTCGTCGAGCCCTCGGTCGAGAGCGAATTGCCGATCGCCGTCGTCGATGAGAAGAACCGTCTGCTCGGCGTAATTCCTCGCGTGACCCTGCTCGCCGCCATCGGGAACGTCACGACGAATACCGGCCCACTACCGGTCGTGATGCCGCCTGCCACCATCTCGATCAGCCAGATCACCGACATATTGGGCGATACGGCCGATGACGCCCTGCTCAATGCCGAAGGAGCGCGCGCATGACCGACTTTCGTCTTCCCCTGGGTTCCCTCATTGAATCCTTCGTCGACTACATCACCGATACCTTCGGCTTTCTGTTCGGCTTCATTCGGGCACTCTTCGATGGCGCCTACGAATCCGTGGAATTTCTGCTCGGAGCGCCGCCGTTTTGGGCGATCATGCTCGTGCTGGGCGTACTCGCCTTCGGAATTCGTGGCTGGAAGTTCGCGGTCGGAACGGTTGTCGGCCTCCTTGTCATCCTTGGCGTCGACCAGTGGGAGAACGCCATGGACACGCTCGCCCTCGTGCTCGTCGCGAGCGTGCTGGCGATTGTCATCAGCGTTCCCGTTGGCATTCTCGCGGCCAAGTCCACGCTCGCCTCGAACATCATCCGCCCGGTACTCGACTTCATGCAGACCATGCCGGCGTTCGTCTACCTCATTCCGGCCCTCATCCTCTTTCGCGTCGGAGTGGTACCCGGCATCGTCGCGACCATCATTTTCGCGATGGCTCCCGGCGTGCGCCTGACCGAGCTCGGCATCCGCAGTGTGGATCAGGAAGTCGTCGAAGCCGGGCAGGCTTTTGGAGCGTCCCCGTGGCGTATCCTGCGGCAGATTCAGTTGCCGCTGGCCACCCCGACCATCATGGCCGGCGTCAACCAGGTCATCATGCTCTCGCTCTCCATGGTGGTTATTTCCGGCATGGTCGGAGCGGGCGGTCTCGGGGCGCAGGTTGTGGCAAGCCTTAACCGCATCGACATCGCGCTCGGTTTTGAAGCTGGACTGGCCGTCGTGATCCTCGCGATTTTCCTCGACCGCATTACCGCGTCGCTCGGCAGCACCGATTCAACGGGCTTCTTCGGCGGCCTCCGGCACACCCTGCGTGCGCGTCGGGCCACCGATGCCATGGCATCCACTGCCGAGCCCGCTCGCGCCCCGCAGCCGGTCGGTGAACCGGCCCGAGCCTGACCGGCGGCAACGCAGGTTTACGGATGCAGCCGCATCCGTTCAACAGTGCGGCTTTCGCCGTATGCACCAAGCGTCAACCCCAGTCACCCACAGCAGGTGGCACGAAAGGAAGACCCATGAAGAACCGTTCTCAATCACGTATCAAATCGAGCTTGGCACTGGGAGCCGTTGGTATTCTGGCTCTCACCGGCTGCGCCGCCTCCGGTGAGACCGAAACCGTCGGAAACGGCAATGACGACCAGAAGGATATGTCGATCGCCGTGTTCAACGGCTGGGATGAGGCCATTGCAGCCTCCGAGCTGTGGAAAGCTATTCTCGACGAGAAGGGCTACAACGTCGAGCTTAAGTACGGGGACGTCGCGCCGGTGTACTCCGGCCTGTCGACCGGTGATTACGATCTCAACCTGGATGTCTGGTTGCCGGTAACGCACGCATCGTACCTCGAAAAATATGGCGACGACATCGTCGACCTCGGTGCCTGGAACAAGGAGTCGCGCAACGCGATCGCGGTCAACGCGGACGCCCCGATCGACTCGCTCGAGGAACTCGCGGCCAACGCCGACCTGTTCGACAACCGCATCGTCGGCATCGAGCCCGGCGCCGGCTTGACCCTCGCGACCACGGACAACGTTATTCCGGGCTACGGCCTCGAGGACATGGAATACCTCACCTCGTCGACGGCGGCCATGCTGACCGAATTACAGACGGCCACCGACAACGGCGAGAACATTGTCGTCACCCTGTGGGAGCCGCACTGGGCCTATAACAAGTTTCCGCTCAAGAACCTCGAAGACCCGCAGGGAGCCCTGGGCGGCGTGGAAAGTATCCATTCCTACGCCAGCACCGACTTCAAGACGGACTTCCCGCAGGCGGCGGAGTGGATCGAGAACTTCGAGATGGACCTCGACACGTTGTACTCGCTTGAGCAGGCCATGTTCGTCGACTACGAGGGCCAGGACTACGCTCCGATCGTTGCCCAGTGGATGGAAGACAACCAGGAGTACGTGGACGGCCTTACCAGCTAGTCACGGTTTCGCACGACGAACGGCCCGCGTCTTCGGACGCGGGCCATTCTGTTTATTGTCGCGGCGGAGTAGAACTTGCCAATGGATACATGTTGTTGCAATGTCTTCGCTGTGACCAGTCACCGGGTTGGCATTGAGTTCATCGGCGTGACCACCGGTAGAGCCGAGGCGGTGAACGCCATGTCGAGCGTGGAATCCCCGACGGTGTCGATCAAGCCGAGTCGCGCCAGATGATAGGGGTCTCGAGCAGGATGCCGTCGGCCGGTTGCTCCTCACCGCGCAGCTGGCCGAGCACGCACTCGGCTGCTCGCTCGCCCAGGCCGAAGGCTGGCTGGTGCACGGTCGAGAGGTGTGGCTGGGTGCGCAGCGCCCAGGAACTGTCGTCAAATCCGACGATGCCGACGTCACCGGGCACGCTGCGCCCGGCATGGCGGAGCGCTTCGAGTGCTCCGGCAGCCACGGCGTCAGAAGCCGCGAACACCCCGTCAATCAGTGGGTCACGTTCGAGCAGTGCGCACATGCCCTTCACCCCATCGGTGAAGGTGTAGAGCGGTACTCGGGCAACGAGAGCCGGGTTGAAGCGGTCGCCCAGGGCATCCGTGAAGCCGGCCAGGCGGTCCGCGCCGGAATCGCGATCGAGTGCGGCGGCAACCATGCCGATGCGCTGGCGTCCGGTCTGCATGAGGCGTTCGGTGATCGCGCGCGCCGATGCCCGGTTGTCGATGCCTACGAACGGCAGAGGGCTCTGCTCTGGCGGATGTCCAACGAAAGCGGCCGGAAGGCGCAGCTTCTCGATAACGCGGGTGATGGGGTCTTCCCGGCGGGCGGAGACGATGATGACCCCGTCGACGAAACCACCGCTGAGATAGCGGGCGACGCGGTCGGTGTCGCGCTGGGAGTCGATGACGAGGCTGACCATCTGGTAGTCCGAGCGGGAGAGCACGGTGTTGGCCCCGAGCAGGATGCCGCCGATGTTGGGGTCATCCAGAAATAGTGAGTGTGGCTCGTGCACGATGAAGCCGACCGCTTCCGAGCGCTGCATGACCAGGCTGCGCGCGGCGTTGTTCGGTACATAGCCGACCTTCTCGATGGCGGCTTCGATGGCAGTCCGGGCTGAAGCCGAGACGTAGGGCTCGTCGTTCACGACCCGGCTGACCGTGCCGCGGGACACGCCGGCCTCGACGGCGACATCGTGGATCGTCGCGCGTTTGCGTCGAGACGGGATTGTCACCATTTGATAACCATAACGCTCCGGAACGAAGACCGCGCTTGACAGGATCGGCGGGATATACCTAATCTGTGTACGTTCACAGAAAACCCAACGGTGAGTTTTGCTCCCGACTCTGTGCACGTTCACAGAGTCGTCAGCATGGTGTCGCCAACACGGCGTACACACCACGGTCAGGGAGCACATGAATTCGCGAACAGCCTCTTCGAATGGTTCGGCTCCGGTGACCCCATTCGTCCACGAGGGGTTCGCCTACGGCTGCGACTACAACCCGCAGCAGTGGGGTCCCGACGTCTGGATCGAAGACGTGCGCCTCATGCACGAGGCCGGCGTCGACCTGGTGGCCATCAACATCTTCGGCTGGTGCGACATTGAGCCGCACCCCGGGGAGTACGACTTCACCACCCTCGATACGATCATCGAACTCCTGCACAGCAACGGCATCCGGGTCAACCTCGGCACCGGAACCTCGTCCCCTCCGCCATGGTTGACCGCGCTGCACCCCGAGATCCTCCCGGTGAGCGATGACGGCACCACACGATTCCCTGGCGGTCGGCAGGCTTGGTGCCCGAGCTCGGCCGTGTTCCGCGAGCACGCGCTCGCCCTGGTGGAGCAGGTCGCCAAGCGTTACGGCCACCACCCGGCCATCGCCCTCTGGCATGTGTCCAACGAACTAGGCTGCCACAACGCGCTTTGCTACTGCGATGAAACCGCGGCTGCGTTCCGCCTCTGGCTGCAAGCACGCTACGGCACGATCGACGCCCTCAACGCAGCCTGGGGTACCTCGTTCTGGAGCCAGCGCTACGGCCAGTGGTCCGAGATCCTCACCCCGCGGCTCACGCGCTCCAGCCGGAACCCCGGCCAGGTGCTTGACTTCCACCGGTTCAGCTCGGCCGAACTGCTCGACTACTACCGCCGCGAGACCGCGGTGCTGCGCCGCCACACCAACGTAGCCGTGACCACCAATTTCATGGTCACGGCGCACATCCGCAACCTCGACTACTGGTCCTGGGCCGGCGACATGGACATCGTCGCCAACGATCACTACCTCGACCACCGCCTCGCCGATCCGGCCATCGAACTCGCCTTCGCCGCCGACCTCACCCGTGGGCTCGCCCAGGGGAAGCCCTGGCTGCTCATGGAACAGGCCACCGGCGCCGTCAACTGGCAGCCGCACAATCTGGCGAAGGTGGCAGGCGAGATGACCCGCAACTCCCTCGCCCACGTCGCCCGTGGCGCCGACGGCATCTGCTTCTTCCAGTGGCGCGCTTCCCTGCAGGGCTCAGAGAAGTTCCACTCCGCCCTGGTGCCTCACGCCGGCACCGACACCGTGCTCTGGCGCGAGGTCGTGGCCCTGGGGGCGACCCTCGATCGTCTCGCCGAGGTCGCCGGCAGCCGGGTCGTCGCGGATGCCGCGATCATCTTCAGCTGGGAGGCGTGGTGGGCTGGCGACGGAGAATCCCGTCCCTCCCATGCGGTGCGCTATCTCGACCAGGTGCACGCCGCCTATACGGCCCTGCACCAACTCGGCGTAACGGTCGACATCGTCTCGCCAGACGCCGACCTTTCGGCTTACCGCCTCGTCGTCGCCCCGTGCCTCTACCTGGTCTCTGACGCGCAGGCCCAGAACCTGGGTTCCTATGTCGCGGCCGGCGGCCACGCCCTGATCACTTTTTTCAGCGGCATCGTCGACGAAGACGACCGGGTGCGCACCGGTGGCTACCCCGGCGCGTTCCGCGAGATCCTCGGCATCACGGTGGAAGAATTTTCCCCACTGCTGCCCGGCCACGTTCTGACCCTCGACTCCGGCGCGCGCGCGAGCCTCTGGAGCGAACGCCTGCGGATCAACACTGCCGAGGTGATGGCGCGCTACCTTGACGGGCCGCTGCCCGGCATCCCTGCCATCACCCGCAACGGGCACGGAGGCGGCACCGCTTGGTACGTTGCGACCGCGCTGGCGGCCGGTGCCCTGAGGGACCTCGTGCGCACGATTGCCGAGGAGGCACGCGTTACCGCGGTTGGCCCGGAGAGTGCGGGAACCATCGAGGTCGTTCGCCGAGTGAAGTCCACCAGCAGCTACCTGTTCATCATCAATCACGGTCACGGCGACGTTGAGCTTCCGGCCTGCGGCCACGAACTCGTCACCGATGCACCCGTCGGTCGAATCGTGCGCGTGCCCGCCGGAGCCGTCCGCGTGATCAGAGAGGACCCCGCATCATGAGCGCACCTGCCGGTCCCCTGACGGATGCCCCGGGCAACGCCGCCCGGAAGCCCCGCGCCGCCCAGCCAGCCAAGGCCCGCGGAGCGAAGCCCCGCGTGCAGCACAAGGGAGCGATCCTGGCGTTCGTGCTCCCGTTCGGCGCACTGTTTGCCCTGTTCTACCTGGTGCCGATCGGCTACGCGATCTACCAGTCTCTGCTCGTGATCGAGCGTGAGGGCACCTTCGGCCAGGCCACACAGGTCTTCGGTGGACTTAGCCAGTACATCCTGGTCTTCCAGAACGGGCCGTTCTGGGCGTCGATCAGTCGGGTGCTCGCCTTCGGCGCCGTGCAGGTGCCGATCATGCTCGGCCTCGCACTGGTATTCGCCCTGCTGCTGGACTCGCCGCTCGTGCGCGGCAAGAAGTTCTTTCGGCTGGCGTTCTTTGTTCCCTACGCGGTGCCCGGCGTCATCGCCGCGATCATGTGGGGCTACCTCTACTCACCCAACCTGTCACCGTTCAGTGCCGTCACCGAGAACATCAACTTCCTCTCGGCGGACCTCGTGCTCTGGGCCATCGCCAACGTCGTCACCTGGGTGTTCGTGGGCTACAACATGCTCATCATCTACTCGGCGCTGCTGGCAATCCCGGCTGAACTCTACGAGGCCGCCCGCCTCGACGGCGCCGGCCAGCTCCGCATCGCCTGGTCGGTGAAGATCCCGCTGATCATGCCGGCCATCATCCTGACCGCGATCTTCTCGATCATCGGAACCCTGCAACTGCTGGCCGAACCCCAGGTGTTCCGCAGCTTCAGCTCGGCCGTCACCAGCACGTTCACCCCGAACCTGACGGTCTACTCCACCTCATCCATCCCAAACTTCAACCTGGCCGCGGCGTTCTCCGTGGTGCTGGCCCTCGCGACGTTCATCCTTTCGTTCACGTTCCTGAAGTTCACGCAACGGAAGGAAGCCAAGTGAGCACCCTGAGCACCGTGACCTCCACCACTGTCGGCAAGTCGGCACGCAGCATCCGTTCCCGGCAGGGCAAGACGCCGCGCGCGCAGCGAGAGAGCCCGTTCGCTCGGGTCAGCGCCATGGTCGTCATGGGCGTGTTCACGCTCTACTTTCTGGTGCCGATCTGGTGGCTGGTGGTCGCGGCCTCGAAGAACCGCTCCCAGTTCAACAGCACGAACCCGCTCTGGTTCGCCGACTTCTCCCTGTTCGAGAACATGGCAAACCTGGTGGCTTACCGTGACGGCGTCTACCTCAAGTGGATGCTCAACAGCGCGCTGTACGCCGGTGGCGGCGCCCTCGTTGGTACGCTCATCGCCGGTATGTGCGGGTACGCCCTGGCCAAGTACAACTTTCCGGGCCGTGAACTGATCTTCAACGTCGTGCTTGGCGGCGTGCTCGTGCCCGCGACGGCGCTGGCGCTGCCGCTGTTCCTGATCTTCAGCCAGATCAGCCTGACGAACACGTTCTGGTCGGTGTTCCTGCCCAGCCTGGTCAGCCCGTTCGGGGTCTACCTCGCCCGCATCTACGCCTCGGCCAGCGTGCCCGACGAACTGATCGAGGCCGCCCGCCTCGACGGCGCCGGCGAATTGCGCACCTTTTTCACCGTCTCGGTGCGGATGATGGTGCCCGCCCTGGTCACGGTCTTCCTCTTCCAGTTCGTCGCCATCTGGAACAACTTTTTCCTGCCGCTGATCATGCTGCGCGACGAAACCCTGTTCCCGGTCACGCTCGGCCTCTACGCCTGGAACTCGCAGGTCAACCAGATCCCTGTGCTGCGCGACTACGTGCTGATCGGCGCGCTGCTGTCGATCATCCCGCTGATCATCATCTTCCTGCTGCTCCAGCGCTTTTGGCGTAACGGCCTCAGCGCCGGGTCAGTGAAATAACCACCCCAGCCACACCACCCCGGCTGGATATTCCAGTCGGCTCATTCCCTCCACCAAGAGAAAAGAAGGACAATGCGAATCAAGAAGAGAGCAGCCACCGTCGCTTTGCTCACCGCAGCCACGGTCGTGCTGGCCGGCTGCGCGTCAGGCTCGACCACACAGGACGGCGGCGACGCCGCAGCCTGTGCACCCTCCGACGGCAAGGTCGACCTGACCTTTACGACCTGGATACCTGGGATCGAGGAAGTCGTCAAGATCTGGAACGATGAAAACCCCGACATTCAGGTGAAGGTGCAGACCGGCCCGAACGGAAACGGAGGCACCTATCAAAACTTTTTCAATCAGCTCAAGGCCGGCAACGCGCCCGACCTCGGCCAGATCGAATACGACGCCCTCCCGAACTTCCGCGTACAGGACGGCCTGACCAACCTCGCTTCCTGCGCGGGTGTACTCGACGCCCAGGACAACTTCGTGGACTGGACCTGGGGTCAAGTCAACTTCGGCGAAGAGGACGCCGTCTATGCGGTGCCGCAAGATGCCGGCCCCATGGCGATGTTCTACCGCGCCGATCTCTTCGCGGCCAACAACATTGCGATCCCCACTACGTGGGAAGAGTTCGCCGTTGCAGCGGAGGCGGTACGCGCCACCGGCGGGTACATCACCAACTTCTCGCAGAGCGACATCAACCAGTTTGCCGGATTCGTCTGGCAGGCCGGCGGAACCTGGTTCGAGAACGACGGTGACAACTGGACCGTCGATCTGACCAGCCCGGAGTCCGTCAAGGTTGCCAACTACTGGCAGGACCTGATCGACCGCGATCTCGTTTCAACCAACCCGCCGTGGACCGACGAGTGGAATAACGCCTACAACACCGGATCCGACTGGACCTGGAACTCGGCGGCCTGGGGTGCGAACTCCATCGTCAGCGGTGCTCCGGATACCGCCGGCAACTGGTCCGTCGCGCTCTCCCCGCAGTGGGCTGATGGCGAGAGCGCCGCTGGCAACTGGGGTGGCTCGTCCACCGCCGTGTTCAAAGGATCCGAGCACCCCTACGAGGCTGCACAGTTCGCGCTCTGGCTGAACACCTCTGATGAGGCGCTCACGATGCTGAACAAATCGGCCAACCTGTACCCGGCCGCCAAGAGTGGCCTGGAACTGCCGGCCCTGAAGGAAGGCGTCGAGTTCTATGGCGGCCAGGCGATCTACGATGTGTTCGCCGAGGCGTCCGCTCAGGTATCGCCCGACTTCATCTGGGGCCCGACCATGACGCAGGTCTATAACGACACCTCCGACGGTTTCAAGGGTGCAGTCACCGGTAACGGCACGCTGACGGATGCCCTCACGAGCGCCCAGCAGAGCACGATCGACGCCCTCCAGGCACAGTCGATCCCGGTCAACAAGTAGCATCAGCATCACTGTGTCGATTCCCTACCTCCGTGCCGCGGGCACCAGCCTGATGCTGGATGCCCGCGGCACGGGCGTGCCCGTCATCGTGCACTGGGGTGCCGACCTGGGCGAATTGACCGGCGCTATGCTGACCACGTTGGCCGACGCATCCGTGCCGTCGATCGCGCCAAGCTCGATCGACGTGCCCCTGCGGCTCACCCTGTTGCCCACCCTCGCGCAGGGGTGGAGCGGACGACCGGGAATCAGCGGTTTCCGGCCCGGCCGGGGCGGCTCGGCCATCGATCTGCGCCTGGTAAACGTTCGGGCGGGCGAGCGCCCCACGGGGCGCTTCGCATTGCCAGGAACCCAGACCCTGACGCTCCTGCTGGCGGATGCCGCGGCCCAGATTTCCGTGCGCACCGATCTTGAAATCTCGGTTCAGGGGGTGCTTCGGCTGCGCCACACCGTGACCAACACGAGTACCACCGCCGGCGACGCAGCCTTCGAACTGGGTTCGCTCGACGTCATACTGCCGGTACCCGGTCGGGCCGGGGAACTGCTTGACTTCACCGGGCTGTGGACCCACGAGCGTCGGCCGCAGCGCAGCACACTCGGCCACGGTGTGTGGAGCCGCGAGTTCCGACACGGCCGCCCCGGGCATGACGACTCCTATCTCATGGTGGCCGGTACACCCGGATTTGGTTTTCGTTCCGGGGAAGTGTGGTGCACTCATCTTGCCTGGAGCGGTGACAAGCGCGCCTGGGCTGAGAACAGCCCCCTGGGCTTTTCGCTGCTCGGAAGCGGTGAACTGCTGGCTCCCGGCGAGCTGGGTGTGGCCGCCGGTGCAAGCCACAGCACCCCGTGGACCGTGGCCGTGTACTCGGATGCCGGGCTCGACGGGCTGTCGGCGCGGCTGCATCCGTGGATCCGCTCGTGGTCGACCATTCGGACGCCGCGCCCGGTCGTGCTGAACACATGGGAGGCCGTCTACTTCGAGCATGATCTGCCAACCCTGGCGCGCCTTGCGGATGCCGGGGCGCAGACCGGCGTGGAACGCTTCGTCCTCGATGACGGCTGGTTCACCGGCCGCAGGGATGATCGCCGTGCCCTCGGCGACTGGTTCGTCGATCCCGTGACGTGGCCCAGTGGCCTGCATCCTCTGATCGAACGCGTGCACGCGGCCGGCCTGGATTTCGGCCTCTGGGTCGAACCGGAGATGGTGAGTCTCGACTCGGAGGTTGCCCGTGCGCACCCGGAGTGGGTGCTCGGCGGCGTCCCGGAACCCTCAGCCACTGAAACACCGGCGCTGACCTGGCGGTTCCAGCGTGTGCTCGATCTGAGCCACCCGGACGCCTTCGCCTGGGTCTTCGCCCGACTCAACGCTCTGCTCACGGAGTACCCGATCGCCTACCTGAAGTGGGACCACAATCGCGACCTGCTGGCCGCCTCCGCTCACCGGCAGACTGCGGCGCTCTACAGTCTGATCGATGCGGTGCGCGCGGCACACCCGGGCATCGAGATCGAGTCCTGCGCGTCGGGGGGAGCCCGGATCGACCTTGGAATCCTCGAGCGCGTCGACCGGGTCTGGACCAGCGATACCAACGACCCGTTCGAGCGACAGCAGATCCAACGATATACGGGCGTGCTCGTGCCGCCGGAATACCTCGGCGGGCATCTCGGCGCGGCGACGGCGCACACCACCGGACGCACCTCCGAGCTCAGTTTTCGGCTGGCGACCGCCCTGTTCGGTGCGGCCGGCATTGAGTGGAATCTCATCGATGCGAGCGCCGAAGAGCTCGGGCAGATTGCCGAGTGGATCACGCACTACAAGCGGCTGCGCCCTCTGCTGCACTCCGGTGTTGTCGTGCGGGCCGACCCGAGCGACCCCGCCCTTGTGCTGCACGGCGTCGTCTCGCGCGACCAGAATTCGGCCCTCTTCGCCCAGGTGGCTCTCGCAGCCCCGCATGACGCCGTTCCGGAGCGGATGCGATTTCCCGGGCTCGCGCCCGAGCGGCGCTATCGAGTGACGCCCCTGCTGCTCGGCGGCTCCCCGCGCACAATCCAGGACGCACCGCCAGCGTGGTACGCCGCGTTGGAGGGCTCGACCGCAACTTTAACCACCCTCGCCGATGCTGCGAGTGGCGGTGGCGGTGGCGGTGGCGGTGGCGGTGGTGGCGACGGTGGTGCGGTCACGCTGACCGGAGCGGTGCTCGCTCTCGTCGGGCTGCCCGCGCCGCTGCTTGCCCCGGAGCAGGCCGCACTTTTCGCCATCGACGCGGTTGGCTGAGCGAGTCTCGCCTCTCCGAGAGTTAGGCGGCCTCGAGCTCGCGTACCTGCTGCAGCCAGCCGTCGAACAGGTCGCTGTTGAAGTCGTCGACGCTTTTCAGCTTGAATTCGCTCATCTCCGCCGACCCGCTCGCGTTGAGCTTGCCCGAGTCATCGGTGATGGCCTGGCCGCGCCAGAACAACACGGTCACAAAATTCGGATACGCCTTGAATCCGACTACCGGTAGGTCATTCTCGAGCCAGACCGGATGTCCGTGCCATAGTTCCGTCGATGTCTTCGGCAGGCCCAAGTCGAATTTATCGCGGAGCAGCCCGACGACGCTTGCCAGCGGCTCGGTGGGAGCGGCAACATATTCGTCGATGGTCGTCGGCTTGAGAGCGGACGCGACGAGTGTCGGATCGGCGACCTGAAATTTGGTGGGAGTAAACGTCGAAGTGAATGTGGATGTCAGGTGAATAGCCTCTTTCGGTGGTCAAATTCACGCCTGGCCGGTGCCGGGCATGTTGGTACCTGCACTCCACACTGTCACGCCGATGCACCCTGCGGCTGGGCAGACGCTCAGGAACCGGTCCCCGCTGGGCAAAAAAACACCGCCCTTCGGCCCACAGGTCGACGGGCGGTGCCCAGGTAGAGGAGTTGCTTTTCAGGCCTTCGGGCCGCCCTCGGCAGCAAGAATATCGATTACGAACACGAGGGTGTCGGTGCCCGAAATGCCCTGGGTGCCGGCTTCGCCGTAGCCGAATTCCGGCGGAATCACGGCGAGGACCTGCGAACCGACGGTCTGGCCGACGAGCGCCTGGGTGAAGCCTGGGATCACGCCGCCCGTCGGGAAGACGGTGTACGGGGAGCGGCCCCAGGAGGAGTCGAAGGTTTTGCCGGTCGCCCAGAGCACACCGGTATAGGCCACTGCCACGCTCGCGCCGTCGGTGACGACCTTCCCATCACCCTTCTTCAGGGTGGAGATCTTCAGATCCGTGGGAGCATCGGTGGCGGGAACGGTTACGGTCGGTGCGCCATCAGCAGCAAGAGCGACCGTCGGGAGACCGGCCTCGGCAGGCTGGTCGGTTCCTGACGCCTTGGTCGGTACGGATTCGATCACCTTGACGACGTCCATGACAAAGATGACGGGCTCGCCCGCAGCGACGCCGGTGGTGCCCTGATCTGTGAAGGCATCCGCTGCCGTACTCACGGTCACGATCCGGTCGCCCTCGACGGCGCAATTGGCCGATCGAACAAGACCATGCAGCAAGCCGGTGTCGTTGATGGGAATGACGAGACTGGCTCCATCGGTGGAGTACGTCGTCGGCTGTACGATTTTCTCGGTTTTGGCGTTGTAGAGGGTGATCGCGACTTCCACGATCGAGTCTTTCTTGGCCGTGTCGGTGCCGCTTCCCTCAATCGCCACCGTGCGCTGGGTGGTGGTGGGCGCGAGCGGTGCATCGATCGCGATGTCGAGGGGCGCGCCGAAATCACCGGTGACCTTGACGCTGTCGGAGAGCTTGCCCGGTTGCGTGCAGTCCGCAGAGGGGGAACTGGCAGCGGCCGCATCCGTTGCTTGAGGAGTGTCGCTGCTTCCACAAGCGGTCAGTGCGAGCGTCAGGCCCACAATGGTCAGGAGTGCGGGAATTTTCGACACGGGGCCTCTTTCGAGAGCGTAGCTGCGGGTAGGCATTTTTCGGTAGCTGTCTGGTGGCGCGAACGCCCAAAGACCTACTCTGCCACGGATCGCCTATAAAGCGGCTGAGTGAATGCCCCGGCGTGCCGCCCGGGCCGGGGCCGGTCAGTCGTCGAGGCCGCGGGCGACCAGGGCTTCGCCCAGGGCATCCGCTGCGTAGAGCGACCGCACGACCACCGGAACGGCGATCGACAGGAGCGAGCCCCGCGTACCGCGGGCCGTGCGGGCCTCGAAGACCTCGCGAACGATATCGCTCACCAAGGGAATGCAGCGGATGGTGAGCGCGACGAGCAGTCCTACCCGGTCGGTGTCGATGAACCGGCGGAACGGTCGCAGCAGTTTCTGGAACGCTTCGAGCACGGCGGTGACCGTCGTGGTCATCGTGAACAGGGTGGCGAGGGCCACCGCCACGAGCAGACGGCCCGCCATCAGAGCGGCGACCGTCCAGCCGGAGAGCAAACCCTGGATTGGCACCGTGACCAGCAGGATCAGCAAAATCGGGGCGATCTGGGCTGCGGCCGCTCGCACCGGAACTCGCGCCGCCAAAAACAGCAGCACGACGCCGGCCGCCGCACCGCTGACGATCCATGGATTGGGCGAGGACCCGATCAGAACGACGCAGAGCGAGAGCAGAAACAGCTTGAGCAGAGTGGGCGCTCGGTGAATGAGCGAGGTTCCAGGGCTGTACAGGCCGATCATCTGCCGCTTCTCACTGCAGCAGGGCGCGATACGCCGCCAGGGCCTGCGCGGGCGCGCCGTCGGCGACGACCATGCCCTCCTCGATCACGATCACGCGGTCGAATTCTTCGACCAGATGCAAGTGGTGGGTGACGACGATGACCTGCTGGGGAAGCGTGTGCAATAGCTCACCGATGCGCCGGGCATTGCGGGCGTCGAGCAGGGTCGTCGGTTCGTCGGCGACGATCGTGGCTGGACGTGCCACCAGGACGGAGGCGAGGGCGAGCAGCTGTTTCTGCCCGCCGGAGAGGCGGTGCGCCGGGTGTTCGGCGTGCTCGCTCAGTCCGAACTGTTCCAGGGCGGCCGCCGTGCGCTCAGCGATTTCGGCGGGGGAGAGGCCGCGTCGGCGCAGGCTGAACGCCACGTCTTCCTGAACGGTGGGCATCACGATCTGGTTGTCGGGATTCGTGAAAATAAACCCCACCTTGCGGCGCACGTCGCGGGCGTGGCGGGCCACGTCGAGCCCGTCCACCGTCACGGTGCCGCTCGTCGGAGTGACGAGCCCATTGATCATGCGCACGAGCGTGGATTTGCCCGATCCGTTCGCGCCGACGATGCCGATGCGATGCTCGGTCAAGCTGAGATTCACGTTGCGAAGCACGCAGCGGTCACCGAATGACTGCCCGACCTGCTCGAAGCGGATGCTGCTCACGCGTCAGTCAACTTCCCGACGGCCCTTCGGCAGCGCGATCAGACCGGGGTAGGCCTTGTGGACCTGGCGGGCGACCAGCACGGTCACGATGACCTTGATCAGGTCTCCGGGTATGAACGCGAGGTTCAGGCCGATCGTGGTCACGAGCGGCAGGCCGAGGTTGAGGGCCATGACCGGAATACCAACCAGGTAGACGGCGACGATGCCGCCGAGAATCGTGGCGCCGAGGGCGGGCCAGAACGGGTATTTCGGCAGCAGGCGGGCGGTGAGGTATCCGGTCACGGCAGCACCGAGCAGCCAGCCGTAGAGGTAGCCAGCGGCCGGACTGACTGTGAAGACGCCGATGCCGCCACGAGCGCCGGCGAGCAGGGGGAGACCCACCGCCGTCAGAACGAGAAACAACAGCACGGCGAGGGTTCCCTTGCGCGGACCGAGAATGGCCCCGGCGAGCATCACGCCGAGGGTCTGCAGGGTGATCGGCACCGGCCCGATGTTAAGGGGTCCCGCCAGGCCGAGTGCCGCGATGAGAGCGGAGAAGATGGCGATCTGGGCAAGATCGCGGGCGGGCATAATGCGCCCCGTCGGGGCGCTCGAACGAACGGTGTCAGTCATGGTTTTAAATCTAGAATTTGGCCCACACCCGCTGCTGAAGAATACCTACAACAAAATGCCGGGAAGTGTAGAGGTCGTGATTGTGATCAGGAGCCACCGGCCATAATAGCATCCGCTGCGCGCACCAGAGCCAGATGCGAGAGCGCTTGCGGGGTGTTGCCCATCTGGTGCCCACTGGTCACGTCGTACTCCTCCGAGAGCAGCCCGACGTCGTTCACGAAGCCGAGCAGCCGGTTCATGAGCGCATTGGCGTCGTCGAGTCGTCCCGACGTGGCGTATTGCTCAACCAACCAGAAGGAGCAGGCCAGAAACGGATGCTCACCCGGCGGCAGTCCGTCCACCGCGGTGTGCGTGCGGTACCGCAACAGCAGCCCATCCCGCATGAGGTCGGCCTCGATCGCGGCCACGGTGCCGAGCATGCGTGGATCGGTGGGTGCGCAGAAGCCGACCTGCGGGAGCACCAGGAGCGAGGCATCCACTTCCGTGCTGCCGCAGAACTGCATGTAGCTATTTCGATCCGCGTCAAAAGCGCGAGTCTCGATGTCGGTGCGCACTGCGTCGCGCAGGGCCTTCCAACGGTGGAGCGGACCGTCCAGGCCGCACTCTTCGATGCCCCGCACCGCGCGGTCGAAGGCGGCCCAGACCATCACGCGCGAGTGGGTGAATTCGCGAGGCTGGCCGCGGACCTCCCAGATGCCCTGGTCCGCGCGGCGCCAGTTCTTCTCGAGAAAGCTCATGAGAGCGCGCTGCAGTGGCCAGGAGAACTCGTTCTCGCGCACGCCCGCAGTACGCGCAGCATGCAGGGCCACCATCACCTCGCCGATCACGTCGGATTGGAACTGGTCGACCGCGCCGTTTCCAACACGCACGGGGGAGGCGCCCTGATAACCGGCCAGGCCGGTGAGTTCATGCTCGGGCAGGTAGCGCTCCCCGGAGAGGCCGTACATGATCTGTACGTCGCCCGGATCGCCGGCAATGGCACGCAGCAGCCAGGCTCGCCAGCCGTCGGCCTCCACCTCGTAGCCGTGGCTGAGCAGAACCGCGAGCGTGAGCGAGGCGTCGCGCAACCAGACGTAGCGGTAGTCCCAGTTGCGGGTGCCGCCGATCTGCTCGGGCAGCGAGGTCGTTGCGGCCGCCACAATGCCGCCGGTTCGCTCATGCGTCAGTGCACGCAGCACGAGCAGCGAACGAACCACCTGGGCGCGCAAAGGTCCCTGATGGCTGCAGCACGACGCCCATTTCCGCCACCAGGCGCAGGTCTCGGCGTGGGCAGCATCGATGTCGATGGCGGGTGGCGTATCGCGGTGCGAGGGATACCAGGTCAGATGCGCGTCGATCGTGTCGCCGGTGCTGACGTCGAAATGGGACACGTGGCGGTGGTCGGCGGCGCGCAGATCAGGGCCGCGCACCACGATGGCGTCGGGCCCCGCGATCGCGACGAGGCCGTGCACCGACTCACCCTTGAGCTGGCGCACCCACGGCATCGTCGTGGCATAGCCAAAGCGGATGCGCAGATCCTGGGTCATGTGCACCGTGCCGCTGATGCCGCGCACCCGGCGCACCAGGTCGGCCCGGCCGTTGCCGTGCGGCATGAAGTCGAGTACCTCGACCTGGCCGGTGGTCGTGGTCCACACCGTGGACAGCACGAAGGTATCGCCCTGATAACTGCGGCTGGCGGTGGCGGTCGTATCGGCCGGGGCCAGCAGCCAACGACCGTCGTTCTCATCGCCGAGGAGCGCACCGAACATCGAGGCGGAGTCATAACGCGGAAGGCATAACCAGTCGATGCTGCCGTCTCGACCGACGAGCGCCGCCGAGTGACAATCACTGATGAGTGCGTAGTCCTCGATATTGAGTGCCATCAGGCCATACTGTCAGCACCAGAGTGAGAATTGGCCGACGATCGGGCACCGAAGATCGTCCCGATGTGGTCAGGCGACGAGACGGGCCGAGGCGAGAGTCGCGGAGGCCTTATCGATCCAGGCAGCGGATGCTGCAGCCAGGTCGTCATCGCTGGTTTCGATCCGAGTGGCCTCAATGGGCGGGGCGTCGACCGGGGCTGCCGCGCGTGGCGAGGTCTCGTTCACGGCCGGTTCGTTCCAGGTCGTGATTGGCGCGGGCGTCCAGGACAGCGCGGTGGGCTCGCCGCGGCTCTCGCCGCGCAGGGCTGCTTGTTTGGTCGTGATCGCCTCGGTCAGCTCGGTCGCGATCTCCCGTGCCTTCAATCCGTGGAAGATGACCTCGGTGTCGTCCGCGCTGCGGGCCACCAGAGTCCAGGCGCCGTGCTCGCCGACCAGGGCTGTGAGCTTGTCGTGCAGCAAATCGAAAATTTGCTCGTCGTGCAGCACCGGAGCAGGGGCAACCGTGAGCGCAGCATTCGCGGCCAAACGTCGGCGTCGGCGACCAAACATGACAAACCCCTTCGAGTGCACGGCGTTTGAGCCACACCGTGTGCAGCCGCATTAGCTGCACTTTTCATTTTCGGGGACGAATCGTCGTCTCGCCGGGGGACACGCCGCCGGACAGGCCAATTCGGATCTGAATTCAGCTCTCGATTCGACGTTCATTCGCGTCTTCGATGATCGTGCCGATCGCGACGGCGGCGCTCAGTCCCCAGCCGAGCCACAGCATCACGAGGCGCCAGTCCCGCGGACCGTGCCGCGTGGCCTGTACGGTGTTCCATCCACCGGCAATGACGCCGATCATTGCACTGCTGAACACGAATTTTCGCATGTCAACCTCCGGAATCAGGCTACCCGGCACCGGCCCGACCGTGGATAAGCTCGCAACCGACTTTTGCTGGGAAGAACCCGTGAGCTGATCGACGAGACTCCGGGCGCGTCAGTCGCGCCCTGAACGGCTGTGGGCCGGACTGATAACGTTGGGGGGCAGCACAGGCGCGCACCCCGGGTGTGCCCGGAACGGATGATCCATTACACTTCCAGCCGAATCCACACGGTCGCAGATCGACCCATCCCCCGTCGTGCCCGCCGATGCCCCGGCCGGCACGTACGTTCTTGTCGTCGTCTCCAACCGGCTGCCGGTGGATTACGAAGAAGCCGAGGACGGCTCCGTCAACTGGCGCACCTCGCCCGGCGGGTTGGTCACAGCGCTCGAACCGCTGATGCGTTCCTCGCACGGAGCCTGGGTGGGCTGGCCGGGTGTCGCCGATCGCGATTTCGAGCCGTTCGAGAATGACGGGATCTCGCTCGTGCCGGTGCGGCTCAATGAAGCAGACATCGAGGACTACTACGAGGGTTTCTCCAACGACACGCTCTGGCCGCTGTATCACGACGTCATCGCACCGCCGAGCTTTCACCGCGAGACGTGGGAAGCGTATATCGCTGTCAACCGCCGATTCGCGGCGGCGGCCGCCGCGGTCGCAGCCCCCGGGGCAACGGTCTGGGTGCACGACTACCAGCTGCAGCTCGTGCCGCGCATGCTGCGCGAAGCCCGTCCCGACCTCGTCATCGGTTTCTTCAACCACATTCCCTTTCCGCCGTACGGGATCTTTGCGCAGCTGCCCTGGCGCAAACAGATTCTGCACGGGTTGCTCGGCGCCGACGTCATCGGCTTTCAACGGCTGGCGGATGCCGGTAACTTCTCCCAGGCGGTGCGTCGCCTCTACGGCTATCCCACCCGCGGCGTCGTCATCGATGTGCCGATCGGTGAGACCGACCAGGGCGGCCAGAACGGGGAGTCCCGCCGCGTCATCGCCAAACACTTTCCCATCTCGATCGACTCGGCCGGCTATGAAGAACTTGCCCGACGCCCCGACATTCAAGCCAGGGCTCGCCAAATTCGCGAAGACCTCGGCAACCCCAAAACCCTGATGCTCGGCGTCGACCGGCTCGACTACACCAAGGGCATCGGCCACCGTATCAAGGCCTTTGGCGAGCTGCTCGCCGACGGTCGGTTGAGCGTCGAAGACGTCACCCTGGTGCAGGTCGCCAGCCCGTCCCGCGAA
Source organism: Cryobacterium gelidum (assembly GCF_004403985.1). Lineage (GTDB taxonomy): Bacteria > Actinomycetota > Actinomycetes > Actinomycetales > Microbacteriaceae > Cryobacterium > Cryobacterium gelidum. The sequence goes on along the minus strand of NZ_SOHL01000003.1, from coordinate 302,397 downwards.
CGCGTCAGCACCTACATGGCCCTGCGCGACGAGATCGAACTCGCCGTCGGCCGGCTCAACGGCGATTTCTCGACCATCAGTCACACCGCCATCAGCTACCACCACCACAGCTATCCGCGCGAAGAAATGGTCGCGATGTACCTCGCCGCCGACGTCATGCTCGTCACTGCCTTGCGCGACGGCATGAACCTCGTCGCCAAAGAGTACGTGGCCGCGCGCTTTGATTTTGACGGGGTGCTCGTATTGAGCGAGTTCGCCGGCGCCGCCGACGAACTCAAACAAGCTATTCTCATCAATCCGCACGACATTGATGGCACCAAGGACGCCATCGTGCGAGCGGTCGAGATGCCCAAACGGGAGCGCACGCGGCGCATGCGGTCGCTGCGACGCAAAGTCGCCGAAAACGATGTCGCCGCCTGGTCGGATTCCTTCTTGAGAGCGCTCACCGGCGGCGCGGCCGTGCCCGCCGGCATTTCCGACGACCTCGACCTGGCCCTGCAGAGCATTGCCGGCGCCGAGAACCTGCTCATCGCCCTCGACTTCGACGGTACCCTGGCGCCCCATGTCGACCATCCCGAAGACGCCCGTGCCATCGCCGGCAACCGAGAAGCCGTGCAGGCCCTGCTTGACCTGCCGGGCGTGCGTGTTGCCCTCGTCTCCGGACGCGCCCTGGTGAGCCTGCAACACGTCGCCCAGCCGCAGAGTTCGGTACTGCTCACCGGCTCGCACGGCATCGAGGTGCAGCTGGACACCCCCGAGATCGAGCTCAACCTGCTTTCCTCCGAGCTCGAGCAACTCGATACCCTCACGCGGGTGCTCGAGAGCATCTCCGGCTCGATCGCCGGCACCACAATCGAGCGCAAGCCCGCCGGTCTGGCCCTGCACACTCGCCTCGCAACCGAGGAAGACGGCGAGAGAGCCGAGCGTCAGGCTCGTGAGCAACTGGGTGATCAGCTGCCCGGGCTGACCATTCGAGAGGGCAAGAACGTGCTCGAGTTCTCGGTGCGGTCGAGCACCAAGGGCGACGCCCTGGAGAAGCTGCGCAACTACACCGGCGCCGACCGCGTGTTCTACGCCGGTGACGACGTGACCGACGAGGATGCCTTCGGGGCCCTGCACGACGACGACCTCGGGCTGAAAATTGGGCAGGGTGCCACCCTCGCCGGTTACCGGGTGCGCAGCCCGCACGAGGTCACCCAGGTTCTGGTGCGCATCGCCGCCCTGCGAGCAGGGCAGGCGCACTGACCGGTTCGCTGCGGCCCGTGAACTGAATCGCGGGGGCCTGCCGAGGTTCTAGACTCGGAGGCATGTCTGAGATCGATGTGAAACCCCGTAGCCGCGACGTCACCGACGGGATCGAGGCCACCACATCTCGTGGCATGCTCCGTGCTGTCGGCATGGGCGATGCCGACTGGGAAAAGCCCCAGATCGGTATTGCGAGCTCGTGGAACGAGATCACACCCTGCAACCTCTCGCTCGACCGCCTGGCGCAGGCGGCCAAGGAGGGCGTGCACTCCGGCGGCGGTTACCCGCTGCAGTTCGGCACCATCTCGGTATCCGACGGCATCTCCATGGGTCACGAGGGCATGCACTTCTCCCTTGTCTCCCGTGAGGTCATCGCCGACTCGGTCGAGGTCGTCATGCAGGCTGAACGTCTCGACGGCAGCGTGCTGCTTGCGGGCTGTGACAAGTCGCTGCCCGGCATGCTCATGGCCGCCGCCCGACTCGACCTCGCGAGCGTGTTCCTCTACGCCGGATCGATCGCGCCGGGCTGGGTCAAGCTCTCCGACGGCACCGAAAAAGACATCACCATCATCGACTCGTTTGAAGCCGTCGGCGCGGTCAAGGCCGGCCGGATGAGTGAAGCGGATGCCAAGCGCATCGAGTGTGCGTTCGCTCCCGGCGAGGGTGCCTGTGGTGGCATGTACACGGCGAACACCATGGCCAGCGTCGCGGAAGCCCTGGGAATGAGCCTGCCCGGCTCGGCGAGCCCGGCATCCGCTGATCGTCGCCGCGACTACTTCGCCCGCCGTTCCGGCGAAGCCGTCGTCAACATGCTGCGCCTCGGCATCACGGCCCGCGACATTCTCACCCGCAAGGCGTTTGAGAACGCCATCGCCGTGGCCATGGCCTTCGGTGGCTCGACCAACGTCGTGCTGCACCTGCTCGCCATCGCCCGTGAGGCCGAGGTTGAACTCACCCTCGACGACTTCAACCGCATCGGCGACCAGGTTCCGCACATCGGCGACCTCAAGCCCTTCGGCAAATACGTCATGAACGATGTCGACCGTCAGGGCGGCGTTCCCGTCGTCATGCGGGCGCTGCTCGAAGCCGGTCTGATCCACGGCGACGCGCTCACCGTGACCGGTAAGACCGTGGCCGAGAACCTCGCCGAGATCGACCCGCCCGCTCTCGACGGGGAGGTGCTGCGCACCCTGGACAACCCCATTCACAAGAGCGGTGGCATCACCATTCTCAAGGGCACCTTTGCGCCGGAGGGTGCAGTGGTCAAGACCGCCGGATTCGATGCCGCAGTGTTTGAAGGACCGGCTCGGGTGTTCGAGCGGGAGCGCGCGGCGATGGACGCCCTGACCGCGGGCAAGATCTACAAGGGTGACGTCGTCATCATCCGCTATGAGGGCCCGAAGGGCGGTCCGGGCATGCGGGAGATGCTCTCGATCACGGCCGCCATCAAGGGCGCAGGGCTCGGCTCCGATGTACTACTATTAACGGACGGTCGATTCTCAGGCGGCACAACCGGACTGTGTATCGGCCACATAGCACCCGAAGCGGTGGACGCAGGTCCCATCGCCTTCGTGCGCGATGGGGATCTGATACGGGTCGATATCGCCGCTCGCACGCTCGACCTACTGGTCGAGTCCTCCGAGTTGGCCGCCCGCCGAGATGGCTGGGCGCCCCTCCCGCCGCGCTACACCCGCGGCGTACTCGCAAAGTACGCCAAGCTCGTGCATTCCGCCGCTGAAGGCGCCATCACCGGCTAGCCAGCGTGTCCAGAGTGGGCAGGCTCAGAGATGAACGAAACGACCGATTTTGAAGTTGGGATTCAACGACCATGACCACGGAAACCACTCCCGTGCCCTCGGCTCCCGCGTCTGCGGAACCGGAGATGCTCACCGGCTCTGGCGCGATCATTCGCACCCTCGAGCTGCTCGGCGTCACTGACGTCTTCGGCATCCCCGGCGGCGCCGTCATTCCGCTCTACGACGAGCTCATGACGCAAACCAAGATTCGCCACATTCTGGTACGCCACGAACAGGGCGCCGGCCACGCGGCTGAGGGCTATGCCTCCGCGACCGGACGCGTCGGCGTCGCTATTGCCACCAGCGGCCCGGGTGCCACGAACCTCGTCACCGCCATAGCGGACGCCTACATGGACTCGGTTCCGTTGCTCGCGATCACCGGCCAGGTGTTCTCCACTTCGATGGGAACGGACGCCTTCCAGGAGGCCGACATCATCGGTATCACCATGCCGATCACCAAGCATTCCTTTCTTGCCCGCCGCGCCGAAGAGATCCCGGCCGCGATCGCGTCGGCGTACCACATCGCTTCCACCGGCCGCCCCGGCCCGGTGCTCGTTGACATCACCAAGGACGCGCAGCAGAACCTGGCGCCGTTCATCTGGCCGCCCAAGCTCGACCTGCCCGGCTACCGCCCGATCGTCAAGGCCCATGGTAAGCAGGTGCAGGCCGCGGCTCAGCTGCTGCTGGCCGCGAAGAAGCCTGTGCTCTACGTTGGTGGCGGCGTCATCCGCGCCCACGCCTCGCCCGAACTGCTCGAGCTCGCTGAGTCGACCGGTGCACCGGTCGTGACGACACTGATGGCTCGTGGTGCCTTTCCTGACTCGCACCCGCAGCACCTCGGCATGCCGGGCATGCACGGCACGGTCCCGGCCGTGCTCGCGCTGCAGGAGAGCGACCTCATCATTTCGCTCGGAGCACGCTTCGACGACCGGGTGACCGGAAAGATCAGCGAATTCGCGCCCACCGCGAAGATCGTGCACGTCGACGTCGACCCGGCCGAGATCTCCAAGATTCGAATGGCCGATGTGCCCATCGTCGGTGATGCCAAGGACGTCATCGCTGACCTCATCCTGGCCTATGCGGATGCCGCCAAGGGCGCAGCACCCGACAGCATCGTGCCAGACACCGCCGAGTGGTGGACCTACCTGCGCGGCCTGAAAGAAGAGTTCCCGCTCGGCTTCACCGAGCCGACCGACGGACTGCTGGCCCCGCAATACGTGATCCAGCGTATCGGCGAGCTCACCGGTCCCGAGGCGGTCTATGCGGCCGGCGTCGGTCAGCACCAGATGTGGGCGGCGCAGTTCATCAAGTATGAGCGACCCAACTCGTGGCTCAACTCCGGCGGCGCTGGCACCATGGGCTATTCCGTTCCAGCCGCGATGGGCGCCAAGGTCGCCGAGCCCGACCGGGTGGTCTGGTCGATCGACGGCGACGGCTGCTTCCAGATGACCAATCAGGAACTCGCCACCTGCACGATCAACAAGATCCCGATCAAGGTCGCGATCATCAACAACTCGTCGCTCGGCATGGTGCGCCAGTGGCAGTCGCTGTTCTACGACGGACGCCACTCTTTCACCGACCTCAACACCGGTCATGGGACCGCCATGGTGCCCGACTTCGTCAAAATGGCCGATGCTTATGGCGCGCTCGGAATTCGGGTCACCAGCAAGGACCAGGTGGATGACGCCATCAAACTGGCCCTCGCCACCAATGACCGGCCGGTCGTGATCGACTTCATCGTCAGCCCCGGTGCCATGGTCTGGCCGATGGTTCCGCAGGGAGTCAGCAACAGTTTTGTTCAGTACGCCAAAGACCACGCACCGACCTGGGAAGAAGAGTAACCGTGACGAGCCACGTTCTGAGTCTGCTCGTCGAGGACAAACCCGGCCTGCTCACGCGCGTCGCCGGCCTGTTTGCGCGTCGCGGCTTCAACATTGAAAGCCTCGCCGTGGGACACAGCGAGATTCCCGGCCTCTCCCGCATCACGATTCTCGTCGACGTCGACGACGTGCCACTCGAGCAGGTGACCAAGCAGCTCAACAAGCTGATCAACGTCATCAAGATCGTCGAGCTCGACGTGGCCCAGTCGGTGCAGCGCGAACATCTGCTGATCAAGGTCAAGGTCGACAACACCACCCGGTCGCAGGTACTCGAGGCGGTCAACCTGTTCCGGGCCCGCGTCGTCGACGTGGCCACGGACGCCGTCGTGATCGAGGTCACCGGCGACAGCGGTAAGACCCAGGCGCTGCTGCGGGTGCTCGAACCGTTCGGCATTCGGGAGCTCGCCCAGTCGGGTCTGCTGGCCATCGGCCGCGGATCGAAGTCGATCACCGAGCGCGTCTTCAAAAACTAACGTTTTCAGTTTTTCTAACCATCAATGCACGAGGAGAGATACACATTGTCTGAGATTTTCTACGACAAAGACGCCGACCTGACGATCATCCAGGGCAAGAAGGTGGCCGTCATCGGGTACGGCTCGCAGGGTCACGCCCACGCGCAGAACCTGCGCGACTCCGGCGTCGAGGTCAAGATCGGTCTGAAGGACGGCTCCAAGAGCACGGCCAAGGCCGAAGAAGCCGGCTTCACCGTGCTCTCCACAGCGGATGCCGCTGCCTGGGCCGACGTCATCGTCATCCTCGCTCCCGACCAGGTGCAGCGCCACCTCTACAAGGACGACGTGCTGCCGAACCTGAGCGCCGGCAAGGTGCTGGTGTTCGGACACGGCTTCAACATCCGTTTCGGCTACATCACCGCGCCGGACGGCGTCGACGTCGTCATGGTCGCGCCCAAGGGACCCGGCCACACCGTGCGCCGCGAATTCGAAGCCGGTCGCGGCGTTCCCGTGATCGTCGCGGTGGAGAAGGATGCCTCGGGCAACGCCTGGCCGCTCACCCTCAGCTATGCCAAGGCGATCGGTGGGCTGCGTGCCGCCGGCATCAAGACCACCTTCACCGAAGAAACCGAAACCGACCTGTTCGGCGAGCAGGCCGTGCTCTGCGGCGGTACCTCACAGCTGATCCAGTACGGCTTCGAGGTTCTCACCGAGGCCGGCTACCAGCCGCAGGTCGCCTACTTCGAGGTACTGCACGAGCTCAAGCTCATCGTCGACCTCATGTGGGAGGGTGGCATCGCCAAGCAGCGTTGGAGCGTGTCCGACACTGCCGAGTACGGCGACTACGTCTCCGGCCCGCGCGTCATCGACCCGAGCGTCAAGGAGAACATGAAGGCCGTTCTGGCCGACATCCAGAGTGGCGCGTTCGCCGAGCGCTTCATCGCCGACCAGGACAACGGCGGAGTCGAGTTCCTCGCCCTGCGCAAGAAGGGCGAAGAGCACCCGATCGAAGCCACCGGCCGCAGCCTGCGCAAGCTCTTCGCCTGGAACGCGTCAACCGACGACGACTACACCGACGGCTCGGTCTCGCGCTAAGTATCCGCTGAATCGATCTGCTGTACCCAGGGGGCCCTCGTTCGCGAGGGTCCCTTTGTGCGCTACGCCTGAAAGACCGGTGAGTATGGCTGTCAACAGCATGAGCACACGCGCCTTAGGTGTGTGGCGACGCCGCAGCGCGACGGCCGCCATGGTCGGCGTGCTGCTCTACGTTCTCGTCGACGTCGTACTGCAGCTTCTGCCGCCGCACTACAGCCCGATCAGCGACGCCGAGAGCAATCTCGCCGTCGGTCCCTACGGCTGGATGATGAACCTCAATTTTCTGGGCCGGGCGGTAACGTCGGGCGCCGTCGTCGGAGCACTTTTCGCGACGGCGCGCACGAATCATCCGCGTGCCCGCGTGCCCTGGCCCCGCCTCCTGGGTGCGGGCCTGGCACTGTTGGCGCTTGGCGGCGTCTGCTCGGGTGTGCTCGCCTTCTTCCCGACCGATGTGGTGACTGCGGAAAACGACGCAGCAGCGGTCACGGCCGATCACGGCGTGGTGGCCGTGACAACGGCCGGTACCGTCCACCTCGTCGTGGCCACTGTGGGCTTTGTCGTCGCCTTGGTCGCGCTGGTGCTGCTCACCGCCTGGCTCTATCAGAGCGGACAGCTACCCGCGGCCCGGGGCCTGGCCCTCACCTTCACCACCCTCGCCGTGCTGGGCCTGTTCTTTCTCGGGCTCAGCCTCACTGTGCAGCCCGCGTTGTTGGGGCTCGCCGAGCGTGTCTGTCTCCTCGGCATCCTGGGCTGGACATATTCGGTTGCCGGCGGCATCCGTCGTCTCGATCAGCTCAGCATGGAAAAACACGCGACCGACGATGAGTCGCGCAGGCGATCGCGGTATACGATCAGTGCACGTTCGCGCGGCTGAGTGCCCTGAAACGGCGGTACGACCCCCGACAACCCGCTTCGGCTGAACCACGACACTCCACCGGCGTCGAACGGCACTCCCTGACCCAACACGTAGACTTTCATCACGTTGGGGGCGAGAACATCGCTTTTTTCAGGTCCTGTGCCCGGATGCACAGCTGTGCCGCAGCGTGGGGGGCGTCTGTCACCAGATGTGCCACGCGCTGGGGGGCCATCCGCTTCACTCGCGTAAGGCCGGCACCACCATGACCTCAGGCAATTACACCGACGACGACAAGCTGGTCGCACCAGCAGCGCCAGGCGATGGCCCAGTACCCAAGTGGAAGGTCGTCGGCCCCGGCCTTGTCGTGGCCGCCACCGGTGTGGGAGCGGCCGATATGGTCGCTACCCTCGTGGCCGGCTCGCGCTACGGCTACGCCCTGCTCTGGGCGGTCATTCTCGGCGTGATCCTTAAGATCGTGCTGGTCGAGGGTGCCGGCCGATACACCCTCGCCACCGGCAAGACCATCTTTGAGGGCTGGCGGTCCCTCGGCAAATGGACCACCTGGTATTTCGGGCCGTACATCATGTTGTGGGGCTTCGTCTACGGGGCCACGGCCATGTCCTCGGCCGCCCTGCCCCTCGCGGCACTGTTCCCGGTCTTTCCACTGCCGGTCTGGGCCGTTCTCATGGGTCTCGCCGGTCTCACCATGGTCTGGTTCGGCCGCTACGCCTTCTTCGAGAAGGTCACCGCCGTGCTCGTGGGCATCATGTTCATCACGGTCGTCGGTCTCGCCGTCATCGCCGTGCCCAACTTTCCCGACATGCTCGCCGGCCTCGTGCCGATCATTCCCGAGGGCGGCGTGCTCTACACCCTCGCACTGGCCGGCGGTGTCGGCGGCACCATCACCCTCGCCGCTTACGGCTACTGGCTGCGCGAAAAGGGCTGGTCCACCCCGCGCTGGATGAAAGTCATGCGCATCGACAACCGCATGGCCTACGTCATGACCGGCCTCTTCGTCGTCGCCATGCTCGTCGTCGGCGCCGAGGTGGTCGCCGCTGCCGGCATCACCCTGAGTGCGGGCGACAAGGGATTGCTCGACCTCTCCACGGTGCTCAACGAGAAGTACGGCGTCGTCGTCGGAACCGGGTTTCTGGTGGGCTTCTGGGCGGCATCCTTCTCATCGATCATCGGTGTGTGGAACGGCGTGAGCCTCATGTTCGCCGACTTCTGGGGCAACATGCGCGGCAAGAAGTCTGGCCACCCCGACACCCTCGTCGGTGGCAAGTACTTCAAGTTCTACCTGTTGTGGCTCACCTTTCCGTCAATGATCCTGTTCCTGCTCGGTTCACCGATCGGCCTCATTCTGGCCTATGGCGTGCTCGGCGCACTGTTCATGCCGTTTCTCGCCGTCACCCTCCTGGGACTGTTGAACGGCAAGCGCGTCCCACGGGATTGGCGCAATAAGTGGTTCACGAATGTGGCGCTCGGAATCTGCGCGCTGCTGTTCATCGTGCTCGGAGTGCAGCAGCTGATCACGGCCCTCGCTCCGCTGTTCGGCTAGGTGGCAACCGGATACTCTGTATGAATGAACGCCACACGCGACGACGATGCGCTGAACTGGGCCGGTGACGATGATCCGACCCTGGCGCCGGGAGACAACGGCAAGGCAGCGCCGAACACGACCGCCCTGCCCGAGGGGTGGACCATCCCGCACCAGACGGTTTCGGCCAACCTCCCGGCCGCAACCGGCCAGACGACGGATGCTGACGCCACCGCAGCTGAAACCGCCGAATCTGACGACGCCGCAGCTGACGGCGCGGCACCGAGCTCCGCCGCCCTGGTCGGCATGGGGATCCTGGCCGGCATGTACCTGCTCTATACGATCGGGTGGTTCATCGGGGTTGCACGTGGTGCAGCGCCCGTCGGCGACCCGGTCGCTGAATTTATGTTCTCGCTCGGCGCCTGGTTGGCGGTCGCAGCGCCCCTGGTCTGGTTCGGCGTCACCTGCTGGCTCACCAGGAGCCATCAGCGGGTCCGACTGGTCTGGCTGCTGATCGGGGTCGTCGTGCTCGCCCCGTTGCCCTTCATCATCGGATCGGGAACTGGCTCATGAGCAACGCACACAACGGCACCCGCGACGACGCCGACACGATCACGGCCACCCGGCGTCAACCGCCGCGCTGGCTACTGCTCGCTATCGCGCTCTTCTTCGGGCTGTTCTATGCCTACGACGTCTGGGAAGCCGTCGGCAACCTGGTCGGCCTGAACCTGCAAGCGCAGTCCCTCGATACCCAGCTGAGCGGCGTCGGCTGGGCAGTGCTGATGTTTGCGGTGGTCCTGCCGATCCTGGTCTACGCCCTGGCCTACTGGCTCGGACGCAATCGGGCCTTCGGAGTGCAGGCACTGACCCTCCTCGTCGGGCTCTGCGCGGTCGCCGCCGTCTCGCTCGACATTACCGCCGCGTTCACCCTGGGCCGATTGATCCTCTAGAAGTCAGAGCACCGCCAGAACGATCAGCACCATCAACGCCAGCTGCGCGATGAGTCGGGGAACCAGGGGAATCGCCACCCGCCCGAACCGTTTCGGGTGGCGCGCGGCATAGGCGTTGGCGGGAAACACCGCCGCGAGAAAGAGCACGAGCGCCCCGGCGGCCACCGCCATGGTCGGGGGATACAACAATCCCAGGCCACCGGCCACTTCACACAGCCCCGTGAACACGACGAGATTGACCGGGCTGGCCAACCCCCTGGTGCGCAGGCGCGGCGGTATCATCGCCGCCATCGTGCGTTGCACCGAGGGGAAGAAGTGGGTGATGCCGGCGCCGATGAAAATCAGTGCCAGGATCACGCGCAGCACCAGTTGGAGTCCGTCGATTACGTCGCTGCTCATTGGTCTATTGTGCAGCCGGTAGGGTGGGATCCGAGTAGCGCCCTTCGTCGCGCCACCGACAAATGCAATCTAAGGATCCGATTTTATTGTCGAAGCCCGTCGTCCTGATCGCCGAAGAACTTTCCCCCGCCACCGTCGATGCCCTCGGGCCCGACTTTGATATTCACCACGTCGACGGCACGGATCGCTCCGCGCTGCTCGCCGAGCTGGCCACCGCCCAGGCCGTCTTAGTGCGTTCTGCCACCAAAATGGATGCCGAAGCCATCACGGCTGCGCCCTTCCTCAAGGTCATTGCCCGCGCGGGCGTTGGCCTGGACAATGTAGACATCAAGGCCGCCACCGCGGCCGGCGTCATGGTCGTCAACGCTCCCACCTCCAACATCATCTCGGCTGCGGAGCTGACCGTCGGACACATTCTGAGCCTGGCCCGTCACATTCCAGCGGCCTCGGGCGCCCTCGCCGACGGACAGTGGAAGCGGTCCAAGTACACCGGCGTCGAGCTCTACGAAAAGACCATCGGCATCATCGGCCTCGGCCGGATCGGTGCTCTCATCACCTCCCGTATGCAGGCCTTCGGCACGAACGTCATCGCCTACGATCCCTACATCACCTCGGCCCGGGCCCAGCAGCTCGGTGTGACCCCGGTCACCCTCGACGAGCTGCTCGCGCAGTCTGACTTCATTACCATTCACATGCCGAAGACTCCCGAGACCACCGGCATGATCGGCGCAGCCCAGCTCAAGCTGATGAAGCCGACCGCGTTCGTCGTGAACGTCGCCCGCGGCGGACTCATCGACGAAGAGGCGCTGCATGAGGCCCTCGTCGCCGGCACCATCGCCGGCGCCGGCCTCGACGTGTTCGTCAGCGAACCGCCGACCGGCTCGCCGCTGCTCGGACTGGACAACATCATCACGACCCCGCACCTCGGCGCTTCCACCGACGAAGCGCAAGAAAAGGCCGGCGTCTCCGTGGCCAAGTCGGTGCGCCTCGCGCTCTCCGGCGAGCTCGTTCCCGACGCGGTCAACGTGGCCGGCGGGGTCATCGACCCGTACGTGCGCCCCGGCATCCCGCTGGTGGAAAAGCTCGGCCAGGTATTCTCCGGCCTCGCCGCACACAGCCCGCTCACGAGCGTGGACATCGAGGTGCGCGGCGAGCTCGTCGAGTTCGACGTCAGTGTGCTCAAGCTCGCCGCGCTCAAGGGCATCTTCACCAACGTGGTCAGTGAAACCGTTTCCTACGTCAACGCTCCGCTGCTCGCCGAGCAGCGCGGTGTCACCGTGCGCATGCTCACCGACGCCGAATCGCCCGAGTACCGCAACGTGATCACCTTGCGCGGCGCCCTCGCCGACGGTTCTCAGGTTTCCGTCTCCGGTACCCTCACCGGTACCAAGCAGATCGAGAAGATCGTTGAGATCAACGGCTACGACGTGGAGGTTCCGTTCGCCAAGAACCTCATCGTCATGCTGTACGCCGACCGTCCCGGAATCGTCGCCGTCTACGGTCGCGAATTCGGCGAGGCCAACATCAACATTGCGGGCATGCAGATCGCCCGCCACGAGGCTGGCGGCAAGGCGCTCAGCGTACTGACCGTCGACTCCGAGGTTCCGGCCGGGCTGCTCGCCTCGGTGCGTGCCGCGATCGACGCCGAGATCATGGTGGAGATCGACCTCACCGACTGACCCCCTGCGCGGTCGAATGCGGGCGTGAGAACGGACACACGAGTGGGCGCCTGCCATGCGGGCGCCCACTCGTGTGTCCGGGTGCTAGCTGCTCGCTGCTAGCTGCAAGCCGCTAGGTGCTCGGCAGGAGTCGGCCGATCAGGGCGATCAGCCGGGTCATGGCCTCGTCCGTGTGAGTCGGTGGCGTCAGTTCGCGCTCGGCAAGCGAGCTGTTGACATAGAGACCGTCACTGATCAGCATGATCGCCTGGGCGGTATCCGTGTCGTGCACAGCGTCTTCGATCACCGAGAGCCAGCGTCGGCGAATCTCGGTGAGCACCTGCCTGGCGCGCAGATCCCGGCCCTGGGCGAGTCGAGACCCGGCGATGTAGGCTCGGTCGAGCGGGCTACCGGTATGCACCGAGGTGCGAATGAGGTAGTCGACCGGGCCGGCCGGGGCCGTGCGGATGTTCTCGGCGTCTTCGCGGGCGAGCGCAACGAGGCGGGCCAGCATGGCGTCGACCAGGGCGTCCTTCGACGCGAAGTGATACAGCAGTCCGCCCTTCGAGACGGCGGCGGCCGCCGCCACGGCGTCAAGCGTCGCCGAGCGTTCCCCGCCCTCGACCAGCAGTTCCTCGAACGCGTCGAGAAGGCGATCCCGGGTGGGAACGGGCGGCGCGGCGGGATTTTTGGACATAAGGGCCATGGTAACGAACACGCAAACTGTCGGTGGGGCACACGAGCGGACTAGACAAGTATACCGTCTAGCCGGTACAGTAAAATCTATTGTCTTGATTAGGAGCCGGTCGAGCAAGAGCACAGAAAGTGATGTAGATCGTGTCTGTCCCCGCTGTTCCCACTAACGCCATCGCCCTGACCGCCCGGGCAATCGGGGGAGCGGCATCCACCCTGCCGGAACGGCAGGACCGTCGACGCTGGTGGGCGCTCGCCGTGCTGATGCTCCCGGTACTGCTCGTGTCGATCGACAACACCGTGCTCAACTTCGCGCTGCCGGCGATTTCAACGGCGACCCGACCGACCGGCGTGCAGCTGCTGTGGATGGTCGATATCTATCCGCTCGTGCTCGCCGGGCTGCTCGTGGCCATGGGCAATCTCGGCGACCGCATCGGGCGACGCCGCTTGCTACTCATCGGCTCCGTCGGATTCGGTGTGGTGTCGGTGTTCGCGGCGTTCTCGCCGAGCGTCGAGGGCCTGATCATCGCTCGGGCGGCGCTCGGATTCTTCGGTGCGATGCTCATGCCGTCGACCCTGTCGTTGCTGCGATCCACCTTTGTCGACCGTGACCAACGCCGCCTCGCCATTGCCATCTGGGCCACGGGCTTTGCGGCCGGCAGCGCGCTCGGCCCGGTCGTCGGAGGCATCCTGCTCGAGCACTTCGCCTGGGGATCCGTGTTCCTGATCGCCGTGCCGGTCCTGTTGCCGCTGCTGGTGCTGGCACCGATCCTCGTGACGGAGTCGCGCGATCCGAAACCCGGTCGCATCGACATTGTGAGCATCGCCCTGTCGCTGGGTACCATGTTGCCGATCGTGTACGGCATCAAGACCATCGCCGAGACCGGTGTGAACGTGCTCACCCTCGCTCCGGTGGTCCTCGGGCTGATTCTCGGACTGTGGTTTGTGCGTCGGCAGCTGCGCCTGCCCAACCCCATGCTCGACATGGGTCTGTTTCGACGCGGCGCGTTCAGCGGTGCCGTCGGTGTCAACCTGCTCAGTGTGACGGCCCTCGTCGGCTGTCTGTTCTTCATTTCGCAACACCTGCAACTCGTGCTCGGACTCTCACCGCTCTCGGCCGGGCTCGTGCTGGTGCCCGGCCTGGCGGCGATGATCGTGGCCGGACTGCTGATCGTGCCGATCGCCCGACGGGTGCGCCCGTCCCGGGTGGTGCCGATGGCGCTGCTGATATCGGTCGCCGGGTTCGCGTCGATCGCGCTGCGCGGTGGGCAGATCGATGCCGTCTCGATCGGTTTCGCTTTTGTTTTGCTCGGTATCGGAATCGGCGCTGCCGAGACCGTGTCCAACGAGTTGATCGTGGCGACCGCGCCGGCGGACAAGGCGGGGGCAGCATCCGCCGTATCGGAAACGGCCTACGAGCTGGGGGCGGTACTCGGAACAGCGGTGCTCGGCACCATTCTCACCGTGTCGTATCGCGCAGCGGTGCTTTTGCCCGAGGGCCTGAGCGCGGCCGAACGGGTTGCCGCCGGCGAAACACTCGGCGGAGCCGTGGCTGTCGCCGAGCACCTTCCGGCCGGTATGGCGGAGCAGCTGCTCGATTCGGCGCGGCATGCTTTCGACAGTGGTGTGGGACTGACCGCCTGGATCGGCGTTGCGCTCGTGCTCGCTGCGGCCGTCGTGGCGCTTGTCGCCCTTCGACGCGCTCGCTAGCCGCAGCCCACTAGATATCGTCGATCGAGCTCTCGCGGCGCGTGACCTGGTCGCCGTTCGCCGGATCGGCGATCGTGCGGGTCGTACTCACGCTGCTGCGACGGCGGGTCATCAGGACCAGGCCGAGGATCAGCACGAGTGCGCCAGCCGCGAGCAGAATGTAGCCGATGAGCTGCAGGTTGACTCCGGTGATGGTCAGGTCGAGTGCCCACACCAGGACGGCGCCGACGACCAGGAGAAAGATTCCAAGTCCAATACTCATGATTACCCACTTTCACTTGGTGGTGCGCTTCGCTCCAGCCTAGGCACTTCGGTGAGAAAGGTAAGGTTTGTCTATAAGCAATCCAAGTTATTGTCGACCGGTTCGGAGTCGCATGTCTCGTACTATCAAACTCGCTGTCATTCCCGGAGACGGAATCGGACCGGAAGTTGTCGCCGAGGCCGTGAAGGTGCTCGCCGCTGTCATCGCCCGCGACGACGTCACGATTGACACGAGCACGTTTCAACTAGGCGCCGCGCGGTTCCTCGAAACCGGGGACGTTCTCACCGAGACCGACCTCGCGTCGATCCAGCAGCACGACGCCATCCTGCTCGGCGCTGTCGGTGGTGTCCCCGGCGATCCGCGCCTGAAAGACGCGAATATCGAGCGGGGGCTGCTGCTCGGCCTGCGCTTCGCACTCGACCACTACGTCAACCTGCGGCCGTGCACGATCTACCCCGGTGTCACGAGCCCGCTCGCGATCCCGGGCGTCGTCGACTTCGTCGTGGTTCGGGAGGGCACCGAGGGCCCCTATGTCGGCAACGGCGGCGCGATCCGCCGTGGTACCCCGCAGGAGGTCGCCAACGAGGTGTCCGTGAACACCGCCTACGGAGTCGAACGCGTCGTACGGTACGCCTTCGAAGTGGCCCAGGGACGCGAGCGCAAACGACTCACCCTCGTGCACAAGACCAACGTGCTCGTCTTCGCCGGCAGCCTGTGGCAGCGCATCGTGAACGAGGTGGCTGCAGAGTACCCCCAGATTACGGTTGACTATCTGCACGTCGACGCGGCGACGATCTTCTTCGTGACAAATCCGAGTAGATTCGATGTACTCGTCACCGACAATCTCTTTGGCGATATCCTCACCGACTTGGCAGCGGCAATCAGCGGCGGCATCGGCCTGGCGGCCTCCGGCAATATCAACCCGACGGGTCGCTTTCCCAGCATGTTCGAGCCGGTGCACGGCTCGGCCCCCGATATCGCCGGCCAGCAACTCGCCGACCCGACCGCGGCCATCCTCTCGGTAGCGCTTCTGCTCGATCACCTCGGGCTGACGGATGCCGCGGCCCGTGTCAACGAGGCGGTGGCCGACGACCTGCTGCGTCGGTCCGAGACCGCCCCGCTACGACGCAGCACCGCTGAGGTGGGAGACGCCATCGTGACCCTATTGACAGACAAGGTACTCAAATGAGCAAGACCGACTCGACAGTGACCTACCCGCTGAGCTTCGCCCTCACCCCGTCGACCGACGCCCGCGCCGAAGTCGAACGCGAGGAGATTCTCGCCGACCCGGGCTTCGGCAAGCACTTCACCGACCACATGGTCACCATCGATTGGTCGATCGAGGCCGGTTGGCACGACGCCCGCGTCACGCCGTATGGCCCGCTGCTGCTCGATCCCGCCTCGTCAGTGCTGCACTACGGCCAGGAGATCTTCGAGGGCCTCAAGGCCTACCGGCACGCCGACAACTCGATCTGGACCTTTCGGCCCGAGAAGAACGCCGAGCGGCTGCAACGCTCGGCGCAGCGCCTCGCGCTGCCCGAACTCTCGACCCCGGACTTTATCGAGTCGGTCAGGCAGATGATTGCCATCGACGGCGACTGGGTGCCGTCCGCGCCCGAGACCAGCCTCTACCTGCGCCCGTTCATGATCGCCAACGAGAGCTTTCTCGGGGTGCGCGCCGCCCACAAGGTGAGTTTCTACGTGATCGCGAGCCCGGCCGGTGCTTACTTTTCCGACGGCGTGGCCCCGGTGAAGATCTGGCTGTCGACCGAATACTCCCGCGCCGGTCGCGGTGGTACCGGCGCCGCCAAGTGCGGCGGCAACTATGCCGCCTCGCTGCTGCCCCAGATGCAGGCGTACGAGAATGGCTGCGCCCAGGTGCTCTTTCTCGACGGTGAGACCGGAACGCACGTCGATGAACTCGGCGGCATGAACGTGTTCTTCGTGCACGGCACCGACACGATTGTCACGCCTCGCCTGACCGGATCCATTCTCGAAGGCGTTACCCGCGACAGTATCATGCAGCTTGCCCGCGACCGCGGTATGACCGTGGAAGAGCGCGAGGTGACGCTGGCGGAATGGCGTGAGGGCGTCGCATCCGGTGCCATCACCGAGGTTTTCGCCTGCGGAACCGCCGCCGTCGTCACCCCGATCGGCCAGCTCAAGGCCAGGGACTTCACGGTCGGTGAACCGGATGCCCCAGCGGGCGCGATCACGCTGTCGCTGCGCCAGGAGCTCACCGACATTCAGTACGGACGCCTGCCGGACCGTCACGGCTGGCTCACCCGCCTCGACTAAACTGAACCTTTTGGTCCGCTTCGGCGAGGCTACGACAGGTGGGAACGAGACACGTGAAGATCGCACGATACAGCTACCAGGGTGCCATCGCGTTTGGCATCGTCGATGACGATGAACTGGTCGTTCTGACAAGTGACCCGATGTTCGCCGGATTCGACACGACCGGTGACCGGGTGGCCCTGGCCGACGTGAAACTGCTCGCTCCGGTGATTCCTCGCTCGAAGATCGTCGCGGTGGTGAATTCTTCGCCCGAACCTGCTTTCGTTCTGCGGCCGAATACCGCCGTCGTGGGCCCTGGCGATGCCATCGTGCTGCCGGCCGCCTCCGACCAGGTTGAGGTCGACGGCCAGCTCGCCATCATCATCGGCAAGATCGCCAAGAACGTCTCGGCAGCGGATGCCGCGAGTCGCGTCTTCGGGTACACCGTGGCAACGGTCGTGACTGCCGCCGACCTCGCCGAGCGCTCGGTAACCCGCGCCGGTGCCTTCGACACCTTTTTGCCGCTCGGACCGATCATCGAGACCGACTTCGACGCGGCGGCCACACCGTTGCGCGGGCTCATTAACGACGAGGAGTTCCAGGCGGTGGAATTCGGCGACGACGACGCGACTCCGACCGAGGAAACCGTTGCGGCGCTCGTCGCGTTCGCCTCGAGCGTGTTCACGCTGCTGCCGGGCGACGTGATTCTGGCCGGGCCGATGGACACGGCGGCAGCCGTCGTCGATAACGACACGGTCTCGATGTCGATCGCCGGCATCGGAACGCTCGTGAACCCGGTGGTTCGCCCGGCCTGATGCGCGCGGCCTGCCGCGTGCGCCTGGAATGCGCGGGCACCGGTCAGGGACGGAGAGCGGCGAGGGCCAGTGCCACGTCGTCTTCGTCGTTGAAGAGGTGGAAGGCGACGCGGGCGCGACCGGCCCGACCCGAGGCGGTGAGGCCGGCGGTGGTGAGGCGCGCGAGATCGCGGCCACCGGCATCCGGCCAGCTGATGATGGCTTGACCGAGTCGGGGCAGCCCCAGACCGTCAGAGAGGGCATGACCGAGGCCCACAGAGTGGGCGCGGACCTCGGCCAGATCGAGGCTGCGGAACAGGTCGATGGCCGGCTCGGCGCCGACCCAGGCGGGCCAGGCCGGTGACACGTCGAAGCTGCGGGCATTGGAAGCGAGCGTCATAGCCGGGCCGTAACAGGACGCCCATGGGTCGTCTCCGGCGTACCAACCGGCATTCACGGGGTGCAGGTATGCAGCGAACGCTTGGGAGACGGTGAAGAAGGCCACTCCGCGCGGTGCGCCGAGCCACTTGTAGCTGTGGCAGATGGTCGCGTCGAACATGGCGGCGTCGACGGGCATCCACCCGGTCGCCTGGGTCGTGTCGCACAGGGTGAAAGTGCCCGTGGCCCGCGCGGCGGCGGCAATGGCGACGCTGTCGGCCACGGTTCCGGTGGCGGACTGCACGAGCGAGAATGCCACCAGCCAGGTGTTCGTGGTGAGGCTCGCGGCGAGGTCGGCCAACTCCACCTGACGCACGGTCACACCGCGGTGGGCCTGGGCCAGGAAGGGGAAGACCATTGAGCTGAAGTCGCCGATCGGCAGCACGACTTCGGCGCCGTCGGGGATGCTCGCCGCGACCGTGCCGGCCATGACCGAGGTCTGCGATCCGATTGCTACCCGATCGGGAGTGACGCCGACGAGCTCGGCATAGCCAGCACGCACTCGTTCGACCACCGCGCCGTAGTGGGAGGCGCAGGCCTCGCCGCGGGCCCAGGCCGCGGTATCGGCTCGCATCGCGGCGGTAGTGGCGATCGTCGGCAGCCCGAGGGTGCAGGCGGCGAGGTAGCCGCGACCGGCGGTGTAGCGGGTTCGGGCGTCGGCGAGGGTCACGGTGCTCGTGCGCGTCGGTGCGGAGATCATGAGACCAGTCTTGCCACGAGCTATTCATGCGACAATGGCCAGTTTTCGATGCAATGTATAAGTTTTCGTTATGATTAGCGGCATGAGCCACCTGCCCGGGCAGAGTCCCGATCTCGATGCGCACGCCCTGCGGGTCGTTCGAGCGGTGAACGAAACCGGCTCCATCACTGCCGCCGCAGCTGCCCTGGGCTACAGCCAGCCGGCCGTGAGCCAGCAGCTCAACCGGCTCGAACGCCGGCTCGGCCTCGCCGTGGTCGAGCGGGTCGGCCGTGGCGTCCGCCTCACCGAGGCCGGCCTCGTGCTCGCCCGGCATGCCGTGACGGTGGCTAGCGCGCTCGATGCCGCAGCGGAAGAGATCGCCGAGCTACAGGGGCTGCGCTCCGGGCTCGTGCGTCTGGCGGCGTTCCCGTCAGCATCCGCCACCCTGGTGCCGAGCCTCCTGGCGCGGATGAAAGCGCGGCACGCCGAGATCAGCATCACCTATCTGGAGGCCGAACCGCCCGAAGCCGTTTCCGCCGTGCGGGAGAACCGCGCCGACCTGGCCATCACGTTCAGCTACCCGGGGGACCGGGTGGATCCGCACCGGGCGAGCGCACAGGGACTGCGGGTGGCGACCCTGCGCCGAGACGAGATGCTGCTCGTGCTTCCGGTCGGGCATCCGCTCGCCACAGGCGCACCCGGCGCCATTGACCAGCCCGCCGTCGATCGTGCGGCCATTGATCTGGGTGATCTCGCCGACGAAAACTGGGTGGCCGGCTGTCCCCGCTGCCGCGGGCACCTGCTCGACCTCTGCGATCGCCGCGGATTCGCCCCGCGCATCTCCTATGAGACCGACAATGTCGCCGCCGTGTTCGGTCTGGTCGAGGCCGGTATCGGCGTCGCGTTACTGCCGGCCCTCGCGATCGAGTCGGTCGGCGCTCGCGCCGGTGTTGTGATTCGCGCCACGACGGGGCGTGACCATCGCACCCTCCACGCCGTGATGGCGGTCGGCGCCGAGCGCGTGCCGGCCGTGGCAGCCGCGCTGCGCACGCTGGTCGGGATCTCCTCGCCCGTGGTCGGAGTGCCGCGCAACTAGAATCAAAAGTAATGTCTGACACCACTGCACACCCGTTTTCTACCGCCACCGGAACCGACGTTCGCGTGCGGTTCTGCCCCTCGCCAACCGGAACGCCCCACGTGGGCCTCGTGCGCACCGCCATGTTCAACTGGGCATACGCCCGGCACATGGGCGGCACGATGATCTTTCGCATCGAGGATACCGATGCCGCCCGCGACAGCGAGGAGAGCTTTCTGCAGCTCGTCGACGCCATGCGGTGGCTGGGACTCGACTGGGACGAAGGCGTGGATGTCGGCGGGCCCCAGGCGCCGTACCGCCAGTCCGAGCGCTACGACATCTACCGCGGCGTCATCGAGCAGCTGAAGACGAGCGGCCACATCTACGAGAGCTTCGTCACCGGCGAGGAAATCGAGGCCCGCAACGTGAGCCTCGGCCGTGACCCGAAAATGGGCTATGACAACTTCGAGCGCGACCTGACCGATGAGCAGAAGGCCGCGTACCGTGCGGAGGGTCGGTCCCCGGCGCTGCGCCTGCGGGTGCCAGACACCGAGCTCTCCTTCGACGACCTCGTGCGCGGTGAGATCACCTTCCCGGCCGGCTCGTTCAGCGACTTCGTGGTCGTGCGTCCGAACGGGCATCCGCTCTACCCCTTCGTCAACCCGGTCGATGATGCTCTCATGGGCGTCACCCATGTGCTCCGCGGCGAAGACCTGCTCTCGTCGACCCCGCGCCAGATCGCGCTCTATCACGCGCTCATCGATATCGGCGTGACGACCTTCGTGCCCCGCTTCGGCCACCTGCCCTACGTCATGGGCGACAAGAACAAGAAGCTGTCCAAGCGTGACGCCGAAGCGAATCTGTTTCTGCACCGCGACCGCGGGTTCATTCCCGAAGGCTTGCTCAACTACCTCGCGCTGCTCGGCTGGTCGCTCACCCACGACCGCGATGTGTTCTCGATCGACGAGTTCACGGCCGCGTTCGACGTCGTGAACGTCAACCCCAACCCGGCGCGATTCGACCTCAAGAAGGCCGAATCGATCAATGGCGACCACATTCGCCGGCTCTCGGCTGCCGACTTCGCCGCCCGGCTGGTGCCCTACCTGGTGACCGCCGGAGTGCTCGGAGAGACCCCGACCGAGGCCGACCTGGCCTTGCTCGCCCAGGGGGCACCGCTCATCCAGGAGCGCATCGCGCTTCTCGGCGAAGCGCCCGCCATGCTCGGTTTTCTGTTCGTTTCCGGCGACGATCTGACCCTCGAAGCGGATGCAATCGCCTCGCTACCGCAGAACGCCGCCGACATTCTCGGTGCATCACGCACCGCCCTCGAAAGCATTCCAGAATCGGAATGGATCACCGACCGGGTGCACACGCTGCTCACCGAGACCCTCATCGAGGGGCTGGGCCTCAAGCCGCGCGTCGCGTTCGGACCGCTGCGCGTCGCGCTATCGGGCCGCAAGATCTCCCCGCCGCTGTTTGAATCCATGGAAATTCTTGGACGGGCCGAGACCCTGGGCCGCCTCGATCGGGCGCTGGTCGTGACCACTTCTGCCTGACTTCGTGGTCGGGGCCGGTGAGACTCGCCGAGGAGCGCCTCGGTTTGGCCTCTCCGGCCCGAGTGGGCTAGGCTACTACTCGGCCCGATCTTCGGATTAGGCATTGGGGTATGGTGTAATTGGCAACACGGATGATTCTGGTTCATTTGTTCTTGGTTCGAGTCCAGGTACCCCAGCACTAACCCCTGAGTTTCCGCGGAAACCAGGGGTATTTTTTGTTTCCAGACACACCGTTTACGGCCCGAAGTGCCACTTGCGTGCCAAAAACGATTCCCAGACGCCAAATTGGTGACAACGATGCCGGTTAGCCCGGCCAACTACGCGTCGCTGCGTACGAGGTCGGAATGCCGTGTCGCACCCCATTGTCATGACCGATGACGACGTACAAATCATGACCGGGCAGCAGGTCGCCGACCTGTTGCGTGTCTCGCCTCGTACGCTCGAGGAGTGGCGGCAGACTCGAACCCACCGTACTCATCGCGAGCACGATTACGCAGACTCGGGCCGAA
Organism: Cryobacterium gelidum; assembly: GCF_004403985.1. Taxonomy (GTDB): domain Bacteria; phylum Actinomycetota; class Actinomycetes; order Actinomycetales; family Microbacteriaceae; genus Cryobacterium; species Cryobacterium gelidum. Next base: position 280,533 of record NZ_SOHL01000003.1, on the reverse strand, counting down.
GGACTGCGTAGAAAGCCTTCACCGAAACGATCCCGGCAGAAGCGGCGCATCGCCTTGCCGAGCTTCGCGGCGACCGCGATGCGCCGGCAATTGTCAGAGGTAACCCGAGACAGGGAGGCAACCCGAGACGAGGAGGCGACAGCAGTCCTTTTGAACCTGCGGCCCCTTGCAGAATCAGAGCGATTCTGGACGCCACCGAAAGTCTCGGGAACTCGCGGATTCCCTTGAATTTACAGGGAACCGGTTGGTTCATCACCTCCGATTGTACACGGACATTTTCGGTCGGTCACCGTTGATTCAGGTGGGTAAGTGATGGGCAACTGCATCAGCTCGCACCAAGATGCGAGTCCTGTTCCGCTAGCGGAAGATAACAAGGCCATCGTCGATGTCGTTTCTTCCATGGACTAGACACTGTTCGGAGGGGCTGCTGGCTGCGAGTCCTTCGTCCGTGTCGGTGACAATTGATCAGAAGTTTAGAGTGTCACTCGACAAATCGCCGCCCGCGCGTATTATCGGGACGATACTGGCTCTGTCGAAAAGGAGGCTGCAATGTTCGAGTATTTAGCGCTCGACTCTTGGCCCGCGGAGGTGTGAGGCTTGAGTGACTCCGACTCCACACTCGATGGGTCCACGCCGGGATCATCGGGACCCCAAAACGCCAGCGAGGACGGGGTTCGGTCGCCAACATCGGGTTGGATGACGCGAACCCTTCCGCTCGCGGTCAGTGCTTTGTCGCTCCTCGTCGCGGCTGCGTCGGCGTTCTTCGCGTATGGTGCATCGCAGGATGCGTACTTGAGCGACCGCCGAAGTGAGTTGATCGCCGTCGTTACACAGCTGAACGAAAATGTCCTGAATGGTGAGCTTGAGGAAGGATCTGAGTTTCTGATTGCTCAGGCCGTCTGGCTGGCGGGGACCGTCCCGGATGTGCCTTCGGCGGTTTACCGGCAGATCGCAACAGCAATCGTCAATGAAACACCGACCTATCAGGAGAACGCCCTTCCCCTGCTCGAAGAGGCTATGAAGCTTGCGGCTTCTGACGAGGACGAGTACGAACAGGTTGCCGCCCTTCGGGTGCGCGCCGGCATTTACGAAGCGCAGGGAGACTTGGAGCGAATGCGGAAGGACTATGCGGATGCGATCGAATTGTCCGCGGCCTACAGTGGCCCCAATCTCCAACGGCGGCACACCGTTCCAGCTTTCACCCACGCCTTCTGGGGCTACGCGGAAATCCGCGCCGGAGAATGTAAGGCTGCCGCGGACCAGCTGGCGGCGGCTCGCAAACATGCAGAAATCATCACCGGCGCGAATTTGGACGAGTGGGTGAACGGTCTCGACGCACAAGTGACGGCGTGCTCGCAATGAATTAGCGGCCTTCTCGTTTAGGAGCCGCAAGCGTGGCGACGAATAAATAGATCGTCGAGGGTGACCGACTCAAGACCTGTGCGATCTGTAGAACCCCGGCGTTCTGTGCCCGCAGGATCACGATCTCGTCTCGCTCGACGAAGGTCAAAAACCTCCCTGAAAGCGGTGCTCTGCTGATGTCTCGCATCCCGCCAGCATGACGGAACGACCGTGTCCCGACCGGCGCCGACACGCCGGCCCGCTCGCCAGCGTTCTCGCTCGAGAGACCCTGCCCGACGAGGTTCCGAAATCTTACCGGTGCTCCGGGCGCCACGTCGGCGGCCGGTCTGGCGACCGCCTCGGCTCCCGCCCGAGTTGCGTGGCCATTCAACCTTTTGGACGTTCCATAGTCCACCATGTCGTTTAATCACTCGAAGTCTCGATCCCACCGGAGTGGGCCGAGCGCGCATCGGACAATGCATTGGAAGCCAGCTCTTCACGCCATCACCTTCCTGACCGCTGGCCGAACGCAGAATCGTACTGAATGAAAAACGCCGGAGACACAGTTACCGAAACACTCCGCGGGACGTGACCCGCGCCGGAGCGGCGGCGCCATCCGATAGGAGGTCGGGGTCATGAATGACAAGATGTCTGAGCTTGTCAAAGGTGTGCGGTTGGAGGCCGCGCGGATCGGAAATTTCTGCGGTGTATCTCCCCTTTCTGCATTGCGGCAACTAAAATCAGGGCCAAATATCGGGGCGCTGCTGAAGGTCGTGGAAAGGATATGGACGACTGTCGACATGAGCACCCCCGCGCACGCCGCCTCCGCCGTGCGCCAGACGCTGCCGGCCCGAGTGCTTTGTGTCGGGCGCCGCGCCCTGCAGATGGAGGTTGCGATCTGGCAGAGTTTCTGGAGATTCCTGACTTGACGACCGCGCGTGCCCGCGGGCGCTAGCCCCTTCGGGTACGTTGGCCCGGTGCGGAGTCTGCTGATCGTGTTCATCGTGCTCTCGGCCGTTGAGATCCCGATCGTCGAAAAGGCGGCCGTCACTCGTGGCGATGCCGGCCTGCACCCACGCCACCGTGACGGTCGCGGCAAACCGAGGGGTAGGCTACTCGCTATTCGGCAGTCTCGTTGGGGTCTTCATCCAGCCGGCTCTCGGTCGCGCTGCCGACCTGCAGGGCTTCGGCGCCTCCCTCGTGATCGGCGCTGCCGTCGAACTCATTTGGACCCATTCTGGAAGCACCTCGGCGACACCAGCACCATGCCAGTGGATGTCGCTGCTCCCGCCGCATAGACCGAATCGCTCTCATCCCGCCCTGAGTAAGATCGTCACTATGTCCAACGAGCAAGTGGAACTCATGGCCACCGGTGAGACGCAGATCGACAATGGTATTTTTCGCGTGACCAAGTGGACGATTGAACCGGGAGGTGCCATTCCGATGCACGTTCATAAATTCGAGTATGCGGTCGTGCCCCTCGTCAACGAAACCATGCACGTGATCAACTCCGACGGCTCAGAGATCGTCGCGGAAATTCGTACTGGCCAGAGCTACACCCGGCCGGCTGGAGCCGAACACACCGTCGAGAATCGTGGGTCGCGAGCCATCGAATTCGTGGAAGTTGAAAAACTCGTCTGACGACTCACCTACTGGGTCTGGTATTCAATCTGGTCGTGCAAGGCCAGCGCCTGGCTCACCCAGCAGCCCTAATCCGGACTCGCCGTCGTCATGGGTGGCCCGGGGTGGCTCGCCACATTCGCTGCGGACATGGGCGTGTGGATCATGATGATGTTCACCATGGACTACGCCGCACTCGGAAAGCGTGAGGACACCAAATTCCACCAGCGGTGGAGCTTCGGCGGGGCGGTCTACATTCTCGCTTACGGTTTCAGCGCCTTAGTGGGCATCTTCCTCACCTTCACCATCCCGGGACTCGAGGCTTCTGAAACTGGCCTCGCCGGTGTGGGCGCGACGTGGGGCCCCATTCTCACCGCTGTCGTCGCCTCCGCCGTTTACGGTGGGCTGTGGAAGACCACTGCGGGTAAGACGGCTCTGGTCACGGCGCTTGCCGGTACCAAGTAACAGGATTGCCTTGGTGCTGCGGCGGGGGAGTGCCTTCGGGCATTCCCCCCGTTGCTATTTGTCGTCAAGGTCGACCAGACGCAAAGCAAACAGGCAAGTGGCCTGACCTTCCACGGAGCTGAGGTTCAAGCGCAACAGCGATTCGATCTTGCGCAGTCGATAATTGAGCGAGTTGCGATGAATGAACAGCGCGCTGCAGGTCTTCGACGGCTGTGCGTCATTGCGCAGGTACGCACGCAGCGTCTCCACCAATGGGCCGGTGCGCTTCGAGTCATATTCCCAGAGCGGGGCGAGAAATTTGCGCGCTGACTCCTTTGACCCCCGTCCGGCGGTCGCCGTGACGACGGCGCTGAGTCCGAAGTCCGGGGCAAGCTGGGGCCGATCGATCCTTTGCACCATTTGGAGAGCGTGCACCACCGACAATCGAAGCTCAAACAGGCTGAGCGTGGGACGTTTCAGAACTAGTGGCTGCCGATCATGGATGTGGAGCAGCCGCTCGACGACGATATCGAAGTCAACACGAGGGTTTTGCGCCAGCGCGACCATACGGTCGCCGAACTCGGTAACCCGAACAGTCTGAAACTTGTCGTGCAGGGCAACCCGCAATTGCCAGGATGTCGAGGCGAACTCGCCGCTCATATCCGCGACCAGAACGGTCGTCTCCGCACTCGCATCCAGGCCGATGTCCTGAAAGGTCCGCCTCACGTCGAGATGCGTCGCTTCCTCCCACGACTGGCAGGCGATCACAAAATTCTTGATCTCGTGCTGACGGCTGGCATCAACAATCACCGATCGGTTGAGTTGCAGCGCAATGATGGACGCGACCGGTCCCAGCAGGGAGGCGAGTGGGCTGTCGCTGTCCTTGTCTCGGATGGCCAAGCGGCAGGGATTATTGAGTCCCATCGGCAGGGGAATATTCAACACTCCCACCTCCGGCTTTGTTCTGATTCCCTCCGTCCACGACGCGATTGCCGGGTATTGCGCAATCACCGTGCCATAGGCGTCGTAAACGGCCAAGGGAGACTGGATCGTGTTGAAGATGGTGGCAAGCAGGGTCACCACCTCGGCATCCTGGTTGGCAAGCCGGGCGCATTCATCGGCAAGCGTCCAGCCCTGGTTGACCACGGCCAGCCGTTCGGCGTGCATAACGCTCTCAATGAAGCGATTCACCTGCAATGGGGGAACCGCTGCAGGCACTTCCAGCAGCGGGATATCCCGCCTAGTGCAGGCGGCGACCAAGCCGGGAGGAAGGACGCGATGGGCCATCCCCGTCGCGAAGACTATGGCGCAGACGGGTACCTCGGCGAGGCGCTCAACGAAAGCGTCCCAGGTACGCTCATCGGAGAAATTCATTCCGATACCGCTGGTGAGTAGCAACGCATGCGGATCAAGGAACGGCGTGGGATCCATCAGTTCGGTGGGAGCGCATCCGCTGAGTTCGGTCGCCAGACGCGCCTCCGACGAGGGCGTTTGCAGCAACAACTGCAGGGACCGTTCCAGAATCAGGTCGACAACGCGCATCTGAAAATCCAGTCTAATCGGCAGTTTGCACAAAGTTTTTCGCAAGCTTAGTGCAGATGCCCACTGGGCCGTGCCGCCTGCGCACCGTAGCGTGGGGGGATGGTAGATGTGAACAGCAGGTCGAACATCAGCGTGAACTCCGATATGGGGGAAGCCCTCGGCATTCACAGTTTCGGAAATGACGAAGCCCTTATGAAACTGGTCGACGTGGCGAACGTTGCCTGCGGCTTTCATTCCGGAGATCCCGACGCAATGGACACCACCGTTGCGCTCGCCCGCCAGCACGGGGTGCTCGTCGGAGCGCATCCGGGGCTGCCTGACCTGGTCGGGTTCGGTCGCCGCGAAATGAAGTTGATGCCCTCCGAGGTGGAATCGATCATTCGGTACCAGGTGGGCGCACTCGTTGGTTTTCTGCACAAGTACGACATGCCACTCAACCACATCAAGCCGCACGGTTCCCTGTTTGGAATGCTGTCCCGTGATGAGTCGCTCATGCAGGCGGCAGCGAAGGTTGCCAAGTCGTATGGTGTGCCGATTTTCGGTCTTGCCGGCACCGCGCACGAGACGGTTACCGAGCGCGAAGGCGTGGAATTCGTATCGGAACTCTACGTGGACTTGAACTACAACGCTGAGGGTGGCCTGATAATTCTCCGTCGCCCGGAGAACGCTGACCCGGCTCAGGCTGCCACCCGGGTGCGCCGGGCACTCGCGGACGGTACGGTGCTGGCCAACGACGGTACCGAACTCCAGATCCCCTTCGGCAGCGTGTGCGTGCACTCCGACACCTCGAACTCTCCAGCCGTCGCCGGTGCCGTGCGTGAGGCGCTCGGCCGATGATTCACCACGCCCGATGGGTGCCCCGAGCGGCTTCCGCGTGCGTTTCCACTCCCAACCGCTCGATGAAAGTGAACCCATGAGCCACCAGATCATCTCCCCGCTTCCCGGAATTTTCTATCGCAAGCCCGGTCCGGGCAAAGACCCCTACATCAACGAGGGCGATACCGTCTCGGCAGGGCAGACCATCGGCCTCGTGGAGATTATGAAGCAATTCAGCGAAGTGCGCGCCGAATTCGACGGTGTGCTCGAAAAATTTGAGGTCGACGACTTCGGCGTCGTCAACCCCGGTGACGTGATCGCCCTCACCTCCTGAACGTCGTCTGCAGAGATCCGCGCCGCCCCGCCATCGATCACGTTTCACTCGACTCACTGGAAGACTCAATGAAAAAACTCCTCGTAGCCAATCGCGGCGAAATCGCCGTTCGAATCATCCGTACCGCTCGCGAAATGGGGCTCGTGACCGTCGCGGTCGTGAGCGAAGCCGACAAAGCCTCTCTCGCCGCAGACCTGGCCGATGAGGTCATCGTGGTGGGGCCGGCCCCGGCGGGGCTCAGCTATCTCAACCACGATGCCGTGTTGAAGGCCGCCCTCGCCAGCGGCGTGGATGCCGTTCATCCCGGTTACGGTTTCCTGTCCGAGAATGCCGAGTTCGCTCGCAAGGTACTTGCCGCCGGTCTTATCTGGGTGGGGCCCTCCCCGGAGTCGATCGAACTCATGGGAGACAAGTCCCGTGCTCGACGGGCGGCGCTCGACGCTGGTGTTCCGACTCTCCCCGGTACCGAAACGGCACTGCAGGACGACGATGATCTCGAAGCCATTGCGGCACGCATCGGATACCCCCTGGTGGTCAAGGCGTCTGCAGGGGGTGGGGGGCGCGGCATCCGTCTGGTGGAAGACTCGGCACAGTTGCGCGCGACGGTGGAGATAGCGCAGGCGGAAGCGCTCGGTGCCTTCAACTCTTCCGATGTGTACTTCGAGAAGTTCGTGACGCAGGCCCGCCACGTTGAGGTGCAGATTCTGGGAGACGGTGAGACGTACGTGCACCTCGGGGACCGAGACTGCTCCATGCAGCGCCGGCAGCAGAAAATTCTGGAGGAAGCCCCAGCGCCCAGCCTGCCGGACGCCGTACGGGAACGGATGCGCGACTCATCGGTGGAGCTGGCGCGCAAGGCGAACTATGTCGGCGTGGGTACCATCGAGTTTCTTTACGATCCGGCCAGCCATGAGGTCGCGTTCATTGAGATGAACACGCGTATTCAGGTAGAACACACCATCACCGAGGCCATCACCGGAATGGACCTGGTGCGTGAGCAGTTGCGAATCGCCGCCGGTCAGAAGCTCGACATCACGCAGAGTGACGTTCACTTCGTCGGCCACGCGCTGGAATTTCGCATCAACGCAGAAGATCCCGACAACAACTTCATGCCGAGCCCCGGCCTGATCAAGGCCATGACCCTGCCCGGAGGCGCGGGCGTACGTTCGGATTTCGGTTTCACCGCGGGCAAGACCGTGGCCCCGTTTTACGATTCGTTGCTCGGCAAGATCATCGTCTGGGCACCGACACGGGAGCTGGCCATCGCCCGGTCGCAACGGGCCCTTGACGAAGCGCAGATTGACGGTGTCAAAACCACCATCGGGCTGCTCCGCGCACTGGTTGCCCTGGATGACTTCGCCGAGGTCAACCACCACACCAAATACATCGAGACCGTCTTAAGCCCGTTGGGAGACGCCGCATGATGCAGCAGACCATGGCCCGATACACCTGGGGTGGCGACGAATTTCTCTTTGTCGAAATCACTGAGGGCATGTCACTCGAAGCCAACTTCATCTCCAACAGCATCGCGAATGCCTTGGAATTGCAGCAACTCGCGGGCATCGTGGATATCTGCCCGGCCAACGCGTCACTCCTGGTGCGGTTCGACCCGGACATCCTGGACTGGCAACAACTCGAACGAGCAGTACGCGCCCTGGAGCAGGAGGTGCGAGCGGCCACCGACAAGGTTCTCCGAACGCGCATCATCGAGATCCCCGTTTGGTACAACGACCCGTACACGAACGAAACCGGTGCCCGGTTCCGTGAGGGCTACCATCAGCGGCCCGAAGGCAACGACCTGGACTATGCCGCGGAGGTGAATGGGCTGGCCGATGCCGAGGAATTCATCAAACGGCACCATGAAACTCCGTGGCTGGTATCCATGGTGGGCTTTGTGGCCGGTCTGCCCTTTCTCTACCAGCTGGTCGAGCGCGAGCAACAACTCCAGGTTCCCAAATATCTCAGCCCCCGCACGGATACCCCGGCGCTGACGGTCGGCTACGGAGGCTGCTTCAGCTGCATCTACTCGGTGCGCGGTGCCGGTGGGTATCAGATGTTCGGCGTGGCGGCCGCCCCGATCTTCGATCCGGCCCAGCGACTGGACGACTTCTCGGACTTCATGATTTTCTTCAAGCCGGGTGACATTGTGAAGTTCAAGCCGATTGACGAGGCAGAATATCGGCGCATCCAGACAGAGGTCGATGCCGGAACCTTCCGGTACCGACAAACACCCATTGATTTCGATTTGAGTGCGGCCCTGGCCGACCCCAATAAGTACACCTTGTCGCTTCTGGAGGCACTCAATGGCATTTGACGTTCTCGAGCCCGGCTTGTCCACAACAGCGCAAGACCAGGGACGTATCGGTTACTACAAATTTGGCCTTCCGCAGGGCGGGTCGATGGACCAGTATTCGGCCACTCTCGCCAACCGTCTAGTCGGTAACACGGTGTCTGATGCGGTGCTGGAGTGCACCTATATCGGTCCCAAACTCGTGTCCACAACCAACGCGGTCATTGCGGTAACGGGGGCTCCGGTCGATGTGTTCGTCAACGGCCAGCTCATACCCCAATACGAACGGATCGAGCTTTTGGCTGGAGACGAGCTGAAATTCGGTGTGATCCAGGGCGGCACCAAGTACTTTATCGCCGTGCACGGTGGAATCGATGTTCCGGAGGTTCTCGGTTCGCGCTCGACCTATCCCATCGGAGCCATCGGGGGAGTCGACGGGCGTGCGCTCGTTGCCGGAGACGTGGTTCCGGTTGGTGTCGGCTCAGATAACGGCCTCCCAGTGGTCACGTCCATCGCCGTTGATGATCGTCCCGTCTTTTCCAAGGATGTGAAGGTGCGCGTCATGCTCGGGCTGTACGATCACAACCTTTCTGCCAAAGGATTGGACAGCCTGTTGAACAGCGAATGGATGCTAACTCCTGTTGCTGACCGGATGGGACTACGGTACAGCGGACCCGGAGTTGAGTGGAAAGACCGCGAGCAGCCCTTCGGAGCCGGGCAGGATCCTTCGAATATCGTCGACGCCGGATACGCTGTCGGTTCCATTCAAATTCCCGGCGGTACCCAGCCCATCATCCTGCACCGCGACGCTGTCTCCGGCGGCGGGTACGCTATGGTCGCCACGGTCATCTCCGCGGATATGGATCTGGTCGCGCGTTGCGCGCCGGGCACGAAGACCCGATTCGTCGCTGTGAACATGGAGGAAGCGCTGGCTGCGCGCCAGGAAAACAACGCCCGAGCCGCCCGAATCTGGTCTTAATTGGGCGTCGGTCGGTCGCGATTAGTCCGGCTGTCTGAGCAACACCGACCGCGATCCTGACGAAACGCTGGTAGTCGGTAGGTCAGGAAACGTCGAGATTTGATATTGCGCCACGTTCCGCTCTGCGGCCTGCGCGCTATGAATGTTTCACGCACCCTGCGCCACCGCCAGCGTTCCCTCGTTGGCGCCCGTCTCGGTCACGGGGCACGCCCCGACCATTCATCTGCCTGAACGTCAGGCCCCGTCACTGGCCCGCCCCGAGCAGCTCCTCACTCCGTTCGGAGGTTCCTGATGAGCACCACCACCGCCAGGACCACCGAACCGGCCGCGCACGCCGCGATCACCGCCGACTGCAAGGCCCTGGACCTGCCCGGCAGCCAGGAGTTCGCCGAGCCCCTGGCTGATGCCGTTGCCCGGCAACACCACACCCATGCCCGCTACGTCGCCGAATTGCTCGTCCAGATCATCACAGCCCGGGAGGAACGCGCATCCATCGCCTGCGGCTCCAACGTCCCCCTTCAGCGAATGGGCCGCATCTACAGCGATTCCCGATTGGCTGCTACGAGCGCCTGCCCGCGCATTCGTGGAGCCTGAGCGCACTCATCCGGTCGAGATGGGTATTGACGGGGAAGAGTACACGACGCGCATCTACCGCCGCGCGGCCGCGATGCTCATTGAGCGGGCGGCTGGGATTGTGCTGGCCTCACGACTGCTCGGTCACGCGAACGAGCAGATCACCAGGAACAGCCACGTAGGCACGGCTGACATGGTCGACCGGGTGACGGCCGAGTTCCTAGACGCGGTGCTCGGTGGTTGACCACAGTCGACACGAACCAAACGCGTAGCTCAAATGCTGTCCAACTGGCTTGCCAGCGCGGGCTCTAGAACCCCATGAAGGGGCTATTTCGTTCGTCGAGACCAGGTTCTCGGAGCAGATTGGCAGGGTGTACCCAACCTCAGATCCGCGATGCGCAGACGCTCGTCCTGGCCCAAGTAGAAGCAACCACCGTTCAATTTCGGTGCGTCCACTGACTGTCTCATGGCTCCATCCGGGAACTTCGACTTGCATCTTTGAAAAAAAGTTTGACTGCGTTACGAATCGTGTGTCATAGTTCAGACCACCAGACCATCAGATAACCTACCTTCGCAACATCTTGAATAGAAAAGAGACAATGTTGTCCTCGCTCGATTTCACATACGAAAACATTGACAAAGTAATCAATCGGTCCTCCTGGGTGTCGCCTACGATCGACCCGAAGAAAACGATGTTGCTCGTGCTCGACATGCAGAAGGCCTGCGCCGAGGTCGGCGGGGCCATGTACATTGAAAGCGTCGGCGGCGCGCCGGAGGGTAAAGACACCGTTCAGCCGGTCCTCAATGTGCTCAATGCTTGCCGGGAGATCGGTATCCCCGTTGTCTGGTCCCTCTGGGGGCTGCGCGGCGATGGTAAAGACGCCGGATTTGCCGACGTCAAGTGGGGCTTAGAGGGCCAGCTGGACAACTTCCCGGGCGCTTGGGGCAACGGCGGTGACGAACTAGTCGACGAACTGGTTCCGGCGTCGGATGAACCCGTTATGCGTAAGCACCGCTTCTCCTCGTTCTTCGGTACGCCGCTAAACGAGTACATGCGGCGCGCTGGTGCTGACACCCTCGTCGTGGCCGGTCTCTCCACCGGCAACTGCCAGATCGCTACAGCTATCGACGGTGCAAACCAGGACTACAAGATCATTGCGCTGGCAGACACCACCGCAGCAATCCCCTCGGGCCAGGACGACCCGCTCGGTTACGGCCAGCACTGGGAAGCACTGCGCAACATTCAGGCCAACCACGGCGATGTGCGCACCAGTATCGAGTTCCTCGAGATGCTCGCCAAATAATTCACTTCGCCGTTCACCCCTCGCGCCCCACAAGACAAGATGTAGAAGGACACCAGTAATGACACTTTCCGGAAAAAACGTTGCTCTGTTGATCGAGGATGAGTACCAGATCCTTGAAGGCTGGTACCCCAAGCTTCGCCTCGAAGAGGCCGGAGCGAAGGTTACCGTCGTCGGTAGTGGAACCAAGAAGAGCTACGACTCCAAGGAGCACTATCCGATGGACGTGGATGTTGACGCTGCGGACGTTACCTCAGCAGATTTCGACGCCGTCGTAGTCCCGGGTGGCTTCGCGCCCGACAATATGAGGCTGCACCCCGAGATGATCGCTCTCGTTCGTGATGCCCACGAGTCCGGCAAACTTGTTGCGTCGATCTGCCACGGCGGTTGGATCTTGGCGTCTGCTGGCGTGCTCAAGAATGGTCGAAAGGCAACGGGCTACCTGCCCATTAAAGATGATGTGGAAAACGCCGGGGGAGTCTGGGTTGACGAATCAGTTGTCATAGACGGCAACGTCATCACCTCCCGCACTCCGGTAGATCTGCCCGCATTCGGTGCGGCGTTGGTTTCCTACCTCGAGACTCACTAGGTAGCACGCGGCCCAGATGAGTTGCCGGTTCGTTCATTTCACCGACAACTCATCGTCGGATCATCCGGCGGACGACGACATCCGCATCTGATGACCTGAACAAAAGCAAATAAGAAGTCACCAACGTCGTCTCAAGGAGGAGAACAAACATGCTGAATCGGAAAAAGCCCGAGATCGTCGACGCGATTGTCGTGGGGCTTGGGGCTAACGGCGGTACCGCTGTTAAAGTGCTGGCTGAGGCTGGCCTGAAGGTGGTGGGCTTCGACCGTGGTCCATGGCTGCGCCCCCTGGAGCATTATTCCGGCGACGAACTGAAGTTTGTAAATCGTGACTACATGTGGCCGGACCCGAAAATGTTCCCACGCACGGTGCGCTACGACGAAAACGCAGTCGCGGAGAGGTTCCCCTTCTCGCCTCTCCCGCAGATGGTCGGCGGTGGCACCAACCACTGGGCCGGCTGGGTACCGCGCCCTCGCGAGTCTGACTTCATGATGCGTTCCCTTCACGGTGACATCGAAGGCGCTAGCTTGGCGGACTGGCCCTTTCGTTATGAGCACCTCGAGCCTTACCTCACCAAGGTTGAGTGGGCGTTTGGTGTATCCGGCATCGCGGGTGCTGACAAATATGAACCACACCGCAGCAAGGGGTACCCCAGCCCCCCTCTCCGACCGACTCAGTACGGCAAGCGCTTTTACGATGCCTGCAACAAAATGGGAATTAACGCCTTCCCCATCCCTCACGCCATGGTGACCAACAAACACAATGGACGCGACCCGTTCAATCAGACCAGTTTCTGGAACCAGTACGGTGACCCGAGCGGTGCCCGCTCCAACACCCTGACCTCCTTCATTCCCGAAGCTGTGGCAACTGGGAACCTGGAGGTACGCGCCGAGTGCTTTGTGCAGTCGGTGAAGTTGGGTCGAGACGGCAAAGCCACTGGCGTCATATACATCGATCCGGACGGCAACGAAGTGGAGCAGGACGCGCGCGTTGTCATTCTGACTCTCGGTGCCATCGAATCCGCCCGCCTTATGCTGATGTCGAAGTCCCCGCGGTTTCCCGATGGCCTCGCCAACGGCAGCGGTCTAGTGGGGAAGAACGCTACCTTCCACGAATATCTCTTCGCGGTAGGCCTCTTCGACAAAGACATTGACGAGCCACTCAACGGCTTTGCCGGCAACTACATCAGCGGCGGTTCGCTGGAGTTCTACGAGACCGACGAGAGCCGTGGCCACATCGGCGGTTCCATCATCTCCGCCTCTCAAACCTGCCATCCAATCAACTGGGTCTTTCCGGGCCGTCCGACCTGGGGCGAGGCGCTAAAGGATGCCGATCGCAACTACTACAACTACGCGATGAAGATTGGTCTAATCCTGCATGACCTTCCGGTGGAGTCCAACCGTGTGGACCTCGACCCGACGGTTAAGGACGCCTTCGGCCTGCCGGTTGCGCGCATCACGCACAGCCCGCACCGCAACGACATCGCCATGGGTAAATGGCAGGTCGACAAGAACGTCGAAATTCTGGAAGCGGCCGGAGCACGCAAGACCGTTCCCGTCTACCTCGACAAGATGACTGGCAACACGTGCCATCAGCACGGCACCGCCCGTATGGGTGCCGACCCAGCCAAGAGCGTGCTGAACGAGTGGGGGCAGGCCCACGAAGTGGACAATCTTTTTGTTCTGGATGGATCCGGCTTTCCAACGGCCACTGGCGTGAACCCGACGCTGACCATGATGGCCAACGCCTGGCGTTGCAGCGAGTACATTGCCGAGGTTTATTCCAAGGGACGCGAAGAACGTCTCGTCCTCTCGAACAGTATGCGTTGAACTAGGAAGGAACATACTCGTGACTTTGAAATCAGACTGGGAGATCGTTGGGGCTCCGGTCGACCCGGACTCCACCGACCGTCTTTTCTTTACCGCCCACGAATGGGCCACCGTGGAAGCCGCGACGGCGCGGATCATGCCGACCGACCAAGACGCGGGCGCACGCGAGGCCAAGGTTGTAGTTTTTATTGACCGTTATCTCTCGGGCATCGACTACGTCTACGCAGCCGCCGACGGCAGTGGGTTCCTGAAGATAACAGGAAAATATGCAGATGCTTGGCGGGCACGAATGAACGAAATGCAAAACGTCTATCGACATGGCCTGGCCCAGCTGGATGCCCTGGCGGAGGCAGAAGGGGGTAAGCGCTTTGCCGAACTCAGCGACGAGGGGGCAGACCGCGTGCTGGAGCTCCTGTCCGGAGCCCCGAAGCCCGGCCACGTGACACTCGGCACGAAGGAGCCGGTCACGACATTCCTGCAGGGTTCCTTTGACGAGGGGCTCGACTTCTTCAGCGCCATCTGCCTACACACGCGCCAAGGTTTCTATTGTGATCCGGTCTACGGCGGCAATAAGGATCAGATGGGCTGGAAATTCATCGGATTCCCGGGGCCTAAGTCACTCAAGGACACCATGGACGGCACCTACAGCACCGCCGAGTATTTCTATCAGGGTGACTTCGATTGGGAAGACCTAATTCCGCAGCTACGGGCCTACCGTCAGGCGGGCGGCACGCTCTAACCAGCTGCAATATGCAGCGGCCACCGGGAATCCGGTAGCCGCTGCTAACTAGACAAGGGAAAATCATGAAGATCACTGAGGTCACGGCCTTCCCCGTGGGGGTCGCACTCGATGAACCACTGCGGTGGGGTGCGATGGCCGTCAATTCCAAAGGCGGGATTGTCGTGCGTATTCGCACTGACGAGGGTTTCGAAGGAATCGGGGAAGCGGGATTCTCATCGGAGTACTTCTCTACCGTTGGTCCTATAATCAACACTCAACTCGGCCCGATGATTATCGGTCGGGACCCTCAGGACATAGCGGCGCTTTGGCAGGACATGCTAAACGCGACCCACATGTGGGGGCGACGTGGCATCGAAACCTACGCTCTGAGCGGCATCGACATTGCCCTGTGGGACCTGCTCGGCAAGGTGAGTGGTCAGCCGGTATACCGCTTGCTCGGAGCGGCCAAGTCGAAGGTGCGTGCCTATTTTGCCCCCTCGCTGAAGGCTCCCCAGCTCGTGGTTGAGGAAGCCATTCAGGCCGTCGAGCAGGGCTTTACCGCCATGAAACTTCGCCACGGTCCCGATCTCAAGGCCGGTGTCGACATGGTCGCCGCTGTCCGTGCGGCCGTTGGGCCAGACGTTGACATCATGGTCGACGCCAACATGGCTTTTGATAGGCGAGAAGCTCTTACGCTGGCCCGCGAGCTGGAACAGCTTCAGGTGGCGTGGTTGGAAGAGCCGATTCTGTCTCGCAGTCTCACCCAATACGTGGACGACCACACCTGGCTCTCCGACCGGGTTTCCATCAATCTCGCCGGCGGAGAATCCCTATTGACGCGGTTTGAATACCTCGACCTGCTCAAACGCAAAACGTTCGATATTCTCCAACCTGACTGCACCAGTGTAGGTGGAATCTCGGAGGCCAAGCGAGTCGCCGACATGGCCAGCTCGTGGAACATCAAGTGCGTTCCCCATATCGCCTGCTCCTCGGGAACGGGTATCGCCTTGGCAGCCGGGCTGCACCTCATTTTATCTTGTGACAACGCCCCCATGATCGAGTACGACGCCTACGGCGGACCTGGTTGGGATGGCCTGCTTGCTTCGCCGCCCATCCTGAGAGATGGCTTCCTCGAGGCGAGCGATGCTCCCGGTTTGGGGATCGAATTGACCACTGATGCCTATGGTCGATTTGCCCTCACGACCGTTGCGGCGCTGGTCTAGGCTCTGTTCCCAGTCGGCCTGAAAGTATTTGCAGTAGACTCTTAGTGTTCATACCTCCAGACCAATAATATGCCAGAACTTCTATTGTCTTTATAGCCATATTCCGCAGGGAGACTTCATGTGTGCCAACAAGCTGATCGAACGCGTACCCCGGGTCAAGTTAGCGGACGCCGTGGCACTTCAACTAGAACGCCTCATTCTCGAAGGGGAATACGGAGTCGGAGCAAAGCTTCCCCCGGAACGCATTCTCGCTGAGGACTTCGGGGTGGGACGCAGTTCTATGCGGGAAGCGCTCCGTATGGTGGAGGCCGGTGGTCTGCTCAGAACCGACCACGGCATCGGTGTGTTCGTCGTTAGCAATGAGAAAACGACGCTGCTGCCTTCGGACATGATTTTGACCGGTGATTACTCGGTTCCCGATCTTTTCGAAGCGCGCTTAGCTCTCGAACGGGAGGGTGCTTCGATCGGGGCGAGAAGGATATCTGCAGAACAGGTAGCAAACCTACGCAGAATTCTTCAAAAGGCCGCAGTTCCGGGCATCACTGACGACGCATTCATCAAGCTGGACGGTGAACTTCACCAAGCAATTTCTGCCGCAAGTGGCAACCAGCTACTCGTTGACCTGTCCAAAAGCATCGAGCACTTATTCGTGATGTATTCACACCGGGTGATTCGACTGCCTGGGCGCCGGGAAACGGCTCATGCGGGTCACATAAAAATAGTAGAGGCCGTCGCGGCCGGAGACTCCGCGGCCGCCGAAATCGCCGTGACCGACCACCTGACTGAAGTTCAAAAGGATATCCAGATGCACCTTGAGAGTGCCTCGTAAATCATCTGCTAGCGCGCACTGCAGCCTACCGATGCGAAATGTGGCACTGACGAGGCCGAAGCGGGTCCGACAGCGCAGAATCGTCTCCTACAACTCTTAAATCGGCTCTCCCTCCAGAAACTTCTTGACAACCCAGAACTATGCTGAAAGAGTTCAGACCACCTGATTACCTCTTAACCAGATCTCCGCTCTAGTGAAGTCGCCATCCTAGGTACCTTCGTCCTCATTACATGCAAAGGAGCATGAATGTATTCCACCGATATGAAGATGGCATCAGAGCCCAGGCTCGGCACGTTGCCGGCGATCGTGGAAGCTCGCGGGCTGGGTAAGCGGTACCCCGGGGTCGTTGCCCTTGACGATGTAAGTCTGGTCCTCCGCGCAGGAGAGATCCATGCCCTCCTTGGAGAAAATGGGGCCGGCAAGTCGACTCTAATTGGCCTGTTGTCCGGAATTACCTCTCCCGACAGTGGAGAGATGCTCGTCGACGGTCAAGTGCGCAATTTCACCAGCCCCCGGCAGGCCCAGGACTTGGGTATCAGTACCATCTACCAAGAGCAGACCTTGGCTCCTCACCTGACTGTGATCGAGAACGTATTCTTCGGCCGCGAACTCAAGCGCGGTCCGTTCCTAGATGAACGGGCCATGCGTCGCCGTGTTGAGGCTCTCAGTGACGAATTCGGTCTGAGCAAAGCTGACCTGGAGCTGCCGACGGGTAGCCTCGGAGCCCTCAAGCAGCACGTTGTACAGATCCTCAAAGCGCTTGCTTTCGACGCTCGAGTGGTTATCTTGGACGAGCCCACGTCCGGCTTGGAAGACAACGAACGGCAGATGCTGTTTGATCACATGCTGCGCATGCGAGAGCGTGGTGTGGCCATATTGTGGGTGACTCACCGCCTTGATGAATTATTCGGCCTTGCGGATGTGATTACTGTTCTCCGTGACAGCCGTTGGGTGGCCCACGTGACCCCGGCCGACCAGACCCCCGACTCTCTGGTGCGACTTATGGTTGGCCGCACCCGCAATTTAGGGGAGTTGTCCAGTGTGCATGATGGGCGCGTGACCTCCTCAGGCACCGAGCAGGCAGAGGTGCTGCGGATGAGTGACGTCACTCGGCTGCCCCTGCTGCGGGACATTTCGCTGACGGTGCGACAGGGCGAGATTCTTGGCATTGCCGGCATCGCCGGCGCCGGCCGCACCGAATTGGCCCGAATCATTCTCGGCGCGGACCGCCCCGACAGCGGTGAGGTCTTCGTTCGAGGCCGCAAAGTTTTGATCAAGAATCCCCAACAGGCCACCCAGCTCGGAATCTACCTCGTTCCGGAGGAGCGAAAAACGCAGTCCATCCTGGGCACGATGTCGATCGAGCAGAACATCTCCATTTCTAGCTTGAACACGGTCTCGACTGGCGCCATCGTGCTGAACAACCGCAAGGAAAGGACCGCGGCCCGGCGCATCGTCACGGAGCTGGGCATTCGATGCAGCGCTGTGACGCAGAAAATCGGCACTCTCAGCGGTGGAAATCAGCAGAAAGTGATCATCGCACGCAGCCTTTTCAGCCAGCCGTCGCTGCTGATCTTTGATGAGCCGACCCAGGGGATCGACGTTGCCGCAAAAACCGACATCTACCGCCTCATCTATGAGTTCGTTGACCAGGGCGGCGCCGCAATTGTGATCTCCTCCGAATTGCCGGAACTCGTGAGCCTTAGTGATCGCATTGTCGTCATGCGTGAAGGGCGTCTGGTGGGCGAACTCGCCGGAAGTCATAGAAATACCGGTGTCGAATCCGATAACGAACTGGCGGAAAACATCATGGCTTTGGTGGCCCGGGCAGCGAAGCAAACCAATCCCGCTGCGGCCGAAGCAGATTCAACAGCTGTAAATTCAGCGCAGAAGAACCGAGCAGACGAGGAAACACGATGAGTGTCCGGGAACGACTGACTCAGGTGGTCGCGATCGACGGGTTACCCGTCGCCGCTGGGCTGGTGCTCGCCACGGTCTTCTTCACCATGACCTCGCCGTTCTTCCTGACTCAAGAGAACATCGCCAATCTGCTGACCCAGTCGATATTCATCATTATTCTCGCGGCGGGCATGACCTTTGTGCTCATCGTGGGTGGGTTCGACCTATCCGTGGGCGCGGCCACGGGGCTGAGCGCCGCAACTACAATGCTGGTCCTGATGAACGACGGGCCCCTGCCGCTCGCGGTACTGGTGGGTGTTGGAACAGGAATGATTTTTGGAATCATCAACGGCTTCGTCATCGCAGTGATGGAGATCAACGCCTTCATCGTGACGCTGGCGACGCTCAGCATCGGAGCCGGTGCCCTGCAGGTGCTCACTAACAGCACGCAGCTGACCGGTGTGGCTTCGCCCGCGTTCGCCTGGCTCACTAAGGGGAGCATTTTGGGCATCCCGAGCGGTGTGGTGATCACGCTGATCATCGTGGCCGTACTCGAGTGGGTGCTGCTCTTCACCACGTTCGGCCGCAGGGTCTTCGCCGTCGGCACGAATCCTCGGGCCGCCTTCTTAGCCGGTGTGTCGGTACGTCGGCTCACCTTCAGCGTTTATTTGCTCTCGGGCACGATCGCCGGACTTGCCGGCGTGCTCTTGGCTTCACACTTGAACTCGGTGCAGCCGGGCCTCGGCCAGGGGTATGAATTGAGCGCCATTGCGGCCGCGGTTTTGGGAGGCGTGTCGCTTGCGGGTGGCCGCGGGAGCGTCTGGCGAGCCGTTATCGGTGCGCTGTTTTTGGCCACCATGGCCCAGGGACTGCAACTGATCGGGGTTGATCCGCTGTGGTTCAGCATCGTTACTGGCGCCAGCATCGTCATCGCCGTGGCCTTCGACCGCGCGGTACAGAAATGGGTCATCAAACAGTTGGCTGCAGCCACCCGAAAACGTGACGTTCCGGCTGAGACGGATGACTTGAGCTCCGTTTCTCCCGCAGTTCCATCAACATCCGGTACCCGTTCGTCCGTGAGGAACACGATATGAAGCCCACTTCCGCCCCGAGCCCGCGGTTCACCCGACTCATGGCGAACCCAAGTTCTGGTGCCATCTTTCTGCTGGTCATCCTCATCGTCGTCATGTCGGTGGCCTTCCCCAATTTCTTCACCGCTATCAATGCAAGCAACGTCTCCAACCAGATGGTGTTCGTCTTGTTGTTGGCAATCGGCATGACCGTGGTACTGATCACCGGGGGCATCGATCTCTCGGTCGGCTCGGTCATGGGATTAAGCGCTGGGGTCGGGGCCTACTTGATTACTGGCGGTGCGCCGCTGATTCTCGGCCTTGTGGCCACGATGGCAGCAGGAGCGTTTCTCGGCTTGGTCAACGGACTCATGATCACCCGGCTGGGACTGCCCGATTTTATCGCCACTCTGGCAATGCTCGGTGTAGCTCGCGGAGCGCTGTTCTTGTGGACCGGGGGTATACCGATCATCGGCTACATGCTGCCAGAATACTACGTCATCAGCGGCCTCGCGCAACCGTTTGGTTTCATCACCGTGCCCATCCTGATCGCAATTGTCGCCGTTGTCATTGTCGCCGTTGTATTGAAGTACACGAGTTACGGACGGCACGCCTATGGGCTCGGCAGCAACCCTCACGCCGCCGTGCTCTCGGGCGTCCCCGTTGCCAGAGTAAAGGTGATCGCCTACATGATCAGCGGGCTGATGGCCGGGGTGGCCGGCATGATCATGGCCGGGCGTAACACCACTGTCGCCCCCACTATGGGTCTCGGTTACGAAGTTGCCGCCATCGCGGCCGCAATCATCGGGGGTGCCGCACTCGGTGGCGGCCGGGGAACCGCCTTCGGGGCCGTAATCGGGGCCCTGGTGCTCAGCCTTACTGCGAACGCCATCAACATCGCTGGGGTGAGTTCGAGCTGGCAGCAAATTGTGACCGGAGGGGTTTTGCTCCTGGCCGTTCTCTTCGACCGAATGAGTTCGCTCATCAGAGCTCGCTCGGTACGGCTCACGATGAGGCTGGCACACGCCTGACCTTGCCGGTACACCCAGACCGTCGACTCCGACGAGCTGAAACTCACTACACAAAGCGAAAGGTAGAAAAAGTGTCTGCTTCAGAAAACATTTCCGAGCCCAAGAAAAGCGGAGTATCACGCCGTAGCCTGCTCACCTCGATGGGACTGGGGGCTGGGGTTATCGCCACGACGGGTCTTCTCTCGGCATGCACGACGGTGGCCTCAACCGGATCCGGCGCCACTGGTGGTGGCGTCGCGGCCGGCAGCATAGGCGGCTCGTCTTACGACGCCGAAATCAAGAAGCTCGTCGCTGGTCGTGAGCTTCAAATTGGCTGGACCCCTCCGATTCTGTCGGAGTTCTTCAAGCAGATGGAAAGCGCAGCCTTCGGCAGGATGGCAGAGCTAGAAGCGGCCTACGGTGTGAAGTGGAAGTGGGAACGCTCCTCACCCACCGGGAACTTTGATGCTGTCGAGCAGCAGATCAGCACCGTACGCGGTTGGACCACCCGCAAGTTCGACGCGGTCCTGGTGTGCACCGGAGCAAACTTCGCCACGATGCAGGACGTCTACCAGGAAGCTTCGGCTAGTGGTACGGCCGTTTTTCAGTTCAACCAGCCCGTGGAGATCTATGCGCCAGAGCAGATCAGCACTGTCTCCAACATCGGCTATGACAATCGCTGGCAGTCGGGCTATCTGGCCGGCAAATTTATCGCGGACACGCTCGGCGGCAAGGGAACGGTCATTCAAATCATGGGCCCGTCGGGATCCGATTGGACCAAAGCTCGCCTGATTGGATTTGCCAAGGCTATGGAAGAAAACCCCGGCATGAAAGTTCTCGGCACCGCCGACGGTGGCTATGTTCGGGAGAAAGGCCTGAACGCTGCTCAGGACCTGCTCACCCGGTTCCGTGACGTGAACGCCATCTACGGTGAAAACGAAGATATGGCCCTCGGAGCGCTGCAGGCCGTGGACGCAGCCGGGTTGAAGTCGTGGGACGGCAAAGAAGGCATCGTTATTGTC
The DNA here is from genome assembly GCF_004403985.1 of Cryobacterium gelidum. Lineage (GTDB taxonomy): Bacteria > Actinomycetota > Actinomycetes > Actinomycetales > Microbacteriaceae > Cryobacterium > Cryobacterium gelidum. The sequence continues at coordinate 259,101 of NZ_SOHL01000003.1, read as the reverse complement.
GGCGCCGACGGCCTGATTTCGGGCATGGACTCCATCGCCGCCGGCAAACTGACAGCCACCATCGACGTGGGATCCGTAGATCAGGGGCGCACCTTCATCGACACGATTTTTCAGAACGTTGTACTGGGTGAATCGGTCGGCAAATTCATCAATGTCCCCACCCGGGTCGTAACCAAGAAGAACGTAGCGGCAGCTCAGGCGTACATCAATAATGCCCTGCAGCCCTCCAAAACGTACTAGTTCTTGGCATTGAGCTGATTTGGCCGGTCCGAAGCGTCGTTCTGTTACCAATAGCAAAGGAATAATCCACACCATGGCACTTCGGGCCAGCACCTCACGTACCTTTCCTTCCTCCGCTCTTCTCGAATTCCCACTTATTGCCGTCCTGCGGGCACCACATTCACGCAACTATGCCCCGGTCGTTCGTGTTCTCGCTGCCGCGGGCATTCGGTCCATCGAGTTGACCTTGAGCACACCGGGAACTGTCGAACTTTTCCCAGAACTTCGCCAGCTCATCCCTGCCACTGTGGACCTCGGCGTAGGCACTATTACTAACCTGAATCAGGCAGAACTCGCTTTGGAGGCGGGAGCCGACTTTTTGGTGACTCCCACAATGAACGTCGACTTAGTGCATCTAGCGTGCGACCGAGGCGTACCGGTTTATCCTGGCGGTCTTACGCCCACAGAACTACACCAGGGCTGGACGGCTGGCGCCACGGCGGTGAAGATATTTCCGGCGTCAACCGTAGGCGTTGACTATGTTGGGCAACTGCGCGGTCCCTTTCCTGATATTCAGATCATTCCTTCCGGTGGGGTAAATCTGGATGATGTGCTGCCTTGGCTTCGCGCGGGGGCGCTGGCGGTCTCGGTGGGGGGGCCACTCATTGGGGATGCCTTCACGGGCGGCAGTCTGAACGAAATGAAGAAAAGAGCCGATCGCGCCGTGCAACTTATTGCCAGCCACCGGAGCTCTTCATGATTGAAGGCGTCCCGTCAAACGGCGATCACCTCGGAGGTGTCGTGACGTTTGGCGAAACCATGGGACTCTTTCGAGACCCGGTGCCCGGAATGCTCGCTCTCAGCCGCCACGTTCAATTGGGGATGGGCGGCGCGGAAAGCAACGTTGCAATTGCACTAAGCCGCCTCGGCACCCCCGTCACCTGGCTCGGTCGGGTGGGGCGCGATAGTCTCGGGGATCTTATTAGGCGGGAGCTGGCCGCTGAAGGCGTGAACACGGTCGTTATAGTCGACGATGACGCCCCCACGGGTCTAATGATCAAGGAACGCCGGATGGCCTCGGCCACCAGAGTGTGGTACTACCGAGCGGGAAGTGCCGGTTCTCGACTTGAGCCCGCAGACATCCCGGAGGACCTAATTCGTGGAGCGGGCCTGCTGCATGTCACCGGCATAACCCCCGCTCTGTCGGAGTCCGCCGCGCAGGCTACCCGCCACGCCATGCGTATTGCCCGCGAAGCCGGAGTCCTCGTTTCATTCGACCTCAACTACCGTTCGAAACTGTGGGGTGCTGCAGAGGCTCGTCACACATACCTCGACCTGATCGGGCTCGCAGATGTCGTCTTTGCAGGCGAGTCCGAAGCAGCCATCGCCGTAGGCGTTACCGGAAGTGTGGCTGAGACCGCTCGACGGCTCGGTGATCTAGGTCCAAAACAGGTCATCATTAAACTTGGCGAGCACGGATGCTTCGCAAGCGTCAACGAGGTCAGTTACGAACAGGCCGCCGTCACCGTCACCGTTGAAGATACCGTGGGCGCGGGCGACGGATTTGTTGCGGGCTACTTATCCGAGCTTCAGCGTGGCTCACCAGTAGCGGTCCGTCTGGTAACGGCCGTGTCCGTTGGCGCCTTCGCGTGCACGGTAGCCGGCGATTGGGAGGGAATGCCTTTTCGAAGCGAACTCGGCCTCCTCGGCGCGACGGAACCCGTGATCCGCTAGCCTTAGCCAGCAAAGCGGTGTGGGGCCAGGCCGGTTACCTGCGGATCGACTACAAAGATCGACCCGGCGAGTGGTTCGCGTTCGAGTTGATTCGGCGTTAGCCCTGCACGGGCCGACGTGATGAAGAGTTGATCTAGGCGCGCACCGCCGAAAGCAACACTGGTGACCCGCGAGACGGGCAGATCAATCACCGTCAACAGCTCACCTGTGGGACTATACCGACGTACGCTGCCACCGTCCCACATCGCAACCCACAAGCAGCCCTGCGTGTCGACGGCCATTCCGTCAGGAGTGGCCACTTCATCGGGGGTTTGCACAAGAGTTCGACTGTTGCTCAACGATCCGGTACTGGGTTCGAAGTCCCACGCGACAATTTGTCGAGTCAGGGAGTCAATGTAGTACATGGTTTGACCGTTAGGACTCCAGTCCAGGCCGTTCGAGATCGACACCGGTGAAATTATCTTCGATGAGACCAGATCGGCCGATACACGGTAAAGGCTTCCAGCCCCAGGGCGCAAATTAGTGTCCATCGTGCCGACCCAGAGCCGGCCCGCGGGGTCACAAGCGCCGTCGTTCATGCGGTTAGTTGGGCGATCCAATTCGATGGGAAGAGCCAGCTCGAACGCCCCCGTCTCGAGATTGGCAAAGCCAATCCCGTCTCGCACCGCACAAACAACACCGCCAAACCGCCGACCTACCACTGCCCCGACCGGCTGGCCCACGCTCATGCTGTCGTCACTGCCGGAAACCGGATCAAAATAATGGATCTCTCCTCTGGGAATATCTACCCAGAGCAGTTGCGCCCGCTCGGTATCCCACCAGGGACTTTCGGCAATGTCGGATGCGGCTTCGAGCGCCACTTCAACCTTGTGAGAAGCGGGGGAGCTCATGTTCGGTGTGCGCACGAGTCAGATTAGAGTGGTCGCGGCTGCTCGAAGCACCAGGGCCATTGACGTGGCGCCTGCATCGGCGTAGCCGATAGTTCGGTCACCAAGATAGCTCGCCCGTCCCTTGCGAGCAGCCAAAGCCACGGTGCTGTCCCGCCCGGCCTCGGCGGCTTCGGCCGCCATTTGCAGGGCGCTGGCCAAAGTTTCGCCCGCGACTAAAGCATTATCTAGGGCAGCGATAGCCGGCGCTAACGAGTCATAGAGAGTTTTATCACCGACCTGCGCTCCACCGCGATCGATGATTCCTTGGCCCCCAGCTCGAAGCATCTGGGCGAAAGTAGCGCCGTCCACCCACTTGAGTTCCCCGCTTGCTAGCGCCATGCGCAAGAAGAAGGTGCCATAAACAGCGCCGCTAGAACCACCTACGATGTCGACGATCGTCGAACCCACATGTTTGAGAAGTTCGCGCGGTGATGTCATTTTTTCGCTGAAGCCTGACGCAGTCGCGGCCGTGAAGCCGCGTTCCAAGTTGGAGCCGTGGTCGGCATCCCCACCCGTCGCATCCAAATCATTCAACGTGTCGATGTGCACGTCGATCAGACGGGAACATTCGCACATCCAGGCGGCTAATTGTGCGGTATCTACGCGACCATTCATGCTAACGCTCCCCACGTAATCGAGGAAGTACGCACCGGTGCATCCCACAAAACTGTCATTTCGTCGTCAAGTTCGAGAATGGTCAGGGCTGCCCCGGCTTGGTCGAGGGAGGTGACATAGTTCCCCACAAGGCTGCGCACCGGGTTCAGCCCTGCCGAGCGGAGCGCTTGATCACACTCTCCGTAGAGCACGTATAGCTCGCTAAGCGGGGTCGCGCCCATCCCATTGACCATAACGAGCAGCGCAGCGCCCGGAGTTGGCCGCAGATCGGCCAGGACTTCAGCAATCATGGTTCTGGCGATTTCTTGGACATTTCTCATAGCCACGCGTTCCCGACCGGGTTCACCGCTAATACCGATGCCGATTTCGATCTCGTCATCGGGCAAGTCATATATCGGCTTTCCGCGAAGCGGCGGCGTGCACGAGCTTAAACCAACCCCGAATGTGCGCGTGCGGGCATTCACTCGGCGAGCAATACACGTTACGGATGCCAGGTCATCGCCGCGCTCGGCCGCAGCCCCCGCGATCTTTTCAACCAGCACGGTAGCTCCTAGCCCTCGTCTTCCGGCCGTACCTGGCATGTCCGGAATGGAGACGTCGTCGTCAATAAGCACGGAGTCAATCGCAATTCCTTCGAAAGCAAGCAGTTCGGTGGCCATACCGAAGTTCATCACCTCGCCGCTAAAATTCTTGATCACATGTAGTACTCCAGAGCCTTGGTCCGCTGCTCGTGTCGCGGCCACGATCTGTTTCGGAACCGGGGAGGTGAAAATTTCGCCGGGGCAGGCAGCGTCGAGCATGCCGTGACCCACGAAACCGGTATGGAGCGGCTCGCAACCAGAACCTCCCCCCGCAATCAGCCCGACCTTGCCGGTCCGGGGATCCGCTGCGCGCACAATGATGCGGTGGGCGGCATCAAATTTCACGATCGTCGGATGCGCTGCGGCCAAACCTACGAGGTAATCCGTCACGGCATGCGCCGGGTCGTTCAGGAACTTCTTCATCGAGGGCACCCTTCGCTCCATCGCGTGGTTCTGAATCCAAACACCGCAGCGCTGCGTCTCCGGTGAGAACAGGTAATCAGGTGGTCTGAACACTAATGGACGTAGATGTTCGTGTCAAATGACCGATTCAACGCGCCCAGTGAGTTTGTTAAGGTGCAAATTGTCTGGGTTGATGCGTACTCACCTGATCAACCGATCCGCTCACTTCAAAACCTTGTGGTGAGGAAACCTTAAATCCCGGAATATCTTTGGGGGTTTCTCGCGAGTAGCGCTTGATATTAGTCGAACGAGCCAACCATCGAACGGGGGGCACAGCACGCAATGTGCAAGCGCGCACGTGTTTGGCATCATCTTGGGCGTCACCGCCCGCATCCACTTTGCAGTGCGACCGTTCGTGCCGACCAACATTGTGTTTGACGCGATTTACACCCGCCGCGGTCTCATGTGGGGCGTGCTGGCGATCCTGCTCTCAGTCCCGTCCGCAGTTGCGGTAGCGTCAGGCGCCGGACAGTCCTACAAGGACACATGCGCGAACACACCTCTCGGCTTTCGCTCCTTGCTGGAGAACCAGTTTTGTCCGTCGCCCAGAAGACTCGCAGGCATACTCACGCCGTAATCCAAGCGTGTGAGAACGGGCTAGTTAGGCGCGGAGAGGAGTATCCACAAGGGCGATGCGTTGACCTTGACCTTGACCTTGACCTTGACCTTCATAACTTTTTACCAAGCTGTGCGATACCAAATCGGGCTGCAGAAACTGGGCAAGATTCGACCAAATGAGTGACAGTAAGCCACTGGAACCGTTCCGAGCCTAGTTGACGGGTCGTTCCTAGCGGAATATTCAAATTGCCCCGTGAATATTGGCGTAGTCCACTCGCCCGAATGGCGTCAGAACACTGCACCGATGCGCTCACGGAACGCGCCGAAGCTTGTCCCATGGACCATTGCGGGCTTACCGATATCGACACCCCGCCACATCCTAATGTGACCAGAAACGCGCCCAGAACCCCGGAATGCGACCAGAATCCGCCTGTAGATCTCCGTACAATGCATACACTAAAGAGCATGACGACCGTGGAATTCCGCCCCTTTTGCGGGTTCGCGACAAGACCAAGACGACTATCATCCATTCTTGATTGAGTCCAGGTACCCCAGCACTAACAGGCGCAGGATTCCGCGGCGAAATCACTGATCGCCCATCCTTTTCTTCAGGCCCAAAACAGGGCCGATTACCGGAAATTACAACAAAAACCCTCTTCGGGGCTGCTGGTGGCTTCTGCTGCCCGGGCCGACACGGGCCTGTCACGGCACAGGCGGGCTGCTTATGACGTCGTTCGCGCACCTGTTGGGTATGGACGCAGCGACGCAAATCACTCCCACGTTTCTCACCCAGTGCGGGCTTTCCGAGCTGCTCCGTCTGCCCGAGCGCACGCTGGAGGACTGGTGTGTGATGCAGGCAGGGCCGCCGTATCCGAAGCTCGGCCGGCACGTGCGGTACGACCTGCAGGATGTGCTCACCTAGGTTCAGGAGCATCGGCATGGTTAGGACGCAGATTCTCGCTGGTGAACTGGGCAACATCGTCGTCGATGTCCCTCCGAGCGGCCGGTATCGTGCTCGCGCATCCATGCGTCACGACAGTAGCGCCGTGCATCGCCTCTCTGCCGTGGACGACACCGAGGAGAGGGCGCGCGCCGATGTCAGTCGGCAGGCGATGGCACTGACTACCGGTGGCACCGGAGCGCTTGCGCCGTCGAGCACGATCGCTGACGCCGTCGAGCTGTGGCTTTAGCAGATCCTCACCCGTGCGAAGGCGGGCAGCCTGTCGTACTAGACCCATGAGTCCGACGAGACGACTGCCCGCGTAATCATTGTGCCTCGGTGCGGGGGGAGTGCGGCTGATTGGGTAGCGGCCTGTTGGATCACTTCCTCCGAGCATGCGTTGCGGTCGATCCAGCTCGCCGATGAATCGGTCGCAGAGTTGTCGAAGTTGCTTGGTTTTGACGATGACATCGTCGGTCCGATGACCGCGACTAGCAACCGGATTCGTGGGCTGCTGACCCAGATCCATCCAGCGTTGGCGCGCGTCGTGGGCCCGCACCTAGACCACCCGGCCATGCTGGATCCGCTCCAGCATCACCCGTCACCGGCATCGATGAAAGCTGTCGGCACCACTCGGATGGCCACTCGGCTGCTGAAGCTGGCCTCACGGATGGGCCGCCGCCTCGCGGAGGAAAGCACTCACGCACTCGGTGAACAGACCGTCGTGGTCGTCGGCACCCTTGCCGCTGCGACGGTCCTGCAGCGCTTGGCTGGACAGCTCGCCGCCCTTCGCCGGCAGCGGTCTGATTTCGCCGTCGAGGTCGAGAAGCTGGTGGAGGCGCACTTCTTCCCCTTGCCCAGACGAGCATGCCCGGAGTCGGCGTCAGGACCGCAGCCCGGCTCTTCACCCAAGTCGCCGGCAGGCACTTCGAAACCGCCGGCCACCTCGCCGCTTATTCCTGTTCGCCTTCCTGCTGGCCATGACGCTGATCAGCCGTGGCGCCACCCGAGAGGACAGGTGATGACCTACACCACTGCGATTCCCCGTCGGTGCAAAATGTCAAAAAGCACACTGCGCAACCGCCCGATCCTGCACGCCCTGCTGATCCTCGGTACCGTCACCATGACGTTTCTTGTGCCTTGATTTGCGCTCCTGCAAAGCGGTTCCAGGGCCCATACCTCGGTTGCATGGATTTTCGAGTGGATTGATAATCCACAGGCAGATCCCCAGTGGGGCTCATTGGGTCATCTCGTGAAGAGAATTCTCCAGATGCAAAAGGCAGCTACGAGGACCGAGAGGATGAGGCTGAAATTGAGCCTAAGCCAGAACGTGCGAAACCACGGGGTGAGCGCCAGAGCCGCGAACATGCATACCCCCGCAACGATTGCCGCCGTGACTCCGTTTGACGCGCTTGGTGATGCGAATCCTCCGGGGTCACCAAGGCACTGATCGATCCCGCAGCGCTCGAATCGCGCCAGTGAAGCCGCAACATAACCGGGTGCTAATGCCAGAGGCACCGCCCAGAGGAGGTGCAGACTGTGTCGGCTGACATGTCCTTTGTCGACGTCATTCATTGTGGACCGTGACCATGCCAGAGGCTTTGACGCAGCCGACGTGTCCACTTGCGTTTATGGCCTTTGGGCCATTGATTGAGCGGGCGCCGGGAGTAATCAGTCTGAGTGTACTTCTGGAGTCCGTTGTGATCTTCGCTCCGACCGTGATTGCGCCGGCCTGGCAAGAAACACTGGAACCAGGAACAACGAGGTCCATGTAATGCTGTTGGCCGTCGCCAGCAACGAACTTCGTACCATTCAGGGTGACCACGACCCGGCCGACGCCGACTAGCCACAGGTCGTCAAGGTCTGCGGGTTCGGTGAGATCATCGATGACCACCAGCCACGGTCGGTCAGTACCCGCCAGGAAACTTAGGAACCGTCGAGCTAGGTTTTCCGGACCGCTGTCTGCGTCGGCAAGGTCGAGCTACACGGTGGCGGCGTACCCGATGATCACCGAGACACGCGATTCTCCGGATACCCACACTCGCACGTCCGCTGAGCTGGACGTGTAGGCGCTGACGGCCAATTGGGACTTTCCCATACCCCCACCCCCGCAGAGAACCGGTCGCAAGGTGCCAGTGATCTTGTCCTCAATATCTCTACGAGGCTTGAAGGCCGACGCCAAGGGCGGCGACGAACCGGCCACCATTAGCCAAGCGGCCGGTCGGCGAGGCGTGACATTCTCCATGTGGGCGTGATCATCGATGACGCCCACATGTGCATTTCCGTTGACGGTCACATCGTGCATCGGTCGCCCCCGTCTCTTGGCCCGTAAGTATCAAGCATCGCTCTCCGGTTGTAGTCAGTTCTCGACATGACCATGGTCCCCGATCATGCCGACGGTGTCACCGTTTACGGTGACCGTGTGTTTCGCTGTCCCTCGCCGCGTTGGCTTCCTCCAGAAGATTGTCAACGGATCGACAGCGTAGGCCGCCGGCATGCTGCCGAGGGGCGCCAAGAGCGCCGTCACCGCGCCTAGGGCCAGGAAAAGCTTCGGCTTACAGAATTACCCCCGTGTAGTAGCTGTAGCAGGATACTTCGGACAGGTGGAAAAGCGACGCGGCTCATTGCCGCGATGAATCGGTGTCAAGCTACATGTAGGGCGCCCCGCGCACGTACCCCCACTTCGCGCCAGCACAAGGCGCGTGGGCGAGGAGTTTTTTCGGCTAGGTGCCCGCGTTCAGGACGGGCGCACGCTCAACGCCACCTGGAGACCAACCAGCTCGCTGCTCACCGTTAGCTGGTTCGCGTAGCCGTTCTCGGTTGCGTACCCGATGCACAAGGTCGTGGGCCCGGTTGCCGTGGCTGGCCGCTGACACGTCCCCTCCACGGAGAAGATGACGTCCGCCGGAGCACCAATCTGTTCTACATCTTGGACGGTCACCGCCGTGTCTGATTGCCAGCGCCGGGCGATACTCGGACACGGGTTCGTGCTCATGCACAGAAATTGTTCGCGGCGGACGATGTCGTCCAGCGGCTCCCAGTCCCCGGGGATTGCCAGCCTCGACATCTGCGCCACGAACTCGTCGGTGACCCGGTCCTCGAGGGATCTGACGATAGAGAACGCCGACAGTGCGATGACAACGATGCAAACGAGTATTGCACCCAAGATCTTCTTCATGGCATCCCCACTGAACTTGGAGCAATGATGTACGAGTCGACGCGGTGTGACAGCTCCTGCACTCTATCGGCCACAGGCGAAAGCCTCCCGCCCCTAAACGGGTGCGGAATCTAAGGAACACCCGAGAGCTCGGTGTCTCGTAGGACGAAGCCCAGCGAAGCTCCATTGCCGGCAAAGCGTAGCTGCCAGGTTGAGCTCGGAAGGAGTCTTGAAATCGGAGGGCTACTCGGAGGCTGAGCCATCGGCGACACCGCGTGCCGTCGCGTCAGCGCCCAGAACGAGTCGGTCATCGGGCGTCTTCCGTACGAGAAATGTTGTGGGCCTCCAAGTCCACCGTTGGTCTTCCTTATGCTGCCCACATATCCAATGTCGGCGCGACGGTGACAGAGCCTGTCTCTTGATCGGTGTTCCGGCTTGACTCGCTGGACTGGGGTCTAACTGAGTCACGCCGACGGGACCGGCGTGTCCGGTGATTTCCACGAGTAGGCCCGCGCACCATGGTGCTTCGATTAGTTCAAGTGAATTTAAGGCTCGGGATGACTCAGCCCTTGGCCGGTTTTGGGCGGAAGTGATTGGTTGGGGTGTGTCCAGCGATGGATCGGGCGTGACCGACGAGCTGCGGGTGTCGGTCCGTATCCGGAGTTTGTTCGCATGCCCGATATAAGCGTGTGGACTCGCATCCACCTCGACCTGCGACCGTACCCATGAACAACCAACCGGCTGAGGTGGCCCGGCCGCGCGCTCGTGGTGCGGAAGCGGCTGATATTGGGCAGGACGACGTGCGCAACGGATGGAGCGCTGCGATGACCGTGAGCCGCGATCACCGATCGTGGTCGAGTCGGTGGATTCGTCGCGGTCGCCGATGAGGGTGGAGAGGTCGTGCAGGTCGCTTGAGTTGGATCGGCTCCGCCGATCACGATCTTGACGATCGAGGAGTCCCAGATGGTTCCGGCCGCGTTGTCGCTCCACTTCGTGCGTGCTTCCGCGAGGGACTGCAGCACCGGCATGGTCGTAATGCCGGTGCCGCCGCCTTCCGCCATGAGCGTGGGAAGCAAGGGGAGTGGCGCCAGGTTGCCGAACTCGTCGAGGGCGAGCAGCGGCGGGTCGAGTCGTGCACCCGCGCTTCGAGCCGCGATGCGGCGCGCGGTCTCCATGAGGTCCTCGACAAACGCCGACACGAGTGCGGCCGAGTTGTTCGACCCCGCGCCAATTGCGAGCAGGTAAAGAGTGCCATTGCTGCGCAAGAACCCGCAGGGTCGAACTCCTCGCCTTCCGGCGGTGATACGGGGTCCAGCACTCGCGGGTCAGCCAAGGCACCCAACGACAGGGAGACACCTTGCCAGATTGAATCGCGTGTGCATGGGTCGGCTTCGAGCATGGCCCGGAACGCGTCGCCCCAACCGGTGGCCGCGGCGGGAGTGCTCAGCAGGATGGAGACCGCGTCATGGGCGGCGGCCGGGCCGAGAGTCCACCGAAACAGTTCGGCGGGCGGGCAGTGGTCGAGCGCTGCGGCGTGCAGCACACGATTGCAGGGCTGTGCGGGTTTTGGCTTCCCAGAATCCTCGGCCGTAAAGACCGCCGGCTGCCAGACCGGTTCCGGTGGCGAGCCCCGCTGCGGGGATCATGCCCGTGAGCGGGTCTTCGCAACCGCGAATCGTTGACCACCGCAGCCCAACGGGCACGCCGGCCGCCAGCTGTTGCGGATCGAACACCGCGACGGGTTCAAGCTGGTGACGGGCTCGCAGCGTGGTCGTGAGGTTATTGGGGCGCGTCGAGGTGGTCACGACCGGGCCGATGACCAGGATCGAGTCCTCGCCGCTCGCCAAGACCTCGGTGTTGCGCGATCGGCCGATTCGATACCCAACGTCGCTGGGGCCGGCTTTCGTGAGGGACGGCCGAAGGTGCGCTGCGCGCTTGAGGATGCATCTCGCTATGCAGGAGTCCATTGCGCGCGTGCCCACGAACCGGGTTGCGCTCGAGGATATCCGGGGTGCTGCTTATATCGTGCGGCTGCGCATTGCGACGTCCATCCCAGCGATTTCGGCAGCGGAATTTGATTTGATCAGCCGAAGTCTTGGCAACCACCACTGTCAGAAAGCTCGATTTGCGGATACTCTTCGCCGCAAGCGTGCGTGCGTGCGAAAAATGCCAATGCATTTGGCTGAGGGCCACGTATCACCGCTGTCGCATTGATCGTCGGGATCGTCCCGATGGGCGAGGACACATAGGAGTGAATCGTGAAGAAGAACATCAAGCTGGTGCTCGGCGCGAGTGCAGCCGCGCTAATCGCCTTGTCGCTGGGCGCTGCGCCAGCGTCAGCGCATGTCCCGAAATCGGTGCGCGGTAACGTGGTGCTGACCGCCCACCTCACGGAGCTTAACGACTCAGGAGCGTCGGGTAAGGTCATCGCCGTCGTTCGCGGCGAGACAATCCGGGCGATCGGAATCCGCGCGAAGGGTTTGACGCCCAATGCTCCCCACGCCCAGCACATCCACTACGGCCAACAGGCCATGAATGAGTGCCCTACGCTGGCGTTGGACAGTAACGGCGACGGACGACTGAACACCGCTGAGGGTGTTCCGGCCTACGGCCCCGTTGTTGTGTCCTTGAACACCAGCGGAGACACCACGCCGGCCAGTTTCCTGGACGTGTCCCGGTTCCCCGTCTCGAAAAACGGCACCTATAGCTACCTTCGCACCAACATCCGATTCACGGACGTGGCCGGAACTGGCTACCCGGGAGCCGGAGGGCTCGGCACTGCCGCGCAGATCGCCAAGGCCATTCGCGGTGGCGAAGGCGTCGTAGTGATCCACGGAAACGACTACGACGGCAACGGAACGTACAACTTCAGCGATCCCCAGGGTGCGAGCGAGCTCGACCCCACCCTCCCCGCTGAGGCGACCGACCCGGTCGCCTGCGGAGTTCTGCACTAGACAGAAGCGTCTGGCCAAGGTTGAGGTCCAGGCGCCGTGCGAGCGCGCACAGCGCTGTACGGTCCTGGATCTCATCCTTCGATAGAACGCCTCTATTCCGGCGCCTGCTCGGGCCTGCTCGGGCCGGTAGCCGTGTAAGCCGCTTGGTGTTCCGCGGCGAGAGAACCGACGTCGGAGTCGGACGCGCTGGCGTTCCATACCGCGCCAGCCACGACGACGCCTACTTCCCAGACCGCACCGCTACACAGGCCCCCGGAGACGCCCTCACCACCGTTGGCAGCCTCTGCGTGAACGCGAGGCCAGAAGACAATCCCCGATGAACTCACGAAAAGTACCGCTGACCACAGTGACAACGTGCTGTACGGCGGCTAACCGCAGTCGGGCGTTGCGTTCGCGGGGTTCGAGATCGACGCGATCCATGCGGAGCTAGCTGAAAACCTCGCGCCGCCCGCGAGCGGTGAGAAGTTCAAGCGGGTGTGCAGATGCACTGCTGACTCGTTGGGATGTCGGCCAAAACGTCGTCGACATGCATGTCGCATCCGGTCCAATCAGCGAGGTCGGTATCGCCTCCTCGGGGGTACTTTGACACCGTAAACCAATGCCGGAACGGCCAGGAATGACCCGCCCCCCACTGACCACGCCGAGAAGCACACCGACGATCACTTCGAGAACCAGCGCGGCCAGGATCATGCGTGCGGCGCCAGCTGAGCGAGAACATCGCTCGCCGTGGGCTGGGCTGGCTGCGGCCAGTACATCGATTAGGTAATGCGCGGCGTGCCACGCAACCAACAATGCGCCGGGCACGTGAACGAAAAATCGACCGGATCATTCTGGTCCCGGTTACTCGGACGCTAACGCATGACAATGGCCGGGGGTGGGGACATCCTCGTTCCGAGGTCTGGTATAGGCGCGGCTTTCGCGTCAGAAAAGAGCGCCGCGACGCGCTGCGTTGCACAGATTCAGCGACAAAGCCCGCACCGTGCTTCAGCGGACCAGAGCGCACATTACTCGCTTCTGTTTTCTCCTTGGAGAGCGGCTAGCGCGGCGAGAAGACGTCCATCGGCTTGATCGGCAACGTTCTGTATCCCTGGAGAAGTGCTCAACTGGACCATGGTTTGTGGGTTGATGGCTTGCACCGTGGTGGTATTCGCTGATGGACTGCGTCGGATGACGACGTTGCACGGAAGCAGCAATCCCATGTCAGGATCTGCGGTGAGTGCTTGTTCGGCGAGGGCCGGGTTGCAGGCGCCCAGGATCAGGTAGTCGCCCAGTGTGTGTGCGCTTTCCATGCCGAGTTTCGTTTCGAAGGTCGCGTGGACGTCGATTTCGGTCAGAACGCCGAATCCCTGGTTGGCGAGTTCTTCCCGCACTCTGGAGACGGCTTCTTCGTAGGGCAGCGAGACAGTGATGGTGTGTGCGTAGTTCATTCGTTTCTCCCGATCCATTTTCTTGAATTGATGGTTGCGGTGGGTCAGTTCGCGGTGATGACTCCCGCCATTCCGCTGTCTTCGTGGTCAAGGATGTGGCAGTGATACAGGCTGCGTCCGCTGAAGTCGTCAAACGCGATACGCACGCGCACGGTGCTGCGTGCCGGAATGTTCACGACGTCCTGCCACATAATGGATTCGACGGGCTGGCCTGACTGTTCAATGATCTGCATCGGCCACACGTGCAGGTGCATGGGGTGATCGAGCGGGCTGGTATTTGTCAGCATCCAGTCCTCCACGCTGTCGAATTGCACGGTCGTGTCGATCCGGGTGGCATCGAATACCTGGCCGTTGATCGTGGCTGACATCATGCCCCCACTCATTCCTCCGCCCATGCCGCCGTCCATGTTTCCACCCATGCCGTTGCCTGTGTCCCCGCCCATTCCCATCGCGAAGATCAACTCGCGTCGGGCGGTTACGGTAGCCGCGCGTAGGTCACGTGGAACGGGCTGGCCGGGTATGGCGGCGACTGTGGCGACGGCGTCACCGGCCACGGTGAATGTGGCCAGCGCGATGTCGTCGGCTCCAGCGGAGCCTGCGCCTCCCATCATCATCCTGCCGGAATGGCCTCGATCATAGGCGTGGGCGCGCAGTACGGAGGTGCCGGCTGTGCCGGTGACGAAAAGGTCGGCCCGGTTGCCAGGAGCCAGCACGACCTCATCGACTTCGTGCGCGGCTTCGAAACGTCCGGAGTCGATTCCAAGAAGGGACATCTGCTGCCCGTCGAGGCGCAGTCGCAGGTAGCGGGACACGCAGGCATTGATGATGCGCCATCGTTCCCGTTCGCCAGGACGGGCAGTCATGCCGGAGGTGAGCTGTCCGTTGACGAGGACCAGGTCTCCCTCGCGTCCGGACATTTTCTCCATCGCTGTGGCCGCCGGAATAGTTCCCGTGGAATCGAGGGTGATGTCGGAGATGACGAGGACGCGTTCCCGGCTGGCGGGGATGGGGTCGGCGTCTTCGACGATGATGGCGCCGTAGAGCCCGCCGAATACCTGATCGGCCACGAAACCGTGGTGGTGCGGGTGATACCAGTACACGCCCGGCGGATGATTGGCGGGCAGGTCGTACTGGTAATCAAAGGAGTCGCCGGCTGCGACGGTGACAAACATGTTGTCGCCGTTATTCTCGGGCGACACGTGGAGGCCATGCACGTGCAGGTTGCTCGGGTCTGCCAGCCCATTGCGAAGGCGCACCCTGAGGGTGTCTCCCGCTCGAACGCGCAGGGTGGGGCCGGGCACGCCCCCGTTGTAACTCAGCGCACGCACGTCACGGCCAGCGATGGTCACCTGTTGGGGGGAAGCCTCGAGATCAACGGTAAGAGTGCCGCTGACGCTTCGGAGCTCCGGGGGCTCCATGAGGTCGCTTCCGAACGGAGATGCCGGTGACGTAGTCGACGGGATCCGTTGATTGACGAAGAAACCCGTTCCACCCACAGCTGTGCCTGCAATCCCCAGTCCGCCGAGGATCAGGGCGCTCCGGCGACTGAGATCGGGCACTACCGGCCCTCCTCGAGCACCCGCAACTGATCACGGAACTGCTCCGCAGTGAGCTCTCCCCGAGCGAATCGCTCCTCGAGAATCTGCCTGGCACTGACGGCACCAGCTTGCCTGGGAGCGGATCGCGTGTCATCGCTCCCGGACTTGTTCGACAGTAACCGAACAATGACATAAATGAGCACGGCGACGCCTGCCAGGGCCAGCAGTCCGAACCCCCAGGACCATCCCATACTTCCGTTACCCCACATCATCTGAGTTACTTCCTTCCGTTCACTGATCCGCAATGCCACCATATACCCCTAGCGGTATAAATTGTGGTCTTGTGAAAGCCATGACTTGCAGCATTGGAAGACCTTGCTGGAGGCATTGACCTGAGGCTGTCGGCCTGCGTGCGGGTCTCCATGCCGGAACCAAAAACGAGCCGGAAACCCCGCAAAGCGACCGGTATCGGAGCCTGCGCCTTCCTACTGGCGCATAGCGTGGAAGGCCTGACCACCGCGGAAAACCGCGGAATTCTGCGCCAGGAGCTACAGGCCAGTGTCTACAGGCCAGGAATGAACAGCGCGACCGTTCGATCGAGGGACTCGTTCAGGGCCGATGCCAGGACCGCGTCGTCTTCGGTGTCGGTGGGCGGCACCGCGCTACTCGTACCGCAGCGACTCGATCGGGTTTTGCTTGGCCGCCCGCTGGGCTGGCAGCGTGCCGGAGAGAAAAGCGATCAGCATGACCAGACCGATGACGAAGGCCACGGATGCCGGCTCGAACAGCAGAATGTTCAACCCGGGCAACCCCGAGAGCAGTCCCTGTGACAGCACGGCACTCAGGGCCGAGCCGAGACCGATGGCCACACCGGCCCCGATGGCACTGCCGAGGAACCCGATGACGATGGCCTCGAGGCTGAACAGGGTGTACACCTTGCCGCCGCTCATGCCCATGGCCTTCATCAGACCGATCTCCCTGGTACGTTCCTGCACGCTCATCAGCAGGGTGTTGATGATGCCGAACGCCGCGGCGATCAGGGCAATCACGGCGAAGGCGTTGAGCACGCCGACGATGCCGTTGATCACCGTCTGCACGGCCCCCAGCTGGTCCGCAATGGTGCTCGCGGTGTAACCCTCGGCCGCGAGATCCGTCTTGAGCGCGGTGACGGCATCCGCTGACAGCGCGGTGTCGAAGTGAGCGACAGCCACACCGTAGCTCGTGACCGCGGTCTCGATACCGCCGGACTGCGCATCGGCCAACTCGGCGATCAGTGCGTCGTTGGCCCCCGCGCCCGAAGCGAGCAGGCTCTCGAGTGAGACGCCGACGATGGTGGCATTCACGGTGTGCTTCTCGCCGAGAATATCGGTGATGCCGATCGAAACGGATGCCCCCACCGCGTCGTCCGCCGACGCGAACCCGAGCGGCTTCACAAAGGTGTCGGGCAGCACGAGCTGCGCCGCGGTGGCGCCGCCATCGAGCTGCGCGCCCGCCGTGAGGTCGGCGGTGGTGACTGCCGAGGTGGCATTGATGCTGAACTCGTACTGCGATCCGGAGTCGTATTCGATGTAATCGGGCAGCACCGATCGGATCGGATCGACCGAGACGATGCCGGCGGTATCGCCAATCGTCGTGAGGTCGGCGGCCGTGAGCGCCTTGGTCGTGGTGCCGGGAGGCCCCTGCTGGCTGGAGACGGATGCCGAACTGCTCGCGTCGTACTGGACCGGGCCGTCTCCGGCAGTGGTTGCGTCGCTCGCCTGCGTGATGATGAACACGTCGGGGGAGCCCAGGGAGCCCACCTGGGCGTCGACATACTGACTGACTCCCGCGCCGACGGCATTGGTGAGTGTGAGCGTGAAGGCGCCGACGAAGATGGCCAAAACGGTCAGGGTCGTGCGGAGCTTGCTGCGAAAGGTATTGGAGATCGCGGTGGCGACGAGGTCTTTGGTTCTCACGCTGTACCTCCGCCGATGACAAGTGCGTGGGCACCGGGGTTGTGTGTCTGGGCAGCGTGCGACACGACGAGTCCGTCGCGAATGTAGATCTGGCGATCACAGCGGGCAGCGAGTTCCTCGTCGTGGGTGACGATGACGAGCGTGATGCCCTGGTTGCGATTGAGCTCGAACAGAATGTCTTCCACCACGGCGCCGGTGGCGGTGTCGAGGTTTCCGGTCGGTTCGTCGGCGAAGATCACCCGTGGCGCATTGACCAGGGCGCGACCGATCACGACGCGCTGCTTCTGACCGCCCGAGAGGGTCGTGGCCTTGCTGCTGGCCTTGTCGGCCAGTTCGAGCTGTTCGAGAACTTCCATGCCGCGGCGGCGGCGCTCCTTGCCGTCAACGCCGGCGATCTTGAGCGGCAGAATGACATTCTCGAGCACACTCACGTTGGGGGTCAGAAAGAACTGCTGAAAAACGAAGCCGAACTCCTTGTTGCGCAGCTCGTTGACCGCGCGCTTGGCGAGCGACTTGGCCTCCCTGCCGGCAACCTCGAGCGTTCCTCGGTCGGGCTCGTCGAGCAGCGCGAGCAGGTGCATGAGGGTCGATTTGCCTGACCCGCTCTTTCCAACGATGGCCACGGTCTCGCCGGGTGCGATCTGAACGGAGACGCCTTTCAGAGCGTCGAAACGGCTCGCACCCGACCCGTAGGATTTCTCCAGGCCCTGCGCATCAATTACCCACTCGGAGTCCATCGTGCTTCCCTCGGTTCTGTGCGACCCACATGGGCCATATGTGCAGTAACTGCACTCTAAATTGCAGTCGCCGCAAGTTGACTGAGGGCGGGTCGTTTTCGAGCGGATGCGGCAGTCGGGTGGGTCTACAAGTCGAGGCTTTCACCCGGTTCCAGCGGAAAGAACTCGCCGCCGCCCTGTTTCGTGACGCCTTGAATTCGCGCGTTCGACAAGTCTTTTCCGGCGCGGGAGAGCAACATCTCGTGGGTAGTGAAGCTGCGCTTGGGCTTCACGGCCAGAACGTAGTCCATCGCCTCACTGAGTTTCATCCAGGGCGCTGCGGCCGGTACGGCGAGCGTGCCGACCTCGACCCCCTCGGGAATCGTGAAAGCGTCCCCGGCGTAGTACAACTCGTCATTGACTAACACCCCCACGTTGTCGATGACCGGGATCGATTCGTGGATGACCGCGTGCGTGGCTCCGAAGAAACGCAGCGTGAATGGAGCGACCAGGACGGTATCGCCGGCCTGCACCGTCGTGACATCGAGATCGGCGTTGACGGCGGCAATGGCCCGAGCGACGCCGGCCGGCGCGAAAATACGCAGGTCGGAGTTCGTTTCTACGATGCGGCCGAGCTGATCGGGGGTCCAGTGGTCGGCGTGTTCGTGGGTGATGACCACGGCAACGGCATTCGCCGTGTCGCTGAGCGCGCTGGTGAACGAACCGGGGTCGATGTAGAGCTTCTTGCCAGACAGTTCCAGGATCAGGGCGGCGTGTTCGAGCTTGGTCAGTTTCATTCCCCGAGCTAACCCCGATTCGCGTCGTGGCGCAACGGCATCCGCTTTCTGGACGTCGTTCCTGCACGTACGAACGGGGTGACGCCCACCCGCGGCGACGCGCCGCGTGCGCTCGGTTTGGATGTGCCCTCGTGCGTGTGGCATACTCGGTAAGTTGCAAAACGGCCCCATCGTTTAGCGGCCTAGGACATCGCCCTCTCACGGCGGTAACGCGGGTTCGAATCCCGCTGGGGTCACAATTGCCCGGTTGCCTTCTTCTGCGAAGGCGCCGGGTTTTCTTGTTTTTAGGCCGTCGCGGGGTGTGGTCCGCCGTGTATAGGCTCGTAACCATGGCCACAGTCATTCTCGTGCGACACGGTCGCACCACAGCCAATGCCGATGGAGTGTTAGCCGGTCGTACCCTCGGGGTCAGGCTCGACCAGTTCGGGCGTGACCAGGCCGCCCGCACGGGGGAGCGACTTGCCCCCGTTCCGCTGGTCGGTGTGGTCTCCAGTCCGCTGGAACGATGCCGACAGACGTCGGACCAGATTCTTGAACGTCAGCCTGGCGCACTGGTGACCACGGTGGAGGAGGGGATCACGGAGTGTGATTACGGACTCTGGCAGGGTCGCACTCTTCATGACCTCGCTCACGAAAAACTGTGGTCGGTCGTGCAAACGCAACCCTCAGCTGCCGTTTTTCCCGGTGGCGAGTCGATGGCCACCATGCAGGCCCGCTCGGTCGCCGCCATTCGACGCCGCGATGCGGAGTTCGAGTCGGAATATGGACCCGATGCCGTGTGGGTGGCGGTCAGCCACGGTGACATCATCAAGTCGATCCTGGCCGATGCGCTCGGCATGCACCTCGACCTGTTCCAGCGCATTTCTGTCGGTCCGGCCTCGGTGTCGATCGTGCGCTACGGGCCCAATCGTCCCAATGTCATCGCCACCAACACCGACTCCGGCGACCTGTCCTGGCTACGCGCGAGTAGTCCCGGAGCCGACGCGCCGGTCGGCGGCGGGGCCGGTCCTGAGGCGCCACAGAGATTGCGCTCCTAAAATATTCATATGCCCACAATCGTCTACGAATTTGCCTGGCCCGATCGCGTCGTCATCGGCACGGTCGGGCTGCCCGGATCACGCACGTTCTACCTGCAGGTGCGCACCGGAGCCCAAATTGTCAGTATCGCCCTGGAGAAACAGCAATCTGCGCTGCTCGCCGAGAAGCTCACCGAGCTGTTGGAGCAGCTGATGACGCACGACGGCAACCCCTTCAGCGTGCCAGCCACCACGCCCATCGAACTCGTCGACAACGACCCACTGGAACAGCCGGTCGAGGAGCAATTTCGCACCGGCACGATGAGCCTGGGTTGGGACCCGCGCACCGCGCAGGTCGTGATCGAGGCGTATCCGCTCACGCCGGACGACGACGAGGACGCGGACGAGGACAGCGCCCCCGATGCGCAGCCAGCGGAAATGCTGCTGGTACGCCTCCCCGTTGGCACCGCCCAGGCCTTCGCGACACGTACCCGCGAAGTGGTGGGCGCCGGCCGACCCATTTGCGTTCTCTGTGGTACACCTGTCGACGCAGCAGGGCACGTCTGCACCCTTCCCGGCGATAACTGATGGTGCCGGAGGCCGAGCGGGGCAATGCGGATCTGGTCAACGCGGGTCTCGAGCTCACCGGACGCATCCGGACGGCCTCGAATGCGACCTTCCTCGGCAGCATCGGCGATATCGCGGTCGTCTACAAGCCCATCGCGGGCGAGCGTCCATTGTGGGACTTTCCCGACGGTGACCTGGCCCACCGCGAAGCCGCGGCCTACCTGGTCTCGGAGGCACTCGGCTGGAACGTCGTACCGCGCACCTGGTTGCGCGATGGTCCCTTAGGCGTCGGCATGGTGCAGCTCTGGCAGGAACCTGATCCCGAACAGACCGCCGTCGACCTCGTGTTGACCGATGCAGTCCCGGATACGGGCTGGCGTCACGTTTTGGATGGTCAGGACGAGCAGGACCGTGCGGTCAGCCTCATCCACGAGGATTCTGTTGCCCTGCGACGGATGGCAGTCTTCGATATCGTCGTGAACAATGCCGATCGCAAGGGTGACCACATTCTCGCCATGACGAACGGACACCGTCACGGCGTCGACCACGGACTCACGTTTCACGTTGACGACAAGCTGCGTACGGTTTTGTGGGGCTGGCTCGGTGAAGATCTCACCGGCGACGAGCTGGCCGGGATCGAACGGGTGCGCTCGCAGCTGGCGGGCGAGCTCGGCGAGACGCTCACTGGGTTCGTCAGCGACCTCGAGGCCGCGCAGCTCGCGGCGCGCTGCGACCGGTTATTGGCCGAGCGCCGCTTTCCCGCTCCGCGCCGTGACCAGTCCGCCGTGCCCTGGCCGCTGTTCTGAAGTGGGCGGTGATCAGCTCACAGCCCGCGTCAGGAGGGCTGCGATCGTTACTTCGTCGGCTTCGCTCAGCCCCGTCAGGGCGAAGGCTGTCGGCCAGATCGTTCCGTCGTCGAGGTTCGCCTCATCGTTGAAGCCGAGCGTGGCGTACCGCGTCTTGAACTTCTGTGCGCCCTGAAAGAAGCAGACGATGTTGCCGTCTCTGGCATACGCGGGCATCCCGTACCAGAGCTTGGGTGACAGGCCCGGTACGGTCGCCATGATCACGGCGTGAAGGCGCTCGGCGAGAACGCGATCCGCATCGGGCATCTGGGCAATCGCAGCGAGTACCGCGCTCGTGTCCTCCGCCTCCTTGTTCGTTGCCCGGCTGCGGCGCTTCTCTGCCCGCAGTTCGGCGGCGCGCTCCTTGATGGCAGCCCGTTCCTCCTTCGAGAAGCCCGTTGACGGTTCGCTGCTGGCCGCGGTAGCGGCGGGCTTGTGCACGTTCTCCATGGCAGAATCTCCAATTCTCAGATCGTCGGCTCAAACGCCGAGCAGGACTAACACGTGGCAGACGACGTAGACGGCCAGACGATCGCCTGGAGCAAGCCGAGGATGACGCCCCAGAACACACCATCGCCGACAGAGTACCCGCCGAGACCGCCCGGCAACACCCGAATGTCAGCCGGTTTGCAGCGCGCTTCGTGGCCCCGCCAGGCCGGTAAAGTTTCGCGAGTCAGCGGGCTGGTTCGCTGGCCGTGAGACGCCAGAGCGAGGTGACTTCGTTTCTCCGCACCGCGTGCAGCGGGTCGTTCGTGTCGCTTGCGCGGGAGTGCCCGGCGGGTGCTTCGAGCGCACCAAGCACCCGGAGGCCGGCGGTATCGATCACGTTCATGAGGTCGTCACGGGAGCGGAGCCCGACCAGTTCGGCGAAATCCGAGAGCACGAGCCAGGCTTCACCACCGGGTTGCAGATGGTCGAGCACACCGGCCAGAAATCCTTTGAGCATGCGCGAGCCGGGGTCGTAGACGGCCGCGTCGAGCAGTGAGTGTGCGGTCGCCGGAATCCACGGCGGGTTGCAGACGATCAGATCGGCGCGCCCGTCGGGAAACAGGTCGGCCAGCCGCACCTCAACCCGATCATCGAGCTTCAGCCGCGAGACCGTTTCCCGAGCGGATGCGACGGCGCGCGGTTCAATATCAGTCGCGACCACCCGGGGCACGCCCCGGGTGGCGAGCACCGCCGCAAGCACCCCGGTACCGGTGCCGATGTCGAAGGCGACCCGTGGCGTGCCCAGCGGAGCGCTGGCCACGAGGTCGACGTATTCGCTGCGCACCGGAAAAAACGTGCCGTAGTGCGGATACACCTTGGCGTTCAGCGCGGCGACGGGAATGCCCTTGGTGCGCCACTGGTGTGCGCCGATCGTGCCGAGCACCTCGTGCAGCGACACAACGGATGCCTCGGTGATGCTTCCATAGGCATCAACCGTGGCCGCGACCACGTTGGGAGCCCGGCGCAACCCGATGACGTTGCCGTCATCCAATGGAACGAGCAGCAGGCCGAGAATCCGCGCCCGGTGCGAGCGATTCTGGCGATAGCGGTAGAACAGCTCGGCAGTCGTGCGCTCGATGCGATCCGGGCGCGGCCGCGTGCGGTGCTCCAGGGCCGTCAGAATCTGGCGGGCGTTCTGGAAGTCCCCGTTCCAGAGCATCCCGACACCCTGCGAGGCCAGCCGGTAGGCGGCATCCGCTGTGATGGTGTCGTCGACGGGCACGACGCGCTTGGGAGCCGACGCACCATTGGCCGATTGCCAAAGAGCGGAGGCAGCGTGACCGTCCTGGGACCAGCCGATGTATTCGCGCGGGGTGTCTGCGGCCGTCATCGAAGCCGGTCCATAGTCATAGCCTCCAACTATAGGCCGCGGCGAGGTACGACATCGATGCTCGCCTGCGTCGTGGCGACCGGCCCCGGCAGCCACTCGCAGCTGGCCGCGTGCGCGTGCGGGCCGTTCCACTGATAAGATTTTCCAAGCGAAGGGGAGTATCCCTCTGGGCCCGATCGGGTTCTATGTCGCGATCGTCAATACGGGCCGCGCAGTAGGGGCCCCGGTCGTGGTGGCATCGATGGGCTCCGTTCGGGTGTTCTCGGTGCGGGAGAGACTTTCGGGTTTTTGCAACACCCGACTCCCGTAATTTCTTGAAAGGCCCCCGTGGAACTCGCACTCCCTCTTTGGTTCGAAATTGGATCCCTGGTCCTCTTGACCGTCATCCTCGTCGCCGACCTGCTTATCGTCTATAAGCGTCCGCACGTACCCAGCATGCGAGAAGCCAGCCTTTGGGTGGCGTTCTATGTCGGGCTCGCCCTGATCTTCGCTTTGCTGATGCTCCTGCTCGGCGATGCCGAGCATGCCGGCCAGTTCCTGGCTGGCTGGCTCACCGAGTACAGCCTGAGCATCGACAACCTGTTCGTCTTCGTCATCATCATGGCCCGGTTCTCGGTGCCCAGAAAGTATCAGCAGGAAGTGCTGATGGTGGGCATCATCATCGCCCTCGTGCTGCGCGGAATCTTCATTCTGCTCGGCGCCCAGCTGATCGAAAGCTACAGCTGGATCTTCTATATCTTCGGCGCGTTCCTGTTCTACACCGCCGTCAAGCAGGCGTTCTCGTCTGAGGAAGAAACGGAAGACAAGGAAAACGGTGTCATCCGTTTGCTCCGTCGTCGCATTCGCATCTCGTCGGAATTCGACGGCTCCAAGGTGCGCACCCGGATCGACGGCAAGAAGGTCTTCACTCCGATGTTGATCGTGTTCATCGCGATCGGCACGACCGACCTCATCTTCGCCCTCGACTCGATTCCGGCGATCTTCGGAATCACGACGAGCCCGTTCATCGTGTTCACGGCGAACATCTTCGCCCTGATGGGCCTGCGCCAGCTGTACTTTCTGCTCGGCGGACTGCTCGAACGACTCGAGTACCTCAAGTACGGTATCGCCGTCATTCTCGGCTTCATCGGTGTCAAGCTCGTGTTGCACGCACTGCATGAAAATGAGGTCGCGTTCATCAACGGTGGTAACCCTGTTGAATGGGCTCCGGAAATTGGCACCTGGACCTCGCTCGGCGTGATCATCGGAAGCATGGCCGTGGCCACCATCGCGAGCCTGATCAAGGCGCGCCATGATGCCAAGAAGCGTGGACACACGCTGGCCGAGGAGATTTCGGCTAACGTTCACGAATGATTGATGGGGGCCGCGCGTCGGCGAACGGGGGATGGTCATGACTCTGAATCAGCAGAGCACCATTGAAGTCTCCACCGCCACCGCCCGGCTCTCGTTCAGCGCGCGGTCCGAGGTCGGCAGCGTGCGCAAGATCAATGAAGACAGCGTCCTGGCGCAGTCTCCGGTCTTTCTCGTTGCCGACGGCATGGGGGGCCACGCCCAGGGAGACGTCGCCAGTCAGACCGTGCTGCGGGTGTTCGACGAGCACATTGCGCGCGACCTGCCGTCGACTCCGGAACGTATTCTCGATGCCATCCACTCCTCGAACGATGCGGTGCGCGATCTCAGCGCCGCCGATGACTACGGCACCGCCGTGTCGGGTACGACCCTCGCCGGCATCGCCTTCGTCGATGCCGGCGACGATATCGGCTACCACTGGATGGCCTTCAACGTCGGCGATTCCCGTGTCTACACCTGGGCTGAAGGCGTACTGACCCAGCTGTCGATTGACCATTCCGCCGTGCAGGAGATGGTCGACGCTGGCCTGATTTCGACCGAAGAAGCCGAGAATCACCCCGAACGCAATGTCATCACGCGGGCGATCGGCGCCGACGAGTTCGTCGATGCCGACGTCTGGCTATTGCCGGCCCTGGGAGTGCACTCTTTCCTGATCTGCTCGGACGGGCTGACCAAAGAACTCGACGACGCGGCGATCGCGCGCATACTCGCCATGGACATCGGCTCGGATGCAGCCGGACGCAGCGTCGCTGACGTTCTCGTCGATGAAGCCATCGACCATGGCGGGCGCGACAACGTGAGCGTCGTCTACCTGGAGTCGACGTTCGACTGACGCGTTCGACGGGCTGCGCGCGAGCCGGGTTGCTGGGCGAGGTGTTAGCCTGAACCCGTGGTGCTGAGTCGACTTCTTCTGTGCCGCGACGAGTCCCTGTCCTGAGGCCTCACTCGTCGCGGAGTTCGGCGTGGCTGCCATCGATTCGTGAGGAAGACGCTCAAAATGACCAACGTGATACCCGCTTCGCAAGTTAGCTCCCGCACCGGCCTGCGCACGATCGCCGAGAAGGTATGGGACCGGCACCTTGTCACCAAGGGTCAGGATGGCACGCCCGACCTGATCTACATCGACTTGCACCTGCTGCACGAGGTGACCAGCCCTCAGGCTTTCGATGGCCTGCGCCTCGCCAATCGAGCCCTGCGTCGCCCCGATCTGACGATCGCGACCGAAGACCACAACACGCCAACGCTCGCCATCGACCGGCCCATCGCCGACCCGACCAGCCGCACCCAGATCGAGACCCTGCGTCGCAACTGCGCCGAGTTCGGGGTGCGCCTGCACTCACTCGGTGACATCGAGCAGGGCATCGTGCACGTCGTCGGCCCGCAGCTGGGGCTCACCCAGCCCGGCATCACCGTGGTCTGCGGCGATTCTCACACGTCAACTCACGGCGCATTCGGCGCCATGGCGCTGGGCATCGGAACGAGCGAGGTCGAGCACGTCATGGCCACCCAGACGCTGCCGCTGAACCCGTTCAAGACGATGGCCATCACGGTCAACGGCAGGTTGCGTACCGGGGTTACCGCGAAGGACATCATCCTCGCTGTGATCGCCAAGATCGGAACCGGCGGGGGAGCCGGCTACGTGCTCGAATACCGTGGTGAGGCCATTCGCGCCCTCTCCATGGAGGGCCGCATGACCATCTGCAATATGTCGATCGAGGCCGGCGCCCGCGCCGGCATGGTCGCTCCCGACCAGGTCACCTACGACTACCTGCAGGGTCGCGCCCACGCGCCCCGCGGGGCCGACTGGGACGCGGCCGTCGCCTACTGGCAGACCCTGGCCACGGATGACGGCGCGACCTACGACGCCGAGGTCATCATCGACGCGAACGAGCTCGAACCGTTCGTCACCTGGGGCACCAACCCCGGACAGGGCGTGTCCCTGAGCGGATCGGTTCCCAACCCCGCCGAAATCGTCGACGCCAACGAGCGTTCCGCGGCCGAGCGGGCCCTGGAATACATGGACCTGCGGGCTGGTACTCCCATGAAGCAGATTCGCGTCGACACCGTTTTCCTCGGCTCGTGCACCAACAGCCGGGTCGAAGACCTGCGCGCTGCCGCCGAGATCATCAAGGGCAAAACCAAAGCCGAGGGAGTGCGCATGATGGTTGTACCCGGCTCTGCCCGGGTGCGCATCGAGGCCGAAGCCGAGGGACTGGACAAGATCTTCCTTGATTTTGGAGCCGAATGGCGTTTCGCCGGCTGCTCGATGTGCCTCGGCATGAACCCCGACCAGCTTGAACCCGGCGAACGCTGCGCCTCAACCAGCAACCGCAACTTCGAAGGTCGTCAGGGCAAGGGCGGGCGCACCCACCTGGTGTCGCCCCTCGTCGCGGCGGCCACGGCCATTCGCGGTACGCTCAGCAGCCCGTGGGACCTCGTTTCGGATGGAGACCAGTAGCATGCAGAAGTTCACCACCGTCACCGGCATCGCGGTACCGCTGCGCCGGTCCAACGTCGACACCGACCAGATCATCCCCGCCGTGTTCCTCAAGCGTGTCACGCGAACCGGCTTTGAAGATGCCCTGTTCGCGGCTTGGCGGCTCGACCCGGATTTCGTCATCAACAAGAAGGAATACCAGGGCGGCCGCGTGCTCATCGCCGGCACCGACTTCGGCACCGGCTCCTCCCGCGAACACGCGGTGTGGGCCCTGCGCGATTACGGCTTCGACGTGGTCCTCAGCCCCCGGTTCGGCGATATCTTTCGCGGTAACTCCGGCAAGCAGGGACTGCTCGCCGGGCAGATCAGCGAAGCGGATGCCGACACCCTGTGGAACCTGATCGAGTGTGACCCCGGGATTGAGCTGACCGTGGATCTGGTGAGCAAAACCGCGCGTGTCGGCGATCTGACCGTGGATTTCGAAATCGACGATTACACTAGATGGCGGCTGCTCGAAGGTCTTGATGACATCGGGCTGACGCTGCGTGACGAAGCGCGAATCGATGAATTCGAAGCGACGCGCGAGTCGTGGCTGCCCCGCACCCTTCCCGCGCTGTCCGTCGAATCGACCTCTACGCCTTAAATTGCACTAGTTTGCATGGCGCTAATCTGCACCAGGACAGGTATTTTGTGAGCACTCTCAGCGACGCCCGGCGTGATCAAGAGGCGAAGGATTTGAACGAAGCCAGGCGCCACGACGACGCCAACGAGCGGGGGAGCGCACAGAACCATGGAGCATCCGTTGGCCTCAGCTTCGATAAAATCACCATTCGCGGCGGTATCCCGCTGGTCGGCCGGATCGAGTTGAAGGGGGCGAAAAACCTCGTCACCAAGGCCATGGTCGCCGCCCTGCTCGGTGAAACCCCCAGCGTGCTCAAGGACGTTCCGAACATCAGCGATGTTCGAATCGTTCGTGGGCTGCTCGAAGTACACGGCGTCAAGGTGACAGAGGGCGACGAACCGGGTGACCTCATTCTCGACCCGGTCAACGTGGAGAGCGCGCACTTCGCCGCCATCGACGCCCACGCCGGATCCTCGCGCATCCCCATTCTGTTCTGCGGACCGCTGCTGCACCGGCTCGGCGAGGCGTTCATTCCTGACCTCGGCGGCTGCCGCATTGGTGACCGACCGATCGACTTTCATCTCGAGGTGCTGCGCAAGTTCGGTGCTGTCGTCGAGAAGCAGCCCAACGGCATCCGCATGTCGGCGCCGAACGGTCTCAAGGGCGCCAAGCTCGAGCTGCCCTACCCGAGCGTGGGAGCGACCGAGCAGGTGCTGCTCACCGCGGTACGGGCCGACGGCATCACCGAACTCAAGGGTGCGGCGATCGAGCCCGAGATCATGGATCTCATCAATATTTTGCAGAAAATGGGCGCTATTATCACGGTCGACACCGACCGGGTGATTCGCATCGAGGGCGTCGAACGCCTGACGGGCTACCACCACCGTGCGCTGTTCGATCGTAACGAAGCGGCGAGCTGGGCTGCCGCTGCCCTCGCGACCAACGGCGACATCTTTGTCGGCGGTGCCCGCCAGCCCGAAATGCTCACATTCCTCAACGTCTTCCGCAAGGTCGGTGGCGCTTTCGACATCTGCGACGACGGCATCCGTTTCTATCATCCCGGCGGCGACCTCAAGCCCGTCATCATCGAAACGGATGTTCACCCCGGCTTCATGACGGACTGGCAGCAGCCGCTCGTCATTGCCCTGACGAAGGCGCACGGCACGTCGATTGTGCACGAGACGGTCTACGAGCAACGCTTCGGATTTGTCGATGCGCTCGTCGACATGGGCGCGACCATCCAGATTCACAAGGAATGCCTCGGCGGGCATCCGTGCCGCTTTGGTCAGCGCAACTTCAACCACTCGGCCGTCATCACCGGCCCAACCAAGCTGCACGGCGCCGACATCGTCGTGCCCGACCTGCGTGGTGGCTTCAGCCACCTGATCGCGGCGCTCTCCGCCGATGGCACCTCCACGGTCAGCAACGTGGGAATCATCAGCCGCGGTTACGAGAACTTCATCGGCAAGCTGCGGCTTTTGGGGGCGGACTTCGATCTCGAAGGATAATGGGCGCGTGCCTGAAAATAATGCCGTGCCAGAATTACCCGTGCCACCGACCCGAATCCGTTCGGAGAAGAGCCGGCCGTCGGCGTTCTGGATTCTCGCCGGGGTGATTCTGCCGGTGATGAACCTCGTGGCTCGTTACGAGATCATCGATGCTCACAAGTTTCCGCGCAGCGGTGCGTTTGTCTTTTCCCCGAACCACTACAGCGAGATCGATCCCGTAGTCATGGGCGTCGTCGCGTGGAAGCTGGGGCGGCTGCCGCGGTTCCTGGCGAAGGCATCCGTTTTCAAGATTCCTGTGCTTGGCTGGGTGCTGGGCAAGTCGGGCCAGATTCCGGTGCAGCGCGGCGGGTCGGTGCGCGGCAGCGAACCGGTCAAGGCGGCGCAGCGCCTGGTCGCGAAGGGCCAGATGGTGGTCGTGTACCCGGAAGGCTCGCTCACCCGCGACCCCGACCTGTGGCCGATGCGCGGTAAGACCGGCGCCGTGCGCATCGCGCTCGAGCAGGGGATTCCGATCGTGCCCGCCGCCCACTGGGGCACCCAGCACCTGATGGAGCGGTATTCCAAGAAGATCAACCTGTTTCCGCGCAAGACCATCACCGTGAAAATCGGCGACCCGATCGACCTCGCCCAGTTTCAGGGCCGCAGCCTCGACACGGCCACGCTCAACGAGGCGACCGCGGTCGTGATGGTGGCCATCACTGCGCTGCTCGAAGACCTGCGCGGCGAGAACGCTCCGGCCAAGCGGTGGAATCCGTCGGAGCACAACCAGAAAGAGACCGGTCGTTTTGACGCCTAGAACCCTCCCGCAGCCCAAGATTCAACCAGGCACTCGGGTGGCCGTTCTCGGGGCCGGCAGCTGGGGAACGACCTTCGCCAAAATTCTGACGGATGGCGGTGCCGACGTCGTTCTCTGGGCCCGCCGTCCCGAATTGGCGCGCGAAATCTCCGAAGCACGCCGTAATAGTGACTACCTGCCGGGGGTGAATCTGCCGGTCGGCCTGCGTGCAACGAGCCGCCTCGACCTGGCCCTGGCCGGCGCCGAAATGGTCTTCGTCTCGGTGCCGAGCCAGTCGCTGCGCGAAAACCTGAAGCAGGTCGAGCCCTACCTGGCCGAGAACGCGATCATCGTCTCGCTCATGAAGGGAGTCGAGCGCTCGACCGGTATGCGGATGAGTTCGGTGATCGAGGAGGTGCTGCGCATCGGCCCCGATCGCATTGCGGTGATCAGCGGGCCGAACCTCGCGCTCGAAATCGCCAAGGAACAACCCACCGGCGCGGTCGTCTCATCTTCGAGCCTCGAAACCGCGCAGGCCGTGGCGAAACTGGCTACCAACCGGTACTTCCGCTCCTATATCAACACCGACGTCATCGGTACCGAGTTCGGTGGGGTGCTGAAAAACCTCATCGCGGTCGCCATCGGTATCGTCGACGGTGTCGGTTTTGGCGAAAATACCAAAGCCTCGATCATTACCCGTGGTTTGGTTGAAATGACCGACTTCGCGGTCGCCTACGGAGCCCAACCCGAGACACTGGCCGGCCTGGCCGGCCTGGGCGACCTCATCGCCACCTGCCAGTCGCCGCTGTCGCGCAACAACACGGCCGGGCGGCTGCTCGGGCAGGGCTACAGCATCCACGATGTCGTCAAGCAGATGCAGCAGACCACCGAAGGCCTCGCCTCGGTGAAACCGGTCCTCGAACTCGCCCGCGCCAAGGGCGTGGAGATGCCGATCGTCGAACAGGTCCGCCAGGTGCTGGACGGCACGCTCAATCCCCGCGACATTGCGCCGCACCTCACAACTGACTCCGGCGAACCGCAGGGCGAAAGGACACTTGACGATGGACAAGCTCACGGTGGTGCTTCTCTTTGGGGGGCGTTCCAGCGAACATTCGATCAGCTGCGCCACGGCGGGCGGGGTGCTGGCAGCCCTCGACCCTGAGCGCTACACGGTCATCCCGGTCGGGATCACCCGGGACGGTGCGTTCGTTCTCGAAGACAACGACCCGGCCAAGTTTGCTTTGAACGCCTCGGCGTTACCGGTTGTCGCCGACAACGGAACCCGGGTGCGCTGGCCGGAGAGTTCGTCCAGCCGGGAACTGACCGTGGTCGACGCAGCTGGTGCGCGCTCGCTCGGCTCTGTCGACCTGGTATTCCCGATTTTGCATGGACCGTTCGGCGAGGACGGCACCATTCAGGGCATGCTCGACCTGCTCGGCCTGCCGTATGTCGGGTCGGGAGTTCTCGCATCCGCTCTGGGTATGGACAAACACTTTGCCAAGACCGTCTTTCAACAGGCCGCGCTGCCGGTTGCGCCGTGGCGCACCCTGACAGCGGATGACTGGGCAGCGGCCCCCGACATGGCCTACACGGCCCTCGAGCAGCTCGGCCTGCCCGCCTTTGTGAAGCCGGCGCGTGCCGGGTCGAGCGTCGGCGTCAGCCGGGTGTCGACGCCAGACCAGCTGGCCGACGCCATGACGGTCGGGCTTGCCGAAGACAACAAGGTGCTCATCGAATCCGGGCTGGTCGGCCGGGAGCTGGAGATTGCCGTGCTGCAAGGACGCCCGGGGGAAAAGACCCGCGCCTCCCTGGCCGGCGAGGTCGTCGTGTCCGGTCGCGACTTCTACGACTTTGCCGCGAAGTATCTGGGCGCGTCGGGCGTCGACCTGGTTTGCCCAGCGCCCCTGTCCCCGGCCGAGCTGGCTGAGGTGCAAGGGCTGGCCATTGCCGCCTTCGAGGCGATCGGCGGCGCGGGCCTGGCCCGGGTTGACTTCTTCTTCACGGCGACCGGTTGGGTGATCAACGAGATCAACACCATGCCCGGGTTCACGAGCATCTCAATGTTTCCGAGCTGCTGGCTAGCGAGCGGCTACACCTACCCCGAGCTGATCGACGAACTCATCGCGGTGGCCATGGCCCACGCCCGGCACGGGTGCTGAGGGGACTCGCCCATGTTTCCCGAGGTTCTCGGGAGCCTGCGGGTACCACGCCTCGGCTGCGCGCGGCCCGGACCACGCCCGACGCTGCAACGGGCGAGATCGTCCCGTCGACGGCTGTGCGCGTCCGGCGCGCGGCCGGCGGCCGTCAGCCCCGGGGGCACGAGCCCCAAACGGGGCATTGTTCCACGGGTGAGAAAAAGTAAGACTGTGGCGGTGGCGGTGGACCCGAACATCCGCGTCGCGGGAGGCTTCCATGCGCACTGCCACGATCGCTGCTACATCCCCCAGTCAAAGCGGCCGTCAGCAAAGTCGTGGGTGGCTCGCCCGGGCCGCAGTTCTCGGGCTCGTGTTGGGCATGCTCAATGCGGCGCCGGCCTTCGCCTCGAGTGTTTCGAGTGCAGTTTTCACCGGCGGCACGGGCAGCGCCCTGGTCGGCGGAACCCTCTACGCCCGGCAGGGAACGGCGCTCACCCTCACCGTCGACACGAGCAGTGATACGAAATGTGTTGAGGTGGCCGGCACTGCCCTGAACATCACATCAACCTCGCTGACCGGCAAGACGCGGTGGACCTTCGCGACCGTCGCCGGCGCGGGCGAGGGTGCACAGGCCGCCACCGCCGCCGCCTCCCCCAACGTCAATGCGCAGGGCAAGTGCACAGGTCCTTCCTCCTCGATGCAGGCCGCTTTCGCCCTCGACAACACCGGTCCGATCGTCACTGCGGGCCTCTCTCCAGCCGCCAACGCGGCCGGCTGGAACAAGGCCAACGTCACCGCCGCCTGGTCGGCAACGGATGCGGGTTCCGGCGTCGCCTCCGGCCCCGCCCCGGAAACCGCGAGCGTGAGTGCCAACACCAGCGGTGACCTCAAAACCGCTACGGCTACCGACCGCGTCGGCAACACCAGCAGCGGTTCCGCCACCGTCAAGCTCGACAAGACCAACCCGGTTGTCAGTGGCTCTCGCGCCCCGGCAGCCAACGCAGCCGGCTGGAACAACTCGAACGTCACCGTCTCGTTCGGCTGCACCGATGCCCTCTCGGGCATCAAGACTTGCACCGGCAGCGGGAGCGTCCTCGTCTCGGCCGAGGGTGCCAACCAGTCTGTCAGCGGAACCGCGGTCGACAACGCCGACAACTCGGGCACCGGCAGCGTCGACGGCATCAGCATCGACAAGACTGCACCGGCCCTGAGCGGCTTGCCCACTTCGACCGCGAACGCAGCCGGCTGGTACAACGGCAACGTCTCGGTCGCCTGGAGCGCCGCCGACGGGTTGTCCGGCCTCGCCGGTCCGGTCCCGTCGAACAGCACGATCATGGGCGAAGGCAGTGGCCTCCACGCATCCAAGGTCGTGAGCGACCTGGCCGGCAACACGATCGCCGCGGACAGCTCCCCGGTGGACATCGACCGTACCGCCCCGACAACCGGAATCAGCGGCGCTTCGAAGGGCTGGAGCAACGGCACCGTCACCGTCACGCTCTCGCCGAGCGACAACCTCTCGGGTGTGGCGACGACCCGGTACTCGATCGACGGCGGCAGCACCGTCAGCGGCACGGCCCTTCAGCTCTCGAGCGAGGGTGACCACAGCATCAGCTACTTCAGCACTGACAAAGCGGGCAACACCGAGGCCGCACAGACCGCACGCGTGAAGATCGACAAGACCGCCCCTACCATCGGCCACTCCTTCACGCCCCTGGGATACCTCGACGGCGCCTGGACCAACCAGAACGTCACGGTCACCTTCGACTGCGCCGACTCCGGCTCCGGCGTCGCTTCCTGCACACCGCCAGCAATCCACAGCGCCGAGGGAGCGGCCCAGCAGGTCACCGGCACAGCAACCGACAACGCCGGCAACACCGCCACCGACACGGCGGTGCTCAGCATCGACAGAAGCGCCCCGAGCCTCGCGGCCGCAAGCGACCGGGCCGCCAATGGCGCCGGCTGGTACAACGACTCGGTCACCGTGAACTTCACGGCGAGTGACGCCTTCTCCGGTATAACAAACGCCCCCTCCGCACAGGTGCTCGGCGAGGGAGCCAACCAATCTGCGGCGGGAACCGCCACCGACGCCGCCGGCAACTCCACGAGCGTGAGCGTCACCGGCATCAACATCGACACGACCGCACCGGTGCTGAGCACCGCCTATCCACACGGCTGGACCACCACCGACGTGGCCGTGACCTGGACCTGCACCGACGCCCTCTCCGGCGTCGCCACCGGGCCGACCAACGACACCGTCAGCGGAGAAGGCGCAAACCTGTCCTCGAGCGCGACCTGCACCGACACGGCCGGCAACACCGCATCCGTCACCGTTTTCGGAATTCAGATCGACCGCGCGTCGCCGACGACGACCGCGACCGTGCCGGCTCCGCCTGCGAGCGGCTGGTACGCTGACGCCGTCGACGTGACCCTGACCGGGCTGGACGCCCTCTCCGGCATCGCGACGACGAGCTACACCGTCGACGGCGGCGCGACCCAGGAGTACACCGGCCCCTTCGCCTTCGCCCTGCGCGGCACACACGTCCTGAGTTTTTGGAGCACGGATGTTGCCGGTAACGCCGAAGACTCCATCGTCAACAGCCTGAACCTCGAGATCGACGGGAACGCCCCCACGACCACCGTCATCAACCCGATTTCACCGGCGAGCGGCTGGTTCGTCACGAGCGGCATCCCGGTCGCCTTCGACGCGAGCGACGCAGAGTCGGGAATCGCCGGCACCTACTACACGATCGACGGCGGCGACACTCTGCTGTACGGTGAACCCTTCACCGAGAAGCTCTCGCTCGGCCTGCACACGATCGCCTACTGGAGCGTCGACCTCGCCGGCAACGTTGAGGCTACCCGCACAACCGAGGTCTGGGTCGACACCGTGCGGCCGAGCATCAGCGTCCTCGCGTCCCCCGAAGCCAATGGCTATGGCTGGAACAACACCGCCGTCGATGTGGCTTTCAGCTGCAGCGACGCGAACTCGGGCATCGATTCGCTCGTCGACTGCGGCCCAGGCGTCATTCTCGGTGCCGAGGGTGCCGACCAGGTCGCCACCGGCACGACAGCCGATGTGGCCGGCAACGTGAACTCCGCCACGGTGGAGAACATCAGCATCGACCTGACGGATCCGAGCCTCTCGGGTGCCGCAACGACCCCCGCCAATGGTGCCGGTTGGTACCAGGATGACGTCACCGTCGCCTGGACCGCCGCCGACGCTCTCTCCGGCATCGCAGTCGCGGACACCCCCGACGACAGCACGATCACCGGAGAAGGCGACCAGCTCTCAGCCGAGGCGACCGTCTCCGACCGGGCTGGAAACACGGCTGCGGCGACGGTGACCGGCATCAAGCTCGACCGCACCGCGCCGGTCGTGACCGGGGCTCCGACGGCCGCCCCCAACGCGGCCGGCTGGTACCGCAGTCAGGTCGTCGTCGATTTCGCCTGCACCGACGCACTCTCGGGAGTGGCCTCCTGCCCCATCAGCAGGGTCATCGCCGGCAACGGCGCAAACCAGGGCATGACGAGCGCCCCCGCCACTGACCTGGCCGGCAATACCAGCGTGGGCACGACTGTGCACGGCATCAACGTCGACGGCGCCGCGCCGAGCACAAGCGCCGACAACCGCTGCACCGCGGTCAACGACTATTGCACCCGCGCAACCGCCGACGTGGTGCTCTCCGCTGACGATCAGGACGGCCTGTCCGGGGTCGCCGAACTGCACTACGCGCTCGATCACGGCA
The DNA here is from genome assembly GCF_004403985.1 of Cryobacterium gelidum. Taxonomy (GTDB): domain Bacteria; phylum Actinomycetota; class Actinomycetes; order Actinomycetales; family Microbacteriaceae; genus Cryobacterium; species Cryobacterium gelidum. The sequence continues at coordinate 223,699 of NZ_SOHL01000003.1, read as the reverse complement.
CTGAACAGGTGGTCACCGGGTCCACCGCAACCGTGAGCGTTCCGCTCAACGGAAGCGGCGCGGCATCCGTCAGCTTCTGGGCGGTCGATCACGCGGGCAACGTCGAAACCGCTCAGGCGGTCGCCCTCAAGTGGGACAACATCGCGCCGACGCTCTCGCACCTGGTCTCGCCCGCCCCCAACGCCACCGGTTGGAATCGCGACGACGTCACCGTTACCTTCACCGCGACCGACGACGATCTCGGCTCCGGGATGGCGGACGTCACCGCACCACAGAACGTCTCGACCGAGACGCTCGGCCTGCCGGTGAACGGTTCCGCCACCGATATTGCCGGAAACGTCGGCACCGACTCGGTCACCGTCAAACTGGACAAGACGGCCCCGACCATCAGCGGCGCGATCGTGAGCGGCACGATCGGCAGCAACGGCTGGTATCTCGGACCGGTGACGGTGCACTTTAGCTGCGCCGACGCCCTCTCCGGACTGGCCACCTGCCCGGACGATGTCACACTCACCGACAACGGTGCGAACACGGCCTCCGGCACTGCTCGTGATATCGCCGGCAACCCGGCGACGGCCACGGTGACCGGCATCAGCATTGACCAGGAGCTGCCGAGCACAAGCGCGCTCGTTGAGGGTCCGCTCTCCGACAACTGGTACACCGGCACCGTGGTACTGACCCTCAGCGGGCACGACCTCACCTCCGGTGTCGCCGTGACGACCTACAGCGTCGACGGAGCCGAAACCCAGAGTTACAGCGAGCCGATCAGCATCAGCAGCCAGGGCGCTCACAGCATCGAATACTGGAGCACGGATGTTGCCGGTAACGTCGAAACTTCGACCAGCGTCGGGTTCACCATCGACAGCATCGCTCCGGTCACGACACTGACCGACCCGGTCTCGCCGGCTAGCGGCTGGTTCCAGAGCAGTGACATTCCGCTCACCGTGGCGGCCACGGATGCTGAGTCGGGCGTCGAGGGAACCTACTTCACGATCGACGGCGGCGCCCCGCAGACCTACCTCGAGGCGCTCACCATGCAACTGCCCACTGGCAGCCACGAGATCGGCTACTGGAGTGAGGACTTCGCCGGAAACCTCGAGGCCACACGCACCACCGTGGTGAAAGTGGACACCGTGCTTCCGACCATTGCCGGCACGGCAAGCCCGACCGCCAACAGCTTCGGCTGGAACAACAGCAACGTCGACGTGACCTTCGCCTGCACTGACACCAACTCTGGCATCGCCGGTTGCGGACCCGACACCACGGTCGGCAACGAAGGTGCCGGCCAGTCGGTTCGCGGCGACGCGATCGACGTGGCAGGCAACACCGGCTTCGCCACGGTCGAGAACATCAGGGTCGACAAGACCGCCCCGAGTCTCAGCGGCGCCGCCACGACGGATTCCAACGGGGCCGGCTGGTACCGCGGAGACGTCACTGTCGCGTGGACCGGCACGGATGGGCTGTCGGGGATCGACGAGGCCGACAAGCCAGCGAACAGCGTGATCGACGGCGAAGGCAGCGATCTGGGCGCCTCGGCGACCGTGTCGGACCGGGCCGGAAACGGCGCCGGGGCATCCGTCACCGGAATTCGGATCGACCGCACCACACCGACCCTGAGCGGTGCGCCGACGACCAACCCGAACACCTTCGGCTGGTATCGCAGCCAGGTTCTCGTGGACTTCAGCTGTTTCGACGCCCTCTCCGGCGTCGCGCACTGCCCGAGCAGCCTCATCTTCGCAAATGACGGCGCGAACCAGTCCGCCACGAGCACCACCGCGGGTGACCTGGCCGGCCACGAGAGCGCCGCTGCGGTAGTGAGCGGCATCAACGTGGACGGCACCGCTCCCAGCAGCACCGCGAACAACGTCTGCACGCTCGTGAACGACTTCTGCACCGGATCGACCGCAACCGTCACCGTGAGCGGCGTCGACCAGGTCGGGTTGTCCGGCGTGAGAGAGCTGCACTACTCGATCGACGGCGGCGCCGAGCAGGTGGCGATGGGATCGACCAAGACCCTGAGCGTCCCGCTCGATGGCAGCGGGGTCGGCACCGTGCGCTACTGGGCGGTCGACTACGCCGGCAACACCGAGGCAGCCAATGCGGTGTCCCTCAAGTGGGACAATATCGCGCCGACCGTCACGCACGGCTTCAGCCCCGCGGCCAACGCCAACGACTGGAACAACAGCGACCTGACCGTGACCTTCACTGCCAGGGACGACGACTCCGGCTCGGGAATCGCCCGGGTCACGGACCCTGTGTACGTCTCGGTCGAAACCGCCGGTCGGCTCGTTGCCGGATCGGCAACTGACACCGCCGGAAACGTCGGCACCGACAGTGTGACCGTGAAACTCGACAAGACGGCACCGAGCATCAGTGCAGCAATCGCAAGCGGGGTGGTCGGCAGCAACGGCTGGTACCTCGGTCCGGTCAAGGTTCGCTTCAGTTGCGCAGACGCGCTTTCCGGGATCGCCACCTGCACCGACGACGTGACCCTCACCGCCAATGGAGCCAACACGGCCAACGGAGCGACGGCCGACAGAGCCGGCAACTCCGCGGCAACGGTGCTGTCCGGAATCAAAATCGACATGGAGGCGCCAAGCATCACATCTGTCAATGTGGCAGGCGGTTTCTACACCCTCGGCGCTGTGCCGGCGGTGACCTGCAGTGCGAGCGACAGCTTCTCTGGGCTACTCGGAACCTGCGCGGTCACCGTGACCGGAGGCACTCCGAACGGTGTCGGCACCTTCCGTTATACCGCGACCGCGATCGACAGCGCTGGCAACACCTCGGTCTCTCGCGGGAGCTACAAGGTGGTCTACCGCTTCGACGGATTCCTGCAGCCGATCAATGACACGGCCCACCAGGTCGGCGTCGCAACCAGCGTGTTCAAGGGTGGAAGCACGGTTCCGGTCAAATTCCAGCTGAAAACGGCCAGCGGGACGGTCGTCTTGTCGAGCTCCGCACCGAAGTGGCTGACACCGGATCAGGGTTCGGCCATGTCGCTGCCGGTCGATGAATCGCTGTACACGGCTGCGGCGGACAGCGGCAGCTCGTATCGCGGCGACGGCGGCCAGTACATCTATAACTGGAAAACCGGTACGGGCGGGCACTACTACCGCATCGGCGTCCTGCTCGACGATGGCCAGGCTTACTTCGTCAACATCGGACTGCGCTAAATCCGCCCGCGGGTCAGGGGGCGGTCGTGGCCCCGTCGGTGGGCAGCTGCACGTCCTCGGCGCCGACGCAGGCACTGGTAGCCGGCACGTACCCGACCGCGTTTGCGACGTCGATGAGTGCGGTCGACCCGCTCACCGCTGCCGAGTCGATCACGATCTCGATGGCCGGGTCGCGACCATACGTCGTGTAGCGATAGGTCGGGGCGTCGGAGTCGTCCTCGATCCAGTCGATGCCGTTGATATTCAGGCATGGCAGCGTCGTGGGCGCTGGTACCGTCACGCCGCAGTGCAGGAGGACGGCGGCGGGGTCGCCCCACGCGCCGGTGGCTTGGGCGTTCGTCTCCCGTGACGCCTGATCGGCGACGGTGGACGGCAGGTGCACGATGACATCGGCGCACGCGACGTCGGTGGCGTTGGTGGCCGGGGTCAGCGGCACGGCGGCGGCGCAGCCGGCGAGCATAAGCGAACCGGCGAGCATGGTGACGATGGCGGCAAAGCGGAGCGGGGCTGGGCGCAGGAATGGGTGAGACATCGTATTCAGGCTACCGTTTCTTACATGACCCCTGCTGCGGATGTCCCGCGTTCGCCATCCACATCTACCGAAACTCTCGCCGACCTGAGCGAGGGGGCCGTGCTCGGGCGGATCTTTCCCCGACTTCCGGCCGCAGCGGCCGAACTGCTGGGGCCCGGCGATGACGCGGCGGTCATCTCTGCACCCGACGGACGTTTCGTGGTGACAACCGACATGATGATTCAGGGCCCTGATTTTCGCCTCGCCTGGTCGACACCGCACGACCTCGGCTGGAAGGCCGCGGCAACCAATCTCTCCGATGTCGCCGCGATGGGCGCCCGCCCGACCGCTCTCGTCCTGGCGATCGCCGCACCACCGTCGACGCCCGTGTCGGTGCTCGAGGGCATCGCTGACGGGCTGCGCGACTGCTGCGAGGCTCTCGCTCCCGGCTGCGGCGTGGTCGGAGGCGACCTCTCAGCCTCCGACGCCCTCACCCTCGCCGTGACGGCCTTCGGCGACTTAGAGGGTCGTGCACCCGTGTTGCGCTCGGGGGCACGCCCCGGAGACACTGTGGCGCTCTCCGGGCGGCTCGGCGATGCCGGAATCGGGCTTGAACTGCTGTTCCGGCTGGGTGTAGACGCCGATGGAGTGCCCGACCTCGAGCGTGCCAACGCCCTCAAGCTCACGCACCCCGCCGAGGTCGCCGCCCAGCTCACCCCGGTGCCGCCGATTGCGAGCGGACCGATTGCGGCCCTCGCCGGGGCTACCGCCATGCTCGATGTCTCTGACGGCCTCGCCATCGACGCGGGACGCATCGCGAGGGCCAGCGGAGTCGGCATCGATTTCGACTCCGCCTGCCTGGGGGAGCGCATCGAGGTCGCCCTCGGTGGTGGTGAAGACCACGGGCTGCTCGCCACTTTTGCGCCAGACTCCGCTCTACCGCCCGGCTTTCGCCGTCTCGGCACGGTCACCGCGGCATCCGCTTCGGTCCGTGCCGGAACGATCACCGTCGACGGTGCGCCACACGACCAGAGCGGATGGGATCCCTACCGTGGCTGGGACGGCGCCGCCGGATAGTGCACGTCGACCGGCGCCGCACTGGCGGCCCAGCTACAACGTGGGCTGTTCGGTGGGGGAGGCATACCAGACGGTCGTGTCGCCGTAGTCCTTACGGCGCTCGAGCACGAGCTGGGTGCCCCAGTTCGGCTCGGGCGAGCGCGAGCTTCGCTCCAGCACCACGAGGGCGTCCTCGGCCAGCAGCGGAGCGAGTGCACCCAAATTGTTCCCCAACTCAACCTCAGTGAGGTCGTAGGGCGGGTCGAGGAACACGACGTCGAAGCCGTCTTTGGTCGCCCCCAGAAACGACTGCACGGCCTGCGACGACACCGCAATCTTCAGCTCGGTACCCTTCGGAGCTGACCGCTGCACCGCCTCTGCGTTCTTGCGGCACATGGCCGCTGCGCCATAACTGTTCTCGACGAGGGTCACGACCCGCGCCCCGCGGCTGGCCGCCTCAAGCCCCAACGCGCCCGATCCGGCATACAAGTCCAGAACGCGCATACCGTGCAGCGCATCCCGCGATTCGAGTGCGGAGAAGATAGCCTCTCGGACCCGATCACTGGTCGGCCGGGTGCCCGACTTGGGAACAGCCAGGGTCAATGAGCCGGCAAACCCGGAAATAATTCGCGTCATAACCCTTCGAGCCTAGCTTCCCGCTGTGTACCAGCCCTCGACAGCTCTCCCAATCGCAGCATCACCATGTCAGAGGCGCGGTTTACGATGGAATCATGTCCGATTCGAGTGCTGCCGGTGGCCCCGAATTCGATGGTGTCGAACTGCCAGCGCCCCAAAGCGAACCGCTCAGTCTCGACACGCCCTTGAAAAAGGCGCTCAGTGCGCCCCAGGCGACGGCGCTGTCCAAGGCTTTCGCCATGCACACCGTCGGCGATCTGCTCAGCCATTACCCGCGCGGCTACGCCGACCGCGAGGTGCTGCGGCCCCTGAATCAAATCACGCCCGGCGCCAACGTCACGGTCATCGCCGACATCATGTCGGTGCACGAGAAGCGCATGTCGTCGAGGCCGGGCACGATTGTCGAGGTGGTGATCTCCGACGGTGGAGGCGAGTTCACCCTCACTTTCTTCGGCAAAAACAGTCAGGAATGGCGCCTCAAACAATTGCGGCCCGGTTTACGCGGCAGTTTCTCCGGCAAGGTGCGCATGTACAAGGGCGAGAGCCAACTGGCGAATCCGTCTTACAAAACCTTCGAAAGCGAAGAAGAAGAGGCTCGCGACGATCCGTCCCTGCTGCTGCGGCGCAAGCCTCTTATCCCGATTTACGCGGCAACGGCCGCGGAGACCAGCTGGAACCTGCAGACGATGATCGACCGGGTGCTCCGGCGCGTTGGTACTCTGCCCGACCCCGTTCCCGACGATCTCCGCGCCGAACACGGCTTGCTCAGCCACACCCAGGCCATCCGCTGGATTCACAGCCCGGATGATGAAGAACAATGGATGGCAGCCCAGGACACCCTGCGGTTCACCGAGGCCTGGGTGCTGCAGTGCGCCCTCCTGCAGCGGCACAGTCTGGCTCGGGAGCGCCGTACGCGGCCGCGCGTTCCGACGCCCGGCGGGTACCTCGAACGTTTCGACGCGGCACTTCCCTTTGTGCTCACGGTCGACCAGGAGATCTGCGCGGTCGAAATCGCCACCGACATGGCCCAGTCCGGCCCCATGAACCGACTGCTGCAGGGCGAGGTCGGCTCGGGTAAGACCGTCGTCGCGCTGCGAGCCATGCTCGCCGTGGCCGACAGCGGCGGCCAGACGGCCCTGCTGGCACCGACCGAGGTGCTTGCCGGGCAACACCTGAGGTCGATCACCACCCTGCTCGGCCCCGATCTCGCGGCCGAACTCATGCCGACGCTGTTGACCGGCAAGCTGCCCGTTGCGCAGAAACGCAAGGCGCTGCTGCGCACCGTGTCGGGCCAATCACGAATCGTGATCGGTACCCACGCCCTGCTCAGCGACACCGTGACCTTTTTCGACCTCGGTCTGATCGTGATCGACGAGCAGCACCGATTCGGTGTCGACCAGCGTGAAACCCTCCGGCTGAAAGGTGCCGAACCACCCCACGTGCTCGTCATGACCGCCACGCCGATACCGCGCACCATTGCCATGACCGTGTTTGGCGACCTCGACGTGAGCACCATCCGCATGCTGCCGGCCGGGCGCCAGGGCATCACCAGCATCGTCGTACCGCTGGCCGACCACCCGAACTGGTTTCAACGGATCTGGACCAAGCTCGCCGAAGAGCTTGCTCTCGGACGGCAGGGTTTTGTCGTCTGCCCGGCTATTTCCCCCGCTGAGCGTGAAGAAGGCTCGGAAGACGAGACGGCACCATCGCCCGATGACGAGAAGACACCGCTCGCCAACGTGGACACCGTGCACGAGAAGCTTCGCGGATTCCTGCCGTTGGCCGGATACCGTATCGAGGCCCTGCACGGGCGCATGACGAGCGACGAGAAAGATCGCATCATGCGCTCATTCGCCGCGGGTGAGATCGATGTTCTCGTTGCAACCACGGTCATCGAGGTCGGTGTGGACGTGCCCAACGCTTCGGCCATGGTCGTGCTCGACGCTGACCGGTTCGGTGTCTCGCAGCTGCACCAGTTGCGCGGCCGCGTCGGGCGGGGCGGCGTGCCCGGGCTGTGCTTGCTGGTCACCAACGCCCGGCCGGGGTCGCCGGCCCGACAGCGCATCGGCGACGTCGCCGCGACCCTCGATGGTTTTGTGCTTGCCGAACTCGACCTCGCCCTGCGCCGAGAGGGCAACGTGCTCGGTGATCTGCAATCCGGAGACGGCTCAAAACTGCGCTTTCTGCGGGTGGCGGTCGACGGCGACATGATCGCCGAGGCGCGGCAAGCTGCCTATCACCTGGTGACCAATGATCCGGACATCCGCACCAACCCGCCCCTGCGCGAGGCGATCGCGCGCCGGCTGAACGACTCCGAACGCACGTGGCTCAACAAAGGTTGAATATGTCAGCTCCAAGCGGATGCACCGGGCAGCACCGCGCAGCCTGTGGCAGTAGGGTGTGTTCATGCGCAGGATCGCCGTTGTCCCTGGATCATTTGACCCCGTCACGCTGGGCCACTTGGACGTGATCGATCGTGCCGCCGGCCTGTTCGACGAGCTCCACGTCCTCGTGGTGCACAACCCCGACAAATCCGCCCTGCTACCGATCAGCCAGCGCGTGTCGCTGCTGGAACAGGCCATCAAAGAAGCCGGGCTCCCGACCAACATTGTCGTCGCCAGCTGGAGCATGGGTTTGCTGGTGGATTATTGCCTGGACGTCGGTGCGAGTGTCCTGGTGAAGGGCATCCGCTCGCAGGTTGATGTGGCCTACGAGACGCCGATGGCGATTGTCAATCGCAATCTGGCCGCGGTAGAAACGGTCTTCCTGCTGCCCGATCCGGCCAACGCCCACGTTTCCAGCTCGCTGGTGCGCCAGGTTGCCGGACTCGGCGGCGATGTCTCGCCCTACGTGCCCAGGGCCGTGGCCGAATATTTGGAGCGTTCACGCGTATGAACCTCAACCCGATTCGCTCCAACGCGGAACTGGCGTCGGTTCCGTCTGCCGACGCTGCGCCGTTCAAGGGAGTGTCGGCCGTTGACCTCAGCGAGCTGCAAGCCGCTGGGCGCGCAATCATGCGCAATATCGAGACGGTCATCGACGGCAAACATGACGCCGTGAAAATCGCTCTGACCGTGCTGCTGGCCGAGGGGCACCTTCTGATCGAGGACGTACCCGGTGTCGGCAAGACCATGCTAGCCAAGGCCCTCGCCCGGTCCGTTGACTGCACGGTCGGACGAATTCAATTCACCCCCGACCTGCTGCCCTCCGACGTGACCGGAGTGTCGGTGTTCAACCAGGCCGAGCGCCGATTCGAGTTCAAACCGGGCCCCGTCTTCGCCAACATCGTCATCGGCGACGAGATCAACCGGGCGAGTCCGAAAACCCAGTCAGCGCTGCTGGAATCGATGGAGGAACGCCAGGTCACCGTCGACGGCGTCACCTACCCGCTCGCCCTGCCCTTCACCGTCATCGCCACCCAAAACCCAATCGAGATGGAGGGCACCTATGCTCTCCCGGAAGCGCAACGGGACCGGTTCATGGCGCGTATCTCCATGGGCTATCCCGACACGGAGTCGGAACTAGCGATGCTCGACTCGCGCGACACCAACAGCCCGCTCGCACTGATCTCGGCCGTGGTGTCGGGGGAGGACCTGCGCAACATGATGCACGCGGCACGAGCGGTCTTCGCCTCCAGTGCGGTCAAGGAGTACGCGGTCAATCTGGTGCGGGCCACCCGCGACGACCGCGACCTGCGCCTCGGTGCCAGCCCGCGTGCGACTCTGCAGCTGATTCGTGCGGCGAAGGCGCAGGCCGCGTTGAGCGGTCGGGACTACGTGCTGCCCGACGATATCGACTCGCTCGCCGTGGCCGTGCTGGGGCATCGGCTGGTGCCCACCAGCCGGGCGTTGGGGCACCACCACCAAGACAGTGGACCCGTGATCGATGACATCGTGCGGCGAATCCTGGCCGACACTCCCGTGCCGATCGGCAGCGGTGCATCGGCTCGATCCGGAGCGGTGCCGTCCGTAGCGCAGTCGCCGGTGCACGCTGTCCCGCCTCGGCCAGTGAGTTCCACCGGGCAGTCGTAGCCATGAAGCGCCGGGTGAGAGGTTCGGGGCAGGTAGCCAGTACCGACTGGTTTGAGCGTGTGGCTGCCCGATTCGCCACGCGGCTCACCCTGCGCGGGGTGGTCTTCCTGGCAGCCGGAGCCGTCTTGTTCGCCAACGCGATTTTGATCAACAGCCGCGACATTCTGTTCGTGGCCAGCCTCCTGATCATGGCGCCGCTCGTCGCCGCCGGTTACGTCTCACTCCGCCCGGCGCGGGTCGAGGTCACGCGCGTCTTTCGGCCGCCGATCGTGCCGGTCAGCGGCGAGACCGTCGTTTCTCTGCAGCTGCGCAATCTCTCGGCGACACCGCTCGGCGGCGCTTCGTGGGCCGACACCTCGCCGCCAGGCATTGAGGCGCCGCCAGCGGTCATTCTTCCGTTCGTGAGCCGAAACGGCGCAACCGGCGACAGCGTACGCCTGGAATATTCCATCGTGCCGCGCCACCGCGGCGTCTACGACGTCGGTCCGCTGCGCGTGTCACGTCAAGACCCGTTCGGCTTCGCCCGCAGCGACCGAAACGCCGGAACACCCCACGACCTGATCGTGACGCCACGGGTGACGCCATTGCCCGGCAGCGGCCTCGCCCAGACCAGCAATGACGGTTCGATCCGAGAACTGGTTCGCCAGGCAACCCCCACCTCCGACGAGCTCATTGCCCGCGAATACCGCCCGGGCGACGCCCTGCGCCGCGTGAACTGGCCGGCCACAGCCCGGCATGGCGAAATCATGGTGCGGCAGGAGGAACAGCGCAGCAATCCGGAGGCGCGCATGGTGCTCGACACCACCCTGGCCGGCGCGGCCGGCCTGGGTGCCGGGCATGTCCCACCACATCTCGTGGCCGCATTCGAAGTCGAGATCGATCTGGCAGCATCCGTTGGTGTGCACCTGCTCGACGCCGGTTACCGCCTCGAGGTGATCGAGCTGGGCGCCAGCCAGCTGCTGCCGAGCCACCAACAGACCCTGGGCGGGCTGCACGGCGATGTGCCAGCCAGTTTTCGCGCCCCCGGCGGCGACCGCGCACTGCTCGAGGCCCTCGCAGGCGTGGTTCCGGTACCGTGGCCGAGCCGCAGCGTTCGTCTGGCCGCTTCACGCCGGGCGCCGGTGCGCGCTGCCCTGCGTGGCGCGCAACAATCTCTGCCGACGTTCGCGATGCTCGTAAGTGTGTCCGAAGCGGATGTCGACGACCTGGTGCACCTCGCCCGTCACTGCGAGCCCGCCGTCGCATTCGTGCAGCGCACCGTCAGCGGTATCGCCCGAGAACGTCTGCAGGACGCCGGCTGGCGCTGTCTGGAGCTTGCCACGGCCGACGACCTCGAAGATGCGTGGAACAACGTGAGCGGGGATCGAGGTGCCGGTCATGACTAGCGTGGCCACCAAGCGGGCACCGGCCGCGGATTCGCTGGCGACGCCGACCGCGGCACGCCCCAGCGGTCCGGCGCGCCGTCGGCAGGGCGGGCGTGATGCCGCGCTCTGGCCGCTGGCCCTCAGCCTGTTGTTGTTGCTCCTCATCAGCTGTGCTGCACTGGGGCCGCTGCTTCGAGGCAGCGCCTGGTGGTGGGTCTGCGCGATGGTCGGCGCCGTCGTGCTGATCGGCGCGGCGCTGTTTCGCCGCCTTGGGCTGCCGCGCGCGGTCATCCCGGTCGCGAACTCCCTAATGCTGGTCGGCGCGATGACGTTGTTATTCGCTGGCGGCACCGGCCTGTTCTGGCTCATTCCGACATCGCAAACCATCGGTGTGTTCGGCGGGTTGATCACTGACGGTGGGGCCTCGATCGCCCAGCAGAGCACGCCGGCCGAAGTGACCCTCGGTATCCTCTTTCTGCTGGCCGGCGGCACCGGACTGATCGCTATTTTCATGGACCTGCTCGCTCTGACGCTGCGCTGGCCCGCCCTCGGCGCGGCGTTCGCACTCGTACCGCTCCTGGCGCCGGGCTTCGTCATCGACGATGGGGCCGATATCGCCACTCTCGTCGTGGCCGCGATCGCATTTTTGTTGCTGTTGCGGGTTGACGTGTACGTGCGTCGCACGCAGGCGGCCAGGCATCCGCCGACCGGTGCGGGCGCGCCGCGCGCCTACCGGCCGGAGCGGTCGCGTGGCCCCGGTGCGATCGGGGGAGCACTCATGGTGGGAGCCCTGACCATCGTGGGTGCGCTGATTTTGAGCGCGGTCGCCCCGTCGTTTAGCGCAGGAGGCCTGGTCACGGCCCGGCCCGGCGGTTTATTGTTCGGCAGCGGGGTGAGCCCCATGATCAATCTGGGGCAAGACCTGCGCCGGCCCAAGGCCGGACCAGCCTTTCACTACACCTCGACCGGCACCGAGCAACCCTATTTCACCCTGCTCACCCTCGACGAGGTCATTGGACTGACCTGGACGGCACGCATCGACGGCGCCGACACCCGCAATACCGTCGACGACATTGCGAGACCGTTCGGTCTCGACGCCAGTGTGGAGACCGAGGAGGCATCGGCCTCGGTCGTGATCGACGGCGTCAACAGCCATTGGCTGCCCGCACCGGCCCGCGCCACCAGCATCGACGGGCTGTCCGGCAGCTGGTATTGGGACAGCCGCACCCGGGCGATCGCGAGCACCACCGCGAGCACCCTCAACCAGAAGTACACGGTGTCATCGTTAGAAATCAAGCCCACCGCCGACCAACTGCGTGTCTCCGGCACCGACTACCCGGCGAGCGTTATCGGCAATCTGCAACTCCCAATCGATCCGCCGCCGATCATCGAGGAGACGGCACGGCAGGTGACGGCGGGCGCCACGTCGAGCTACGACGCCGCAATTGCCATGCAGAAGTATCTGCGCAGCAGCGCCTTCACCTACGACACCGACGCACCCGTTGAAGACGGTTATGACGGAGGCGGGGTCGACGTCATCGGAGCGTTCCTGAAGGCCAAACGCGGTTACTGCGTGCATTTCGCCTCCGCTATGGCCGCGATGGCACGCACCCTCGGCATTCCTTCGCGGGTTTCGCTCGGTTATCTGCCCGGGGTCAAATCGCAGGATCTCGCGCAGGGTCTCGGACAGTACAACGTTGATTCGCACGACCTGCACGCCTGGCCGGAGCTGTATTTCGTCGGTATCGGCTGGGTGAAATTCGAACCGACCCCCGGCCGCGGCACCGTACCCAACTACGAGCAGACAGCGGATGCCGGCACGCCGACGACCGTACCCGGTGCGCCCGGCGCTCCGAGCGCCCCCGGCCTCAGCGCCGACCGGCTGGCCGACGATTCCGCCCTCGAACGCCAAACGGCAGTGCGGAGCACAGACTCCGCCTATCTGCTGGGCGTCGTCGGGGTCAGCGCACTGGGATTGGTGCTGCTGCTTGTGCCCGGCGGGGCAAGACGGATGCTGCGTCGCACGCGGGTGCGCCGCATCCGTTCCAAAGACGCCGGCGGGGTCCTGGCCTGGACTGAACTGCAGCACACCAGCCTCGATCACGGCATACCGGTACCGATTACCGAAACTCCCCGAGCCTTCGCCGGGCGCCTGGAGAGACTCGGAAGGCTCGATCCGGCGTCGTCGCAGGCACTTGAACGGGTGCTCCTGGCGTTGGAGCGCTCGCGGTTCGACCGGTCGCATGCGTGGGTAGAAACCCTGGCCGACGATCTGACCCTGGTGCTGCGGGCGCTGCACGCGAACGCGAGCGTCGGCATCCGCTTGCGGGCCACGTTCGCGCCCACCTCATTGTTCGCCGCCCTGGGGACGGTGCTGCGCGGAGAGCGTCGCGCGCGCGCGATGTCTCCCTGAACGGAGCACCCACGCGCAGCGCGTACAATTCATGACCGTGACTAAGTTCAAGAAGACGCCGTACACGCTCGACGTGCGTGACCTCATCAACCGGCCGGGCACCATGCAGGAACGCCACCTCGACATTGTGGTGCCCGACGACCTCGGCGCTGGCCTCGTGGCCGTGAAAGCCGGGTCGACCCTGTCGACCGAGCTGCGCCTCGAGGCGATGCACGAGGGAATCCTGGTGAGTATCGAGGTGTATGCGCGAGCTCTCGGCGAGTGTGGTCGGTGCCTCAAAGACATCGACCTGCCTGTTCGAGTTCAGTTTGCCGAGCTTTTCGGTTATCCTCAGGAGGAAGCCTTCGAGTTTGAGATTTTGGACGACCATGTCGATTTGGAATCTTTGATCCGGGACGCGGTAGTGTTATCACTTCCGTTCCAGCCAGTATGTCGGCGGGATTGCCCTGGTCTTGACAGTGAGACCGGGCAGCCGCTTGCCGAACTACCGGAACTCGTTTCCGACGATGCGCCCGATCCCCGGTGGTCAGCGCTTGCGGGGTTCACGGCTTCCACAGACAAAGACATGGGTGTCCACACCCATGTTTCAGACAGCAGAGAAGAGAAGTAGTCATGGCAGTTCCGAAGCGCAAGATGTCGCGTTCCAACACCCACTCGCGTCGCGCGCAGTGGAAGGCCACGCCTCCCACCCTCGTGAAGACCATGGAGGGCGGCAAGGTCGTCTACAGCCTGCCGCACCGCGCCAAGGTTGTCACCGACTCCACCGGCACCCCGATGTTCATGGAATACAAGGGCCGTAAAGTCGCCGACATCTAACACACCTCTTCTCGATCGGCCGGAACTGGGCCGATGAAGCTGTATTGATGAAAATGTGTCGATGAAAAGTGTGAACACCGAGCGGTCGCCACTGCTGGCGACCCTCGGTGTGCAGATTGAACCGGTGATTTTGGAGCTTGCTCTGACCCACCGGTCTTTTGCGTACGAAAACGGTGGCATTCCCACCAATGAGCGCCTGGAATTCCTCGGTGACTCGATTCTGGGCCAGGCCGTCACGGTGATGCTGTATCGCACCTACCCTGCCCTCGACGAGGGCCACCTCGCCAAGCGTCGGGCCAGTCTGGTGTCGACGGCCGCGCTCGCCCAGATCGCCCGCGGTCTGGGCCTGGGTGAGCACATTCGCCTCGGTCGTGGTGAAATCCTGACCGGGGGGCGTGACAAGGCGTCCATCCTGGCCGACACCGTGGAAGCGCTCATCGGCGCGACCTATCTCGATGCCGGCGGGGACGTTGCCACGGCGTTCGTGCTGCGCCTGATCCAGCCACTTCTGGCCGAACCAGGCCACTTCGGTGTGTCGATGGACCCGAAAACGAGCCTGCAGGAGCTCGCCGCGAGTGTGGGCGTCGGCATCCCCGTCTACACGATCGAAGCCAGCGGCCCCGATCACTCCAAGGAGTTCGTCGCGACCGTCACCGTCGGCTCGGCAGTGACCGCCCAGGGCGTTGGCCCGAGCAAGAAGTTCGCCGAGATGGCCGCGGCCCGCGACGCCATCGACCGGCTCAACGCGCTCTAACCTCGCGGTCATGCCAGAACTACCCGAAGTCGAGGTCGTGCGCGCCGGTTTGCAGCCGGCTGTCACCGATGCCCGGGTCACCGGCGTCGAAATCTTCGACGAACGCTCCCTGCGCCGGCACGTGCCGGCATCCGGGTTGTTCGCTGACCAGCTGCGCGGGCGCCGCATTCTCGCCGCCGTGCGTCGCGGTAAGTTTCTGTGGCTTCCCCTCGACAGCGGGCGGGCACTGGTGATCCACCTCGGCATGAGCGGCCAGGTGCTGCTGCGCACACCGGGAGCTGCGTTGGATCGCTTGTTGCGTATCCGCTTGACGCTCGAGCACCCAAGCCACGGCGAACTGTGGGTCAATTTCGTTGACCAGCGCATCTTCGGCAGCATGGCCGTCGACGCCATGAGCCCGACCAGCGACGGACTGCCGGCCGGCTATTCGGGAACGGTCGAAGCGGATGCCGCCTGGCAGCACCGTATTCCGTCGCAAGTGGCGCACATTGCCCGCGACCCGATTGACCCGTCGTTTTCTTCGAACCTTTTCTTCGCCGCCCTTGCGCGTAAGAACACCGGGATCAAGCGGGCACTGCTCGACCAGAACCTGATCAGCGGCATCGGCAATATCTACGCGGACGAAGCCCTGTTCGCCGCGCGCATCCACTATGAGCAGCCCGCCGCGTCGCTGTCGCCAGTGAAAGCTGTGGCATTGCTCGCGGCCGTACGCACCATTCTGCACCGCGCTCTCGCCGAGGGGGGCACGAGCTTCGATGCCCAGTACGTGAATGTGAACGGCCAATCCGGCTATTTTGCGCACAGTCTGGAGGCCTACGGCCGGCAGGGCACGCCGTGCTCGCGCTGCGGCACCCTGATCGTGCGCGAGCAATTCATGAACCGCGGCTCGCACTTCTGCCCACGCTGCCAGCGCCTCCGCTGACGGTTCCTACATTCGAGGACCTGGACGGCCCGCCGGATCCGATGGGGACGCCGCCGCGCCTTTCTACCGGCGGCCTCAGCGGGCTGCGGCGTCACACTGCTGTCGTCACACTGCTGTCGTCACGCTGCTGTCGTTGCGCTGCTGTTGTTGCGCTGCACTGAAGGTAGGTGTGGTGCGGCCCGGCGAACGCTGCCGTCTGCGGCGCCACAATCAGTCCGAAATCGGTCCAACGCTCGGCGATGATCGCTGCTGTGTGCGCCACACTTCGTGAGAAGCGGATGTCCCGGCTCCTGTCGGTGGGGCGCGGTACCGTTGGCTTAGCCCGGGCTTCGTCCTCGTGGCAGGCCGATCGAAAGGGTGCCCGTTGTATCTGAAGAGCCTCACCCTCAAGGGGTTCAAATCGTTCGCGCAGCCGACGACGTTCGCGTTCGAACCCGGAGTCACCTGCGTCGTCGGTCCAAACGGGTCGGGTAAGTCCAATGTGGTCGATGCCTTGGCCTGGGTGATGGGCGAGCAGGGCGTGAAAACGCTGCGCGGCGGCAAAATGGACGACGTCATCTTCGCTGGCACGTCGACCCGCGGCCCGCTCGGCCGGGCCGAGGTCATTCTCACCATCGATAACTCCGATGGCGCGCTGCCGATCGAGTACTCCGAAGTCACCATCTCGCGCACCCTGTTTCGCAACGGCGCGAGTGAATACGCTATCAACGGGCGGACCTGCCGGCTGCTCGACGTGCAGGAACTACTCAGTGACTCCGGTCTCGGCCGCGAGATGCACGTCATCGTCGGGCAGGGACAGCTCGATGCGGTACTGCGCGCCAGCCCGGAGGAACGCCGCGGCTTCATTGAAGAAGCAGCCGGCATTCTCAAACATCGGCGCCGCAAAGAAAAAACCCTGCGCAAGCTCGATGCCATGCAGATCAACCTCACCCGGCTGAGCGATCTCGCGGGGGAGATTCGCCGCCAGCTCAAGCCCCTCGGTCACCAGGCCGACATCGCCAGGGAAGCGCAGACCATCGCCGCCGTCGTGCGGGACGCCCGCGCCCGTTTGCTCGCCGACGACGTGGTCACGCTGAAGCTTGCGCTCGACGTGCACAATCGCACCGAGAGCGAACGGCATACCGAACGGGTCGTGCTGCAGGAGCAGTTCTCGCAGAAACAGGGGCGTTTGCGGCGGCTCGAGCTCGCTCAGGTCGACGATGCCGTCGATCTGGCCCGCCGCACCGGTTATGGCCTTGAATCGGTGCAGGAACGCCTGCGCGGCCTGTTCACCCTCGCCAACCAGCGGCTGGCCCTGCTGGGTTCGCAGGTCGAGGCGACCGGTCTCGTATCGAGTGTCACGCCCACCCTGCTGAAGGAGGCCGCGGCCGAGGTCGAGCAGTTGCGCGCGAGCATCGGGGTGGCCGGCATCGCCTGGAACAGCGCCCGCGCGCAGAGCGCGGCCGCCCGGTCGCGACTCGTCGCGGTCGACGAAGACATTTCGGCGCAGGCCGCGCTCATTTCCAGGCACGACCTCGAAATTTCCCACTTGACCGGCCAATCCGAGACGGCCGCGTCGCGGCTCGCGGCCGTGCGCGGCGAACAATTGCGGCAGCAGAATGCCCTCGACGCGGCGACCGACCGCAGCGAGAACGCGCGGGAGCAACTCGACCAGCTGCAGACCATAGCGCCGGCTGGTGCACCCGATTCGGTCGACCTGTCCGCAGCTTTCGCACTGGCGCAGGCCGCGGCGCACCGCGTTGAGGCCGCGGTGGAACGCCTGCGCGATGAGTTGCACCGGCACGAGCGGGACCGCGACACCCAAGCGGCCCGGCAGGGCGCGTTTTCCCTCGCGCTCGACCAGAAAGACGGCTCATCCGCCCTGCTCGACGCGCAGCCGGCAGGTATTCGCGGCCTGGTCGCCGACCATGTGCGGGTGCAGCCCGGTTTCGAAGCGGCGATCGCCGCCGCGCTCGGCTCCCTCGCCGACGCCGTGCTCGCCGAGAGTCGCTCCGCCGCCCTCGCTGCGATCGTGCAGGCCGAGCATGACGACTTCGGGCGCGTAGAACTGGTCCTGGCCGACGGCAAAGTGACCGCCGCACCGACCAATGATCTGGGTGCGCGGCCGGGTATCCGCTGGGCGACGTCGGTCGTCGACGGCCCGGCCGGGGTGCACGGACTGCTCGCCCAGACCGTTATCGCCGACGACCTCACCGTGGCCCGCGCCACAGAACTACCCGACGGCCTCACCGTCATCACGCTCACCGGTGAGGTACTGAGCCCCTGGGTTGTGCGCGGAGGATCCGGCGCGCGGCAGAGCAAGCTCGAACTCGTCGCCGAACGCGACACCGCCACCGAGAAGCTTGCGGCCGTCACCTCGCTGATCGAGCGCGTACGCGCCGATTTCACCGAACAGCGCACACTGCTGCAGGCGTACAAAGAGCAGTCGGTCAGCGCGCGCGCCGCACTGCGCGCCTTCGACACCCAACTCGCCGCGCACACCGAACGTCGCGGACGCCTTCTGGTACAGGCGGCTGCCGCCGACGCCGACGTCGACCGGGTCTCGGCCGCGCTGCAGCTGGCGAGCAGCGCTGTCGCCGAAGCCGGGGCCATCGCAGCCCAAGCCGGTGCCGCTCTCGTGGCCGCCCGGTCGCAGCCACGACCCATCCTCGACGCCACCGCGCGCGACGCGCTCGACACCGAACTCGAGGCGGCCCGCGAGACCGAGGTCGAGACCAGGCTGCAGGTGGAAACCGCCCGTGAACGCGTGCGCGCGGGCGAACTGCACGTGGTGACCATGACGCAGCAGCTCGAAGCTGACCGAACGGTCGCCGCCGCGGCGGCTCGTCGGGCCGTCATTCGCCGCCGACAGGTAGATTCCGCCTCCCGCGTCGCCGAGGCGCTTCCGGCCGTGCTCGCCGCGGTCGACCGCTCGGTCGCCGAGGCGCGGCTTCGTCTCGCCAGCGCCGAAGCGGAACGAACGAGCCAAAACACCGAGCTGCAGCAGTTGCGTCGTGATGAGAACACGCTGCGTGAGCGTCTCGCCTCGATCACAGAGAACGTGCACGTCCTCGAGCTTGAGATCTATGAGAAGAAGCTGCACCTCTCGGCCCTACTCGAACGGGCCGGCAGCGAATTGGGACTGACCGAAGACGTACTCGTCGGCGAATATGGGCCCGATCAGCTGATTACGCCCGATCGCGTCCGTTTCGATCGGGCCGAACAGCAGAAACGGTTTGTGGTCGCCGAACGCAAGCTCGGCCAGCTCGGCCGGGTCAACCCCCTCGCACTCGAAGAATTCGCGGCGCTCGAGCAGCGTCACCGGTTTCTCACCGAACAGCTCACCGACCTCACCGAGACCCGCAGCGACCTGCTCACCATCATCGCCGACATCGACGAGAAGATGCAGACCATCTTCTCGAACGCGTTCGACGACACCCGGGCAGCTTTCGCCGAGGTGTTCCCGGTGCTGTTTCCCGGCGGAAGTGGCAGCATCTGGCTCACCGACCCCGACGACCTGCTCGCGACCGGCATCGAGGTATCGGTGAAACCGGCCGGCAAGAAGATCGAACGTCTCTCGTTGCTCTCCGGTGGGGAACGCTCGCTCGCCGCCGTCGCGCTGCTGATCGCCATCTTCAAGGCTCGCCCGAGCCCGTTTTACATCATGGACGAGGTGGAAGCGGCCCTCGATGACGCCAATCTCGGCCGACTGTTGACCATCTTTGAAGACCTGCGCGAGACCAGCCAGCTCATCGTCATCACCCACCAGAAGCGCACCATGGAGATAGCGGATGCCCTCTACGGCGTCAGCATGCGGCACGACGGTGTTTCAGCCGTGATCGGCCAGCGCGTTGCGACGCGCGCTGGCCAGCGGGAGCCCGCTACCGCGAGCTAACCGTCCGGCGTCTGGGTGCCTGGCCCGCCAGCTTCTGACACGACTCGATCGCGGGCGGCTGCGATACCAGAATATGGCCGTGCATCCGGCGGCGCCCCGCAGCCCCTTTCGAGTCAGGCTGGCTCGGTGACCTGCGGCGCCAGCGCGGAGATGACGGGGTGGTCCTTGGCGAGCACGCCGACCTTGGCGGCTCCGCCCGGGGAGCCGATGTCGTCGAAGAATTCGACGTTGGCCTTGTAATAGTCGGCCCACTGCTCGGGCAGGTCGTCTTCGTAGTAGATGGCCTCGACCGGGCAGACCGGTTCGCAGGCTCCGCAGTCGACGCACTCGTCCGGATGGATATAGAGGGAGCGTTCACCCTCATAAATGCAGTCCACCGGGCATTCGTCGATGCAGGCACGATCTTTCACATCAACGCACGGAAGAGCGATCACATAGGTCACAGGGTCAGCAACGCTTCCGTGCGAGAGATCGAAACCTGTTCCGCGCGGGAGACGACCTTCACCCGTTCGCGACCCGGAGTGACCTCGTCAAGGCTGCCGAGCATCAGTTCGTGGGCATCGAGAGCCTGCCAGCCGGCCCAGGTCGTGAACTCCACCCCGCGTTCCTCGAGCAGTGCCAGGATTGCATTCGCCGTGCCCGCCCCCCCGGCGAACAGCACCGGCAGGTCGGCCACAAGCCGGGTCACGGTCTCGAGGGCGTCGCCCTTGGTGTGCCCGATGAGGCCGACCGGGCCGCGCTTGATCCACCCGGTGGCGTACAGTCCCGCGATCGCGTCGCCGGCCGCGTCGAGCACCCGCCCGCCGTCGTTGGGAATGACACCGCGCACGGCGTCGAACGGCACCTCGATGAGCGCGCTGCCCCGGTAGCCGATCGCGCGATAGACGGCCTGTACCGGGTAGTCGACGACCTGCCCGGTCGCCCGCACGCCGCCGTCTCCGGTGTGTTCGGTGCGTTCAAAACGGATGCCTTCCACCCGACCGTCTCCGTACACCTCGACCGGTGCGTGCAGAAAGTGCAGGTGCAGGCGACGCGAGGCGCCGAGTGGAGCCTTGGTGAGCCAGCCGTTCAGCGTGCGGGTCATGATCTTGACCTGGTTGTTGCTGGCGACGAGCTGTTCACTGTGCGAATCGGGTGTGAAATCCTCGGCATAGACCACGAGGTCGACATCGGGAATGTCGGCGAGTTCCCGGAGCTCGATCGGGGTGAATTTCACCTGCGAGGGCCCGCGACGACCGAATACGTGCACGTCGGTGACCGGAGATCCGGCGAGGCCGGCGTAGACCGAGGCGGGAATGTCGGTGGTGAGCAGGTCGTCGGCGTGCTTGGCGAGAATGCGGGCCACGTCGAGGGCGACGTTGCCATTGCCGATGACCGCCACGTCGGTTGCGTCGAGCGGCCATTCCAGGGGGACGTCGGGGTGGCCGTCATACCAGGAGACGAAGTCGGCGGCGCCGAACGACCCGGGCAGGTCGATGCCGGGAATGACGAGGGGGGCGTCGAGAATGGCGCCGGTCGCGAAAATGACCGCGTGGTAATGCTCGCGCAGATCGGTGAGGCTCAGGTCGGTGCCATACGTCACGTTGCCGATGAAGCGGATCGTGTCGGCGTCGAGCATCTCCTGCAACGATTTGACGATGCCCTTGATACGCGGGTGGTCGGGGGCGACGCCGTAGCGAATCAGCCCGTATGGTGCGGGCAACGCATCGAACAGGTCGATGGCCACGGTGTGGCCGGCCTCGACCACGAGCCGGTTCAGAATATTACCAGCGTAGATGCCGGCCGGGCCGGCGCCGATGATGGCGACACGCAGGGCAGAGGGAGCGGGGGTCATATTGTGCCTTTCAACAGCGCAAGCTTTCACGAAAGAAGAAGAGTGGATGCGCGCGGTCAGCGCAGGCCGGCGGCCATCAGCCCGCGACGGCGCAGCAGGCGACGTTCGATCGGAGCGAAGACGACGAGCTCGACCAGGATGCCGACGAACAGGATCACCAGGATCGTGGCGAGCACGCCGGACAGGTCGGCGAGAACACGGCTCTGGTCGAGCATCGAACCGAGGCCGAAACCGATCGTCCCGCCCTGGGTGATGATCTCGGCCGCCATCAGGGAACGCCAGGCGAAGGCCCAGCCCTGCTTGAGGCCGGAGAAATAGCCCGGCAGAGCGGCCGGCAGTACGACCAGGGTAGCCATCTCGAAGCGTGAGGCGCCGAGTACCGTGCCGACGCGGCGCAGCTGCGGCGGAATCTGATCGACCCCCGAGACGAGCCCGTTGGCGATCGAGGGTACGGCGCCCATCAGGATGACGAAGTAGACGGTGGCGTCGGTGAGGCCGAACCAGATGATCGCGGCGGGCACCCAGGCGACCGAGGGGAGCACCTGCAATCCAGACAGCAGCGGGCCGACGGCGCGTCGCACCGGGCGGCACTCGGCAAGCAACAACCCGATCGGAGTGCCGATGGCGACGGCGAGAAGAAAGCCGAGCCCGCCTCGTTCGAGACTCGTCGTGACAGCGAGCTGCAGGCGGTCGCTGTTCCACGCACTGGCCAACGCGCCGAACACGTCGAGGGGACCGGGAATCAGGTCGGGGCGGGGTTTGGCGATCACAATGTAGACCTGCCAGGCCGCGACGAGGGCCACAAGCAGCAGAATCGGCGGCACCACACCGTCGAGGGTGCGGCGGAAGGCGCCGCGGGGCGTTTCGGGAACGGCCTGCAGCGAATCCAGGCCGGCTTCGAGGCGCCGGAGTTCGTCGTGGCCGGCGTCGTGAACCCTGGCGGTGGCAGCCTGCGGATCAAGCGGCATTTTGGCGGATCTCCTCTCGCAGCTGGTCGGTGATCTCGTCGCCCAGGCGGGCGACTTCGGGGGATTCGATGCGGCGTGAGCCGGTGTCGGCGATGGTCCACTCGTTGACGATGCGGCCGGGGCGTGACGACATCAGGAGGATGCGTTCGCCCAGCCGGGCCGCTTCCCGCACGTTGTGGGTGACGAAGACGATGGTGCGACCGGTCTGACGCCAGACCCGTTCCAATTCCTCGTGCAGCAGGTCACGGGTGATCGCGTCGAGGGCGGCGAACGGTTCGTCCATGAGCAGCACCTTGCGGTCCTGCGCGAGCGAGCGGGCGAGGGCGACGCGTTGGCGCATCCCGCCGGAGAGCTCGTGCGGGCGTTTGTCGGCGGCATCGGCCAGATTGACCAGGTCGAGCAGCTCGAGGGCTTCGCTGCGACGTTCCCCGCGGGGCACCCCGCGCAGCTTGAGGGCGAGCTCCACATTGCGACCGGCGGTCAGCCACGGAAACAGGGCAGCGTCCTGGAACATGACGGCGGCCTTGCCGCTCGCCACGGTGACGGCGCCCTCGGTCGGCTTCTCCAGTCCGGCGATGATGTTCAGCAGCGTGGACTTGCCGCATCCGCTTGCCCCGAGCAGGCAGACGAACTGGCCGGCCTCGATCGTCAGGTTGATGTCGTCGAGCACGAGCGGGCCGGTGCCGTAGCGCTTGCCAAGGGCATCGATCGTGATCGCGGCCGGCTCGAGCGCAGCGGCGGCCGGGATTGTGGCAGCGGACACGTTGGTGAGGGAAGTCACGGTGACACTTCCGACCCGGCGCCCGAGCCGTCGCCGCCGCGGGTGGGTTCACCGGGGGCGGTGACGATGCCGGCGGCGAGGGTTGCGCCGTCCTGCGGGTGGATCACGAGGAACGCACCGGAGCGGCGATTCTGAGAGTAGCGCTCGACCGGCAGATCGCGTGACAAGCGGATGCTCGCCTGCCCGATATCGTTCACGGCGAGAGTCCTGGCCGGTTCAACAGCCAGTGTCGTCAGGTCGAGCCGGCCGGTGACCTCGCTGATCAGGGCCTGCATGACCGTCGTGCCGAACTTCACCAGCACACGGGCGCCAGGGGCGAGCGGGCGCGGGTCGAGCCAGAACAGGTCGGCTTCGAGGGTGCGGGTGATCGGCGGCAGGGTGTCGACGGCGGCGATCACCGCGCCGCGGGCCACATCGAGGTCGTCGGCCAGGCGCAGCGCGATCGACTGTGGCGCGAAGGCCTCGTCGAGAGCGACGCCGGCGAAGTCGATGCCGGTGACCGTGCTGGTGCCGCCGCCGGGCTCGACGCTCACGGTGTCGCCGACCTTGATGCTGCCGCTCGCGACCTGCCCGGCGTAAGCCCGATAGTCGCGGTAGGAGTCGCTGAGCTCGGGGGCCACGACGACCGCGCCCTGCGGGCGCAGCACGAGCTGAACGGGCAGGCGAAACGCCTCGGTGGCCTGGCCACGCTCGTCGAGATCGTCGATCACGGTGAGCGTTTCGAGCAGTTCGAGCAGGCTCGGCCCGTTGTACCAGGGGGTGCGCTCGGAGCGGTCGACGACGTTGTCGCCGACGAGCGCCGACACGGGAATGACCAGCACTTCAGCGATGCCCAGTTCGGCGGTGACCAGTCGAACGCTGGCCTCCACCTCACGATAGGCGGCCTCGTCGTAATCCAGCAGGTCGATCTTGTTGACCGCGACGATCACGTGCGGCACGCGCAGCAGGGCGACGACACTGAGGTGCCGGCGGGTCTGCTCGAGCACCCCCTTGCGGGCGTCGATGAGCATGATGACGGCATCCGCTGTGGTGGCGCCGGTGACCATGTTGCGTGTGTACTGTACGTGGCCGGGGCAGTCCGCCAGAATGAACGAGCGGGCGGGCGTCGCGAAGTAGCGGTAGGCCACGTCGATGGTGATGCCCTGTTCGCGTTCCGCGCGCAGGCCGTCGGTCAGCAGGGCGAAGTCGATTCCGCCGCTCTCGCCGCCGAAGCCGCGTTCGGTGGAGGTGCGGGTGACCGCTTCGAGCTGGTCGGCGAGGATGGCCTTCGAGTCGTGCAGCAGCCGGCCAACGAGGGTGGACTTGCCGTCGTCGACCGAGCCGGCCGTCGCGAAGCGAAACAGGGTGCCTTCTGGAGCGGCGACAGCGGCTTCGCTGGCAAGAATCTGAGTCTCAATGGTGAGTGTCATGCGTTTATTCCGTTCCCAATCCGCCGGCCGAGACCGGTTCTTCGGCGTGCTTGGCCAGTACGGCGTTCAGCAGTGCCACGTTGAACAGACCGTTCAGGTCGCCGTCCTTGCCGATGCCGGCCTTGACCGCCTCGGCGAGCGAGATCGGAAAGGTCGACGCCAACGGGTCGACATTGAATTTCACTTCGGTCAGGGCGCGGGCCAGCACGTCGTCGGCCAGAGCCTTGCCGGTGTCGGCCGTGAGTTTCGCGTTGATGACGGTCGCTGCGTCGGCCGGGTGCTGGGTGAGCCAGTCGACCGCGGTGACGTGCCCTTCGAGCAGGGCACTCACGGTGTCGGGGTGCTCCTCGAGAAAGCCCTTGCGCACGAGCAGCACGGTCGTGGGAAAGTCGCCGTTCTCCCACAGGTCGGCTTCGTTCACGAGAACGTGGCCTCCGGCTTCGAGCACGAGTCGGGACACCCACGGTTCGGGCAGCCAGGCGCCGTCGATCTTGCCACTCTGGAACAGGGTCAGGGTCTGCGCGTTCTCTGTCGGGGAGACATTGACCTCGCCGCCGCCGGTCGTACTGGTCGTGTAGCCCTCATCATCGAGCCAGGACCGCAGGGCGACATCCTGGGTATTACCGAGCTGCGGGGTGGCGAGGATGGTGCCGGCCAGGTCGGCCGCGTTGTCGATGCCGTCACGCACGACGAGTGCGGCACCTCCGCTGGCAGCTCCGGCCACGATGACGGCCGACTCGCCGCGGCTCTGGATGAACGTGTTCACCGCTGGACTCGGGCCGATGTAGGCGGCGTCGATGGCGCCGGCGCTGAGCGCCTCAACGGCGGCCGGGCCGGCATTGAAGATCTGGCTGCTCAGTTTCGTGTCGCCGAGGGCATCCGCGAAGTAGCCGTTCTGCAGCCCGACGAGCGCTGCGGCGTGGGTGACGTTGTCGAAGTAGCCCAGGCGAAGTTCGGCGGCTGGACCCTGGTCGGTGGCGGGCTGCGTGCCGACCGCGGCGACGCATCCGCTCAAAAGTAGGGTACTTCCGAGCATCAGGGCGCCCAGACGAAGTGAATTTCTCATCAGAAATATCCTTCCTTCTTGCGGTCTTCCATGGCGGCCTCGGAGATGCGGTCGTCGGCGCGGGTCGCGCCGCGTTCGGTGATGGTGCTCACTCCCACCTCGCGGACGACATCGGCAACGGATGCCGCTGCCGAGTCGACCGCGCCGGTGCAGCTCATATCGCCCACCGTGCGGTAGCGCACGGTGCGAAGTTCGATGGGCTCGTCGGCCCGTGCCGGGCTGACCGGGCTGACGGCGCGCCACATGTCGTCGCGGCGGTAGACCTCACGCTCGTGGGCGTAGTAGAGCGGGGGCAGTTCGATGTTCTCGCGTTCGATATAACGCCAGACGTTGAGTTCGGTCCAGTTGCTGATCGGGAAGGCGCGCACGTGCTGTCCCACGGTGTGGCGGCCGTTGTAGAGGTTCCACAGTTCGGGGCGTTGGTTGCGCGGGTCCCACTGCCCGAATTCGTCGCGCAGCGAGAGGATGCGCTCCTTCGCACGCGCTTTGTCTTCGTCGCGACGGGCACCGCCGAAGACGGCGTCGTGCCGACCGGCTGCGATGGCGTCGAGCAGAGGGAGGGTCTGCAGGGGGTTGCGGGTGCCATCGGCGCGTTCCGCCAGGCGGCCGTCGGCGATGTAATCCTCGACCTTGGCGACGGTCAGACGTACGCCGTGCGCGGCGACGGTCTTGTCGCGAAACTCGAGCACCTCGGGAAAGTTGTGACCGGTGTCCACGTGCAGCAGGGAGAACGGAATCCTGCCGGGCCAGAACGCCTTCGCGGCGAGGTGCAGTACGACGACGGAGTCCTTGCCGCCGCTGAACAGCAGTACGGGGCGTTCGAACTCGGCGACGACCTCGCGGATGATGTGGATCGCTTCACTCTCGAGCACATCGAGTTCGGACAGGCGGTGGGCGGTTTGCGGTGCAGCTGAAACTTGCAAAGTGGTCATAGGTGGAGCCCGCATTCTGTCTTCTCGAGGGTGGCCCAGCGGCCGGAACGGGGATCGGCACCCGCCGCGACGGGCTGGGTGCAGGGGGCACAGCCGATGGAGGGGTAGCCCTGGGAGAGCAGCACGTTCACGGGAACGTGGTGCCGGGTGGCGTAGTCCATGAGCTCGTCGTAGCTCCAGGCGGCGACCGGGTTCACCTTGACCAGGCCGTTGCGTTCGTCCCAGGTGACGAGCGGCGTGTTGGCGCGGGTGGGTGCTTCGTCGCGGCGTACACCGGTGAACCAGAGTTCGTAGCCGCCGAGTGAACGCTGCAAGGGTTCGACCTTACGCATCGCGCAGCAGGCATTGGAGTCCCGGGCGAACAGCTCGGCGCCATGCTCGGCGTCCTGCTCCGGCACCGTCGTCAGCGGCAGCACGTCGACGACGGTGACCGCCAAGGTCGCCGCGACGGCGTCGCGAGTCTCATGGGTTTCGGAAAAATGATAGCCGGTATCGAGAAAGAGCACGTCGATGCCGGGCAGCTGCTGCGACACGATCTCGGGCAGCACCGCGTCGGCCATGGAGCAGGCGACGGCCACGGCGTCGGCGCTGAAGTTTCGGGCGACCCAGGCGATGACCTCGGCGGCGGTGGCCTCACGCCCGTCGGCTGCGGCGGCCTGAGCGAGTTCGGCCGAACCCTGCTCGGCGAGGGCTTGCAGCTCGGCGGCCGGCCGGCGCTCCGGCAACGCACGAGCGGGCGCAGCGGATGCCGCGGCGCTGTTGCTGCGAGCGCGCGCGTTCAGGTTGATGGCGCTCATTTGAGGTCCTCCTCGTCGGCGCGGTGCGCCCACTGGGCAAAGGTTTCGTCGTTGGTGCGGGCGGCCAAAAAGCGCCGCACGAGGCGTTCGACGTAGTCGGCGAGGTCTTCGGCGGTCACCTTGAGGCCGCGCACGGTGCGGCCGAGACCGGCCTCGTCGCGGTCGACGGAGGCGAGTCCGCCTCCGAGGTGCACCTGGAAGCCGGGGGTGGAGCCGCCGTTGCCGTCCGGCAGCAGCTGGCCCTTCAACCCGATGTCCGCGGTCTGGATACGGGCGCAGGAGTTCGGACATCCGTTCACGTGCAGGGTGATGGGGTGTGGGGCGTTGATGTCGGCGAGGCGCTGTTCAAGCTCGAGGATGGCATCCGTTGCGGACTGCTTGGTCTCGACGATGGCGAGCTTGCAGAACTCGATGCCGGTGCAGGCCACGGTGGAGCGGCGGAACAGGCTCGGGCGGGCCGACAGGCCGATCTCGTCGAGGGCCGCGATGAGCGGTTCCACGTGCTCCTCGGCGACGTCGAGCACCACGATCTTCTGGTGCGGAGTCGTGCGCAGCCGGGTCGAACCGTGGGCCTCGAGCAGGTCGGCGAGCTTCACGAGGGTCTGCCCGGAGACGCGGCCGACGAACGGGGCGACGCCGATGTAGAAGCGGCCGTCCTTCTGCTTGTGCACTCCGATGTGGTCGCCCTGCGTCTTCGGGCGGGGCGCGGCGGGGCCGTCTGGCAGGGTGTAGCCGAGGTATTCGTCTTCGAGAATACGACGGAACTTCTCGGGACCCCATTCGGCGAGGAGGAATTTCAGGCGTGCCTTGCCGCGCAGGCGGCGGTAGCCGTAGTCCCGAAAGATGGACGCGACGCCGCGCCAGACCTCGGACACTTTGTCTTCGGCCACGAACGCGCCGAGGCGTTCGGCCAGGCGCGGGGTGGTGCTGAGCGCGCCGCCGACCCACAGGTCGTAGCCGATACCGAGTTCGGGGTGCTCGACGGCGACGAGGCCGATGTCGTTGATCTCGTGGACGACGTCCTGGCTGGGGTGACCGGTGATAGCGGTCTTGAACTTGCGCGGCAGATTGGCGAACTCGTCGGTGCCGAGAAACTTGCGGGCGAGCTCGTTGATCGACTCGGTGGGGTCGATGAGTTCGTCGGCGGCGATACCGGCCACGGGGGAGCCGAGGAACACGCGTGGCACATCACCGCAGGCCTGGGTGGTTTCAAGGCCGACGGCTTCGAGGCGGCGCCAAATCTCTGGCATGTCCTCGATCTGGATCCAGTGCAGCTGAATGTTCTGGCGGTCGGTGATGTCGGCGGTATCGCGGCCGAAGTCGCGGGAGACCTCACCGATCACGCGGGCCTGCTCGGTCGTGAGCTGGCCACCGTCGATGCGCACGCGCAGCATGAAGTAGCGGTCTTCGAGTTCTTCGGGCTCGAGGGTGGCGGTCTTGCCGCCGTCGATGCCGGGCTTGCGCTGCGTGTAGAGGCCCCACCAGCGAAAACGGCCGTGCAGGTCGGTGCCGTCAATGGAATCGAAGCCCTGCTTGGAATAGATCTCTTCGATGCGGCCGCGCACGGCAAGGCCGTTGTCGACCTGCTTCCAGACCTCATTGCCGTTGAGCGGTTCGGTGCCGTCGATCTTCCACTGGCCGTTCGGACGGGTGGATGGCCGCGGTGGTCGTGCTGCGGGCAGCGTCGTCGCTGTCACCGGTGCGTTCGCGGCCCCTGCCGCAGTGGTGTGCACCGTCTCGGTTTCGTTCGGCACGTCGGCTCCCTCGGTTTGCGGCGTCGCCTCGGTGTTCACAAACCGGAGCAACGCTTCTCACGCTAGTGCGCCGCGCGAAGAGGGGACAGCGAGGGGGTCACGTGTTGTCACACGCTGTCACGAAGCGTCACACAGGGTGCAGGGAACGGAGCAGGCGCTAGGCGGGCGCCGCGCAAGACGGTGTAGCCCCCGTAGGCTAGGAACATGGCTGAACGCACCCCCTGGTCCCTCTCCGGCGCGCTGCGCGGAATGTTCGCGAAGAAGACCATCGACGCCGACACCTGGGACGACCTCGAGGACGCCCTGCTGCAGGCCGATTTCGGCCCCACCGTGACCGAAGCGGTCATCACAGACCTGCACGCGAAGGTCGCCAGGTACAACACGACCGACCCGGTTGATTTACAGCGGATGCTGCGCGAGGGCATCGAAGAGCGGCTCTCGGTGCTCGATTCCACCCTGACGCTCTCCGAGCGTCCAGCCGTCGTGCTCGTCGTCGGCGTCAACGGCGTCGGTAAAACGACCACGATCGGCAAGTTCGCCAAATTTCTGCACACCTACGGCCGCAGCGTCGTGATCGGCGCCGCTGACACGTTCCGTGCCGGTGCCGTCGAGCAGCTGTCGACGTGGGCCGAACGGGCGGGGGCGCAAATCGTGAAGCCGCAGATGACGGGCCAGGATCCGGCATCCGTCGCCTTTCAAACCGTCGAGAAGGCGAAGAACGAGGGCATCGAAATCGTGCTCATCGACACCGCTGGGCGATTGCAGACCAAGGGCGGCCTCATGGACGAGCTCACCAAGATTCGCCGAGTCGTCGAAAAGCAGGGCCCGATTGCCGAGGTGCTGCTCGTTCTTGACGCGACGACCGGACAGAACGGACTCGCCCAGGCCGAGGCGTTCATTGAACACGCCGGGGTGACCGGCCTCGTGCTGACCAAACTCGACGGCTCCGCGCGCGGTGGCTTCGTGCTGGCCGTGCAGGAGAAGACCGGTATTCCCATCAAACTGGTCGGACAGGGGGAGGGCATCAACGACCTCACCGGTTTCACCCCGCACGTGTTCGCCCAGAAACTCGTCGGCTGATCGAGCATCAAAGAACTTTAGGGACAATGAGGACAGTATGAGCATCGAACACGATTTTTTCGGAATACTCGGCGACGAAGATGAGGGCGAGGTCTATTGGTCCGAGTCGGCCGAGCTCGGCGACCAGAGCGTCGAAATCGACCTCAGTGCGCCCGATGAAGCCTCGGTCACCGCTGAGGCCCTCGACATTGCCGCGGCCATGATCGGTTCCATCGAGGACCTCGACTCCCAGGTGCGCGAGTCCCTCGTCGCCGATCTGTCGGCCGAGGTCTCGGTGACGAGTCAGTACATCGCCGAGCAGCTGGATGAGATGGAGCCCGAGGCGATCGAAGACGCTATCATCTGGGATTCCGGTGATCAGCAGATCGATTTCCTGCGCTCGCTGCGCCTCCAGCGCATCGGCTTCCACCCGCACCACAGCGGCAACGAGGCACATTTCGCGATTCTCGAATACGCCATCAGCCCCGACGACACCGACGGCCTGCTCGTGGTCACGATCGACGTGCACGGCGACACGGTGTTGGTAGCCCTCGACAACTGAACCCCCGGAAGCGCAGGGCTACCTTCGTGCCTAACCGAGGTGCTACCCGAGGTGCACAGCGGGCTCCGAGCCGAGCAGATCTTCCTTGCCCGGGCGCACCAGGAAGAACGCGATGGGCGCCGCCGCGAACATGATGATGGCCGCCCCCAGAAAAGCCGATTGGTATCCGCGCACGAGCGCGCCGAACTGCACGGCGTGCGAGGGTACCTTGCCGACCAGGTACCCGCTCACGGCGGCCGTGTACAGCGCGGTGAACAGCGCGGTTCCGAGCGATCCCCCAATTTGCTGCATGGCCGTTACCGCTGCGCTCGCGGCACCGGCGTCGTGTTCGGCGATCCCCGACAGCGCCACATTCTGCAAGGGTACGAAGATCATGGCCAGGCCGACGCCGAGCAGAATAAGCCCGGGCAGCACCGCCAGCGCATAGTTGCCACCCACCGTGATGCCGCTGAGCCAGAGCAGCCCGGCCGCATCCACGATCGGGCCGACGGTCATCGGGATGCGCACGCCGGAACGGGCCAGGAACTTTGACAGCACCCCCGCACCGATCATGATTGTCGCGGTCATCGGCAATGCGGCAAGACCGGACTGAATCGGGGTGTATCCCAACACGATTTGAAGATAGAGCGTGAGAAACAGCAGCCCGCCCAGAAGTGCGGCGCCCGAGAGTAGGGCGGTGAGAACAGCCCCGCCGCGCACCCTGCTGGCCATAATTCGCAGCGGCAGCAGCGGATGATTCGACCGGCTTTCCGCCCACACAAACAGTCCCAGCAGTACCAGTCCCACCGGGAGGCAGACGAGCACGGGCCAGGTGCCCCACCCGTTCTCGGCCTGCGCGAAGCCGAAGACCGGGGATCCGAGACCGAGCGCCACGAGAATAGTCCCCGGCACGTCGTACCGGGTATTGCCGTGCGCCTTGCTCTCCCAAATGACCGGGATGGCGGTGGCGATCGCCACGATGGCGATCGGCACGTTCACGTAGAGGCACCAGCGCCAGCTCGCGTACTCGGTGAGCACACCACCAAGAATGAGGCCGACGGCTGCGCCACCGCCGGCGATCGCGCCGTAGACGGCGAATGCCTTGATGCGGTCCTTGCCGCCGGGAAAGTTCACGGTGAGCAGGGCGAGCGAGGCCGGAGCGAGCAGCGCCGCGAACAGACCTTGCAGGCCGCGAGCGGCGAGCAATTCCCAGGTGCTCTGTGCGGCACCACCGAGGGCGGAGGCGATGGCAAACCCGGCCATACCCACGATGAAGGCGCGCTTACGGCCCCAGAAATCGGCGATGCGCCCGCCGAGCAGCAGCAGCGCACCGAACACGAGCGAGTACAGGGTGACGACCCAGGTGCGGTCACCGTCGCTCATACCGAGCGCGGTCTAAGCCTGGGGGAGCGCGATATTCACGATGGTGCCGTCGAGCACGACGGTGAGCTGGGCGAGCGCGACGATTGCGAGTAGCCACCACCGGCGCGGGTTGGCTGGGGGCGAGGCAGCGATGGCCTGGCTCGCCGGAGCGGTACCGGGCGGATCGGTGCTGATGCTGGGGGTCGACATAGCTGCCACCCTATCCAACACCGAACGAACTAGTTTGTTTTGTGTCGGAAATGGTTATAGTCGAGGTATGGCACGCGACGGAGCAGGTACCCAGACACGCATTCTGGAAGCGGCACGCGCGGAGTTCGCCGCCCATGGCCTCGCCGGCGCGCGCGTAGATCGAATTGCCAGGACTGCCTCGGCGAGCAAGGAACGCCTGTACGCCTACTACCCCGCTAAGAAACACCTGTTCCTCGAGGTGTTGGAACTCAACCTGCGCGAATTCTCAAGCGACGCCGTGCTGACCGACAACGACGTGCCGGCTTTCGCCGGAGCGCTGTTCGACCACGCGGTGCGCCACGGCGATCACCTGCGCATGATCGACTGGGCGCGCCTCGAAACCGACGGCACCTGGCTGCCGGCCCTGGAAGTCATGCTCGGTTATCGCGACGAACAGGTGCGCCGCATCCGCTTGGCCCAGGCCGCCGGTCGGGTCGACACGGCGTGGGATCCGGTGCAGCTCATAACCCTCATCTTCGGCATCGCCACTGCCTGGCTGCACGAGCCCGGCGCGGTGCAGGAGCGCGGCGGCGCGCCCAACCCGGTCGTGATCAAGACCCGGCGTGCCAACGTCATCCGTGCGGTCGAGCGACTGATCGCACCGAGCGCAACGGCTGCGATAAACTGAGCCCATCATGGCAACTTTTGGAAACCTCTCAGATCGTCTTGCCGAGACGTTCAAAAACCTCCGAACCAAGGGCAAGCTCAGCGCAGCGGATGTCGACGGCACCGTTCGTGAGATCCGTCGCGCCCTGCTCGACGCCGACGTCGCCCTCGAGGTCGTCAAGGACTTCACCGGCAAGGTGCGGGAGCGCGCCTTGGGCGACGAGGTCAGCAAGGCGCTGAACCCGGCCCAGCAGGTCGTGCAGATCGTCAATGACGAGCTCGTCACCATTCTCGGTGGCCAGCAGCGTCGGCTGGAATTCGCCAAGAAGCCGCCGACCATCATCATGCTCGCCGGCCTGCAGGGCGCCGGTAAGACCACTCTCGCCGGCAAGCTCGCCAAGTGGCTCGCCAAAGACGGCCACACGCCGCTGCTGGTCGCCGCCGACCTGCAGCGCCCCAACGCGGTCACCCAGCTCGAGGTCGTCGCCAGGCAGGCCGGCGTCGCCGTGTACGCGCCGGAGCCCGGCAACGGCGTCGGCGATCCGGTCAAGGTCGCCCGCGACGGCGTGAAATACGCCCTGCAGAAGGTGCACGACGTCGTCATCGTCGACACCGCCGGACGCCTCGGCGTCGACGCCGAGCTCATGAAGCAGGCCGCCAACATTCGCAAGGCGATCAACCCCGACGAAGTACTCTTCGTCATCGACGCCATGATCGGGCAGGACGCCGTCGCCACAGCGAAGGCCTTCCAGGACGGCGTCGACTTCACCGGCGTCGTGCTCACCAAGCTTGACGGCGACGCCCGTGGCGGGGCGGCTCTCTCGGTCGCGAGCCTCACCGGTCGCCCGATCATGTTCGCTTCCACCGGTGAGGGGCTCGACGACTTCGAGCCGTTCCACCCCGACCGCATGGCCGGCCGTATCCTCGACCTCGGTGACATCCTCACCCTGATCGAGCAGGCGCAGGGCGCGTTCGATGAAGACGAGGCCCGCAAGGTCGCCGAGAAATTCGCGACCGACACCTTCACCCTCGACGACTTCCTCGGCCAGATGCAGCAGCTGCGCAACATGGGTTCGATCAAGAAGATGATGAGCATGCTGCCCGGCGCCGGCGCCATGAAGGCGCAGCTGGACAACTTTGACGAGCGCGAGATCGTGCGCACCGAGGCGATCATCCAGTCGATGACCAAGCTGGAGCGCACCACTCCCAAGCTGCTCAACGGCTCGCGCCGGATGCGCATCGCCCGGGGGTCCGGATCGAGCGTCACCGAGGTCAACCAGCTCGTGCAACGCTTCGAGCAGGCCGCCAAGATGATGAAGACCGTGGCCAAGGGAGGCATGCCCAACATTCCCGGCATGGGCCCGATCCCCGGTGCCGGTTACGGCGGCAAGCCGAAGGTGCAACAGAAGAAGAAGGGCTCCAAGTCGGGAAACCCGGCCAAGCGCGCCGCCGAAAATGCTGCGATCGCCTCGGGAGTCAAGCCCGCCGGTGAGACCATGCGGGCGGATGCCGGCGGCTCCGGGTTCGGCCTCGGCTCCGGCGCCCAGCCCGGCAGGGGCAAGGCCGGCGGCCCGACCGAGGACGAAATGGCCGCGCTGCAGAAAATGCTCGGCCGGTAGCATCCGCCTGCCCGAAGAGGCACGCTGCGAACCTGCGCGTCGGTAAGTCGCGCCCGCCACCGACTGGCTGGCCTGGCGCGACTCCAAGAACGCCTGAGCACCCACGCCCTGACCGATTCAGCACGTGGATGCCGCCATCGTCAACGGACGCCTGTACGCCCACCGCGTGTTTTCCTGAGGGCTGCTGAACTCGCTGCAGCGCTCGGCGCTGCCGCGCTCGGCGGGGAGGAGGGTCAGCGACTCTGTCACGCGGGGCGCCACGCTGCTCGAGATCATGCTTGGAGGCCACGTCACGCACAGGCGGAGTGCTGCTTGCCGATATGACGCGGCCGGTGCTCCGAACCGGCCGTCGCGCGATGGCTGCCTAGTGTTCACCTGAATGGCCTGCGGTGCAGACCCGCGACCCGAGAGTATTGAGGCAATCCGATGAATCGATGACTTCTGATTCACGGTCGATCCGAGGAGTCTCGATGACACGTCTGCCCCCCGCCCTGCTACTGATCGGTGCACTTGTCGTTGCGGCGACTCATCTGACGGCCACTCCGGCATTGGCCTCCCCGCCGGACCCGCCGGCGCTCAGCACGATCAACAGCGAGCTGGCCACGATCGCCACCAAGGCCGAGACGGGTTCGGCCGGGTACTCCCGAGATTTATTTCCGCACTGGTCCACGCAGTCCGGTAGCTGCGACACACGAGAGATAGTGCTCCAGCGCGATGGCGTCGACGTCGTGACCAGCTCGACCTGTTCAGCGACCTCGGGAAACTGGTACTCCGTCTATGACGGTGCCTGGAACTACGCGTCGTCGGATGTCGACATCGACCACGTCGTGGCATTGTCTGAGGCTTGGGGGTCCGGAGCGTCGACCTGGACAACGAGCAAGCGTCAACAGTTCGCCAACAGCCAAAGCGACGGTCAGCTCATCGCGGTCACCGACAACGTCAACGCGTCTAAGTCCGATAGGGACGCGGCGGAGTGGCAGCCGCCGCTGGCCTCGTACCACTGCACGTACGCCAAGCATGTTGTGCACGTAAAGTACGGGTGGGGGCTGTCCATGGACTCCGCTGAAAAGGCCGCGATCAAGTCCATGCTGGCAACCTGCTGACGGCCCAGATGATTTCAGCGAACACGACGGTGGCAACGGCGATGGCGAGGGCGTAGAGCGCGACGACACCCTAGCGCCGGGCCGGGTCCAGGAACGGGTACGGCACCCATCCGTCGGTTGCCCCGCGGATGGTGACGATCGAGGGCGACGACGCCGGCCCGTCGCCACCGCAGCCGGTTGCGTAGTAGGTTCGCCACCGTTGGAGCGATCAGGGCGCGAGAGCGACACCCGACGGCCCGTGCAGGCGGGAAGTTTGTGCCCGCGTCGAACGTTATCCGTGTAGGCAATCCATTGAAAGGAACATACCCATGAGCAAGACGTGGTTCATTACTGGCGCGTCCAAGGGCTTCGGCCGCGAGTGGACGGAAGCGGCGTTGGAGCGTGGCGACAGCGTCGCAGGCACCGCACGAAAGCTGGAAACGCTCGATGCTCTCGTTGAGCAATATCCGGATACTTTTTTTCCGATTCGGCTCGATGTCACGGACCGGGATGCGGATTTCGCGGCCGTGCAGAAGGCGGCTAAGCACTTCGGCCGGCTCGATATCGTCGTCAATAACGCTGGGTACGGTCATTTCGGCATGGTCGAGGAATTGACCGAAGACGAGGCCCGAGCGCAAATGGAAACGAACCTGTTCGGCGCGCTCTGGATCACCCAGGCGGCGGTGCCCGTTATGCGTCAGCAGGGTTCGGGTCACATCATCCAGGTGTCGAGCATCGGCGGTATCAGCGCCTTTCCCACGGTCGGTATCTATCATGCGTCGAAGTGGGCGCTCGAGGGCTTCTCACAGTCCCTCTCTCAGGAGGTCGCGGGCTTCGGTATCAACGTGACATTGGTGGAACCCGGTGGCTTCTCGACCGATTGGTCGGGTCCCTCCGCCTCGCGGAGCGAGGAGATGGCGGAGTACGCCGATGTGCGCCAGGCGGCGGCAAATCGTCCCTCCGCGAACGATCCCGGTGACCCGAAGGCCACCCGGGGCGCGATCCTCAAGGTCGTCGATGCCCAGAAGCCACCACTGCGCATCTTCTTCGGCAAGGCGCCCCTGGGCATCGCGACGAAGGATTACGAGTCACGACTGGCGACGTGGAACGAATGGCAGCCGGTTTCGATCGAGGCGCACGGCAACTGAGTTCTCGGGCCAACGGCCTGAGAGAGTGTGAACGGTGCCCGGTTGTCCTGCCCGTGCCCAACTGCTCTAGCTGCCGAGGCCCTGCGCCAGCTCGTGGCTGAGCGCGGAGACCACGGCTGGCAGGCTCCCGCCGTTGGCGGCGGCGACGGCGAGCTGGCGTTGGTAACTGCCGCCGTCGTCGATGATGCGGTGGAGGCTGAGCAGCTCGGGCAGGCAGCCGAGCCGCACCGCGACGGGGGAGAGGATCTCGATGAGGCGACGCACGTCATCGGTCACGAGACATTCGGCGCCGGCCGCACCAAGGATGATCTCGGCGTCGAGCCCGTAGCGCGCCGCCCGCCATTTGTTCTCGCGCACGAACCACGGCTGCATGCGCGGTACGTCTTCTCCCGCGTCGAGGCGGGTAGACATCCACTCGACCAGGCATTGGATGAACGCGGCGATCGCCCCGAGCTCTACGGTGGTGGAGACGCTGTCGCAGACGCGCACCTCGATCGTGCCCCAACGTGGGGACGGGCGGATATCCCAGCGCACCTCGGTGACGTCGTCGATGATGCCGGTCACCGCCATGTCATCGACGTAGCGCTCCCACGCCTCCCAGTCGGGCAGATCCCATGGCAGGCCGGCGGTCGGCAGCTGCTGGAACATGAGGGAGCGGTTGCTGGCATAGCCGGTGTCGACGCCGGCCCAATACGGGCTCGAGGCACTCAGCGCCTGCAGGTGGGGAACATAGGTGAGCAGGCCGTTCATGATCGGGATGACCTTGGCCTTGTCTTCGATACCCACGTGCACGTGGATGCCCCAGATCATCATGTTGCGACCCCACCACTGGGTGCGGTCAATGAGCTTGTGATAGCGCGCCTTGTCGGTGACGGTCTGGTCAAACCACTGCGCAAACGGATGCGATCCGCTACAGATCACATCCACGTCGCGGCCGGTCAGAACGCGGCGAACCTCGCCGAGCTGGCCGGCGACATCCGCTACCGCGTGGCCCACCGTGTCGTGCACACCGGAAACCAGCTCGACCGTATTGAGCAGCAGTTCACCGGTGATGGTCGGATGGGAGGAGCCGTCGGGACCGCGGAGGGCGTCGAGCACCTGGTCGGCGACCCCGACCAAATCGCCGGTGGTGCGGTCCACCAGGGCGACCTCCCACTCGATGCCCACGGTGGAGCGGGCGGATCGGGCAAATTCGAGTGGCACGGGCGCTCCTTGGATGGGCTGGTGAGAGCCGTTTTGGTCGATTATCACGTTTCGATTAGCACCGGGTGCGCAATCTCTGACAGAATGATTAGTCGCGATCCGTTGTGCCCGACCCTCTATCTCGGTGCAACGTGATCCTATAGAGCTTATGCCGAGTGTGCCCCCACGCTCACGGCCCAAGGTTCGCCAAACACCGAATCAACACTGGAGAATTGTGGCTGTCAAAATCCGTCTGAAGCGCATGGGCAAGATCCGTGCACCGTACTACCGCATTGTCGTTGCCGACGCGCGCACCAAGCGCGACGGTCGTGTCATCGAAGAAATCGGCATCTACCACCCCACGGAGGAGCCCTCGGTCATCGAGGTCAAGTCCGAGCGTGCGCAGTACTGGCTCAGCGTCGGCGCTCAGCCGACCGAGCAGGTCGCTGCCCTCCTCAAGCTCACCGGCGACTGGGGCATCTTCAAGGGCGACAAGAACGCCAAGAACACCGTCAAGGTGAAGGAACCGAAGGCCGCTTTCGTCGCTGACGAGAAGAAGAAGCCGGTTCTCAAGCCCAAGGCCGAGAAGCCGGTCGTCAAGGCCACCGAGGTTGCTGCCGAAGCAACCGAAGAGGCGTAACTGTTGCTTGCTCCCGCGCTCGAACACCTCGTCAAAGGGATCGTTGATCACCCGGACGATGTGCACGTTGCAGAAAAGAACTCGCCGCGAGGCGAGGTGCTCGAGGTTCGTGTGAACCCCGAAGACCTCGGCCGGGTCATTGGTCGTGCGGGTCGCACCGCCAAGGCCCTGCGCATCCTCGTTGCAGCTCTGGCCGATGGTCGACGCGTTCGCGTCGACGTCGTCGACACCGATTTCTAGTTCAGTGAACGACACGACGGTGGACGATAGCGAGAAGGACCGCACCCAGCAGTTACGGGTGGGGCGCCTGACCAAGGCTCACGGCCTCAAGGGAGCAATCAAGCTCGAATTGTTCACGGATGACCCGGGACGACGTTTCGTTCCGGGCGCCGTGTTCACCCTGCAGGTTCCGACCGGTTCGACCTGGCACGGCAAGACCATCGAACTCGTCGAGCTGCGCTGGTACAACCAGCATGCGGTCGGTTTTTTCAAGGATGTTGTCGACCGCAGCGCGGCAGAAACGCTCGCGAAGGCGATCCTCTGGATCGACGCGGACGTCGCCGAGCAGTCGGATGAAGAAGATGCCTGGTATGACCACCAGCTCATCGGGCTCGCCGTCGTGCGGGACGGTGTGCGCATTGGCACCATCGGTCGCCTCGAGCACCTGCCCGCCCAGGACTTGTTGATTGTGAAGACGCCCACCGGCGACGTCATGATCCCGTTCGTTAAGGCGATCGTGCCGAGCGTCGACGTGAAAAACGGCCTGATCACGATCACACCGCCGCCCGGTCTGCTCGAAGAGCTACCGGAAGACGAAGCTGATGTGGACCCCGAAGCGGATGCCACGGCATCCGCCGCAGAAACCGGCGCTGTCGAAACCGGCCCTGCAGAAACCGGCGCCGCCGAAACCGGCGCCGCAGAAACCGACCGCACTTAAGGCTCATATCCGTGCCATTGCCGGTGCGCGCCCCTGCCCGATCCGTCGGCCGCATGGGAGCGCACCGGCACGTGTGTGTCGGGAGCTAGACGTTGAGGCGGTAGCCGCGCTTCACCACGGTCGCCACCAGGCCGGGCACGCCGAGCGTTTGCCGCAGCCGGCTGAGTGAAACCTCCATGGCGTGATCGTCGGAGTCGCCGGCCAGCGCGAGGGTGAGGTCGTCGCGGGAGACGACCGCCCCGCGTGCGCGCACGAGCGTGCGCAGAATCGCGAGCGCCATCGGCGGCAGCTGCACGCGCTCGTCGCCGATCTGCGCGATCGAGCCGCGCAGTTGCAGGAGCCCGTTCCGGGTCTCGACCCGTTCGATCATGTTCTGTTCGAGGTGCTCGCAGACCAGCCGGATCAGTGCGCCCATGCGAAACCGGGTCGGCTGAATCGGCGTGATCCCGGCCGCGATCAGCGGGGCGCTGGTCACCGGGCCGACGGCCGCCGCGCAGACCCGCGTCTGCAGCGCCTCGAGTAGCTCGGGATACACCTCCATCCCCTCTGCCGCGGTGAACAGGGCGTGCACGGCCGGCGCGCTCGTGAACGTGACGCAGTCGAGTTGGCGGGCACAGATCGCCTCGACGAGCTTGTAGACACGCTCATCCGTGTCGTCGATGGCGATCCAGCGGTAGGGCGCGACGACGAGCACGCGCTGATGCACGGCGCGCAGCCGGTCGAGCTGCACCTCGTCGGTGGCACCGTGCACCTGAATGCCAATGACGAGCCCGGGTGGATACTCGGTCAGAACCTTGTCGACGAGCGAGGCCGTCGTCTCCGAGTCACTCATGCCGGAGTCAGCCAGCCCGGTCGCGCGAATGCCGCCGCGCGCTTTCGGCCCGCGTACCAGAATGATCGCCTCGGCCAGCGCGTCGGTCAGCTCGGATCCGATGCCGTCTGCCTCGGCCACCTCGAACCAACGCCGCACGCCGTAGCCGGTGGTGGCGAGCAGAATATCGGGCCGCGCAGCGATCATGGTGCGGGTGTCCTCCAGCAGCGGGCTCTCCTGCTCGGCGTGCGCGATGCGCAGGGTCGGCGCGTGCATGACACGGGCCCCGCGCCGCTCAAAGGCGTCGATGAGGTCGCTGGAGCGCCGATCGCTCGTGACACCGATACGAAAACCTTCGAGCTGATTCGGCTGCAAGACCGGTGCGGGTAGATCAGACGCGGCGGATTCTGCAGCCCCGGCACCCGAATCCGTACCGCTCCCGTCGCTCATTGTCGCCATCAGTCGTTCACCGCGAACGCCGCCGCTCGGGCCACGAGGTCTTCCGCGGCGTCGTCGCCACGAAAAGCCAGGCGCACGACTTCGCCGATCACGAGCACGGCGGGGCTGCGCACTCCAGCCGTGGCGGCGTCAGCCAGGACTGCCGACAGTGTGCTCACGGTGGTGCGCTGGGTGGCACTGAATCCGCGCTCGATTATGGCCACGGGAAGGTCGGGGGACATGCCGTGTCGCAGCAAACCCTGGCTCAGCGTGGGCAACGTACCCACGCCCATCAGCACGACGACGGTGCTGCCGAGCAGTTTCAAACCTTCCAGCTCATTTTCGGTGAGCGGCGCGTGGCCGCTGATCACGGTGAAGGCGTGGCTCATGCCGCGGTGGGTCAGCGGAATTCCGGCCGCCGCCGGCACCGCGATCGCACTGGTGACTCCGGAAATGACGGTCACGGCAATGCCATTGCGGTGGCAGGCGAGAACTTCCTCACTGCCGCGCCCGAATACATACGGGTCGCCGCCCTTGAGCCGCACGACCCGCTTGCCGCTCAACGCGTGATCGACCATCAACTGTTCGATGCCGGTCTGTGACACCGGGTGACTCCCGGCGCGCTTACCGACATCGATGAGAGTGGCGTTCGGTGCGAGCGTCGCCAGTTCGTCATTCGGCGCGAGGCGGTCGAACAGCACGATATCGGCGTGCCGGAGCGCCTCGGTCGCAGCCGCGGTCAGCAGCTCGGCGGCGCCGGGGCCGCCGCCGACGAGGGTGACCTGGCCGGGGGGAACGTGCCCAACTGAGCGGGAACTTTGGCCTGTCATCTGCTTACTCTTTTCGAACGGGAATACGGCTTCCGCTTAGGAGCAGAGTACTCGATTCGGCCCGTTCGGCCGGGGTCGCCGGTCGTATTTGGTCACGCTCCGTAACGAGGGCGATGCTCGGGTCGGGTTCGGTCGGGGCGTTCACGAAGGAGCGAAACCGGCGCAGGCGATCCGGATCGGCGAGCGTCGCCGCCCACTCGTCTTCATAGTTGTCGACGTGGGCGAGCACGGCCTGTTCGAGTTCCTCGCCGAGGCCGAGCGAATCGTTGATGACGATGTCGCGCACATGCTCGAGGCCGCCGTCCAGATCCTCCATCCAGCGGGCGGTACGCTGCATGCGATCGGCCGTTCGGATGTAGTACATCATGTAACGGTCGATGTGCCTGATCAAGGTTTCTTCGTCGAGGTCGGTTGCGAGCAGCTGCCCGTGCGCGGGCTGGAAGCCGCCGTTGCCGCCGACGTACATGTTCCACCCGTTGTCGCTTGCGATGATGCCCACGTCCTTGGCCCGGGCTTCGGCGCACTCCCGGGCGCAGCCCGACACCCCGAACTTGAATTTGTGCGGCGCGCGCAGCCCGCGATAGCGCAGCTCGAGTCGAATCGCGAGGCCGACGGCATCCTGCACGCCGAACCGGCACCAGGTGGACCCCACGCAGGACTTCACGTTGCGTAGCGCTTTGCCGTAGGCCTGGCCCGACTCGAACCCGGCGTCGACCAGAATGCGCCAGATGTCGGGCAGCTGCTCGAGGCGGGCACCGAACAGGTCGATGCGCTGCCCGCCGGTGATCTTGGTATAGAGGTCGAAGTCGAGCGCGACCTGCGCGATCACGGCCAGTTTGGTCGGCGTGATCTCGCCCCCTGGAATGCGCGGGACGACCGAATAGGTGCCGTCCTTCTGCATGTTGGCCAGGGCGCGGTCGTTGGTGTCCTGCAGGGTGCCGCGGCCGGCATCCAGAATGTAGGACGTGTTCTGGCTGGCCAGGATCGAGCCGACGGCCGGTTTGCAGACGTCGCAGCCGCGACCGGCGCCGAAGCGGGAGAAGATCTCGTCGCTCGATACCAGCCCGAGCACCCGCACAGAGTCGAACAGCTCCTGACGACTCAGTTCGAAGTGCTCGCACAGGGTGTGCGAGACGATGTGACCGGATGCCGTCAGCTCGGCCTCGAGGATCTTCTTGACCAGCGGCACGCACGAACCGCACTGGGTGCCGGCCCGGGTGCAGGTCTTCAGGGCGCCGAGTTCGGTGCAGGCGCCACGCGCATTGTCTGCGCTCGTGTCGTCACCGCGCACGGCCTGTCGCACCGCGCCGGCCGAGACCATGTTGCAGGAGCAGACCAGGGCGTCATCGGGCAGTTCGTCGCCGGCCGGAGCTTCGGCACCGGCCGCCGAGAGGTACGCGGCGGGCTCACTGCGCAGCTGCCGGCCGACCATCGGGCGCAACGCCGAGTAGGGGGTGGCGTCGCCGACGAAGATGCCGCCGAGCAGGGACTTGGCGTCGTCGGTCATGACGAGCTTCTGGTACAGCCCGCGGGCCGGGTCGGCGAAGACGATTTCGAGCGAGCCCGGCGTGGTCGCCAGGGCGTCGCCGAAGCTGGCCACATCGATGCCGGAGAGTTTGAGTTTGGTGGCATCGTCGACGGTCGTGAACTCCGCCGTGCCGCCGAGCAGCCGGTCGGCGACCACTTCGGCCATGGCATTGGCCGGAGCCACGAGGCCGACGCACCGGTCATTCCAGCTGGCGACTTCGCCGATCGCCCAGATA
Organism: Cryobacterium gelidum; assembly: GCF_004403985.1. GTDB lineage: Bacteria > Actinomycetota > Actinomycetes > Actinomycetales > Microbacteriaceae > Cryobacterium > Cryobacterium gelidum. Next base: position 180,338 of record NZ_SOHL01000003.1, on the reverse strand, counting down.
TTCGCATCGCTCGTGCGGCAGTCGTTGCCGATCGTGACGCCGCCGCGGGTGCCAATGGTCAGTCCGGCGGCGCGCGCCAGCTCGTCGCGCGGCGAGATTCCGATCGCGTAGACGACCAGGTCGGCGGCAATTTCCTGGCCGTTGCCGAGCTGCAGGCCGGTCACCGCGGTGTTGTCGTGCGTGGCCAGTATGGTGCGGGCCCGGGTGCCGAGGTGTAGCTCGATGCCCTGAGCGATGATGAGCCGGCCGAGGGCTTGACCGCCGCCCTCGTCGAGCTGGGCCGACATCAGCCAGCCCCCGGAGTGCACAATGGCCGCCTCGGCGCCGAGCGCGTGCAGTCCGCCGGCCGCTTCGAGGCCGAGCAGCCCGCCGCCGGCCACCACGACCCGCGGGGTGCGGCCGAGCGAGGCCGTGAGAGCGGTGAGTTCGTCGACGAGGGCGTCGACGTCGTCGAGGGTGCGATACACCCGAATGTGTTCCCGGCCCGGCATCTTTGGCACGGGGGCGCTCGACCCGGTGGCGAGCACGAGGTCGTCATACTCGAGCACGGCACCGGTCGATGTCGTGACGGTGCGTGCGATCGGGTCGATCCGGGTGGCTCGCTCGTGGATGCGCAGCGTGATGCGCTCGCTGTCCCATGGCGCTGTGGGCTCGAGGGTGAGGTCGACCATTCCGGCGAGCCGCTGGCTCAGCGCGACTCGGTCGTAGGGGCGGTGGTTCTCCTCGGTCAGTACGACGATCGACAGGGTGTGTTCGGTGTCACGAGAGTGCAGGGCATCGGTGAGGCGGTGCGCGGCGGGGCCGCCACCGATCACGATGACACGGCGAGGTACCTCAGGAGTGTGCACGGCGGCATCCGCTGGGCTCGTCGATGTGACGGCGTGTGTCGAATCCCCAGCGATAGCCGTGGGGTCTGGGGCAGAATACGCGGAAGCGGTTTCATTCGAAGCTGGCATCAGCATCCTTTCGAAGCGGGGCAATTGTGAGCGTAGTTCCGGGCAGTTTCCCGCTCGTGTCGCTCGTGTGTCCCGGACTGGTCGAAAGCCCCACAGCGGTGCACCCCCGCTGTGAGGTGAGTTTCATGGCGAAGAAACACAGTGCGTCACTGGCCGAAATGTGGCCCGCCTACCGTGGGATCAACGCACGAACGCGACAACCCTGGGAGCACACCACCATGACGATGACAACGGCCGAGGCTCGCCCTAACGCTTCAGCGACCCGCCCCACCCTGGTCTGGGAGCGCGCCTGCGCCGTGTCCGATCTGGAACCCAGCTGGGGCGAGGCCGCCCTCATTCGCCGGAAGCAGATCGCACTGTTTCTCCTGTCGCCGACCGAGATCTACGCCGTCGACCACCGCGATCCGCACACCGAGGCCAACGTCATGGCCCGTGGCATCGTCGGTTCCAAGGGCGACCGTCCCACCATCGCCTCGCCGCTCCACAAAGAGGTGTACGACCTCGGTACCGGCGAATGCTTCACCAACCCCACACTCGTGCTGCACACCTATGACACCCGCGTCGTCGGCGGCTACATCGAGGTCGCGGTCGAGACTGGACTACTCGAGGCGGCATGACCCTGCTCGGCGAACGACGCGGTACCGACCCGCACAGCACCCTCGGGCGCGGTGCCGATCGGAGCAACGTCGACGCGCCGAATGATGATCAGAGCGAGCGCCGCAGCGCCGAGAGCTCCACAGCGCTGCCCGCCGCTCTCGTCGCTATTTCGCACGGCACCAACTCGGCTGACGGCCAGACCGCCATCGCCGCTCTCGTTAACGCCGTCGCATCGGCTCGCCCCGATCTGGGCGTGACCGGCGGTTTCGTCGATGTGCAACAACCGGATGTCGCGGCGAGCCTCGGCGCGGTGCGTCCGGATTCCGCCGCGGTCGTGGTGCCCCTGTTGCTCTCCGCCGGGTATCACGTGCACGTCGACCTGCAGCGTGAGACCCGGGCGCACACCCGCGAGACGACCGTCTCCCGGGCCCTCGGCCCCGACGACCGACTCCTCGACGTACTCGAGCATCGCCTGCGCGCGGCCGGCTTCGATAACCGGGCACCCGGCCAGGAGATAGTGCTCGCCGCCGCCGGCTCCAGTGACGAACGCGCGGTTCTGGACTGCCGCACGGTCGGTGCCCGGCTCGAACAACGCCTGGGTATTCGTGTCACCGTGGGCTTTCTTTCCGCCGCCACACCTCGGCTGTCCTGTGCCGTGACCCGTGCCCGACTTCGCAGCGAGCACGTGGCCGTGAGTACCTATCTCATGGCACCCGGATTCTTCTTCGACCTCACCCGCGCCCAGAGCGTGGGCGCCGAACTGGTCACCGCCCCGCTGCTGGTGCCGGGGGAAGCGGCCCCTGCGCCGTTGGTCGAATTGGTCGTCGACCGCTACCTCGAGGCGAAAGAGCACGCCGGACTCTTCTAGAATTTGACCATGCGCATCGACATCGTCACCATTTTTCCCGAATTCTTCGATGTGCTCGATCTGTCGCTGCTCGGCAAGGCCCGCCAGAGCGGATTGATCGAGTTGGGCGTGCACAACCTGCGCGACCACACCCATGACCGGCACCACTCGGTCGACGACACCCCCTATGGTGGCGGCGCCGGCATGGTCATGAAGCCCGAGCCGTGGGGAGACGCCCTCGATTCCATCCTCGGCGACGGCGCCGGCGCTCGCACGACAGACGGCGCCGGCACGACAGACGGCGGCGTAACGCACGAAGACGGCCCCATCCTCATCTTTCCCTCGCCGGCCGGCGACCAGTTCAGCCAGGCGATGGCCCGCGAATTATCGCTCGAGAAGCACCTCGTCTTCGGGTGTGGCCGCTACGAGGGTATCGACCAGCGCGTCGTCGACCACTATGAGGCCCGCGGCCGGGTACGGCTGGTCAGCCTCGGCGACTACGTACTCAACGGGGGAGAGGTCGCCGTGATGGCCATGATCGAAGCGATCGGCCGACTCATTCCCGGCGTCGTCGGCAACCCGGAGAGCCTCGTCGAGGAGTCCCATGAAGACGGACTGCTCGAATACCCCAGTTACACCAAGCCGGCCAGCTGGCGTGGGCTCGACGTGCCACCGGTGTTGCTCAGCGGTAACCACGGGGCCATCAGTACCTGGCGTCGCCAGCAGCAGATCGAACGCACCGAACGGGTGCGTCCCGACCTTGTGACACCCCACCTTCTGCCTCCAGCGAACGCCAAGACCACTACCAGCCCTCGTCGATAAACTACATTCGTGATCATCCGCCGCGCCTTTTACCATTGGCAGTTCATTGCCGCCGGAGCCCTGCCGCTCTGGCTCCTCGTCGGGTCGTCGATCTTCGGATCGGGCGGCTGGGCCGTGCTGGGCATCTTCTTCGGAGCCGTGCTCATCGGCCTCGGGTTGCTCCTCGTTGCACTCGTCGTCTATGCGCGCAAAGAAGTACGCGAAGCCCGGGCCGTCTCCTACGCCGACGTCGGCGTGCTGGCCCTCTGGCACGTGCTCATCGTCGTCATTCCGTTTTCCACGGATGCCGCTGGCTGGCTGAGCGTGCTCGTCATCATCGGCGGGTTCGCCGTGTTCTGGTTCACCGTCTGGGAGCTGGTCGATTCCGCCAAGCGGCGCATGCGCGCGATGGTCGACCTGGTGGAGCAGACGGCACGGGGGCAGGCCGCTCCGGGCAGGCCGCAGCAGCCCCTGCCTAACCAGACCCTGCCGAAGCAGACCCTGCCCAACCAGACCCGACCGGCACCGAGATTTGGCCGAACCGGCACCCCCGAGGTCCTCGTCGTCGAAGAAAAACGCGATCGTCCCTAGCCGATTGATCTAGCCGGACTGACCCCGCTTTGCGACGGGACCGAGTTCATGGCAGAATAGGCGATTGTGCCGCTGCAGGACTCTGCCACAGGGGAACCTGCACTGAGCGGCGCACATCCCCATACTGATTGCTTCGAATGAAGCACCTAGCGTAGTCGACCTGTGGCGGGTACAGAGAGCGAAACAACATGCATATTCTCGACGCGGTAGACGCCCCATCGCTGAAGCAGGATCTTCCTGACTTCCGTGCTGGCGACACCGTCAAGGTTCACGTCAACATCATTGAGGGAACCCGCTCTCGTATCCAGGTCTTCCAGGGAGTCGTCATCGGCCGCTCCGGCGAAGGCGTGCGCGAAACGTTCTGCGTTCGCAAGGTCAGCTTTCAGATCGGCGTCGAGCGCACCTTCCCGGTGCACTCCCCGGTCATCGACCACATCGAGATCGTGACCCGCGGCGATGTTCGTCGCGCCAAGCTGTACTACCTGCGCGACCTGCGTGGCAAGAAGGCCAAGATCAAGGAAAAGCGCTAACTTTCGCGTCAACTGAGATCCAACCGGATCTTCCTGAGCTCCCCATCACTTACACTGATGGGGAGCTCAGGCGGTTTAATGACAGATGAAGTGCTCGCCTCCAGGTCCGATCGTCGGGTGTCAGAGTCGAAGAAGTTCCGAAGCAAGACGACACGCAGAAAGAAGGCGAGCAGTAAACAGCGCAGCATCCTGCTGTTCGTTCGTGACCTCCTCATCATTTTCGTGGTCGCGCTCCTCATCTCGTTCATGATTAAAACCTTCTTGATCCGTTCGTTCTACATCCCCTCCGGGTCGATGGAGAACACCCTGCAGGTCGACGACCGCATCATCGTGAACCAGCTCGAACCCGAGCTGATCCCGATCACCCGCGGCGACGTCATCGTCTTCAAAGATCCAGGTGGCTGGCTGCTGCCCCAGGCTGAGATCGTACAAAACCCGATCGTTGCTGGAGCCGACTGGCTGCTCTCGGTGGTTGGCTTGTCTGCTCCCGACAGCAACGACCACCTCATCAAACGAGTTATCGGGCTGCCCGGAGATCACGTTGTCTGCTGCAACACCCTCGGCCAGATGAGCATCAACGGTGTTCCACTCGACGAGTCGGCCTACGTGCTTCTGCCGGCCGGGGAGACCAAGGTCTCCAAGGACGCCTTCGACGTCACCATCCCGGCCGACTCGCTCTGGATGATGGGCGACAACCGCTACAACTCCAAGGACTCCCGCTACAACGGCGACACGGCCGGCAAGGGCTACGTGCCAATCGAGAACGTCGTCGGTCGTGCGCTCGTCGTGAGCTGGCCGCTCGCCAACTGGTCCTGGCTCGACGACTACCCCGACGTGTTCCGCGAGGTGGAACACGCCGACAAGGGCGACCAATAGTGGCGGTGTCCGACCCCACCCTCGAGGTGGAGTTCGATCTGCTCCGTACCGGCGCCAGTTTTGTGATCGGCTGTGATGAGGTGGGCCGCGGTGCCCTCGCCGGGCCGGTGGCCGTGGGCTTCGCCGCGGTGAACAGCTCCGTTCTGCCCATACCGGCGGGACTGCGCGACTCGAAGATGCTCAGCGAACCGCGCCGGGAACTGATCGCACCCCTCGCCGCCGCCTGGGCGACGTACTCGGCCGTCGGCCTCGCCTCGGCCGCCGAGGTCGATGAACTTGGAATCATCGCCTGCCTCGGGCTTGCCGGCAAGCGTGCACTGGCCGAGCTGTACACGCAGGGCGTTGATGTCGCCGGCAGCATCGTGCTGCTGGACGGCAGCGACGACTGGCTCAACAAGGCGCTGGCCACCCCCTTGAACGTGGTGACCCGCATCAAAGCGGACCGCGATTGCGGGTCGGTGGCGGCGGCATCCGTCATCGCGAAGGTACACCGCGACCGCCTCATGATCGACGCGCACGGCGAAGCGCCCGGCTACGGCTGGGCGTCGAACAAAGGCTACGGCAGCGCCGCCCACATGAGCGCCATCGACCTGCTCGGACCGAACCCCCTACACCGCAAATCGTGGCTCAAAATCTCAGCGTAAGATGAGATCACCATGGAAGAAGACGAATTCGAGGACTACGACCGTGAGGTCGAGTTGGCCCTGTACCGGGAATATCGAGACGTGGTTGGCCAGTTCCAGTACGTCGTCGAAACCGAACGACGCTTCTACCTCGCGAACGAGGTCGAGCTGGTGCGCCGGGACACGGAACACGACTTCTACTTCGAATTGACCATGAAGGACGTCTGGGTCTGGGACGTCTACCGCTCCGACCGATTCGTGAAATCGGTGCGCGTGCTGACCTTCAAAGACGTCAACGTGGAAGAGCTCGCCTCCAAGGACTTCGAACTCCCCAAGGAACTTGCGCTCGACGAATAGGGAATGACTCCGGGGCCCTGGGTGGCCGGACTTGTGTGGCCACACTGACTAATGAAGGTTTAGGAAGGCAACCCTGTGATCCAGGACGCTGATCGTGCCCGTGCAACGTGGAGCAAGCGCGAGGCTCTCGCCGAGGCGATGATTCCCCTGATCGGGCGCCTGTACCGGGAGAACACGGTTGTGACGAGTGTCTACGGGCGCGGACTGGTCAACAAGTCGGTCGTCGGCCTGGTCAAGGCACACCGTTTCGCCCGACACATAGCGGATGTCGAGCTACCGCTCGACGAGACCCTTCCGATTCTGCAGGCCCTTGACCGACTCAACCTCGGTGCCGCTTCGATCGACCTCGCCCGCCTGGCCCTCGGGTTTCGCGAGCAGAACGACCGCGTCACCCTCGAGGGCTACCTGCGCGCCGAACTGGCCGATGTCGTCGGCCAGCACGGTCGGGAAGAGCGCACCAGCACGGACGTTGTGCTCTATGGTTTCGGCCGCATCGGCCGGCTGCTCGCGCGCATCCTGATTGAACACGCTGGCGGCGGCCAGGGTCTGCGCCTGCGCGCAATAGTCGTGCGTCGCGGTTCTGCCAACGACCTGGTCAAGCGTGCCAGCCTGCTGCGCCGCGACTCGGTGCACGGCCCGTTCGACGGCACGATCACCATCGACGAGGAGAACAACACCATCCTCGCCAACGGCACGCTCATTCAGGTGATCTACTCCGGTGACCCGGCCAGCGTCGACTACACGCAGTACGGCATCCACGACGCCATCGTCGTCGATAACACCGGCAAGTGGCGCGACGAAGAGGGGCTGTCCCAACACCTGACGTGCCCCGGCGTTGCCCGGGTGCTCCTGACCGCGCCGGGTAAGGGCGCGCTCAAGAACATCGTGCACGGCATCAACCACGCCGATATTCTCGCGAGTGACCGCATCATCACCGCGGCGTCGTGCACCACGAACGCGATCACGCCGGTGCTCAAGGCCATCAATGACCGCTACGGCATCATCGACGGCCACGTCGAGACGGTGCACTCGTTCACCAACGACCAGAACCTCATCGATAACTTTCACTCTGGCGATCGCCGAGGCCGCTCGGCTGCGCTCAACATGGTCATCACCGAGACCGGCGCGGCCAAGGCCGTCGCCAAGGCCCTGCCCGAGCTGGCTGGCAAGCTCACCGGCAACGCGATCCGCGTTCCCACCCCCGACGTGTCGATGGCCATCCTCAACCTCAACCTCGCCAGCACGACCGACAAGGATGAGCTCAACACCTACCTCCGCACCATGTCGCTGCACTCCTCCCTGCACCGCCAGATTGACTTCATCGACTCGCCCGAGGTGGTCTCCAGTGACTTCCTCGGCTCGCGTCGTGCCGGCATCGTCGACGGTCTCGCCACCATCGTCACCGACCAGAAGGCCGTGCTCTACGTCTGGTATGACAACGAATACGGTTACAGCTGCCAGGTCATTCGGGTGCTCGAAGAGATGTCAGGGGTGCACGCGCCGCTCTTCCCGACCATTCTCGCCGAAACGCTCGAGCCGGTTGCCTAACGGTCGTTCGTCAAACGCGGCTCGCAGATAACCACCGGAATCTTACGCTCGGTCTTGCCCTGGTAAGTGCCGTATCCCGGGTAGGCGGCGACGATGCGCGGCCACAGCGCAGCCTTCTCAACGGATGAAGCGGCGCGAGCCCGAAACGGTCGCGTCACCCCGCGAATGGTCAGCTCCACGTCGGGCTGCGCCACCAGGTTGAGATACCAGAACGGATGCCGGTCGTCGCCGCCTTTAGAGGCTACGAGCACGTACCGGCCGTCCTCGTGCACGGGTGCCGTCAGCATCGTCGACCGACGCTTTCCGCTACTTCGACCGGTCGTGTGCAGTTCGACCGTCTGCATGGTGCGGATGGTCCAGCCGAGGCGTCCGCCCGACAGGCCCAGCACCATCCGGTGCACGCCGTTCATCGTTCGCATGCCAATGTCGGTCACCCGGTCGCGCATTTTCATACGCTTAGCGTACGCCTCAGAGGGCGTTAGGTTGGAAGAATGACTCCAGCAACGATGCTCAGTACGATTCTTCGCCAAGCCGGCTCCACGCGCCCCTACGCCGACAGCCGCCCGCTCTCGCTCGAGCAGATTCCGGTGCCCGCGCCCCGAACCGGCGAGGTACTCGTGCGCATCGAACGCGCGAGTCTGTGCCATTCCGACCTCTCGGTCATTGATGGCTCGCGCATTCGGCCCCTGCCGATGGCGCTCGGCCACGAGGCCGCCGGCACCGTGACGGCGCTCGGCGACGGCGTCGACGATCTGGCGGTGGGCGACCGCGTCGTGCTGGTCTTCGTGCCGAGTTGCGGCGGCTGCCGTGCCTGCTTGGCTGGGCGCCCGGCACTCTGCCACCGTGGCGCCGAGGCTAATGGAACCGGAGACCTGCTGCACGGCCCGGCCGTGTTGGCGAGCGCTTCGGGGGAGCGTATCAACCACCATCTGGGTGTCTCGGCGTTCTCGCAGTACGCGGTCGTCGCCCGGGAATCGGTCGTCGCGATCGACCAGGATGTTCCCTTCGACATCGCCGCCATGTTCGGCTGCGCGGCCCTCACGGGCATCGGCGCCGTGCTCAACACCGGCGCCCTCGCGCCCGGTCAGTCGGTGATCGTGTTCGGACTCGGCGCGGTCGGCTTGATGGCTGTCATGGCCGCCGCCCAGGTCGCCGGAACGACGGTCATGGCGATCGATCCGCTGCCGGAGAAGCAGGCGCTGGCCCTGCGCTGCGGCGCCCACCACGCCGGATCACCCGACCAGGCGGCCGAGCTCGTACGGCTGCACGCGGGCGACGGCGTCGACCTCGCCATCGAGGCCGTCGGCAGCGCCCGCGTGATGGAGGCAAGCCTCGCGCTGCTCACCCGAGGCGGCGCCCTCGTCTCGGTCGGTCTTCCGCACCCCGAACAGACCATCACCACTCCGGCGCTGCAGTTCGCCGGACTCGGCCGGCGGCTGCTTGGCTCGTACATGGGCGACTCCGTGCCGAGCCGTGACATTCCCCGCTACCTGCAGCTGTGGCGCGATGGCCGGTTGCCGGTCGAGCTGCTGCACACCGACACCCGGCCGCTCACCGACCTCAACGAGAGCCTCGACGCGCTCGTCGCGGGCGAGGTCGTGCGCCGACTGTTCGTAATGCACGCTTCGTAGTCTCCTCCGCTCTCCTCCTCCTCCTCCTCCTCCACAATCACCGCGCTGCGGCACTATGCACCAAGGGTGCCGTACCCCGGCCACCGGTCACCGGAACGGTCAAGCTGGTGGTCGGAGGCACTCGTGGCGCGTAAAGATGAACTCGGCAAACTCGGCGAAGAGCAAGCGGCGCGCTTTCTTCAGGGCGCCGGATACACGATCCTGACCCGCAACTGGCGGTGCGCCGAGGGGGAGATCGACCTCGTCGTACAGCGCGGCGTCGCGGTCGTCTTCGTCGAGGTGAAGACGCGCAGCAGCCTGAGTTTCGGGCATCCGTTTGAGGCCATCACCGTGACGAAGCTTGCCCGGATGCGCCGCCTCGCCGCGGCCTGGTGCGTGCAGGCGGAGCGGTGGCCGCGCCAGATCCGGCTCGACGTCATCGCGGTGATTGCCCCGACCGGCCGCGAACCGGTCATCGAACACCTCCGCGGCGTGTTCTGATGGGCATCGCCCGCACGCACGCCGTGGCCATGCTCGGCCTGACCGGCGCGCTCGTCGAGGTCGAGGCCGACATCTCGGCGCAACTGCCCGGCATGATCTTGATCGGACTGCCCGACGCGGCCCTCGCGCAGGCAACCCAGCGGGTGCGGGCCGCGGCCGCCAACAGTGGATGCCCGCTCACCGTTCACCGCCTCACCATCAACCTGTCGCCGGCCGCGTTGCCCAAACACGGCGCCGGCTTCGACCTCGCGATCGCGCTGGCCTGCCTCGCCGCCGACAGCACCGTGGCACCCGGGTCGGTAGAACAGGTCGTGCACTTCGGTGAACTCGCCCTGGACGGCCGGCTCCGGCCGATTCCGGGCATCCTTCCGGGGGTGATGACCGCCGCCCGTCTCGGGCACACGACGGTGATGGTGCCGATCGGCAATGAGGCCGAGGCCCGACTCGTGCCCGACATACGGGTGATCGGCGTGGCGTCGCTGCGGGATGCGGCGATCTGGCACGGTGCCGCGCTTGCGCCGATACCGGTCGAGCCGATTCTGGCCACAGCCCTGTCGGGCAGCCCGGCCGCCGAACCCGACCTGGCCGATGTGATCGGCAATGACGATGCCATTCTGGCCCTGCAGATCGCCGCAGCCGGTGGGCACCACGTGTTTCTCCTGGGCCCACCCGGGGCGGGCAAGACGATGCTCGCCGCGCGCCTGCCCGGCCTGCTGCCCGACCTCGACCCGGCCAGCTCTCTCGAGGTGAGCTCACTGCGCTCACTCAGCGGCCTCGGACTGGGCGGCACCCTGATCACCCGGCCACCGTGGGAGGCGCCACACCACACCGCGACCGCTGCCGCCATGGTCGGTGGGGGCAACGGTCAGATTCGCCCGGGGGCCGCGTCGCAAGCCTCGCACGGCGTTCTGTTCCTTGACGAGGCCCCCGAATTCGCATCCCCGGTGCTCGACGCCCTGCGCCAGCCGCTTGAATCCGGCTGGATCAGCATTCACCGAGCCAATGCCGTCGCGCATTTTCCCGCCCGGTTCCAACTGGTCATGGCGGCCAACCCGTGCCCCTGCGGGCAGTATGGGGCGGGCGACCTCAGCTGCACCTGCCCGCCGAACGCGCGCCGCCGCTACCTCGCCCGCATCTCCGGTCCGCTTCTGGACCGCATCGACATTCAGCTCAACGTCAAGCGCATCACCACCGCCCAGCTGCGCCTCGCCGCCGGCACGCAGCGGGTCACGAGCCACCGTGCCCGGCAGCTGGTGGTCGCCGCCCGAGCCGCGGCGGCCGAGCGGCTCGGCAGCACACCCTGGACCCTGAACTCCCAGGTTCCGGGCCCGTGGCTACGCGGTGCGGCGGTGCGGCTGGCCCCCCGCACCACCGCAGGCCTCGATCGAGCCCTGGAACGCGGCGGAATCACCATGCGCGGCTACGACCGGGTGCTGCGCATCGCCTGGACCCTCGCCGACTACGACGGCCTCTCCATCCCCGGCCCCGACGAGGTCGGCCAGGCGCTCTTTCTACGCAAAGGAATGACATCATGATGCTGTTCGGTCTCGACGAGTCCCGGGTCAGAGCGCTCGCCGCCGGCGTGCGCGGTGTGCCGCGCACCGGCCAATCACCCGCAGACGGTGGCCCCGATTCCGACGAGATAGCAGCGTTCGACCGGCCCCGGAGCGCCGTAACCGATACAGCGGCCGACGACGACGGCGCCGTTGACGATACGCCCGTTGACGACAGGGCCGCGCCCAGCGAGGTGTTCGCCCGCGCCGCCTGGTCGGGCATCACCGAACCCGGCGACGGGACGGCCGGGTTGCTCGTGGCGAGCCTCGGTGCAAGCGTCGCGCTGACCGCCATTCTCGAATCGTGGAGTCCGGTGCGGCTCGGCGCGCTCGTGCGCGACGTGCTCGCAGGCGATGAGCAGGCCGGGCCCGATGTGGTCTTTGCTGCTAGCCCCAGCCCCGATGTCACCGAAGCGGATGCCGACACCAGCGCCGAACTGGAACAGGCCCTCGACCTGGGACTGCAACGCTGGCGGCCGCGGCTCAGCTCCGGCGACGTCATCCGCTCGCTGCAGCAAGCGGCCCGCTTGCAGGCTCGGTTGCTGCTGGCCACGGATGCCCTGTGGCCGCCCTCGCTCAACGACCTCGAGCTGCATGCGCCGCTCGCGTTGTGGTGGCGCGGCGTGCCCGGTGCCCTCGCCGCGCTGCCCAACTCGATCGCGCTGGTTGGGGCCCGGGCGGCCACCGGGTACGGTGAGCACATTGCCATGGAGGCCTCGGCCGGGCTGGTGGACCGCGGTTTCGCCGTTGTCTCTGGTGCCGCCTACGGCATCGACGGGATGGCGCACCGGGCCGCACTGGCCAGTAAGGGAATCACCGTGGCTTTCCTCGCCGGGGGAGTCGACCGGTTCTACCCGAGTGGCCACGACTCCCTGCTGACCCGCATCGTGGCCTCCGGAGCAGTGGTATCGGAGCTGCCCTGCGGGGCAGCACCGACAAAATGGCGCTTTTTGCAAAGAAATAGGTTGATCGCCGCGGCGAGTGCGGCCACGGTCGTGCTCGAAGCCGGCTGGCGGTCGGGCTCGCTCAACACGGCCGGCCACGCCTCGGCGCTGGGTCGGCCACTCGGCGCCGTGCCGGGGCCGATCACGAGCCCGACCTCGGCCGGCTGCCATCGTCTTATTCGGGAATTTGCCGCGATCTGCGTGACCAACCCGACCGAGATGGCCGAGCTCGTCGGCGAACGAATGATTCAGGGGCCACTGGATTTTCCCGACACCGACGAGGGCCCGGGCCCGATACCGCGCACGAGCGACCAGGTCCGCGTGTTCGACGCGCTCAGCGGTCGGTCTCCGCGCACGGTAGCCGATCTGGCGCGGCGCGCAGGGCTGTCGAGTGCGGCCGTGCGCGGCGCCCTCGGCGGCCTCGATCTCGACGGGGCAGCCCAGGAACGAGAGGCCGGCTGGGTGCGCCGGCTCTAGGAGGCAGGCTGGAGCTCCGGTGGTGGTCGGGTCGCGGCTGTGGGCGGTCCGATGCGGGTTAGAGGGTGACTACCGACCCGCGTCTGCTTCCACGGCCGCGCCGGCCCGTGCTACCGCGGCGAGGGAGAGAGCAACGTCGGCGGCATCCGTCGACCAGTTGCTCACTGAAATGCGCAGAATGTCCCGTCCGTGCCAGCGCGACCCTGACATCCACGCGGAGCCGTCGGCGATGAGTCGCTGCGTCACCAGCCGGGTGCGCTCGTCGCTGCCGAAACTCACGCACACCTGGGTGAACACAACCTGGTTGAGTACTTCAACGCCCGGCATCGCCAGCAGGCCGTCGGCCAGCGCGCGCGCATTGGCCGCGAGACCGTCCACCAGCGCAATTGTGCCGTCCCGGCCGAGGGAACGCAGCGCAGCCCAGACCGGAACCCCGCGGGCCCGGCGGGACAACTCCGGCACCTTGTCGAACGGGTCACCGGGGCCAGGGTGGCCTGGGGTAGCGTCGGCCGCGACCAGATAGCTCGTGTGCACGCCGAACACCTTGCGCACCACCTCCTTCCGGGACACGATCGCCACTCCGCAGTCGTAGGGAACGTTGAGCGTCTTGTGGGCGTCGGTCGCCCAGGAATCGGCCGATTCCACCCCGGCCAGCTGCGCGCGATAACTCGGGCTGGCCGCCGCCCAGAGGCCGAACGCCCCGTCCACATGAACCCAGGCTCCATGCCGGTGCGCCACGTCGATCGCCGCACCCATGGGGTCCGAAGCTCCGGAATGCACGTTGCCAGCCTGCAGGCAGACGATGGCAGGTCCGTCCCCGGCGGTCATCAGCTCGGCCAGAGCGTCCGGGCGCAGTCTGCCTTCCTCGTCGACGTCGACCACGATGGGTGCACCGAGGCCCAGGTAGCGCAGGGTGAGATCGATGACATCGTGACGTTCAGCCCCCACGAAAACCCGTACCCGTGGCGAACCGGCCAGGCCGTTGCGGTCAAGGTCCCATCCGGACTGCTCCAGAATCCACTGCCGACCGGCGGCGAGGCCGACGAAATTGGCCATCGTCGCGCCAGTGGTGAATCCGACATCTGCTCCGAGCGGCAGCCCGAGCAGGTCGAGCAGCCAGCCACCAGCGGTCTCCTCGAGGACGGCGGTCGCGGGAGTGGCGAACCGCATTCCGGCGTTCTGGTCCCACGCGGTCACCAGCCAGTCGGCGGCGAGCGCTGCAGGCAGGGTTCCCCCGATGACCCAGCCGAAGAATCGGCCGGACGGCATCGCCATCAGGCCGGGTTCCGCGAAGGAAGCCAGTTCATCGATGACGTCTGCCGGAGAGGTCGGCGACGCGGGGAGCGGGCCCTCCGACAGCGCAGCCAGGGTATCGGCGTCGACGCGGGGGCCGACGGGGCGGGAAGGGAGCGACGCAAGCCAGGCTTGGGCGTGCAACAGTGCACGGTCCAGAGCCTCGGTGTAGGCATCCGGCTGGGCAGACATGGCGCCATGATAGCCCCGCCCGGTCAGATCCGCCCCGGTCGCCGGTTGCGGACGGGCCCACGGTGACACGCGACAGCGCCAGCTGCTGCACCCCTTTTTCGGGTTGCCAGCATTTCCCGACATCTGGATGCGCTCCAGACCATCGCGAAGACGAACAATGGCCGCGTCGACGCCAGCGGTATTGGTGTTCCTGCGGACTGTGTGGTGAGGCCAACGTCCTGGGCGGTATGGCTGCGATCGGTGTCGGTGGATGCACGTAGGCTGAATAGCCGACGAGAGGTGAACAATGGAAGCCGTGCAGCTGGGCCAGTATGCGCCCGCCGGGAAGATTCTCGTACACCTCAGTGACACCCATTTTCTCGCGAATAGCGCGCCGCTCTATGGCGCCGTCGACACCGACCAAACCGTGCACCGCGCGCTCGAGCAGCTGCACCGCTCGGGTATCCGCCCCGATGCGCTCATCCTCACCGGCGACGTGGCCGATCGGGGCGAATCAGAGGCTTACCGCCGCATTCGCGGCATCGTGGAGGCCGCCGCCGCCCAGTGGAATGCCACGATCATCTGGGTGATGGGCAACCACGACAAACGTGACTCCTTTCGTAGCGTGCTGCTGGGCGAGGCAGCGTCGGTCGGGCTGGCGTCGCCCGTCGACCACGTGCACGACCTCGATGGGCTGCGCATCATCGCCCTCGACACGAGCGTTCCCGGCTATCACCACGGCGAAATCACCGACGCGCAATTGACCTGGCTGACCGACGTGCTCCACCAGCCAGCCCGCCACGGGTCGATTTTGGCCCTGCATCATCCACCCATTCCAACGCCGTTGCCGCTGATGAACGTGCTCGAGCTGCAAGACCAGCCTCGACTGGCTGCCGTACTGGCGGGCAGTGACGTGCGGGCCATTCTCGGCGGGCACCTGCACTATTCCACCCAGGGCCTGTTTGCCGGCATTCCCGTGTCGGTCGCGGCAGCCACCTGCTACACGATGGATTTGAGCGCCCCTCACCGCACACTAACCGGGGTGAACGGCGGCCAGACGCTCAACCTCGTGCACGTCTACGCCGACCAGATCACTCACTCGCAGGTGCCGATCGGGGCTTTCACCGCCGTCACGCAGTTTTCAGCCGATTACGTTGATGAACTGGCCGCCCTCTCGCCGCACGACCGCCGGCAGGCATTTTCGCGGCAGCAATGAGCAGGACAGGCAGAGATAATCAACCCGTGCACCTGAGCGACGACATTGACGATTTTCTGCGCTACCTCACCGCTGAGCGCGGCTACTCGGTGCATACCGTGCGGGCCTACCGCACCGACCTGGACCAACTTGCCAGGTTTGCTGCCGACCGCGGCAACCAGGCATCCGCCGATCTGAGCCTCGAACTCATGCGGGAATGGCTGTGGGTTGCCACCCAGGCCGGTTTGGCCAGGGCCACCCTGGCCCGCCGGTCGGCGTCGGCGCGCAGCTTCACGGCCTGGCTCGCATTCAGCCACGACGACAGCACCGATCCGGCGGCCCGCCTGCGCTCGCCGAAGCCGGGACGCACCCTGCCGCGAGTCATCACCCATGCCCAAATGACCGACCTGCTCAACCTGCTGGCATCGCGCACCGCCGGGGGAGAGACACTCGCGCTGCGCGATCGAGCGATCGTCGAGTTGCTCTACGCCTCAGCGCTGCGCGTGTCTGAGCTCGTCGGCCTCGATCTCGCGGACGTCGACCTGGACCGGTTGACCGTACGGGTCACCGGCAAGGGCGCGAAGGAACGCGTGGTTCCGTTCGGGGTTCCGGCGCAGCGCGCCCTCGTCGACTACCTGCGCCAGGCCCGGAACACGCTCGCAACCGAAGCGGCGGGAACCGGGAACGCGGGGTCGCCGGGGGCCGTGCCGACCGTCACTGCAGCACCGAACGCCACCGCGCTTTTCCTGGGCCGTCAGGGCCAGCGCCTCGGCGTGCGTGGGGTCTACCGCCTCGTCGCAACGTTGCTCGCCGCGGTTCCCGGCACCGGTCCGGCCGGACCGCACGCCCTCCGCCACACCGCAGCTACCCACTTGCTCGATGGCGGGGCCGACTTACGCGCGGTGCAAGAACTTCTCGGGCACGTCAGTCTCGGCACCACCCAGATATACACCCACGTGTCGGCGGAACGACTCAAAGCCAGCTATCGACTGGCCCACCCCCGCGCCTGACCCTGCCCGAGCACAGCATCGCGCCGTGCCGCCGTGTACGGTGCCGCCGTCTTCACCGTGCCGCTGGCAGCAGGATCGCGCGGGACAGATTGCCGAGAAAGAGCAGCGGCGACACGTACGACCCGTGCAGACGCACACCGAAGTGCAGGCAGCCGGGCGGGCAATGACCACCGGTCGCCACGGTACCGATCACCTGCCCCGCTCGCACGCGATCTCCTACCACGACGAGGGCGACCACGGGCTCCACGGTCGCGATCAGATCACCCGGTTGCGTGATTGACAGCAGCGGCCGATCAACGACTCTGCCCGCAAACGACACCACACCATCGTGCGGAGCAAAGACCTCCTCGTGGGCCTCAGCCGCCAAATCGATCCCGCGATGACCGCCCGCATAGGGCGACTCCGGCGCGACGAATGCCCGGGTCACTCGGTGCGGTTGCGCCAGCGGCCACCGCCAGCCCTCAGCGCGTGCCGGAGCAGTGATCGACGGCGTCGCGGCCCGCGCGGCACCGGAAGCCGGCCCGGCACCAGAAACCACCATCACAGTAATGAGAGCGGATGCCGCCAGTACGCGTGGGTTCTGCATCTGCTCAGCCTGCCGCGTGGCCTCGCTCTCGGCTGGGCAGCGGGCGGATTCGTGCACACTTCTGAAGTGCCGGGCCTGTGGAGGAGACAGAGGAGACAGAGGAGACAGAGCCGGTCGCTTCCGAACCCCCGGCGGTGATACGCTATTCGAAGCAGCGCTTTGTGCGCTGACTACGCGTGCCCATTTGGCCGCCACGTTCAATCGGTCCCGTCTCACGAGAATCTTCGTGTCACAGGGCGGACGTGCGCCGGGCACCAGGAGCAATGATCGACCGATCATTGCACAAACCGATTGGTGTGGGTTTCCAACCCGCATCAGAACAGGAGTACGGCACATGGCCGTCGTAACCATCCGCCAGCTGCTTGACAGCGGCGTGCACTTCGGGCACCAGACCCGCCGTTGGAACCCGAAGATGAAGCGTTTCATCTTCACCGAGCGTTCCGGCATCTACATCATCGACCTGCAGCAGTCGCTCGGGTTCGTTGACAAGGCTTATGACTTCGTCAAGGAGACGGTTGCCCACGGCGGCACCATTCTCTTCGTCGGCACCAAGAAGCAGGCCCAGGAATCCATCTCCGAGCAGGCGCAGCGCGTGGGCCAGCCCTACGTCAACCAGCGCTGGCTCGGTGGACTCCTCACCAACTTCCAGACCGTTTCCAAGCGTCTGGCCCGCATGAAAGAACTCGAAGAGCTCGACTTTGAGGACACCGCCAAGAGCGGGTTCACGAAGAAGGAAATGCTCATCAAGAAGCGCGAGCTCGTCAAGCTGCACAAGAGCCTCGGCGGCATCCGCAACCTCACGAAGACCCCGTCGGCGTTGTGGGTTGTGGACACCAACAAGGAGCACCTCGCCATTGACGAGGCGCGCAAGCTCGGCATCCCCGTCATCGCGATCCTCGACACCAACTGCGACCCCGACGACGTGCAGTACCCGATTCCGGGCAACGACGACGCCATCCGCTCCGTTGGCCTGCTGACCCGCATCATCGCGGACGCCGCAGCCGAGGGACTCATCCAGCGTCACGCCAAGCCGGAGGCCGAAGTCGAGCCCCTCGCTGCGTGGGAAGCTGAACTGCTTCAGGCCACCGACGTCGAGACAACCCCTGCGCAGTCCTCTGCCGAAACCGAGAAGGTTGCCGACGCTACTGTCGTCGCCGACGAGGCCGTCATTGCAGAGTCCACCATCGCCGACGCTGTCGCCGACACCGACGTTGCTGCCGTACTGGCTGCCGTCGCTGACGACACGACCGTTGTTGCAGACGAGACCAAGTAAGGAACCCGGATGGCAAACTTCACACTCGAAAACGTCAAGGCTCTTCGCGAGAACCTCGGCACCGGAATGGTCGACACCAAGAATGCCCTCGTTGAAGCTGACGGCGACATGGACAAGGCCATCGAGATCCTGCGTCTCAAGGGTGCCAAGGGCAACGCCAAGCGCGCCGACCGCTCCACCTCGGAGGGACTCGTCGCTGCCAAGGAAATCGGCACGACCGCGTTCATGATCGAGCTTGCTTGCGAGACCGACTTTGTCGCGAAGGGTGACAAGTTCGTCGTCCTGGCCGACAAGGTTCTCGACGCGATCGCCGCTGCTGGCGCACGCGACGTTGAGGCTGGACTGGCCGCATCGGCCGGAACCCAGACCGTTGCGGAGCTCATCGACGGCGAAGCCGCCATCATCGGCGAGAAGTTCGAACTTCGCCGTGTCGCTGCTGTCGACGGCGAGTTGTTCTCGATCTACCTGCACAAGACCAGCAAGGACCTGCCTCCGCAGGTTGGCGTTGTTCTCGGCTTCTCGGGAGCCGACGTGGAAACCGCGCGCAGCGTGGCCCAGCACATTTCGTTCGCCAACCCCGAGTACCTCGCGGCGAGCGATGTTCCTGCTGACCTCGTGGAGACCGAGCGCAAGATCGTCACCGAGATCTCCAAGAACGAGGGCAAGCCGGAAGCGGCACTGCCCAAGATCGTTGAGGGACGCGTCAAGGCCTACCTCAAGCAGGTCGCACTGCTCGAACAGGACTACGCCAAGGACAACAAGCTGTCCGTCGCGAAGGTTCTCGACGACGCAAAACTGACCGTGTCGGGCTTTGCCCGATTCAAGGTCGGCGCCTAACAAAAAATGACGGAGGCCGGATTGCGAAAGCGATCCGGCCTCCGTTTTGTGTGTGTGCCCCGGTGGGGTACGCGCGCGCACTCGGTAGTTTGGTAGTACTCCCTCTCGGAAGGCCCCGCACGACATGACTGACACGGCCAGCTCGCCCATGCCCCACACCAGCCCGATAAACCCGACCGCGGTTGTGAAGAAACGACGCGTGCTTCTCAAACTGTCCGGTGAGGCCTTCGGCGGCGGCGCCGTGGGTGTGAATCCCGATGTCGTCAGCTCACTGGCCCGGGAGATCGCCGAGGGTGCCAAGCAGGTCGAAGTGGCCATCGTCGTCGGCGGCGGCAACTTCTTTCGAGGCGCCGAGCTCTCCCAGCGCGGTATGGACCGCGGACGCGCCGACTACATGGGCATGCTCGGCACCGTCATGAACGCCCTCGCCCTGCAGGACTTTCTGGAACAGGCCGGTGCCGAAACCCGCGTGCAGTCCGCCATCTCGATGACCCAGGTCGCCGAGCAGTACATTCCGCGGCGCGCCGAACGGCACCTGGAAAAGGGCCGCGTTGTTATCTTCGGTGCTGGAGCGGGACTGCCCTACTTCTCGACCGATACGGTGGCCGCGCAGCGTGCCCTGGAAATCGACGCCGACGTGGTGCTCGTGGCGAAGAACGGCGTGGACGGTGTGTATTCCGACGACCCGCGCACCAACCCGGATGCTCGGAAGATTCACCACATCACCTATCTGGAGGCCCTGCAGCGCGGCCTCAAGGTGGTCGACTCCACCGCGTTCAGCCTGTGCATGGACAACCACATGCCCATGCAGGTGTTCGGCATGGCGCCCGAGGGCAACGTCACCGCGGCCATCCTCGGCACCGATCTGGGCACCCGCGTCTCCAACTAGAATTGTTCCACCACCAATAAAGGAGTCACCGTGATCGCGGATGTTCTTTCCGACGCCACTGCGCGCATGAACCGGGCCCTCGAGGCCGCCAAAGACGACTTTGGCACCGTGCGAACCGGCCGCGCCAACCCGCAGATGTTCGCGAAGATCCTGGTGAGCTACTACGGCACGCTCACCCCGCTGGAACAGCTCGCGTCGCTGCAAAACCAGGAAGCGCGCACCATGTTGATCGGTCCCTACGACAAGTCCGCGCTGCGCGACATTGAGATCGCCATCCGCGATACCCCGAACCTCGGCGCCAACGTCGGCAACGACGGCACCACCATCCGGGCTACCCTGCCCGAACTCACCACGGAACGCCGCAAGGAATTCGTGAAGATCGTCAAGGCCAAGGCGGAGGATGCCCGCATCTCGGTGCGCAATATTCGCCGTAAGGCCAAAGACGAGCTCGATGCGCTCAAGAGCGAGGTTGGCGACGACGAGGTGGGTCGCGCCGAAAAAGAGCTCGAACTGATCACCAAGAGCCACGTGGACGGCATTGACGACGCTTTCAAGCGCAAGGAAGCCGAACTCCTCGAGATCTAGGGAACGATCAGATGACCGAGAAACCGGGGAACGATCAGCCGCATAAACGCGGTCACGGCGTCAGTCGCGCCGAGTTCCGGGCGCAGGTGAAATCGACCCGCGCTGATTTCGAACGTCAGGTGCAGAACACCAAGGCTGATTTTGAACGCCAGGTGCAGGCGACCCGGGCCCAACTCGACGCGACGAACGAGCGCATCGAGGCCCGCACCGGGCGCAACCTTATTCTGGCCATCCTGATCGGACTCGTGCTCGGCGGCGCCATGCTCGTGAGCCTCATCATCATCAAAGAACTCTTCATGATCTTCGCGGTCGTGATCGTGGGATTCTGCGCCTTTGAACTGGCCCAGGCCCTGAGGCACGCCGGGCGAAACGTGCCGCGCATCCCCGTGATTGTCTCCGCGGTCGCGATCGTCCCGGCCGCGTTCTACGGCGGAGCGATCGGCCAATGGCTGGTCATGCTCGGCGGCATCGTGCTGATCGGCCTGTGGCGTTTGGCCCTGCTCGTGGTTACGTCTCATCGAGCCTCGGCCCGTTCCATCGTCGGGGACGTGGGTGGCGGCATCCTGATTCAGGTCTACGTCGTCTTTCTCGCCAGCTTCGCCGTACTGCTCGTCGCTCAGCCGCACGGTCAATGGTGGACCCTCGCCTTCCTGATCCTGGTTATTTCGGCGGATACCGGCGCGTACGTGAGCGGGCTCAATTTCGGTAAGCATCCGATGGCGCCTTCGATCAGCCCCAAGAAAACATGGGAGGGCTTTATCGGTGCCGGGCTGATCTGCATGATTGCCGGCGTCCTGTTATCAATTTTCATGCTCGACCAGGCGTGGTGGTTCGGATTGATCTTTGGAGCGGTCATCCTACTGACCGCCACCTTTGGAGACCTGGCCGAATCGCTCATCAAACGTGACCTCGGCATCAAGGACATGAGCTCGTGGCTGCCCGGTCACGGCGGTTTTCTGGATCGACTGGACTCGATCTTGCCGTCGGCCGCTGCCGCATACGCGCTCTACCTGGTCTTCGCGTGAGCCAGAACGATTTTTCCCCCACAAACTCCGTACGAGACAAGAGGCTATGAGCACCATATTTCCCCGAGTGGGCCGGAAGTCTCTCGGTTATAACGTCACCCAGGTCGAAACATTTCTGGATGCGGCTCGGCGTGCCTACGACCAACCCGACGACGACGAGCTCGACGCCGATACCGGTGTCGTCGAATCCGTCGATACCATTGCCGCCAGCGGCGAGCCCAACCGAACGGTATCCGGGGCGCCGGTCCCTGACGACACCAGGGTCTTTCCTACTGCTGATCACCAGAAGGTCGAGAAGAAAGCAAGCCATGGCAGTGCGGCCCTGACGGCTGAGGGCATCCGCCACACTGCCTTCGCGATGCACAGGGACGGTTACTCTCCCGATCACGTTGATGCGGCCTTGGAAAGACTCGAAGACGCCTTCGCGGCAAGGGAACGAGATCAGGCGACGCGCGCCGGGGGAGAGCAGGCCTGGATGGCGGACGCCGAAAGCGCGGCCAACGTGCTCGTCGCCCGACTCAGCCGCCCGCCCGGGCAGCGTTTCACGCGCGCGAGCGTACTGGCGGTCGGCTATAAAAAGGCGGATGTCGACCGTCTCGCCAACAAATTGGTGAAACATTTCCGACACGGCCACGAGCTCACTGTCGATGAAGTTCGCACGGCCGTCTTTCGCCCTGAGCGCGGTGGATACCGCGAGGCGCAGGTAGACCTTGTGCTGGACAGCGCTGTCGACGTCATGCTCGCGGTGCGCTGAGTTGGCGACCACGACGTGGTCAGTCGTAAATTTGTGCGATAGAGTCGGGGACAAATGGGTAGGCATCAGCACGTAATCGACATTGTTCCGGCCAAGACCCGTCCAAGTGTTTCTCGAACCGGACCTCGGGTGAAGTCGGCGCACTTTCTGTTCGGGTTCACCGCAGCGTTCGCATTCGTGCTCGTTACCGTGGTCGATCCCTACTCGGGCGCTACGGCATCGCCGTACTTTCAAATCGCCGGCAGCACCACCGATGGTGGCCCGGCCCAGGCTGTGCTCGTAGCCGGCAGTTACACCAACACCATCGCTCGGGACGGTTATGTCGTCACCGAGAAGCCCAAACCGGTTCCGGTTGTCGTCGCGGCCGAGAAGAAGAAGCCGAGTTTCTCGGCGCCGTCGGCCGCTGTGCCCGATCCGGGGTCAGCTCAGGCCTACGCCTACGACGCCGTCGCGGCCCGCGGATGGGGCGAGGACCAGTTCAACTGCCTGGTCTCGCTCTGGCAGAAAGAGTCGGGTTGGCGCGTCAATGCGCAGAACGGGTCGAGCGGCGCCTACGGAATCCCACAATCGCTCCCCGGCTCCAAGATGGCGTCGGCAGGCGAAGACTGGGCCACGAACGCCGGAACACAGATTGAATGGGGCCTCGGCTATATCACCGGCCGTTACGGTACACCGTGCGGCGCGTGGGAGAAATCCAAGGCCTCCGGCTGGTACTGACTACCCGCCGGCACCAGCTGGCGTTCGGCCGCAGGGCCGCACTTTAGACTGGACCCATGGCGCGCAGCAATCGATCCCGAGGCCGCAAAGCCAAGCAGCAGCACGACGACGAAGCCGTCGGCCTCAATCACCTGCTGGCGGGGTGGCGGCGCAGTGAGGTTCGTCGGGACGGGCTGTGGCACGTGCAGCCGGTTCCCGCCAAACAGGCGGTTAAAACCTACCTGTGCCCCGGCTGCACCCTCGAGATCGTGCCGGGAACAGCGCACATCGTAACGTGGCGCGGCGATGGGGTACTCGGCGATGCCGCCGACCTGTCCAACCGGCGGCATTGGCATAACCACTGTTGGAAAATCAAGTGACGCACCTGGTACACCAGCGCGCACCGCGATATGAGGAGACTCAGTGACCCTGCCGGTTGACATTCGTGGGGGCATCGAACTGCCCGCCACCGTCGAGCACATCGAACTGCAGACCAGCGATGGGCTCACCCTGGTGGGTGAACTGGCGACCCCGGTCGGACGTGCACCGGTCGCGACGCTTGTGACCCTGCATCCGCTGCCCACCGCTGGCGGCTTCATGGACTCACACATTCTGCGTAAGGCAGCTAACCGCCTGCCTGCCCTGGCCGATTTGGCCGTACTGCGGTTCAACACTCGCGGTACGTCGTCGCCCCGCGGTACGAGCGAGGGCGATTTCGGCCACGGACTCACCGAACGGGCCGATGTAGCTGCGGCGATGGCCTTCGTCGCCGAGCGCGAGCTGCCCAATCCCTGGTTGGTCGGTTGGTCGTTCGGCACAGAACTCGCGCTCAAGTACGGCCTGGAGCATCCGATCCGAGGTGCCATCCTGTTGTCGCCGCCGTTACACCGGACGACTGCTGAGGAGGTGGCGGCGTGGGCCGGCAATGAACGGGCTCTGGTGGCTCTGATCCCCGAGTTCGACGACTATCTGCGACCGGATGCCGCCCGCCTTCGGTTCACGAGCGTTCCCGACCTGCGTCTCGTCGCAGTCGCGGGTGGTAAACACCTGTGGGTCGGTGAAAACCTGACCCGCCGAGTACTGACCGAGATCGTGGCCACCGTCAATCCCGGCGCGCTTCCGCTGCCCACCGAGTGGACGGCGCCGTAGCCAGACGCGTCCTGCGCGCCGGGGCCGCGCGGCCCCGAGACCGGTCAGAGCGCGTTCTGGCGGGGGATGACGACCTGTTTGACGATCATGATGATCGAGGCGGCGACCGGGATAGCGATGAGCGCGCCGAGAATGCCGAGCAGGCTGCCGCCGGCCAGAGCCGCGATCACGACGACCGCGCCCGGCACGGAGACGGCCCGGTTCATGATGTTCGGGCTGAGCACGTAGGCCTCGACCTGCATGTAGATGAGGTAATAAATAGCAGCGGCCAGGGCAGTCTGCGGGGAACTGCCAATCTCGGGGATCAGGCAGGTCAGCACGATGATGACCGAGCCGGAAATGGTACCGATCAGCGGCACCAGGGACAGCAGAAAGGCGATGAACGCCAGAAGGGCCGGAAACGGTGCCCCGATGATCGACAGAAAGATGAAGCTCAGCACGCCATTGACGGAAGCCAACGCTGCCTGCCCGACGATGTACCGACCGACCGCCGTGGTGATCTGCTCGCTGATATCGGTGAAGCGCTCCCGCTTGGACGCTGGAACCAGCTGGTAAGTTGCGCGCTTTATGGCGTTCAGGGAGGCCGTGAAGTACAGCGTGAGAATCAAAATGATGAGACCGCCGAACAGGCCGTTGACAAAAGCCAACCCCGACTGAACGACCGTGGCCGTGATGTTGGTCAGGTTTCCGCCGAGAAAATCGGTAATCGTCCTGCTGATCTGTCCGATGTCGAAGCCGGGGAGCTGCTTCTGGAGATCAGTCAGGAACGTCGAGCTGTTGACTGCCCGAACGAGTTCCGGAATGAGGTTGGAGAGCTTGGACAGCTGGCCGACAATGATCGGAACGATCGCAACGATCACAGCGGTGAGCACGCCGAGCACCGCCGTCACTACGGTCAGAATGGCAGCCCAGCGAGGGAATTTCTTCTTCTCCAACCAGGAAACGGCCGGGTCTAGACCAAGCGCGATGAACAGCGCGGCCCCGACATAGATGATGATCGTCTGCAGGGTGATCACCGAGGTGATGATCAGTAGGCCCAACCCGACGCCCAGGGTACCCACAAGGCCAAACCGGAATGCATTTTGAATTTTCACGTGTCGACTCCAGGAGTGGGGAATTACTCGGCCGTGACCCGTTCCGCCTGGGTCAAAACGCTGCGCAGGCTCTCGAAATAACCGGCAACGGCATCGCGCTCAATCCTAATCTGCGATAACCGGTCTTCGGCGTCGGCGACGAGGGCGCGCGAACGCGTCGTCGCCTCGGTGACGAGGGTGGTGGCGGTGAAGTGGGCGTCGCTGAGAATGCGCGCGGCGTTCTCTTCGGCGAGGTCCTTGTTCGCCTTGGCCTCCTCGCGCGCACCGGTATCCAGTTGCTCGTTGAGGGTGCGCAGCTCGGTGGTGCGCTCCGTCGTCTCGATGAGCTGCTTGGCGGCATCCGCTTGAAACTTCTGCGTCTGCGCCACAGCTTCCTGATGGCGGGCCAGATGGTCCTGCTCGGCCTCATCGCGGCGCGCTTTCAGCTCAACGTCGAAGTCGGCTCGGGACTGATCGATCTCCCGGGTCAGGCGACCCGCCTCGTGCTCACCCTTCTTGCGTGTGGCGGTGAGCTGGTTTTCCAGATCGATGCGGGCCTGTTCGGCCTCGGCCTCGGCGTCGATACGAGCCTGCTGGTTTTCTCGGGCCAGGTCGGCGCCGGCCTGCTCTCCCGTGGCGGTGAGAGCGGCACGGGCCTGCTCGATCTCGCGGGCCAGGCCGGCACGCTTGCGATCGAGCTCGCGAACGAGGTCAGTCTGCGCCTGCTCACGTTCGACCTCGGTCACCGCGTGCGCCTGTTCGATTTCGCGGGCCAGATCGATACGACCCTGCTCGACCTCGGCGGCGAGCAGGGTTCGCGCCTGATCCGCCTCGTGGGCCCCGGCCAGCCGGGCCTGCTCGCTGTCCCGGGCGAGATCGACGCGAGCCTGTTCGGTCTCGGCGCCGAGATCGACGCGCGCTTGTTCGGTCTCCCGCTGTAGATCAGCGCGCTGCTGATCGAGTTCCAGTGCCACTTCGGCGCGGGTCAGCTCGGTCTCGCGAGTCAGTCCGGCCGCAATTTCACGGGCCTCCGTGGCCTCACGCTGGGCGACCACACGCACTTCGGCTGCTTCGCGATCGGCCTCCGAGCGAATGGCCGCCACCTCACGCTTGACCGTGGCACGCGCTTCGGCGGCCTCGGTGGCGACCGCGCCGCGAATCAGTGAGGCATCGCGAACCGCGTCCTGAGTGATCTGGGCCTGGTCGTCTTGGGCCCGAGCGCGCAAGTCATCCGCTTCGACGCGCACGTCATCGAGTACACGGCGTGCCTTGACGGCGGCATCGGACAAAGTGCGTTCGGACTGCTCCACCGCGTTCTGACGAAGCAGCTGCACCTCGTCGTTGGTCGCGGCACGCAGCTTTTCGGCGTCGATATCGGCTTGAGCGATGACGCGGGTGGACTGCTCCTCGGCGACGCGAAGGGTGTTCTCCAGTTTGGTACCGAGACCGGAGAACGTGGGGCTCCCCACCTCCTCGATCTCGGCATTGAGATCGTCGATGCGGCTGGTCAGCCGTTTGATCTCCCGGCCGGCTTCTGCGTTTTGAGTGTTGGCGTGAATCAGTTCGCGTCGCAGCGACTGGACGGCCTTGGTGACCTCATCCTTGTCGTAGCCGCGAAACACCTGGGTGAAATCAGCTTCGTCGTCAGACATTGTTACTCCTCACAAATGGGGCCCCGGCCCTCGATGGATCATGCATGACGGGGAACAGACCAATTTTAGTGCGTTGCCGCCCCAGCTCGGTTTCGCGTACCGACCGACGGGGACGCGGGCGCTATTAGGCACCTTTCAGGACAACGCAGTAACGTAGGAGCTCCGTGCGTGCGGATTTTCAGGCACGTGGGTCAGCCAGAGTGACTGAACAGTACCGACCAGCAAAAATGCTGAAGGGTGATACGTGCGTTTTGTTCTTGCCATCGTGGCCCTCGTTCTTGCTGCCGTGATGATCGTTCTCGGCATCGCGCAGCGAACGATCTTTCTCGAACCCGCTTTCACCTCCCTGAGCTCGACCGTCACCGGTGACGCGAAGTACACCGTGATCAATCCCAGCGCCCTGGCGGGCTCGACGGGCAGCCAGACGATCAACGTGCGCGGAGACGGGGCCATCTTCCTCGCGTACGGGCGTTCCGAAGACGTTGCCGCCTGGATCGGAAACGACGCGTACGCCACCGTCGGCCTCAGCGAGAAAACCGGGGAACTGACCTCTACCGTCACCGATGCCGTCGTTCCCGACAATCCCAACGGAACGTCGGGCGCAGCTGCAACACCGGATGCTGCCGCCGCGATCGTGAATCCAGCCGGCTCAGACCTCTGGCTCGACGAATACGCCGGCACGGAATCCGTGACGACCACGCTGGCCCTGCCCGCGGGTATCTCGGTGCTCGTCGCCTCGGACGGGATCGAGCCGGCGCCCGCGAGCATCCGACTTTCCTGGGCCTCAGACAATTCCACCCCGTTGGCAGGCCCGCTCCTCGCCGGTGGTGCCGTGCTGCTTCTGGCTGGCCTGGTGCTCTACGTGTTGGCCCTGCTGCACCTGCGTCGCTCCCGCCGGCCGCGCCGCAACCTTCCGCGCGGTCCCCGCATGCCCAGATTGCCTCGCGCCCCACGACCGAAGGCCATCAAAGCCAGTCAAATCACCCAATCGCGGCGAGGAATCACCCACCGGGTCGCCGTCGTGCCGATGATTGTGGTCTCCGGCCTCGTATTGACGGGCTGTTCGGCCGATCTCTGGCCCGACCTCAGTACGGCCAGCACCACCACCGCTACCCCTACCGCGACGCCCCAATCCACCGATTCGGTCGAAGCTGCCGCCGAGCTGCCGCCGCCCGCCGTGACCGTCTCTCAGCTGGAGACGATCATGAGTGAAATCTCGCGACTCAGCGCGGAAGCCGATACCAACCTCAATACCGACAGCATCGCGACGCGATTCACCGGGCCGGCCCTGGAACAGCGCCTGGCCAACTACAAGATCCGTGCCGTCGACCCGGCCATCGCCCCGCTCGTTGCACTGCCGGGCGCCCCGCTTACGTTCACGCTGCCGCAGCAGACCAATTCCTGGCCGCGGGTCGTCATGACCGTCATTCAGGACGAAAACGATCCCAGCATTCCAACGATGGCGGTCATGCTCAAGCAGGAATCGCCGCGCGCCAACTATCAGGTGAACTACCTGTTCGCGTTGGAGCAATCGGCGCACGTACCGAAGGCAGCTCCGGCCATCGTCGGTGCACCCGCTATCGCCCCGGACAACAAGCTGCTGTTGCTGCCACCGGACCAGCTGGCCGCCGCCTACGCCGACGTTTTGACGCAGGGCGAAGCGAGCCCCTCGTACGAACTGTTCGAGAGCGAGGGGGACAACTTCCGAATCCAGGTCGCTGACCTCAACGCCGCCAAGATCGCCGCCCTGCCGTCAACCGCATCGATCGATTTCGCGGCCATGGCAGGCAGCGACGAGACCGTCGCCCTGGCCACGAACGACTCCGGCAGCATCGTCTCCGTCAGCATGACGGAGACCGAGACCGTTAAACCCGTCGATGCCGGCGCCACGGTGGGCCCGGCGGCTGACGCCCTCGCTACCAAGGCGCTTTCCGGCATCACCACCACGGCTAAGGGCTTTCAGAATACCTACCGCGACCAACTGCTGTTCTATGTGCCCACGGCCGGTTCAAGCGACAAAATCGTGCTCCTGGGCTTCGCCCAGGGCCTCATCACATCAGCGGAGCTTCCATGACTAATATGCCCCCTCTCGGATCGAACCTGCGCGGAGCGGTCGACCTCTCTTCTCTCGTGAACCGTGCCCCCGTCGGGACGCCGCCGGTCGCCGGTGGTGGCCCACCCGTGACCGGCACACCCGCCGGCGGCGATGCATCGTCGACCGGTGCTGTCACGGTTCCAAGCCTCGTGCTGGACGGCACGGACGCCAACTTCGGTGAGCTGCTCGAGCTCTCCTCCCGCGTTCCGGTTATCGTCGCGCTCTGGGCGTCGTGGAGCGAACCCTCCACCCAGCTCATAACGGTGTTGGAGAAGCTCATCACCGGTCTCGCCGGTCGGTTCGTGCTTGCCCGGGTCGAGATCGACACCAACCCGCAGCTCGCACAGGCGTTCCAGGCACAGTCGGTGCCCACGGTCGCCGCGGTCATCACGGGCCAGCCGGTGCAGCTTTTCAACGGCCCGCTCGCCGAGGAACAAATCAGCGACGTGCTCGGCCGCGTGTTGGAGCTCGCCGCGCAGCAGGGTGTGACGGGCACGGCCGAGGCATCCGACGCGGCCGTCGACGCCGAGCCGGTCCCCGTGGTCGACGAGCCACTGCCGCCGCACCACTTGGAGGCATACACGGCGATCGAAGCCGGCGACTACGCCACCGCCCAGAACGAATACCGCACGGCACTGGCCCAAAACCCGAACGACACCATGGCCGTAGCTGGCCTGGCCCAGGTTAGCCTGCTCGCCCGGCTGCAGGGCAAGACGATCGACCAGATCCGAAACGGTGCGGCATCATCTCCCGACGACCTCGAGGCGCAGCTCCTGGTCGCCGACCTGGACTTGTCGGGCGGACACATCGAAGACGCCTTCGATCGCCTGCTGAATCTGTTCCCGGCGCAGCCCGCACCGGGACGCAACACGATCCGCGAACGCATCCTGGAACTCTTCGATGTCATCGGCACCGACGACCCCCGAGTGGCACCCACCCGCTCTCGCCTGGCGGCCCTGCTCTACTAATCCCCCTGGAGCGAGAGCGCAACGAGCGCCCGGACACCTGCGTCTGCGAGCTGTCTTCGCGCTCTCGCCGCAGGGGTATCAGCGGCGCAGGCGCAACCAGAGACCGGCCAGGGGCGGCAGGGTCAGTGTCGCGGAGGCGGGCCGGCCGGCCCATGGCTCATTGAAGGCTTCGACCGTGCCCAGATTACCCACGCCGGACCCGCCGAAGTCGCCGGCATCCGTATTGAGAATCTCTTCCCACCGCCCGGCAAACGGCAGGCCCACCCGGTAGTCGGTGTGCGGCTGTCCGGCGAAGTTGAAGAAGCAGGCGACGGGAACCCCATGGTTGTCCCAGCGCAAGAAAGACACGACGTTCTGGCTCGCTGCGCCCCCGTCGAGCAGCTCGAAACCGCCCGGGTCGTTGTCGCGACTCCACAGGCTCGCGTTGTCGCGGTAGACCCGGTTGAGCTGCCCGACCAGGTTGAACAATCCGCGGTGTGCCGGCTGGTCGAGCATCCACCAGTCCAGTCCGCGCTCCTCGCTCCACTCTGATCGCTGCCCGAACTCGCTGCCCATGAACAGCAGCTGCTTGCCAGGGTGCGCCCACATGAACGACAGGTAGGCGCGCACGTTGGCGAGCTGCTGCCAGGAATCGCCGGGCATCTTCGATACCAGGGCGCCCTTGCCGTGCACGACCTCGTCGTGGCTGATCGGCAGCAGAAAGTTCTCGCTGAACGCATACATGAATGAGAAGGTGATGTCGTTGTGGTGGTACGAACGGTACATCGGGTCGACCTGCATGTACTCGAGCGAGTCGTGCATCCAGCCCATGTTCCACTTGAACCCGAATCCGAGTCCGCCACCGCTGGTGGGGGCCGTCACCCCGCCCCAGTTGGTGGATTCCTCGGCGATCATGATGGTGCCGGGGTTGCGCTTGTAGGCGGTCGCGGTGATCTCCTGCAGCAGGCTGATCGCCTCGAGGTTCTCGTTGCCGCCGTACCGGTTCGGCTCCCACTGGCCGTCTTCGCGCGAATAATCGAGGTAGAGCATCGAGGCGACCGCATCGACACGCAGCGCATCGATGTGGAATTCTTCGAGCCAGTACAGGGCGTTCGCGACCAGGAAGTTGCGTACCTGCATCTGACCGAAGTCGAAGATGTAGGTGCCCCAGTCCAGCTGCTCGCCGCGGCGCGGGTCTGGATGCTCGTAGAGCGGCTGGCCGTCGAAACGGGCGAGGGCGAAGTCGTCTTTGGGAAAGTGACCGGGAACCCAGTCCATGATCACGCCGATACCAGCCTGGTGCAGCCGGTCGATGAGATAGCGCAGGTCATCGGGGGAGCCGAATCGGCTGGTCGGGGCGTAATAGCCGCTGACCTGATAGCCCCAGGACCCGCCAAACGGATGCTCGGCGAGGGGCATGAACTCCACGTGCGTGAAGCTGAGCTCGTGCAGATACCCGACGAGTTGATCGGCCAGGTCCCGGTAGCCGAGCCCGGGACGCCACGAGCCGACGTGCATCTCGTAGATGCTCATCGCCTGGTCGTGGGGATCGTTGGCGGCGCGGTTGGCCAGCCACGCAGCATCCGCCCACTCGTAGTGCGAAGCGGTGACCACCGATGCGGTCTGCGGCGGCACCTCGGCGAGCCGGGCCATCGGGTCGGCTTTCTCCACCCAGGCGCCGGACTGCGTGAGCAGCTGGAATTTGTAATTGGTCCCGAGTTCCAGGCCCGGAATGAACAGTTCCCACACGCCGGTACTGCCCATATTGCGCATGGCGTGGGTGACCCCGTTCCACCCGTTGAAGTCGCCGATCACGCGGGCGGCGCGGGCGTGCGGTGCCCAGACCGCGAAGGACGTGCCGGTCGAGGCCGCCGTGACGCCCTGGTGCTCCCGGTGGTGTGCGCCCAGGACATCCCAGAGGCGCTCGTGGCGGCCTTCCCCGATCAGGTGCAGGTCCAGCTCGCCGAGTGTTGGAACGAAGCGGTAGGGATCATCGCAGATCCACGGCGGAGCATCCTGGTAGCGCGCCTCGATCGTGTAGTCGGTGAGTCCGAGGGTGCTTTCGCCCTGCCAGATACCCTGCGCGAGGTGGGCCAGTTCCACGTGCGCGCCGTTGGCCAGAATCGCGAAAACCTCGGTAGCAAGGGGTCGCAATGCTCGGATCATGACGAGCGGGTCGGAGACACCGGCCTGGTGGGCGAGGTGCTGGCCGAGAATCTCGTGCGGGTTGTAGTAGCAGCCGGCGGCGACGGCTTCGAGAACGTGGTCGGGAATCGGTGCCGGCTCGGTGGGGGCCACGTGCTTCTGCGCCTGCGTGGACTGTGTCTTCAAGGACTGCGCCTTCTTGCCGTCGATGTTCTTTGCCTGACCCTTCTTATGATTGCTCGAGTTCTTCTTTTTCTCGTCTTCGTTCCTGTCGCCGCTCATGCGCGGCCCGGATCGTGGGGGGTGACGTGCAGGATATGCACCGGCTCGGTGAAGGCATCGAGCCGCACGAAGTTGTCGGCCGACCAGGTCCAGGTGACGCCCGACACGAGGTCATGCGCGTCGAAGGTATCGCCGCGAGCAATGCCGAAGCGGGTCACGTCGAGGTGAACAACCGTCTGGCGCACGGAGTGCGGGTCGACGTTGGCGACGATGATCAGGGCATCCGCTTGCCCGGTGCCGGTGAACGCGGCGTCGAGGTACTTGCTGTATACGAGGATCGAGTCGTCGTCACTGCTGTGGATATCCAGATTGCGCAGCTGCCCCAGCGCCGGATGCTCGTTCCGGATGCGGTTGAGCAACGTCAGGTACGGGGCGAGGGACTCGCCCAGTTCCTCAGCCTTGCTCCAGTCGCGCGGCCGGTACTCGTACTTCTCATTGTCGATGCTCTCTTCGGCACCCAGCCGGGCGACGTTCTCAAAAAGGTCGAAACCGGCGTAGACACCCCAGCTCGGCGCCGCCGTCGCGGCCAGCGCCGCCCGAATCTTGAACGCTGCCGGGCCGCCGAATTGCAGGTACTCGGTGAGAATATCAGGGGTGTTCACGAACAGGTTCGGGCGGAGAAAATCCGGAGTATCGGTGGCGAGACCGTCGAAGAACTCCTCCAGCTCGGTTTTCGTGTTGCGCCAGGTGAAATACGTGTACGACTGCTGAAAACCGACCTTGCCGAGCGCCTGCATGAGGGCCGGCCGGGTGAAGGCCTCGGCGAGAAAGACCACGTCGGGGTCGGTCTGGTTGACCTCCTTGAGCAGCCATTCCCAGAAGTCGAGCGGCTTGGTGTGCGGGTTGTCCACCCGAAAGATGCGCACGCCGAGACTGATCCAGTAGCGCAGCAGACGTAGTGCCTCCGCACGGATACCGGCGGGGTCGTTGTCAAAATTGATCGGGTAGATGTCCTGATATTTTTTCGGCGGGTTCTCGGCGTAGGCGATGGTGCCATCGGGCAGGGTCGTGAACCAGTCGGGGTGCTCCTCTACCCAGGGATGGTCGGGGGAGGCCTGCAGTGCGAAGTCCAGGGCGATTTCAATGCCGAGAGAGGCGGCCTCTTTCAGGAAGAAGCTGAAATCGGCCACCGTGCCGAGGTCCGGGTGGATGGCGTCATGGCCTCCGTCGGCCGAGCCGATCGCCCAGGGCGAGCCCGGGTCACCGAGTGCGACGGTGAGCGAATTGTTCGGACCCTTGCGGAAAGCCTGCCCGATAGGGTGAATCGGCGGCAGATAGAGCACGTCGAAGCCCATGGCGGCTACGGCGGGCAGACGCTTGGCCGCGGTGCGGAAGGTTCCGCTCTGCCAGGTGCCGTCGGCGCGCCGCACGGCGCCTTCCGAACGCGGAAAGAACTCATACCAGGAGCCGACCCCGGCCCTGGCACGTTCGACGATGATGGTGCGTTCCGCCGAGATGGACGCCAGCCCGGCAAGCGGCTGGACCGCGATGACCTGCAGCAGGGCGGCATCCGCCACTGCGAGAAAACGCTCAGTGGCCGACTTGCCGGTATCGGCGAGGGTGGCTGCGGCCGCCTTGAACAGGCGGCGTGCGGCGAGCGGGCGGGCCTTGTCGATGCCAGCCTGGGCCAGGAGCGCGCCGCCGATGGTGAACATGAGTTCCACGTCGATGCCGGCCGGAATCTTGATAGCAGCGTTGTGTTCCCAGGTGGCGAAGTCGTCGGCGTAGGCGCGCACGCGATACCGCCAGTGGCCCGCGGCGCCGAGCTGCGCCTGTGTGCCATAGCGGTCGGATCCGTCAGCCTCGAGCACCATCGGATGCCGCGTCGTGCTGCCATCCGGCGCCGTGAGCTGCAGGTCGACACCGATGAGGTCGTGTCCCTCGCGAAAAGCGGTCGCTGCGAACGGCACAACTTCACCGACGAAGGCGCGGGCTGGCCAGAGATTGTCGTTCAGCTGGGGCGAGAGGTCGAGCAGGGGAATACGGCCGACCGATGCGCTGCTCCGGTGGTTCGGTACCGTGTCGGTCGGCGTCATGATGGACGCGTCGACAGGGGAGCCGCTCGGTACTGTCGGCTGGATCGTCTTTTTCGCTGCTGTCTTGGCCACACCACGACCGTAGCGTGAACAGCGGCCATGGCGCTCCCCTTCTATCAGGCTTGCCCGCGCGTGGTCGAGGTGTTTCATATTCGACATGCGGCACCCCTAAGGTTGACCTCGTGAAGGCCATCCGCAAATTTACCGTCCGTGCCGTTCTTCCCGAGCCTCTCGCGGCCCTTGAGGAGCTTGCCGGCAATCTTCGCTGGTCGTGGCATGAGCCCACCCGGCAGCTGTTCGAGCGCATCGCCCCTGAGCTGTGGCGCGAGATCGGAACTGATCCCGTCGCCCTGCTTGGTGCTGTGGATCCGCGCCGGCTCGATGAGCTGGCGCAGAATCACGACTACGTTGCCGAGGTCAATGCCACGCGCGACGCGCTGCGCGACTATCTCGAACAGCCACGCTGGTACCAGGGGATCGAGGGCGAAAAACCCGCCGCGATCGCGTATTTCTCACCGGAATTCGGCATCGCCGCCGCCCTCCCGCAGTATTCCGGCGGGCTGGGTATTCTGGCCGGTGACCACCTCAAGAGCGCCTCCGACCTCGGCCTTCCGCTCGTCGGCGTCGGCCTGTTCTACCGCGCCGGCTACTTCAGCCAGGCCATCTCGCCCGACGGGTGGCAGATGGAAAGCTACCCCCTGCTCGACCCCGACGGGCTGCCGCTGGCCGTACTGCGCCGCGCCGACGGCTCAGCCGTTCAGGTGTCGCTCGCCCTGCCAGACGACCGCACCCTGCATGCCCGGGTCTGGCAGGCAAAGGTGGGTCGCGTGCGCCTGCTCCTGCTCGATGCCGACATTCCTGAAAACGCCGACGACCTGCGCCTGGTCACGGACCGCCTGTACGGCGGCGGCGGCGAACACCGATTGCTGCAGGAGCTACTCCTGGGTATCGGCGGCGCCCGCGCCGTGAAACTGTGGAGTTCGCTGCACGGGCTGCCCGAGCCCGAGGTGTTCCACACCAACGAGGGCCACGCCGGGTTCCTCGGCCTCGAGCGCATCTCCAGCCTGATCGGTGAAGGCCTGAACTTTCAGGAAGCTCTGCAGGTGGCCCGCGCCGGAACCGTCTTCACCACGCACACCCCGGTCGCCGCCGGCATCGACCGGTTTGAGCGTTCACTCGTGCGTCGCTACTTCGGCACCGATCTGCTGCCGGGTGTCGACGTGGAAGACCTGCTCGCGCTCGGCGCGGAAAGTTATGCCGGAGGCTCCTCCGAGGTGTTCAACATGGCCATCATGGGGTTGCGCCTCGGCCAGCACGCCAATGGTGTTTCCACCCTGCACGGCGAGGTCAGCCGCCGCATGTTCAACGGCCTCTGGCCTGGCTTTGATTCAGCGGATGTGCCGATCACGTCGATCACGAACGGTGTGCACGCCCAAAGCTGGACCGACCCGGCGCTCAAGAGCCTCGCGCAGGACAAGCTCGGCACGAGTGACACGTCGACGGCTAAGTGGGCCTCCCCTGCGGTGTCCGACCAGGACCTGTGGTCGGTGCGCGGGCGGATGCGCCTGCAATTCGTCGAGGATGCCCGCCGCCGGCTGCTGGGCGCCTGGCGCGACCAGAATCCAGGCAGCATCCCGCCG
The DNA here is from genome assembly GCF_004403985.1 of Cryobacterium gelidum. Taxonomy (GTDB): domain Bacteria; phylum Actinomycetota; class Actinomycetes; order Actinomycetales; family Microbacteriaceae; genus Cryobacterium; species Cryobacterium gelidum. The sequence continues at coordinate 144,194 of NZ_SOHL01000003.1, read as the reverse complement.
GCCTGGATCGGCCGGGTGTTCGACCCGAACGTGTTGACCATCGGGTTCGCCCGTCGCGTTCCCACCTACAAGCGCCTCACTTTGATGCTGCATGATCCGGGACGCCTGCGTGCCCTCCTGCTGCACCCGGAGCATCCGATTCAGATCGTCATCGCCGGCAAGTCCCACCCCGCCGATGAAGAGGGCAAACGGTTGATCCAGAAGATCGTGCAGTTCGCCGCCGACCCCGAACTGCGCACCCGCATCGCTTTTCTGCCCGATTACAACATTGCCATGGCCCAGCTGATGTATCCGGGAACGGACGTCTGGCTCAACAATCCGCTGCGCCCGCTCGAGGCCTGCGGTACCAGCGGCATGAAAGCTGCACTCAACGGCGCGCTCAACCTGTCGATCCTCGACGGCTGGTGGCCGGAATACTACGACGGCAAGAATGGCTGGGCGATTCCATCGGCCGATTCGGCCGGCGACGCCGCCGAACGTGACCGGCTCGAAGCCGAGGCACTCTACGACCTGATCGAACATCAGGTAGCACCGACCTTTTACGAACGCAACGACGATGACGTGCCCGAACGCTGGGTGTCCAACATTCGTCACACCCTCGCCACCTTGTCACCGGAACTGTCCGCTGACCGCATGGTGAGTGAGTATGTGCAGCGCCTGTACCGCCCGGCCGGGCACTACGAAGCGCTGATGTCGGCCAACAACTACCGTGCGGCTCGCGAACTGGCGGCGTGGAAGGGGCGAATCGTTTCGGCCTGGCCGCAGATCGCGGTGACCCACGTCGAATCCGGCGGCGTCTCCTCGGTTCCGGAAGTGGGCGATGACCTGCACCTGCGCGCGCACGTGCAGCTCGGCGGGCTCTCGGCCGAGGACGTGACCGTCGAGGTGGTCTACGGCAAGAGCCTCGGCACCGACGAGCTACGGGATGTGGCCATTCAGGCGCTCAAGCCGGCTCCGCTAACAGAAGCCCCAGCCGGCGAGGCCACCCTGTTCACGGGAACGGTCGAACTCGACCGGGCCGGCACCTTCGGCTATACCGTTCGCGTCGTTCCCCGGAATGACCTGCTGATCAGCCCGGCCGAAATGGGTCTCGTCGCGGTCGCGAACTAGTCGAGACGGCGCCGTCCGGTTTCGACGGCGCCGTTCAAGTTCGACGGCGGCGACCTGGCAAATCAGGCGAGCGGCGGACGGCGGGGCGCGATCGCTCCGTGCGCACGCATCAGCTGCATCGAGGCGCCGGACACAAACAGGGCAGTGCCGGGCGCGTGTTCGATGACCGAGTCGCGCAGGTCATCGTGACTGGAATCCCAGAGCAGCGTGTAGGCATCCACTCCCTCGTGCGCGGGCAGGGTAACCGTCTCATCCTGTTCTCGGGCGTTCACGACGAGCAGGATGCGGTTGAAGGCTTCGTGTTCGGGGGTGGACGCCGCAATGTACTGCAGGGTGCGCTCGGTCGGCGAATTCCAGGCGTCTTCGGTCAGAGCCTCACCGGCGATGTTGTACCAGTCCAGCTGGCTGGCGCTCGGCGTCGTCTCGCCGAACCGACCAAAGTGCACCGGACGCAGTGCCGGATTTTCCCGGCGCAGCTGCAACAGGCGGCGGGTGACCCGGTGCAGGTCCTGCTGCCAGTCGTCGAAGTCCCAATTGAGCCAGGTCAGCTCGCTGTCCTGGCAGTAGGCGTTGTTGTTACCGCGTTGACTGCGCCCGAACTCGTCGCCGGCGGTGAGCATGGGAATGCCGGCCGAGAGCAGCAGGGTGCCGAGCAGGTTGCGCATGGCCTTGCGCCGCGTGGCCAGAATGGCCACGTCGCGGGTCGGACCCTCGACTCCGTGGTTGTACGAACTATTGTTGTCGGTGCCGTCGCGGTTCGACTCGCCGTTGCCGAGATTGTGCTTGGTGTCGTACGCGGTCAGGTCGGCGAGGGTGAACCCGTCGTGTGCGGTGATGAAGTTGAGCGAAGCGAGCGGGCCGCGCCGCTCGGAGAAGGTGTTCGACGAACCCGCGACGCGGGTCGCGAATCGGCCGATGCCGCTGCTGGCCGAGCCGGTCAATCGCAGGCTCTTCATATCGGAGAGCCAGAAGTCGCGCATGCGGTCGCGGTAGCGGTCGTTCCATTCCGTCCAGCCGGTCGGAAAGTTGCCGGTCTGCCAGCCGCCCTGGCCGACATCCCACGGTTCCGCGATGAGCTTCACTCCGGCCAGTTCGGGATCGTCGCGAATCTGGGTGAGTAGCGGATGCTCCGGGTCGTAGACCACGCCGGCGTCTCGGCCGAGTGTCGCGGCGAGATCGAAGCGGAACCCGTCGATCTGCACATCGTTGGCCCAGTAGCGCAGGGAATCGAGCACGAGTCGCCGGGGCACGTCATGGCTGAAATTGACCGTGTTGCCGCAGCCGGTCACGTCGATATAGGCGCCGGACTCGTCCTGCCGGTAATAGGCGGCGTTGTCGATGCCGCGCAGGCTCGTGACCGGGCCGTTGCGCCCCTCCTCGGCGGTGTGGTTGTACACCACGTCGAGGATTACCTCGAGCCCCGCCTCGTGCAACAGCTTGACCATGCCCTTGAACTCGCGCAGCACGGCTTCCGGCCCGGCGGACTGGGCCGCCTGGGTGGCGTAGTCGGCGTGCGGCGCAAAGAAGTTGAGGGTGTTGTAACCCCAGTAGTTGATCAGCCCCTGTTTGATCAGGCGTTGTTCCGAGACGAACGCCTGCACCGGCAACAATTCGACCGCGGTCACGCCGAGGTCTTTCAGGTAGGCGATGGTCGATTCGTGCGCGAGCCCGGCATAGGTTCCGCGCAGGGCGGGCGGAACCAGCGGGTTGAGCCGGCTGATGCCGCGCACGTGTGCCTCGTACACGACGGTGTGGTCCAGGGCAATGCCCGGTTTCTCGCTGCCGTTCCAGTCGAAATGGTCATCGACAACCGAGGACTGCCACAGCCCGGCCCCGACCCGAACCAGACCACGTGAATACGGTTCGATCAGGGTCTTCTCCGGATGAAACGAATTCTTCGGGCTCGCCGGACCCGACACACGAATGCCGTAGCGGCGCCCCGGCGACAGCGTGCGCGATTTACCGGACCACACGCCGTGCACATCCTGCGTCATCGGTACGCTCTTGATGATCCAGTTCGGGTCGATCTCGTCGAACAGACACAGGTCCATGGCATCGGCATGTTCGGCCCAGACGCGTAGTTCGCCGCCGGCGCTGGTCAGTCGCACACCGAGGTTGCGCAGGGGATCGGTGGAACTCATGGATTCAAGAGTAATCAGTGCCGGGGAGCGCGACGACCACCGGCCTCCGCTCGGCTGTAAAATAGCGGAATGGTTGTCTACTTGGACCATGCGGCGAACACGCCCATGCTTCCCGCCGCGATCCGTGCCTACGCCGAAGCGATGGGGGTTGTCGGTAACCCCGCATCGGTGCACAGCCAGGGCCAAAATGCGAAACGGATGCTCGAAGAGTCACGCGAAATCGTGGCCACGAGTCTCGCCTGCGATCCGATCGAGGTTGTCTTCACCGGCAGCGGCACCGAGGCGATCAATCTCGGCATCAAGGGCCTGTACTGGGCACGGGCCCCGCGCCGGCGCATCCTGGTGCCCGGCGGTGAACATCATGCCACCCTCGACACGGTCGAGTGGCTGGCGCACCACGAGAAGGCGATCGTCGAGTGGATTCCGCTCGATGACCTGGGCCGCATCGACCTCGGCGCTCTTGCGGCAGCCATTGCGCGTGACCCTGCCGATATTGCGCTGGTCAGCGTGATCATGGCCAACAATGAGGTCGGCACGATCGAACCCGTCGCCGAGGTGGCGGCGCTCGCCGCGGCCAGTGGCATTCCGCTGCACGTCGACGCCGTCGCCGCCTACGGCTACATCCCGGTGGACTTTCGCACGCTCGCCGCCGCCGGAGTATCGGCGCTGAGTGTCTCGGCGCACAAGGTCGGTGGTCCCGTCGGCATTGGGGCGCTCGTGCTCGGCCGGGCGACAACGGTCGAACCGCTCATTCACGGCGGTGGCCAACAGCGCAAGGTGCGCAGCGGTACCCAGGATGTCGCGGCGGCGGTCTCATTCGCGGTGGCGGCATCCGCTGTCACGACGCAGCTGTCACCAGTGCCGCGCGGGGCCGTCCGCGGCGTCGACACCGCGCGCCTGTCGGCGCTGCGCGACCGGGTGATCGCCGGTGTGGCCCGCGTTGCGCCCAGTGCTGTACTCAACGGCGACCCGGCCCACCGGTTACCCGGCAACGCGCACTTCAGCTTTCCCGGCTGCGAGGGCGACTCGCTCCTGTTCCTGCTCGACGCCGCCGGAGTGTCCGTGTCGACCGGCTCGGCCTGCCAGGCCGGCGTGCCCGAACCGTCCCACGTGTTGCGCGCCATGGGGCGCAGTGAGATCGAATCGCGGGGTGCGCTGCGCATCACGCTCGGCCACACCTCGACCGACGCCGACGTCGACGCGCTGCTCGCGGCCCTGCCGGCCGCGCACGCCCAGGCGCTCGCTGCAGGCATGGCCGATCGGGTGCCCGGGCGCTGACCTTGGCCGTGCCCGGCACTGGCGCGTACACTCGTCGAGTGAAGGTTTTAGCAGCAATGAGTGGCGGTGTTGATTCCGCCGTCGCAGCCGCACGTGCGGTCGAAGCGGGGCACGAGGTGGTCGGTGTGCATCTGGCCCTGAGCCGCATGCCGGGTACCCTGCGCACCGGCAGCCGCGGCTGCTGCACCGTGGAAGATTCCATGGATGCCCAGCGTGCCGCCAACATCATGGGCATTCCCTACTACGTCTGGGACTTCTCCGAACGATTCAAGCTCGACGTCGTCGACGACTTCATCGCCGAGTACGCTGCCGGCCGCACCCCGAACCCGTGCATGCGCTGCAATGAGAAGATCAAGTTCGCCGCACTGCTCGAAAAGGCCATGGCCCTCGGCTTTGACGCGGTCTGCACCGGACACTACGCGAGTATTCTTACCGATGCCGACGGCAACAAGCAGCTGCACCGCGCGGCCGCCTGGGCGAAGGATCAGTCCTACGTGCTCGGCGTGCTGACAGCCGACCAGCTCAACCACTCCATGTTTCCGCTCGGCGCCACACCGACCAAGGCCGAGGTGCGGGCCGAAGCGGCCGAACGCGGGTTCTCGGTGGCGAACAAGCCCGACTCCTACGACATCTGTTTCATCCCCGACGGTGATACCAAGGGCTGGCTCGGCGAACGCGTCGCGCCGGTCAGCGGCGACATTCTCGACCAGGAGGGCAACACGCTCGGCCAGCACGACGGCGCCGTCGCGTTCACGGTCGGCCAGCGCAAGGGACTGTCGATCGGTACCCCGGCCGCGGACGGCAAGCCGCGGTTCGTGCTCGAGGTGCGTCCGGTCACGAACACGGTCATCGTCGGCCCGAAAGAGGCGCTCGCCATCAAGGAGATCGGCGGGAACAAATACACCTGGGCCGGGCTCGCCCCCGAACACCCTGACGTGGCGTTCGCCTGCCACGTGCAGATTCGCGCCCACGCCGATCCGGTTCCCGCCGTCGCCCAGGTTGTCTCCACCACGGCGGTTACGGGGGTCGACGGCACCGTCGAACTGCGCATCATCCCCGATGAAGCGCTCGCCGGCGTCGCCCCCGGGCAGACCGCCGTCGTCTATATCGGCACCCGCGTGCTCGGCCAGTGCACCATCGACCGCACCGTCAGCGCGCTTGCCGCAACCGCACCATCCCTCGTCCCCTCCGCGCCGGCCAGCCTCGCTCCGGCCATCTCCGCTGCGGCCAGCTCCGCGCCGGCCAGCCTCGCTCCGGCCCTCTCTGCTGCGGCCAGCTCCGCGCCGGCCAGCCTCGCTCCGGCCCTCTCTGCTGCGGCCAGCTCCGCGCCGGCCAGCCCCGCCACGGTCAATGCCTGAGCCCCTCGCCGACACCACCCCCGACGCGCTGAGCGTCGCGGCCGCCGAGGCGGCCGACATCACCACACGTGTGCTGGCCGCCCGGGACGCCTACTACGAGCGGAACACGGTCGTCGTCTCCGACGCCGAGTATGACCAGCTCGTGCAGCGCCTCGCCGAACTCGAACGACTGCACCCCGAGCTGGCGAGCCAGGACAGCCCCACGCAGACGGTCGGCGGCCGCGCCGAAACAACCCTGTTCGACCCGGTGACGCACGCCGAACGGATGCTCAGCCTGGACAACGTCTTCTCCCTTGACGAATTCGAGGCCTGGGCGAGAAAAGCCGCGGAGAACTCGGGTCGCGCCGTGCACCTCCTGTGCGAGCTCAAGATCGACGGCCTCGCCATCAACCTGCGCTACGCCGACGGGGTGCTGGTCTCTGCGGCTACCCGCGGTGACGGTGTGGTCGGCGAAGACGTCACCGAAAATATCGATCTGGTCCCCGGCATCCCGTCCCACCTCTCCGGCACCGGGCATCCGTCTCTGATGGAGGTGCGCGGTGAGGTGTTCTTTCCCGTCGCCGCCTTTGACGAGCTGAACGCAGCGCAGGCCGCCGCCGGGGAACGAGCGTTCGCGAACGCCCGCAACGCGGCAGCCGGGTCGCTGCGCCAGAAAGCCGCTGGCAAGAACGCCGTCCAGCTGCGCCTGATGAAGGCGCGCCTCGGTCGGCTGCGCATGCTCGTTCACGGCATCGGCGCCTGGGAGAACCCGCCCGTGCAGACCCAGTCCGAGGTCTACGGCCTGCTCGAGGGCTGGGGGCTGCCAACCAGCAGCTACTTTCGCGTGGTCACCTCGGCCGCGGAGGCCGCGGAGTTCATCGAGTACTACGGAGCGCACCGCGGTAGCGTCGTGCACGAACTCGACGGCATCGTCATCAAGATCGATGAGCTCGCCCTGCACGCCGAGCTCGGCGCCACCAACCGGGCGCCGCGCTGGGCCATTGCCTACAAGTACCCGCCCGAACAGGTGAACACGAAACTGCTCGACATCGTCGTGAGTGTCGGCCGCACCGGCCGAGCCACCCCCTTCGCGGTGATGGACAAGGTGCTCGTGGCCGGCAGCGAGGTGCGTCAGGCGACCCTGCACAATCAGGACGTCGTCAGGGCGAAAGGCGTGCTGATCGGCGACACCATCGTGCTTCGTAAAGCCGGCGATGTCATTCCCGAGGTGCTCGGCCCGGTCGTCGAGCTGCGCGACGGCACTGAACGTGAATTCGTCATGCCGCTGAAGTGCCCGGAGTGTGGCACACCGCTCGCCCCGGCCAAGGAGGGCGACATCGACCTGCGCTGCCCGAACGCGCGCAGCTGCCCCGCCCAGGTGCGCGGGCGGGTGGAGCACATCGGCAGCCGCGGCGGCCTCGACATCGAGGTGCTCGGCGAGGTCGCGGCCTCCGCGCTCACCCAGCCGACCGAGCCGGCCGCCCCGCCGCTACCGACCGAGGCTGGACTGTTCGACCTCGAACTTGCCGACCTGCTGCCGATCCAGGTGCTCGTGCGCGACGCTGAAACCGGGCTGCCGAAAGAAGACGCCGACGGCACCGCCCGGCAGCGGATGCCGTTCCAGCGCAATCCCACCGCCGCCGAGAAGAAGCAGGGGCTCACGGGTCCGCAGCCGTCCTCCAGCGCGCTCAAGCTCCTGGTCGAGATTGAGAAGGCCAAGACAAAGCCGCTGTGGCGCATTCTGGTGAGCCTGAACATCCGCCACGTCGGCCCGGTTGCCGCCCGTGCACTGGCCAACCACTTCGGCTCGCTCGATGCCATTCGTGCCGCGACCCGCGAAGAACTCGCCGTGGTCGCCGGGGTCGGCGGCATTATCGCTGACGCGGTGCTCGCCTGGTTCCAGGTGGACTGGCACGTCGCTATCGTGACCCAGTGGGCCGCGGCCGGCGTGCAGTTCGCCACGCCAGACCACCCAGGGCCGGGCGCGGCCGAGGCCGCCGGGGGAGTGCTCGTGGGCCTGACCGTCGTGGCTACCGGATCGCTCGAGGGCTTCACGCGTGAAGGCGCGCAGGAGGCGATTATCGCCGCCGGCGGTAAGAGCGCGTCGAGCGTGTCCAAGAACACTGACTTCGTGGCCGCCGGGCCGGGCGCTGGATCGAAGCTCGGTAAGGCCGAAACCCTCGGCATCCGAATCCTCGACGCCGATGAGTTTCGTACCCTGCTCGCGGAGGGGCCGGCCGGTTTGGCGCCCGCGCCCTCACCTGCATCCACGTAGGCTGCCGCACAGGTCTCCTGGGTTTTGCGTGAAATTTCACCGGCCGCGCACCGAGCGTCCGACGTTGTTCGTAGTGGACGGCTCTAGCCAGCCCTCTTGAAATGCGGCTGCTGTCGGTGTAAACCGACGTCAGGCCGATGCGTTGTCGCCTCTTTCGAAGGAGTGCCATGCCCAGCACATGCGATTACCATTTGTTCGCCGAACTCGTTCGTCGACCATGAGCCTGCTCCGTGGGTTCTTGGGCGGCGCGGCGGCTGGCGCGGCAGGTACCACCGCGCTCAACGCCGTGAGCTACCTCGGGATGGCGATCAAAGGCAGACCGGCCAGCTCCACTCCGCAGGCCACCGTCGAGAAACTTGTCGACGTCGCGCAGCTCACCATCCCTGGATCTGACGAGGTGAGAAAAAATCGGATCGCGGGCATCGGGCCGTTGACCGGTGTGATCGTGGGCGTGGGCGTTGGTGCACTGCTCGGACTCTTCCGCTCTGCCGGTTGGCGACCCGCGCCGGTGGTGAGCGGGCTGGCGGCCACGGTCGGCGCGCTGATTGGTGGCAACGTGCCGATGACGGTTCTCGGGGTGACCGACCCTCGCATATGGACCGCCAAAGACTGGGTCAGCGACATCGCCCCGCACCTGGCATACGGGGTTGTTGTCGCCGCTACCCTGTGGGGCTTCGGGCGGCATGCTTCGTCCCGTTGAACGGGTCGTCCCGCTGATCAGGGGCGGCACCCGCGGATGCCGCCCCGCCGAACTCGGCGACCATGTCGGTGCGTGTGATGGTTGCGCTTTCGGTTGGATCATTGGACGAACTCGTGTTCACTCCCTCCACGGTCGAGCCCGAGCGGTGAACGCGCCGCGGCGAGTACGTTCGACAGTGGCCTACTCGGGCTTGAGGATGACTTTGGTCCACCCGTTGTTGCGGTCGCCGAAGTTCTTGTAGGCATCCACGGCTTCGCTGAGCGGGATCTCGTGCGAAACGATCCATGAAGGCTTGGCCTTACCCACGGCAATCAGGTCGCGCAATTGCCGATTGTATTTCTTCACCGGGCATTGGCCGCTGCCCATGCTCTGCCCTTTGAGCCACTGCAGGCCGTAATCTATGGCTATCTTGCCCTTCTTGGCGTTCTCGTCGAAGCCGCCGGGATCTGCCGGCAGGAAGACGCCGACAACGCCGATGCCCCCGGTAATACGCACCGTCTGAATCAGCCGGTTCAGAGTCATGGCGGGATCTTCGGTGCCCTGTGGGTCGTGGGCCTGGTAGCCCACGCATTCACAACCCCGGTCCGCGCCGATACCCTTCGTCTGGTCCAAAATGAACTGAACCGGGTCCGTCTTCGAATCATCAACGGCGATCGCACCGATCTGCTCGGCGAGGGCCAGCCGATCCGGGCGTCGGTCCACGACCCAGACTTTACTCGCGCCCTTGATCGTCGCAGACAGGGCAGCCATCAGCCCGACCGGACCCGCACCGTAAATCACGACCGTGTCACCGGGGATCACGCCGGCCATTTCGGTAGCGTGGTAGCCCGTCGGGAAGATGTCCGAAAGCATCACGTAATCGTTCTGCTTTTCTATGGCGTCTTCACCCAGGCGCAAGCAGTTGTTGTCACCGTAGGGCACACGCAACATTTGAGCCTGGCCGCCGGGATACGGACCCATGCCGGCGAAGCCGTAGGCGGCCCCGGCACCGACCGGGTCGGGTTGGGTAGTCATGCAGTAGTTGGTAAAACCGCGTTCGCAATTCTTGCAAAAGCCGCAGGAAATATTAAACGGCAACACGACGCGTTCCCCCACTTTGACCTTGTCGACGCCGTTACCGACCTCGATGACCTCGCCCATGTTCTCGTGACCGAACGTGCGTCCAACCGCGAAATCGGTACGTCCCTCATACATGTGCAAATCTGAACCGCAGATGTTCGTGGCCGTGATGCGCACCAGAACATCGGTGGGACGTTCGATCTTGGCATCCGGAACTTCTTCAACGTTGACCTCATTGGGGCCCTTGTAAACGACTGCTTTCATTTTTTCTTCACTCCTCGAATTTCATGACCGTGAAGACGGACGGTCCGTCTTCACTCTCGGAGATGTACTCAGGATGAATGTCCGGACAGTCTGAGACTGCGCGGAAAGTGTGTATGGCTCAGGTCTACCACGATCGCACTGGACCGGCCAGTGTGCCTCCTACGGATCGCGAGCACTCGACGCTGCCAGGAATCGCCTTCACGAAAAAGCCGACGACGTCACAGAATATCGAGGGGTTGCTTGCTCCGAGGTGCCGGAAATGCGCTATCCAGAGACAGGCAATCCTCGGCGTCGAGGACGACCGCACCCGCACCGACGTTCTGCTGCACGTGCTCGAGTGACGATGCTTTGGGGATCGCGATGACGCCCGGTTGTCTGATGACCCAGGCGAGTGCGATCTGGGCAGCAGTCACTCCGTGGCGCTCTCCGATTTCGGCCAGGAGTGGATGCCGGAGCAGGGTCGGTCCCTGACCGAGTGGCGAGTAGGCCATGAGCGGCATGCCTGCGCGTTGTTGCCAGGGCAGGAGATCGAACTCGATGCCCCGACTGCCGAGGTTGTAGAGCACCTGATTGGTGGCGCATCCGTCTGGTGCTCGCCTCAGATCATCCCGGTCGAAATTCGATAACCCCCAGCTTCGAATCTTGCCGGCTTCACGGAGGTGTTCGAACCCGTCGACGGTCTCGGGTAACGCAAAACTGCCGGCCCAATGCAGTAGGTAGACATCGAGCTGATCGGTTCCGAGCCGGCGCAGGCTGCGCTCGCACGCAGCGACGACACCGCTGCGGCTGGCGTTATGCGGGTAGACCTTGCTGACCAGCACGACGTCATCGCGTCGGCCTCGGATGGCCTCGCCGACCAGTTCTTCCGAGGCACCGTTGCCATACATTTCGGCGGTGTCGATCACGGTCAGGCCGGCGTCGATCCCGGCGCACAGGGCCGCCACCTCGGTCTTTCGCTTCGCGGCGTCCTCACCGAGATGCCAGGTTCCCTGGCCGATGACGGGCACCCGAACGCCCTTAAAAAAATCGGTTTCGCGCATGCGGTTCCTTACGTCGTGTGCATTTCCAGACGGTCTGGCTTATGTATTCAGAAGGCTGAGAACGATCTTGCCCAGGTGCGAGTTCGCGGCCATGAGATCCTGCGCTTGTTGGACTTCGGTCCAGGGCAGAATCCGATCAATCGATGGGCGTAGTGCTTCGAAAGCCGGGTCGACCTCGGACAGCAGCGCGGCGACGATGTCGGCTTTTTCCGCAGCGTCACGGGTACGAAAGGTGACCCCGATGATGCTCAATCGTTTGAAGGCCAGTGCTTCCAGATCAAGATCACCGTGGGCACCACCCAGACGCCCCACACCGACCAGGCGCCCCAGGAGTGCGGCGCAGCGAATATTGTCCGCAAGATACGGGCCACCAACATGGTCGACGATGACGTCGACGCCGCGGCCATCCGTCAGTTCCAGAACTTGATCTGCAAAACCGGCCTCGCCAACTTCGAGTACGTGATCGGCACCCGAAGAACGGAGCAGGTCAGTTGCCCGGTCTGTGCGAACGGTAGCAATGATGAGTCCAGCGCCCAGGTACTTTGCCAGCTGTACGCACTGAAGCCCCACCGACGAGGCAGCCGCATGAACGAGCACCGTTTCACCCGGCTTGAGGTCACCCGCAGTGCGGAGCGCGTTGTGCTCCGTCATCAACCCGAGGATGGCAGCAGCACCCTCCGCGTAGGTCCACGTCTGCGGAATCGGTACGACCAGCGCAGCGTCAACGATGACTTCCTCGCTCAAACCTCCACTGACGGTGGCCATGACGCGGTCCCCGACGTTCACGCCCCTCACCTCCTGTCCCACCGTCACGACGTCGCCTGCGGCATCCAACCCCACAACGACCGGAGCGTTGCCTGGGCCGATCGGCTGGTGGGTGCCCGCGCGCTGGCCCAGATCGGCACGGTTCACCGACGCGGTCCGCACACGGATCTTCACCTGACGCGGGCCCGGTTCAGGGCTCGGGAGATCCCGCATCGAAAGCACGGATCCGCCCGGGTTCTGCTCAACAACAATTGCTCTCATAACTGACAGTGTGCTCCGACACGGTTAGTTCCCGCTGAAATTCTGGCTCCAGGAGACTTTCATCTCCTCGTCGGCGATGCCAGGCTTTACAGGATCAACGCGAATGGCCCACCGGTGCCGGTGCCGGTCCAGGCGGCGGACACGGACTCCAGGGGCGCGGGTGCGCACCTGGTGCGGTCGGCGGATCGGGCTCGCGGCGGCTGGCGAATAGAATTGGAGTATCCACCCCAATGCGTATCGGAGCACCATGTCTGAAATCACGGCCGAGCAGGTTGCCCATTTGGCATACCTTGCCCGGATCGACCTCAGCCCCCTCGAGATCACCGATCTCACCCACGACCTCGGCCAGATCGTCGACTCGATCGCCAAAGTCTCTGAGGTTGCCACCGCCGATACACCGGCCACGAGCCACCCGATGCCGCTGACCAACGTGTTCCGCGAGGACGTGGTCGTGCCCTCGCTGACGGTTGAGCAGGCACTGTCCGGTGCACCCGACCGCGCCGGGGACAAATTCCGCGTGCCTGCCATTCTGGACGAGGAGTGACCATGACCTATCTCACCAAGCTCTCCGCCGCTGCGCTGAGTGAACTGTTGGTCAGCAAGCAGGTCAGCGCCGTCGAGGCGACCCGCGCCCACCTTGACCACATCGCGGCGGTCGACACCGACCTGCATGCTTTTCTGCACGTCGCAGCCGACGCCGCCCTCAACACCGCCGCCGCGATCGATGCCCGCCGCGTTGCGGGTGAATCGCTGCACCCGCTCGCCGGTGTTCCGATCGCGATCAAAGACGTGCTCGCCACCCAGGACATGCCCACCACCGCCGGGTCGAAAATTCTCGAGGGCTGGGTGCCGCCGTACGATGCGACCGTCGTCGCCCGCCTGCGTGCGGCCGGGCTGATTCCGCTCGGCAAGACCAACATGGACGAATTCGCCATGGGGTCCTCCACCGAGCACTCCGCCTATGGCGTCACCCGCAACCCCTGGGACCGCGACCGCATCCCCGGTGGCTCCGGCGGCGGCTCGGCCGCGGCCGTTGCCTCCTTTCAGGCGCCGCTCGCCCTCGGCAGCGACACCGGCGGATCGATTCGCCAGCCGGCCGCCGTGACCGGCTCGGTCGGCGTCAAGCCGACCTATGGCGGCGTCTCCCGCTACGGCGCTATCGCCCTCGCGTCGAGCCTCGACCAGGTCGGCCCGGTCTCCCGCACGGTCTACGACGCCGCCCTGCTGCACGATGTCATCGGCGGGCACGACCCGCTGGATTCCACCTCGCTGACCGACAGCTGGCCCTCGATGGCCGCCGCGGCGCAAGCTGGCCTCAAGGACGGCGCCCTCAAGGGCGTGCGCGTGGGCGTCATCAAGGAACTCTCCGGCGATGGATTCCAGGCCGGCGTCACCCAGCGCTTCACGGAAACCCTTGCCCTGCTCGTCGCCGCCGGCGCCGAGATCACCGAGGTCTCCGCCCCGAACTTCGAGTACGCCGTCGCGGCCTACTACCTGATTCTGCCGGCCGAGGCCTCGAGCAACCTGGCGCGCTTCGACTCGGTGCGTTTCGGCATCCGGGTCAACCCGGCCAGCGGCTCGCTCACGAGCGAGCACGTCATGAGCGCCACCCGTGAGGCGGGTTTCGGCGCCGAGGTCAAGCGGCGCATCATCCTCGGCACCTACGCCCTGAGCGCCGGCTACTACGACGCTTACTACGGCAGTGCGCAGAAGGTGCGCACGCTCATTCAGCGTGATTTCGCCGCCGCGTTCAGCCAGGTCGACGTGCTCGTCTCGCCGAGCGCGCCGACCACCGCGTTCAAGTTCGGTGAAAAGCTCGCTGACCCGATGGCCATGTATATCAACGACGTGACCACCATTCCGGCCAACCTCGCCGGCGTGCCCGGCATGAGCATTCCGATCGGTCTGGCGCCCGAAGACGGCCTGCCGGTCGGCCTGCAGATCATGGCCCCCGCCAAAGCGGATGCCCGCCTCTACACCGTCGGCGCCGCCATCGAGCAGCTGCTCGAAGCGCGCTGGGGACACACCATGCTCAGCCAGGCACCAGCCCTGACCCCGACCGAAATGTTTGCCAGCGAAGAGGGAGCCGTTTGATGCCCAGCGCAGAAATGAAGAACCGGGCCGAATTGATGGACTTCGACAAAGCACTCGAACTGTTCGAGCCGGTGCTCGGCTTCGAGGTGCACGTCGAACTCAACACCAAAACCAAAATGTTCTGCGGTTGCGCCAATGAGTTCGGCTCCGGCGCCAACACGAACACCTGTCCCACCTGCCTCGGCCTGCCTGGCGGGCTGCCGCAGGTGAACAAGAAGGCGATCGAATCCAGCATCCGCTTGGGGCTGGCTTTGGGATGTGAGATCGCGGAACACTCGCGGTTCGCCCGCAAGAACTACTTCTACCCCGACACGGCGAAGAACTTTCAGACCAGCCAGTACGACGACCCCATCTGCCACGACGGTTCGGTCACGATCGAACTCGAAAGTGGCCGTCTGGTCACCGTCGAGATTGAACGCGCCCACATGGAGGACGACGCCGGCAAGCTCACCCACATGGGTGGCGCCACCGGACGCATCCAGGGCGCCGACTACTCTCTTGTCGATTACAACCGTGGCGGAGTGCCGCTGGTGGAGATCGTCACCCAGATGATCGAGGGCGCCGAACACGACGCCCCCGAGATTGGCAGGACCTACGTCGCTGCGATTCGTGAGATCGCCAAGGCCCTCGGCGTCTCCAACGCCCGTATGGAAGAGGGCAATGTGCGTTGCGACGCCAACGTCTCCCTGCGCCCGCGCGGGTCGAACGTGCTCGGCACTCGCACCGAGACCAAGAACGTCAACTCGCTGCGCTCGGTCGAACGCGCTGTGCGATACGAGATCCAGCGCCAGGCTGCCGTGCTTGCCGGCGGTGGCACCATCACGCAGGAGACCCGGCACTGGCACGAAGACACCGGAATCACGAGCGCCGGTCGGCCTAAGAGCGACGCCGATGACTACCGCTACTTTCCCGAGCCCGACCTGCTGCCGATGGCACCGTCGCGCGACTGGGTCGAAGAACTGCGCCTGACCCTGCCCGAGCCGCCCGCGGCCCGCCGCAAGCGCCTGCAGGCAGCGTGGGGTTTTGCGAACCTCGAGTTCCAGGACGTGGTGAACTCCGATCTGCTCGACGCGGTCGAAGCAACCGTCGCTGCCGGGGCATCCGCTCAGGCCGCACGCAAGTGGTGGACCGGCGAAATCGCCCGGCTCGCCAACGCGGCCGGGGTCGCCGCCGACTCGCTCGTGACACCGATACAGCTCGCCGCGCTGATCGAACTCGTCTCGGACGGAACCCTCACCGACCGACTGGCCCGCCAGGTGCTCGAAGGCGTCATCGCCGGGGAAGGTACTCCGGCCGAGGTCGTCGCCAGCCGCGGCCTCGCCGTGGTCTCCGACGACGGTGCGCTCATCGCGGCCATCGACGCCGCGCTGCTCGGCCAGCCCGACGTGCTCGCCAAGATTCGGGGCGGCAAGCAGCAGGCGGCCGGCGCCGTCATCGGCGCGGTCATGAAGGCCATGCGCGGGCAAGCGGACGCCGCGCGCGTGCGCGAACTCGTGCTCGAACGCGCCCAGGCGATCGAGTAACGCATGAGTGGTCAGAGCGCTGTTTTCGGAGTGGGCGTGCAGGTCATCGTGCGGCTCGATCGCACCCGGTTTCCCGAGTCTCTCATTGATGACCCGATCGGCGTGATCGTGGCGGCGGGGGAGTCGGAGGGCTCCGGGCTCTACGCACCGACCGTCGTGCGGGAAAAATTCTGGGTCGTTCGATTCGAGGAACCATTCTTCGGTCTCGACGGCTCCGGTCCGCACGACTCCGCGCGCATCCCGCAGAGTTTCCTGGAAGCAGCGCCGGAGGCGTGAACGCACTCACTCCAGAGCCGGGCGAGCGCACCCCGTCGACCCGCGACATCCGTCGGTGGCGGCAATACCTGGCGGACGAACAGGCCGAGGCCGCTGTGTATCGCGACCTCGCCAATCGTCGCGCCGGCGAGGAGCGCCAGATTTTGCTCGCCCTCGCCGAGGCCGAGGGGCGGCACGAAGAGCACTGGCGCCAACTGCTCGGCAGCGATATCGGCTCACCGAGGCGCGGCGCGCTGCGCACCCGCTTTTTGGCGCTGCTTGCTCGACGGTTCGGTTCGGTGTTCGTGCTCGCCCTCGCCCAGCGGGCCGAGGGGCGGTCGCCCTACGACGCGGATGCGGACGCGACCAATGCCATGGCCGCTGACGAGATCGTGCACGAAGAGGTCGTGCGCGGCCTCGCCGCCCGCGGTCGCAAACGCCTGTCGGGCACCTTTCGCGCCGCCGTGTTCGGTGTCAACGATGGGCTCGTCAGCAACCTCGCCCTCGTGCTCGGCATCGGGGCCACCGGCGTGCCGCCCGCGACGATCCTGTTCACCGGCATCGCCGGGCTGCTGGCCGGGGCGCTCTCGATGGGTGCCGGCGAATACGTCTCGGTGCGGTCCCAGCGGGAACTGCTCGAAGCTTCAAGCCCCGCGGCGCCGGCCAAGAGCGTGCTCTCGCACCTCGACCTTGCCGCAAACGAACTGACCCTGGTCTATCGGGCCCGCGGCATGTCTGAAGACGAAGCTGAGACCTACGCCCGCGGGGTGCTCGCCACCGCCTATGCGGCGACCGGACCGATTGCCGCGGTCAGCAGGCAGGCGCCGGAACCCGACGAGCATGAGGCCATCGGCACGGGAACCGGCGCGGCCCTGTCGAGCTTCTGCTTCTTCGCGTCGGGGGCGCTGCTGCCGGTGTTGCCCTACCTGTTCGGCATGAGCGGGTTCGCGGCCATCATCGTCGCGACCGTTCTGGTGGGCGTGGCCCTGCTCGCCACCGGTGCCGTGGTCGGCCTGCTCTCCGGCGGGCCGCCGTTGACGCGCGCCCTGCGGCAACTCGTCATCGGCCTCGGAGCGGCCGCGGTCACCTACCTGCTCGGGCTCGCCTTCGGCACCACGATCGGTTAGTCCGGCGCCCGGTCGGCCGCGGGTCCGGCCACGACGGCGAGCCCGGTTCGGCCGCACCACTGGAACGTGTGTGCACCGTGCAGCCCCACTGCGGCGTCCGTTGGCGCGGGGTCGGCCAAAAGCCTGGTCAAACCCGGCAGGCGCAGTAGCGCGCCGGTCGCGAGGTGGGTGTCGGTCGAGACGACCACCCGGCCGCTCGCGTTGATGACCGTCACCGCAACGGCGTCAGTGCCCAGGAGCGGAACGAGATCGCGCTCGATCTCATCGACCGACAGGTCGATCCCGACGACGCCGATGAGCTCGACGCCGCGGTACACCGGCAGCGTGAGCGTCAGGGTGTACTCATCGGTGCACAAATAATCCACATAGGGCCCGGTGATATGCCGTCGTCCGGTTTCTGCGGGAACCCGCCACCACTCCAAGGCGGTGTAGTCCCGAAAATTCTCGTCGAGAGGGTCTTCGAGCGTTTCCAGATGACGGATGCCGTCGGCCGGCAGCCTCGGCGACGCCGCGTTCTGCCCGCCCAGCCACCAGGCCAGGTGCCAGCCCAGAAAGTGCGGGGCCGACACAAAGCCGGCTCCGATCACCGTGCCGTCCGAGTCGGCGAACGCCCGGATCACCAGCCTTTCCACCAGGGGATCGAGTTCGGCCCGTTCGGCGACGCTGCCGGGACGCGCGCCATAGCGCTCCACCAGGTTTGCCCACTGTTCCAAGCGGGCGAAAACCGGGTCGAACACCGCGGCAATGGACGCGACCCAGGCATTGGTGGGGGGAGTCTTCTGCTCGGGAATGATGGTCATACGGGTGCCTCGCTCGAGACAGGCGTGGTCCCATTACCGGTGGTCGTCGACCTTCCTGTCCGTTCCAAGACTGACTTCGCCTCGATCAGCCACTCGATTGATTCGATGATCTGCGAGACGGTGAGCTGCCTCGCCCGAGCGCCATTCTCGGCGACGAGCGCGGCGACCGTCTCGCGTTGCACCGCACGGCAGCGTTGCCGTCGAAGGGGTTCACGCAGGCCGAGCCAGAGCAAGGAGCCAAATTCGGCCTGCAACCGCAACTCTTCGCGCACGAGGCGAGCGGACTGGCTGAGCGCGGCCACCTCGAGACGAAAGGTGCCCTGGCCGCGGCGCGCGGCATCCGCTGTGCCGGCATCGGTGCGGTCGAGAATGCGTTCGAGGTTGTCGACGTCGGCCGCACTGGCGCGGTCGGCGGCCAATTCGGCGGCGAGGCCGGCGATCGCGCAATAGTGCACGCCGAGGTCTCGCACCTGCACCCGGGAACAGGCCAGGAGGCGGTCCTCCTGCAGACTGGTGGCGCTCCCGCCGGTGAAGGTGACGAAGCTGCCGCCATCGCGACCACGCTTGGTCTGCACGAGGTTGTTGCGGCGCAGGATTTCGAGCGCGTCGCGCGCGGTGACCGTGGCGACGCCGAGCTGGCGGGCCAGTGCGGCTTCGCTCGGCAGCCGTTCGCCGTCGTGCAGCACTCCGAGCACGATGGCGTCGGTCAGGCGCTGCAACACGAGCTCGGCCCGCCCCGCACCGTCGAGCGGGGCGAAAATGGCCGCACGCGTTCCCGATCCGGCGCGAATGGACTTCGGCATGGGCGGCTCATTTCAGGTCGTGACACGACCGTAACATCCCGGCGTACTTTTATGACATCTAACTCCATATGATTACCCTGTGAGTGAGCAGGGAGCCAGCGAATAACTGAGGAGATCGTATGACCGGTGCGCAGCCCGCCATCCGTTTGACCGGACTGACCAAGAGTTTCGGCAGCGTCAAAGCCGTCGACGGCGTCGACCTCGACATTGGCGAGGGGGAATTCTTCTCCATGCTCGGTCCCTCGGGTTCAGGAAAAACCACGGTGTTGCGGCTGATCGCCGGCTTTGAACAACCCTCCAGCGGAACGATCTCCCTGTTCGGCCAGGACGTCACCGACCGCGCGCCGTTCGACCGCGACGTCAACACCGTGTTCCAGGACTACGCCTTGTTTCCGCACATGAGCGTGCTTGACAACGTCGCTTACGGACTGCGCGTGCGCGGTGTCGCCAAACGAGCCAGGCACCAGCAGGCCAGAGCGGCCCTCGACACGGTGCGACTGGGCGGTTTCGCCGATCGCAAGCCCAGCCAGCTCTCCGGCGGGCAACGCCAGCGGGTGGCGCTGGCCCGGGCCACCGTTGTGTCGCCCAAGGTGTTGCTGCTTGATGAACCGCTCGGCGCGCTCGACCTGAAGCTGCGCGAGCAAATGCAGGTCGAACTCAAGGAACTGCAGCGCACCCTCGGCATCACGTTTATCTTCGTCACGCACGACCAGCAGGAGGCGCTCACCCTCAGCGACCGTATCGCGGTGTTCAACGAGGGCAGGATCGAACAGCTCGGCACCCCGGCCGAGATCTACGAGCGCCCGGCTTCGCCCTTCGTCGCCGCTTTCGTGGGCACTTCGAACATCTTCGACGACAACATCTCGCAGGCGCTGCTCGGCCGCAGCGGCGTGCACTCGGTGCGCCCCGAAAAGATCAGCGTCACCACCGAGAACCTGCCCCTTGTCGCCGATCGCGTCGCCGCCGGGGTACTGGCCGAGGTCATCTACATCGGCAGCAGCACCCAACTCATCGTCGACCTCGATGCCGGCTCGCGCGTCGTTGTGCTCGAACAGAACGATGCGCACCGCGTGGCGACGAAGAATCGCGGCGCGCGCGTGACCGTCGGCTGGAACGACTCCGACATCGTCACCCTGGCCGCGTCTTCTCTTGTTTCCCGCCCCTGACCGATTGATTCACGAATGGAGAAAGTCATGAAACGCACCCCTGCACGCCGAACATCCCTCGCTCTCGCGGGCATCGCCATCGTATCGGTCGCCCTGCTTCTCACCGCCTGCGGCACCAGCCCGGGCGGCGGCACGACGAAACCGACCCAAGCCCAGACCGACCTCGGACAGATGGAGGGCAGCGTCTCGTTGCTGGCCTGGCCCGGCTATGTCGAAGACGGCAGCAACGACCCCGAAGTGGACTGGGTCAGCGCCTTTGAAAACGAGACCGGTTGCACCGTCACCAGCAAGACCTACGGCACCTCGGATGAAGCGTTCAGCCTTATGAAGACCGGTGACTACGACGTCGTCGCGGCCTCAGGGGACGCCTCGTTGCGGCTCGTCGCCGCCGGCGACGTCGCCCCGGTCAACACCGACCTCATCCCCAACTACGAGGGCATCTTCGACTTTCTGAAGATGCAGTCCTGGAACAGCGTCGACGGCGTCTCTTACGGCATTCCGCACGGCTACGGCGCCAACCTGCTCATGTACAACACGGAGGTCGTCACCCCGGCGCCCACCTCGTGGGACGTCGTCTTCGACAAATCGTCCGCCTACAAGGGCGCGGTGACCGCGTACGATTCGCCGATCTCCCTGGCGGATGCCGCGGTCTACCTCATGACGCACCAGCCGGAACTGGGAATCGAGAATCCGTACGCGCTCGATGAAACCCAGCTCGCGGCATCCGTTCAACTGTTCAAGGACCAGCGGGTGAACATCGGCGAATACTGGTCGGACTACCTCAAGGAGGTGCAGGCCTTCGAAACCGGTGACACCGTCGTCGGCACCACCTGGCAGGTCATCCGCAATTCGCTCGCCGAGGGAACCCCGGCCGAGGTCGTGCTGCCCGAGGAGGGTGCCACCGGATGGTCGGACACCTGGATGATCGCCGCCGACGCGAAGAACCCGAACTGTGCCTACGCCTGGCTGAACTACATCGCGAGCCCGGAAGCCAACGCGCAAGCTACCGAGTACTTCGGTGAGGCGCCGTCCAACGCCGGAGCTTGCGACTTCACGGTCAACCCGGATCACTGCCAGATCTTCCACGCCGGCGACGCCGAGTACGCCGCCCAGATCTGGTACTGGTCGACACCGATCGCGAAGTGCCTCGACGGGCGCACCGACGTCGAGTGCACCGACTACTCCGACTGGACCACGGCCTGGCAGGAGATCAAGGGATAACGGCACGTTCGAGCCAGATCGAAGGAATAACAATGACGGTTGACGCTTCCGCGCCACCCACCCGCGGAGCGGTGGTGCCCCCGCAACGGGGCACCATGGCCCGGCGGGGCTCGGTCTTTCTCAGCCGACACCCGCGTTTAAGGCTGTCGCTGTTGCTCGGTGCCCCCCTATTCTGGCTCGGACTGGTCTACATCGCGGCCCTCGCCGCGCTGCTGATCACCGCCCTGTGGACGGTCGACTCGTTCACCGGGCAGATCTCACAGACCTGGACCCTCGACAACATCGCGGCAGTGCTGACCGGGTCGCTCTACCAAACCGTGACGCTGCGCACCGTCGGCGTGGCCCTGCTCGTCACCATCATCGATATCGTCATCGCCCTGCCGATCGCGTTCTACATGGCCAAGGTGGCGAGCCCGCGGGCCCAGCGCATCCTCGTGATCGCCATTCTGATGCCGCTCTGGGCGAGCTACCTCGTAAAGGCGTACGCCTGGCGTTCGGTGCTCTCCCAAGGCGGAATTTTCGAATGGCTCGTCTCACCGTTCGGCGGACACAGCCCCGGTTACGGCCTGCCGGCGACGATCATCACCCTGTCCTACCTCTGGCTGCCGTATGTGATCCTGCCGATCTATGCGGGATTGGAGCGGGTGCCGGATTCGCTGCTGGAAGCATCCGGTGATCTCGGTGGCCGCACCTGGTCGACGCTGCGCCTGGTGGTGCTGCCGATGATCTGGCCGGCGATCATAGCCGGGTCGATTTTCAGCTTTTCACTCTCGCTCGGGGACTACATCACCGTCAACATCGTCGGCGGGGCCAACCAGATGCTCGGCAACCTCGTGTACACCAACGTCGGGGCGGCGAACAACCTGCCGCTCGCGGCCGCGATCGCGTTCATCCCCATACTGATCATCTTCGCCTACCTCGCCGCCGTGCGGCGCACGGGCGCGCTGAACAATCTCTAGGAGTTCGCCATGCGTCTGAGTCGACCGGCCCGCGGCCTGCTCGCGGCCATCACGGCCGTGGTTCTGGCCCTGATCTACCTGCCGTTGCTCGTGGTGTTCGTGAACTCGTTCAGCACCAGCCAGAACCTCACGTGGCCACCGCCGGGCTTCACCCTGGAGTGGTGGGCGAAAGCTTTTCAGAGCGACGGAGCCCTCGACGCGGTGCTGACCAGCCTGCAGGTGGCGCTCGCCTCGACGGCGGTCGCGCTCGTGCTTGGCACGCTCATCTCACTCGGGTTGCAACGCTTCGAATTCTTCGGCCGCGATGCCATCAGCCTGCTGGTCATTTTGCCGATCGCGCTGCCCGGCATCGTCACTGGCATCGCCCTGAACAACGCCTTTCGCACCGGCCTGGGCGTGCAGTTGTCCATTTTGACTCTCATCATCGCCCACGCCACGTTCTGCATCGTGACCGTGTTCAACAACGTGATCGCCCGGCTACGGCGCCTCGGGACGAGCCTCGAGGATGCCTCGTCCGACCTCGGCGCCGGCATCTGGACGACGTTTCGCCTCGTCACCTTTCCCCAGTTGCGGTCCGCGCTGTTGGCGGGCGGACTGCTCGCCTTCGCCCTGAGTTTCGACGAAATAATCGTGACAACGTTCACTGCCGGGTCGAGCGTGAAGACACTGCCGCTATGGATCCTGGACAACCTGTTCCGGCCCAACCAGGCGCCGGTCGTCAACGTCATCGCAGTGGTGCTCGTAGTCGTCTCGATCATCCCCATCTATTTCGCGCAGCGCATCGCCGGCGCCGAAAAGATCGTGCGTTAGCCGTTTCCGCCTGCCCAGCCGTACAACTCCTGCAATTTCAGGGAGCAGCCGCGGCTCTTCCCTACAACGCCTCAGTTCGGTGATTCTGCGACGGCAGATTGCAGGAGTTATGCCGGGGGATGGAACTCGACCGCTGGCTGGTAGTGCCGATGGCCCGGATCGGGTTAGGGTTTTTCGGTGGGCAGACAGGATGGCAGCGGGCGGCAGATCTCGGCGGACGGCGTCAACGACCGAACGTCTACCGTGCTGCACGTCGACCTCGATGCGTTCTTCGTCTCGGTCGAGCTGCTCTCCCACCCGGAATTCGTCGACCAGCCGGTGATCGTCGGCCATCGCGGCGGCCGTTCGGTCGTCACGGCGGCCAACTACATCGCCCGGAAATACGGCGTGAACTCGGCGATGCCGATGGCGCTCGCGCTGCGGCAGTGCCCGAACGCCATCGTGCTTGAGCCGCACATGGGGCTGTACCGCGACTTCTCCACCCGCGTCATGAGCATCTTCGACGACGTCACCCCGCTCGTGGAACGACTCGGTATCGACGAGGCCTTTCTTGACGTGGCCGGAGCGACCAACCTGTTCGGCTCTCCGGCCGTGATCGGCGAACTCATCCGCGCCCGCGTCTTCGCTGAGACCGGGCTGGTTTGCTCTGTCGGAGCGGCCTCGACCAAGTTCGTCGCCAAACTCGCCTCCGGCCTGGCCAAACCCAACGGTTTGCTCGTCATTCCGGCCGAGAAGACGATCGAGTTCCTGCATCCACTGCCGGTGACGGCTCTCTGGGGCGTGGGAGCCGCCACCGAGGTGGCGCTGACCCGCCTTGGCTTGAAACTCATCGGCGATATTGCGCACACATCGCTCGACGTGCTGAAGAAGACACTGGGGGAGGCATCCGGTGCGAAACTGTTCGAATTGTCCTGGGGGCGTGACCCGCGCGCGGTGACGATCGAGCGGGAAGAGAAAAGTGTCGGCCACGAGGTGACCTTCGAACACGACGTGACGGACCTCGACCGGCTGCGCAGCGAACTGCTGCGACAGTGCGACCTCGTGGCCGCACGGCTGCGCCGAAGCGACCTGGTGGCACGACGCGTCGCGCTCAAACTGCGTTACACCGACTTCAGCACGGTCACCCGGTCGCGCACCCTCGCCGAACCGAGCAGTGTCGGTCGCCGAATTTACGAGGAAGCCGTGGCCGCCTTCGACCTGCTGGCCGCGTCGGGCATTCGGGTGCGCCTGATTGGGGTGCGTGCCGAGCAGCTCGGCACGGCATCGGGGTCGGTCGGGCTGTGGGATCCGGACGAAGACTGGCGGGGCGCCGAGCTCGCGGTCGATTCCGTGACCGAACGTTTCGGGGCGGGAACCGTGCGTCCGGCCTCGTTCTTCAAGCACTAGTCGCGCTACCCTGTTGGAATGACCAGCCTCCCGGAAAAACTTGCAGAAACCTTCCGTTCCGCCGGCGTGAAAACGGCCTACGGTGATCCCGTGCAAATCGACGGCGTCACCCTGGTGCCGGTGGCGCTTAGCTACTACGGCTTCGGCGGTGCCGACACCGGCGAAGGCGGCGCCGGATCCGGCGGGGGCGGGGGCGGCGTATCGCTGCCGATCGGCGCCTATGTGAAGTCCGGCGGGACCGCCCGATTCGAGCCGAACGTCATCGCGTTGCTCGCAGTCGGTGTGCCGTTCCTGATCGTTGCCGGGCGAGCCCTGGCCCGGGTGATCCGGGCCCTGAAGAAGTAGCCCCGCTCTCTGGGCGGGGCCCGGGCGCGGGTCGTGGGCCCAGTCTATGAACGGGGCCTACGGCTTACCGGTAGGCGCGGGCGGCGCGGGCGGCGCGGCCAGCGCGCAGAGCGGATGCGGCGCGGCCGGCGCGGGCGCCGCGCGAACCGGCGGCGCACCCAGCGAGGCAAGCGTGGGCGCAACCAGGCCGGAAAGTGCCACGGGTCGCTCACGGGCAGGCCCTGCGCAATGCGGCGCCGCCGCAGGATGAATCGGCGGATCAGCACGAGGTACAGCGCCGCCAGCACGAGCAGGATGCCAATGCTCATGTCCTTGTCCCCATGCCGCAAGTCTAGGCGAGGCACTACAATTGGGAGTGATCACGGGAGTCCGGTATATCGGGCTGAGAGGAAGCTGACCAAGCTTCGACCGTCGAACCTGATCTGGATCATGCCAGCGCAGGGAGGCTTCTCAATCCCGTGCCCTGTATTCACCTACGGAAAGGGCACGAACAGTGCACGCTTCAAACACATCCACGCTGCCGGTCGCGGCGAAGAAACCACGCAACTTTCGCTGGCGTGTCGTCGACATCGTCGTCGCGAGCGTCATCGGCGTTGCGAGCGGGGTCATCTTCTGGGCCTGGGGCCTGGCCTGGTCCCCGCTCAGCGCGATCCTCGCGTTCACGCCGGGCCTCGAAGGCCTCCTGGCCGGCGGCTGGCTGTTTGCCGGGGTACTCGGCGGCCTCATCATTCGCAAGCCAGGCGCGGCCCTCTACACCGAAGTCATTGCAGCCGTCGTGTCGATGCTCATCGGTACCCAATGGGGATTTTCGACGCTCATCTGGGGAGTTGTTGAGGGCCTCGGCGCTGAAATAGTGCTGGCCCTGTTCTTCTACGCGAACTGGCGCCTCGGCGTCGCGCTGCTTGCCGGCGCCGGCGCCGGCGTGGCCGTAGGCCTGCTCGACACGACCTTCACCAGTTATTCGGCGCTGGATTTTGGTTTCAAGGTCATTTATTTCGTATCCGCTGTCGTGTCGGGAACCGTGTTGGCCGGTTTGCTGTCCTGGCTCGCGGTCCGTGGCCTCGCCCGCACCGGCGCGTTGAGCCGGTTCGCCGCGGGCCGGGAAGGTTCTCGAGCGCCCTCCGCCGCGCTCAGCTAGCGGATGCCTGAAACCTCGCCGTTCACGCCCGCTCCCGGCCCGAAGATTCGAGCCGCGCAGATCCACGCCCGCGACTGGGGCTGGCGCCACGCCGGGCGCCACAACCAGGCCGTGTCCCGGCTCGACCTGCACATCGAGCCCGGCGAGCGGGTCCTGCTGCTCGGTGCCAGCGGCGCGGGTAAAAGTACCTTGATGCACGCCCTGGCCGGCGTACTCGGCGACGCCGAGGACGGCGATGAAACGGGCAGCCTGCTCATTGACGGGCGACGCGCGGCCGAGGCACGCGGGCGCGTCGGACTAGTCCTGCAAGACCCGGACTCCCAGGTCGTGCTAGCCCGGGTCGGAGACGACGTCGCGTTCGGCTGCGAGAACCTCGCCGTTCCGCGCGCCGAGATCTGGCCGCGCGTGCGGCGGGCCCTGGCCGAGGTTGGCCTGGACCTGCCGCTCGACCATCCCACCTCGCGCCTGAGTGGCGGCCAGAAACAACGCCTCGCCCTGGCCGGCGTGCTCGCCATGCAGCCGGGACTGCTGCTGCTCGACGAACCGACCGCGAACCTCGACCCCGCCGGCGTCATCGACGTTCGCGACGCCGTCGTGCGCTCCCTCGACCAGTCCGGGGCAACGTTCGTCGTCATCGAGCACCGGGTCGAAGTCTGGCAGGACATCGTTGACCGCGTCATCGTGCTCGACGCGGCCGGCGGCGTGCTGGCTGACGGTGCGACCCGTGAAATCCTGTCCAGCCAGGCCGAACGGTTGGCGCAGGCCGGTGTCTGGGTGCCGGCACTGCCGCCACGGTTTCCGACGCGCCACCCGATCGGTCATCCGCAGACCCTGCTGCGGGCCGAGGCGCTCGCGGTCGGTCGCGTTCCGTTTGGTCGGCGCACGGCATCCGTCATCGCCGATGCCATCACCCTCGACGTGCGCGCCGGCACGGCCACCGTCCTGACCGGGCCAAACGGCGCCGGCAAATCCACCCTCGCCCTCACCCTGGCCGGTCTGCTCGCGCCAGCCGGGGGAGCACTGCGCGCGAGCGACGGCTTCGCGGCCGGCATCAACCCCCAGCCGCACCGCTGGCGCTCAAAGCAGTTGCTCACCCGCATCGGAACCGTCTTCCAAGACCCGGAGCATCAGTTTCTCGCCGCCACGGTGCGCGACGACCTGCTGATCGGTCCGCGCGCCCTCGGGCTCAGCCCCGCCGAGCAGACCAGCCGCGTGGACGAGCTGATGCGCCGACTGCGACTCGATCATCTCGCCGACGCCAACCCATTCACCCTGTCGGGCGGCGAAAAGAGACGGATGTCCGTCGCCACCGTGCTCGCGACCCGCCCTCGCCTGCTCGTGCTCGATGAGCCGACCTTCGGACAGGACTCCCGCACCTGGCAGGAACTCCTGATCCTGCTGGCCGAGCTGCTTGACGAGGGAATTGCCCTCATAGCGGTCACCCACGACGCCCAGTTCGTCAGCGCCCTCGCTGACGAGGAGTACCGACTCGGTCTGCCCGACCCGATCACACTCGCCACGGGTGCGCTGTGAGCCTGCTGACTCCGGCGATTCGCCCGAGCGTCGTCGCCCGACTCAACCCGGTGGCCAAGCTCGCCGTCGCCCTCATCGTGAGCTGCGCGTTGCTGTTGTCGATCGACTGGGTCTCCGCCGGTGTCGCCCTGCTGCTCGAGGCCGTATTGCTGCTCTGGTGCGGCCTGAGCGCCCGGCAGTTCTGGCTGCGCACCGCGCCGGTCTGGATCGCGGCACCGTTGGCGTCAATAACGACGATCCTCTACGGCGAAGATTCCGGCGCGCTGCTCGGGCAGGTCGGATTCATCTCGGTGACCGAAGGCTCTGCCCAGCTGGGCCTGGCGATCGGGCTCCGGGTGCTGGCCATCGGCTTGCCCGGCATCGTGCTGCTCGCCACGACCGATCCGACCGACCTCGCCGACGGCCTCGCCCAGGTGCTGCGCCTGCCGTCCCGGTTTGTGCTCGGCGGCCTGGCCGGCCTGCGGCTCGTGGGTATGTTCATCGAAGACTGGCACTCGCTCACGCTGGCCCGCCGGGCCCGCGGGGTCGGCGATGGCGGTGGCGTGCAAGGCGCCGCCCGGCGGTTCTTCGGCCCGGCATTCTCCCTGCTCGTCATCTCCGTTCGACGGGGCAGCAAACTCGCCACGGCCATGGAGGCGCGTGGCTTTGGCAGCGACGCGCCCCGTACCTGGGCTCGGCCGTCACGGGTTCGCCCGGCCGATGCCGTTCTCGTCGGCATCGGATTAGCCATTGCCGGTATCGCCATCGGCGTCGCGGTATGGGCCGAGACCTGGAGTTTTGTTCTTGCCTGAGACCAATCGTTCGCATCAGGCCGGGCCGGTCCTACGGAACTTCACGACATTGCTGGCACCCGTGCTGCGGGCAGTGGGCGCTGCCGGGCCGACCCCGGTAGTGCTTATCGACGGGCCGAGTGGCGCGGGCAAGAGTACCCTCGCCGACGCGCTCGTCGCGCAGTGGCCGGGCACGGTGCACCCACAACTCGTGCGCCTGGATGACATCTATCCCGGCTGGGATGGCCTCGACTCGGCCATCCGACATCTGGGTCGGTTCGTGCTTGCACCGCGGCACCGGGGAAAGCCCGCGGCCTGGCAGCGCTACGACTGGATCGAGAACCAGGCGGCGGAGTGGCATCCGCTTGACGCCGCCCGTCCCCTGATCGTGGAGGGCTGCGGCACTCTCGCGGCCGTGCACGAGCCGCTCAGCGACGTGCGGGTTTGGCTGGGGTCTGGAGACGCACTGCGCAAACAGCGTGCGTTGGACCGTGACGGCGAGGCGTTCCGAACACACTGGGACCAGTGGCAGCAGGAATGGGCAACGTATGTCGAGCAGGAGACGCCCGAGAATCGCGCGACCATTCGCTTGCGCGCGGCCGACTAATCGGCGGTAGCACGGCGCAGAGGACTAGATTGTGTGCCATGAGTAATCCCGACCGTGACGATTCCGGTGCACCCACCCTGTATATCGCCGAGTTCATCGACGGGCCGCTCGAGGGCCAGATCGATTCCCGGGCGCTCGTGAGGGGAAAACACGCGCCGCGCATCAGTATGGTCGCCGCGGTCGGCGGACTGGAATCGGTGTTCTGGTACGACGAGGTCGACGATCGAGACATGAACGGGCAACGCCGCGTACGCTACGCCTTCGACGAGGGCGAAAGTGACCCGATCGATACCGAGGTGGAGCCGCTGTAGCCGGTTCTACTGGTCGAGCAGGGCCGTGATCATCACGATCGGATGCAACAGCCGCCAGCCGAGACCCGGATCGCCGATACCCTCGTCGAGTTTCAGGGCGGCCGACAGCTTCTCCCCGGCGACGGTGAGTCGAACCTGTCCGACGTTCGCGCCGGTTCGCGCCGTCGAGAAGTCCTTGAGCGTGACCGTCGCGGCCGCCGGCGTCGCGGCCTGCCAGGCATAGCGGGTGCGCGCGACGCCGACCACGGCCGCGGCGGTGTCGCCCCACGCTGAAGTGAACGTCGCATAGGAATCACCGGCGGCCAGAACCGGCAGCAGTCCCACTCCGGCGCGCGCGCTCGCCATCAAGGCGGTGAGATCGGCGGTGAGCGCATCGTAGGTCGGTTCACCGATGAAAGCGCCCGAAAACGTGAAACTCGAAACGCCGTCACTGACCTGGGCGGTGAACAAAAAACAGACACCGGCGGCGTCCGTGTAACTGCGCGAAATGCCGGTGACACCTTCTTCGGGCAGAAAAGACGTGGTGTTCTCGACACCACGACGGTTAGCCAAAGCGGATGCGGGACTGGACAGCATCGCCGAAACGATCGGGTCGGTCGCGGCGAGGCCCGCGAGGTGAGCCAGATCGGTGGCGGTACCGGCGCTCGCATCGTGCAGCCCGGTGGTGTCGACAACGACGGTGTCGGTCAGTCCGTTGTCGGCGAGCCAGGTATTAGCGGCTATAACGTAGGCGTCGACCGAACCGAAGGCCCAGCGGGCCACACTATCGGCGTGGTTATTGCTCGACCCGAGCAGCAGCGCCTGCAGCAGTTCGAGCTCGGTCCACTGCTCGTCGGCGAAGACCGCGACCGAGCGGGCGCCGACGGTGTCGTAATTGAGGTAGCTCTGAAAGTCGGCTGCCGTGAGAGTTACGATGGGGCCGGTCCCGCCCGCCACGATCGGTTTGGCGTCGAGAACAACAAGGGCGGTCACGACCTTGGCAATGGATGCCATCGGGAGCGCCTCGGCCGTCCCAGCGACCGCGATCGGTGCCGAGGTGGTCGAACCTGCGCGGGGTGAATCCGCGCCGGTTGAGGTCGTGCCGGAGGTGTCACTGGTCGTGGCGGCGAGCACGGCGATGGCGCTTGCACCATTGGCCGAGAGTACCGGGGGAGTGGGCGCGTCGGCGCTGGCAGCGGGCGTGACGGTGGTGACCGTGACGGCCGGGAGGGGCCCCAGCAGCGTCGCGGGGCCGTAGATGCCGAGGCCGAGAATTACCACGGTTCCGGCCAGAATGCCGACGAGACGGCCGGGACGGAAGGAGCTCATGCCCCAAGGCTAGACCGCTCGAGGTCAGCCCCAGCCGAGTTCGTGCAGCCTGTCGTCATCAAGCCCAAAGAAATGGGCAATTTCGTGAACCAGGGTGATGTGCACTTCGTCATGCAGGTCGTCGAGGCTCGTGCAGATCGCCAGCAATGACTCCCGGTACAACACAATGCGATCGGGCATCTCGCCAAAGCCGTACTGACCGCGCTCGGTCAGGGCAACTCCGTCGTACAGACCCAGGATGTCCAGGGTGCCGTCTTCGGGACGGTCTTCGACCACGAAGATCACATTGTCGAGTCCATCGACCATGTCATCGGGCAGCAGGTCGAGCTCATCGACGACGAGTCGCTCGAATTCGGCCGCGTCCAGTTCCAACATCATCAAATCTTGGCCATAGCGTGCACCGATCGTTGAAAGTGCGGTGTTTCATTGGGGTGAGTAACGGGGATTGAACCCGCGACCTCCTGGACCACAACCAGGCGCTCTGCCAACTGAGCTATACCCACCATGCGTCCCTACGTTTACAACGCGGGGCAACTCCGCAATCCTATTACACCTCGGGGGCGAATAAGTGCACAACGTCGCTGGCGTGCGACTTGGCTTCGTCGCTGGTCGGCCCGGGGTCGGCGACGAACACCGTCTGGCGGTAGTACGCGAGCTCGCGGATCGATTCGAGAATGTCGGCGAGGGCGCGGTGTCCGCCGTCTTTGGCCGGGGCGTTGAAGTACACCCGCGGGTACCAGCGCCGGGCGAGTTCCTTGATCGACGACACGTCGACGTTACGGTAGTGCAGCTGGTTGTCGAGGCGAGGCATGTAACGGGTGAGGAAGGCGCGGTCGGTGCCGATGGAGTTTCCGGCGAGCGGGGCCTTCTGCTCGGCGGGGATGAATTTCAACACGTATTCGAGAACCTGAAACTCGGCCTCGGCGGCGCTGACGCCGTTCGGGATCTCGGTGAGGAGGCCCGAGGACGTGTGCATGTTGCGCACGAAATCGCCCATATTTTCGAGGGCGGAATCGTTGGGCTTGATGATGATGTCGAGGCCGGGGTCGAGCACATTGAGGTCGTAGTCGGTAATGACGACGGCGATCTCGACCAGCTCGTCGCGGTCCAGGTCAAGCCCGGTCATCTCGCAGTCGATCCAGACCAGGCGGTCGGGACTTTTCGACGCCGGGGCGGTCGTGGGGGCGGTCGTCGGTGAGATACCAGTCGTGCTGTTCGTCATGGTTCGAGTCTACCGGTGGCCTGCGACACGGCCTGTAAACTTGAAGGCCTCCGATCTTTAACGCGCGACCTGCGAGGCCCTGATGGAATTCACACTGTATTCGTCGTCTTTCTGCGAACCATGTATGCAGACGCGCGCGGTCCTCGCCGAGGCGAAACGACTCGTACCCGGCGCCACCGTGCGCGAAGTCGACGTCGCTGCCGCACCGGAGGAGGCTGAGGAGCTGCATGTGCGCAACACCCCCACCGTCATCGTGACGAACGGGGCCGGAACCGAAGTTTTTCGCGCGGCCGGTGTTCCGACCCTGGCTCAGGTTCTCGTCGCCGCAGCTAAAGCGCTCTGAGCGGTGAGAGCACTCACCCGGCGTCGGGTCGTTGCCAGCATTTCGACGGCCATGCTGGCCTCCCTGGGGCTGGTCGGATGCTCGGTTGGGACCGCATCCACCGGCACCGAGCCCGACACGTCGTTGACCGTGGGCCTGCTGGCCACTCCCGGTAACCTCGACTACACCACGACCGCAGGGGCGGCGATTCCGCAGGCGCTGCTCTACAACGTGTATGAGGGACTGGTGAAACTCGACAACGACGGCACCATCATGCCCCTGCTCGCCAAGTCGTGGACGGTCAGCGGAGACGGGTTGGTGTACGACTTTCAGCTCAACGAGGGAGTCACCTTCTCCGATGGGTCACCGTTCACCGCCGCCAGCGTCAAATTCAGCCTCGAACGGGTGAAGGACAACTGGAGCGCCAACGGTCCCGCCTACCTCGATCCGATTGCCCAGATTGAGGTGGTCAGCGACAGTCAGGTCCGCATCACCCTGTCGAAGCCGAGCAATAGCTGGCTGTTCAACATGAGCGGTCCGGTTGGCACCATGTTCACTGAATCCGGCATCGCCGACCTGGCCACCGATGCGGTGGGTACCGGTCCGTATACGGTCAGCTCCTTCAAGACGGGCGACAGCCTCGTGCTCGCCACCAACGCCGACTATTGGGGTGAGGCCCCGTACATGAGCGATGTGACGCTGCGCTATTTCACCGATGCGACCGCGCAGACCAACGCCCTGCTCAGCGGCGACATCAGCCTCATTTCGGGCATCTCGCAGTTCCAGCTGGTCGACCAGTTCAAGTCAAACGCCGATTTTCAGGTGCTGGAAGGCGCCAGCACGGGTGAGGTCACTCTGTCGATGAACAACGCCGGTGCCGCCTTCAGCGATGTGCGGGTGCGGCAGGCGGTCATGTACGCGATCGATCGTCAGGCCGTCCTGGACACGGCGAACAGCGGCTACGGTCTGCTGATCGGCTCCATGGTGCCGCCAACTGACCTCTGGTACGACGCGAGTCTGGCCGATCTTTACCCGTACGATCCCGACAAGGCGATCGAACTGCTCGACCAGGCCGGAGTCAGCGACTTGAGTGTGGCGTTCAAGATTCCCAACCTTCCCTACGCCGTGGCCGGCGCTCAGGTGGTCAAGGATCAGCTCGACAAAGTGGGCATCACCGCCAATGTGACGGTGCTGGAGTTTCCCGCCGTGTGGCTGGACGAGGTCTTCGCCAACCACGACTACGACATGTCGCTCATCATGCACAGTGAGCCGCGCGATGCGACCAGCTTCGCCGTTCCCTCCTATTACGCGGGCTACGACTCGCCCGAGGTGATAGCAAAATTCGCTCAAGCGGATGCTGCAGACGCGGCCACCCACGTCGAGCTGATGCGGGAGGCGACGAGGACCATGACCGAGGAAGCCGCTGCCAACTGGCTCTACCTGCAGCCGGCCATCTCCCTCGCCGACGCCGATCTGCTCGGCGTGCCGAAG
The DNA here is from genome assembly GCF_004403985.1 of Cryobacterium gelidum. Classification (GTDB taxonomy): domain Bacteria; phylum Actinomycetota; class Actinomycetes; order Actinomycetales; family Microbacteriaceae; genus Cryobacterium; species Cryobacterium gelidum. Next base: position 110,773 of record NZ_SOHL01000003.1, on the reverse strand, counting down.
AACACCCCGAGCCTCGCGCTGGATCTCTCGACCATCGCACGCTAGCGCCCGTCGAATCCGGTACGCGTTCGGTTGATGTTCGGGTGGTTGGCGCGACACTGACTCAGTATCGTGCCCACCGTAGATCAGTCAGAGGAAAGTCCCGTTATGGTTCTTGTGGTGCTGCGTCGCATCGGCCTGTTCGCCGCCACGGTCGTCGTGGCGTCGATTGTGACCTTCCTGATGCTGTCTATCCTGCCCGGCAACGCCGCGCGCATAGCTTTGGGCGTGCAGGCGACCGAAGCGGATGTCGCCGCCCAGACCAAGGCCATGGGGCTCGACCGCCCCGCGGTCGTGCGCTACCTGGACTGGTTTGGGCATGTGCTCGTCGGCGACTTCGGCACCTCCACCGTGTCGCGTCGAGCGATCGGCCCCGAAATAACGGATGCCCTCGGCATCACGGTGATCCTCGTACTGACCAGCGTCGTGCTGGCCCTGCTCTTCGCGGTTCCGTTCGGAATCCTATCCGCGGTCCGGCAGCGAAAGCCCGACGGCGCGATCCTGTCGGGCATCAGCCAGATCGGGGTCGCCGTACCCGGGTTTCTGGCCGGGATGCTTCTCGTCACGGTTTTCGCCGTGACGCTGCGTTGGCTTCCGGCCGGTGGGTGGGTTGATCCGGGCGACGATCTCGGGGGATTCCTCCAGCACCTGATTCTGCCCGCGATCGCCCTCGGCAGCGTGCAGGGCGCCGTGCTCAGCCGGTACGTGCGATCGTCGGTTCTCGAGGTCACGCGTGAAGACTTCATCCGCACCGCCCGGGCCAAGGGCCTCGGTGTGGGCAGGGCGCTGTTCCGGCACGGGTTGCGGAACGCGGCCGTTCCGGTGATGACCGTGCTCGGGCTGCAGATCGCCTCCCTGCTGGTGGGCGCCGTCGTGATCGAGCGGGTTTTCAGCCTTCCCGGCCTCGGCAGCCTGCTGCTCGACAAGGTCGCGCTGCGTGACCTGCCCGCAGTGCAGGGCATCGTGCTGGTTCTCGTCGTGTTCGTGCTGCTGCTGAACTTTCTCGTTGACCTCGCCTTCACGGTGATCGATCCCCGACTGCGGAGCGCATCATGACCGCCGTAGATCCCCGTGGCCCGGCCGCGACCGGGCCACGGCGACGCCCCGTGACCGCCGGCAGGAACGGCGGAGCAACGCTCTGGGCCGGCCTGGTACTGGTCGGCCTCGTAGTCCTGGCCGCCGTCGTGTCGGTGTGGTGGACGCCGTTCGACCCGGAAGGCGTCTTCCCGGATTCCATCCTGCAACCGCCCGGCACCGCATACCTCCTGGGCACCGACAGCTTTGGGCGAGACGTCTTCAGCTCCATCCTCCGCGGCGCCCAGATCGCCCTGCTCGTGGGCACCGTTGCGGTTGGCATCGCGGCCGGACTCGGCGTTCCCTTCGGCATCGTGGCCGGCATGAATCCCGGCCGACTCGACCAGTTCATGATGCGCGGTAACGATATCTCACTCGCCTTCCCCGCACTGCTGCTCGCGATCATCTTCGGGGCCATCTTCGGAGCTGGCACGATCACCGCCATGGTCGCACTCGGCATCGGCACGGCACCCGCGTTCGCACTCATCGCCCGCAGTGGCACCATGCAGATCATGAGCCGTGAGTATGTGCTGGCGGCCCGTGCCGCGGGCAAGAGCGGCCTATTCATCGGGGTGCGGCACATCCTGCCCAACATCAGCGGCATGCTCATCGTGCAAGCCTCCGTCTCGTTCGGCATCGCGGTTCTCGCCGAGGCCGCGCTGTCGTATCTGGGGCTCGGCACGCCTCCGCCCACACCGTCCTGGGGGCGCATGCTCCAGGAGGCACAGGGCTACCTCTTCGTCGAGCCGCTGCTCATCCTGTGGCCGGGAATCGCCATCGCCATCTTGGTGCTCGGCTTCAACCTGCTCGGTGACGGCCTGCGCGATCGCTTCGACCCCAGGATGCAGGTGAAACGATGACCCCGCCCACTCTCAGCGTGAGGGACCTGCGGGTCGGTTCACCCTTCGCCGAGCTGCTGCACGGCATCAGTTTCGATGTCGCTGCCGGCGAACGCGTCGGCCTCATCGGGGAATCCGGGTCGGGCAAGTCGCTCACGGCGACATCCGTCATGGGACTGCTGCCGGAAACGCTCACCGCCACCGGCACGGTGCGTCTGAACGGTGTCGACGCCAACCTGCTCACGGCGCCCGAACGCAGCCTGAACCAGCTACGCGGCAACACACTGGCGATGGTCTTCCAGGAACCGATGACCGCCCTGAACCCGCTGATGCGGGTAGGCGCCCAGGTTGCCGAAATCATGACGGTGCATCACACCGAACCGGGACGGCGTCAGGCCTGGGAACGCGCCGTCACCCTGCTGGCCCAGGTTAAGCTGTCGAACCCTCGTGCAGCGGCCCAGGCTTTTCCGCATCAGCTTTCCGGGGGGCAACGCCAGCGTGTCATGCTCGCGATGGCGATGGCCAACAATCCGCAGCTCTTGCTCTGCGACGAACCCACCACGGCGCTCGACGTCACCGTGCAGGCGGAGGTACTGAAGCTCCTCGCAAATCTCGTCGCCGACCGGAGCACCGCGCTGCTGTTGATCACCCACGACATCGCGGTGGTCGCGGAGGTGTGCCAGCGGGTGCTCGTCATGTACCAAGGCAATATCGTGGAGGACGGGCCGGTTGCACGCGTGTTGACCGCGCCGCAGCACGCGCATACCCAGAAACTGATTGCGGCTTCCGATCTCTCCGCGGTCGACGCTCGTGGCCGGCTGCACACCAGGTCACGGCCCGTCATCGTCACCCCGATCACACCGGCCGTAGACTCCGCACAGCGCACGATCGAAGCGGATGCCACCGCAGCGCCGATCCTGCCGCACCGGGCCGCACACCAGCACCTCGAACGCGGTGGACCACCGGTGATCTTCAACGCGGTAGCCGGAGCGCCGGCCATCCGGGTGCGCGCCCTGAGTCGGCAGTATCGGCGGCGCGGGGGCGGCGGCCTGTTCGCCCCGGCACCGGTCGTGCACGGCCTGAGGGACGTGTCGTTCGACGTAGCCGAGGGGCAACGGCTTGGTATCGTGGGTGAATCGGGTTCGGGTAAGTCCACGCTCATGCGCATCCTCTGCGCCCTCGACCGGCCGAGCTCGGGCACGGTCGACGTGCTCGGGCAGCCGATCGGGACAGCCTCGGAACGACAACTGCGCGATTTTCGCAGTCAAGTGCAGATCGTCTTTCAGGACCCGATGGGGTCCCTGGATCCGCGCATGAAGGTGCGCGACATCGTTGCCGAACCCCTGCACAACGTGAACCGGGCCGAAGTACGAGCCCGGGTCGAAGCCCAACTGAGCGCCGTCGGGCTCGACGCCGACGTGATGGGCCGGCATCCACATCAGTTCTCGGGCGGCCAACGGCAACGCATTTCGATTGCGCGGGCTCTCATCTCCCGGCCGCGAATTCTGGTGGCCGATGAGGCGGTCAGCGCCCTCGACGTGTCGGTTCGGGCCCAGGTGCTCAACCTGCTGGCCGACCTCGTCGATGAATACCAGCTCACCCTCGTGTTCGTCTCGCACGACCTCGGCGTCATCCGCCACCTGTGCGACACTGTGGCCGTCATCTCCGACGGACGCATCGTCGAAGGCGGACCCACGGCCGACGTCTTGGACCACCCCCTGCACCCGTACACGCGGCAACTGGTCGGTGCGATGCCGTCGATGCACCAATTGGCCCGGCGCGTCAGCAACTGATCTTCAGCGGCGACCGAAGCACGCCGGCGACCTGTAACCTTGAACAGTCCCGCCCCCGTAGCTCAGTGGATAGAGCACCGGCCTTCTAATCCGATTGTCGTAGGTTCGATTCCTACCGGGGGCACCAAAGGCGATACTGGCTCAGACGCTGTACTTCCCCGTAACTACGCGGATCTTGCGGCATTCTGGACGGTCCTCTACGGCATTGACTCGTGCAGCGTAGTCACAGGCGCAGCGTACTGGGCCGTCCCGTGCCGTAAAGGCTAGGCCCACCTGAAGGCCCACCTAGGCATACCAGGGGGAGCAGGAGAATTCAAATGACGAAAGCCAAGGAGCCGAAAGCTGAAAAGCGGGCGTCGCCAGGGGCCGGGTCCTTCAAATGGGATGCGAAGCGTGAGCTCTGGGTGGGACGGCTGACTCTGCCAATCGACCCGACAACCGGCAAGCCACGCCGACAGGCCAAAACAGTTGCCAGGACCATGAAACGCTTGGGTTTGGCGGGGATCTGCCCGAAGAACTGGAAGACAACCACCGTCATCGACCACGCGGACGCCTACCCGGTGGATGCCGTGAAACGGAAGTGGGATACCGGCGCGTTGAACCAGGTTTGGGTCGGCGATATTACCTACCTGAGGACGTGGGAGGGGTGGGTCTATTTGGCGACGGTCATCGACGCCCACAGTCGCCGCGTCATCGGTTGGGCTACCGCCGACCACATGCGCACCGACCTCATCCAGGATGCCCTCACCATGGCCATAGTCCTGCGTGGGGACCGCCCGGAGACTGTGATTTTTCACAGCGACCGCGGAACCCAATACGCATCGGCTCAGATCACCGAATTCGCCGCTGCACATTGCATCACCCGGTCGATGGGATACACCGGAATTTGCTGGGACAACGCCATGGCTGAGAGCTTCTTCGCAACACTGAAAACGGAAGTTCTACTACCGACGAGTCTGGCCCACCCGGGCCCGAGCGATTCGAGACGTCGCAGCGTGGATCGAGGACCGTTACAACCGTCGCCGTCGCCACTCCTCGATCGGAGACGTCACGCCTGTGGACTTCGAGCTGCAATACTCGTCACAGGCCGCAGGGATCCAACTCGCCGCTTAACCCGTGTCCACTCTCCGGGGCCAAGGCCAAGCCAAGGGGAAACGATCACCCACGCAATACAGCCCAGTGGGACGACGACCCACAGAAGTATGCCGCGCACGATAAGAAGAACGAGGCTAGCGAACACGCCAAGTGTCTTCGAACTCACGGTAAGCCCCCCAGAATTCTTCCGATACATCCACCAAATGGTACGACACCGAGAACGACGTCGCCGCCGAACTCTAACGGGCTCTTTAACGAGCAGTCCGGCGTGGCAGTCTCCCACTTTCACGCCGGGCGCTCCGCGGGCACCGGCACTAAGAACGGAAGTATAGATATCAACGCGTGAAGAGTTACGACGATGTTGCTTACTCTGGGGTAGAGACAGGGTGTTGGTCGACCGTTACGCTGCAGGCAGCTGCATTGGGCAGTTTGCGACGAATTTTATGGTTGTTGCTTGGGGTTTGGGGTTTGGGGTTTGGGGTTTGGGGTTTGGGGTTTGGGGTTTTGGGTTTTGGGTTTTGGGGGATGGCGTGAAGATTCTTGGTGCGATCCTGGTTGGCGTCGTTGTCTTGGCTGTGACTGCGTTTTTCATTGTCAGGTCCCTGGAAGACCGGGCTACCGACGAGTTTGTTTCGCAGGTGTCACGGCTGGATATTCCCCCGGGCTGGACGCTGTTGGATGACATTGTTCGCCGCGAACAGTTCCTGTGCGTGAGTACTAATCCCTGTCCGAGCATTGCCCGGCGTTGGGAGGCGGATACGGCGGTGACAGTCGAGGATTTGGAGCAGATCGCTGCTCCGGCGGGTTTGGTGTTTTCCGTGGAGGGGACGTGCCAGCGGCCAGCTAATGCCACCGGCTCTACGACCTTGTGTAGTGGGCGGGCAGTTCAGGACGGCTATGGCTATCAGTTGAGGGTGAGCAATGATTCCCCCCAAGGAAATCAGCAGATATTTCTATCTGTTCGTCCTTCGAAAGCCTCCTGACTTCACGGGAAACTTGGCAGCGGACCTGATTGGCAGATTGAAGTCGTTCGAACGAATGCGTGGCTGAAGCGTCCTTTTCTTTAGTGCATAGGTTCTGCTCCATCGCGAAACGGGGGTACTTCCGATGGATGTCGGCCTGTCGCGTAAGACCGATTCGGCGCGGCAATGTGCCTGGTCGGCGTTTTAACCTTTTCTAGGTGTCTGCTTGAGCCGCAAAATCGGGAGAATTCTGTGAGCCGAAGAATAATTCTTCTGCTGTCATTACGGCCGAGTCGCCGTCCCGTTCCGTGCTTGCCGCACAAGTAACGCCGTGCACGAGGCCCTGGAACACAGGGCGGCGAATTCGTCCCGCAGACGGTTCGGCTTACGAAGATCTCAGGACTCTGCCATTGTCAAAGAATGGACTGGCCCGCAACTGAACCCATTATTTCTCTGCGACTTTTGTTGGAGCCGCTGTCGGTGGAGCACGCGGCTGCGATGATCGAGGTTCTGGCCGATCCTTCGCTCTATGACTACACCGGCGGAGAAATACCCTCACTGAAGCTGCTGGAAAAACGTTATGCCGCGCAAACCGTTGGGCACTCTGAAGATGGTTCGCAGTGGTGGCTGAACTGGGTTGTCATTGAGCGAGACATAGGAAAACTGGTGGGGTTCGTACAGGCAACCGTCGAAGACGACGGGTCGAATCTCGTGGCTGACATCGCTTGGGTCATTTCACCAAACTGGCAAGGGCAAGGAATCGCGTCTGAAGCCGCTCAAGCGATGGTCGCCTGGTTGCGATCACACGGAGTCCGCTGCCTTACAGCGCACATTCATCCCGACCATCAGGCCTCCATGAAGGTGGCGCAAAATCAAGCCCTACACGCGACCTCATCGAAGAAGGATGGTGAAACTCGCTGGGAATCCCAGCAACCCTAGAGCGTCCGCTAGGGGTTCGGCTTACGGACATGCGAGCCATGCCTTGGGTTCGGTTCGATCCGTAGGATTACTGTCATGCTCCCAAACGCTGAACTCGCAGTACCGACGGCCGAAGACCTTGAGCTCGTTCAGCTCGCAAGGGAGACCATCGACGCAAACACGGATGCCGGGCCCGATGAAGATGGTGCTCACACGATGGGCGCGGCAGTTCGAGACGCCGACGGCCGTATGTTCGCTGGCGTGAATCTGTTCCATTTCACCGGTGGTCCGTGCGCCGAGCTGGTTGCACTTGGTGCGGCGCGTGCACAGGGCGGGCGAGAAATCACGACGATCGTCGCTGTGGGCAATCATGGGCGCGGTGTTGTCGGACCATGCGGGCGTGACAGGCAGGTCCTGTTCGATTACTACCTGGGCATCAGGGTGCTGCTCCCGACCGCCGAGGGCGTTCGGGTCGCCACCATTGAGACCCTGATGCCGTTTGCGGCAGCATGGACCATGGAGGGCGGCACTCAGCAGTTCGACGAGGAGCGGTTTCGCTGACGTTGAGCGGAATTGAATGAGGTTCGACACCCGGGCGTGGGTCCTGTCGCCCCAGCTGGTGGGCTGTCCGTAGGCTCGTCTCATGGAAGAACACGTGACGCATCATGTGTCGTGCGGATTGCTCGTTCGCGCGGGGCGGGTGTTTCTCGTGCATCGATCACCATCGAAGGCCTGGTATCCCAATGTTTGGGACCTCCCGGGAGGTCATCTCGAACCGGGAGAGACGAATCGCCAAGCTCTTGTGCGTGAGCTTCGAGAAGAGTTGAGCGTGGAAATCGCTCCACCCAGCGGAAACGCGTTACTGACGCGTCAAGAAGCTGGCCTCTTCCTGGAGGTCTGGAGGGTCGAGGAGTGGGACGGTGACATCATCAATGCCGCGCCGGATGAACACGATGCCGTCGGCTGGTTCAGTCTGGACGAGGCACTATCTTTGGACCTAGCTGATGGTGACTACCCAGCGCTCTTCAAGCAGGTGCTGAGCTGATTCCTGCTCGGTAGGGGTTTGGCTATCGGGCACCCAAATCATGTAGATCGCGGACATATGCCTGGCTCGGGCGTCGTAAAAGAGAGTGCAGGAAGGGTTCGCCTAGCGGTCGCCATCCCATCTTCTCGTAGAGGTGAACCGCCGTATGGTGATCAGCGAGTACGTGCAGTACGGATTGGACGTGGCCGCGTAGGGCTAACTCGTTGGTGAGAGCCACGAGCAAGTTGGCGCCGAGCCCGCGGCCTTGAGCACCGGGGGCGACGGCGAGGAGGCCGATCACGGGCGCGCCTGGCGGATCACCGACCAGACCGCTGCCGGGCCTTGTGGCGAGCCCGAATCCAACTAGTCCCGCGGATGTGTCCTCGGCCACGATCCAACACTCTGAAGAGCCAAATTTCGGTCGAGCACGCTCTGCTACTCCGACGACAGCCGCGCCGTCGCGCGCCCTGCAAGCGTCAACCCACAATGCAACGCATTCCTCAATATCCGCCGCAGCACCATCCCGATACTTAATTTTGGTCCCTGCGCTCGGATTCTTTATACGTCGAGTTTCTCATCCGATGTGATCGCGTCCTGTCGCGGTGGAGGTTCCCTTTGAGACATTGCGCGCCCCGCCCCCCGGCTCTGCATGTTGTCCCTAACCGGCGACGCGGAACACCCGCTATCGGCGCCTCTTCGCCCGGGCGCCGAAATCGTCAAGGACCCGAACGACGTCTTTGGCGAGCCAGATTCGATTTCGCCGTCCGTCGGTAATTTGAGTCAGAATGTCAGCGTCAACGAGTCGGTCGATAGCGACCTGAGCGTTGACGGTCGAGACGCCAAGCTCAGCCGCGGCTGCGGTTGCTCCGATCACGGGTTGACGAAGCAGAACGCCTATCAGTCGATGGGCCGCCGAGTCTCGTCTTGCGGTGATGCGCCCGCGCCAATCGACCTGCACAGTTTCTAGATCCACTACGAGGATGCGTCCGTTGTGCACCGCGGCGAACGATGCCTCCGCGATGGAGCGGATTATCGGGGCAATATCCCCGGACCGGTATGCGCTGAGGGACTCGAAATATCGACTGGTGTCGTGGAGCAGCCCCGCGGACACCGGAACGGCCACATTGTGAGTGAGCTTCCCCGCGCGCAGCATCGCCTGAATAAGCGCGCGACCGACCCTTCCGTTGCCGTCAGGGAACGGGTGGATTGTTTCGAATTGAGCGTGAGCGATCGCGGTCTGAGCGAGCAAAGGAAGGTCGTCGCGGCTGGCGAAGGCGACGAGATCATCCATGAGCTCGGGGACTCGATCGTGATGCGGTGGCACAAACTGTGCGGTGTGCGGCCCGAGGTTCCCGCCTCCGATCCAGACCTGTCGGTCACGCCAGTGACCAACGATGTCCGGATTGCTGTGCTCGAGGAGTGCGCGATGCATTTCCAGGATGGCGTGTCCGTCGATGGACTCGGACAGTGCCAGGGCCGCTTGCATCGCTCGGACGTTGCCGACGATAAGCTGTGCGTTCTTCGAGGCGTGCTCACCGAGCTCCGCCAGGGCGATCTGGCGTGCTCCGCTCGTGAGATTCTCAATCTCTGAGCTGGAGGCGCTCTCCGTGCGCAGGAGAATGGATGCGAATGGTGCCGCGATCTGTCCCACTTCGGCATCGAAGCGGGCAAGCTCACTGGCGGCCTCTTCGGTCACCGCGTGGAGTTCGCTGCTCAGTGGGATATCGAGATCGGCAATGAATGCGGGCACCGATGCCAAGTACGGCCCGGATGCCAGACGCTTCTGCGTTCGTGAGCCATAGTCGTCTTGGACGCTGCGCCAGGGCCGTTCCTCATAACCGATCGGCGCCCAGGGTAACTTTTCGTCAAACGTGGCCATGGATTGACTATACCAATGCTTAGCGATAGAGCCATAGTTATGTGCTCGTCCTATTCTGACTTATCCCGTACGCCGGATCTAAGGGCTGAAACGCAATTGTTCGTCCCGTAGAGGGTTCCCCTTGCGGCAGTGCTCGAGCGCACGTGCGATGGCCAGTGCTGTGACTGTTGACGCTTTGTGGGGCGTTCATGATCGCTATTTGGCACATCGAACTTGTTGCCCTCGGCGCTCCCGGGCGGGCTTCAGTGTCTTGCATCGCATGGGTTCGAGACATTTACGGCAATGCAGGGCACCCCGACACGGGGCATGCGACGTCTCAGTCGCTCGTGTCCCCAAGGTTTGCAAAGCTCTCTAGGCGGCGATGCAGAGTGAACCGCCGGTCATCGGGCAGCTTTTTCCCGCGCATGGTGACCACTGCCGCACCCAGGTCAGCGATTGCCACAAATCCTGGTGGGTGCATGTGCCGAACTCGAAGAGCAAAGCCAATCCCGTCGACGACGATCTGAGTGAACTCCCATTCCGCCCAGTCCACGGCCCTGGCTTGCTCGGCAATCTCCTGCATCCTTGTGGCCAGCAACTCTCGCGGATAGGTCTCCCTGAGCATCACGAGTAAAGACTCCTCAACCGCTAACCCGGCAATCGTTCGAGCGTCGTCAACGACTCCAGTCACGCGTCCCGCATCGTTCATCAGCTGACCGGTGCGTTCCATTGTGTGGACGATGAAAGCGGATGGACCGACGTCGACTCCCACACGGACTGATATGTCCGAACCGGACGTGGAACCAGCGTCCCAGGCAATCGGAACGGACGGATCAGCGGGGCTCAAGAGGATCATTCTGTCCGCCTTCGTTGGGTAACGCGCTATGACCTGGGCCGCGATGGGTCCCGGGCCTAGGGCCGATCGAATCGCATGGTGGGCCGCGCCGCGGGAGGTGTCGAAGCTTAGGATTCACCTAATCGAGCGCCGGCCGCAACCCTTTTGAACGCTCCCGGTGAATTTGGGGGCAAGTGTCTCGTAACGCAAGTGCCTTAAACCACATGGGTTTTGATCCAAATGATTGCCTTGGTCACTCAGGGGCCGAATTCGTGGCATTTCATATCCCTAGGTCGACAGGCAGACGGGCATCAGTCCGACCAAATGGCGCGGAGGACGCGGATGGCTTCCTCAAGGTCGATGTCTTCGCGTTTGCTGGTAATCCATCACCGACGATGTCACCGAAGCCGCCGCTAGCATCCCCGTCATCGGAAACTAGCGCCACAAAGCGCCGCCACAAAGCGCTAATAGTCACAAACCGATCTGGACTCGAACCTCGCGTCCCGTAAGGGGTTCCCCTTGCGGGCGGGATTGTCGGATGTCAGTCGATGGATCCGGTTTTCGCCCAATGAGTCATGATCGCTCCAATATGGTTGGGAGTCAGCATGAACTTTGGGGTCATTTCCTCCCAACCAGGCGCCTTCACCCGGCGGCTGTAAGCACCGTGATCCGCGCTCATCTGAAGTGACTCGTCAAGTACGCCACCGTTGGTCCCCATCAGGCTTACGTGGTAAATCCATAGTCGCCCATCTGCTTCCTCGTGTTTGAATGTCGCTTCAAAGACCTGACGCTCATTGGAGAGTGCCTCTTCATGTTCGCCGTAACGATCGTTGACGGCCGCCATCCATTCCTCAAACTCGTCTTCTTTCCCCGAAACGACAGGAGCCCGGCTCAGTTCTAAACGCATTCCTTCCGGAACGGAAGTCGGCATAGGATGTCCCGGAAAATCTCGCGGTTCCGGGTGGAACGGGGTGAAGGGCACTTTTTCGGTCATGAGGATAGTTTCCCGCGCTGTTGGTGCATGGCCCGCAGAGGGTTCGTCCAACGGGACTGACCGTGGTTGCATCGTCTGTGAGTGGCGCTCGAAGACACGGTGGTCGGAGAATGCTTTTCCGGACAGGGAAATCATCAAAAACTGGCTGCGGTGCTGAGTCGCTGCAGGAGTTCCGCGAGCAGTGTCTGCTCCGCGAGGCTGAGGACGGCGGTGATGGCGCGCTCGGTTTCGAGGTGATCTGGCAATGCCGTCTCGATAAGATCTCTTCCAACATCGGTGAGCGCGACGAGTGTGCCACGGCCGTCGTCAGGGTTTGCCTGGCGCACGACAAACCCCCGGCTCTCCAATTTGTTCAGTCGCTGGGCCACTGCGCTTGTTGAAATCATGGCCTCACGTGCCAGCTCCAGCGGGGCGATCCGATAGGGGGCACCGCTTCGCAGGAGAGTTGCGAGCACGTCAAAGGAAGCAGCATCCAAACCGTGCTGGGCAAACGTACTGGCCAGTCGCGATTCCACGACGAGGGCGGTGCGACTTAATCGACCGACGACGGCCATCGGTGAGACATCAAGGTCGGGCTTTTCTGTATTCCACTGTTCAATGATTCGATCGACTTGGTCCGGCATAGAGTCATAGTACCAATTGCTAAGCACTTAGGTATAATGGCTAAGTGCTTAGCAATCGAACTTTCATGTTGGTAACAACAGCCTTGGCCCCGGCGCTTTGGGGCACGACCTACCTGACAACCACGATGCTACTGCCGGAGGATCGGCCACTGCTCGCGGCTACGTTGCGCGCACTTCCTGCGGGAATCCTCCTACTCATACTCTGCCGAAGGTTGCCACGCGGCGCATGGTGGTGGAAATCTTGGGTCCTTGGCATGCTCAACATCGGAGCGTTTTTTGCGTTGCTCTTCATCGCGGCCTACCGACTCCCTGGCGGTGTGGCCGCAATCATGGGAGGGATTCAGCCACTCGTCATCGCCCTTCTGGCCAGCCGCGTGCTCCACGAGCGATTGACAAGCCGGGTGGTCACCGCCGGCGCTACCGGCCTGATCGGCGTGTGCCTCATCGTGCTCCAAGCCCAAGCCCGCCTCGACGCCGTCGGCCTACTGGCCGCTATCGGCGGAACACTCTCCATGGCATCCGGGATCGTGCTGACCAAAAAATGGGGACAGCCCGCGCCCCCGCTCACGACCACTGCATGGCAGCTCATCGCAGGAGGCCTCTCCCTCCTGGTCCTTATGCTCGTGATCGAGGGCCTTCCCATCGCTCCGCTGACACCGCCGAACATTATTGGATACACCTATCTCTCGGTCATCGGTACAGCGTTCGCCTACGTCATGTGGTTTCGTGGAATCGCACGGCTTGCCGCAAGCACCACGGCTTTCCTTGGCTTACTCAGCCCCGTCGTAGCCATCCTCCTCGGCTGGCTAATCGCCAGCGAGAACCTCACCCCAATGCAGATAGCCGGGATCGTCATCGTCCTCAGTTCAATCTCCGCCGCCATCATTTCCAAACCCGCACAAGCTGCCCGTGCTTCAAAAACACTTGCCGAGGAGCCTGCCCGTTAGGGGTTCGCGTTACGGGCGGTGTTCTGCGCCGCGCGCCGGTGCCTGGCGGTCAGGGCGTAAGCCGAGCAGCGCGCCTCAGTACCGCATCCTGATCGAGCTCGGTATAGGTCGTTGGAATCTCGATCGACGTAGTGCCGGTCAGTTCGACGGCGGCTGGGTCGACCGTCTTGTGGAGTCTCATTGAATGAGCTCGACCTGGCTGCCCAGAACGTGGGCTAATTCCCGCTTCGCGCGATGGTACCGACTGCGGACCGTCGACGCCGGCAACCCCAGATACTGGCTAATCTCCGCCAAGCTAAACCCGTCCCAGTGGACTGCGCGAATGACTTCCGCGAGGTCCGGGTCGAGGCGTTGGATCGCGTCCAGAACGTCGAGACCGGCAGCGGCATCGTTGTTGGGAGGCAGCACACCCACTGACTCGCGTAGGCGCTCGGCGAGGCGCGAACGGCGCCGTTCTCCACGTGAGTGGTTGAGGACGACATTGCGTGCGATCCCGAATAGCCACATTCGTGCCTCGACGGGATTGGTCGGGACTCTCGCCGCGCCTTTCCACGCGGCGATCATGGTGTCCGAAAGGGCGTCCGGCGCGTCGTTGCTCCCGACGCGGCGTTCGAGGTACCGCAGCAAGTCTCTCGCGTTTTGGTCCAGTGCGTTGGTGAGGCGTTCGTCGCGTGCCCTACGAACAGCGCTCACTGATTCGTGCCCTCGCAGGTGATGACGCCCTCGAAATAAGGTCGCTGAGCGCTGTCGAACCCGTGCTGTTGGAGGTCGGCGTCCAGCTCGTCGGCCATCACACCCACCACCCCCGAGGAGTATCGGCGGTCGCGGTCGCCTTCAGGAGTCTGTGCCAGTGTTTCCCCGTGGACGGCAACGACTCGTGCGTCGACCTGCGCAGTCGTCGGAACGGGTGCAGAGGCAAAGAAGGCGCGGGCCGCGTCCATGATCTCGGGATCTGCGTTCTGCAGGTTCCCGATCAGGTACTCGCACTGCGCGCCGCTGGGAAGAGTGATCTGCATCGTCGCGTCCGGCTGTTGCGCCCAGGAAGGCCACTCAAAGTTCGTGACGGCGGCCGCGACCCCGGTACCCCCGAGGACCAGTGCGAGCGCGACGCCGGAAATGGCAAGCCGCCGGCCCAGACGACTCTTGACATCCCGAGCGGCTTCAAAACGCGCAGCTCGAGTGGCTTCTTGCAAGGCTGCGTCTGTCATCAGCGCCGAGAGTGGCGCCGGCGCCGCGGCGCGATCGAGCAGATCGTTGAGTGCATCGTCGCGAAAACTCGAGGACGGATCCATAGGAACTCCTTACATCGGGGATGTCTACACACTGAATATGTCCACCTGGCGCCGAAACGACGACGGCCCACACTCAATTGGACCGCGACTGGTGCCCGCCACGATTTTTCCGTACTGCTCAGCGCGCAAGCGAGCCGATCCACGTCCGTCCCGGTGAGGGTTCGGCTTACGGAAGGTTTTAAATGTCGATTCCTAGAGGCCTAAGTTTCGGGACGCGCCGATGCCGTACGGGCTGAGCCGCTCAAGGAGTGGCGTTTCGATGATCGCGGCAAGATGCTCGTAGCCGTTGGCGTCCGGATGATCTCCGTCGCCCTCGCGGATTTGGCGTCGCCAGACGGAGTCGGCCACGGTGCTCTCAATACACTCCAAATAAGAGGCCCGTCGGCAAGATGGCCCAACGCTCTGTAAACCGCCAAGAAAGCTCAACGCTGTCGCGTGTCCGAAGTACGGTGGCAAGACTTTCGGATTAGGCAATGGCGACTTCCGCGGAATTCCGGGAGTCCGGAGCTGGCAAAATGTCCGAAATGGACTGTCACGCGACACCTCGTGTCACGCGACACGCCCGTTCGGATTTCTGCCACCCAGTTCGGAGAAACTGCCTACTCAGATCAGACTCGATGTATTTCGATGGCGAGCTCCAGCTTTCCAAACTGCTAGCGCTGATTGAGTCGCCGTGACCCGCGGCTATCTCGAATCTTGGTCTACAAACAAATGACTGTCCTCACGTTAAGTGAAATTGTTCTCTATGCGCGACGCCCGCTCGCTACCGGCGGATACTCCGCAAGTCCGCTGCCACCTCTGCCTGCGCCGCCGCCGGGATACCTGCCTCGGCAGCGTGCTCCGACCAAGACGCCACCGCATCGTTGACCTCCGCAATGATCGATGTGGCTCGCTCGAAGCCGTGCCGTTCGGAGACGACGACGAAGTCTTTAAACTCGGCGTCGGAGAACTTGCCGTTGACGCTCATCAAATGCTGCGAGGTCCAGATACTTTTCGGGTTGTAGGCGTGCGTCACGTCGTAAGCCGAAGATAGGGACCATGCGCCGTCGGAGTCCATGAGGAATGAGTGATTCTTGGTGTGGTCGTCGTCGAGAGGAACGGGGTAGTCGCGGGTCAGGGTGAACCCGGCGCGGGCGAGTCGGCATTCGATCGTCATGAGTGCGTCCTATCGTGCGAAGTCAACGTGGATCGTGCCACTCTCGGCCACTTCCGTTGTTACCTTGTGGGTGAGGTCGAGGCTGGGCAGGTCGTCCCACAGTCGAGTGCCCCGGCCGAGGAGGATCGGGGCGACCATGAGATGCAAGTGATCGACCACGCCGGCGCGCAGGAAGTCGCGCGCGGTGCCGACTCCACCGCCGACGCGCACGTCCAGGCCGCCGGCAGCCTCGGTCGCCTCCGCGAGCACGTCCTCAATTGCGGCGTTGCGGAAGTGGAACGTTGTTCCGCCCTCCATCGGGATCGACGGACGCGGTGCGGTGTGGGTGAGGACGTAGACCGGGGTGCCGAACGGCGGCTGGCCACCCCACCAGCCCTTCCAGTCCGGATCGTCGGGAAACGAGTGCAGGCCGAACATGGTCGCGCCCATGATCTCGGCGCCGACGCCCTCGAAGAACGCGGCGGCGTAGGAGTCGTCGATGCCGGTCGTGCCGTTGCCGCTGGCGTCGTCGAAGACGCGCTCGTGGAAAGTGCGGGTCGCGGCGTAGGCCGCAGTGAGGCGCCCCCAGTCCTCACCCATCGGATTTTCGAGGGCGTGGTCGGTCGTCGAGGTATAGCCGTCCAGCGAGAGGAACAGGTCGATGCGAACGCGGGTCACGTCAGGTTTCCTTCGGGGTGGTACGGGTCATGTGGATGCCGAGCCGGTCGGCTTGGTGTTCGGTGGGGGTTCGTTGCTCGCCGAGCCACAGGTGTAGGACGTCGAGGGCGCCCGGTCGCAGGCTCACGGTGCGGACGCGCCCATGCTTCTGTGACGTGACCAGTCCCGCGTTCTCGAGGACGCACAGGTGCTGCATGAGCGACGGCAACGCCATCGAGAACGGTGCCGCGAGTTCGGACACGACTGCTGGGGCCTTCGCCAACCGTTCCACGACGGCCCGGCGCGTCGGATCCGCGAGAGCGCGGAGCACGGCATCGAGCTCGTCGTGATACTTAGGCACATGCCTAATTATTCTTGAAGGGCAGGGATTCGTCAACCGGCTCACGCCAGGAACGTGTCTCGCATTTGAAGCTTCTCCGGAATTGATCGTTTAGCACCAGTGTCATTTTCCGTCCTCGCCTGCACAAATCATCCACACCGACGTCGACCCTTGCTGCCGTCCTGTATGGGGAACCTCATACGCGACGATTTAGGTTGTGTGGCGGAGGAATCGTTCAGGGGCGTCCAAGAATGCACGCCAGTTCCGCACGAGGTCGAGGTCATCGTATTCACAGGCACGGATACCCCACTCACCAATCTCATACCGATCCGCATCGGGGTAGGCAGCCAGCACTGGGGAGTGCGTCGAGAGAAGAACTTGCGATCCGCCATTGATGAGATCACGGAGGAGACCGATGAGTGCGAGACAGCCAGGAAGAGAGAGCGCAGACTCGGGCTCATCAAGAATCCAAAGCCCGTGCATTTCAGACCGGGCCACCACCAAGTCCAGAAATGACTCACCGTGGCTGCGTTGGTGAAACGAGCCAGTATCGCCGATCGACTCAAGATAGGTGAAGAGTCCGTGCATCGTTTCCGCCCGCAGGAAGAATCCCCGCCGCGATGCTCCGCCGCCGCGAACGAGTTGTAAATGGTCGGCGAGGTTGGACTCGGAAGGATAAGTGCGAGTCATGGCGTTGGTGGATCCGCCCTCGGCGTTCATACCAAATGCCATTGCGATGGCCTCCACCAAGGTTGACTTGCCTGAGCCGTTGTCGCCAACAAGGATCGTCATCGGTCCCAGCTCGAGCCCATCGTCCAGGAGCCGTCGTACCGGCGCGAGGGTAGCCGGCCACGCTGCGCGATCCATGCGATTGGGCGGGTACTCCTCAACGCGCCGCAGAGGCAAAGCATTGATGGGCGAACTAGCTGGCTTCGCAGGCTGTTTCACGGCGTGAGGTGACGGGATTGTGTCTCGGTCAATGCCATTGCCCCAGTTTATGGCTCGGGTGGCCAAGGCCATCGTCGCCCTCAAGACGAACCCTGAGTTGAACTGGTACGAGGTTCCGGCGGTGGATCCTCAAAGGCTTCGGCTCGTCGGCGCGTGTTCGGCTAGCGTGGGCATTATGACGCGCGTGTGGTTGACGGAATGGGAATGGGCGTGCTGCGGCGATCCTTTTGCCGTCGGCGATGAGGTCGACTTCGGTATCGATACGCGAACGCCGCACGCTGCTGTCGCTGACATGCTCGGAATGGAACTTGTCGCCACGGTGGACGCCATGGAGTCGCACCATGAAGAGGAGTTCACCGATCGTGTGCGCGGCAGGGCCGTCGCGGTACATGCGGTCACGCAGGACGTCGTCGAGCGTCGGTCACTACGTCGGCCCGGCCACGGCGCCCCGCCGGCATCGATCAAGGCGTCAGACGGCGACGAGGGGGCGATGGTCGGCCGCTATTTCGACAATGGGGCGTTCCTCGCAACTTCGCCCTCGCGATACATGATCGAGGTCGAGCCAGTTCCGAATACAGCGATGTTGACCCCGGCTCAGGGCGTTCGGCTGCGCATCGATGAAGGTGACGAACCGCTTCCCGACGTCGGAGAGTTCGCCGGTCCACGACCCGAGAAACGCCGACGCTCCCTAGAGGGCTGGCTCGTCGACGTCCAGGAACACGCATAGGGTGTCCGCTCGCGAAACCCTGAGCGGGCGGTGCTGAGGACGAAGTGGTTTTCGATCAGCCATGCACGAGGGCGCGCTCTTCTATCGGTGCGAACCTCGCCTCGACGAATCGACCGGCGAGTTCAGCGGCTCGCTCAAGATGACCGCACTCGGTCAGGTAGTAGCCACCGACAAAGTCCTGGCCTTTCGTGAATGGGCCATCGGTGCGGGTCGTCGCTCCTTCGTGTGTGCGGACGACGGTTGCCTCGACCACGCTCAACTCGCTGGTGTCGATGAGCGCTCCCTCGGCCGCGAGCTCTTTCTGGATGTCGTCGTGAACCTTTCGGAACTCCTCCCGATCAGGACCTTCGATGGCTGCTATCGTGTTGGCATTGTTGTAAAGCGTCAGCAGGAATTTCAATGGACCTCTCCTTCGATACGGTGGCTCATCTCAACGTGCATGGGTGTCATTTCGACGATGTGACGAACGCGGCAAGTTCGACGGCCATCGGCTCGGGCTCCCACGAGTGGTTGGCGCCTGGCATCCGCTTCTGTGTCGCGCCGGGTATCGCCGCGACGATCGCGTCGGCCGCCGTGATCATCACCGGGAAAGTCTCCTGACCAATCAGCACCTCAACGGGAACCCTGATGCTGGCAAACAATTCTGGGAGCGGCGCAGACTCGGCCCACGCGAGCGATTCCCCGTCGGGGCGGAGGCTACCAACTTGGGCAACCAGGCCCGGCCACATCTGAGAGGTGCGCACACCGGCGAGGAACTCCGGCGGCATGTCTTTCATGTAGTGGATCAAGGCACCCTCAAGGTCACCTGCGGAGATTCGTCGGTCCACTTCGTCGGCCCATTCCCGCGCCTCGCCGTCCTGTGGCCCAAGCGGTGCCTCCCAGAGGACAAGTCCGTCGACCGGCAGGCCTGATACGGCAGCCGCCAAAGCGATCGAGCAGCCGGAGGAGTGCCCACACAATACAGCACTTCCGCCAGCGATTTCGAGAAGCGCCACAACAGCAGCAAGTTCCCGCTCGAGGTCGATCCGCCCGTCAACCATGCTTTCGCCGCGACCCAAACGGTCATAGACGATCGTCGAGATGCCTAACTGTGCCGCCAACTCCGCGGTCGTCGTTGTTGACGGGTCGATGGCCCGGAAGGGTCCGGCTCCGGCAATAAAGATCAGCGCGGGACCGGATCCCCGTCGGTCGAAGGCGACCCGATCGCCCTCGGATGTTGTTACGAATTCACTCATGCGAATGTTCCTTGTCTGTGTGTGCCCTATCGGTTGTCATTGTCAGCTCAGTCGCTGTCGTAGGTGCACGATCACCTGATCACCCTCGTCTTTGCCGACGACTTTTCGCAGCTCAGCTTTGATCGGCACCATGTGCGTGCCATCTCCCACAGGCAGCAGTGTCGCGTGAAAGGCATGACCGTCCATGGTGCCGGCTACCTTGACCGGCTTCCGGGTGCCGAAGAACTCGCCTGAGTCCGGCATGACCACGATGGTCCAGCCGCTAGGACCGATATTCCTGCGAATCACAGCGCTGAACACAGCGTCGATGTGCCGGGAGGAATCTTCTGGAGCAATCACGATAGTTAATACTCCCTAAACCGCTGATCAAACTAGACCGTTCAGTACTACATGCAAAAACTAGACTGTGTAGTACGCGAAATCAAGCAATACCCGACCCTGAATGGGATTGTCCATGGCACAGGCCACCGCACGGAACCTTGCGTCGGGTGCGCCCGAGGGTGGGCAACGATCGGCGCGTAAGCGTCAAGCGATCCTTGGCGCAGCGGAGGATGCATTCCTCAAGGGTGGCTACCTCGGTACAAACATGGACGAATTGGCCGCTCAGTCGGGGGTGTCGAAACAGACTGTCTATAAACACTTCGGCAGTAAAGAGGCGCTATTCGTCGATCTAGTGACGACCATGACAAACGAGGCGGGTGGCCGCGTGCACAACGAGGTCCCCGATCCTGCAGATGAGACGGAACTAGCGAACTATCTCCAGAGCTACGCCGAACGGCAGCTTGCCATCGTCACGACCCCGCGGCTGCTGCAGCTTCGGCGGCTCGTCATCGGCGAGGTCGGCAGGTTTCCCGCACTAGCCATGGCGCTCTACGAGAGCGGGCCACAGCGGGCAACGTCAGCACTCGCAATGGTTTTCGAGCGCCTGGCCGATCGCGGCCTGCTCGAGATTGACGACCCGTCCGTCACCGCATCACAGTTCAACTGGCTGATAATGTCCGCGCCGCTCAACGAGGCCATGCTGCTCGGTGATGCAGCTATACCGAACAAAGCCCAGCTCCACAGTCACGTCGCCGAAGGCGTTCGGTTTTTCCTTGCCGCACACGGAAGACGATGAATTCGGATACACCCACCGGACTGCTTTCATCCAATAAGAACAGCGGAGCTTTTCGCGTAGCCTTGCAGCCCGCAAGCCGGACCTTCAACGGGCATTTCCGCGCCGTTACGGACTTCGTCGCTTTCAACGATCCTGAGTGTCGCGTTTGCCCGGCCCGATACAGTGCCCGATGACCGGGGTTCAAACGCATCAACGACAGAAGCCGGACTGCGAGCACCAAAAGACGCGACCGGCCGTACATGTATGCGCGGTCCAGACTGCTGGTGGGCAAGCGCTGATCCGAGTCGCAGGCCCAATCGGGGGATCAGGGAGAGACGGCACGCGCGTAGAAGCTGGCCTCAGCCTCGCGGCGCTTGGAAACGTCGTCCACGACGAACTCCACAAAGTCCTCTTCGCGGTCGTGGATCACGATGTCTACAACGGCGTCCGCGGGTGCCTCGCCTGGCCAGGCCGTCTGGCGCGTCGCCCGGTCCCGATCCAACCGCGTCCCTGACACTGCCACCCAGTCGCGGAGGCGCTGGCGGGCATCCGCAAAGTCGCGATGCCATCCAAACGGGGCGGAGCCGTGCTGGTCGGGGTCGTAGGCACCGAGCCAGTGCAAGTGCAGCGCGGAAAGACCAGTTCGGGGTGCCGGTGCCAGAACGGCGGCACAACGGATGCCGGCAGCCCGTAGGTGCGTCGCAGCCAGTTCACCCACCGGTTGAGCCCGATCCATTCGGCCTCGGCGTCTTCGGCGCTGAGGAGGTTCCAGTTGATCGGATGCGGCGGCTCGGCGGTGGGCGGCCCGTCGAGATCGTCCAAGGAATTCTCTCGGAACGAGTCGTTGTGATCGCCGGACGCCCACTCTGCCGCAAACGCTACCGATTCGTGGTGAGGCGCCGTGGCTGCGCGTCGATTACAGGTACGGCTCACGCGCGCGCCCATTGCCTTAGAGGCGTCCGGCATCGAGCGCGAATCCGGTCAACCCGCCTCACGGGGTACGACGACTCACCCGACGGCCGACCGCGTTTAAGCATGCCTAAATTTGCACCATTTGCAGGGCGTGGTCAAAGGAATTTCTAATCCGATTGCCGAAGGTCCGATTCGCATCGGGGACACCATGGTCGTGGTTTCGTACGCAGGGGTAGCAGCGCAATTTGTCGAGGATTGCTAGATTCAAGTATGCGAGAACAACAGGCGCGAATCATCGCGGAGCTCAACGTCTCACCCATTATCGACCCCGCCGCCGAGGTGCACCGCCGGGTGCAATTTATCAAAGAATATCTCAAGCACACCGGCGCCCAGGGCTTAGTGCTTGGCATCAGCGGCGGGCAGGACTCCACGCTCGCCGGTCGGTTGTGCGCGCTGGCGGTCGACGAACTCGTCGCCGAGGGTCATCCGGCCACCTTTGTGGCCGTGCGCCTGCCCTACGCGGTGCAGCGCGACGAAGCGGATGCCCAACTCGCCCTGGAATTCATCCGTGCACAATCGCAGGTTACCTTCAACATCGAACTCGCTGTCGACGGGTTCGAAAGCGAATTCCTGGCCAGCGTGGACGTGGCGATGAGCGACTTCACGAAGGGTAACGTCAAGGCGCGCTCCCGCATGATCGCTCAGTATTCTCTGGCCGGCCAGCTCGGCCTGCTCGTGGTCGGCACCGACCATGCTGCCGAAGCGGTCACCGGATTCTTCACCAAGTACGGTGACGGGGGCACCGACATTTTGCCGCTGACCGGGCTGACCAAACGACAGGGCCGCGCCCTGCTGACGGAACTGGGCGCGCCCGACCAGCTCTATCTCAAGGACCCCACCGCTGATCTACTCGACCATGCTCCCGGCCAGACCGATGAGGCCAATCTGGGGTTGCAGTACGAGCACATCGATGATTTCCTCGAAGGGCAACCGGTGCAGGACGAGGTGGCCGCAGCGATCGAGTCTCGCTACCTGAGCACCGAGCACAAGCGCCGAATGCCGGCCTCGCTGTTCGACGCCTGGTGGCAGTAGCGTCGACACCACCCGGCGTTGACAACAAACGAGCCGGTCAGCGCGGAGAAGACGCCGACCGGATCGTGCACGTCGTGCTTCTAAAGCGTCGGCGCCGCAGACGACCGCGTGAGCGGGTCCGTACTGCGCACCTCGAGCTTGTTCACGTCGTCGAGCAGGCGCAGCGTCTCCGTCGACGCGTCAGATGTCGACCCCGGAGATGTGGGCGCTGGGGTGCGGTTCACGGTCGCGGGGGTCAGCGGTGAGGCCCGCAACGGAGCCGGGGCAGAATTGGTCGCGTTGTACTGGTCGTGGTGCTGCTGGGCCACCCAGGCGTCCTGCTCGGCCAGCAGGCCCTTCTCGGTGGAGGAGTTCTGGGCGTTCCAACGATCCAGATCGCCCTGGAAGAGTTTGCGTGCCCGTGCCGGCTTGTTCTGCCACTCGACCAGGCGGTCACGAAACTCAACCAGTGCCGGTTCCAGCTGGTAGCCGAAGGTGGCGGAGGTGCGCTTGAGTTCGTACAGTTCGTGGGCGGCCCAGTTCGCAGCGATTGCCGATCCGCGAATCGGCAGCAAGCGCACCTGAATGTCGGCCTGGCCGACCGCCCGGTCGCTCATGACCTGCTCCTGCGGTGTCAGAGAATTCCACACGGATGCCTCGGTGGCGGCATCGACGAGCGTCGCGATCGCGGCCACCCGGGTCTCGCGATCACGCTGGGAGATGAGACGTTTGATGGCCCCCCGTGAGATCAACGCGGCCAGCACGCTCGCGACGACGATCGCGCCAATGAAGACGACCGCCGTGTAGACCGTCGGTTGAGTGCTGACATCGGTAAACCAGGCTACGAAGTTATTCCACCATTCCATGTGGTGGATTTTATCCGCGCCGAACCCTGTTCCCGGGGACCAGACGCGGCGTGCCCCCACGCGGTTGTCACGATTGGGTGCCGCTCTAGCGAAAGCAATCGACCGCGTCTTCGATGCGACAGAACACGCCCAAGTCCCGAGTTCTGGTTGCAAAGACGACGCGCCTGGCACTGAACCGATCGCCGTCGACGCCATCGTGGTGTTCGAGATAGCCGATGACGGCGCCGGACGGGTCGACGATACGCCACAGCCCATCGCGCACACGGATGAAGGTGCGCCCTCGAACGTTGGGAGTTGCTGCTCGAGGAGGTATGGGTGCGATGAGGGTGGTCATGTGTGCCCCTTCGTTGTATCTCAGCTGCCCGCGGTTGGTGCTTTCACGGTATCGGCGACCACTGACATCCGCTCGTGGCGAACACGTCCCGAGAACACGGGTTCGACCTGTGAACCCGGCGACCAAGGAGTTACAGTGGATCGATGCAAACTTTTGTGATCGCAGGTGGATGTTTCTGGTGTCTCGATGCTGTCTATCGGGTCTTACGCGGGGTTAGCGCTGTCGTGTCGGGGTACACCGGCGGTACGTCCGCCAACCCGAGCTATGAAGCGGTCTGCACGGGGCGCACCGGCCATGCCGAAGCCGTCGCGGTGACCTTCGACCCCGAGGTCATTCCAGCCAGCGTCATCCTCGACGTATTCTTCACGCTGCACGACCCGACCCAGCTCAACCGTCAGGGTCACGATGTCGGTACCCAGTACCGATCGGCGATGTTCTACACCGACACCGAGCAGAAGCAGTTGTTCGAAACGGCCCGCGACCGGGCAAGCGAATGGTGGGGTTCCGGCATCACGACCACGATCGAACCACTCGGCGTCTACCACGAGGCCGAGGACTACCACCAGGACTTCTTCGCCAAGAATCCAGGCCAGGGCTACTGCATGGCGGTCGCCGTGCCGAAGGTCAACAAGATTCGCAAGTCGTACTCCGAATACCTCGTCAGCTGACTCCTCCTCCCGAGCCATTCGGCAGCGGAATTGTCCACGGATTCGAAACGGCTCAAATCTGGGCGTCGTTCCGGGCGTCACACTCGCAGTGTGCGACCCGGGATCGACGAAGACTGGCACGAGTTGTCGTTCCCGGGTCGTGTGCGTCGACTGCCTGCTCGACGCTTGCGAACGCGTTCACGCGATAACCGTGCCGGGAGCAACTATGAGCGACCAGATCACGGTATCCGGAATCATCGGCACCGTCCCCCGCAGGACCGTCGCCAACAATGGCGCCCCGATCACATCCTTTCGGCTGGCCTCCCGCCAGCGTCGTTTCGACCGGGCCAAGAACAACTGGGTCGACGACGACACCAGCTGGTACTCCATCACGACGTTTCGTCAACTGGCCCTTAATGCGGCTCAATCGCTGCACAAGGGCGAGCACGTCATCGTGACCGGTCGATTGCTCATTCGCAACTGGACCAACGCGGAACGCTCCGGAATCGACGTGGAGATTGTCGCAGTCTCCGTCGGCCACGATTTGTCCTGGTACACCACCACGCCGGTGCGGAGTGTCGCGCCGGCCCGAGCTGACACAGAGAGGCCTGAGCCGGAGCCGGTTGACTGGATCGAATCGGTCGAATCGACCATCGCGCACGAGGCGGAGAGCGTGCGTCCTGATCGTTCAGGAGACGGCTTCGTTCCAGTCGAGACCGACGCTGATCGGGATGCGTACGCGAGTTTAGACTCGTAGCATCGTCCACGAACGTGGACCGGGGGAGGCGGATCTTGAGCGCGGCAGAACTACGACAGCAGGATGCGAGTGCACATGCGGTTCGAAGGCACGGGCGCTTCAGGCGGTTGACCGCGGCGGCTGTGGGTGCGGTCATGCTCCTCGGCGGTGCACTGACCGGTTGCGCCGTCGGCCCGGCCGAGCCGGCCGCCCCGGTGACCGCGACCTCGGCTGCAGCCTCACCCTCAGAAAAGCCGTCGGCCACGCCGGATCCCGATCCGGCGCTGTCGCCCGATGGAAGCGCGAGCGAGAATCTTGCTTACTTCAACTCTCTGGCAACGGCCGTCACCAAGGCCAACTCCGCCGCCGACGGACGCGCCTACATCGACGCGCTCGTGGTCGGCGGGTTTGACCGCACCGCCATGGAGGTGACCTTCGATCGCACGCAGGCCGGCCTCGTCGCCGACGCGGTGCAGTTCTCGGTGCGTTTCGCTGGCGAATGTCTGATCGGCCAGATTGGGCCGGCCGGCGACGGCTTCCGCAGCATGGTTGCGCCAATTTTGTCGACCGGTTTGTGTCTTGTCGGGGCCACCCGGCAAATAGACTGGTGATTACTATGGCCGAATTTATTTACTCAATGGTCCGCGCTCGCAAGGCGATCGGCGAAAAGCTGATTCTTGACGACGTCACCATGTCCTTTTTTCCCGGTGCGAAGATCGGTGTGGTCGGCCCGAACGGTGCCGGAAAGTCCACCATTCTGAAGATCATGGCGGGCCTGGACACACCCAGTAATGGCGAGGCGAGACTCTCCCCGGGCTACACCGTTGGCATCCTCATGCAGGAGCCGCAGCTCGACGAGAGTAAGACCGTGCTGGAGAACGTGCAGGAGGGCGTCGGGCCGATCAAGGCCAAGGTCGACCGCTTCAACGAGATCAGCCTCGCCCTCGGCGAACCCGACGCAGATTTCGACACGCTGCTCGCAGAAATGGGCGTGCTGCAGGAAGCCATCGATGCAGCGGATGCCTGGGATCTCGACTCCCAGCTCGAACAGGCTATGGACGCCCTGCGTACCCCGCCGGGAGACTCCGAAGTCTCCAACCTGTCCGGTGGTGAGAAGCGCCGCGTTGCGCTGACCAAACTGCTGCTGCAGAAGCCCGACCTGCTCTTGCTCGACGAGCCCACCAACCACCTCGACGCCGAGAGTGTGCTGTGGCTCGAGCAGCATCTCGCCAAGTACCCGGGCGCTGTGCTCGCCGTGACCCACGACCGGTACTTCCTCGACCACGTGGCCGAGTGGATCGCCGAGATCGACCGCGGGCACCTGTATCCGTACGAGGGCAACTACTCCACCTACCTCGAGAAGAAGCAGGAGCGCCTGCTCGTGCAGGGCAAGAAAGACGCGAAGCTGTCGCGTCGTCTCGCCGACGAACTGGAGTGGGTACGTTCCAACGCCAAGGGTCGCCAGGTGAAGTCGAAGGCGCGACTGGCTCGCTACGAGGAGATGGTCACCGCAGCCGAAAGCACGCGCAAGCTCGACTTCGAAGAAATCGTGATTCCGGTCGGCCCGCGACTCGGCGCCCAGGTAATCGACGCGACCAAGCTTGAGAAGGGCTTCGACGGGCGCGTACTCATCGACAACCTCAGCTTCACCCTGCCGCGCAACGGCATCGTGGGCATTATCGGCCCGAACGGTGTGGGAAAGACCACGCTGTTCAAGACCATCGTCGGCCAGGAGCCCCTCGACGGCGGCGATCTGAAGATTGGCGAAACGGTCGACATTTCCTACGTCGACCAGGATCGCGGAGGCATCGACCCGAACAAGACGCTGTGGGAGGTCGTCTCCGATGGCCAGGACTACATCCAGGTCGGCAAGACCGAGATTCCGTCGCGCGCCTACGTGTCGACCTTCGGTTTCAAGGGCCCAGACCAGCAGAAAAAGGCCGGTGTGCTCTCCGGTGGTGAGCGCAACCGGCTGAACCTGGCCCTCACCCTGAAGCAGGGCGGTAACCTGCTGCTCCTCGACGAGCCCACCAACGACCTCGACGTCGAAACCCTCGGTTCGCTCGAGAACGCGCTGCTGGAGTTTCCGGGTTGCGCCGTGGTGATCACTCACGACCGGTGGTTCCTCGACCGGGTGGCCACGCACATTCTCTCCTACGAGGGTACCGACGACAATCCGGCCAACTGGTACTGGTTCGAGGGTAACTTCGAGTCGTATGAGCAGAACAAGATCGAGCGTCTCGGACCCGACGCGGCCAAGCCGCACCGCTCTGCCTACCGCAAGCTCACCCGCGACTGAGACGAAGCACGGACAACTCGTGAAGCTGCACGTACCGATTCGCCTGCGCTGGTCCGACCTCGACGCCTACGGTCACGTCAACAATGCCGAGATGCTGCGCCTGCTCGAAGAGGCGCGCATCCTGGCGTTCTGGGTGACCGAAGACGATGGGGCGATCGGCGCGAGTACAGCGGTGCTCGACGGTCGCCCTGGGGCGGCAACCCTGACGCTCATCGCACGGCAGGAAATCGAATATCTCGCGCCGGTACCCTACCTGCGCCAGCCGCTCGACGTGCGACTGTGGCTCGGCAAACTCGGCGGGGCCAGCCTGGACGTCTGCTACGAGGTCTACAGCCCGGACGGTGTCACGCCCGAGCTGTTGTACGCCCGGGCGAACACCACCATCGTGCTCGTCGACGCGGCAAGCGAGCGACCGCGCCGCATCAACGACACCGAACGTGCGGCGTGGACACCATACCTCGACGCACCGATCGAGTTTGCGCGGCGCTGAGCCGCACCGGATGGCTGGTCGTTAACCAGCCATCACCGCGCCGCCATCGACCGTGATGGTCACCTTGTCGAGCGCCCGCGGGGCCGGGCCGCCCAGTACTTTCCCGGTGGCGAGGTCAAACCGCGATTGGTGACACGGGCAATCGAATTCGGTTGCCGCCGGCGCCACCTTGCATCCTTGGTGGGTGCACTTGGCGCTGAAACCGACGACCGTGCCGGCCGTGGGTTGGGCCAGCAGAATCGGTTGACCATTCAGTGTGGCCGCAATGCCGCCACCGACTGGAATATCGGCGAGTTTTGCGACTTCGGTTGCCGGTGCCGACGCGCCGGAACCAGAGGCCGAGCCACTCGGATCGGTCGTAACAGGGCCGGCGGGCCCTGCGCCCGCGCCCGGGCTGCTGGTGGCCGGGGTGCTGCTACAGGCAGCCAGGGCCACCGCTGCAGCAGTGCTCCCGCCGGCCAGGATCATGTTGCGACGGGACAGGTCGAGTTCCGGTGTCATGATTCTCCTCGAAAGACGTGTTCGCGGGTAGGTTTGCGTTGCTGTACTTATCAACGAAGCGGTATCCGATTCCGTTCACTGAGTCCGGGATGTAATTGAACCACGTTCTCTGGATATCCGTGTTAAGCAGGGGAGGTAGGTCATGGCAGATGAACGCGCCGAACTCTTGCAGGCCCTCCACGACGAGCACGCACCGCTGTTGTGGCGCTATGTCGTGCGGTTGACCCACGACCCTGCCCTCGCCGACGACGTCGTGCAAGAGACTCTGCTGCGTGCTTGGCGGCGCCCCCGCTTGCTCGATCAGACCGAGGTGTCGGCCCGCGCCTGGCTGTTCACGGTGGCCCGCAACCTGGTGATCGATGACCGGCGCTCGGCCAGGGCCCGGCACGAGATATTGACCGACCAGCTTCCCGAGGTGCCCACCGACGACCAGACCGACGCGTTGCTCGATGCCTGGCTGGTCGCGGATGCCCTTCATGACCTCTCACCCGACCATCGGGCGGTCATTGTCTGTGCGTATTATCGAGGCCAGTCCGTGGCCGAGACCGCGCGGGACCTGGTCATCCCCGAAGGGACCGTGAAATCCCGGCTGCACTACGGCCTGCGAGCCCTGCGGCTCGCCCTGCAGGAGCGAGGAGTGACGGAGCGATGACCACTCCAGCAGACCTCTACACCGACTGGGACGGCGCCTATGTGCTCGGCGCACTGTCGCCGGGCGAGCGCCGTGACTATGAACGGCACCTCAACGACTGCGTTGCCTGCAGCCTGGCGGTCGCCCACCTCGTCGGCCTTCCGGGGCTGCTCGCCCAGGTTCCACTGGAACAAGCCCGGCAACTTGGCCATTCGGTCGATAGGACAGCGGAGGTGTCGCCCCCCGCCGATCTGTTGCCCCGGCTGTTGCGGGCGGCCCAGGCGCGCAGCCGGCGAACACGCTGGATCATCGCCGCGGCCGCGGCCGCGGCCGTGGTCGCGGCGGCCGCGATCGCGGCATCCGCTGCCTTGGTGCTGCCGGGCTGGCTTGAGCAGCCGCGCGTCAATGCCAGCGAACCGGCCGTGGCCATGACCGCGGTGGTTCCCAGCCCGCTCACCGCTACGTTTCGCCTGACCGGCGAAGACTGGGGCACCCGGATCGACGCCACCTGTAATTACGCAGAGAGCGGCAGCGATTTCGGTGCGCAGCCCTACGCCCTGTTCGTGACCGACCGGGCCGGCACTGAGAGCCTCGTCGCCAGTTGGATTGCCGGTCCCGGCACCACGATCAGCGCGGCCGGCACCACAAGCGTGGCCGAAGGCGACATCGCGAGTGTGGACATTCGGTGGATGCCCGACGAGCGCGTGCTGCTGGAATCCACGCCGAGCTGGTAGTGCGAGCTATTCCAAAATGATGGGGACGCGCAGCATGCCTTCCTGCGCAACGGTGGCCAGGAGCACGCCGTCCCGACTGAAGATGCTGCCGGTGGCGAGGCCGCGGCCGCCCTGCGCACTGGGTGAATCCTGCACGTAGAGCAGCCATTCGTCGACCCGACCAAATCGATGCCACCACATGGCGTGGTCCAGGCTCGCCACCTTGAGGCCGGGCGACGACCAGGCGACACCGTGCCGGCGCATGATCGGCTCCATGATCGAGTAGTCGCTGGCATAGGCCAGGGCCGCGCGGTGCAGGTCGGGGTCGTCGGGCAGCGGGGAGAACGTCTTCATCCAGACCGCCTGCCGGGAGGTATGTTCACCATTGACCTTGAGGTAGATCGGTGAGGGAACATGCCGCATGTCGAAGGGGCGCTCGCTCGCCCAGTATCGGGCCACCGAGTGGTCGATGTGCGCAAGCGAATCGGATGCCGTCGGCAGGCTTTCCGGGTCGGGGATATCTTGCGGCATCTCCAGGTGGTGTTCCAAGCCCTCATCGGCGTCTTGGAACGAGGCGATCATCGACAGGATCGGCACGCCACCCTGGTAGCACTGCGTGCGACGGGTGGAGAACGAGCGGCCGTCGTGAATACGCTCCACCGAAAAGGTGATCGGCGCTTTGACGTCGCCGGGACGCAGAAAATAGCCGTGCATCGAGTGCACGTGGCGTTCGTCGGGCACCGTGCGCATGGCGGCGACGAGTGACTGCGCCAGCACTTGCCCGCCGAAGACGCGGCCGAGGGGCATCCACTGTGATGGACCGGTGAAGATGTCCTCGTTGGTGCGGGCACCGGTGTCGGTCAGATCGAGAACGGCCAGAAGGCCTTCCATCGGCTTGTGCATGTTCTCTCCTCGGGCAAATTCGCGTCCGCGGCATGCGGGTGTTTCGTCTCTTGGTAGTTTAGAAGATGATGAGCCAGTCATTCACTCTTACCGATTCCCAGTCCCTCAGCGACCTGATCGTATTTCTTTCTCGTTCCGGCCGCGTTCTCGACGGTTCCGTGCGCCTGATGGCGTCCGAGGGCGTTCTCGCGGTGTACACCGCCATCTTCTATCCGCGTGGTCTGCTCGATGCGAGCCCGACCGTGCTTGGTTTGCGAACCTTCGCATTGAAGGAGCCGGTCGACCTCGACAAGGTGGTGCCGGTGCGGTCGCTGCTGGAACGCCTCAAGCGTCTCGAATCCACTGCTAGCGACCTGACTCTGCCGGTCACGGTGACCGTTCCCCTCGAGGTGAACACCGTGACCTGGGCGGGGATCTCCCCGCCCAAGGGCGGCTGGGAACCGCACGGCCAAATGTCGGCAGCACACCTCGAGGCGGCCGCTCGGGAGGGGATCGACGAGGTCGCCACCGCCGTGCCGGAGGGCACCGGAGAGCTGATCGTGGAACGCGTGCGCTCCGAGGTCTGGGGCCGTCAGATCGAGGGGATCGAATTCGTGCCGACCGGCGCCGGTTTCGCAGCGTTCAGCCTCGGGTTTCTCTCCGACGTCGAACCGGTGCAGCTCTACGAATCCGGTCTGTGGACCCGCCTCAGCACAAGTCGCGGCCACGTTCTGGTGCGGCGCAAGCCGTGGACCCTCAAGGTCTAGCCGGCTCCCGGCCCCGAGGGCATTAATGAATACCTCTCGATGGAGTACACTCTCGTTTCCGCGTTTGAATTCACCCATCAGCCAGGAGCAACCATGATCACGATTGAGCGCGATGTCGTTGTTATCGGTGCCGGGGCCTCGGGTCTCACCGCCGCCACCGCACTGCAGAAGGCCGGTCTCACCGTGGCCGTGCTCGAAGCTCGTGACCGCGTCGGCGGACGCCTGTGGACCAACGAGATCGAGGGCGCCATGCTCGAGATCGGCGGCCAGTGGGTTTCACCCGACCAGCATGCCCTCAAAGCCATGTTGACCGAACTGGGCCTGACCACCTATCCGCGCTACCGCTCCGGTCGGAACGTCTACATCAACGGTGCCGGCGAGGTCAGCCGGTTCGACGGCGAGATCTTTCCGGTGCCGGCGGGGACCGAGGCACAGATCGTCGGCCTGATCGACCAGCTCGACGCCCTGGTGGCCGAGATCGACCCGGATAGCCCGTGGGAGCATCCGCTCGCCAAGGAACTCGACGCGGTCTCGTTCAGCCGCTGGCTCGAGACGCAGACCGACGACCAGGAAGCCCGCGACAACATAGGCATGTTCATTGCCGGGGCCATGCTCACCAAGCCAGCCCACGCCTTCTCGGCCTTGCAGGCGCTGCTCATGGCGGCCAGCGCCGGGTCGTTCAGCAACCTCGTCGACTCCGATTTCATTCTTGACGAGCGGGTTGTCGGCGGGTTGCAGCGGGTGCCCCTGGTGCTGGCCCAGAAGCTCGGCGCCGATGTGTTCCTCGGGCAGCCAGCGCGCAGCCTGAGCTGGAGCGATACCGGCGTCACGGTCGTCGCTGACGGTATGACGGTAACCGCCCGGCACGCCATCGTGGCCGTTCCGCCGCCTTTGATCAGCCGGATCAGCTTCAACCCTCCCCTCCCGCGTCGCCAGCAGCAGCTGCACCAGCACCTGTCCATGGGCTTCGTGATCAAGGTGCACGCCGTCTACGAAACGCCGTTCTGGCGTGCCGACGACCTCTC
This sequence comes from Cryobacterium gelidum, assembly GCF_004403985.1. Classification (GTDB taxonomy): domain Bacteria; phylum Actinomycetota; class Actinomycetes; order Actinomycetales; family Microbacteriaceae; genus Cryobacterium; species Cryobacterium gelidum. Next base: position 78,468 of record NZ_SOHL01000003.1, on the reverse strand, counting down.
CGGCACCGCGTTCAGCCCCTACGAACTCGTGCACGAGGCCTACGACAACACCAACTATGAGGACCCGCGTGGCACCCTCGTGGGTTTCGTCTCCGATGAAGAAGCGGATGCCGTCTTCGCGCTCACCGCGGATGAGCGCAAGGCGCGCATCCTCGAGTCCCTGTCGCACTACTACGGTGAGCAGGCGCTGCACCCGGTCGTCTATTACGAAAGCGACTGGGGCTCGGAAGAATGGACCCGCGGCGCCTACGCAGCGAGCTTCGATATGGGCGGCCTGGTGCGCTACGGCGCCGAACTGCGTAGCGCCGTCGGCCCGATTTCCTTCTCGTGCAGCGACATGGCCGGCAAGGGTTATCAGCACGTGGACGGCGCCATCCGGGTGGGGCAGGACGCGGCTGCGGCCATCATCGCCGAACGCGAGTCGGCCGTCGGATAAGGCTTCTGGTCGGCGAAGCGGCGCACCCGGGTGGTAGCAACGGGCGGCTCGCCCTTAGGCTTTGGGCATGCCCAGACTGTTGCAACTCGATTCGTCCGCAGACCTGACCACATCGCGTTCGCGAGCGATCACCGAGACGTTCGCCACTGCCTGGCGCAGTCTCGGCGAAGACCACACCGTCGTCCACCGAGACCTGCACCGGGAACCGCTGCCCCACCTCAAGGATGCCGCGCTGCACTTTCCGCCCAGGTTGCGACCGAAGGGTGCGAGCCCCAGCCCTCGGCAGGAGGAACTTCAGCGCGTTTTGATCGCGGAACTGGTGGCGGCTGACGTGCTGTTGATCGGCGTTCCCTTATACAACTATTCGATGCCGTCGACTTTGAAGGCCTGGGTCGACTACATTCACCTGCCGACGGTGACAGCCCCGGTCGACGATCCCGCCAGCCAGCAGCCCCTGGCCGGTCGCCCGGCCGTGCTCGTGTCCACCCGCGGAGGGATCTACGACGCGGGTTCACCAACCGAGTTTGACGACCATGCGCTGCCCGCGCTCACCCTGATTCTGGGCAATGCGCTGGGAATGACGGTCGAAACTATTGTGGCCACCCGCACTCTCAGTGAACGATTTGGTGCCCCCACCGACGAGGTCGCCGCGCAACATCGGGAGTTGGCCGCGGCGCACGACACCGCTGTTCAGGCTGCCCGCCGCCTGGGCTGACCGGTTCCTGAATCTTCGAATAGTCCGCTCGTCGAGCTCGAAAGGGCATTCGCTATGCGGGCGGGTTGGCTGGCACCGTGGACAGGTTTCCACCAGTCGAACCATACGACACCGGAATGATGGATGCCGGTGACGGCCATCGTGTGTACTGGGAGACCAGTGGCAACCCCACGGGAACGCCCGTGCTCATCCTGCACGGCGGGCCGGGCTCAGGTACAACACCGGGAGGACGCCGAAACTGGGACCTTGATCGGTACCTCATCATCCAAATGGATCAACGGAACTGCGGCCGCAGCACGCCGCTGGCGAGCGACCCGACGGTGAGCCTCGACACCAACACGACGCAGCACCTCATCTCCGACATTGAGCAACTGCGGCTGCACTGGCTCTACCACGAGACCGGTCGTTATCTGCCCGCGCAGTGGGCACGTTTCCGGTCGGGTGTTCCCGACTCCGATCGGGACGGAGATCTCGTGGCGGCCTACAACCGCCTGCTCAACGAATCTGGTGACGTTGAGGTTCAGCGTTCGGCCGCGCAGGGGTGGTGCGACTGGGAATATGCCTCAGTCTCCTGGGAGCCGGGATGGTCACCGAGTGCCCGATTACACGAGCCCGACTTCCGGCTGCAGTTCGCTTGCATCGTGGCCCGATGCTGATCTTCATGTTATCCACGATGGCGGGCACCAGGGGAATCAACGGATGATGCAGCTCATCCTCGAGGCTGGGCGTCGATTCGAGGATGCTTTGTAGAACAGCCTGGCCCTGTCATGCCGAAAAGCGTATGGTCTGCCGCTATTCGCCGACGGCACCATCGATGGCCTCTCGAAGCAGGTCGGCATGGCCGTTGTGCCTGGCCGCCTCCTCGATCAGATGGAGGAGGATCCAGCGCAGGTTCCAGCGCTGCCCGTCGCGGTTCACACCTACTGAGAGGGTGTCGAGATCAATGCCGGCGACTGCCCGCCGACTGCGCTCGCACGCGGCTCGGTACAGGTTTCGCAGCTCCGTCGGGTCGTCGTGCTGCGCGCTGTGGAACTCCCAGTCCCGGTCGTCGTCCCACGGCGCACTAGCCCACGGTTCCTGCTCCGGAAGGCCGAGGAAACGCGATTGAATCCAATCATCTTCCACGAGTGCCAGGTGTTTCAGCAGGCCGGACAGCGTCAGCGTCGACGTGGCAATCGGCTGACTCAGCTGTGCAGCGTTGAGTCCGTCGGTCTTGATCAGCAGCGTCGCACGGTGAAAGTCGAGAAATTCCAGCAGGGTGCTGCGTTCGTTCGCGGCGAGCTGAGGGTCGGTACGGTCCAAGCTCTCAGCCTCCCACTCCGCAATCACGACACCATGGCCAGCGTGATGTTCCCTGTGGAAATCATATTCCACGGCGTCCAATTGTGATCAGCAACTCGGGCCGCCAGACTGCGCGTCGCGATGCGCGCCAAAACCTCCGGCTACGGAGTAGCGATAGGGCAGTCCGAAACGCGTTGCGCCTATTCTTCGAAGCTGTTCACCATCGCGAAGGCGGCGCGTTCCAGATAATCCCACAGGATGCCCTGTTGCAGCGGCGGCAGGTTGGCCGCGTCCACGGCAACGCGCATGTGGCCAAGCCACCGGTCGCGGGCATCTGGATTCACCTTGAACGGAACGTGCCGCTGGCGCAACCGGGGGTGACCGCGCTGCTCGCTGTAAGTCCCGGGGCCGCCCCAGAACTGCTCGAGAAACATGACCAGACGGTGTTCAGCGGGGCCGAGGTCGTCTTCGGGGTACATCGGCTTCAACACCGGGTCGGTGGCCACGCCCACGTAGAAGTCATGCACGAGCTTTTCAAAAAACGGGGTTCCGCCGACCTCGTCGAAGAACGTCGGTACCGCGGCAGCACCGTGCTCGCCCGCGCGCAGGTGTACGCCGGCGGGGGAAGGAGACTGGTCGGTGGGGTGTCGTTCAGTGGTCACGGGGTGCGGCTTTCTTCTGTGGGCAGTTTGTTTCGGCGCAACGGTCAGTCAATGCCGTCGCCGCGGATTTCAGGGTCTGGCGTATGCAACGGGGCCGGAACGCTCGTAGCCTTGCGCGGCCCGCGGGGCTTTCGCACCGCGACCGGGCCGGCGCGTACGCCGTCGACGTCGGGCACGGCGGCGGCGGCATCTTCGGCCGCGTCACCCTCGGCCGGTTCAATGCCCGAACCGTCGATGGTGCCGTCGCCCGTGGTCATGACCACGCTGTTGAGTGGGGTCAGCGGCACGCCCATACCGTCGAGGGCCTTTTTCATGTGCAGGCGCAGATCACGGGCAAAGTCCCACTTGGCCGAGACCCGGGTCTTGACCACGAGCCGGGTGACGAGGGCTTCGGCGCTAATCGACTCCAGGCCCCAGATCTCGGGCTTTTCGAGAACGAACGCGCGCCACTTACGGCTCGAGGCGAGGGCACTGGCCACGCGCAGAAGTTCGTCTTGTACAGCCTCGACGTCGGAGCTGTATGGAATGGCGAGGTCGATGATGACCCGGGCCCAGCCCTGCGACATGTTGCCGACCCGCAGAATCTCGCCGTTGCGCACGAACCAGAGTGTGCCGTCGATGTCGCGTACCTGCGTGATCCGAATTCCGACCGTCTCAACGACACCGGATGCGAAGCCCACGTCGACGATGTCGCCCACGCCAATCTGGTCTTCCACGACCATGAACAGGCCGTTGAGAATGTCCTTGACGATGTTCTGGGCGCCGAAACCGAGGCCGGCGCCGAGCGCCGCGGTGAGCAACGCGAAGGAACCGAGAATGTCCTTGTTCAAGGTGGTGACGATGAGCAGCAGGGCGGTGATCAGAATGAACACGTTCACGACGTTCGCCAGCACGGCGCCGAGCGTGCGCGAGCGCTGCACGACGCGCACCGCGGCCAGCGGCGACACGTTTAGCGCCTGGGTATCGTCAACCTTTTGATTCTTCTTGACGCCGGAGACGATTTGCTGCACCACCCGGCGAATAACGAATTGCAGGGCCCAGCGCAGCGCGAATGCGACAACGATGATCATCGCGACAGCGAAGATCTTTTCCCAATAGCCGATCCACGGAATTTCAGCAAAGTAGGCACCGAGGTCGGTCCAGAATGTTTCCCAGTTCATATCCAAGCCAGTCTACCGAGGGGCCTCGGCTGCACCCGAGCGGAGGCTACGGCGGCGGTGCTCCGGCCCAGACACGCGGCCTGCGCACCCCCGGTGTGAGCACCGCAGGAGCGGCATCCTCTCGGTTTGCGTGGAGTTTGCTGTGAACGTGAGCGGGAGACAAGAAATCCCGCGACCAGCCTGTGGCCGGCCGCGGGATTCACGGTGTGGTGGAGTACGAGTGAACTAGACGGCGTCGCGGGCCTGTACCTGAAGCGATCGCTCGACCCCGGCCAGATTCTCGACCACGAGACGGCGCAGGGCGGCCGGCTCGGGGTTCGCATCGAGCCAGGCACGTGTCGCGTCGGCGAGAGCCTGGTTGTTCAGCGGTGCCGGGTAGAGGCCGATCACGAGCTTCTCGCCGATCGAGAAGCTGCGGGCCGCCCACACCGACTGCAGCATGTCGAAGTAGGTCGTCACGAACGGTGCGAGCAGGCTCGAGTCGCTTACGCGCAAGAATCCGGCGGCCGTCGTGCGCACTATGGTCGTCGCGGCCGTGTCCACGTCGATGAGCGACGACCAGGCAGCGAGCTTGCCCTCGGCCGTGGGGAGTGCCGCCCGGGCGAGGGCAGCCGACTGAGCGCCGGTGGCAGTGTTGTCGGCGGCGAGCGCCGTGTCGACCTCGATGGCGCTGGCCCGGCCACCGGCCACGAGAGCGGTGAGCAACTCCCAGGCCAAGTCGGTGTCGACGGTGAGGCCCGCCAGCACGATGCTGCCCGAACGCAGGGCGGCCACGTTGTCGAGCTGCGCCGGGGTGGCCGCGACCGAAGCGAAGAACTTCACAAACTGGAACTGAGCGTCGCTGCCGGCCGCCGCGCTCTGGGCGAGCGTCCACAACGCGTCGGCGACCTCGGCCGTGACGGTGGCGCGGTGCGGCTCGGCCACGTAGTAGGTGGCGGTGAGCACGACCTGGCCGAGCACGGTGCGCAGCGTCGTCGACTCTGTCTCGGTGGCCACGTTGTTCAGTACCAGACGCACGAAGTCGCGCGCCGAGGTTTCTGCATCGCGCGTGGCGTCCCAGACCGAACCCCAGACCAGGGCGCGGGCGAGCGGGCTCTCGATAGCCGCGAGGTGCTCGAGAGCACAGGCCTCCGATGCCGGGTCGAGGCGCACCTTGGCATAACTGAGGTCATCGTCGTTGAGCAGGATCAAGTCGGGACGCTGGCGGCCGACGAGGGCGGGAACATCCGTTCGCTCACCGTCCACATCGAGCTCGACCCGGTGCGTGCGCACAAGCTTGTGAGAGTCGTCGAAGGTATAGAAGCCGATGGCCAGGCGGTGCGGTCGAATGGTGGGGTAGTCCGCCGCGGCGCTCTGCAGCACGGTGAAGGCGGTGATCGTGCCGGCAGCATCGACCGCGATCTCGGGGCGCAGCGTGTTGACGCCGGCGGTTTCCAGCCACAGCTGGGCCCATCCGCTGAGGTCCCGGCCGCTCGCGGCCTCGAGTTCCACGAGCAGGTCGCGCAACTCGGTGTTGCCCCACTGGTGCTTCTGAAAATAGGACCCGACGCCGGTGAAGAACGCCTCGATACCCACCCAGGCGGCGAGCTGCTTGAGCACCGAACCGCCCTTGGCATAGGTGATGCCGTCGAAGTTGACGAGCACATCGTCGAGGTCGCGGATGGTGGCGACTACCGGGTGGGTCGACGGCAGCTGGTCCTGCTTGTAGGCCCAGCTCTTCTCCATCACGGCGAAGGTGGTCCAGGCCTCGTGCCACTCGGTCGCCTCAGCGGTGGCGATGGTCGAGGCCCACTCGGCGAAGCTCTCGTTGAGCCAGAGGTCGTTCCACCAGGTCATGGTGACCAGGTCGCCGAACCACATGTGGGCAAGCTCGTGCAGGATGGTCACGACGCGGCGTTCCTTGATAGCGTCGGTTACTTTGGAGCGAAAAATATAGGTTTCGGTAAAGGTGACCGCACCGGCGTTCTCCATGGCGCCGGCATTGAACTCCGGCACGAACAGCTGGTCGTACTTGTCGAACGGGTAGGCGTAGCCAAACTTCTCCTCGAAGTAGGCGAACCCCTGGCGTGTCTTCTCAAGGATGTAGTCGGCGTCGAGGTATTCGCTGAGGCTTTTGCGGCTGAACACGCCGAGCGGGATGGTGCGCCCGTCGCTGGAAACGAGCTCGCTGCGCACGACGGCGTACGGACCGGCGATGAGCGCGGTGATGTAGCTCGAGATGGTGTGCGTGGGCGCAAATGCCCACGTGCTGGTGCCGTTGCCGGCATCGGTAGGCTCGGGCGTGGTGGAGTTGGAGACGACCTGCCACACGCTCGGCGCGGTGACGGTGAAGGAGAATTCGGCCTTGAGGTCGGGCTGCTCGAACACGGCGAAGACGCGGCGGGAGTCCGGTACCTCGAACTGGCTGTACAGGTAGACCTCGTTGTCGACCGGGTCGACAAAACGATGCAGACCCTCACCGGTATTGGTGTACAGCGCGTCAGCGACGACGACGAGCTCGTTCTCGCCCTTCAGATCATCGAGCGCAATACGGATGCCGTCGCTCACGACGGCCGGGTCGAGCGCGACACCGTTGAGGGTCACCGAGTGCACCGTGGCCGTGATGGCGTCGATGAAGGTCGAGGCGCCGGGGGTTGCGGTGAAGCTCACCGTGGTCGTGCTGCCAAACGTCGTGGGACCGGTGGTGAGGTCGAGCACAACGTTGTAGCTCGCAACGGTGACGAGCGCTGCGCGCTCCGACGCTTCAATGCGGGTGAGGTTTTCTCCAGGCAACAGGTTCTCCAATTCGATTCACGATCGTGAGGCTTTGGCATTCGTAGTGCCATCGCACCCCGCAAGCCTAACCATGATTACGATGTCGGCATGAGAGAGAGCACTGATCCGCTGGTCGACACCAGTGCGCGCTATCGGGCCTTCGCCGAGGTCGAAGCCCGCGGAATGAGCGCCTGTTATGAACGGTGGGCTGCTGGCGTCGCGGTCGATCCCCGGCTTGTGACGTTGATCGACCAGCTGCCGCCGACCAAGCGGCAACCGAACCTGCTGTTCGGCGCGGCGCGGCTGCACGGCGCTGCGGCAGGGGAGTACGCGCCGTTCGCGGCGTGGCTGCGCGAGCACTGGGCCGACGTCGCCGCGACCTGCCTCACCCATGTGACGCAGACCAACGAGCCCGGTCGGTGCGCCGTGCTGCTTCCGGCTCTGGCGGCGCTCGCCGGGCCTCTTGCGATCATCGAGGTGGGGGCATCCGCGGGTCTCTGCCTGCACCCCGACCGGTACAGCTACCGCTATCGGTTCGCCGACGATGACGCTGAGAGCGGCGGCGGCGAGCGGATGCTGCACCCGGCTGGCGGTCCGAGCGCGGTGGTGCTGGACTGCACGGTCAGCGGCCCGGCGCCGCTGCCCGAGCGAATGCCCGAGATCGTCTGGCGGGCCGGCATCGATCTGGGCCCGCTCGACGTTCAAAGCGACGCGGACGTGGCCTGGCTCGAGGCCCTGATCTGGCCGGAGCACGACGACCGGCGGGCCCGACTTCGGGCTGCCGTGACCGTGGCGCGCGAGCAGTCGGTCGAGATCGTGCGCGGGGATCTCAATGACGAGATCGCCGCACTCGTGGCCCGGGCACCGGCCGGGGCGACCGTGGTCGTATTCCATACCGCCGTGCTCGCGTACCTGAACGAGACCGACCGCCTGCGGTTCGCTGCGCAGATGATGCGGTTGCCGGTGCGCTGGCTGTCCAACGAGGGGCAGAGCGTGGTGCCCGGGGTGTTGGAGCGGCTGGGGGAAGCGCCGGCGGAGGCATCCGCTTTCATTCTTGCCCTGGACGGCGAGCCGATCGCCTTGACCCAGCCGCACGGCCGCTCGTTACACTGGCTGGGGTAACGGAGGCGGACGAGCCGCTAGCGGCAGAAGTGGCTCGAAATCCGGCGGTGGTCACAGTTGCAACTGCTCAAGAAACACCGTACTCGTTCGGGGAGTTGTCCGTTACGGCGATGGCCTGAACGGACAGGCGCTGGTTATCGGTGTTCGTCACCGTCGTCAGTCTTTCCCGGATCGTCACCCGGAGCGTCGGCGGGTGGCTCGGCTGACGGCTCCGCTGACAACGGCGCCGCGCTACCGGTTGTCCAGCCGAAGGAGGCGGATTGCCGCGTCATCACGGCCGCCGAACCGTGCATCGGAACGTAGCTGCCGTTCGGCCCATCGCTCGACTCCTCGTCGGGCTGCCAACGTTCGGTGTCGCCAGTGCGGGTGCCGAGGAGCCGTCGGGTCAGGGATTCGACCGCCGACAACAGATCGTCGAGGGCCACCTGCAGGTCGTTGTCGTCGACGGTGTCGGCGCGGAGGGCAGCGCGAAGCACGGCCCGGCGAATCAGCTCCTTCGCGAAGGAGCCCGTCACTCCTTCCGCACGGCGGGCAGCGGCGTTGAGGGCAGCCGGGCTGAACGGCAGCCCTCCCGCATAGCGTCGGAACAGTCGCTCGCGTTCGGCAGGGGCGGGCAAGGGTACTTCGACGGCGAGGTCGACCCGGCCTGGCCGTTCGGCAAGGGCGCGCTCGAGCACCTCGACCCGGTTGGTGGTCATGACGAAGGCCACATCGGCGTCGCCGTCGAGTCCGTCGAGAGCGTCGAGCACCTCGAACAACAGCGGCTGCGGAGTGGCATTGCGTTGCATCGCGACCAGGTCGATGTCTTCCATAACGACGATGGACGGCGCAAAGGTGCGTGCGATCTCGGCAGCCGCAGCGATGTGCACGATGCTGCTCCCGGTGAGCAGCACGGCGGTGATGTCCGGTGTTTCGCTGAGCAGGTGGCGCACGGTGAGGGTTTTACCGGTGCCGGGAGCACCGTAGAGCAGTACACCGCGCTTCAAATGTTGCCCGGCGGCGAGCAAGACCTGGCGCTGCTCGCCGATTCCGATGACGTGGTCGGTGATGGTGCCGAGGATGCCCTCCGGCAGCACGATGGCGGCCGTCGGTACGACGGGTCGTTCCAGGAAGGTGATTCCGGCTCCGGCTCCGTATTCGGTTTGCACGAACGAGAGCACCTGTCCGCGCAGCACGCTGTGCTCGATCATGAGTGCGCGCAGGTGCTCGAGAAAACCGGTGACCGTGCGCGGCGACTCGGCCATGATTTCGAGCTCGGCCGTGTTGCGCCCGAATTGCGGGTTCGCTGCGCGTTGCAGCACGGCAATCGGCTCGCCGTCGAAGCGGATGAGCCTCAGGCCGAACGAGACCACCTGGCGGGTCGACGTCGGTCCGGTCGCCCGGGCCGAGTAGTCCACCGGTCCGGGCCCGAAGCCCTGGAACGGGCTGGCCACGAGCTCGGACAGCGTCGAGTGAAACCGCTGCTGCCCGCCCGATACGCCCAGAAGTGCGGCCGGATCCGCGCCGGCCAACGTGCTCAGGGCTATGTCCGCGTCGACGAGGCGATGATCGGCCAGGGTCTCCGACACGACCGGCAGTGTCGACGCGTTGGCGCCGAGAAAGGCGCTGATGCGGTCGCCGAGCGGTGTCAGGCTCGACCCGGCCCGGTCATCCGCCGCAGATACGACCCGTTCCATGAAGTGTTTGAAGGCGCGCACAACGTCTCGGTCGAAAGTGTCCTCGGTCATGTCGTTCTCCTGTTCTCGTGGCAGCCCTGTCGAACCTAGCGGGCCTGGGCGATGATTGCCGAGGCCGAGGCCGAGGCCTAGGCCTCAGCGACCGCGACCGCGTCGGTGTGCGAGTCATCTCGATTTCGACCCAGACGCCTGAGGCGCATTCCAGCAGCTGACGGCCCTGTGCTACCAGGCGCCGGGCTTGTAGTCCTTCAGAAAGACGCCGTAGAGGTCTTCGCCATCCTCGCCGCGCACGATCGGGTCGTAGACCCGGGCGGCACCGTCGACCAGGTCGAGCGGTGCGTGGAAGCCCTCCTCGGCCAGGCGCACTTTGGTGGGGTGTGGGCGTTCGTCAGTGATCCAGCCGGTATCGACGCTGGTCATGAGAATGCCGTCTTCCAGCATCTCCTTCGCGCTCGTGCGGGTGAGCATATTCAGGGCGGCCTTGGCCATATTGGTGTGCGGGTGGCCGGGGCCCTTGTATCCGCGACCAAACACGCCTTCCATCGCCGACACATTCACAATGTAGGTGCGCCGGGCAGTGGATGCGCTCAGCGAAGCCCGCAGGCGGCTTACGAGCAAAAATGGTGCCGTCGTGTTGCACAGCTGCACTTCGAGCATTTCCAGCGGATCCACGTCTTCGACGTTGGCGGTCCAGCTGTTCACGTCGTGCAGGTCGGGAACAAGCCCGCCGGCGTCGATGGCGGTGCCGGCAGCGAGGCGTTCGAGTGAACTCGACCCGGCGGCAAGGGCCAGCCGAGTGAGGTCATCCGCTGTCAGGGCGCCGGCACCGGACGCCGCCGCGAGTAGCGGGTGCGTCGAGACCGACGCGGCGAGAGCGAGCGGATGCGCATCGTTCGTGTGCCCAAACGACACGATCTCGGGCAACGGACCGTCGGGCAGCGGAGAATCTTCGGCCTCGACCAGGGGGGAGTAGGAGCCGCGAGAACGACGCACGGTCTGCGCTGCGTTGTTGATCAGAATGTCGAGTGGGCCCTGGGCGGCGACGGAATCGGCGAGCGCGATCACCTGGGCCGGGTCACGCAAATCGATGCCGACGATGCGCAGGCGGTGCAGCCAATCCTTCGAGTCGTCCATCGCGGCGAAGCGGCGAACGGCATCGCGCGGAAATCGCGTGGTGACGGTGGTGTGGGCACCGTCGCGAAGCAGCCGCAGGGCGATGTACATGCCGATTTTGGCACGGCCGCCGGTGAGCAGTGCGCGTTTGCCGGTGAGGTCGGTACGAGCGTCACGCTTGCCGTGACTGGAGAGGGCGCAGTTCGGGCAGAGCTGGTGGTAGAACGCGTCGACCACGGTGTACTTCTGCTTGCAGATATAGCAGGCGCGCGGAACGAGTAGCTCACCGGCGGTCGCCGCGCTGGTACCCAGGGAGAGCTGAGCGCCGCGCGTCTCATCGTCGATGCGGGTGGGCGCGCCGGTGGCGGTGGCAGCGATGACGCTGCGATCGGCGTCGGCGATCACCGCGCGCTTCTCGATGCGTCGCACCATCTTGACCGACTTGAACATCTTCGCGGTGGCCTGACGCACCGTGACGAAGTCGGGGCTATCCGGGTCGATGTCGGCCAGGGAAGCTAGTACGCGGAGGGTGACGGCGAGCTCGTGCGGGTCGATTCCGGCGAGCTCGGTGGCCGGTGCTGCCGACTGGGCGGCGATAGTGGGCGCAGAGGTCATTAGAGGATTCTACGCGGACCGACTGGGAGCATCCGTTTCAGGGGAACACCTGCGCTCGTGCGCGAGACGCGAACGAGCCGGCCCCACCGTATTCGAGGTCACCACGACTGTACGACGCCTGTACGACGCCTGTACGACGCCTGGCCCGCGGAAATGCCGCGGAGCGCGCGCTAGCGGGCGCCGCTCAAGATCATCAGCTTCTGCGGGTCTGGAAACGGCGTGAATCCCACCTGCTCGTAGAGGCCGTGCGCGTCCAGTGTCGAGAGGAGCACTCGCTTGAGGTGCATGGGCCAGAGAGTGTCGACGACCGCTTGCGCGAGGAAGAGACCGAGACCTCGGCCTCGGGACGGGCGGTCGATGTACACGTCACACAACCACGCAAACGTGGCATGGTCGGTAACAACCCGGGCGTAGCCGCACAAACCGCCAGCGCTATCGTAGACGCCAAAGTTCAATGAGCCGCCAGCTGCGCGTTGAACGGTCTCCTTGGACCGGCCGAGTGCCCAGAACGCATCCGTCGAAAGCCAGTGGTGAACCTGCCGCAGATCGATGCGGCCGAGGTCGGTGTCAACGGAGTACTCCTCGTTCGTGGGCATAGCTCCGCGGTAAACGGTGGATCACGCGCGCCGGCAGTCTGAGGTCTGGGGCGAGCATTTCGGTTGGCTCGCCCATGATCTTCAGAGCCGGATAGTGGCCGCGTCAGGCAATGTCGTTGTTCTCGTGGCAGAAGTTTCGGGTCGGGTCGTTTCGGCCGCCTGGCTCGTCTTCAAAGACGGAACGGATTTCGCTGGATTGTGGGGTGGTTCGACTCTGGTCGAGGGGAGAAGGCCGTCGTTCGACGGTTGGTCTGTCACGCTGGCCGTTCGATGAACCGATACGTACCTCGGTGCAAGGTTGACTTAGACGTGGCACGCCGGTTTAATATCGGTCAGCTGAACCAGAGATTTCATTCTTCTGCGATCAACGTAAGGGGACACGACGTGGAACATTCACCAGTCGCCAGGGAGCTCGCTTTGGCGGACGATCGCCGCATCCGGGTCCGCCGACGCGGGAACCTCCTCGTTGTTCTCGGATCACTATTATTCGTCGGAGCCTGGTTGACGATTCCCTTCGGAATGTTCCTGGCATTAACCGCGGTGTCTGGTGGGTCGCTTGCGCTCCTGGCCGTCGGAGCCATTTTTCTCCTGGCGAGCATCGTGTCGGTTGTCGGGGGCATACGAGTGCGAAGGCAGTCAGTGCGTGACCACGCACCAGCAACAGCGTTCGGGAAAGCCAATCCAGCCTTCGACGGCGATGGCAAAACCTTGCCGACCGGAGGAGTTCCGCTCAGCTGGATCGGAAACGTGCCAGCGTAACGACGATGCACGGCATCAGCCGGACCTGAAAGGGTCAGGCCCGACTGTGCCGATTGTCGCTCGCGGGTGCGGGGAGGCCCCTAGAGCCTCGCCGGCTCCTGCATGGGAATGGCGTTGGTCGGGGGCTCGTAGGTATGGTCAAAGGGCATTTCGTCGGTGTCGAGCAGAGGGTTGTCGTCCTGCGTCTTGACCAGCTCGTGCGCTTCGTGCTCGGTGTTCACACTGGGCATTGAGCCCGGCAGCGGGCGATTCGCCGATTCCCTGAGGAAGTAGATAGCAATCGCGCCGACCAGCGAGGTGCCGATCAGGTAGAACGCCGGCATCATGTCGTTGCCGGTGCTCACGATGAGTGCCGCGATGATGAACGGTGTGGTGCCACCGAAGATAGCGACCGCAAAGTTATACGAAATTCCCATGGCACCGTAACGGCTGGCTGTGGGGAACAGTGCTGGAAGCGCCGAGGCAATGGTCGATACATAGAACGTGACCGGGAAAGCGATCATCGCGAGACCGAGCAGGGTCGACCAGACCGACCCGAGTCCGATGAGCAGAAAGGCCGGATAGGCCAGCACAATCGTGCTGACCGCGCCGATCCACAGCACCGGCCGGCGGCCAACCCGGTCGGACAAACGTCCGGTGAGCGGGATACACAACGCCATGATCACGAGAATCGGAATGGTCAGTGCCGTGCCGTGCAGTTCGTCGTAGCCCTTATTCTCGGTGAGATAGGTGGGCATATACGAGGTGAGGGCGTAACCGACCGTGTTCGCAGCGGCGACGAGCACCATCGCGATAATAATGTTGCGCCAGTACGCCTTGAAGATGGCAATCGGGCCCTTCGGGGTGGCGGCCGTGGCACCGACGGGGTTCTTCTGGGCTTCTTCCTGCGCATCGAGTGTGGCTTGGAATGCCGGGGACTCGTCGATCTTCATACGGAAGTAGATCGCGATCAGGCCGAGCGGTCCGGCGATGAGGAACGGAAGGCGCCAGCCCCAGGCCTCCATCACATCCTGACCGAGCGTGAGCTGCAGCACAGAGACGAGGGCAGCGCCGATGGCGAACCCGAGGTAGCTGCCCATGTCGAGGAAGCTCGCGAAGTAGCCGCGCTGCCTGTCGGGCGCGTGCTCACTGACGAAGGTCGTCGCACCGGCGTACTCGCCACCGGTCGAGAAGCCCTGTACGAGCTTGACGAACACCAGCAGAACCGCTGCCCAGACCCCGATCTGCGCGTAACCGGGGAGCAGGCCGACGGCAAACGTCGAGGCGGCCATCAGAATCAGCGTGGTGGCGAGCACCTTCTGGCGGCCGATTCGGTCACCGAGCCAGCCGAAGAAGACGCCGCCGAGCGGGCGGGCAAAGAATGTGGCGGCGAAGGTGCCGAGCAGAAACAGGGTCTGAACGGAGGCGTCGGCCTCGGGCAGGAAGACCGGCCCCATGGTGGTGATGAGGTAGCCGAAGATACCGACGTCATACCATTCCATCGTGTTGCCCACGATGGTGCCGCCGAGGGCACGTTTCATGATTGGTTTGTCAACGACGTTAACGTCGGACACTGCGATACGGCGGCGTCGGAGACCCTTCTTGGGCCGGAGAAAACCGGAGCTGGTCCGGCCGGAATTCGTGTTGGACGTGCTTCGGTCAATGGGCATGTTATTTCTCCCGGGGAGATATTGTGCTTGCGACGTGTAGCTACACTGCGTGGTGCAGATTTTTTCAACCCCGCTACGATACCCGAATGGGGGGCAAAGCCCTAATAGCAGGTCGCAGAGACGGCGATGACCGAGCCGCAATGAACCCGCCTAGGCTGGTCAGATGACCGATTCAGTGGATTTCTGGTTTGATCCCTCGTGCCCCTGGGCCTGGATGACTTCGCGCTGGGTCGACGAAGTCGCCCGCCTGCGTGAATTCGACGTGACCTGGCACGTGATGAGCCTCGCCGTGCTCAACGAAGAACAGGAGGTGAGCGAGGACTATGCGGCGTTCTTTCCGCGGGCGCTCAAGTACACCCGCCTCGTGGCCGCTGCTGCTGAACTGCACGGCCAGCCGATGGTCAAGGCGCTCTACGACGCGCTCGGCGAACGGATTCACCCGGGCGGCAACACGAACCCCGCTGAGGTCATCCCGGCCGCGCTCGCCGAGGTCGGCCTGCCAGCCGCCTTCGCGGCTTACGCCGACAGCAGTGAGTATGACCGCCAGATGCGGGCGAGTCACTTCGACGGCATCAATCGGGTCGGCCAGGATGTGGGCACCCCGGTGATCGCGGTCAATGGTGTCGCCTTCTTCGGCCCCGTCATCTCCCCGGCACCCATGGGTGATGCTGCACTCGCCCTGTGGGACGGCGTCGTGGCGCTGGCCAGTTACGACGGATTCTTCGAGCTCAAACGCAGCCGCACGCGCGAACCGATTTTCACCCGGGCGGCCAGTTCTAAATAGACTGACCACATGCGCATCCACATCGCCACGGACCATGCAGGTCTCGACCTCAGCCACCACTTGAGCACGCACCTGCGTGCCGCCGGCCACGAGGTCATCGACCATGGGCCCACGGGCTACGACGCCCTCGATGACTACCCCGCGTTCTGCATCAATGCCGCGCAGGCCACCGTCGACGACCGTGAACGCGGAATCGAGGCGCTCGGAGTCGTGTTCGGCGGCTCGGGTAACGGCGAGCAGATGGCCGCGAACAAGGTGTCCGGTGTGCGTGCAGCCCTGGTCTGGAACCTGAGCACCGCCCGGCTAGCGCGCGAACACAACGACGCCAACGTCATCTCGATCGGCGCCCGCGAACACACGATCGCGGAGGCCACCGGCTTCATCGACGCCTTCATTGCCGAGCCGTTCAGTGACGAGGAGCGTCACGAGCGTCGAATCCGTCAGCTCGGTGAATACGAGCAAACGGGAACGATCGCGGGAAAAGGCGTGAACGTCGAAGGCGTCGTGCGCTGAGGTGCCCGAGGGGCACTCCGTTCACCGCATCACCCGACAATTTCAGCGCAATTTCGTCGGTCACCGGGTCACCGTGACGTCACCACAGGGCCGCTTTGCGGCCGGTGCCGAGCAGCTTGACGGCCAGACGATAACGGATGCCCGCGCCGTCGGTAAGCAGATGTTTCTGGAGTTCGACCATGGACTGTGGCTGCGCATCCATTTGGGACTGTACGGTGCCTGGGATTTTAACGGTGAGATTCTCATGGATGCCACGATGGCCTCGGCCAACGGCCGGATGGGCCAGACCAACCAGCACGGTACCGAGCTCCCACCGCGACTCGCAGGCCCGACTTTTGACGTGGATGGTGAAAATTCGATCTTCAGCATCGGGGCGCCGCGCAGTACCCGGGTGCGCATGTCGGAGCGGGAGAAGGAGATCGACTTCACCGACACCTTTCCCCCCGAGCCGGTCGGCCAGGTGCGGGTGCGGCTGCTGACCGACACGGTGTGCGCCGACCTGCGCGGACCGACCGCGTGTGAGGTGCTCGACCCGGCCCAGGTCGCCGCCGTCCTCGCCAGGCTCGGACCCGACCCGGAACTGGACAACACCCCCGAGGCCGAGGAACGCTTCGTGACCGTCGTGCGCAAGAAGCCGACGCCGATCGGCCGACTGCTGATGGACCAGAGCGTGGTCAGCGGCATCGGCAACGTGTACCGCGCCGAGATGCTCTTTCGTGCCGGTCTCAACCCACACACCCCGGGCAAGTCCCTCGGTGACGACACCGTGCGCGCCCTCTGGCAGGACTGGGCACACCTTTTACACATAGGGGTGGCAACCGGTCAGATGATGACCATGGACAAGCTCGAGGGCGCGGGATACCGACGTGCCATGAAGCATCGGGCCGATCGGCACTGGGTATACAAACGCGAAGGCCTGCCATGCCGCGTCTGCGGTACGCATATCGTGCTCGAAGAAATGGCGGCCCGCAAACTGTACTGGTGCCCGCGATGCCAGGCGTGACCGCTCCTGCTCGCCAGCGCGGAGGTGTCAGAGCGTCGGGCAGGCTGCGAAAATAGAACCATGCTCCACCGTCGATTTACCGGCCCCCGCCGTCGAGTTGCAACCCTGGTCAGTGGTGCCGTCGTCGGCGCGGTCGTGCTGGTCGTGGGCGTGACCGCGTGCGCGAGCGACACGGGCGCCGGCGTGATTGACACCGTCGGCACCATCGACTTCGTGAATCCACTCGCGATCCCGCCCCTGGCCAGGTCGACCATGAATGCCGCGGGTGAGCGAGTCTTTGACCTCACCGCCCAGGCGGGTACGACCGAGTTCGTGCCGGGCGTCAGCACCGACACCTGGGGCTACAACGGTAGCTACCTCGGCCCGACCCTCGTCGCCGAGCGCGGCGAAGACGTGCGGATCAACGTGAATAACGACCTCGACGAGGCAACGACCGTGCACTGGCACGGTATGAGCCTGCCCGCCGAAATGGACGGCGGCCCGCACCAGATGGTCGAACCGGGAGTCCAGTGGAGCCCGAACTTCACGATCGACCAGCCCGCCGCGACGCTCTGGTACCACCCGCACCCCGACGGCAAAACCGAGCATCAGGTGGAGATGGGCCTGGCCGGCTTGTTTTTGGTGCAGGACGACGAAGAGGCGGCACTCAACCTACCGCGCAGCTACGGCGTCGACGACATTCCCGTGGTGGTGCAGGACCGGCGTTTTGATGCGAAAGGTCAGTTCGCCACCGACGTGCGCGGCTACATCGGTCCGATCGGCGATGAGCTGCTCGTCAATGGCACACTCGCACCGTTCCTTGACGTGACGACCGAGGTCGTGCGACTGCGCCTGGTGAACGGGTCGTCGGCGCGCGTCTATGACTTCGGGTTCAGCGACGGCCGGTCCTTTGACCTGATCGGAACGGACGGGGGACTGCTCACTGCGGCGGCACCGATGGCGGGCATCCGCTTGTCACCGGGGGAGCGGGCCGAAGTTCTCGTGCGACTGACGCCGGGCGAGACCGTGAACCTGCAGTCGAGCCCGCCCGATCTGGGCACCTCGGCCAAAGCCGCGACCCGCAACGCCGGCGATGACACGCTCGACGTGATGGAACTTCGCGCGGCCGACACACTGAGCAGCATCGGTGACACCTCCAAGAAGCTCGCGACCATCGAACCCTTGCAGCGAGAGGATGCCACGGCCGAGCGCTTCTTCACCCTCAACGGCTACACGATCAACAATCGCCTGATGGATATGACTCGCATCGACGAGACCATCGACGCTGGCGCCACCGAGGTCTGGACCGTCGACAACGCCATGCCGTTGCCGCACAACTTTCACGTGCACGCCGTGCAGTTTCAGGTGCTGCGCGTGGGCACCGAGCCTCCGCCGGTCGAACTCCTGGGGTGGAAGGACACGATCTACCTCGAGCCCGGGGTGCGCTACGAACTCATCATGCAGTTCCCGGAATATACGGACCCTGACTTTCCATACATGTTCCACTGCCACATGCTGTCGCATGAGGATGCCGGGATGATGGGTCAATTCGTCGTGGTGAAGCCCGGAGAACGGGCCGGCATCCCTCCGAGCGCGCACAACGCCAAGGGGCCGCAGTCGAACCTGGCCGTCGACCGCGGACCGCGTGTGCTCGGGGCGGCCCACGGTCACTAGCTGCGAGCATCCGTTTAATGGACGAAAGCCGCCAGCGTGACGCTGGCGGCTCTGGTGCAGTTACCGCACTGTGGAGGGGACGACGGGAATCGAACCCGCGTCATAAGTTTGGAAAACTCAGGCTCTACCATTGAGCTACGTCCCCAGGCCCAATACTTGAGCACTCGAACAGCGTAGTACAGGAAACCGGGTGCGGAATGCCAGTCCGCGCGTATCCGCTCGACAGGCGTGCATTAGACTGGCCGAGGTCAATCCGCCTGTCGTGAGCTTTCGCCTGCGCCAACAGATTGGTTCCCCAACAAAGTAGTACCAACGGGTCGAAGTAGATCCGGGGCGTAGCTCAGCTTGGTAGAGCGCTCGTTTTGGGGGCGAGAAGTCGCAGGTTCAATTCCTGTCGCCCCGACATTACCCGCAGCACACCGTTTCAATACACAGGAGAGTCCCGAGTGAAGTCCACGGTCGAAAAACTGAGCCCCACGCGCGCCAAGCTCACCATCACGGTGAGCCCCGATGAGCTGAAGCCAGCCATCACCCATGCCTACGGCCACATTGCCGAAGACATCAACATCCCCGGTTTTCGTAAGGGAAAGATTCCGCCCGCGATCATCGACCAGCGCGTCGGCAAGGCTGCCGTTCTGGAGCACGCCGTCAATGAAGGTCTCGACGGTTTCTACCGCGCGGCCGTCGAAGAGAACAAGCTGCGCCCGCTGGGTCGTCCCGAGGCCGACATCGTCGAATGGCCGAGCAACACAGACTTCTCCGGTGACCTGCTCCTCGCCATCGAGGTCGATGTGCGCCCCGAAATCGACCTGCCCAGCTACGACGGCCTCAAGCTCACCGTCGATGCCGTCGCGGTTTCCGACGAGGAAGTTGCCGAAGAACTCGACAAGCTGCGCAGCCGCTTCGGCACGCTGATCACCGTCGACCGGCCTGCCAAGACCGGCGACTTCGCGCAGATCGACCTGAACGCTGCGATCGACGGCGAAGAGGTCGACACTGCGAGCGGTATCTCCTACGAGATCGGTTCCGGCGACCTCATCGAGGGCATCGACGAGGCGCTCGATTCGCTCAGCGCCGGCGAGACCACCACCTTTAACTCCGACCTCATGGGTGGAGACCACGAGGGTGAGACGGCCGAGATCACGATCACGGTCATCGCCGTCAAGGAGCGCGAGCTTCCCGAGGCCAACGACGACTTCGCGCAGATCTCGAGTGAGTTCGACACGATTGGCGAGCTGACCGAGAGCCTCAAGGTCCAGGTCGAGAAGTCCAAGGCCTTCGGCCAGGGCAGTCAGGCCCGCGAGCGTCTCATCGAGACGCTTCTCGGTTCGGTAGAGGTTCCGATTCCCGCCGCGATCATCCTCGACGAGGTGAACCGCCACCTCGAAGGTGAAAGCCGCCTCGAAGACGACACGCACCGCGCCGAGGTCACTGAAGCCAGCGAGAAGACGTTCCGTCAGCAGATCCTGCTCGACACGATCGCCGAAGCTGAGCAGGTCAAGGTTAGCCAGGACGAGCTCACCCAGTACCTGATCCAGGGCGCCAGCCAGTACGGCATGGACCCGAGCGAGTTCGTGCAGACGCTCAACACCAACGGTCAGATTCCGTCGATGGTCGCCGAGGTTGCCCGCAATAAGGCTCTCGCTATTGCCCTGGGCAAGGCTGAGGTCGTTGACTCCAACGGCAAGCCCGTCGACCTGAGCGAATTCACCGGTCCGGTTGACGCCGACGACGACGCTGCTGTCGAAGATGCCGCAGTCAGCGACGCCGACGAGGCTTCGCCCGCCGACGCTGACGTCGCGGTCGAAGAGAAGCCCAAGAAGAAGAAAGTCGCTGCCACAAAGTAGGCGCGAGCGCAGCACCGTCTAAGGGCGTGCACGGGCCGACTGGATTCCTTCCAGCCGGCCTTTTGCATGCTGCGAGGAACTGTGTTCGACGGCTCGTAATCTGCCGAGGGCGAACAGAGCCGTTTTGGCTCGCCGGCTCCGATAGATTCATTGAGAAGCGACAACTGAAACGGAGCACGACATGGCCGACCCGACACCCACTAACGGTGTATTTGACCGACTGCTGAAGGACCGCATCATCTGGCTCGGCTCAGAGGTCCGTGACGAAAATGCCAACGAGATCTGCGCCAAGATCCTGTTGCTGGCAGCCGAAGACTCGAAGCGCGACATCTACCTCTACATCAACTCTCCCGGCGGTTCGATCACCGCCGGAATGGCGATCTACGACACCATGCAGTTCGTACCGAACGACATCGTCACCGTCGGAATCGGTATGGCGGCCTCGATGGGTCAGTTCCTGCTCACCTCGGGCACCAAGGGCAAGCGCTACATCACCCCGAACGCCCGGGTGCTGTTGCACCAGCCGTCCGGCGGATTCGGTGGCACCGCCGCCGACATCCAGACCCAAGCCCGCCTCATCCTCGACATGAAGCAGCGACTGTCGGAGATCACGGCAGCGCAAACCGGCAAGACTGCCGAGCAGATCAACGCCGACGGTGACCGCGACAACTGGTTCAGTGCTCAGGAAGCCCTCGAGTACGGATTCGTCGACCACCTCCGCGCCTCCGCTTCGGACGTCATCGGCGGCGGCGGCACCGACCCCGACGCCACCAAGTAGTGCACCGAAACTGAACAGGAAGAAATCATGACTATCCCCACATTCGGTGGAACGGCCTACAGCTCGATGGGCGGCTCGACCACGAACTTGACTAATTCTGGCGCGCCCGAATCCCGTTACATCCTGCCTACCTTCGAAGAACGCACCGCCTACGGGTATAAGCGCCAGGACCCGTACGCCAAGCTGTTCGAAGACCGCATCATCTTTCTCGGCGTTCAGGTGGACGACGCGTCCGCCGACGACGTGATGGCCCAGCTTCTCGTACTCGAGAGCCAAGACCCGGACCGCGACATCACGATGTACATCAACTCTCCCGGTGGATCATTCACCGCCATGACGGCGATCTACGACACCATGCAGTACATTCGCCCGCACGTGATGACCGTATGCCTCGGCCAGGCAGCGTCCGCTGCGGCCGTGCTGCTCGCTGGCGGCACCGCGGGCAAGCGTCTCGCCCTGCCGAACGCCCGCATCCTGATTCACCAGCCCTCGGTTGGCGGCCAAGGCGGCGGCCAAGCCTCGGATATCGAGATCCAGGCGGCGGAGATTCTGCGCATGCGGGTCTGGCTCGAAGAGACCCTCGCTCACCACTCCAACCGAAGCGTTGAGCAGGTCAACAAGGACATCGACCGCGACAAGATCATGAGCGCGGCAGAAGCCCTCGAATATGGTCTCATCGACCAGGTCTTGACCAGCCGCAAGAACCTCCCGATGCTCGTCAAATAGCCTGTGGCCTGAAACAACAGGAACGGCGTGTCGCCTTCGGGCGGCGCGCCGTTTCGGTTTGTGGCGTGCTGCACGTAACTGTCGGATGCACAGGCTAGGCTCGAGTGCAGCGAGACCAATGGAGGAGGCTGACATGGCCCGAATCGGTGAAAGTGCCGACCTGCTCAAGTGTTCCTTCTGCGGAAAGAGCCAGAAGCAGGTGCAACAACTCATCGCCGGCCCCGGCGTGTACATCTGCGATGAATGCGTCGAGTTGTGCAACGAGATCATCGAAGAGCGCCTGGCTGAAGCTGGCTCTGAGGCCAGCTCTGGCGAATTCGACCTTCCCAAGCCCAAAGAAATCTTCGGCTTCCTGGAGGAATACGTCATCGGCCAGGAACCCGCCAAGCGCGCCCTCGCCGTGGCCGTGTACAACCACTACAAGCGCGTGCGGTCCCGGGCGACGCTCACCGCCGCCGAGGCAATCCACGACGACGTCGAGATCGCCAAGTCGAACATTCTGCTGATCGGACCGACTGGCTGCGGCAAGACCTACCTTGCCCAGACGTTGGCCAAACGCCTCAACGTTCCCTTCGCGGTAGCGGATGCGACGGCGCTTACCGAGGCGGGCTACGTCGGCGAAGACGTAGAGAACATCCTGCTCAAGCTGATTCAGGCCGCAGACTACGACGTCAAGCGGGCCGAGACCGGCATTATCTACATCGATGAGATCGACAAGATCGCCCGCAAGGCCGAGAACCCGTCGATCACGCGCGATGTGTCGGGCGAAGGCGTGCAGCAGGCGCTCCTGAAGATTCTCGAGGGCACGATCGCGTCGGTGCCCCCGCAGGGTGGCCGCAAGCATCCGCACCAGGAATTCATTCAGATCGATACTACGAATGTGTTGTTCATCGTGGCCGGCGCTTTCGCTGGGCTCGAAGATATCATCTCGTCTCGCGCCGGTAAAAAGGGCATCGGATTCGGGGCTCCGCTGCACATCAAGGGCGACGACATCAACCTGTTCAGTGAGGTTCTGCCGGAAGACCTGCACAAGTTCGGGCTGATTCCCGAGTTCATTGGCCGACTTCCCGTCGTGACGACGGTCACCCAGCTTGACCAGGTAGCGCTCATGCAGATCCTGACCGTTCCCAAGAACGCACTGGTTCGGCAGTACCAGCGCATGTTCGAGCTCGACGGCGTGGAGCTGGAATTCGAGCAGCCGGCTCTGGAAGCCATCGCGGACCTCGCCGTGCTCCGAAAGACCGGCGCCCGTGGGCTGCGCGCCATCCTCGAAGAGGTGCTTGGCCCGGTCATGTTCGAGGTGCCCTCCAGCACCGACGTGGAGCGAGTCATCATCACCCGCGACACCGTGCTGAACAACGCCCCCGCCGAGATGGTGCTGCACACTACTCGCCAGGTGAAGTCGGCCTAACCAAAATCGGGCACCGGGGCGTGTTTCAAGCATGCGCTCACGGGTATACGGTCGTACATTTCAAGGCAGTGTTGGCCTCTCGGCCGAATCGAGTGCGCACCAGTATTCCAGCGGTCGTGCGTTCAACGGTCAGCGCTGACAGGGCAGCGGCCAGCGCGAGGAGCGCGCCGGTCACCTCGAGCCCCTCCTCGATACCGACCAGCAGATGGTAGGGCAGACTGGTCCGCGCGAGGTCGTCGAGTTGTCCACGGATCACGATGCCGCCGATGGCCTCGAAGCCGACCGCTCCGAGCAAAAAAAAAGTCCCGGCGACGATGAGTCGACGACGCAGCTGTCGATCAATTCTTCGGGCGATCCAGAGGACGATCAGGCCGACCACGATGGCTACGGGCACACCCACGCTGAGCCAGGCGAAAGTGAAATCGGTATCGAAATCAAAGCGGGCAAGTTTTTCGTGCAGTTGCGCGATCTCGTCGGCGGACAGCATGAGGGCGAGGGCGGCGAGTACGAAATAGGGCGCACTGCGGTGTCGCTCATTTCGAGCAGCGAAGCCGACGGCGGCCAGGGATACCCCGATGCCGGCCAGGAGCAGGCCAGAAGCCCAAGCCCACAGATTTGCTTCACCGTCAGCGTAGAGCAGACCAGCCAGCCCGCTCAGACCACGCCAGGTCGGGGCCGTGCTGTCGATGTTCTCCCGTAAGAAGTGCGCGACGAGCCCGACCACGAGCATGGCAGCGAAAGCGGTGGCGGCGACCCAGAGAACCCGCCGCCGACCCGTGCCCTGAGCGAGAACTGTCTGATTGTCCATGGCCATGGAGCCTACTGCCGGCACGCCCGCCGCGCATCCTCAATTTTGGGGCAGACGGATGGTCTATCTCGGTTGGCCGCGAGTGCGCTGCGCCTAGTTGAGACCGCGGCGGTCGAGCAGCGGCTGCAGGTCGGCGTCGCGGCCGCGCCAGTGGCGGTACGCCTCGAGCGGATCCTTGGTGCCACCGACTCCGAGCAGGCGGTTGCGAAAGCGTTCGCCGTTGGCGCGCGTCAGGCCGCCATTGTCCCTAAACCATTCGACGGCGTCGGCGTCGAGCACTTCGCTCCAGATGTAGGAGTAGTAGCCCGCGTCGTACCCGCCCGAGAATGTGTGGGCGAAGTAGGTGCTCGAGTAGCGGGTGGGGACGGACGTGTTGTCGAGGCCGACCGAAGCGAGGGCATCCGCTTCGAACCGCGCCACGTCGGTGATAATCGTGCCGGCGTCGATGCGGTGCCAGGCCTGGTCGAGGAGAGCGGCCGCGAGGTATTCGCTGGTCAGGAAGCCCTCGTTGAAGGCGGCCGACGCCTGGATGCGGTCGACGAGCTGCTGCGGCATGGCCTCGCCCGTCTCGTAGTGGCGGGCGTAGTTGGCGAGCACCTCGGGCCAGAGCATCCACATTTCGTTGACCTGGCTGGGAAATTCCACGAAGTCACGGTAGACATTGGTGCCGGAGAATTTGGGGAAGGTCGCGCGGGCGAGCAGCCCGTGCAGGGCATGGCCGAACTCGTGGAACAGGGTGGTCACCTGGTCGTAGGTGAGCAGCGTGGGCTGGCCGGCGGCCGGTTTGGACACGTTGAGGTTGTTGCAGACCACGGTTGTGTCGGTGCCGAGCAGCGTGGACTGGGAGACCAAGGCGTTCATCCAGGCCCCGCCGCGCTTGGAGTCGCGGGTGTAGAAATCGCCGATATACAGCCCGACCGGGGAACCGCCCTCGGTGGCGACCTCGAAGACCCGTGCTTCGGGGTGCCAGCCGATCAGGTCGGGCCGAGCGGTGAAGGTGAGCCCGTACAGCCGGTTGGCGGCATAGAACACCCCGTTGGCGAGCACGTTTTCGAGCTCAAAGTACGGGCGCATGGCCGCGGTATCGACGTCATACTTGGCCCGGCGCACCTTCTCGGTGTAGAACGCCCAGTCCCAGGCGGCCAGCTCGAACCCGGCGCCCTCCGCATCGATCACGGCCTGCAGGTCGGCCTGCTCCACCCGCGCATTGCGGGCCGCGACCGGCGCGAGGCGGCCGAGCATATCCCAGACGGCGCCGGGAGTCTTGGCGGTTTCGTCGGCTGTCACGTAGGCGGCATGGCTATCGAACCCCAGCAGCCGGGCGCGCTGGGCGCGCAGGTGGGTGATCTCGATCACGAGCGGGCGGTTATCGTTGCCAGCTCCGGCCGCATCGCTGCGAATGCCGCGCGCTCGGCTCGCGGCGAGCAGCCGTTCCCGCACCCCCCGGTTGGTGAGGCTCGCGAGGTATGGGTGCGAGGTGGGGAGCACGAGACTGATCAGGTATTTGCCGTCGAGCTGGCGTTCCCTGGCGGCCTCGGCCGCGGCCGAGATCTCGCCGTCAGTGAGCCCGTCGAGGTCGGATACGTCGTCGATGATGAGTGCGAGTTCATTGGTGTCGGCGAGCAAATTCTTGTCGAAGCGTGTGGTGAGGGTCGACAGACGCGCGTTGAAATCACGCAGCGTCTGCTTCTCATCGTCGCTCAGCCCGGCCCCGGAGAGCGTGAACTCGGTGAAGTAGCGGTCGACCAAGTAGAGCGACTCGGCGTCAAGATCGAGGCTCGTGCGCTGGGCGTGCAGGGTGGCGATGCGCGAGTACAGCGCAGGGTCGAGACGGATCGTATCGGCGTGGGCAGCCAATAACGGCGCGAGTTCTTCCTCGAGTCCAGCGGTGAAATCGCTCGAATCGGACGAGCTCTTGTTGAAGAAGACCTCGGCGACCCGCGCGAGCGTCTGTCCGCTCCGCTCCAGGGCGAGGAGCGTGTTCGCGAAGGTGGGGGCATCCGTGGTGCCGGTGATGACGCCGACCTCGACGAGCTGTTCGGTCATGCCCCGGAGGAAAGCCGGCCGGTAGTGCTCGTCGGTTATCTCGGTGAAGGCCGGTAATTGGTAGGGCAGTGTGCTGCGGGCGAAAAAGGGATTGTTCGCGGTGGATGCCATGCCTCCACACTAGCCACAGCCGCCGGCCCGGCCGGCCCGGCTGGCTGCGCGTAGGATCTCACCATGACACACCTGAACGAAAGCTCAGAGTCCGCCCCACGTGATGAATACATGCACGGGCACCATGAAAGCGTCCTGCGCTCGCATACCTGGCGCACGGTCGCCAACTCGGCCGCTTACCTGATTCCGGAACTGCGCAGCGGGGGCGTGTTACTCGATGTCGGCTGCGGCCCTGGCACGATCACCGTCGACCTGGCCCGCCGGCTTGCTCCGGGCCGGGTCGTCGGCATCGACGCGTCGAGGGATATCGTCGATCGTGCGGCCGGGTTGGCCGCCGACGACGGGGTGCACAACGTGAGTTTTCAGGTCGGTGACGTCTACGCGCTCGACTTTGCGGACGCGACCTTCGATATCGTGCACGCGCACCAGGTGCTGCAGCATCTGGCCAATCCGATCGCAGCGATGCGGGAAATTCGACGGCTGCTGCGGCCCGGTGGGGTGTTCGCCGCCCGTGACGTTGACTACGGGGGAGTCATTATCGCCCCGAGCACTGGTGGCCTCGCCGACTGGATACGGGTCTACCGCGAGGTGCACTACTGGAAAGGCGGAGACCCCGATGCCGGCCGATCGCTCAAGGCGTGGGCACGAGGAGCGGGGTTTACCGACGTGCGCAGCAGCGCATCCATCTGGTGTTTCGCCTCCGATGCGGAGCGTGAGTGGTGGGGCGAATCGTGGGCGGTGCGGGTGACCGAGTCCAGCTTCGCGGCACACGCAATCGAATCCGGGGTGGCCGACCTGGCCGATCTCCAACGGATGGCCGCGGCCTGGCGCGAGTGGGTGCGTGACCCGAACGGTTGGTTCGGAAT
Source organism: Cryobacterium gelidum (assembly GCF_004403985.1). Lineage (GTDB taxonomy): Bacteria > Actinomycetota > Actinomycetes > Actinomycetales > Microbacteriaceae > Cryobacterium > Cryobacterium gelidum. The sequence continues at coordinate 51,384 of NZ_SOHL01000003.1, read as the reverse complement.
GCCGCACGGCGAAGTTCTCGCCCGCGCCTGACCGAAAGACAGAGACCCCGACCACCACCGCGTGGCTTAGATCCATTCCTCATCGTCGTCATCGACGGCGGTCGATGGCTGCGTGATGGTCGCGCTGTCATCCACCGGGTTGAAGCGGATGACGGTGCCATCGTCGAGCTCGATCACCGGCTTGGCCTCGAGCCACGTCAGCGTCCACCGCCAGGTGCTGGTATCAACGGCCAGGGCCGTCAGATCCTCTTCGACGGCCCGCACGGCGATTTCGACCACGTGTGGCAGCCCAGTCGGCAGAGTGCTGCCGAGGGGCCATCGGGTGCCCAACTGCATGGTCTAGACGTCGATTTCGTAGGTGACCCAGTCGGTCCGGGTACCGAGCTGGTCGTAGAGCACCTGTGCGGTCGCGTTGTCAGCGCCGGTCAACAACTGAATCTGGGATAGCTGGTGCTGACGCGCGTAGGCCTTGCTGAATTCCATCAACAGGGTGCCGATACCCTGACCGCGAGAGTCCTCGGCAACGTAGAGATCGTCGAGGAACAGGGCGAGGTCGCCGCTGAGCGTGCGCGGCACGGTACGGTAATGCGCGAAGCCGACGAAGTCACCGTCGTCGTTGACCGCAACGGCACCGGAGAGGGCGTTGTTCGTGTCGATGATCCAGCTCCACACCTGCAGGGCTTTCTGATCGGTCAACTCGCTTTCGTAGAACGTACTGTAGCCCTCGAACAGGCCCAACCAAGCGAAAAAGTCCTTATCGCCCAGCGGGCGCACAGTTACTGACATCTGGTCTCCTAGCTTTCCAACACGGTGGCAAACACGATATCGGTAACAGCGAGTTCGCTGCCCTCGACAAAAGTCAGTTCCTGAATGCGACCGACTGCTTTGAGATCGGCGGCGGCCAGGGTAAGGAGTGCGATCTCGGCGGGTGCACCGCAGATCACAGCGGAGTCCACCTCAGATTTTTGCGACGCCTTCGCATCCGTTTTGGCACGACGGATACCGGTCAGTGCGCGGCTGGCCAGATCGAGCAGGGCGATATTGCCGGTGGCGATGTCGTCGCTGCCGAGCAGGTCGGCCGCGACCGGCCACGGCGCGGTGTGGACCGAGCCGTCGTTCGACCAGGACCACGCCTCTTCGGTGGCGAACGGAACGAAGGGTGCGAACAGGCGCAGCAGGGTGGCCAGCGCGGTGCGCAGAGCGGCAACGGCCGACGCCTGTTCCGGGCCGGGCTCGCCGTAGGCGCGTTCCTTGACCAGCTCGAGGTAGTCGTCACAGAAGGTCCAGAAGAAACTCTCCGTGGTCTCCAGCGCGCGCGCGTGATCGTAGTTCTCGAACGCGGTCGTAGCCTGGGCGACAACCGCGGTGAGGCCGGCCAGCATGCTCTGATCGACCGGTTCGGTGATCCGGGCTGTACGGCTGCCCTGCGACATGGAGACGAACTTGCTGGCGTTGAGGATCTTGATGGCCAGGCGCCGGCCGATCTTGATCTGCGTCGGGTTCTTCGGGTCGAAGGCGGCATCGGTGCCGAGGCGAGAGGATGCCGCCCAGTAGCGCACCGCGTCGGAGCCGTGCAGCTCGAGCATGTCGGCCGGGGTGACCACGTTGCCCTTCGACTTTGACATCTTCTTACGGTCGGGATCGACGATGAAGCCACTGAGTGCAGCGTGCTGCCACGGTGACGTGCCGTGCTGCTGTTCCGCGCGCAGCAGGGTCGAGAACAACCAGGTGCGAATGATGTCCTGACCCTGGGGGCGCAGTGAGTAGGGGAAGACCAGGTTGAACAGCTCCGGGTCGCGCTCCCAGCCACCGGCCAGCTGCGGGGTGAGCGAGGAGGTGGCCCAGGTGTCCATGACGTCGACTTCGCCGATGAAGCCGCCGGCCAGGCCGCGCTGGTCTTCGGTGTAGCCGGGTGCCACATCCGATGAGGGGTCGACCGGTAACAGGTCGCGGGTGGCGACGATCGGCTGGTCGAAGACGGGATTGGTGTCGGCGTCGAGCGGGTACCAGACCGGCAGCGGCACGCCGAAGAAACGCTGGCGGGAGACGAGCCAGTCGCCGGTGAGACCATTGACCCAGTTCTCGTAGCGCACCTTCATAAATTCGGGGTGCCAGGCCAACTCGGTGCCGTGTTCAAGCAGTCGGGCACGCAGTTTTTCGTCGCGGGCACCGTTGCGGATGTACCACTGCCGGGTGGAGACGATTTCGAGCGGCTTGTCGCCCTTTTCGAAGAACTTGACCGCGTGCACGATCGGCTTGGGATCGCCGATCAGGTCGCCACTAGCTCGGAGGAGCTCAACGACCGCCTGCTTGGCGGAGAAGACGGTCTTGCCGGCGAGTTCAGTGTAGGCGGCGCGGCCGGTTTCGGAGGTGATCGCCTCGGGAACCTCGGCGATGATGCGGCCGTCGAACCCCATGATGGCGCGGTTGGGCAGGTCGAGTTCGCGCCACCAAACCACGTCGGTCACATCGCCGAAGGTGCAGATCATGGCAATCCCTGAACCCTTGTCTTTCTGGGCGAGGTGGTGGGCGAGCACGGGAACGTCGACACCGAACACCGGGGTGGTCACGGTGGTGCCGAACAGGTGCTGGTACCGTTCGTCATCGGGATGCGCGACGAGCGCCACACAGGCCGGCAGCAACTCGGGGCGGGTCGTCTCGATCTCGATCGTGCCGCCGTCGGGCTTGGCGAATGACACCCGGTGGTACGCGGCGGGCATCTCTTTGTCTTCGAGCTCAGCCTGCGCTACCGCGGTGCGAAAAGTGACGTCCCACAGGGTGGGGGCCATGGCCTGGTAGGCCTCGCCGCGTGCGACGTTGCCGAGAAAGGCGAGCTGCGAGGTGAATAGCGCCTCGTGGCCGATGGTGCGGTAGGTCTGGGTCCAGTCGACGCTCAGGCCGAGGGTGCGCCAGAGCGCTTCGAACTGCTTCTCATCTTCTTTGGTGAGGGTTTCACACAGTTCGATGAAGTTGCGACGGCTGATCGGAAGCTGGTCGGCGGCCTTGACGCTCTTGCCGTCGCCTCCCTCGAACGGTGGAACAAAGTTCTCGGTGTAGCGAAGCGAGGGGTCGCAGCGCACACCGTAGTAGTTCTGCACGCGACGCTCGGTGGGCAGCCCGTTGTCGTCCCAGCCCATCGGGTAGAACACGTTCTTGCCGCGCATGCGCTGAAAACGGGCGACGACGTCGGTGTGAGTGTACGAGAACACGTGGCCGATGTGCAGCGAGCCCGACGCGGTCGGCGGAGGGGTGTCGATCGAGTAGATCGTCTCGCGGGTGGCGTTCTCACGAGCGAAACGGTAGGTGCCGTCGGTCTCCCAGCGGTTCTCCCATTTAGCTTCGAGCCCTTCGAGGGCGGGCTTTTCGGGGACGCGGTCGGCGTGGGTCATAACTCTCCGGTTCGGTATATGCAGCACCGTGTCGATGGTGAGGTGCCTGAGCGTGCCCATCTAATCTACCCGATCGGGTCTTTTTCCCCGAACGCGGGCTTCTCAACAGCTGTGGAAGAGCCCCGGTCAGGTCGATAGTCGGGGTACGGCGGCGAGCAACTGCGCAGAATACTGATGCTGCGGCGCGGCGAAGACTCGTGCCGCCGGTCCGATCTCCACGATGCGCCCCGCCCGCATGACCGCGATGTGATCACTGACGTGCTGCACGACACCGAGGTCGTGCGAGATGAAGACCAGGCTCAGGGCACGCTCCCGCTGCACGTCGTCCAGCAGATCGAGCACCTGGGCCTGCACGCTCACGTCGAGAGATGAGACGGGTTCGTCGCAAATGAGAATCTCGGGCCGGCCGGCCAACGCCCGGGCAATGCCGACCCGCTGCCGCTGTCCGCCGGAGAGCTCAAGCGGTCGTCGGGGCAGCACGGTGGCGGCGAGACCGACCTCGTCGAGCAGGGAGCGCAGCCGCGCCGTCGTCTGCGGCGCGCGCTGCCCATGCCGCACGCCGAGGGCATCGGTGAGGACCGCGGCGACGCTCCACCGCGGATCGAACGAGCCCAGGGCATCCTGATAGACAGCCCCCACGGATGCCCGCAGCCCGCGCCGGGTCTTTTCGCTGGCCGCGCTCCACGGCTGGCCGAACACCCGTACCTCGCCGTGTTCGGGCGCCAGCAAAGCGAGCAGGAGGCGCGCGGTCGTGGTTTTGCCGGAGCCGGACTCGCCGACGATTCCGAGTGTGCTGCCGCGGTTCAGCGCGAACGAGACATTGTCGACGGCGAGCTGTCGGCTGCCGTCCGGGCGTCGAAAACTCTTCGCCAGCTCGATCGCTTCGAGAACGACGGTGCGGTCATGAGGAATCCCTGTGGGGGTAACGGCCGAGGTGCCGGGAATGCTGGGTGTGTCGCGCCGCTCGGCTGGGCTGAGCCGGGTGCCGCGCGGCTTGTCGGCGGGGATAGCCGCAACCATTCGCCGGGTCTGCTCCTGTCGGGGCGACCCCAAAACCTGCGCGGTGCGGCCGGTTTCCACGAGCCGGCCGTCGTGCATCACCGCGACCCGGTGCGCGATGCGACTCACGACGGCGAGGTCGTGACTGATCAGCAGTACGGCGGTGCCGCCCAGGGTGATGCGCTCGAGCAGCGCCAGAATCTGCGCCTGCACGGTCACGTCGAGCGCCGTCGTCGGTTCGTCGGCGATGAGCAGGGGCGGGTTCAGCGCAATCGCTGCGGCAATGAGCGCCCGCTGGCGTTCGCCGCCCGAGAGCTGCCCGGAGAGCTTGCGCACCTGCAACTCGGGGTCCGGCAGCCCGACGGCGTCGAGCAGCTCGAGCACGCGACGTGCACGCGCTGTGGCACCGAGCGTGGTGTGCAGGCGCAGCGAGTCGGCAATCTCCCGGCCGATCGGTCTCAGCGGATCGAGCGAGACCAGGGCGTCCTGCAAGACCAATCCCACGTCTCGGCCGCGCCGTGCACGCCAGGCGCGGTCGTTCAGGCCGAGCACGCTCTGCCCGCCGAGCTCGAGACGGTCGGCGGTGACCCGGGCATGCGCCCCGGCGAGCCCGAGTACGCTGCGGGCGGTCACGCTCTTACCCGAGCCGGATTCACCCACGATGGCCAGGCACTCGCCCGGAGCGATGTCGAAGGACACGCCGCGAACCAGAGGCTCGGCCGTGCCGAACCCCACCCGTAGATTGCGCACGGTCAGCGCTGCCGGTGCTTCACTCATGCGTGCCTCATTCGACGATCGATGCTGCGGCCGAGCACCGTGGCGGTCACGGCGGTCAGCACGATGAACAAGCCCGGAAAGAAGCTCATCCACCAGGCCGAGGTGATGTACGTGCGCCCGGCCGAGAGCATGGCGCCCCACTCCGCGGTCGGCGGCTCGGCGCCGAGCCCGAGGTAGCTGAGCGTTGCGGCCCAGACGATGGCTTGGCCGACGCCGAGGGTAGCGAGCACGAACAGGGGCGCGAGGGTGTTGGGCAGAATGTGACGCAACAGAATCTGCCACCGGGTGCGCCCGAGCACGGTCGCTGCCTCGACAAACGCTGCCGACCGCACGGTGATCAGCTGGGCGCGAATAATGCGGGCGTACCCGGGGGCGGTCGACAGTCCGACGGCGATCGTCGCCGTTGCCACGCCGGGGCCGAAAATAACGATGAAGAGCAGCGCCAGCAACAGCCCGGGAAATGCGAACAGCACCTCGAGAAACCGGTTCATGGTGAAGTCGACGACGCGGCCCAGCATTCCGGCCAGCGTGCCGAGCACAATGCCCAGGGACAGGCCGACCGCGGTGGCGGCAGCACCGATCACCAGGGAGTACTGCGTGCCATGCACCACCCGGGTGTAAATGTCCCGTCCCGATTCGTCGGTGCCGAAGCCGTGGGCGAGGTTCGGCGGTTGAAACGCTGACAGCGGGTCGATGGCGAGGGGGTCACCCGGGGCCAGAAAGTGCGGTACGCTCGCCGACACTAACAGGAGCAGGGCGAGAACGCCGGCCGCTGCCTCGGCCGCGCCGAGACGCCGCGACGGGCCGGATTGGCGGGATTGGGCCGCGAGGCCGGCTTGCACTTCGAGGTCGCTCATGTCAAACGCAATCGGGGATCGACCAGGTGGCTGGCGGCATCCGTCAACAGAGTCATCAGAATGTAGACGACGGCGACGGTCATGACGACGCCGATCACTACCGGAACATCGCGCAGGGTGACCGCGTTGAGCAGGGTGCGGCCAAGTCCCGGGCGGGCAAAGATGGTTTCAACGACGACCGCGCCGCTGATCAGCGAGCCGAACGCCCACCCGGAGAGACTGATCGCGGGGAGGGCGGCGTGGCGCAACGCGTGGATCCAGAGCACCCCCAGCTCGCTCTCGCCCCGGGCGCTGGCCGAGAGCACGAAGGGACTCTCCAAGGCGACGAGCAGCGATTCACGCATGATCTGGCCGAGAAAGCCGGCCAGGGGAATCGCCAGCGTGAGCACCGGCAGTACGATCCCGGCGACGCCGCCGGTACTGATCGGCGGAAGCACACCGAGCCCGATGCTGAACACGACGATCAACGAGGTCGCGAGCCAGAAATGCGGCAGCGCGGCCGCGACGATTTCGAGGCTCGACCCCACCCGGGCGGCGATCGTGCCGCCGCGGGTCGACCAGGTGGCGAGAGCCAGAGCGAGCAGCCAGGCCAGGGTGAGGGCAAGAACGGCCAGCAGCAGGGTCCCGCCGAGCTGGCTCAGCACGAGTGGTCCGACGTCCATGTTGAGGGCGTACGACCGCCCGAGATCGCCGGTCGCGAGGCGGCCGAGCTGGGTGAAATACTGCACGATCACCGGCTGGTCGAAACCGTACTCGGCGCTCACTATCGCGAGGGCTTCGGGCGAAGCCTGCGATCCGGGGCCACCGAGCACCGCCTGCGCCGGGTCACCCGGAATGAGGCGCACGGCGAGGAAGGTGATGGTAGCCACCATCCACAGCACGAAGACCGCGCCGGCCAACCGGGCTGCCACACGGCCGAGCACCCGCACGAATGTCCGGAGCGTGGCCCGGCGACGCCCTACCGGTTCAGCCACGCGTCGTAGAGCGTGGGCACGGAAACAGTCGGCAGGGTGCGCAGGCCCACCACGTCACTGCGCAGCAGAAAATGATTCTGTTGGTCGTACAGCGGCAGGATGTAGAAGCCCTCCAGAATGCGGTTTTGGGCGTCGGCATAGAGCGAGGTGCGCTGGGCGGTGTCCGCGGTCTGCGCCGCCGTAGTGAGCAGTTCATCGATTGCGGGGTCGTTGACCTGGGCGTGATTTGCGAAGTAGCCGCTCGGTGCTGGCACGATGCTGTCGGAGTGGTACAGAATGCGCAGCACATCGGGACCGACCTTGGTGTACGGCGCGCTCACAGCGTCGTAGTCGTTGCTGCCGAGGGCGGCGTACCAGCTGGAAAGGTCCATCGGGCTCAGGTTGACCTCGAAACCGGTGGCCTTCGCCGTGGCCTGAATCTGCTCGAACACGCTCTGCTCGGCCGGAATGGACTGGTTGGTGCTCACCGGAAATTCCACCGACAGCCGCACGCCATCTTTCACGCGGTACCCGTCGGCATCCGTTTCGGTCCAGCCGGCGGCGTCGAGGAGTTTCTCGGCGGCGGCGGGGTCGTAATCGAACAGGGCGGCGTTCGACACCGCGGTGGCCTCAACGCTCGACAGTGCCGAGTACGACCGGGTCGCCGTGCCCTGGAACAGGCTCGACACGGAGTCGTCGGCATTGATCGACCGGATGAACGCCTCACGAACGCGCACATCGTTGAAGGGGGCCTGGCCCGAGTTCAATTCGATGCGGTTGGAAGAGCCGGGCCGCGGTGAATCGAGATGCTCGATGGAATCGCTCTGCTCGGCCTGCACGATCGTGTCGGGCTGGGCGTTGTCGATCACGTCGACCTCGCCAGACTGCAAGGCCGCGTACCGCGAGGCGGAGTCGGGGATGAACCGCCAGATAACCGTGTCGAGGTAGGCAGGTCCGGAATGGCCGGCATCCTCTGGCGGGGAAACATAGTCATCGTTGCGCACCAGTGTGATGGCGTTCTGCTTCACCCAGCTCTTCACGATGAAGGGGCCGGTACCAACCGGGTCGGCACAGTTGTCGTCCTGGCTGCGTTCGAGCGCTGCAGGTGATTCGATGGCGAGCCACGGCTGGGACAGCGATTCCAGCAGGGCGCTGTCGGGTTCGCTGAGGGTGAAGCGCACAACGGTGGGGGAGACCGCTTCGGTGCCGATGACCTTGCCGAGGGCGAGATATCCGGTCGATGACAGTGTTGTAGGGTCTTGCACATGAGCGATGTTGGCCTGCACAGCGCTCGCATCGAAAACCGTGCCGTCGGTGAAGGTCACGTCGTCGCGCAGGGTGAATTCCCAGGTCAGGCCGTCGTCGCTCGCAGTCCAGGATGCGGCCAGCCAGGGGATGATTTGGCCGTCGGCGTCGCGGGACACGAGCGATTCCAGGTACTGGGCACTGACCAGTGCCTGGGGAAAGTTTCCGCCGACGTGCGGGTCGAGGCAACTCGGTTCGGCGTCGCCCGAGGCGTAGGTGAGCGTGCCGCCACTTTTGGGTTCCCCGACCGATTTGTTCGAGCCGCCCGAGGTGCAGCCGGCTACGAGCAGCCCGAGGATGATCAGGCCGGCGAGGGGACCGAGCGCGCGAGTCGTGCGCCGGGTAACGGTTCGCGCCGGCGTGCCAGTTGGGGCGGGGCTAAGGAAGGCGGGCCGAGCAGGCATTCACAAACTCTTTCCCCGGCATTCGCTGCCGAGTTGATACCACGTTGAACCGGCTCCTCGTGCGAATGAACCGGCCTTTAACACTAACGCCGCCTGCGTTCCGGTAGAGTCAAACGCGAATGACAATGACCCGGCTATCACCGGGAAGTCTTCGGAAGAACGGATGCTCACCCCCGGGGGAACATCTCAGTAGAACCGAACGAGTCGGGCCCGTTACAGCCTGTGAACAAGCGGTCACCCGGCAGTTGTGGGCGGCAAGCGAGGTGGTACCGCGGCGATTTCTACAGAATCGTTCGTCCTCGTGGAGCAGGGCCCCTGTGACCCGTCCCGGTAGGAGAAGTAATTTGTACCCCAAGAACCGCAACGCCCCGAGTGGCACCACCCCTCTGAACGGCGAGCCAACGCCCGGCGCGAACATCGTTCCGTCGCCGAACTTTCCCGCGCTGGAAGCCGACGTGCTCGCCTTCTGGAAGAGTGACGACACGTTCCAGGCGTCGATCGACCAGCGTGACGGCGCCGAGGAATGGACCTTCTACGACGGACCACCCTTCGCCAACGGCCTGCCCCACTACGGCCATCTACTCACTGGCTACGCCAAAGACCTGTTCCCGCGGTTTCAGACCATGCGCGGCAAGCAGGTGCACCGCCGTTTCGGCTGGGACACCCACGGCCTGCCCGCCGAGCTCGAGGCCGAACGCAAGCTCGGCATCACCGACAAGAGCCAGATCGAAGAGATGGGCCTGGCCGCGTTCAACGCTGTCGCTCGCGAGTCGGTGCTCGAGTACACCAAGGACTGGGAAGAGTACGTCACTCGCCAGGCCCGCTGGGTCGACTTCGACAACGATTACAAGACCCTCGACATCACATTCATGGAGTCGGTGATCTGGGCGTTCAAGAAGCTGCACACCAAGGGCCTCGCCTATGAGGGCTACCGGGTACTGCCGTACTGCTGGCGCGACCAGACCCCGCTCTCCAATCACGAACTGCGCATGGACGACGATGTCTACAAGATGCGCCAGGACCAGACCGTCACGGTCACCTTTCCGCTGATCGGCGCCAAAGCCGAAGCGCTTGGCCTCACAGCGGTCCGGGCCCTGGCCTGGACCACGACCCCGTGGACGCTGCCGACGAACTTCGCGCTCGCCGTAGGCCCCGCAATTGTCTACGCCGTGGTGCCAGCCGGCCCGAACGGCACGCCCGACGCTGAGGTGCTGCGCGAGGGCACCGATTCGTCGGCCACCGCCCTGCAAGGTTCGGTAGAAGTACTCGGCGCCGAATACCTCATCGCGATCGACCTGGTCGGCAACTACGCGAAAGACCTCGGCTACGAGAATGCAGCGGAGGCATCCGCTGCCGTATCGCGCACCGTGCTCGGCAGCGAACTCGATGGGGTCTCCTACGACCGCCTGTTCGACTACTACGCCGACGCATCGATCTGGGGCACCCAGAACGCGTGGCGCATCCTCGTCGCCGACTATGTCACCACGAGCGACGGCACCGGCATCGTGCACCAGGCGCCCGCCTACGGCGAAGAGGACCAGAAGATCGGTGAGGCCGCAGGAATCCCCGTCATCCTCTCGCTCGACGACGGCGGAAAGTTTCTGAGTGACATTCCTGAAGTGGCCGGTCAGCTCTGGAGCGACGCCAACAAGCCGCTCACCGCGTTGCTCAAAGCCAACGGCCGGCTGCTGCGCCAGGCCAGCTACGAGCACTCCTACCCGCACTGCTGGCGTTGCCGCAACCCGCTCATCTATAAGGCCGTGTCGAGCTGGTTCGTGCGCGTCACCGACTTCCGCCCGCGCATGGTCGAACTCAACCAGGAGGTGAACTGGGTTCCCGAAAACGTCAAGGACGGCCAGTTCGGCAAGTGGATCGGCAACGCCCGCGACTGGTCGATCAGCCGCAATCGGTACTGGGGCTCGCCCATCCCGGTCTGGAAGAGTGACAACCCCGATTACCCCCGAACGGATGTCTACGGCTCGCTCGACGAGCTCGAGGCGGACTTCGGCGTGCGCCCCACCGACCTGCATCGCCCCTATATTGACGAACTCACCCGGCCGAACCCTGACGACCCCACCGGCCAGTCCATGATGCGCCGCATCGATGACGTGCTCGACGTCTGGTTCGACTCCGGCTCGATGCCCTTCGCCCAGGTGCACTATCCATTCGAGAACCGGGAATGGTTCGAAGCGCACAACCCGGCCGACTTCATCGTCGAGTACATCGGGCAGACCCGCGGCTGGTTCTACCTGCTGCACGTGCTCTCTACTGCACTGTTCGACCGACCAGCGTTCAAAAACGTGGTCAGCCACGGCATCGTGCTCGGCAACGACGGCCAGAAGATGAGCAAGTCGCTGCGCAATTACCCCGACGTCAATGAGGTCTTCGACCGCGACGGCGCCGACGCCATGCGCTGGTTCCTGATGAGCTCACCGGTGCTGCGCGGCGGAAACCTTGTCGTCACCGAGGAAGGCATCCGCGAGGGGGCCCGTCAGCTCATGCTGCCGCTGTGGAGCACCTGGTATTTCTTCTCCCTCTATGCCAACGCCTCCGGTGCGGATGCCGGGAGGTCCGCGGGCTACGACGCCACCTGGCGCACCGATTCCACCGACGTGCTGGACCGCTACCTGCTCGCCAGGACCCGCGATCTGATCGTCGGCGTCACGAACGACCTCGAAGCACTCGACAGCACCGTTGCCGCCGCGCGCCTGCGTGACTTCGCCGACGTACTCACCAACTGGTATGTGCGGCGGTCGCGCGACCGGTTCTGGGGCGGAGCCCCTGAAGGGGCCACCGCCCACCAGGCCTTCGACACCCTCTACACCGTTCTCGAAACGGTCTGCCGCGTCGCTGCCCCGCTGTTGCCCCTCGTGACCGAGCGCATCTGGCAGGGCCTCACCGGCGGCCGCAGCGTGCACCTTGAAGACTGGCCTGATGTCACACTGTTTCCCGCCGACGACGTTTTGGTCACCGCGATGGATCAGGTGCGCCTGATCAGTTCCACCGTGCTGTCGCTTCGCAAGCAGGCCGGCCTGCGGGTGCGCCTGCCGCTGACCAACCTCACCGTCGTCACCGACAACACCGAGGCACTGACGCCCTTCGTCGGCATCCTCCGCGACGAACTCAACGTGAAGACGGTCACCCTGATCGAGCTCGAAGACGACAGCGCCGCCGCCTACGGTGTCACGAGCAAGCTGGTCGTGAACGCCCGCGCCGCCGGACCGCGTCTCGGCAAGCAGGTACAGCAGGTCATCAAGGCCGCCCGCGCCGGAGACTGGAGCGAGATCGACGGCGTCGTCACTGCCGGCGGCATCGCCCTCGAGCCGAGCGAATTCGAACTGACCCTCGAGGCGAACAGCGAAACCGGTGACGGAGAGGCCGCGCTGGCTCTGCTGCCCGGCGGCGGTTTCGCGCTCCTCGCGACGAGCACCACGCCTGAACTCGAGGCTGAGGGCTTCGCCCGTGACCTCATTCGAGCCGTGCAAGACACCCGCAAGTCGGCCGGTTTTTCGGTGAGCGACCGCATCCGTCTCGACCTGGTGTTTGAGAGCGAAGCGGATGCCGATTCCTTCGACCGTGCCCTCGGGGTCAACGTGGCCGCAGAAACCCTCGCTACGAGCTTTTCCACCCATCGCCCGTCGACCGGGAAGATTGCCGCCCAGTTGCCGTCAGAGTGGCTCGAAGCCCGGGTCGGCGCTCCCGTCGAACACTACGTACGATTCGAAGCCGACCACTATGTCAATCTGGGCGCCGTCATCGTGGCCGTCGCACGCGTGAACGGAGCCATCCTTGTCTGAGAACGACACCCCCACCGGCGGCACGCCCGCCGACGGCACGCCCGCCGACGACAGTACCGACTGGAAGAACATAACCGGGCGCGGCGACGAGGAGGAGCCGATGAACCAGCCGGCCCCGCTCGATGCCTTCCGCGAGGCCGGAGACGCCGTCTTCGCCGAACTCATGCAGCGTGTGGGGGAGGCCCAGCCGCAACCGCGCCTAGCGCCTACCCGGCGCGCCCTCGATTTTCTCGGTGACCCGCAGACCTCGTACCCGATCATTCACGTGGCCGGAACCAACGGCAAAACCAGCACGAGTCGCTTGGTCGAGAGCATTGTTCGGGCCTACGGGCTGCGCACCGGCCTGCTCACCAGCCCGCATCTGGTGCGGCTGAACGAGCGCATCGTCATCGACGGCGAACCGATCAGTGATCAGATCCTCGCCGCTAACTGGGCCGACATCCAGCCCTACCTACAGCTCGTCGACGCCGAACTCGACGCCGCCGGCGAAATGCCGCTGACCTTCTTCGAGGCGCTCACCGTGCTCGCGTACGCCTGCTTCGCTGACGCGCCGGTGGATGTGGCCGTGGTCGAGGTCGGCATGGGCGGCGAGTGGGACTCCACCAACGTTGCCGATGGACAGGTCGCGGTGTTCACTCCGATCGCGCTCGACCACACCCTGCGCCTCGGCAAGACCGTCGCCGAGATCGCCCGCACCAAGAGCGGCATCATCAAGCCGGCAGCTTCCGTTGTCTCCGCAGCGCAGAGCGCCGACGTGCAGGCCGAACTCGACCGTGCCGCCGAGCTGAGCGAGGCAACGCTCGCCCGCGAAAACGAGGGCTTCGAACTTATTTCGAGTACCGTCGCTGTCGGCGGGCAGGTCATCTCGGTGCGCGGTCTCGCCGGCACCTACACGGACCTGTTCCTCCCGCTGTACGGCACCCACCAGGCCCACAATGCGGCGCTTGCCATCGCCGCCGTCGAGTCGTTCCTCGGCGCGGGCAGCCAGGCGCTGGTCGGCGACCTGCTCGCCGAAGGCCTCGGCACGGCGACCTCGCCCGGTCGCTTGCAGCTCGTCGGCATTGAACCGACCGTGCTCGTAGACGCCGCGCACAACCCGCACAGCGCCGGCGCCCTCGCCGCCGCCCTCGAGGACTACTTCGATTTCGATGACATCGCCGTGGTTGTCGGGATCCTTGCGGACAAGGACGCTCGGGGCATCATCGCAGCCCTCGCCCCCCAGGTCGACCGGTTCTACGTCACGGAGCCGCACTCCGAGCGCGCCGTGCGCATGGACGACCTCGCCGACAACATCGCCGAGTGGACCAGCGATGAGGTCACCTTCCGATTCGACGACCTGGCCGGCGCCCTCGACAGCGCCCGCGAGTGGGCCGCCGAGGCCCCCAAGCGTGCCGTGCTCGTCACCGGGTCGATCGTACTCGTCGGTGAAGCGATCACCCTCGCCGCCGCCGGTGAGTGGATGGAGAAATGAGCGGTCCTCGCTCGGTCACGCGCAGCCTCGCCACCATCCTGCTCGGCTTCGAGACGATCGTCGTCTTCCTCGGCGCCGTCGTCACCCTCGGCCTCGTGTCTGTCGCGACGGAACCCGGCCCCGTTTCGCCGCTCGCCGTCATCATCGGCGGCGTGCTGCTCTGCCTGGCCATGATCGTCCTGATCGGACTGCTGCGCTTTCGCTGGTCCTACCCGATTGGCTGGCTGATGCAGGCGATCATCATAGCTACCGGGTTCATCACCCCGGCCATGTTTTTCGTTGGCGGCCTGTTTGCCGCCATGTGGACCTACTGCATGATCACCGGTTCACGAATAGATCACACGCATCCAGATCAGCACAAGGAGATTGAATGAACACCAAGGTCGAAGAAACCCTCGTTTTGGTCAAGCCCGACGGCGTTGCCCGCAACCTGACCGGCGAGATCCTGCGCCGCATCGAGGCCAAGGGATACTCCCTCGTCGACGTGAAGCTGGTCGAACCCGACCGCTCGCTGCTCGCCGCGCACTACGCCGAGCACGCGGGCAAGCCGTTCTATGAACCCCTCGTGGATTTCATGGAAAGCGGCCCCATCGTCGCGTTCCGCATCGCTGGCAACCGCGTCATCGAGGGCTTCCGTGCCCTGGCCGGCACGACAGACCCCACCACCGCCGCGCCCGGCACTATCCGCGGCGACCTCGGTCGCGACTGGGGCGCCAAGGTTCAGCAGAATATCGTGCACGGCTCAGATTCGCCCGAATCCGCCGCTCGCGAGCTTGCCCTCTGGTTCGACTGACCCAATCTGGATTGCCCCGTCTCGGCTATGAGGCGGGGCGATTCGTGTTTAGGCAGCGCCGCGACTCGCCTGGCCTACAAACGGTTCAACACGTCCATGTTGACCTGCGCGACGACGAAGAACACGATGTAGCAGACGATGGTGATGACGAATATCCAGGAATAGGCGGCCTCGGCGACGCGGCGAACGGATGCGCCGCCCGGCAGGTTTCCCACCGTGAAGTTGTACAGGGTCACGGCTAGAAAGGCCGGAATAGTCACCGCCCAAGTCACCATGCACCACGGGCACAGCACATCGAGCACGAAAATGCTCTGTCCGATCAACCAGATCACGAAGACCATCGCCGCGAGCATGCCGAGGTTCAGGCCGACCCAGAACCAGCGGGTAAATTTGGCCCCGGCCAGGATCGCCATACCGATCGTGATGACGACGCTCCAGGCGGCGAGCCCGATCAGCGGATTCGGAAAGCCCAGAACGGCACCCTGCGGGGAGGCAAGATTGGTCGCGCAGCCAATGAGAACGCTGAAGCTACAGCTCAGTTGAGCGTTCGGATCTTCCAGGAGGTGGATCTTGTCGAGCGTCAGGGCGAATGCCGCTGCAAACGCGATGAACCCGGCGAGGATCAGGAAACTGGCCAGGCCGGTTGGTCGCGGAGAATGCTCTGTCTCTGGCACTCTTGCGATTATGCCACTCGTGCGGCGTGGCTTTGTGCGATTACATGCGATAATCAGTCGTAGTCGTTGGGCCGCGCTCAAGCAGACGCCACAGTGCTTAATGAGTACAGAGCTTAATGGGCAACAGTCGCCCAGTAGAAGGGTCCCACGACCCGAAGTATTAGCAGCCAGAGCACAGTCCCCGAGCACTAACAGGGGTCAGAGCCGGTTGCCGCAGTAAAACATTCGCGAGGTTTTTACGAAGGTGAGGACCTCGCACGAGAGAGTAACCGGTGGATGGCGCGGTCATCCACAGCGGTCAAGGAGCGCACCAGTGATGGTGGAAGACAACGAAAACAAAAAACGCAAGAGCCTGTTCGGCACTCGCAAATCAACCAGGAAGACGCAGGTGTCTGCGCCGACCGTCGCCCCAGTGATCGAGATGCCCGCTGTGCCGGCCGCCGAAGTTGAGCCTGCGCCGGCCAGGGTGACAATCGCGGAGTACAACAACGTCACCGGAGCACAGCAGATGAACGACTCGACGCCCGCAAACGACTCGACTTCGGAACGGGCCGCTGCCCCGGTGCGGCCGTCCTTCTCCCTGCTGTTCCAGGCACCGGAGATTCTGCCCATGCCAGCGCGCACGGGCATCCGCTCGCTGCCGCAGCACCCACTGGACGACGACGACGACGATGAAGAAGAGGCCACGACGGTTCGCCGCCGCGCTCGTCGCCGCACCGGCGACGAGAACCGTTCGGGCACCGACGATCCCGCCAACACGGTGGTCAAGGTGCGCGCCGCGCGCGAACCGGAACTCATCACCGAACCCCAGCGCATCAAAGGGTCCACCCGGCTCGAGGCAAAGAAGCAGCGACGTCGCGACGGTCGAGACGCCGGGCGTCGGCGCCCCGTGATCACGGAGGCCGAGTTTCTCGCCCGCCGAGAGTCCGTCGACCGTCTCATGGTCGTTCGTGCCAAGCACAACAAGATCCAGATCGGTGTGCTCGAGGACGGCGTGCTGGTTGAGCACTACGTCGCGAAGAACCAGGATGCCTCGCTGATCGGTAACGTCTACCTCGGCCGCGTGCAGAACGTGCTCCCCAGCATGGAAGCCGCCTTCGTCGACATTGGACGCGGACGCAATGCTGTCCTGTACTCCGGTGAAGTCGACTGGGACGCAGCCGCCGAGAACTCCGGCAGCAGCAACCAGGCTCGCCGCATCGAGCTCGCGCTCAAACCGGGCGACAAGGTGCTCGTGCAGGTGACCAAAGACCCGATCGGGCACAAGGGCGCCCGCCTCACCAGCCAGGTCTCGCTGCCCGGTCGCTACCTCGTCTATGTGCCCAACGGGTCGATGAACGGCATCAGCCGCAAGCTTCCCGACACCGAGCGTGCCCGCTTGAAGAAGATTCTCAAGGAGGTCCTGCCCGACAACGTGGGCGTCATCGTGCGCACCGCCGCCGAGGGAGCTACCGATGAGCAGCTCACCGTCGACGTCGACCGGCTGCGACTGCAGTGGGCCAGCATCGCCGAGCAGGTCGAGTCGGCACAGGCGCCAGCCGAACTGCACAGCGAGCCCGACCTGCTGGTCAAAATCGTGCGCGATGTCTTCAATGAAGACTTCCAGCGCATGGTCGTTTCCGGCCCCGACGTGCGCTCCACAATTGAGACCTACCTCAGCCAGGTCGCTCCCGACCTGCTTGAGCGCGTGGAAACCTATGAGGGCGAAGTCGATGCCTTCGACGAGTTCCGCATCTCGGAGCAGATCGAGAAGGCCCTCGACCGCAAGGTCTGGCTGCCGTCCGGCGGATCCCTCGTGATCGACCGCACCGAGGCCATGACCGTCGTCGACGTCAACACGGGCAAGTTCGTCGGCAGCGGCGGCAACCTCGAAGAGACCGTGACCAAGAACAACCTTGAAGCGGCCGAAGAGATCGTGCGCCAGCTGCGCCTGCGTGACATCGGCGGCATCATCGTGGTCGACTTCATCGACATGGTGCTCGAGAGCAACCGCGACCTCGTGTCCCGCCGCCTGATCGAGTGCCTCAGCCGGGACCGCACCAAGCACCAGGTGGCCGAGGTCACCTCGCTCGGACTCGTGCAGATGACGCGTAAGAAGCTGGGCCTCGGACTGCTGGAATCGTTCAGCGAAAACTGCGAGGCCTGCGCTGGCCGTGGCATCATCGTGCACCACGACCCGGTCATCAAGCACCGCCAGAGCGCCCAGCCGCCGCAGGAACGCCGTCCACGTGCCAAGAGTGGCAGCAACGCCGCCACCAATGGTGGCAGCGGCAACAACGGTTCAAGCAATAACCGCGACAACGCATACAACCCGGCGCAACGTGACGGTGCCAACCGTGATGCGTACTCCGGCAGCAACGCCGGGTCGGACGCGCCAAAGAGTGGGCAGGGCACCCACGGCATTACCGAAGATGCCAAGCACGCCCTTGCCCTGATCGCCGCGCGCACCATCACCCGCACCGGCTCCATCGCGATCGTGCCCGCGCAGGCCGCCGTTGCAGCGGAGGCTGAAGCCGCGACGGTCACGCCCGTCGCCACCGAGCCGACCAGTACTGAGCAGGCCGGCACTGAACAGGCCGGCACTGAACAGGCCGGTTCTGAGCAGGCCGGTACCGAGCAGGCCGGTACCGAGCAGGCCGGCACCGAGCAGTCCGGTTCTGAACAGGCCGGCACCGAACACGACGCCACCGACCGAGCCGAATCAACAGGCACCGAGCGCTCGCGTGGCCGTCAGTCGCGTTCACGCGGCCAGGGTGGTCGCGGCCAGCAGTCGCGGTCTGAACAGGCCCGCGCCCGCCAGGCCAGCAACGAGCAGGCCAGCACGGAGCAGGCCAGCACGGAGCAGGTCGGCACGGAGCAGGCCGAACCGGCGGCATCCGCTGCCCCGGTGATTGAGCCAGCACTGGATGTGCCGGCCCGGGCGCCTGCGACCGAGCATTCGGAATCCGTTGATATTCTTGACATTCCGGTCAGAAAATCGACGCGCACCGCTCGGCGTCCGAGCAAGCAGGCCACCGACGAGCTGCTCGATTCGGTGCTCGACTCTCTGCCCGAACCTAAGTTGCCCGGCCAAGGGCGCGCGCGCAGCCGCCGCGTCACGACCGCCGGCGGCTCCACCGGTCAGGCCATTGTGACCGCGACCGGCGCGGCGACGGCAGCGTCGGCACCCAGCCAGCCGCCGCACGGCGGTTAGGTCGAGACCGGGTGCGAGATGCCGGTTAGACGATAAATCAATCGGCGGGCAGCTCCCTCTCCTGCGGCGACGGCCCCTCGGCCTCACCGGCGGGGAGTTGGCGGTGCTCGCCGTTTGTGTGCGCACCGTCGATGTCCAGCCGAAGGATCCCGATGACGCCTGATCGCCCTCTAGGGCGACGCCCGTTCCGCAATATCTGCTCGATCTCTCGCAGGGCACCGAGCGCACCATCGTGCCGCAGATCGTGGAAGGCACCACCGAGTCCACCGCACAACTTCGGTTTCTCGCCGGTGGAGATGGTGGTTACGTGCAGGGAGTCACCAGGTTCGACGCGGCGACCGGCGCCGAGCGCCAGCACCTGTCGCTCGTGCAGGACGCTGAGGTTTACACCGTTCACCTGCCGGCATCCGCTACAGAAACCATTGTCGGCTTCGAACTCTCGCCGAACGACCAATACCTGGCCGTGCACATCGTGCCCAACCGCGAGACCGCTGCGTCTGACGGATACCCGGTGAGCGCGCAGACGACGGATGCGACGACCCTGTTTGTGAACGTAGCGACCGGTGAGGTGCGCCGCAGAGTGCTCGGCTTCGATGCCACGTGGCCGTAGTCGCCGCAATGACCACGCGCGGACCAGGCGGGCGCTACCGCCCGCGACGTTCCCGGGCTGTCACGCGCAGCCCGCTGCAGCGCAGTCGCACGATCATCTCGCGAAAGCTTACGGGGAGCGCCCCGGCCGCGACGAGGTCGCCATAGCGGGTTTCAGGAACGTCGTAGTGGTCGAGGTCGAAACTTCGCCGGGGAATGCCGGCGGCTTCCGCGAACGCGTGCAGTTCGTCAAGATTCGAGTCGCTCACGAGGTGCGCCCACACCGTTCCGTGCGCCGGCCAGCTAGGCTGGTCGATAAGAATTGACATGATCGAAGTCTACGAGCCGCACTGTGTCCCAGACACGCCGCGGTTCCGACACGCCGCACCGTTGGTTTGACCACGGGTAGCGGATCAGGTAAAGTCAACCCTTGGTGTGCGTAGGGCAAAATCAACGCAAACACCAAGATTTTCTGAGTGCACTGGGCCAACCGGTTTGTGCGCCGCAGTCAATTTACAGCAGTGAATTTTCAGATTCGGAGCCTCGGGCTCCCCAGAGATTGGTACGTAAAGTGGTTTACGCAGTTGTGCGCGCCGGAGGGCGGCAGGAGAAGGTAGAGGTCGGTACCATCGTGACGATGGACCGAATCAAGGCTGACAAGGACGGCAACGTCGAGCTGGCCGCCGTGCTTCTCGTCGACGGCGACAAGATCACCTCTGACTCGACGTCACTGGCCAAGATCAAGGTCACCGCCGAGGTTTTGAACAACCTTCGCGGCCCGAAGATCGTCATCCAGAAGTTCAAGAACAAGACCGGGTACAAGAAGCGTCAGGGGCACCGTCAGGAGCTCACTCGCGTTCAGGTTACCGGCATCGCCTAGGCCTGAGGAGATAGACAGATGGCACACAAAAAAGGTGCGAGTTCCACTCGCAACGGTCGTGACTCGAACGCCCAGCGCCTCGGCGTAAAGCGCTTCGGCGGTCAGGTTGTCGGCGCGGGCGAGATCATCGTTCGTCAGCGCGGCACGCACTTCCACCCCGGAGTCAACGTCGGCCGTGGCGGCGACGACACGCTCTTCGCCCTGGAAGCTGGCTCCGTGCAGTTCGGCGCCAAGGGTGGCCGCAAGGTCATTAACATCGTGGTGGCAGCCGAGTAGGTCGTCGCAGTACAGCATTTAGCACAGCGTCAGGGCGGGCTTCGGTCCGCCCTGACGTGTTTGTTCGTCGAAAGTTTTTTGCATCAACCAGCGGTCCGACCGCATCCGTTTCATAGCACCGTGTTTTGAAGCATTTCTTGCGCCACCTGAAAGGGGCACTCCATGGCCACATTCGTTGACCACGTGACGCTGCATTTACGAGCGGGCAATGGAGGAAACGGATGCGTTTCGGTCAAGCGCGAGAAGTTCAAACCACTCGCCGGCCCCGATGGCGGTAACGGCGGCGGCGGCGGAGATCTCGTGCTCGTCGCCGACCCGAGTACGACCACCCTGCTCGGTTACCACCGTTCACCGCACCGCAGCTCCGATAACGGCGGCCCCGGCATGGGCGACCACCGCAACGGCCACAACGGCGATATGCGCGAGCTCATGGTTCCCATCGGCACCGTGGTCAAGGACGTGGAGGGCAACCAGCTCCTCGACATGAACGAACCCGGCCTGCGCCTCATCGTCGCACCCGGCGGCCAGGGCGGGCTCGGCAACGCTGCCCTCGCCTCAACCAAGCGCAAGGCTCCCGGCTTCGCGTTGCTCGGCACGCTCGGCTGGGAAGGTGACGTCTACCTCGAACTCAAGACCGTCGCGGATGTCGCGCTTGTCGGGTATCCCTCCGCTGGCAAGTCCAGCCTGATCGCCGCCATGAGCGCAGCCCGGCCCAAGATCGCCGACTACCCCTTCACTACGCTGCACCCCAACCTCGGCGTCGTCGAGTCCGGTGAGTCGCGTTACACCATTGCCGACGTGCCCGGCCTGATCGAGGGTGCGAGTGAGGGCAAGGGCCTCGGTCTCGAGTTTCTCCGCCACGTCGAGCGCTGCACCGCGCTGCTGCACGTGTTGGACTGCGCTACGCTCGAGCCCGGCCGCGATCCGATCAGCGACCTCGACGTCATTCTCGGCGAACTCGACGCCTACCCGGTACCCGACGGCCAGAAACCGCTGCTGCAGCGTTCCCAGCTGATCGCCCTGAACAAGATCGACGTGCCGGAAGGCCGCGAGCTTGCCGCGTTCGTCAAGGCCGATCTGGAAGCCCGCGGCTACCGCGTGTTCGAGATCTCCAGCGTCACCCACGAAGGCCTCAAGCAGCTCAACTACGCCCTCGCGGAAGTTGTGGAACGGGGCCGCGCCGAGGCTGCCGCAGCCGAGGCGCAGAAGCCGCGCATCATCATCCGTCCGAAGGCCGTCGACGAGGGTGGTTTCGTCATTAAAGTCGAGGGTGGCACCTTCGGCAACATTTACCGCATTCTGGGCACGAAGCCGGAACGCTGGATTCAGCAAACCGACTTCACCAACGACGAGGCCGTCGGCTTCCTCGCCGACCGGCTCGCCAAACTCGGTATCGAGAACGAGTTGTACAAGTCGGGTGCCATCGCGGGCTCGACCGTCATCATCGGCCCAGGCCACGGTGTCGTTTTCGACTGGGAGCCCACTCTCACGTCAACCGCAGAGCTCATCACCGCCCCGCGCGGAACCGATTCCCGCCTCGATGAGCCCAAGCGCCGCACGAGTAACGAACGCCGCGAAGAATACTTCGGCCGGATGGACGCCAAATCGTCGGCTCGCGCCGAACTCATTCGTGAGCGTGAAGCCGGCATGTGGCAGACCGGTGAAGAGGAATACAACGAAGACGTGCGCCTCGCCGACGTCGAGTTGACGGTCAACGGGGGAGTTGCTCCCGCCGACACCGCCTCGGCTGACGAGGCCGAGACCGGTACTGAAGCCGAGACCGAGGTCGACAGCAGCAGCGACAACGGCAACGAGGTCGACACGGCGGAGGAAGTTCCGAAGTGAGTGGCTTAGCCAGAGACAACGTAGCGGGCGCCAAACGCGTCGTCGTGAAGGTTGGATCGTCGTCGATCAGCGGCGCGAACTCCGACCAGATCACGCCACTCGTTGACGCCCTGGCCGAGGCCTACGGTCGCGGTACCGAGGTCGTGCTGATCTCCTCGGGCGCTGTCGCGACCGGTATGCCGTTTCTCAACCTCGACAAGCGCCCCAGCGACGTCGCCACTCAGCAGGCGGCCGCCGCTGTGGGGCAGAACGTGTTGATTTTTCGCTACCAGGAGAGCCTGGACCGCTACGGCATCGCGGCCGGCACGGTGCTGTTGACCGAGGGCGACGCCCTCAACGAACCCCACCGCAGCAACACGCGTCGCGCACTCGAACGCCTGCTCGATCTGCGTATTCTGCCCGTCGTCAACGAGAACGACACCGTCGCCGTCTACGGTTTGCGGTTCGGCAGTAACGACCGCCTCGCCGCGCTCGTGGCGACCCTCATCCACGCCGACCTGCTGATCATGCTCAGCGACGTTGACGCGCTCTACACCAAGCCGCCGCACCTGCCTGGTGCGGAGAAGCTCGACTTTATCGCCGCGGATGACCCGCTCGATGGTTTTGAATTCAGCTCGAGTGGAGCAACCGGTGTCGGCACCGGGGGAGCGAGCACCAAGGTAGTCGCCGCACGACTCGCCACCAAGGCTGGCACCGCCGTTCTGGTCACCTCGACCGAACTGGCCGCCGCGGCCCTGCGCGGCGAGCACGTGGGCACCTGGTTCGAGCCGACAGCCAGCGTGGAACGGCGCGCCCTGCTCTGAACCGGTGCGCTGGTCCGCTGCGCTAAACTATTTTTTGGTTGCGCGCTGCGTGGTCACAATTCACGCCGGAAGGCCAGTTGCATGTGGGGTTGCGCGTAGTGAACAGCTTCAGTGTGAGAGTCCTCAGCCGAAGAATCACCGTCCGATGAGGGCGCACTCGCAGCAGGTCGTTCGTTCGGCGGCGCGCATCGTGGTCAAGGTGGGCTCGTCCTCGATCAGCGGAGAGAATTCCGGTCAAATTGCGCCACTCGTTGATGCCTTGGCCGCGGCTCATGCTCGAGGCGCTGAAGTGGTCCTGGTCTCATCGGGTGCGATCGCGATCGGTATGCCGTACCTGCAACTGCAGGAACGCCCGACCGACCTGGCCACGCAGCAGGCGGCGGCATCCGTTGGTCAGAATCTGTTGATCTTTCGGTATCAGGACAGCCTCGACCGGTACGACATCGTGGCCGGCCAGGTACTGCTCACAGCGAGTGACCTCGACAATGCCACCCACCGCGGCAACGCACAGCGTGCCATGGAACGTCTGATGGCGTTGCGTATTCTTCCGATCGTCAACGAAAACGACACGGTCGCCACCCACGAGATCCGATTTGGCGACAACGACCGGTTGGCGGCCCTCGTCGCCACGCTGATTGGCGCCGACCTGCTCGTGCTCCTCAGTGATGTCGACGCCCTGTACACCTGCCCGCCGGATCAACCCGGGGCCGAGCGAATCAGCCTTGTTGCTTCCGGTGATCCGTTGGTCGGAATGGAATTCGGCGCAACAACCGTCAATGGTGTCGGCACCGGAGGAGCCAGCACCAAGGTGACAGCGGCGCGCATTGCGGCCCAGGCCGGAACTGCTGTGCTCGTCACGGCGACCGGCCTGGTGGCCGAGGCGCTACGCGGCGAACCGGTCGGAACCTGGTTTGAACCCCGGATCGCGCCGGCAACACCGCGTATCTCCTGAGCAAACCCGACAGTCTCCCAGCACCGCCTCCCGTAAACTAGGCCCATGTTGCAGTCTTTGAACGATGTAGACCAGCTCACGCCGACCCTGAAGGCCGCTCGCACCGCGTCCCAGTCGCTCGCCTCGGCGCCGACAGAGGTCAAGAACACAGCGCTCAAACTGATTGCCCAGTCGTTGCGCGACCACGTCGAGCAGATCGTCGTGGCCAACCAGGCCGACCTCGCTGCCGCAGCCACCAACGGTCTCGCCCCCGGATTACTCGATCGCTTGAAGCTCGATGCGCCCCGCATAGCGGCCCTCGCCGACTCGGTCGACCAGATAGCCCTGCTCACTGACCCGGTCGGCGAGGTCGTGCGAGGCAGCAGCTTGCCCAACGGCATCAAGATCAGCCAGGTGCGCGTTCCGTTCGGCGTTATCGGTGTCATCTATGAGGCTCGCCCCAACGTCACCGTGGACCTCGCCGCGCTCGCCCTGAAGAGCGGCAACGCCGTCGTACTCCGTGGCGGCTCCGCAGCCGAGAACAGCAACCGGGTGCTCATCGATCTCCTACAGGTGGCCATCGCCGCCGCCGGACTCAACGCCGACTCGGTGCAGACCATCGACCCCTTTGGCCGGGCCGGCGCCACCGAACTCATGAAGGCTCGCGGGTACGTGGACGTGCTCATTCCTCGCGGCAGCGCCAACCTCATTCAGACCGTGGTCAGGGAGTCCCAGGTGCCGGTCATCGAGACCGGTGCGGGAGTTGTGCACGTCTTCCTCGACGAGACGGCGACCAAAGAGTGGGCGATCGACATCGTGCACAACTCCAAGACGCACCGTCCGAGCGTCTGCAACGCTCTCGAAACGCTGCTGGTACACCGCAGTGCCGCCGAACGGCTACTGCCTGACGTGCTTGCCAGGCTCGCGGAATCCGGTGTCTCCATCCATGCGGATGCCCGCACCCGCGCGCTGTACCCCGACGCTATTCCGGCGACCGACGAGGACTGGGCGACCGAATACATGAGCCTCGACATCTCGGTCGCTATCGTTGACTCGCTCGATGAGGCCATCGCCCACATTCGCCGCTACTCCACCGGGCACACCGAGTCGATCATCACGAACGATTTGCAGAACGCGGAACGGTTTTTAAACGAAGTCGATTCTGCCGCGGTCATGGTCAATACCTCCACCCGCTTCACCGACGGCGGCGAGTTCGGCTTCGGCGCTGAGGTGGGCATTTCCACTCAGAAGCTGCACGCTCGTGGACCGATGGGTTTGCCCGAGCTGACCAGCACAAAGTGGATCGTGCGCGGCACGGGACAGGTGCGCGCGTAGTTCGGGTCAGATGCGCAGGTCCGGCTAGAATAAATCGACGGCGTGAGTCGCCAGGCCCGCGACCTGTCGCAGCCACCTCAAGCCGTGCCTGACGGGCGCGGCCCGTGAATGGAGAACCGATGTCTTTTGTGAGTGCCGTACTGACCGAGGTCGGGCACGTCGCCCTGCCGTTGCCGATTATCGCGTACCCGCTGGTGGCGGCCGTGCTGTTTCTGGCCCTCGGCGTCGTGGTGTGGAGCTTTCGCGATGTCGCCAATCGCCACAGCGCCAAGGCTAATGCCTACGCCGCCGCGCACGGCGGACACGCTGGAGCCTCCAGCACCGGTGGCCACTAGAAGCCTGATCTTAACGTGACAGTTCGTCGTCCGCGCATCGGCGTGATGGGCGGAACGTTCGACCCCATCCACCACGGTCACCTCGTGGCTGCCAGTGAGGTCGCGCAGAGTTTCGACCTCGACGAGGTTGTCTTCGTGCCAACCGGAGAGCCCTGGCAGAAGAGCGGAGTGACCCGCGGGGAGCACCGCTACCTGATGACAGTAATCGCGACCGCTTCCAATCCGCGCTTCACCGTGAGTCGGGTCGATATTGACCGGGTTGGGCCCACCTACACCATCGACACGCTGCGCGACCTGCACGAAGAACGCCCCGACGCTGAGTTGTTCTTCATTACCGGCGCGGATGCGATCACGCAGATCCTCGGGTGGAAAGACGTGCGGGAGCTCTGGCAGTTGGCACACTTCGTCGCTGTGAGTCGCCCGGGTCATGAGCTGAGCGTTTCGGGTTTACCGAACCAGGACGTAAGCTTACTGGAGGTGCCGGCACTGGCTATTTCGTCCACTGACTGCCGGGCACGCGTCAATCGGGGTTTCCCGGTCTGGTATCTGGTCCCCGACGGGGTTGTCCAGTACATCTCAAAGCATCATCTGTATCGGAGCGTGGCATGACGGTGGGAGACTCTCAGCCGCTCAGCCGACGTCAGGCGCGTGAACTCGCCCGCGACCAGGGCGCCGAAATCGCCGCCGCGCAGGATGGAATTCCGTCCCTCGATGTTCCGGAGCTGGCGCCGGCAGCGCTTCGTCGCGCACCGGCCGGCAGCGCTTCATCGCGACGATCGAGTCGGAATGACATCGTCGAAAGTTCGGACGAGTCCACAGCTGCCGCCGCAGCCAGCGCCAAAACGGCGCCCGCTCCAGCCAAAAACAACCAGTCGGGTCCAGCGTCGCGCATCCTGAGCCGGCGGGAATTGCGCGCTGCACACCAACGCGGGGAAGAAGAAGCGGCCAGCACGTCGGATTTGCCGTCTTCAGAACACCAAGCGGTCGATGCTGAGCTGGTCGAAGCCGAGCTGATCGAAGCCGAGCCGAGAGAACCCGCCGCGGACATCGCCGAACCCGAGCAGATGCACGCCGAACCGGTCGTGAGCGCAAGCTCTAAAACCGATTGGACACCACCCATCGGGCACTGGTCGGTCGACGCGGATGGCGCGCAGGCCGAGATGGCACAGCCCGACCAATCCCTCGACGAACTGATCAATCGCGGTATCGGGGCCGGTGGCATTCCCACGACCACCAACGCGCTCATCTTGCCGGCGATTCCCCACCAGGGCAACAGCGTCAGTCCGATTTCCAATACGGGCGAGATCATGATCACCGGGTCGTTCGACCTGCCGCGCAGTCTCGGCTCGACCGGCGCCCACCCGAATCTGTTCGATTCGTCGGAAATGGACCACATGATGGACCAACTCGACGCCGATCAACTCGGCGGGGACTCGGCCCCGGTCAGCGCAAGTCGCGCCGTCAGCACTCATGCTTCCACGCGGGACATGTTGACCCCGCCCAAGAAACAGCACGCCTCGCTTCCGATAGTCCTGGTTATCACGACGGCCGCCCTGGCCGTCGGTGTTCTAGCGCTCTTCGTGACCGGTTACCTGTTGGGTATTTTCTAGTGGCGCGCCATGCGCGGCCACTTCGCTCCCGCTTCGCGCGCCCGTGCAGCTCGCCTTCTTTCGTTCCCCCCATCATCGCTACGGGTGCATTCTCGCCTCGCGGCACAATCTCAAGGATTCATTCATGACCACCTCACCTCACGCCCTCGAGCTACTCACCATCGCCGTCGCCGCCGCCGACTCGAAGGGAGGGGAAGATCTGGTTGCCCTCGACGTCTCGAACCCGCTTCCCCTGGCCGATATCTTCTTCATCGTCACCGGTCGCTCGGAGCGCAACGTCGTTGCCATCGCCGGTGAGATCGAGGACAAGCTGATCGAGGCCGGTCACAAGCCGCTGCGTCGTGAGGGTCGCGCTGCCGGCCGCTGGGTTCTCGTTGACTTCGGTGACCTGGTCGTGCACGTCTTCCACGAAGAGGAGCGCCAGTATTACTCCCTGGAGCGCCTCTGGAAAGATTGCCCGGTAATCCCGACCGGGATTCCCGCCACGGTGGCGGCAGAAGAGGTCGCGGAAGAGGTCGCGGAGTAGCTTTGGTTTCGCAGATAGCATTCTGTGTTGTAAGCTAACAAAGTTGTTTCGGAGAAATCCGGAACAGCAATCTGGGTCCGTGGCGCAGCTGGTAGCGCACCTGCATGGCATGCAGGGGGTCAGGGGTTCGAATCCCCTCGGATCCACCAGATAGGAAATAGCCCCGACATCGTCGGGGCTATTTTTTTTATTGTTTTCGCTGACGCTTTCTCTGGCCTGCCTTCTTCTGGTCTGGCGTTCTTGTTGAATATTATGAAAACGTCGCCATGACCTGCGCCACGGCAGACGGCGACCTGCAACCGGCCGACTGTGCTCTTGATCCATAGCGCAAGGGAATGATTGCAGAAGAAATATTGCGCGGCGGGTATCGGAAAGGGAGTCGGGCAGCGATAATTCGTTAGTGGTAATGCCACGCCGCGAATGTATCCATCCCGAATATATTCGATCCCTCATTGGAGAATCCCAGAATGAAGAAGACCACGGTTCAACTACTTGACGACCTCAACGGCGCCGTTATCGAGAATGGCGACGGAGCGACAGTTTCCTTTGCCTTTGAAGGCGACTCATATGAGATCGATCTGTCCGCAGAGAATCTTGCTGCATTTCGAGCTGCAATGAAACCGTATACGAATGTTTCACGTCGAGTGGGTTATGTGCCCGCCAAGCCGCGCGTTGCCAGTTCCGCCGGTTCAGATCGGGCCGAATTGCAAGCCATCCGCGCGTGGGCTGCCACGAACGGTATACAGGTATCCGACCGCGGGCGCATCTCTGGCACCGTACGCGAGGCCTTCGCCAACGCACAGGCTAAATAGAAAGCCGACGACGTCACGCAATCTGCGCCACTAAACATGATTGCCCAGGACGAGCGGTGTCCCTGCCTGAGCGGGGAAACCTATTCCGCCTGCTGTGGCCGATTCCATAGCGGTACCACCGTACCGGCCACGGCCGAATGGCTCATGCGGTCGCGGTACAGCGCCTTTTGCTGCGGCAATGCGCAGTACCTGCTGAACACGTGGCATCCGCTCACTAGGCCGGGATCGCTCGAACTGGACGCGCAGCTAACATGGCGACGGCTTGATATCGTACGTACTGAACATGGCGGCCTTCTTGACGAAGAAGGCGTCGTGGAATTCATAGCCCACTATCGTGAAGGGGGCATACCGGGGCAGCAGCACGAGATCAGCCGCTTTCGCAAGGTCGACCGGCAGTGGTATTACCTCGATGCCGCGCCGGATAGTGCGCCTGCCGGATAGTGACGCTGCCGGATAGTGCGGCTGACGGATAGCGTGTGGTACTCGCCACCAGCGACTTTGCCACAGACGCTATTCGGCAGCGACTTCCCAGAAATTTACCTTAGGTCGCGTGAATGTTTGAGCACCTGTCCGGCGATATTGCCAGCGGCAACGACCCCCGGCATCCGGTGCGTCGTGCCCTCCGAAGCGCTCGCGCCTGGGCTGACTGGCATCCCTGCCTACTTTTCGCCTATCGCCTTGGCGTCGGTCTGCTCGGCACGATCATTGTCGCAGTCGGCGTCATTCTGATTCCCTTGCCGGGTCCTGGCTGACTTATCGTCTTTCTGGGCCTGGCCGTGCTCGGAACAGAATTCTCCTCAGCCCGTCGGCTTGGCGCGTTCCTCAAGCGCATTCTCGCGCGAGCCTCGGCCGGGTGGCGCGCACGCCGCGAACGTCGGCTGGTCAGTCCGTCCTGACCGGTCGGGCCGATCGCCATCCGATCCGTGCTCGCTCAGCGCGCGCCGAGAAAGAGTGCCGCCAGGAGCGCGACATACACGACGACGAAGATCGCCGGCGTGAGAAATCGTACGACGTTGACCCACTTTCCCATGGCTACGATGCATTGGGCAAGTGCACTGGGCTGGTCGAGAGCGCGCAGGTCGGCAATGACGGCGAGTCCTTCGTTCGCAGCGGCGATTTGGGCCAGTGCCCCCAGAATGCCCGATGCGAGCAGAATGCCGGCCGTGGCAATGCGCACCGCCGGGTCGGCGGTGGCCAGTCCCACAGCGAGAAAGCCGATGACGGCCGTCAACAAGAACGTGGGCGCTGCCTGAGCGGCAATGATGTGCCCCCGTGCTTTTCCCCAGGCGGTGATCAGGGCGGATTCAGTCATGGTGGTCTCCAGTCGTCGGGTACCGGGCCGGTACGTGGCTCTATTCTGGTGGCTCATGCCGACGGACCGGTTCTGTTCGCCAGGCAAGTCGAGGTTGATGGAATAGCCAATGTCTGGCCGCGGTTGCAGCGCTATATGCTTTTGCATAGAGAAGTCTATTGCTGTGAGAGGCCGTAACCGCGTGACGTACAAACTTGAACTGGGACTCGATACCTTCGGAGACGTCACGTTCGACGGCGACGGGCAACCGCTCGATCAGCCGCAGGTGCTGCGCAACGTCGTGGCAGAGGCCGTTTTGGCCGATCAGGTGGGCCTGGACTTCTTCGGTATCGGAGAGCACCACCGCGCTGATTTCGCCGTCTCCGCTCCTGAAGTTGTGCTCGCGGCCATTGCCGGCCAGACCAGCCAGATTCGACTGGGCTCAGCCGTGACCGTGCTCAGCTCCGACGACCCGGTGCGGGTATATCAGCGATTCGCGACCCTCGACGCCGTGTCGAGCGGGCGGGCGGAGGTCATCCTGGGGCGTGGCTCGTTCACCGAGTCCTTTTCCCTCTTCGGCCTCGACCTGGGCGACTACGAGCAATTGTTTGAAGAGAAACTGGAGCTGTTCACCGAGTTGCTGAAAGAAGCGCCGGTGACCTGGACGGGACAGACCCGGCCAGGGTTGAACAACCAAACGGTGTTTCCACCAACCGAATCCGGTTCGATCAAGACTTGGATCGGTGTCGGTGGCAGCCCCGAATCGGTCATCCGCGCCGCGCACTACGGCATGCCCCTCATGCTCGCCATCATCGGAGGCGCCCCGCTCGCATTCGCACCCCTTGTAGACCTGTATCACCGCGCCCTGGCACAGTTCGAAAAGCCCACGCTGTCGATCGGGGAGCACTCGCCCGGCTATGTCGCCGCGACGGATGCCCAGGCGCGCGAGGAAATGTGGCCGCACTACGAGGCCATGCAGAACCGCATCGGTCAAGAACGCGGTTGGGGCCCCGCCACGCGGGAACGCTTCGAGCAGGATGCCGGCCCCGATGGCGCTGTCTTCGTCGGCTCGCCCGAGACGGTCGCCACCAAGATTGCCACCGTCGTCAAGGGACTGGGCTTGTCCCGCTTCGACCTGAAATACAGCATCGGCACCCTGCCGCACGAGAAGCTCATGAACAGCATCGAGCTCTACGGCACCCGGGTGGCGCCACTAGTGCGCGAGCAGCTCGGCTAAGCCGGCTGGGAGGGCCCCGGTGACCGGATGCCTGTAGCGTATTCTCAAAGCGGTATCCGGTCATGCGTTTGCGCGCTGCCCTGTCGCTGCCCTCGCACGCGACCGTGTCCCATCTTCGTCCCGAGGAGACTCATGGAAACCTGGCCCGGAACCACCTACCCCCTCGGGGCAACGTTTGACGGGAGCGGTACCAACTTCGCCCTGTTCAGCGAAGCCGCCCAACGCGTCGAACTGTGTCTTATCGACGACGACGGCCGTGAGACGCGGGTGGAGGTGCGGGAGTCATCCGCTTTTATCTGGCACTGCTATCTGCCGCTCGTACAACCGGGCCAGCGCTACGGCTATCGGGTGCACGGCGACTACAACCCGGCGGCAGGCAACCGGGCCAACCCGAACAAGCTGCTGCTCGACCCCTACGCCAAGGCGACCACCGGAGCTATCGACTGGGATCCGTCGCTGTTCTGCTACGACTTCGATGACCCCGACGCGCCCAACAACGAAGATTCCGCCGCGCACGTCATGCTCGGTGTGGTCGTGAACCCATTCTTCGACTGGACCGACGACCGGTCTCTGCGCACTCCATACAGTTCGTCGTTCATCTACGAGGCCCACGTCAAGGGACTCACCCGGCTGCAAGAGTTGGTGCCCGAATCCCAACGTGGCACGTACGCCGGGCTGGCGCACCCGTCGGTCATCGATCACTTGCAAAAGCTCGGCGTGACCGCCATCGAGCTGATGCCGGTGCACCAGTTCGTCAACGACGGCACTTTGATGGAGCAGGGCCTCAATAACTACTGGGGCTACAACACCATCGGATTCTTCGCGCCGCACAACGCATATTCATCGACCGGTGACCTGGGCCAACAGGTGCAGGAATTCAAGGGAATGGTGCGCAGCCTGCACGCCGCTGGCATCGAAGTCATTCTCGATGTGGTCTACAACCACACCGCCGAGGGCGATCATATGGGGCCAACCCTGTCGTTCAAGGGGATCGACAATGAGGCCTACTACCGTCTCATGGACGACGATAAGCGCTATTACATGGACTACACCGGTACCGGAAACACCCTCAATGTGCGCCACCCGCACGTGCTTCAGCTCATCATGGACTCTCTGCGGTACTGGGTCACTGAGATGCACGTCGACGGCTTTCGGTTTGATCTGGCCTCCGCCCTGGCCCGCGACCTGTATGACGTCGACAAGCTCTCCACCTTCTTCGAGCTCGTGCAGCAGGACCCGATCGTCTCGCAGGTCAAGCTCATCGCCGAGCCGTGGGACGTGGGGCCCGGCGGCTACCAAGTGGGTAATTTTCCCTCGCAGTGGTCGGAGTGGAACGGCCAGTACCGCGACACCGTGCGGGATTTCTGGCGCGGCGAGCCCTCGACACTCGGCGAGTTCGCCTCCCGCATCGCCGGCTCGGCCGACCTCTACGAGCACTCCGGGCGCCGGCCGATGGCCTCGATCAACTTCGTCACCGCTCACGACGGCTTCACGATCGCCGATCTGGTCTCCTACAACGAGAAGCACAATGAGGCCAACGGTGAAGACAACAAAGACGGCGAGTCGCACAACCGGTCGTGGAACTCCGGCGCTGAGGGTGCCACTGACGATCCCGACATTCGCAGCCTGCGCGCCCGGCAGGCACGCAATTTCATCGCTACCCTGCTGCTCTCGCAGGGGGTACCGATGCTGCTGCACGGCGACGAACTCGGCCGCACCCAGCTGGGGAACAACAACACCTACGCCCAGGATTCCGAACTGAGCTGGGTGCACTGGGATGAAGCGGATGGTCCGCTGATCGAATTCACGGCGGCCGTTTCCCGCCTGCGCAAGGAGCACCCGACGTTCCGGCGCAGCCGGTTCTTCGATGGGCGCCCCGGCAAGCGGGTGGCAGGGGAATCG
Source organism: Cryobacterium gelidum (assembly GCF_004403985.1). Classification (GTDB taxonomy): domain Bacteria; phylum Actinomycetota; class Actinomycetes; order Actinomycetales; family Microbacteriaceae; genus Cryobacterium; species Cryobacterium gelidum. Next base: position 18,401 of record NZ_SOHL01000003.1, on the reverse strand, counting down.
CTGCCCGACATCGTCTGGCTGAACACCGACGGTGAGCCGATGGCGTCAGAAGACTGGGACGCCAACCTTGCCCGCACGGTCGCCAAGTTTCTCAACGGAGCCGGAATCCGCGAGCGGGACGTGCGCGGCCACGACGTCACTGATGTCAATTTTCTGCTCTTGTTCAACGCAGACGCCGAGGATGTCGACTTCGTGCTCCCGCCCGACGAGTACGCCCCGGCCTGGGAGATTGTGGTTGATACTGCGGGCGTGGGTGCCGATTCCATTGCCCACCCGGCCGGGGCGATTCAGACGGTGGTCGGCCGTTCGCTCGTAGTATTACGCGCGTATCAGGAACCCGAAATAGCGCCGGATCACTCCGTGGCGGCTTCGCTGGCCGTTACCACCGGGCTCATCACCCTGCCCGGTCGCAGCTGAAGGCCGGACCGGTGACCTTCGACACACACCGATCGGCGACGGGGCCCGTAGCCGGGCCGCTGTCGACCTATCGCCTGCAGATCACGGCCGGCTTCGACCTCGATGCGGCCGCGAACATCGTCGGCTATCTTCGCGATCTCGGCGCCGACTGGGTCTACCTGTCGCCGCTGCTCAAAGCCGAAGCCGGATCGGATCACGGTTACGACGTCGTCGACCACTCCCTGGTCGACCCCGCGCGGGGCGGGGCGGATGCCCTGGACCGGCTGGCGACGGCGGCGCACCAGGCCGGCCGGGGCATACTCGTCGACATCGTTCCGAACCATGTGGGGGTCGCGACCCCGGCGCACAACGCGTGGTGGTGGGATCTGCTGCAGAACGGCGAGCAGTCCCGCTATGCCGAGGCCTTCGACGTGGACTGGGCGTTCGGCCACGGCAAGATTCGCATCCCCGTCCTCGGTGACCCGGAATCCGGTGACGATGAAGGCGGCACTGTCCGTGGCGCGCTCGACCGGCTTGAACTCGTCGACGGCGAGCTTCACTACTTCGACAATCGCTTTCCGCTGGCTACCGGAACCGCCGACGACGGTGCCAGCCCGGCCGACGTGCATGATCGGCAGCACTACGAACTCGTGAACTGGCGGCGGGCCGACGCCGAGTTGAACTATCGCCGGTTCTTCGCCGTGAACAGCCTGGCCGGCATCCGCGTCGAGGTGCCGTGGGTGTTTGACGAGTCGCACCGAGAAATTTTGCGCTGGGTGCGAGACGGTCTTGTCCAGGGGTTGCGGGTCGACCACCCCGACGGCCTCGCCGACCCGGCCGGCTACCTCGACGTGCTTCGCCGGGCCACCACGGGCACCTACGTGCTGGTTGAAAAAATTCTTGAGGGGCGTGAGCAGTTACCAACGAGTTGGGCGGCGGCCGGCACCACCGGATACGACGCCCTCGCCGACGTCGACCGGGTACTTGTCGATCCGGCCGGCCAAAACGCCCTCGATGCCCTCGAGGCACGGCTGCACGGCGGCGACGCCCCCGCGTGGGCCGACCTGGTCTACCGCAACAAGCGCGCGGTGGCCGACGGCATTCTGCGCTCCGAGGTGCTGCGAATCTCACGTCTCGTGCAGAACGACGATCATAGCGTCGGCGACACCGCCGACGCCGTGGCCGACCTGCTGGCCTGGTTTCCGGTGTACCGCTCCTACCTGCCCGTGGGCGGGGACAACCTGCAGGCGGCGGCGCGGTGGTCGACAGCGCACCGCCCCGACCTGCAGGTCGAGATCGACCGGCTGCTGCCCCTGCTGGGCGACCCGGGGCATCCGGCGGCCGTGCGCTTTCAACAGACCTCGGGCATGGTCATGGCCAAGGGTGTCGAAGATTGCGCCTATTACCGGTTCAGCCGGCTGACCTCGCTCAATGAGGTCGGTGCCGATCCCGACGAGTTTGCCGTATCGGTCGCAGACTTTCATGACCGACAACGCACGCGCGAGGCGGCTTTTCCGCGCTCGATGACGACCCTGTCGACCCACGACACCAAACGTGGCGAAGACGTGCGCGCGCGCATTGCGGTGCTCGCCGAGATACCCGCCGAGTGGGAGGCCGGGTTCGAGCAGCTCCGGGCGGGGCACCCGCTCGCAGATGCCCCCTTCGAGAACCTGCTCTGGCAGGCGATCGTCGGTGCCTGGCCGGCCAGCCGGGAGCGGCTCGCGGCCTACGCCCTCAAAGCGGCCCGGGAAGCCGGGACCTCGACCACCTGGACGCAGCCGAACGTCGATTTCGAAGCGGCCCTCGACGAGCTTGTCACTTCCGCCGTCCAGTCGGGGTCGACCCGCGACCTCGTCACCGGCCTGGTCACGCGCGTGCAACACGCCGGCTGGAGTAATTCGCTCTCGCTCAAGCTGATGCAGCTGACCATGCCGGGAGTTCCCGACGTATATCAGGGGAGTGAGCTGTGGGAGACCTCGCTCGTGGATCCCGACAACCGTCGGCCGATCGACTACGAGCTGCGCCGCGAGCTGCTGACCCGCATCGACAGCGGATGGCTCCCTTCCATCGACGAGAGCGGCGCGGCCAAGTTGCTGGTCACGTCTCGTGCCCTGCGGCTGCGCCGCGACCGGCCAGATAGCTTCACCCGCTACGCCCCGGTACCCGCATTCGGGGCGGCCGCGGGTCACGTCGTGGCATTCGACCGCGGGGGAGCGATCACGCTGGCTACGCGGCTGCCGATCGGGTTGCTGACTGCTGGCGGCTGGGGCGACACGACGATCGCCGTGGCCGGCCGCAGCTACATCGATGTGCTCACGCAGGAGAGCTTCGATGGCCCGATTCTGCGTGTCGGCGACCTGCTCGCGCGTTACCCGGTGGCGCTGTTGGTGGCCGCCGATGACCGAACAGCCCTACCCACCCCCACGGGACGACACGCATGAACGATCAGGAATTTTCCGTCTGGGCGCCCGACGCGCGGGCGGTGCAGGCGCAATTGGGCCAGGACAGGCTCGAGCTGGTGGCGCGGGATGACGGGTGGTGGGAGCTGCCGGCATCCGCTCGCCTCGGCGTCGCCGGCACCGGCGACGTGGACTATGGGTTCATCGTCGATGGGCGCGGGCCGTTCGCCGACCCGAGATCACGGCGCCAGCCCGCCGGGGTGCACGCCCTGTCACGTACCTTCGACGCCTCCGCCCATGTCTGGCACGACACGAACTGGACCGGCCGCCAGCTCGCCGGCGCCATCATCTACGAACTGCACCTCGGAACCTTCACCCCGGAGGGAACCCTCGAAGCGGCCGCCGGCCGGCTCGATCACCTGCAATCGATCGGGGTCGATTTCGTTGAACTGTTGCCGGTGAATGCCTTCAACGGCACGCACAACTGGGGCTACGACGGCGTGCTCTGGTACGCCGTGCACGAGGGCTACGGCGGCCCCGCCGCCTATCAGAATTTTGTCGACGCCTGCCACCAGCGCGGCATCGGCGTCATTCAGGACGTCGTCTACAACCACCTCGGGCCTAGCGGCAACTACCTGCCCGAGTTCGGTCCGTACCTGAGCGAGGCCGCCGGTAACACCTGGGGATCCTCGCTCAACCTCGACGGGCCGCACTCCGACCCGGTGCGCCGATACATTCTCGACAACGCGCTGATGTGGCTCGGCGACTACCACGTAGATGGCCTGCGCCTCGATGCGGTGCACGCGTTGCGCGATGCGAGGGCCACCCACCTGCTCGAGCAACTCGCCGTGGAGGTCGCCGCGTTGAGCGTCGAAACGGGGCGACCCCTCACCCTGATCGCCGAATCCGACCTCAACGACCCCCGACTCGTCACGCCGCGCGAGGCCAACGGCTATGGCCTCGACGCACAGTGGAGTGATGACTTTCATCACGCCGTGCACGTCGCCCTGACCGGCGAAACCACCGGCTACTACGCCGATTTCGAACCGCTCGGCGCCCTCGCCAAGGTGCTCACCCACGGGTTCTTTCACGACGGAACGTACTCGAGCTTTCGGGAGCGCACCCACGGCCGCCGCATCGACCTCGAGCGGATGCCCACCTGGCGGCTGGTCGTCGCCTCCCAGAACCACGACCAGATCGGGAACCGTGCCGTCGGCGACCGACTGAGCGGGCAGCTCGATACCGGCCAGCTCGCGATTGCGGCCGCGTTGACCCTGCTCGGACCATACACGCCGATGTTGTTCATGGGTGAAGAGTGGGGAGCCACGACGCCGTGGCAATTCTTCACCTCGCATCCCGAACCCGAGCTCGGCGCCGCCACGGCCACCGGCCGCATCAACGAGTTCGCCCGCATGGGCTGGGATCCGGCGCAGGTACCCGACCCGCAAGATCGGCAGACCTTCGAGCGCTCCAGACTCGACTGGAACGAGGCCGCCGAACCCGAACATGCCCGCCTGCTCGGGTTCTATCGCGAGCTGGCCGTGCTGCGACGCACCCATCCGGATTTCACCGACCCCCGATTCGACCAGATCGCCGTTGCATTCGATGCGAACGAGGGGTGGTTGCGGCTGCACCGTGGCAACACTAAGATTTTGTTCAATCTCGGTGCGCAGTCAGTGCGCGTGCCCGCCGGTGCGGGAGAGGTCGTGTTGTCTTTCGCGACCGGTGACCAAGCCGTGCGGGGCCGGCTGCCCAACGCCGTGCAGCTGGCCCCGCACTCCGTCGTCATCCTCGCCTGATCCGGTCTGGCAAGATAGGGCTCACCGCTGCACGAACAGGCAGCAGACGGGTGAGGAACCACGCATGGGATCGTTTCTGTCGCCGACAACGACCGCCGCACTGGAGCGATTGCTCGCGCTGCAAGCAGATGTCGACTGCGCGCCCCTAGAACGGCTGCGCGCCATCCGCGCCCTGCAGAGCGCGCTCGAGCACGACCCAGCCACGCTCGTCGCCGTTCGCGACGCCCGCACGGCCGCGAAATCATGGGACGAGATCGCCGACGCGACCGGGCTCAAGGCCCCGGCCGCCAAATGGCGCTGGGGTGGCACCGACGATGAGATCAGCGCCCGCCTGGAAGCGGGCCGCAAGCGTTCGGTGCGGCCGAGCAGTGTTCCGACCGGCCTTCCCGGCCTGTCCGTCGCTGAGGCTGCTGCCGCGCGCGGCGTCAGCGCCCAGGCCATCTATCTGCAGGTGCGCCGCGGCACCCTGGTCAGCCGCACCGTGACCTTGCCCGACGGTCGCAGCTACAAACGTGTCTTTCCAGTTGCTGCCCCCGGTGCCAATCTCAGCGCCGATCTGACCCCAGACTTCAATGGAGACGTCCCGCAATGACCAATATGCCGACCACCCTGACAATCGACCGCCGCGCCGACCGGGTGCACGTCGAGCTCAACCGGCCCGACGTGCGCAACGCGATCGACCAGAGAATGATCGAGGAGTTGCACGCGATCTGCGCCGAGCTCGAGCAGCAGCCGCGCATCCTCATCATCAGCGGCGCGAACGGTGTCTTCGCGTCGGGCGCCGACATCGCCCAACTGCGCGAACGCCGCCGCGACGACGCGCTGCTCGGCATAAACTCCGGGCTGTTCTCCCGCATCGCGAAGCTGCCGATGCCGGTCATCGCCGCGATCGACGGCTGGGCACTCGGCGGCGGCGCCGAGCTCGCCTACGCGGCCGACTTTCGCATCGCGTCAACGAGTGCCCGGCTCGGCAATCCAGAGACAGCGCTCGGCATCCTGCCCGCCGCCGGTGCGCTCTGGCGCCTGGCCGAGCTGGTCGGAGAGCCAGTGGCCAAGGAGATCATCCTGGCCGGGCGCATCCTGAGTGCCGCGGAGTGCCTGGCCGTGCACCTGGTTACCGCGGTGCACGACCCCGACGACCTGCTGGCCGCCGCACACGCGCTGGCCGACCGCATTGCCGCACAGGACCCGCTCGCGACGCGCCTGGCCAAGGAGGTTTTCCATGCGCCGCGCGCGTCGCATCCGCTGGTCGACAACGTCGCCCAGTCGATCCTGTTCGAGTCCGACGCCAAATTCACCCGAATGGATGCCTTCCTCGCCCGTCGCAAGCGCTGACTCGGCTCAAGTCCGCGGGCTGGGAGCGCGCCGCGCGATGGAGTCCTGGCTTCCGAACATTGAGATCGGCACTTGAGCACACGCATGCTAGATGCGCCAGGGTGGATCAGCACTGGGGGAGCTGGTGCTGGTGCTGGTGTTGGCGCGGTGGGTGCGGGCTGGTCGCCAGGTTTGGGTGGGGTCCCAGATGAGTGGTCCTTGTATCTGGGGTCTTCCTCGGACCATGCGGATTTTCCATCCGGCGGTGTCGATGGTGTGGTGGTGGTACCAGCATAAAAGGGTGCCGTTACCAATGTTGGTGGGTCCGTTTTGCTGCCAGGGGGTGACGTGGTGTACTTCGCACCAGCGGGCCGGGATGGTGCAGCCGGGGATGATGCAGCCCTCGTCGCGGGCGGCAATGGCAGCGCGTTGCCTGGGGGTGAAGCAGCGGAGTGTGTCGCCGAGGTTGAGGACGTTGCCGTTCTGGCCGAGCAGTACTTGTTGGTAGCCGCCGGCGCAGATGAGTTCACTGACGCGGCGGAAGCTGAGGGGGGCGTCGACGCCGTCGATCCAGCCGACGCCGCGGCCGTGTTCGAGGTCGACCGCGTTGATGTGCACCATGACGGTGGGGGCGGCGCCGCCCATGGTCGGGGTGTGGGGGTCGCGGGCGGCGGATTCGAAGATGGTGCGGAGGATGTCGGCGCGTTTCTCCCCGCCGGTGCGACGGTCGCCGTCGAATCTGTCATCGCCGCTGAACGGTTCGTCGCTGAACGGCTCAGTGCCGGTGCCGGTGCCGGTGCCCACACCAGGTTCGCCGTTGAGCAGTTCGGTTGGCAGAAACCTGGGTGTGGTCGACCGCGCCGACAGGTAGGTGTCGAACAGGGTGTCCATGATGCCGCGGAGCTCGGGGGTGACGTCGGCGCGCAGCGGGTAGAGCCCATTGCGGAGCAGCCCGAACGTGAGGGTGCTTGTCGCTTCGACGGCGTCGTCATTGGGGGCGGTGCCGTCAGGGTCGAGGCGCCCTTGCCACTCCAGGGCTTGGGCCCGCAGCAGGTCGGGCGCGAAGCGGATCCCCGCGCCGGGTAGCCCGGCGGTGTCTGGGGTGATGGCGCCGGTCGCCGAGGCGACGAGGGCGCGTTCGACCCGGTCAAGGTCGTCCTGCCCGACCCGGCCGTGCAACGCGCTCAGGGTGCTGGCGATGATCTCCGCCGACTCGATGCCGAGGTCGCCGCTGTTGAGGCCGGCGGCGATGACCCGGTAGCGGGCCGGCACCGGCAGCCCGNGGGCAGGCACCGGCAAGCCAAGCGGCGTGCGTTCCACCGCGGTCTCGCCAAGCTTCAGACGCCGTTTGGCTTCGCGGGCGGAGATGCCGGCGAGGTGGCTGATGAAATCGACCCGGTTGCGGCATCCGTTCCTGTAGGCGAGCGACCCGGTGCCGAGGTCGGTCTCGGCACGGGCGCCGATGTCGGTGGTGGCTCGGAGCCTGGCCCCATCAACCTTGCGACCGAGAGCTTCCAGGGCTGCCATTACCGCGATGGCTTCGGTGTCGTCGAGGTGACCAAACCGCACCCCGTCCAACGCTGCAGCCAGAATCGCACCGGCTTGGGTAATTGCCGCGACCCGAGAAACCTCGGGATCCGGCACGGAGTCGGCTGCGGCGGGCGGGGCGGTGAGGGTCATGGCGGCGGTGCCTCCTTCACCCACAATTCTACCGCGATTCGCCCTCAAAAACGATAAAATCTCAGGCAAACTATGATGTCTTATAAGAGTTGTCTACGACTAGCGAAGCGAGAGCGGGTCCCTGGTCTACCAGGGACCCGCCGTTCGGGCCGCGCCCGAAAATCACAGCGGGTCAGCGAGTCCGATTTTCTGAGCGCGCGATCTCGTAACCGCCGGCGGCATAGATCGTCGTGAACGTCACCCCGGGATGCAGGGCCTCGGCCACGATTTGCGCCGACGTCCATTCAGCAGGCAGACCGCCGGCTGCAAGGTCGATCACGAGGTAGTCCGGCCGGGGATTCTTGTTGCCGAGCCAATAGACATCCGTTCGTTCCACGAGATAGTTCATGAGCCCGATGTCTGATTCGACCCGGGCACCATCGGGAACAACCCGGAGGGCGGCGGTCGCGGCAGCGGCGCGATCCGTCGAAAAGTTGACCGGGACATTCGTCAATCTGAACAGTGGCAGCGTCGTGGCGAGCACCAGCGCAGCAACAATCGACACCGCTGCCGCCTGCCTCCCATAGCCGCGCAGCCAGCGCCGCCGACTCGTGCGCACGAGGGTGATGCCGTCGAGGGCCGCGCAGAACGCGATCGGCATGAGCACGGCGCTGTACTGCCAGGTGGGACCCCAGTAGCCCGTGTTGTCGGAGAGAAAGCGCCAGGCGAGCGTCGGGAGGAGTACGAGCGCGAGCGGTGACCGCACCGCGATGACTCCGGAGGCTAGCAGGAGCAGCCCCAGGGTCATGCTCTTCTGCGGCTGAATCGCGGCGGCAGGGTCGCCCAGAATGCCGGGCAGGTCGATGCTGCTCGAATATTCCCAGGCCCCGTGCGGGTTGAGCAGCGGCAGAATGATCAGGCTTGCCAGCGCGAACCAGCCCACGCCCCAAACGGCCAGCCAGATGCCGAGGGGTCGACGGCTGCGCACGGCCAGCACGATGCCGAGGGCCGCTACGGTCAGTCCGAGGTCCTCCTTCACGAACACGAGCGGCATCGCCCAAATCAGACACGGCACCCACTTGCGGCGGAGAAAGGCGGTCAGCGATAACGCCAGCAGTGGTACGGCAAATGCTATTTCGTGGAACTGCGCCTCCACCGCACCCTGCAGACCCCAGCTGAACGCAAATGCGAACCCGAACAGCGTGCCGGTTCGGGGCCCGAGCAGCCGAATGGCACCGTCGGTCAGGGCCGCAGCGGCGAGCCCGAACAGTGCGTTCTGCGCCACCAACAGGGTGAAGGCGTGCGGGAATAGAGCGAAAATCGGTCCGAGCAGTACCAACAGCGGATGAAAGTGGTCACCGAGAAGGATGAAACCCTCGCCCTTGATCGTGACGATCGGAGCCTCGAACGCGGCGTATTGCCGGGCCAGCTGCGTGAAGATGCCAAGGTCCCAGGAGGGTGTAGCGAAACTGTGCCATTGCAGGGCCGACAACACGGTGTAAACCGCGGTGGTCACGATCCCGACGCCGGCTGGTAGCAGGAGCGGCCGTAGCGCGGGCCGGAGGTCACCGGCGCGTATTCCCCTCATTCGACCACGGTAACGCACCGGGTCATTCGCCCTTGCAGAGTTCCTGGGCGACACGGGACCTCATCGGGCCGGGTCACACGTCCCTGCCGTCTGACATCTGGGTATCGCCCGGATCATCCTCATGGCGCCTTCGACTCCCCGTGCGAAGGTGTTTCTTCCGTGGGTGTCACAGATCGGCCAGCAGGCTCACCGGGCTTTCGATGCAGCGGGCCACAAAGGTGAGAAACCCGGCGGCGGTTCCGCCATCGCAGACACGGTGATCGAACACCATCGACAGTTCCACGACGGTGCGTACCGCGAGTTCGTGGTCGACCACCCACGGCCGCTCGATCATGCGTCCGATTCCGAGGATCGCCGCCTCCGGGTGGTTGATGATCGCGGCCGAGCCATCGACGCCGAGAGACCCGAAGTTGTTCAGGGTGAAGGTTCCGCCGGTGAGCGCGCTCGGCGCAAACGTGCCGTCCGGGGACTGCGCCACGAGCTCCGTCAGGGAATCGCGCAACTGCCGCGTGCTCATGGCGTGCGCGCCGTGGATGACGGGAACCATCAGCCCGCGCGAGGTCTGCGCGGCAATGCCGAGATTCACCGCGCCGTGCTGCAGAATTTCCTGGCTCGCGGTATCGACTGAGGAATTGAGCACTGGAAATTGGCGCAAACCGGCCACGGCGAAGCGCGCGATGAGCGTCGTCACGCTGAACCGCTCACCGGTCGCATGCAGCAGCTGATCGCGGGCCGCGAAGAGGGCGGTCGCATCGACATCAAGCCAGATAGTGGCCTCGGGAATTTCCCGCCGCGACGTGCTCAGTCGCTGGGAGACAGCCTTACGCAGCCCGGAGATGGGAATGCGGATGTCGGCGCTCACCTCGTTGCGGGCGGTGGGTGCCGAGTGGGCAAGCGGCATCGCCACGTCGGAGGCCGGCGCCGACGACGCGGTCTGTGCGCGAATATACCCCTCGACGTCGCTGCGCAGCACGAGAGCGGTGCGCCCGCTACCGGCATCGCCGCTGCCGGCCAGCATGCTCGCGTCAAAGCCATTGTCGCGGGCGAGTCGCCGCACGATCGGCGACACAACCGGGGAGCGGCGAGCCGGGTCGAGAATGACCGGCGAAGCGGATGCCGGCGCCTCGGTCGAAGGCGGGGCATCCGCTGCCCCGGGGCTGGGAACGTTCGGCGTGCCGGCGCTGCCGAAACGACCGGCGGCTCCCGGTCGCGCCGGCCGCGTACTCTCGGTGGTGCCGTAGCCCACGAGGACCGCTCCGGAGCCTTCGGACGGTGCGCCGGTCGCCGCGACGGCCGGAACCCCCACCACGTCACCGGCCCCGATCGATGCGTCGGCCACCGTCAGCAGAACCTGCCCGGCGTGTATGACCTGCCCGGGTTCACCGAACAGGCTCGCCACGACGCCACCGTAGGGCGACGGCAGCTCAACGATCGACTTGGCCGATTCCACCTCGACCACGGCCTGGTCGATGACAATTGTGTCGCCGGGAGCGACCAGCCAGGCCACAATCTCCGCCTCGGTCAGGCCCTCACCCAGGTCGGGCAATAGAAATTCGCGGCTCATCAGGACCACTCCCAGGTCGACAGTGCGGAGAGAATGCGGTCGGGAGTCGGCAAGAAGTACTCCTCGAGTTTGGGCGACGGGTAGGGAATGTCGAAGCCGGTGATGCGCAGAATCGGTGCGGCCAGGTAGAAGAAGTTGCGCTCGGTCAGGCGCGCGGCCACCTCGGCGCCGTAGCCGCCGAACTGCGCTGCCTCGTGCACGACGGCGGCCCGCCCGGTCTTGCGAACGGATGCCCCCACCGTTTCGTCATCGAACGGTGACAGGCTGCGCAGGTCGATGACCTCGATCGAGAGTCCCTCCGCGACAGCCTGCACGGCCGTGGCGAGGGCCGTTTTCACGGTCGGCCCATAGGCAATGAGCGTGACATCGGTGCCCTCCCGCAGCACGACCGCCCGGTTCAGGGGCTCGGTCTGCACCGGCAGGGCCAGCTCGGCCTTGCTCCAGTATCGGCTCTTCGGCTCCATGAAAATCACCGGGTCGTCGCTTGCAATGGCCTCGCGCAGCATGGAATAGGCGTCGGCCGGGTTCGACGGGCTTACCACGGTCAGTCCGGGCGTCGCCGTCCAGTAGGCCTCGGAGGAATCGGAGTGGTGTTCTACCCCGCCGATGTCGCCGGCGTACGGAATGCGAATGACGATCGGCAGCGGGATCTTGCCGCGCGTGCGGTTGCGCATCTTGGCCACGTGCGACACGATTTGCTGAAAGGCCGGATAGCTGAATGCGTCAAACTGCATCTCGACGACCGGACGCAGGCCGTACATGGCCATGCCGATCGCGGTACCCACAATGCCCGCCTCGGCCAGCGGTGAGTCGCTCACCCGGGTTTCGCCGAATTCGGCGTAGAGCCCGTCGGTGACGCGAAACACGCCGCCGAGCGGGCCGACGTCTTCGCCGAACAACACGATGGAAGGATCATCGACCATCGCATCGCGAATGGCCGCGTTGAGGGCGGCGGCCATGGTGAGGTTGTCCGGCGGGCGCACGGCCGTACCGGTGTCCAGGGTCGGCTGCGGGCTCATCGGCTGTTCTCTTCGTTCGAGGCGCTGCTCAGTGCAGCGGATGCGGCGGCATCGCCGTCGATTTCGGCCGCCAGAACGGCGCGCTGCTCGGCGAGGGCGGCGCGGGGAGTGGAATAGACGTGCTCGAACAGTTCCAGCGGATCGATGACGGCCTGCTCGCTCATACAGTCTCGGGTGGTCGTGGCGAGTTGCTCCGCGGCCGCCACGATGTCGGCGCGCACCTCTGCGGTGAGGGCGCCCTGCGCAACGAGGTACTTCTCCAGGCGTTCGATCGGGTCGCGGTTGCGCCACAGGTCGACGTCGGCGGTCTTGCGATAGCGGGTGGGGTCATCCGAGTTGGTGTGTGCCTCGATGCGGTAGGTCAGGCCCTCGATCAGGGTGGGGCCGCCGCCGCTGCGAGCGCGGTCCATAGCCGCCGAGACGACGGCGTACATGGCGGCGACGTCGTTGCCGTCGACGTAGTAGCCGGGCATGCCGTAGCCGATCGCCTTGTCCGCGATGGTGCGGCAGGCCATCTGCTTGTCGAGCGGCACGCTGATGGCGAACTGATTGTTCTGCACGAGGAAGACGACGGGAGCCTGCCAGACGGCGGCGAAGTTGAACGCCTCGTGCGCGTCGCCCTCGCTCGTGGCGCCGTCGCCCAGCAGGGTGAGCGCCACGGTGTCGTCACGCTTGAGCTTCGACGCGGTGGCGAGGCCGACGGCGTGCAGCGCCTGGGTGGCCAGCGGCGTAGCCTGCGGGGCGATGCGGTGCTTGGGATAGTCGTAGCCGCTGTGCCAGTCGCCGCGGAACGAGGCAAGGATGTCTTTGGGCTCGACCCCCCTGGTGAGCAGCGCAATGCTGTCGCGGTAGGTCGGAAACAGCCAGTCCTGCGGGGCGAGCGAGGCGACGGCCGCGATCTCGCAGGCTTCCTGGCCGAGCGCGGAGGGATAAGTGGCGAGGCGACCCTGCCGGGTGAGTGCGGTGACCTGCACATCGAACCGGCGGGCCACGACCATCTGTCGGTAGAGGCCGAGCAGCGTCGCAAGAGCCGGCAGGGTGAATCCGCCGCTCTCACTTTCGGCGACCGCGTGACCGGTGTCATCGATCAAACGAAGGGGTGGGGGTGCGGGCACGGCGGTCAGGCTCCGGCTCTCGACATTGAGGCTCATGAGGCAATGGTGCGCCCTTTTTCGAGCGGTGCGCTGCGCTTTTTCGTAGTTGTGAACGATTGGCCGACCAGATCGCCCACAACGACCACGTGGCACGATTGAGATGTGAATTAGTGCCAGGCGTCCGGGGTTGCGCCAGGCGCATGCCCGATGATCTCGTCGAGGATGAGATGTGATCGGGTGGAAATCACCCCGGGCATGGTGTGGATATCACGCAGAATGGCCTGGCTGAGCTGTTCGTGGTCGGGAGCGCTCACCGTGAGGATGATGTCGATGTCGCCGCTCACGGCCTGGGCTTTCTCCACAAAGGGCAGTGCGGCCAATTGCGCGGCAATCTCGCCCCAGGCCACATCGCCGATCTTCACGACCACGAGCGCCGACACGTTGAGGCCGAGCGCCTTACGGTCGGTCTGGGCGCCGAAACCGGTGATCACGCCGTGGCTGATCAGCTTCTGCACCCGGGTATGGGCAGCGGTGCGGGATATGTGCACCTGCAGGGCCAGTTGGCGCATCGAGAGTCGCCCGTCGAAGCTGAGCTCGGCGATGATCTGGCGATCAACGCCGTCGAGTCCGGGGTGGGGGATCTGTTGTTGCGTCATTGGACTCTCACAGTATCGGCGACGTGGCCGATTCGTGTGGCCCTGCGGTGCGCGGGTCTGCCGTGAGCCCGGCGGATTTGCGCAGCCCGCGCAGATAATGATTCTTGGGCCAATGGCGCAGCACCCGTGGCAGGCGGGGATAGATCACGCGGATGCCGCTCAGCACCCGATCGAAGCGCCTCTGGCGCCGCCTGGACCAGGGGAGTTCGAACAACACCCGAACCCGTGACGGTAGCAGTCCGGCGGTCAGGAGGCGGGCCAGCGGCAGGGCGGCCCGGTACCAGAGCGGAGCCGTGCGCGAATGCAGCAGCTCGAACGCGACCGCACGGGTGGTGGCATCCGTTTTCAGCAGCCGCAGTTGCTCATTCCAATACCGGCGAAACGCGATGCGGTCGGCCGGCCACAGTTCCGGCGGCACCTGCAGCGCGGTGCCGAGGTGGGAGTAGTCCCGGTACACCGCGTCGGCGCTCTCCTCGTCGAGCGGGCCGTACACCAGGCTGTGCAGGTGGGTGGCCGATTCGTACAGCGTCGCGGCGACCCAGAGCTGCAGCTCGGGGGTGAACGCGTTGTACCCGGGTGAGGTGCCGGTTGAATGGACGGGAACGTGCGCGTGGTTCACCCGCGCCGCCATGGTGGCAGCAAGCTCCGCATCGCCGAAGACGATGGCGTAGACGTAGCTGAGCGTGCCGTTCAGTCGATCGAGCGGTCGATCGGCGAAATGACTGTGCTCGGCCACGCCGTGGCCGATGGCCGGATTGGCCAGCTGCAGCAGGATGGCCCGGCCTCCGGCGGCAATCAGGATGCCCTCACCCGCGACTCCCGTCATGCTCGGGGCCATCGTGCGGGACCGACGTTTGCTCACAGCTACCTCCCAATAAACACGCAGAACCCCGTGACACGCTGAGTGTATTCTGTCGGCCTGCATGCAGGCCCGGTCTGAACGTGCGATCAGGAGGAGATGAATTCTTGTCTTCTCGGGAATACGACTGTCTTCTATGCGCTTGCATGTATCCGAGGGCGACAATTCTTGGGCCCACACACTGGAGGAGAATTTCTATGAGCGAGACCACCGTAACGAGCATCCCCGGCTTCAAGGCCGGGTCCTGGACAATCGACAAGACCCACAGCTCGGTGAGCTTCAGCATTCGCCACATTGTCATCAGCAAGGTCAAGGGCACCTTCGAAGACTTCGACGCGACCTTCGTGACCGGCGAAAACCCGCTCGAGACGAGCGTCACCGCCTCGGCCAAGGTCGTCTCCATCAACACCAACGAGCCCAGCCGCGACGGTCACCTCCGCACCGGCGAATTCTTCGACGCCGAGACGTACCCGACGATCGACTTTGTGTCGACCGGTGTGCGCGAAGTCAAGGGGGAGTACCTCGTCGATGGCAACATCACCATCAAGGGCGTCACCAAGCCGGCCACCTTCGAGCTCGAGTTCGGCGGCTTCGGCGGAGACCCCTACGGAAACTACAAGTTCGGTGCCACGGCCAAGACCGAGGTCAACCGTGAAGACTTCGGCCTCACCTACAACGCCGCCCTCGAAACCGGCGGCATGCTGCTCGGCGACAAGGTCACCATCACCCTCGAACTGCAGGCCGCGCTCAACGCGTAACCCGTAGCTTTCTAGCAGGGCCCCACCTCGGTGGGGCCCTGCTCTCGTTAACCTGCCGTGACCGGGATGAGGGGCATCCGGTCACGTCGCCGTCAGTGTCGGCGGCCAGCAGCTGCGGAGCCAGCACGCCCAGGTCGCCCAGCCCACTGCAGTACGGCGGGTGAGACAGAGACGGAAGTCATCTCCGCAAGCCACGCGCTGGCCGCGAACTGCTGCGCGCTGCGTCTGCCGAGGCTCAGACCGGGCGGGCGTCCTTGCCATCGAGCCACAACTCGACAGTCTCGTCGCGGTGTACGCCATCTGAGCCAACATGTTTCTCGCTGATCGTCGCACCATTTTTGATGACATAGACGAGGGCCATGGCGTGGCCGCGACCCAGTCCGTAGTCGGCCTTGAGCCAGTCGATGATGGCACCGGCCTTCGTGGGCGGTGCGTCGAGGCCACGTTCGTGCGCGAGGGCGACCAGCGCGCGCGGCGTGAACCCCGTCTTCTCTTCGATCGCGGTGAGGTAAGCCTGAAATGACATGGGGTCTCCTGACGTCGGGGCGCACTCGTCAGTATGCGGGAGCCGGTACCGCGGGGCTAGGGTGAAATGATGCCCGTGCATTAATCCCGGCGCGCAACGAGCATAAGATCGCCGATCCAGTCATTAGAACAATGCTCTAACAAAACGAGGAGATTCCCGTGTTCACACTGAACAACCTGGAGATTCCGATTCTCGCGGCCCCCATGGCCGGCGGCGCCTCAACGCCCAACCTCGTGGTCGCCGTGGCGGACGCTGGCAGTCTCGGCTTTCTGGCGGGCGGCTACAAAACCCCGCAGGCGCTGGCCGAGCAGGTCTTTGACGTGCAACAGCGCACCGAGAATGTCTTTGGCGTCAACCTGTTCGTACCGCAGTCGCCCCTGACCGATCGGGGCGCCGTCCTGGCCTACCGCGACGCACTGGCACATGAGTACAAAACTGCGTTCTCCGAAATTGTCGCCGAGGACGACGACTGGTTCGCCGAGAAGGTGGCCGTGGTCATCGAGTATCAGGTTCCGGTGGTCTCCTTCACCTTCGGATTGCCTCCGGCAGATGTGGTGACACGGATGCACGCGGCCGGGTCGTACCTGATCGCCACGGTCACCTCGGTTGAGGAAGCTCTCCAAGCGGTCAAGCGTGGAGTCGACGCACTCTGCGTGCAGGGTCCGGAAGCCGGCGGACACCGGGCGACCTTTCAGACGCAGGGCGAACCGGGCGCCCTGGCATTGGGCGAGCTCTTGACCGCGATTCGTGCGGAGGCGGCACTGCCCCTGATCGCGGCGGGCGGCATCCATTCGGGGGAGCAGATCGCCGCGCTGCTCGCGACCGGTGCCGAGGCCATTCAGCTGGGCACGGCCCTTCTGCGCACCGACGAATCGGGCGCGACCCAGGCCCATAAAGACGCGCTGGTCGAGTCGCGATTCACCGAGACAGTAATCACCCGCGCTTTCTCGGGTCGTCCGGCGCGCGCCCTGCTGAACGCCTTCATCGTCGACCACGGCGATAACGCACCGAGCGAGTACCCCCAGGTGCATCACCTCACCAAGGGTCTTCGTGCGGATGCTGCCCGCCGGGGTGACGCCGACGGGCTCGCCCTCTGGGCCGGCACCGGGTACCGCGCTGCGACCGCGGGTTCAGCCCAGTCTGTCCTTAAGGCTCTCTGGGTCGAGGCAACAGCGGCGATCGCTCGCCGTTAGCCGTGCGACAGCTCAGCTGGGCGTCCAGCGGTCGCGGCAGCCAGTTTGAGTCAGGTTCTTCCGCGGACTGCAGACTGGATTGCCGTGTTTGGGTGTTGCCGCCACGGCCGTAGTGAACAAGAATTGGGGTGGGTCTGGCGGCCCGGTGGGGCAACAGAGGAGACGTTCGTGACTGAGCACGCCGAGCACGCGCAGACAGCCCTGAGCGCCAATCTGGTTCTCGTTCGGGCGGAACTCGACGCCATGACGGACAGATATGACATCAATCGCGCCGAACCTTTTATCGGGTTGATTCAGCAGGCGAAGCGCGTCTTTGTCATCGGTACCGGGCGGAGCGGATTGGTGTTGGAGATGGCTGCGATGCGCCTGATGCACCTGGGGCTGACCGTGCATGTGGTGGGGGAATCTACGACGCCGGCGATCCGATCCGGTGATCTGTTACTGGCCGCCTCAGGGTCTGGAACGACGTCGAGCGTGGTTCGGGCGGCGAAGACGGCGTCGCGTCTGGGGGCGAAGGTCGCGGTGTACACCACTGATGAGTCTTCAGCCCTGGCTATCCTGGCTGACTGTGTCTTCCTCATCCCCGCGGCCAAGAAAACGGATCGTCGCGCGGTGCTCTCCAAACAGTATGCGGGCAGCCTGTTCGAACAGGCGCTGTTGATTACTACCGAAGTCGTATTTCAGACTCTGTGGGATCGTCATGGCAGTTCAGCCGATGAGTTGTGGCCGCGGCACGCCAACCTCGAGTAGTTCCACCACCACCACCACCACCACCAGAGAGAGAATCCCATGAAACTACAAGTTGCAATGGACGTGCTCACGCTCGAGGATGCGCTCGCTCTCGCGGGCAAAGTTGCCCCGTACGTCGACATCATCGAACTCGGCACCCCGCTGGTGAAGAATGCCGGGCTGGCGGCCGTGACTGCCGTGAAGAAGGCGCACCCGGACAAGATTGTTTTTGCAGATCTGAAAACCATGGATGCCGGTGAGCTCGAGGCAGACATCGCTTTCTTGGCCGGTGCAGATCTCGTCACCGTGCTCGGTGTTGCGGATGACTCCACTATCGCGGGCGCCGTCAAGGCCGCCCAGGCCCACGGCAAGGGAATTGTCGTCGACCTCATTGGCGTTGCCGACAAGGTCACTCGCGCTAGGGAGGCCTTGGCGCTGGGAGCAAAGTTCGTGGAGTTCCATGCGGGCCTCGATGAGCAGGCCAAGCCAGGGTACGATTTGAGCGTTTTGTTGACCGGCGGCGCGGAAGCTGGGGTGCCTTTTTCCGTGGCAGGTGGTGTGAACTTGGACACGATTGGCCGGGTGCGCGAGGCTGGCGCGGAGGTTGCCGTTGCCGGGGGTTCCATTTATGGTGCCGCGGATCCCGCCGCGGCTGCCAAAGAGCTGCGGGCTGCAATGGGCTGACCCACCACATCGGGGCCGTTTGCGGAACGCAGCTCGCGCTGCGCTGACTAGGTGTTCTTCCCACGGTGGTTGTGTGCGTGGCGAGTTGTAAAAAGGTGAGGACCTCCTGTATCGATTGGGTTACCACACTCACTCGATGCCACGGAGGCCCTCATCTCTCACGT
>NZ_SOHL01000007.1 GCF_004403985.1 Cryobacterium gelidum | reverse complement strand
GAGAACATGTTGTAGATGGTGTCGTACTGGGTCTGGGTCAGGGAGTCAGGTATCAAGTTGTCCTCTGCTGTTCACGAGCATTCGCCGAAATGACGGGGATCAAACGAAAATTAATAGCTGATTAGGTTATGTTTCTCAACGTACTCCGGCAGACGAGAGTTTGCCAGCCAATTCGAGACGGATTCCTAGAGATCCTGGCCAGCGTCGGGTTTCTCGCTAGGCTCTTTTTGTAAATCACTTGATCTGCACCCGTGCACGAAACCGAGTGCGAAGGAGCACGGATGATTCATGCCGCGGACGCTGACCTCGTGATATTGGGCGCGGGCTTGGCCGGGCTCACTTTGGGGGCCCGGTTGGCTCGGGAGCGTTCCGGCCCGCGCGTCGTGCTGCTAGAACCTCGCACGGCCTATCGAGACGATCGCAGCTGGTGTTTTTGGCGACCGGAACAGCATGATCTGTCGCATTTGGTTTCGCGACGTTGGAAAACATGGACTTTTTCCGATGCGGCGGGCTTGACCGTTCGGCACCAGGTGCCCGGGCTGGCTTACCAGTACGTCCGGGGCAGCGATTTTTACGCGAGCGCGCAGGCCGACATTGCCGAGTCGCCGCGGGTCGATCTGCGCCTCGGGGTGCGTGCCGGCACGGTCACGGCGGTTTCGGGCGGCGTTCGGGTGGAGACCAGCGCGGGCACGCTGTTGGCGCGTCAGGTGATTGATACCCGGCCCCGGGCCTCTGCGGCGATGCTGTACCAGAGCTTCGTGGGCCTCGAACTGGAACGTGACCGTCCGCTGCCATTCGACCCTGGTGAGGTGACGCTGATGGGGTCCCTCGCGTCCGACGCCGAGGGCTTACGTTTTGTGTATGCCTTGCCACTGGGACCGAACCGCGCGATCGTGGAGTGGACGCGGTTCGGCACGGCGCCGATCAACCGGGACCGATTAATCCTCGAGCTGGATCAGGTGCTCAACGGGCTCGGCTTGGCTGACGCCCGCCGGGTGAGAAGCGAGGGCGGCGTGTTGGCCATGGGACTGGGCCGCCAGGCCGCGCCGCCGATCGCTGGCGTGGTGCATGCGGGAAACGCTGGCGGTGCGCTGCGGGCCGCTTCGGGCTACGGGTTCTTGCGCATCGCAGAATGGGCCCAGCTGTGCGCGGAGCGCCTGCTTGCGGGACGAGAGGCCGTGGGACACCCGGAAGAACCTCGACTGCGACGCACTTTCGATCGCATTTTTCTGCAGGCCGTTCGGGCGCACCCGGAACGCACCGCAGAGTATTTCCTGGCCCTCGCCCGCGGCGTTCCCCCGGCCGCACTGGTGCGTTTCCTCAGTGACGGTGCGCGGGCCGAAGACTACGCGCGCATCATCTCCAGCCTGCCGTGGAGCCCCTTCATCGCCCAGCTGGCCGCGCCCACCGTATTCAGCCCGGTGACGGCCGCGCCAGTGGCCGCGGCCGTCACCGCGACGCCAGGCACGAGCACGAGCGGGCAGTGATGACCGGCCAAGCAGCTCCGTCTCATGCGAGGTCCGCCCGCGTCAGGCCGCGGCGGCGTCGGGCGCCCGTCGAGACGGTCGTGTTCGCCAGCTTCGCCCTAGTCACCCTGGTCGTGCTCGGGTTGGGCCTGCCACTGCCCTCGCTCACGGTTCAGGTCGTGCTCCTGGGCGTGCTGGTCGGAATTCTGGGCCTGCCCCACGGCGCCCTCGATCCGCTGATCGCGCGCCGTGCCGGATTGTGGCGCACCCCACTGGGCTTCGCAGGGTTCAACATGGCCTACATTCTCGTCGTGGTCGGCGTTGTGTTGCTTTGGCTAATCGCTCCAGTGGCGAGCCTGGTCACGTTCCTGCTCGTGTCTGCTTTGCACTTCGGGTCCGATTGGAATGCCGATCGGGCGCCCTGGCTGCGGTTTCTCGCCGGGTTCGGACTGCTCAGTGTCCCGGCGCTGTCACATCCCGCGCAGGTGAGTGCCGCCTACGTGGTGCTGGCCGGAGACGGAGGCGCGATAGTGGCCAACGTACAAGAGTGGCTGGGGCCGCTCGCCCTGGCCAGCTTGCTGCTCGCAGCCTTGGTCGCCCTGCGACGTCGGGCGCACGAAAGCATCGAAATTCTGCTCGCGACCGTTCTCGCCCTCGCAACAGAGCCGCTGGTCTTCTTTCTGCTGTACTTCTGCGCGCTGCACAGTTTTCGGCACCTGAAAGCGGGGTTCCACGCCGAGCGAGACGGTGGACGGTTGTCGGCCGTGATAGTGGTGGTCTATACGGTGGTGCCCATCCTCATGGTGAGCGCGGTGCTGGTCTGGCTCGGCCCTGACGGCGCCCTGAGCGAGCAAATTCTGCAGGTGGTGTTCATCGGTTTGGCGGGGCTAACCGTGCCGCACATGATCGTGGTGACGCACGAAAATCGTCACCGCCGGGTGTCAACAGCGGGTCAAGCCTTTCACTTTCGCAACCCGTGACGACATCGAGCGGTACCTCGCGGCCATCACAGACGATACGGACCCAACGCGCAAATTCCGATCGATAGTCATATCGGACGAGCTGATAGCCGCCATTCGTCGGGGTCTAGGGGCTCTACCCGCGATAAGGTGATGCCGCGCTCCTCAGCCTCCCTGAATTAGATCAACGATCTCCTGGACGTTGTCGTCTGGCGAGAGAGCGATTTGTACCTGATCGCCCTCTAACGCTTCCATGACCACGACCGCAGCTTGTAGCTCACCCCCAATGCTTATAACCAGGCGCGCCGAATCTCCGGCTCTGGCGGCTTTCTCCGTGAGCGCGTGAAGGATCTCCGCCCCGTCTGCGTTGAACGTCACGTCGACCGCATTCTGTCCATCTCCGGCGACACTGGACTCCTCAACGCCGGCTCGTTCGAATGCGGAGGGGAGCAAAACATTCTCACCGTTGACCGATACACACTGCGAATCCGACCCCTCTGCGCACGTTTCCGATATCGCCAACTCGATCGTTCCCCCGGTACCCGACGATACCTCGTCGGCGGTAGCGGAGCAGGCACTGAGTGCCAACGCGGCAAGTATGACCACAGAGAGCCTGGGTGTTCGAGAAGTCATGAATGTCCTTCCTCGTGGCAGGAGCTGAATACTGACACAGCTCCCAGGTGCGACCCTAGGGGACAGGGCAGACAAGCACCAGCGTCTAGTGGTTGTGGGCTCAAGCTCCCACTCCGGTGTCGGCCACGTGTCTCGTGAAGTGTCTGCCCGCCGTACAGGCAGGCTGCCTCGGAAGCTCGTCAGTTCAGGCGCGTTGTGGGCGGAATGCCGTGACGCATCCGCGTTACGAATGCGTTCTTGCCTGGTTCAGGCGGTGACGAGATGCGTCAGCATTGCGTGGACACTGGCGCCGGGGCCCGCCCTTTCGAGGACGACGAGCGATGTACGCGTGGCCCACGCTGTGTCAATGACATGGTGCATTCGCGCTGAGACCGGCCTCACCTGCAACTTGTGGCAATCAGATGATACATAAGTGTATTGTCTAGGTGATACAGAGTCGAGGGGTGTCGGGATGTCTTGGTTTTACTTTGTGGTGCTGGGACCGGTGTTCGCGGGCATCCTTCTCGCCCTGGCGTGGTGGCTGATTTGGGGGCGGAAGAGGCAGCTATCCGGCGGTGGCGTGGGCGCGTTCACTGTGGCGGCGGGCTTGCTTCTTGGCGGCGGTAACGTTGTTTTGCTGCTGCTAGGTACCGGGCTGTTTCCGCTACAGCTGCCACCTGAATACTGGGTCTGGTTTCAGGACTACCGATTCACGGCCCCACTCCTGCTCGGGATCGTCGGGATGGTGCTTCTCGCTTTCCCGGTTCAAGGTCGAAGCGGGCGGGGCGTTGCGGATCTCACTCCGCGGACGCCGCTAAGTTTTGCGCGAGGCTGGTGGTTCGTCGCCCCTGCCCTGCTTCTGGCGCTCATCCTCAGCGTCACCGTCACAGCCGGTGCCGCCTCCCGGCCGGACTCCAGCACAGGCCACTACACGATGTACCTTGTGGACCTTGGGGGCGAACGTGGAATGGGCTCGAGTATCTACGGGTGGTACAACTCAATACCGTGTCTGATCCTGATCGGCGTCCTGATCATTGTCGCCAGCGTGGACCTGGTGCTCATCGCCCGACCCACACCGGCCGCCAACCGCGAGCACGACGTTCACATTCGAACTTTCCGCACAGGCAACGTTCTTGCGATCGGAACCAGTGCGCTGCTCATGCACCTCGGGTTCATACTCAGCTCACTCGCCGGGACCGTATCGATAACATCCTCGTTCCCGACCTCGGAGGGAAGCGTGACGTTCTGGACGACGTTTGCTGGGCTACAGCCGGTGTTGATCGGCGCATCCGCTGTCGCCGCGGCGCTCGGGTTGGCGCTGTGCGTCGCTGTCGTCCTGTCAGCGATTCCGTCGCGGCGGTGGGCACCGGCCAGGGTCACAACACGATGATCATCTTGTCCGGATCTGCTCCGCCCACGGAGCAGATCCGCGATCAAATCCGCGGACTGGTCGCGTCGGGTCGACTCGCAGCCGACGAGCGCCTTCCCTCGGTCCGTCAGCTCGCGAAGGACCTCGGCGTCGCCCCCGGCACCGTGGCAAAGGCGTACAAGGCGCTCGAAACCGAGGGCTACCTCACAGCCCGTACCGGTGGAGGCACCCGTGTGAGCCGAAGCGCCACGACAATACCGCGGCCAGTGTTGGAAGCCGCCCGGCAACTCGCCGCGACCAGCACCCAGGCCGGCACGGGGCTGGACGACACCATCCGTATCCTCCGTGCAATCTGGCCGGAGCAGTCAATCCAGCCCGAAACACCGGACGCGTTGAGGGCGCCCTGAGCGAGCCACCCGGGAAATATCTCATGCCTCGTTGATCGTTCCCGATGCGGAATGAAGCCAGACTTGTCAATTGTCCCTTCGGATGAGGCGGTCGCCGGTTCCGGTGCGTGCCCGATTCTGTCGGTCGTCGCTTTCTCGCGTCCGGTCACAAGTGCGACGCAGCGATTCAGAAGCACGTGGCGCAGGCCGATCATGCGGTGCTGGCCGAAGTGCTTGCCTACAGGAAGCGCGAGGTTGCGGCGACGAGGACCGGCAGAACCGCGCAGGGCAGCGCCGTTGAAAGTTGATGTGACCGGCCTGATCGCGTTCGTGTTGCTGCGGAAACCGTTTCCCCATGCGGGCATCCAAATCTCTTGGTTTGGAACCGGGAGTTGGTGACGCGGATTAGCAGCACTGGGCAAACTCGATCAGTTCAAGTCTGCCTTATCTCGTGGCCCAGGCTCGCGAGAAAGGGAGCCGCAGCGTTTTTTCCCCCGCCCGGTTTTGTACACTTCTGCCGCAATAGTCAGGTCCTCCCACGACATTCCAGAGCTCTTGAATATACGTGGTCGGGTGCGATCGACCTCAGTTTCCCGGACGATGATCTGCCGCATTGAGACGAGCGAGTCGGCGGAGGCCAGACCTTCTCCGATTGGAATTATCAAGTCTCCCGCCTCGCGCAGGGCAACCGCAGCGTCTTCAACCACGATCTGTCCGCGAGCGACGAGTGCAGAAGGCAACTCGCGAGCGTCAGGTTCGTGCGAGCCGACGGCGATCGTGCATGAATCGTCAGGAACCAGCAGGCCGTCAAACAATGGCTCCCTGGCGGTTGTCGCGCACACGATCATCTGGGCGTCGCGTACGTCGTCCGCGGTGCCGACGCAGGCGGCGAGACTAGTCGCCTCGATTCTCGCCTTCAGCTGGTCGGAACGCTCCTGGTTGCGGGCGACTATGGTGACTTTGCCGATCGAACGGATCGACCGGAGGGCTTGGATATGGCCCCAGGCCTGCGGGCCGGACCCGAAGACCACGAGGTTCTCGATCACGGCGGGCGCGAGGAGGTCCGCGGCCGCGGCGGAAACTGCTGGAGTGCGCAAAGTCGTTAGCGCTGAGCCGTCGAGGAGGGCAACCGGGCTGAGTGTCTCAGCATCCATCAGCACGTAGATCCCCTGGATGCGCTGCCGACCTATCGCTGGGTTGTTGGGGGCGACGCTGGCTATCTTGACGCCGACGAACTCAAAAGATTCAGTCGGCATGAGGAGCAGTTGACCGTTCTTCAGATCCAGGATGCCGCGGTCGAAGTCGGCCGCCGGGTCGAGACCGGCTAGTAGGTCGCGCTGGATAGCGCGAACGGCCGCGCCGTAATCGACGCGGGCGAACACCTCGTCGGAGGAGATCCAAGGGGGCGCGCTGGCACTCATCGCAACACCAATCCCGTTCCAACCGGGTCCGACTGGTCAAGGGTAAAGATGTGTTCGCCAGTCTTGTATGCCATTCCTTCTACCTCCGGGATGATCGCGCCGGGTTTTCCGGCAGGGCCGACCGGGCGTGCACGGCCGAGGAATCGGGTGCCTACGATCGAGTCGTGGGTGAGCGTCTGCCCGGTGCCGAGACGACCGGAGTCGGCGAGAAGTGCCAGCCGCACCGCGGTGCCTGATCCGCAGGGAGAGCGGTCCACCCGTCCGTCCGCGAACACCGTCACGTTCCGCTGATGGGGACCATCAGCGGTGTCTCCGAGGTCGTCGAAGATTATCGTGCCGTAAATTCCGCTCAGTCGATCGTCATCCGGATGCTGCGCCAGGTCGATGTCGTTCAGGGCCCACTTGATCTCGCGACCAATTCCGAGCAGCGCGTCATAGTGCTCTGGTACGACGGATAGGCCGAGCGCCGACGCCTCGACGCAAGCGTAAAGGGCTCCGCCGAAGCCGAGGTCGACTGACACCGACCCGCGGGAGGTCTGCAGCACGACATCGCGGGCGACCGGATACGACGGCACGTTTTCGAAGACCACGCCGGTGACCGCCCCAGCGGTCTGCCGCACGTGAGCGACGACCCGGCCGGAAGGAACGTCGATCGTGACCGGTGTCACTCCTTCCGCCGCCGCCGGGACCCGGCCTGTCGTAACTGCCCAGACGCCGAGCGCGATCGTGCCGTGACCGCAGGCGGTCGAGAACCCATCCCCGTGCCAGAAGAGAACGCCGAAATCGGCTCCGTCGTCGTCCGGTGGCACGATGAACCCGCCATACATGTCTGCGTGACCGCGTGGCTCCCGGCAGAGGAGCTGTCGGAATGCGTCGATCTCGGCGGAATTCTGCGCAAATATGCGTCGTTCGGCGACCGTTGTACCTTTTATTTCCGGCATTCCGTCCAGCACGATTCGGAAGGGCTCCCCGGCCGTGTGGTAATCAATTGCCCGAACAGTTGTCATAATATGGCACATACCATGATCGTAACGAGGCCGAGCAGACGTCGCGAGTCCTCCGCGAAGGTCTTGGCCGATCCGCGATGAGAGCGAGTGCAAAGTGACCGTCTCCGACATTCACAAGGTTGAGCAGGGGGTAAGCCTGCGCGGTCGCATCGGTGAATCCCTGTCTGCAGCCATCATCTCCGGCGAGCTTGCACCAGGCACCCTCGTCTCCGTGCCCACCCTCGCCGCCCAATTCGAGGTGTCTGCCACGCCCGTGCGTGAGGCGATGCTCGACCTCGAGCAGCGGGGATTTGTTACCTCGGTTAAGAACAAGGGTTTCCGGGTTACCGAAGTCAGCGAAAATGACCTTCGGGAAATCGTCGAACTGCGCCAGCTCCTCGAAGTTCCGGCGATGCGCTCGCTCGCTTCGGACTTCCCGGTAGCCACGCTTCCCACGTGGCGGACCATGGCTGCGGAGATCACTGACTATGCCGATAGCTCCAACCTCAGCGGATTCATCGAGCGCGACCGTGATTTTCACCTCGGCCTACTTGAGTTGTACGGCAACAAGCGACTCGTCGACGCGGTGCGAGAACTGCGGCAGCAAACCCGCATGGTCAACCTGGTCCGTATGCGGGAAAGTAACAAGCTGCACGATTCCGCTCAGGAGCATCACGAGATGCTCGATCTCCTGGAGAAGGGAGACGGCGAGGCCCTCGAGAAGCTCATCATTGTTCACCTTAGCCACGTCGTCAGTTGGTGGTCCGGGGCGATCGCTAGGCAGTGATTGGTCTTCTCAATTCCCCTGTCGGGGCGAGGCGCATTCGGGGAATTTAGGGCGTTGACGGCGCGCTGTGTGCTATGTCATATTGTACTCGTTACCTGAACGTCACCATCAAAGAAGAGGCAGACATGAAATTCGGAAAACGCGGCTCGATACTGCTCTGCATTGCCACAGCGGTACTGCTCACAACTTCGGCCTGTAGTGGCGGCCTGCTCGGCGGTGGAGGCAACGGGGGCGACAGCACGGGCGACTCGGGCCCGATCAAGCTTGGCATGGTCATTCCGATCTCGGGCAGCAGCGCTCCGACCGGTGCGTATATGAAGAACGGCGCCCAGTTGGCCGTGGACGAGATCAACAAGGCTGGCGGAGTGCTCGGTCGTCAGCTCGAGCTAGACGTCGAAGACGAAGCCTGCGACGCTCAGCAGTCCGTGGCCGGCGCCAACAAGGCTGTCTCCAATGGTGTCGTCATCTCGGTCGGCGGATACTGCTCGGGCGCGACCTTGCCGGAGATCCCGATCTTCCAGAAGGCCAACATCCCGATGATCATCCCCGCGGCCAACTCGCAGGATTTGGTCAACCAGGGTGCCAAGAACGTCTTCATGATCAACGGTACGGGCAAGCAGCAGTCCACCGCCGCTCTCGCCTTCATCAAGAAACAAAAGTTCGCCACCGTTGCGTTAGTCGACGACAACACGAGCTACTCCAAGGACATCAACACCGAGACAAAGTCGCAGATAGAGGCAGACGGCGCAGTGAAGGTCGTCCTCAGCACCTCGGTGACCGCCGGGGAGAGCGACTACTCGTCAGTCGTGCGCGACATTATGGGCGCTAAGCCCGCACTCGTCTATTGGACCGGCTATTACCAGGAGGGCGGTCTGATCATCAACCAGCTGAAGAACGCTGGTTTCGCAGGCCAAATCATGGTGGCCGACGGTAGCGTCGACCCGTCACTGGCTCAAATCGCGGGAGCGGGAGCTGACGGTGTCTACGCCACGATGACGCAAACTCCCGACACACTCAAGGGTGCCGAAGACTGGATCGCCAGCTACAAGAAGGCGTTCAACTCTGACCCCGGGCCGTACTCGACCCAGTCCTACGACGCGGTCCGCCTCGCGGCCGAGGCGATCAAGCAGGCCAAGAGCACCGATGGTGCCGCTATCATCACGGCGCTTGAAGCCATCGACGGGTTTCAGATGTTCTCCGGCCCGCTCAAGTTCACCGCGGAGCACACGCTGTCCAGTGGCGGATTCGTGATCCTCGTGATCAAGGACGGCAAGTTCAGTCTCGAGGACGACCTGTCCTAAATCCGTAGTGAAGGATGCCGCGGCCGGCTGCTCAAGCTGGCTGCGGCATCCATCACCCACGCTCATGGAACGGATTGGCATGATTCAACTCATTTGGGACGGACTGTTCGTCGGTTCGTTCTACGCCCTGATCGCTTTGGGCTACAGCATGGTCTACGGCATCATCAAACTCCTCAACTTCGCGCACGGCGACATCTATATGCTTGGCGCCTTCATTGGTTTTGCCGTTCTCACCTCGGTGGGCGGAATCCCCGCTTCGCTCTCTATCGGCGCGCTGCTGGTCGTAATGTTGGTCAGCATGCTGCTTACCGGCACGGCCGGCGTCCTGATTGAGAGACTCGCCTACCGTCCGCTTCGGGGCGCGCCTCGCCTCGCGGTCCTGATCACCGCGGTTGGAGTCTCGTTCTCGCTTGAGTACGGCATTAGCGCACTTGCAGGGCCGAACCCGCGTGCGTTCCCCATCCGGCTCGAAGGCAACGTCTTCGTCCTGCTCGGGGCCCGCATATCGCTGCCGCAAATCATCCTTATGCTCATTGCCGCGATGCTCATGGTGCTGCTGAACTTCTACGTTGAGAAAACCTCGACCGGGCGGGCAATGCGCGCCATCTCGCTGGACCGCAATGCCTCGCTGCTGATGGGCATCAACGTCAATCAGGTGATCTCTCGCACCTTCTTCATCGGCTCGGCGCTGGCCGGAGCGGCCGGAGTTATGGCAGGCGCCTATTACGGCAAGATCGATTTCCTGATGGGATTCATCATTGGGCTCAAGGCGTTCACCGCCGCGGTCATCGGCGGGATCGGCAACATCAAGGGCGCGATGCTCGGTGGGCTCGTGCTCGGTTTCGTTGAAGCGTTCGGCGCCGAGTGGTTTGGCGGCCAATGGCGCGACGTCTTCGCCTTCGCCGTACTCATCCTCTTCCTGACTCTGCGGCCCACCGGAATCCTAGGACAGCGCGTTACGGAGCGTGTCTGAAATGAGCGAAAACGTCGACACGACCCTCGCGCCCCGGACG
Source organism: Cryobacterium gelidum (assembly GCF_004403985.1). GTDB lineage: Bacteria > Actinomycetota > Actinomycetes > Actinomycetales > Microbacteriaceae > Cryobacterium > Cryobacterium gelidum. Next base: position 36,933 of record NZ_SOHL01000007.1, on the reverse strand, counting down.
ACGAGGCCGCCCGCCTCGCCGATCTCTCGGCTCTTTGAAAGCAAGCAGCTCGGCTGGATCGCCCTTGCCATCGCCCTGCTCATCCCGCTTCTGATCGCGACACCGTACTCACTGAACGTGATGACAACCGCGGCGATCTTCGTGCTCCTCGCCTCGGGCCTGAACATCGTGGTCGGCTACTGCGGTCTGCTCGACCTCGGTTACATCGCCTTCATGGCGGTCGGCGCGTACACCGCCGGGATCATCGCCAAGGCCTTCGATTTGCCGCTGATCTTCACGATCCCCGCGGTGATCATCATGACGGTTTTGGCCGGTCTCATCATCGGTGCGCCAACGCTGCGATTACGCAGCGACTACCTGGCCATCGTTACCCTCGGCTTCGGCGAGATCACCCGCATTACCGCCAACAACCTCTCGATCACTGGCGGTCCGTCCGGCATCTTCGGTATTCCCGGGCTGCTGAAGATTGGCGACTTCGACCTGCAGGAACCGGCCGTGTTCTACTACGTAACCGTTCTCGTGGTCGCCGCTTTTGTTCTCGCGGCCGCTCGTTTAGGCAAATCACGACTGGGTAGGGCTTGGCGTTTTGTCCGTGAAGATGAAGACGCCGCGGAGGCGATGGGGATCCACACCTACAAGGTGAAGCTGATGGCCTACATCTTCGGCGCGGTCTGGGGCGGGTTCGGCGGCATCCTGTTCGCCGCGCATCTCTCAGCAGTCTCACCACAGAGCTTCGTTTTTCTCCAGTCGGCGCTCGTGCTGATGGCCGTGGTGCTCGGCGGCATGGGCAACATGCGCGGTGTGGTGATCGGTGCGTTGGTGATCAGCCTGCTGCCCGAGCTGCTGCGTGACCTTTCCACCTACCGGTACCTGGTCTTCGGATTATTGCTGGTCGTGGTGATGGTGTTTCGTCCGCAGGGATTTTGGCCAGCGCGCGGGTACGAGCCCGAACGCATGGGCGATGTCAGCGACCGCAGACTCGCGAAGGGAACGGTTCGTTGACCGTCGTTCTCGAAGTCAAGAATCTTCAGATTGCCTTTGGCGGTGTGAAAGCCGTCGACGGGTTGAGCTTCTCTGTCGACGCGAAGGAGATCATCGCAGTGATCGGCCCGAATGGCGCCGGTAAGACGAGCGCCTTCAACTGCATCACCGGCTTCTACAAGCCTTCCAGCGGGGCCGTGTTGCTCTACGGGCAGAACATTACCGGCAAGCGCCCGGCGGACATCGCCGCGGCCGGGGTGTCGCGTACGTTTCAGAACCTGCGGCTATTCCCTGACTTGACGGTTCTTGACAACGTGCGCGCCGGGATGCACCTGTACGGTGGGCAGAATTGGCTGGACGCTATCCTGCACACCCCTCGCTTCAAACGCAGTGAGGCCGCCTATACGGAAGAGGCCCACCACTGGCTCGATTTTGTGGGCTATTCCGGCGCCCGCGGGGTCCCCATTCGCAATCTGTCCTATGGCCAGCAGAAACACGTGGAGATTGCCCGGGCGCTCGCGCGCAAGTCTGGGCTGTTACTGCTGGACGAGCCAGCGGCCGGGCTGAATTACACCGAAAAGCGGGATCTGCTTGACCTGTGCCAGCGAATCCGAGAATTGGGTACCGCGATCGTGCTGATCGAGCACGACATGGGCCTGGTGATGGAGCTCTCGGAGCGCATCGTGGTGATGAACTTCGGCAAGGAGATCGCGGACGGCACCCCGGCCGAGGTCAAGGCGAACCCCGCCGTGATCGAGGCGTATCTCGGTAAAGACGATGACGAGGAGGTATCAGCTCGTGGCGATGCTTGAGTTTGACAATGTCGCGGTGTACTACGGCAAAGTGCAGGCGTTGCGCGGCATCAGCCTCACGGTTGAGGAGGGTGAAATCGTCGCCCTCCTCGGCAACAACGGCGCGGGTAAGACCACGACCCTGTCCACGGCCTCCGGGCTGGTCAAGTCGCACAGCGGCCGTGTCTCGTTCAATGGAACGGACATCACCAAGGCGATGCCGTGGAATGTCGTCGGCGCCGGCCTGATCCACGTGCCGGAGGGACGCCGTATTTTCAGCACCATGACCGTGCTCGAAAACCTGCTGCTCGGCGGCTACCTCGTGAAGGACCGCGCCCTCGTCGCGAAGCGGATCGCGACGGTTTACGAGCTACTGCCGCTTTTGGCCGAGCGCAGCACCCAGCAGGGCGGAACGCTATCCGGCGGTGAGCAGCAGATGCTCGCCATTGGGCGTGCGCTGATTGCCGGACCAAAGATGCTCATGCTCGACGAACCGTCGATGGGACTGGCCCCGTTGATTGTCGCCCGGGTGATGCAGGTCATCTCCGAGATTCGTGACCAAGGTACGACGGTGCTGCTCGTTGAGCAGAACGCGCGCGCCGCGCTCAAGGTGACCGACCGGGCGTACGTCATCGACGGGGGAACGACCACGATCGAGGGTCGCGCGGTCGACCTCTTGGGCGATTCCCGCATCATTGATGCCTACCTGGGTGCCTGAGGGATGGTAGCCATGTCTGGACAGACTGGGCAATCGGTCCAACTGCACCTCACCGTCGAAGATCAGGCGAAGCTTTCCGGCGCTCTCGGGCCCGGCATGGCAATGGCCATGCGCATCGTCGTGGCGCTAGCGCGCCTCTCGCTCGCGCCGCAGTTGATCGACGTGGAGTCCGCGCACATCGACGGATGCCTCTACCACGGCCAGGCCGGGCTCGACTTCGCCGAGAAACTGGTCGAACTGGGTGCCGTCGTGACCGTGCCAACCACTCTGAACGTCAGTTCACTCGACCTCATGCATCCGGGGCTCGTCCGGCAGGGCCCGGCCGAGACGGCAGCAGCTCGTCGGCTGATGGATGCGTACGTTGCGCTTGGTGCCCGGTCTACCTGGACCTGCGCGCCGTATCAGCTGGACGGGCGGCCGACGGAGGGCATCGATATCGCTTGGGCCGAGTCGAACGCGATCGTCTTTGCGAACTCGGTGCTCGGCGCCCGCACTGCTCGCTACGGCGACTTCGTCGACATTTGCGCCGCCATAACTGGCCGCGTTCCGCTGGCTGGTTTGCACGTGCCGGAGAACCGAGTTCCGACCATGCAACTGGATTGCTCGGGGATCCCGAGCCGGGTGCTCGACTCCGACGCGGCCTGGGCTGCGCTTGGGTTCGTCGTCGGCCAGCAGGTCGGCGAGAGCGTCTGCATCCTCACCGGACTCGCGCCGGAGATCGCCAACGAGGACCGCCTCAAGGCGCTCGGTGCGACCGCGGCATCAAGCGGCGGGGTCGCCCTCTTTCACATCAAAGGAGTAACCCCGGAAGCGGTCGCAGCCGGCGCCGCGTGGCCAGCCGAGGGGGTACTGCGTGTGGAAATCACCCCGACGATGTTGCGGGCGGCCCGCGATGAGTTGACCACCGCCACCATCGGCGATCGCCTCGATGCGGTATCGATCGGTACACCCCACTTCTCGCTGACCGAGTTCGCCAAGTTGGCCGAGATCCTCGACGACGGCGTGCCGTTCCACCCATCGTGCACGGTATGGATCTCCACGTCGCGCGATGTCCTCGCGACGGCCCAAGCGGCCGGGTTCGCGCAGGTCTGCGAGGCGTCAGGCGCGAAAATCGTTGTCGACACCTGTACCTACCTGGTGCCGATCCTCGCCGAGACGGTGCGCACGGCCATGACCACCTCTGGCAAATGGGCCTGGTATGCGCCGGCCAACATGGGTATCAGCGTGATGTTCGGCTCCCTGGCCGAGTGCATTGACTCGGCGCGCGCGGGGCGGGTGATTCGCAGTGAGTCGGCTTGGCAGTGACGCGGCAGTCCGGCAGGTCCGCGCCCTCACGCTCTGTGCAGGAGACGGATTCGGGGAAATTCTCTGGCTCGATGAACCGCTGTCGTTCTGGGGCGGAACGGACCTCGCCAGCGGGGTCATCATCGACGTGCACCACCCGCAGCGCGGGCTCTCCTTGGCTGGTCGCGTGGTCGTGATGAGCGCATCCCGCGGGTCCAGTTCCTCCTCGAGCGTGCTGGCCGAGCAGGTACGCGCGGGCGTCGGTCCTGTCGCCATCGTGCTGTCGTCCCGCGACCTGATCGTGACGCTCGGTGCCCTCGCGGCAGCCGAGATCTACGGAATCCGGATGCCAATCCTGCTCCTCGATGCGGCCGGGCTTGCCCTGCTGCCGCGGTCGGGACCGGTCGTAGTCTCCGCGACCGACGCCGCAGCATCCGTCAACTGGTCCGTTCCGAGCACGTCGTAGTGTGTAACATATTATTGCAGGGCAAACCAGCGCAGAGCAAAGGCGGAGCGGAATGACCAACGACGTGATCATCGTCGGTGCGGGCATCATCGGCGCAGCCTGCGCACGGTCGCTCGCCGCCGCCGGCTGTGATGTCACCGTTGTGGACCGCGGAACGACCGCGGGCGGCACGTCCTCCGCCTGTGAGGGCAACCTTTTGGTCTCCGACAAGGGCCCGGGCTACGAACTCGTGCTCGCCCAATACGCATCGACGCTGTGGAAGGCTGCCGCAGTCGACCTCACCGAGCAACTCGGCCCGCAGTTCCCCTCCGTCGAATACGAAGCGAAGGGTGGCCTCGTCGTGGCCACGACGGAGGCCGGAGCCCGCGTACTGCTCGACTTCGCGGCGAGCCAACGCTCCGCCGGCGTCGACGCGTGCGTGCTGGACGCCGATGCGGCCCACGAACTCGAACCCGACCTCACGCCGGGGATCACGGCCGCGGTGCATTACCCGGAAGACGCGCAGGTACAGCCAACCATCGCTACCGAGGCCCTAATGGCCTCGGCCAGGCGCTATGGAGCCCGGCTCCTGGAGAACACGCCGGTGACCGGGGCCATCCTCGATTCGGCCGGTGCCCTCGTCGGGGTGAAAACCCCCGCCGGCGACCTGCGCGCGAGCCGGGTACTCATCGCGGCCGGCCCCTGGTCAGGTGACGTGGCAGCGCTTCTCGGGGTGCACCTGCCTGTGCGTCCGCGCCGCGGCGAGCTGCTCGTCACCAGCCGTATGCCGCACCGAATTTTCCATAAGGTCTACGACGCCGACTACGTGGGCGCCGTTGGCTCCGATGACAGTGCCCTGCAGACCTCCAGCGTGATCGAATCCACGGCCGGCGGCACGGTGCTGATCGGTTCCTCCCGTCAGCAGGTCGGGTTCGACGCGCGCCTCCGCGTAGATGCACTCAGCGAGATCGCGGCGAAGGCCCTCCGCCTCTTCCCGTTCCTCGCGGGCGCCGCGGTGATACGCAGTTACGGCGGATTCCGCCCATTCATGCCAGACCATCTACCGGTGATTGGTGAAGACCCGCGGATGCCGGGCCTCTGGCACGCGGCCGGCCACGAGGGTGCGGGAATCGGCCTCAGCCTCGCCACTGCCGAACTCCTCACTGCGCTCATGCTGAAGCGCCCCACGCACCTCGACGCTTCTCCCTTCTCCGCAGCACGGGCATCGCTCGCGCCTCACCTCAAGGCGGCCTCCTATGCCATCTAGACTGCTTCCATTTTGCAACGACTCGATCCGGCCCGCGTCGCCGACCCCAGTGACGATTACCGTCAACGGCGAACCGATGACCGGCGTGACCGGGCAGAGCCTCGCCGGGGTCATCCTCGCCGGCGGCACGCTCGGGTTCCGCCATACCTCTGTCGCCGGGCGTCCGCGGGGCGTATTTTGCGGAATCGGCGTCTGCTACGACTGCCTGGTCGAAGTCAACGACCAGCGCGACGTGCGCGCCTGCCAGCGCCGCGCGGCCGAGGGCGATGTCGTCAGATCCCAGCACGACCCACTTCCGGCCGGGCCTGGCGAGGCGACCCCAACACCGGGAGTAACAGCCTCATGATCCAGGTCCTCGTCATCGGCGCGGGGCCGGCCGGGCTCGCCGCCGCCCGCGCGGCACGCAGGCTGGGCGCCTCCGTTACGCTGCTTGACTCGTCCGACCAGCTCGGCGGACAGTTCTGGCGCCATCTCCCCGCCGCCCGGCCCGCCGCGCGAGAACGCATCCTGCACCACGGCTGGGACACGTTCCAGTCACTCAGCGCGACGCTTGAATCCGACGGCGGATGCCGCATCATCCGTTCCGCGAACGTGTTCGCCCTGGAAACGGCTGCGGCCGGACCCGGCACGGTGCACGTCATCGTCGGCGCCCCCGACGGTGTCGGCCGCAAGCGCCTGAGCTTCTCACCCGATGCCATCGTGCTCGCCACCGGCGCGCATGACCGCACCCTGCCATTCCCTGGTTGGGACCTACCCGGTGTATTCACCGGCGGCGCGGCGCAGGCCCTCGCCAAGGGTGAACGACTCGCCGTCGGCCGCCGTGTCGTCGTCTCGGGCGCTGGCCCGTTCCTGCTTCCCGTTGCCGCATCGCTGGTCGCGGTTGGGTCCCGCGTGCTCGGTGTGTACGAAGCGAATCGACTCCCAGCGCTGGTACGTGGCTGGCTGCCGCGGCCCTGGCAGCTGCTCGGCGCGTGGAAAAAGGGCGCAGAACTCGGCGGGTACGCTCGCGGCCACCTGGCCCATCGCATCCCGTACAAGCTCGGCCGAGCCGTCGTCGCCGCGCACGGAACCGACCGGGTCGAGTCGGTGACCGTGGCGGAGATCACGGCCGACTGGACGCCGATCCCCGGCACGGAGCGCCGCATCGCGGTCGACGCCGTGTGCATAAGTCATGGCTTTACTCCCAGGCTTGAACTAGCCGTCGCTGCGGGCTGCGCACTCACCCTTGAACGGTTCGTCCGGGTCGACGACCGACAACACAGCAGCGCCCCCGGTGTTTACGCGGCCGGTGAAATCACTGGAATAGGCGGCGTCGATCTGGCCCTGGCCGAAGGCACCATCGCCGGCCACGCCGCTGCCGGCGGAACTATCGGCGACCGCGCACTGCGCACCACAGTGCGCGGTCGCCGCACCTTCCAAGGGTTCGCCGCGCGCATCGAGGCGGCCCATGGCATCCGCGCCGGCTGGCCGGAGATGCTGACGTCCGACACGATCGTCTGCCGCTGCGAAGAAGTGACCTATGGGCACCTGTGCGAAACGGCGGAGAGCACCGGCTCGCGATCGCTGCGCGCTATAAAGCTCAGCACGCGCGCGGGCCTCGGCATCTGCCAGGGCCGCATCTGCGGGCGCAGCGTCGAAGAGCTCCTCGCCTGCCGCGCCGGGGGTGGGTTGGTCGATGGCGTGAACACAGACCGTCGACCCATCAGCGGCACGATCAGGCTCGGCGAACTTGCCGCCGCGGTGACCCCCGCAGATTCCTACCGTCTCACCAGCACGTCTGAATCCTCGAAAGGAACGTTATGACCAAGCAGGCCTTCGACCTCGGCGGCGTCATCGTCGCCACCACCCTCGCCTTCAAGAAAGACACCTCCGCGCCTGCCGGCCTCGCCGTCGACTACGACAAGTTCGCCGCGCACTGCGACTGGTTGATTAGCAACGGCTGCCGCGGAGTCGGTCCGAACGGTTCGCTCGGTGAGTACTCTTCCCTGACCGACGACGAGCGCCGCAAGGTGGTCCAGGTCGCCGTGGAGGCGGTCGACGGTCGCGGCCTCGTTATCGCTGGCGTGCACGGTGTCGGCTGGCACCAAGCGAAGCAATGGGCCCAGTACGCCAAGGATGACGGCGCCGATGGGGTGCTGCTGCTTCCGCCGACGATCTACCGTGCGAACGAGTCGGAGGTCGTTGAGCACTATCAGCACGTCGCTGAGGTCGGTCTGCCGATCATGGCTTATAACAACCCGTTCGACACCAAGGTCGACCTCGTTCCCAGCCTCGTCGCGAAGCTCGCCGAGATCCCGGAGGTGGTCGCGATCAAGGAGTTCTCCGGCGACATCCGTCGGGTGCTGGAAATCAAGGAACTCTGCGACATAGACGTCATCTCAGGTGCGGACGACCTGCTCTTCGAGTCGCTCGTCGTCGGCGCGACCGGCTGGTTCGCTGGCTACCCCAACGCATTTCCACGTGAGGCTGTCGAGATTTACGACCTGGTCAAGGCCGGAAAAATTCCGGAGGCGCTGGAGCTGTACACCAACCTTGTCGCCGTCTTCCGGTGGGACTCGAAGACCGAGTTCGTGCAGGCTATTAAGCTGTCGGTCGATCTCGCTGGCGGCAGCTACGGCGGGCCGACTCGCCCGCCGCGCGGACCGCTCAACGCGGCGCAGGAAGCCCAGGTGCGGGCGGACACCAAGAAGGCGCTCGACTACTTATCGACCCGCCGCGTCATCGTAGCCGCGTAGCCGCGTAGCTCAGCATCACTTTTGAGGGGACTGCACCATGCGTTTGAAACGGATGTTCACAGCCGTCGATTCCCACACCGAAGGGATGCCCACCCGGGTGATCACCGGTGGTGTGGGCGTGATCCCCGGCGCGACCATGAACGACAAACGACTCTATTTCATGGAGTATCTAGACGACATTCGTCTGTTCCTGATGAATGAGCCCCGTGGCCACAAGGCGATGAGCGGCGCGATTCTTCAGCCCTCGACCCGACCCGACGCCGACTGGGGCGTCGTGTACATCGAGGTCTCCGGATGCCTGCCCATGTGCGGCCACGGAACCATCGGCGTCGCCACGGTCCTAGTCGAAACCGGCATGGTCGACGTGCAGGAACCGGTCACCACAATCCGGCTGGACACTCCGGCCGGGCTGGTGATCGCCCGTGTCGCCGTCAGTGACGGGCACGCCGACTCGGTGACCATCGAGAACGTCCCGTCGTACAGCGTACGACTCGATGACTCGGTGGACGTGCCCGGCTATGGCACCCTGCCATACAGCCTGGCCTTCGGCGGCAACTTTTATGCGATGGTCAACCTCGACGCGGTGAACCTGTCGTTCGACCGTGCCAGCCAGGAGGAGATTTTGCGGGCGGGTCTGGCCATCATGAGCGCGATCAACGCCACCAACCCGCCACGGCATCCGGAAATTGACGGTCTCGACCACTGCCATCACGTCGAATTCATCGCCCCTGGTTCGACCGCGCAATATTCACGGCACGCGATGGCGATCTACCCCGGATGGTTCGACCGCTCGCCCTGCGGCACCGGCACGTCGGCGCGGATGGCCGAACTCTGGGCACGCGGCGAACTTGCCCTCGACCAAGACTTTGTCAATGAATCCTTCATCGGGTCAAAGTTCACGGGCCGCCTGGTCAGGGAGACGACCGTAGCCGGCATCCCCGCGGTCGTTCCCACCATCACCGGCCGCGCGTGGGTAACGGGGATCGGCCAGTACCTGCTCGATCCGTCCGACCCCTTTCCAACCGGATTCCAGTTCTAGGAGCACTATGACGTCTTATGTAAACTCTCCCTCCACGCCGGCCCCGGCGCCGACTTCGCCCGCCGAATCCGGACAGGTCGCGCAGCGGGCGACGGATGCCTCACCCGTCTGGGCAGCACTGCCGCCGCGTGAACGCGCGCGCGCCCTCGTTGCCGCAGCGGACGCACTGGAGGCCAATCGGGCGGAGCTGGTTGCCGTCGCGATGAGCGAGACCGGCCTCAGCGAGGCTCGCCTCACCGGCGAACTGACCCGAACGGCCGTCCAGCTTCGACTGTTCGCGGACACCATCGTCGATGGGACATACCTTGACGTGCGCATCGACGACGCAGACCCCCACTTCGCGCTCGGCGTGCGGCCCGACCTCCGCCGCTATCGCATGCCCGTTGGTCCCGTCCTGAACTTCGCGGCGAGCAACTTCCCGTTCGCGTTCTCCGTGGCCGGCGGCGACACCGCGGCCGCCTTGGCGGCCGGTAACCCGGTGATCGTGAAGGCCCATTCCGGGCACCCCATGCTGTCCGAGCGCACGGGCGCGATCGTGGCCGCAGCTCTGGAAGTTGCGGGAGCCCCGGTCGGAACCCTGCAACTCATCTATGGACAGGCGGCCGGCGTCGACCTGTTGAAGGACCCCCGCATCGCAGCTGCCAGCTTCACGGGATCAATCCGCGCCGGGCGCATCCTTGCGGACATCGCGGCAGCCAGGCCTGCACCGATCCCATTTTACGGCGAGCTGGGTAGCGTCAACCCGGCTTTCGTAACGCGGGCGGCACTTTCCGAGAGGGCGGACACGATCGCTGACGGATACGTCGCCAGTGTCTCCGGTTCGGCTGGCCAGCTCTGTACAAAGCCCGGTTTTCTTTTCCTGCCCGTTGGGCACGGGCTCGCCGACGCACTCGCTGGCCGCGCGGATACCGTTGCTGAGCATCGCCTGCTGAATCCTGGAATCGCCGCGGGGTACCGCGCTCGGCGAGCCAGTATCCTTGCCGCGCCCGGTGTCACTCCGATCGCGGAGGGCTCATTGCGCTTCGATAACGAGGGGCAAGGTTGGGCCACACCGACAATCGTCAGCGTTCGCGTGGACGATTTGATCGCCCAGCGTGACGCCCTGCTTGACGAGGCTTTCGGACCGCTGTCTATCGTGGTCGAGTATGAAAGTGAAGACGAGCTGGCCGCTCATGCCGAAGATCTGTTTGAGGGTAACCTCACCGGAACTGTGCACGCGGGTGCTGGGGAGGCCTCGCTGTCCCTTCGCGCGCTGATCCGGTGGATCGCCGAGCACGCCGGACGGGTGCTCTTCGGCGGCTGGCCGACCGGGGTGGCAGTCACCCCGGCAATGCAGCACGGGGGACCGTGGCCGGCGACCACCAACGACACCAGTACCTCTGTTGGCAGTGCAGCGATCGACCGGTTCCTGCGCCCGGTCGCCTACCAGGACATGCCACAGGCACTTCTCCCCGAACCACTTCGTGACGAAAACCCCTGGGATGTTCCGCAACAGCGCGGCCTTGAGGGGGAGTCCCTCACGTGGGGTCATATATAGGACGACGTGCTTCGCTTCGGTGAGGAACACCCTCCTTCCCCGCCGCACACCGTGACGTCGACGTACCGCACCGTGACGTGGACGTACCTCACCGTGGTTTCACGGAAAGCACCCAGAATTACCTGCAGAACCGCACCGAGAAAGGCACAAGCAGGCGAGACGTCATCCGGTATATCGAAGGGTTCTACAACTGCGGAGCCGGCCTTCTGCGCTGGGTTATCGCCGGCCCAATGAGGTGCACCATGGCTATCGACTGCCAGCATTGGCAGCGTAGAAGAATCCATTAATCCCGCTGTCCGAAATGCCCGCAGCAACGCACTCGATTGTGCTTAGGGTCGCGCGGACTCCAGTTTCGCCATCAAGTCGGCCTTGTTCAGGCGGGTGTAGCCAACGATCTTGTGCTTCTTTGCCTCTTGCCGGAGCTCGGCCAGGGTCGGCGCGGAGGGCCGGGGGAGGGCCGCACCCAACGGCGCTCCCGGGCTGGACTTCTTTGCGGGCGTCGCCTGGAAGCGAGCATTCTCGGTCGCGGCAGCAAGCTTGCCGGCCGCTTTCTCGTGTTTGGCCGCCAACTTCTGCGTTTGCTTTGATAAAGCCTTCGCCTCTTTGCGCAACTTTGCGCTGGAGTGGGCGACGGCTTTACGGGCGGCTTGCACAGATTTTTCAGCGCGTGCTAAAGCCTTTTTCACTTTCTTCTTATCGCGGCTGGTCGAAACGGACGTGGGCTTACCATTCGATGTCTGCGCCATTCCGCGCACCTCCCTGAATCGTCGGCACGTGGCCGTTGTCTACACAGTAGCGATACCAGTGACCGGTGCATATGCCGCTGCATCACGACGACTTCGGTGACGCTGCTGGTTAAGACGCCAGCGTTCGTCCTACAGAGAGCCCCGCTTGACCTTCGACGATGACCGAACGTAGTCCCACAGTTGGGCAAAGACTCGAGCGGCTTCGGATCCCGGTGCGTATGCTCCGATCGGGGCGCGTTCGGCACCCATCCGTTCGATCACGACAGTTGCGGGGACGACGATGTCGATCACCTGTGGGTGTTCCTGCGGCAGAAGCTCGGCAGCAGAACGGTGCACAAGTTTGCGGCGATCCACCATTGACAGGAAGGCGAAAACCTTGGGCGGCCGGTCCGATACTTCGATGATCTCGTTGACCTGCGCCAGCGACCGGAGCGACAGCGGCGACGGAACGAGCGGGACCACGGCGAGGTCGGCGGCGTGGAGCGCGTTCGTGGCGACGAGAGAAGCCCCGGGCGGGCAATCGAGGATCACGACATCGTAATGATCTGACACTGATTCGAGCATCTTGGCAAAACGCTGAGTCGACTTCTTCGCCGCGTCCAGGGCAAGTTCGAGACGCCGGTAAGTCTCGTCAGCCGGGAGCACGTCGAGATTCGCGTACGCGGTCGACCGGATGGCAGCATCCATCTCCGTCTTCCCGCGAATGAGAGAATCCACGCCCCCCTTCACCCTGGCCTTCACATTGAGGACATACGTCGAGGCGCCCTGCGGGTCCAGATCCCACAGCAGCACCCGGCACTCTCGGGACGCCTGCCAAGCAAGATTGACCGCCGCAGTTGTCTTGCCGACCCCACCCTTGGTGCTGTACACCGCAACCGTTTTCATAGCCCCATCCTAGAAGCCACCAAGTCCTCGTCGCGAACACCGCTGACGATGTACGCCACGGCATCGGCGGGTGATTCCCCGGGCCAAACTGGCTCTGGCACCGGCGAGAATGGGTGGCCGGGGAGTGGTATGGAAAGGTGGCCCGGGTCGCCCTTGCGCCGGAGCGCGATCGGCGCGCTCGTTCCGAGCTGCTGCTGTTCGCTCGGCCATTCGACGTCAGCCGGGGTCAGCAGGCGCAGGTCGTCACGTTCCATGTCGGCCAGGATGCGATGGATCTGACCGGGGTTGCTGCGCGGGGCGAGTCGCCGCCGCCAAAGTTCGCCCGTGGCTGGGTCGATGCCGTTGGGCAGGCGAACGTCGGAGGTGATGAACTGAACGGTCTCCGTTGCACCGAGCCGAGCGACCAGGTTCCCGTAATCGCGTCGCCGAGCTCGGACAGCGCTGCGAGTGTCATTCTCGCTTCTCGTCTTCATCCATAGCCGGGCGTCTTCGATCTGAATACACAATGCGCCTGCGATTCCGACCAAGACTGCGAGGATGGGAAGCGTGCGAGCGGGCGTGGAGTGGATGGAACGGCAGCAAGTTCCGCTGTACCTGGCCGCGCTCGTGGCCGGCGCCGGGATCGGCCTTTTGATCCCTGGGGTCGCCGCCCCGGCAGAGCTCGCGATCAACCCCGTCCTCGGGATGCTGCTCTATGCGACGTTCCTCGGGGTGCCGTTCGCGAAGATGGGGTTGGCATTTCGCGACTGGCGGTTTCTGACCACGATCCTCGTGATCAACTTTGTGGCCGTCCCGGTCGTCGTATTCCTGCTGTCTCGGATCGTCGCCCACGACCAGGTCTTGCTCATCGGAGTGCTGTTCGTGCTGCTGACGCCGTGCGTCGACTACGTCATCGTGTTCACCGGCATCGCCGGCGGCGCCAAGGACCGCCTTCTTGCTGCAGCCCCGCTGCTCATGCTCGCCCAGATGCTGCTGCTCCCGCTGTATCTGTGGCTGTTCGTCGGTTCCGAATTCGTCCAAGCCGTCGACCTTGCACCGTTCGTCGACGCGTTCCTGCTCCTGATCGCCCTGCCCCTCGCAGCAGCAGCGCTCACGCAGTTCGCCGCCGCCCACATCCGTGCCGGGCGGATCGTGCAGGACGTCCTGCTGGGGGCGATGGTGCCACTGATGATGCTCACCCTCGCCGTCGTGGTGGCGTCGCAGATCACCGGCGTCGGACAAAAGCTGCCCGCGCTGCTACTCGCCATCCCCGTCTACGTGCTGTTCGCTGCCGTCATGGTGCCGATCGGGGCCGTGGCCGGACGGATCGCGCGACTCGACGTGCCGGGACGACGGGCGATCGTGTTCAGCGGCGTCACCCGAAACTCCCTCGTCGTCCTGCCCCTCGTCCTGGCCCTGCCCACAGCGTTCAACCTTGCCCCACTCGTTGTCGTCACCCAGGCCCTCGTTGAGCTGATGATCATGGTCGTCTTCGTCCGACTCATCCCACGACTCCTCCCCACACCAGCAAGAAACCACGCCGCCACGACAATGCCGCTCCACTCACGAGCCCACATACGCGAGCCGTGAGTTGTCGTCTCAGCTCAGAATCGCGAGCTGGGGACGTCATCCGCACCGTCATGTCGAAGGTCGCGAGCTCGTGGGGGACTCGCTGTCGTTATCGAGGTCGCTGAGCTTGTCGAGAACGCACGCGCGATATCGAAGTGGCGGCGCTGCGCCACAGGGCACGGGGCAACGCCGTCCGTCACGTTCTACCCGGTGCTGCTCGGTGGTGGTATTACGTTCTTCCCCAAGCGTGGGCGCCGAGTAGATATTGAACTCGTCGAAAGCCGCACCCTCGGGTAGGTGTCGACGACGGTTGAAAATTGAGCCACTATCGACGGTGACACTGGTCCACTTGTTGTGTGTTTTATAGCGCCGCGTTTTCGGCGCGGACTGAAGGTAGAGATTCGATCCCGGTGTTGTACAGCCGGTAGCTGGCGCCTTTAAGGGTTAGTACGTCGGCGTGATGGACGATGCGACGGTTCGCGTTGCTGGGCCATCCAGGAGCGCACGTCGGAGATCGCGAATTTCAGATGCTTGCCGAACCGGTACGCAACGGGGCTTTGCCGTGCACGCGCCAGTCGTAGTGAACCGTCCCGGGTTTCATGCCGCCGTTTTGTTGGCGGCTTCGATGTTTGTCGGGCCGTTTGTTTCAGCGTAGTAGTTGCGTTCATATTCTTCGGGCGGCATGTTCCCGAGCGCACTGTGCAGGCGCCGATTGTTGTACCAGTCCAGCCAGTCGAAATGGAGTTTCTCAACGTCTGCGAGGGTCTTCAACGGTCCCGTCACGAAGGGTGAGTTCTTCGCCACGGCCTCGTTCTTGTAAAGCCCATGACCGTCTCCGCGGCCGCGTTATCGTAGGCGTCGCCGATGGTTCCGATCGAGGCGACGAGGCCTTCCAGAGCGACAGTCTCGGTGAATTTAATCGATGTGTATTGAGATCCGGCATCGGAATTAAGCCGAATTCGGCTTAACAGTGATCGCGGGTTTCAGTTCCGTTCCCACGCGTTTCTTCGGGTGCTGAAGAACAACGGCATCACCGGATCGATGGGCCGCGTTGGCGCGTGCGGTGACAACGCCGCCTCGGCAAACTCACCCCGATCGAGTTTGAGACAATGAACATGGCCCTCACGGCCGCCTGAAACCACTAACCCACTGAGTCAACTGAAATCGGGGCAGTCCCCAACGTTGTCTGGCCTCTTGGAATGAGCGGACTGCCAAGGCGCTCAGGTCGTGTACCAACTCGTGTCCGTAGCGCGTGCTTTTCAGGCGCGCGGGACGTAGCGCCTCGGCGCGAACGCCCGGGCGACTAGGGCGCGCAGGCTTTCGAGGCTTCCGGTGACCAGGCCCTGCGCGCGCGCCTGCACCAACACGTTGCCAATCGCCGTCGCCTCAACCGGACCGGCCAGCACGGGCAGCCCCGTGCGATCGGCGGTGAGCTGGCAAAGCAGTTCGTTTTGAGAGCCGCCGCCGACGACGTGCACGGTGTCGATGCTGGTTCCCGAGAGTTCGGCGGCGACCCGCAGCGTGTGCGCGTAGGCATCCGCGAGGCTTTCGACGATGCTGCGTACGAGCTCGACGGGCGTCGCCGGCTCGCGCAAATCGTGCTCCCGGCAATAGTCGCGAATGCGGCTCGGCATGTCGCCCGGCGGGAGAAAGCGCGGATCATCCACATCGAACACGATGACCGGCCCCCTCCACGCGCCGGCCTGGGTCAGCAGGCCGGGCAGATCGAAGGTCTGCCCGGCCAGCTCCCAGGTGCGCAGCGATTCGCTCAGCAACCACAAACCCATGACGTTGCGCAGGTAGCGCACCCGTCCGTCGACACCGCCCTCGTTGGTGAAATTCGCCGCCCGGCTCGCCTCGGTGAGCACCGGTCCGGCTAGTTCAACACCGACGAGAGACCAGGTCCCCGACGAAATATAGGCGGCATTACCCGAGATCATCGGCACGGCCACCACAGCGGATGCCGTATCGTGCGACCCGACGGTCATCACGTCGATGCTGTGGCCGGTTCCGATCTCGGCCAGTACCTCGGGAAGCACCGAACCCACCCGGTTTCCCGCATCGACCAACCGCGGAAACAGCCCGCGCGGCAGCCCAAGCCGGTCGATCAGCTCGTCGTCCCATTCTCCGCCCGCAACATCGACCAGCCCCGTCGTCGAGGCGTTCGTGCGCTCCGCGATCTTCTCACCGCTCAGCCAATAGGTGATCAAATCTGGAATAAGCAGCATCGAATCGGCGTCGTCGAGCGCGCCGTCGAGTTGGTCGGCGGCCAGCTGGTACAGCGTATTAAAAGGGAGGAATTGCAAGCCGTTGCGTCCGTAGAGCTCAGTCGGTGGGGCGATCGCATGCACGGTGGTCACCCCTGCCGCGGTGCGGGTGTCGCGGTAGTGAAATGGGTTGCCGAGCATCCGCTGCCCGCGCAGCAGCGCGTAGTCGACCGCCCATGAATCCACGGCTACACCGAGCAACTCCGGTTCCTCGCGTACGGCCGAACGCAGGCCGCTGATGGCACCGCGATAAAGGTCGAGAATGCTCCAGTGCAGCCCATCGATCGTGCGCACAGGGGTGTTCACGAACCTCGCTACCGAGCGGATGTTCAGTTCGTTGTGTCCGACATGACCGAGAATGACCCGCCCGCTTGACGCGCCGAGGTCAATCGCCGCAACCGTGCCGGCGTTCATGCGCCACGTTCCTTACCGAGAGCGGTCGCAAGGAACACGATTGCCTTGCAGAATGACCGCTCTTGTTTATATAGGGCGCAGTTCCCGGCGAACACGGCCATTTCCATCAGCGCAAGAATGCGGCGGCCACACCGGCGTCGACGGGAATGTGCAGCCCGGTGGTGTGGCTCAGGTCGCTCGTGCACAGCACGAACACGGCGTTGGCGACGTTCTCCGGCAGCACCTCACGCTTGAGCAGCGTGCGCTGCGCGTAGTACTTGCCGAGGTCCTGCTCCTCGACACCGTATACCGCGGCGCGCTTGGCGCCCCAGCCGCCGGCGAAGATGCCCGAGCCGCGCACGACGCCGTCGGGGTTGATGCCGTTGACCTTCACGCCGTATTCACCGAGCTCGGCCGCGAGCAGCCGCACCTGGTGGGCCTGGTCGGCCTTCGTCGCCGAGTAGGCGATGTTGTTTGGGCCGGCGAAGACCGAGTTCTTTGAGGAGATGTAGATGATGTCACCGCCGAGCTTCTGGTCGATGAGCACCCGGGCCGCCGCGCGCGACACCAGAAAGGAGCCCTTGGCCATCACATTGTGCTGCAGGTCCCAGTCGGCGACCGAGGTCTCGAGCAGCGACTTCGATAGCGACAGCCCGGCATTGTTCACAACCAGGTCGAGTCCGCCGAAGGCGAGTACGGCGGCGTCGACGCCGGCCTGCACCTGCTCCTCGTCGGTGACGTTGGCCTGCACGCCGATGGCGACGTCCGTGCTGCCGATCTCGGCGGCCACGGCCTGTGCCTTGGCCAGGTCGAGGTCGGCGATGACGACGCAGGCGCCCTCGGCGGCCAGGCGGGTGGCGATGGCCTTGCCGATGCCGGAGGAAGCGCCGGTGACGAGCGCGACGCGGGTGGCGAGCGGCTTGGCGGCGGGCATCCGCTGCAATTTGGCTTCTTCGAGCGCCCAGTACTCGATGCGGAACTTCTCGGCCTCATTGATCGGGGCGTAGCTGGAGAGTCCCTCTGCGCCCCGCATCACATTGATGGCGTTTATGTAGAACTCGCTCGCGACGCGGGCGGTTTGCTTGTTCGCGCCATAGCTGAACATGCCAACGCCGGGAATAAGCACGACGAGCGGGTCGGCGCCGCGAATCGCGGGTGACTCGGCCGTCTTGTTGCGGTCGTAGTAGGCCTGATATTCTGCGCGATATTCCTCGTGCAGGGTCACCAGGCGAGTGAGCGATTCTTCAACGGATGCCCCGCTCGGCAGGTCCAGCAGCATCGGCTTGACTTTGGTGCGGAGGAAATGGTCCGGGCAGCTGGTGCCGAGGGCGGCCAGCCGCGGGTGCTCGGCGCGGGCGAGAAAGTCGAGCACCTCGGGGGCATCGGTGAAGTGCCCGACCTTGGGGGTGTCGGTGGAGACCAGCCCGCGAATCGTCGGCGCGAGAGCGGCAGCGCGCGAGCGGCGCTCGGCCGGCTCCAACGCGGAAAATCCGTCGAGTAGCGGCCCGAACGGCGCTGGCCGCGAGTGTTCCTCTAGATAGGAGGCGGCGGTGTCGATGATCCAGAGCGAGTTCGCCTCGGTAGCCTCGCTCGTGTCTCCCCAGGCCGTGATGCCGTGACCGCCGAGAATGCAGCCGACGGCCTGCGGATTGGCCTCCTTGATCGCGGAAATGTCGAGTCCGAGCTGAAAGCCGGGGCGACGCCAGTCGACCCAGGCCACTCTGTCGCCGAAGATCGTCTGCGTGAGCGCTTCGCCGTCGGCCGCGGTCGCAATGGCGATGCCGCTGTCGGGGTGCAGGTGGTCGACGTGCGCCGCGTCGACGAGGGCGTGCATGGCGGTGTCGATCGACGGCGCAGCGCCGCCCTTGCCGTGCAGGGTGTAGTCGAACGCGGCGACCATCTCGTCTTCACGGTCGAGGCCGGGGTAGACGTTCTTCAGCGCCAGCAGCCGGTCCAACCGCAGCACCGCGAGCCCCCTCTCGGTGAGCGTGCCGAGGTCTCCGCCAGAGCCCTTCACCCACAGCAGCTCCACCGCCTCACCGGTGACCGGGTCGGTTTCCGTGCCCTTCGCGGAGGTGTTTCCGCCGGCATAGTTCGTGTTCTTCGGGTCGGCGCCGAGGCGGTTCGACCGGGCAATCAGCGCGGCGGCTGCGGGATTCAAAGTCATGAGGTTTCCTTGCAGGGTGAGAGCGGATGTCGGGAGTGACGCTGAAGGGTTGCTTACGCTCCCCAGCCGGCCTGGCTTCCGCCCACGCGCTCGGCAGCGATTCTCGCCTGATAGCCAGAGGCGGCATAGGCGGACATCGGGTCACCGGCGAGGCCGCGGTCCTCCCGCCAGGCAGCAAGGCCGGGGCGTACGTCGGTGTAAAAGGCGTCCATCAGAATGCCGTTGGCGCCAAGCACATCACCGGCGTCCTGAGCCAAGGTGAGCGCATCCCGGTCGACGAGCAGTGCGCGGGCGGTCATCTCCTGCACGTTGAGTACCGAGCGAATCTGTCCGGGAATCTTGTCTTCAACGTTGTGGCACTGGTCGAGCATGAACGCCACCGTCGAATCGGGGCCGTAGCCGCCGCCCCGAACGACCTCGTACAGAATGCGGAACAGCTGGAACGGGTCGGCCGCGCCGACGATGAGGTCGTCGTCGGCGTAGAACCGGGAGTTGAAGTCGAAGGAGCCGAGCTTGCCCAGGCGCAGCAGCTGGGCGACGATGAATTCAATGTTGGTGCCGGGAGCGTGGTGACCGGTGTCGAGGCAGACGCTGGCCTTGTCGCCGAGCGCGGCGACCTGCGCGTAGCTGGTTCCCCAGTCGGGAACATCGGTGTGGTAGAAAGCCGGCTCGAAGAACTTGTACTCGAGCACGAGGCGGTGCGCGTCGCCGAGGCGGGCGTAGATGGCGGCAAGCGACTCGGCCAGGCGGTCCTGACGGCCGCGAATATCGCCCTGGCCAGGGTAGTTGGTGCCGTCGGCGAGCCAAATCTTGAGGTCGTTCGAGCCCGTTTGGTGCATGATCTCGATGCACTCAAAGTGATGGTCGATGGCTTTCTGCCTCGTCGCCGCGTCGGTGTGGGTCAGGCTGCCGAACTTGTAGGCGTCGTCCTGAAAGGTATTCGAGTTGACGGTGCCGAGCACGAGGCCCTGATCGGCCGTGAAGGTGCGGAGCGCCGCGTAGTCGTCGACCTTGTCCCACGGAATGTGGAGCGCCACCTTTGGCGCGAGGCCGGTGTAATGGTTGACCTGGGCCGCATCGCATACCTTTTCTTCGATGGTGCGGGGGGTACCCGGGGTGCCAAACACTTTGAAGCGTGTTCCGGAATTACCGAACGCCCAGGAGGGCAGCTCGATGGCCTGCGCCTCGAGTTGGATGAGTACGGCAGCGCTGATGGTCACGAGGTACTTCTTTCTGTAGCGGTTGTGGTGAGAGCGGCGAGCTGGTCTTCGAGGTGAAAGGCCTCGGTCAGTTGCAGAAACCCGGTGTCGGGGGAGCCATCGAGGGCGACGAAGAATTCACCCATCTCAGCCTGCCAGCGCGCGTTGACGGCGGTTGCCGCCATGCCAGCCTGAGCGGATGCCAGATCCGCTGTTTCGAAATAGCCGATCAGCAGTCCGTCCTGCCGAAGAAACAGCGAGTAGTTGTTCCAGCCGGTGGCTTTGAGCGCCCGAAGCATTTCAGGCCAGACTGCCGCATGGCGCTCGCGATACTCGTCGATGCGTTCCGGCTTGACCTGTAACGCAAAGCACACGCGGCGTGCGGCGGTGTTCGTCATCGGTGACTCCTCCAGGACTAAATGAATCGTTTCAATAATGGAGCGTAGGATGCCGGATGGCAAGACCGGATCGAGCGGAGCCCGCTTCCGGCGCGCGGTTCAGACGCTAGACGAGCGCGACATGGCGGTGCTCGATTTCCAGCAGGCTCGCGGCAGCCTTGATGTCGGCGGCGCAGTGGCCGAGGCTAAGTGCCCAATGGTGGCCGATGCCGCTTTGACTCCACTCGTCAACCCAGCGACCCGGATCGCCGCCGAAGTCGACACGGGAGGTGGTGTTGCCGATCGCGAGCAGCGGACCGGGCACGACCGTGCCCTCTGAGGTCACGAAGACGTAGCGCCCATCGGGGTCTTGTCCGACACCGAAGGTCGTTACCGGTCCGGGCTGCACATCGAACTCTACCGACACGCCCCAGCCGCGCTTACCGTGGTAGACGCCGAGCCCGCGCAGTAGGGGCTCCCGTGCGCTCACGGCGAGGTGGGCGGGCCCGTCGTGCCCCATCTCCACGACATTGTCGAAAAAATTTAGCGCCTGAATTTCGGTGAATGACCCGCCGGCTCCGATGGCCTGGCTGGCCAGCATCGCGATCGAGGTGCGCAGCTCGTATTCACCCGCCATCGGAATTCCGCGGGCGGTGAGCAGCGACGATCCGAGAATCATGCCGGCGCCGAGCCGTTCGTGCTGTTCGCCGGCTAGGCCGCGATGGTAGTAGGCGACGGAATCGAGGTCGAAGTCTGCCACTAACCTGTCCAGCCCGACCGAGACTTTTGCGCCCCAGGCGAAGTCCTCCTGTTGGACCGAATCGTCGACCTGAAACAGTTGCGACGCGAGGTGCATGCGTTCCCGCACCGCGGCATCCGTCACCTCGTCGACCCGCACACGCAGATCGTCGAACTCGAGCACCTCGACGTGGGAGCCGAACGTGGTCGATACGCTGGTGAGATCGGTCGCGACATCGAGCATGCCGGGGTAGACGTGGCCCATGAGACCGTGGCGGGCAGTGCGCAGCGTCGCTCGGACACCGGCCGCGTGCACCCATTGAATAATGCGGTCCCAGGCGCGCTCCTGCCGCAGGTATCCCGAGACCGACCGAAACGGAATCCCGGCCCGCCGAAATACGTTGGCGACCTCGGGAACAGGGCATTGGCCGCAGTAGGCGAGCCACTGGCCGGTATCGAAGGTGGCATGGTCCATCGCTTCGGTCGGCTGCAGATCGATGACCAGCACCGGGGTGTGCGACTTCTGAGCAATCGGCAGCACCATCGACGAGGTGAGGTAGGTGGCTAGAAAGACCACGATGAGGTCGCAGTCCGCGATCCGCAACTTCTCGGCAGCCATCTGGGCATCTTGGGCGTCGGAGATGAATCCGGCATCGATCACGTCGGCGTCAAGAGCTCTGAATCGATCGGTGACATACCGCGCGGAGTCCTGTAGCAGGGGGAGAAGGTCGGGAAATTGCGGCCAGTAAGCGCCAAGTCCGCCGGAGACCAGGCCGATTCGGGTGCTGCGACGTGTTTTGGGCTCGAGCAGGCCGGTCGGCAGAGCGCGCCCACCGGTCACCGTAGCGGCGTTCGACGTCGTCGTGTTCGTCATGGATCACTCCTGCCTCTGAAGTTCGTTAAGTTGGGCGGCCGAGGGCTGTGGGACGGATGCCGCAGCATCCGTCCCACAGCATCCGCTCCCTGCGAGGACTACTTAGAAGTCGTAGTCATCAATGTTGTCGGCGTTGAACGTGGTCGGCGGGCCGACGATGACGATCCCGTCGGCACCCACCTCACGCTCACCGAGGTCGCCGACTTCGAAGGTGTCGCCCTCGGCTCCGGTGATGGTTCCGTCGGCGAGGGCCTTGCCGGCGAACGCGGCGACGTAACCGAGCTGTGCCGGGTCCCAGAGGGCGAACGCGGTGACGGTGCCGTCCTTGACGAACGGGCGCATTTCATTGGGTAGCCCGAGCCCGGTCAGCGCGACGGTGCCCTTGTAGTTCGAGGTGGAGAGATAGCGTGCCGTGGCCGCGATGCCGACCGTGGTCGGTGAGATGATGCCCTTGAGGTTCGGGTAGGCCTGCAGCAGACCCTGAGCCTCCTGGAACGACTTGGTGTCGTCGTCATCACCGTAGACCTTGGCAACGAGGGAGATTTCCGCATACTCCGGGTTGGAAGCGAGCTCCTCCTCGATGAACTTGATCCACTCGTTCTGGTTGGTCGCATTGGCCGTGGCCGAGAGAATCGCGATTTCTCCCGATCCGCCGATTTGCTCGGCGAGTAGCTCGATCTGAATCAGTGCGACGTCCTTGGCGACGACTTGGCTGATGAACACGTCACGGTAGTCCGGATTGGTGTCCGAGTCGAACGCCACGATCTTGGCGCCGGCGGCGCGGGCTTCCTCGAGGGCCGGACCGACGGCATCCGGGTCGTTGGCAGCGATCACGATGACGCTGGTTCCGGCTTGGGTTTCAGCATTGATGAACGACACCTGGCTCGACGCACTCGCTTCGAGCGGGCCGACGACCTCGGTCGCGGCGAAGCCGGCGGCGGTCGCGCCGTCCTTTCCGCCGCCGAGAACGACGTCGGTGTACGGGTTG
This sequence comes from Cryobacterium gelidum, assembly GCF_004403985.1. Taxonomy (GTDB): domain Bacteria; phylum Actinomycetota; class Actinomycetes; order Actinomycetales; family Microbacteriaceae; genus Cryobacterium; species Cryobacterium gelidum. Next base: position 13,954 of record NZ_SOHL01000007.1, on the reverse strand, counting down.
TTGAGCTGCTTGGGAATGAAGGTGATGCTGAGATCTCCCTCGGCGGCGGTGCCGGTTCCGGCATCATTGCCTGCGGCGCAGCCGCTCGCGACGAGGGCAACGGACGCGGCGACTGCTGCGAGGGTGAGGAAGCGGCGAGTGCGCCTCGTCTTGGTGTGGCGAATGAACTGCATTGTCATTTCCCTTCCTGAACGCCGGATGCTGTGGCGCGGTTTGCTCCCGAGGCCGGTGCCTGGGGAAGAGTGCGGCGGTGTCGCCGGGTATGTAGCCATTTCGTGATGCCGTCGATAATGCTGGGGGCCACCACGGAGGCGATGAGCAGGGAACCGGTAACGATGATGAGCACCACGTCGGAGGTGCGGCCCAGCCGTAACGTGAAGTTGATCGTTCCGATCAGCAGCACTCCGGCGATGGCACCGGGAATCGATCCCTTGCCGCCGAAGATGGAGACTCCGCCGAGCAGCACGGCAGCGATCACCGTGAGTTCGAGGCCGCTGGCGTTGTCGCTGCGGGCGCTCGAATAGCGCAAGGTCCAATAGATTCCGGCCAGCGCCGAGACGGAGCCAGACGCGACATAGAGCCAGAATTTGGCCCGCACCACCTTGATGCCGACGAAGATGGCCGCTTCCTTGCTATACCCGAGGGCGAACAGGCCACGACCAAATGGAGTGAGGTGCAGCACCACGCCGAAGATGATCGCGACCAGAACCACGCCGATCATGACCGTCGGTATTCCGGTGCCGCCCAATTTAGAGGTGAAGAAGCTCGTGAGTGCCGGCGGAAAATTGGCCACCGCGTTGTCGCCGATGACGACGAGCGCCAGGCCGCGAAACAGCGCTAATGTGCCGATGGTCACAGCGAGGGAGGGCAGCCCGAGAACCGCTACGAGCAGACCGTTGAAAGCCCCGGCGAGCACTCCGGCGAGCAGGCTGATGATGAGCACAAGGCCGATATCGAGGCCAGCTGCCCAGAGTACCCCCATCAGTGCGCTTGTGAGACCGGCGATGCTAGCCACTGAAAGGTCGATCTCGCCGGTGATGATGATGAGCGTCATCGGTAGGGCGATCAGCAGGGCTGGAATTACGTCCAGGAGTAGAAAACCGGTCGAGACAGGACTGTAGAACCGCGGAATGAACAGCGCGGCGTAGATGATGAACACGATGAGCGCGTAGATCATGACCGTGTCGCGGCCAAGCAGAATGCGGGCGATTCCGGTGCGACCGCGGGCGGTCGGTACCCCGGCCGAGCGGGTTCCGGATTTGTTCGTCGCGGTCGGGAGCAGTTCGGTCGGCGGATTAGACATCGCGTGCCTCACTGTGTCGGAGCTTCTTCGCTGTTCGAATGCGCGCGATTCGATCAATGACTATCGCGGCCAGGATGAGCAGGCCGACAATGGCCTGCTGCCAGAATTTGTCGACACGTATGGCGGTCAGGGCGCTTGTGATGGTGGTCAGCAGCAGCGCGCCGATGGCGGCTCCGACAACGGTGCCGCTGCCGCCGAAGATCGCAACGCCGCCGACGACGGCAGCGGCGATGATGTCGAATTCGAGGCCGGTTCCGGTCGTCGCTCCAACCGAGTTGAACCGGCTGGCGTAGAGCACGCCGGCGAGACCGGCTAACACGCCGTTGCTGAGAAAGGCGAGGAGCACGCGGCGAGTGACCGGGATACCGAACAGTTTGGCCGCTTCCGGGTCGGAGCCGATGGCGCACAAATCACGACCGGGTCGCGTGGACGCCATGAAAATTGCGATGATGATGACGACGACGATTGCGATCAGGGTGATCAGGGGAAAGCCGGCGATGGTGTCGACGGACAGGGCGCCGAAGCTGTCGGGCCGGTCTCCGGCGAAGTATTGCGTACCACCGGCCCACGCATTGTTGAGACCGCGGTAAATGTACAGGGTACCGAGGGTGATGACGAGCGACGGAACTTTGGCGACGGTTACGAGAAAACCGTTGACGCTGCCGAGCAGGGCACCGAGCGCCATTCCCGAGAGAAAAATCAGCACGATCGGAATACCCGGAACGGCCACGAACAGGGTTCCGGTGCTGAAAGCAACGATGCCGAGGATCGACCCCACCGACAAGTCGACGTTGCGGGTGATGATGACCATCGCCTGCCCGACGGCGAGGATGATGACGATCGTCGCGTTCAGAAGCAGGTCTTTCATGCCCTGCTGGCCGAGGAAGAGCGGATTGGCCAGATAGGTCAGGGCGACCAGGGCGATAAGGGCCAGCGTGACCGGAAGCTCCCGGAGGCGCAGCACGGAGGCCAGTACGCCCGAGGTGCGCCGCATCGCGGTGCCGGCCGTGTCGGGTGGCGAGGTGCCGATGGTCATCGTGAGCGCTCCAGTTTTGCGGTTGCCGCGTGCATGATCGACTCGGCTGTCGCATCCGCTCGGTCGAGTTGGGCGGTGAGACGACCCTCGTGCATGACCAGTACTCGGTCGGCCATGCCCAGGACTTCGGGCAGTTCGCTGGAAATCATCAGGATGGCAATGCCTCGCCCGGCGAGATCTGACAGTAGACGGTGCACTTCACTCTTGGTGCCGACATCGATGCCACGCGTGGGTTCGTCGACGATGAGGAACGTCGGCTCGGTGGCCAGCCATTTGGCCAACACGACCTTCTGCTGGTTGCCGCCGGAAAGGGTGGAGACCTTGTACTCCTGGGACCTCGTCTTCACCTGCAGGCGGGTCGTCCAATCCTCCGCCGCGCGGCGCTCGGTTGCAGCGTTGATGAGGCCGAAACGCGACAGGCGGTTGCGCAGCGTGAGGGCGGCGTTGCGTGCCACCGAGAGGTCCATGACGAGTCCCTGCTTCCGGCGGTCCTCGGGAACAAAACCCATGCCGGCGTCGATCGCCGCCTGCGGGTTGTTCGGTTTGACGCGAGCGCCGTGCAGTTCTACTGAGCCGTGATCGTAGGGGTCGATACCGAAAATGGCGCGAGCCACCTCCGTGCGACCGGCACCCACCAGGCCGGCCAGTGCCACGATCTCGCCGGCCTTGACCTCGAAGCTGATATCAGCAAAGACGCCGGTGCGCGAAAGGTCAGACACTTTCAGCACGGTCTCTCCGACCTCGGCGACCACCTTGGGGAATAGGGCGCCAACGTCCCGACCGACCATCTCACGCACGATCTGGGGCGAGGTCACCTCGTTGGTTTGGTGGGTCGTGATGTATTCGCCATCGCGCATGACCGTGATGCGGTCGCACAGCGCGAATACCTCGTCGAACCGGTGCGAGATGAACAGAATGCCCGCGCCGTTCGCGCGCAGGGCCCGTGCGACTTGAAAGAGTCGTTCCACCTCGAGGCCGGAGAGTGCCGCCGTCGGTTCGTCCATGATTAGCACGTTCGCATCGAGGGAGATCGCTTTGGCGATCTCGATGATCTGTTGGTCCGCGATCGAGAGTCCTTCGGCGATGCGGTCCGGATCGATGCGCACGCCGAGCTGCTCGAACAGGGCACGAGCCTCTTTGCGCATTGCCGACCGGTTGATCAGGCCGAGTGCGTTCTTGGGCTGTCGCCCGATAAAGATGTTTTCCGCGACTGTGAGATCGGGAAAGAGCGTCGGCTCCTGATAGATAACGGAGATGCCGGCAGCCTTGCTGTCGGCCACAGTGCGAAAGGTCACCGGCTTCCCCCGAACCAGAAATTCGCCGGCGTCCAGGCTGTAAAGCCCCGCCAGAATCTTGACCAGGGTGGACTTGCCCGCACCGTTCTCGCCGACCAAGGCGTGAATCTCACCGGGGAGTATCTCGACCACGCCGTCGGCGAGGGCGATGACCGGGCCGAATGCTTTGGCCGCCCCGCGCAATGACAGGAGCGGTGTAATCGACCGTCCGATGGTCGGTTCGGGAGTGTTGATCATTTCGAGGTCGTGCCTCCGCGTCGAGGAAATGCCTGAATGAATCGTTTCATTTCGGCTACTCAGTGAATACTAGGGTGGCGGCCACCTGATCGTCAACAGCACTTTCCATCATCGTTTCCCAATTGACATGAAACTCGGCCACCTGTGTTGATTCGTTTCATTGTGGGCGCCTATGGCCAATAGGCTGAGGGCTGGGCCGCCGGAGGCGTCCCAGCGAAAAGGGAGTCAGTGTGGCATCGATCAGCGTCAACGACGTCGCCGCCGCCGCCGGCGTATCGGTGGGTACGGTGTCGAACGTGTTGAACCGACCCGAAAAAGTGTCGCCGGGCACGGTCGCGCGAGTTCAAGCTGCCATTGCCGATCTCGGCTTCGTACGCAACGACGCCGCCCGTCAGTTGCGGGCCGGTCGGAGTCGCAGCCTAGGGCTCATCGTGCTCGACGTCGCGAACCCATTCTTCACCGATGTCGCCCGTGGTGCCGAAGATCGAGCAACCGAAGAGGGGCTCGCAGTTCTACTCGGCAACACCGACGACAGTCTCGCCCGTGAGGCCGCTTACCTCGACCTGTTCGAGGAACAGCGTGTGCACGGAGTATTGATCTCACCGCTTGGTGACGTCGGCGACCGACTCACCCGATTGCGCGCTCGCGGTACACCGACCGTATTGGTCGATCGCCAGACGGAGGACCGTAGCTTTTCCTCCGTCGCCGTCGACGACGTTGCGGGCGGGCGCCTCGCTGCGCATCACCTGGTGTCCATCGGCAAGACTCGTATCGCTTTCGTTGGCGGACCAATCAGCATTCGGCAGGTGGTCGATCGGCTGGAGGGTGCGCGGGAAGCCGTTGCTAAACATCCGTCGGTGTCTCTGGAAGTCATCGAAACCGATGCCCTCTCGGTGCTGGCCGGCCGTGCCGCCGGCGAGCTGGTGTTGGAGCGGGCACCCGGTGACCGTCCCGATGCCATCTTTGCCGCCAACGATCTGCTCGCCATCGGTGTGCTGCAGGCGCTCAACATGCGCGGTGAGCTGCACGTGCCGCGCGATATCGCCCTGATCGGCTACGACGATATCGCTTTCGCCGCTGCGGCCGTGGTGCCGCTGTCGTCGATCCGTCAGCCGAGCGTGCTGATCGGCTACACCGCAGTCGACCTGCTGCTGCGCGAGGCCGAGGTCGGCGACACGTTTGAGCCCGAACATATCGTGTTTCAGCCCGAATTGGTCGTTCGCGAGTCCACCGGGGCTTGAGGGCTGCATCGGACCGTCGTGCTTGCGCCTGGCATCTTTGTGCGTGCGAGCACACGGGGGGCTCTGCTCCGCTGTCGGAGCTGACGCTGTCGCCCCGTCACCGAAGTCCCACAAGTACTCCTCGACCGAGCCGTCGAGGTCTGTCGACGCGGAGGTATCGAAGCGGTACGTGGTGCCGGATCCGGAGGTTGTGAACGAGGCGGTCGGCTTGACGTTCGGGACTGGTTGGTCGGCGGCGGTATAGCTGACGGGCTCGCCGAGTGGATCCACGTCAGCGCCGAACATCGCCACCGTCCAGGTGCCCTGCTCGGGGTTGTCGATATCGAAGTACTCATAAGTGGGCCCGTTCCCGTGAACGGCTTCACGAGTGTTGGAGCGGTCGTACCGGACGCCACTTGGCGAGATCAGGGTCATGATCACGTCGCTTCCGGGCCACGCTGCGTTGAAATGCATTGAGCGCCCGGAAACGAACGGCGAGCGGGTCACGATTTGCTGCGGCTTGATCACGAAGGAAGGCAGCACCGGCTTGCTGAAAAGCTCGACGATTTCATCCGCCATAATCCGGTGCCCCCGCGCCTTGAAGTGGAAGGACTCTGGCGACTTCGCTCCGAGGAAGCGCCGTTGGGCAGGTGCACCAACACGACGAACCGCGTCGTGCGTTCAACCAACGTCGCGATCGCCGATCCCGACGCCGAACCCACGATCAGATCACCCTCCCAATGACCGGCGACCAGCCTGTCATTGGCCTCTGTGGGCCAATCGCTCAGCATCACTTTGTCGCGAATTTCACCCGCCGCGTTCAGCTGCGTGGCCCGCGGTTTCCGCGCTGACCGGCCCCGCCGCGGGTGCCGGTGCAGGTGAACTCCGACGCAACCACGGCTTTGAACGTAGAGGCTTTGATAGATCGACTCGTGGGAGACCTGCATCTCGCCTTGGCCGGCGAACACGACCGCGAGATCGTCACTGATCTGCTGTGGACTCCAGTTCTTCCGCAACCGCTCCTCCACGGCAGCGGCAAACAGCCGGTCGTCGAGCTTGCTCGGCTTGGGCCGGCCCGCTCTGATCACGCAACGTTTCTAAGCGGCATATGGCCGGTAGCTGCGCGTTGTCGGGTGTGAGTTGCGCCGCAACTCATGGCTAATCGTCGACGTGGGGCGCCCCAGATTTCGTGCGAGTAACGGGTGTGCTGGCTGTTGGAGTCAGCCCGATGTCTGCAATCGCCGCAGGTGGCGCTGCGATCATCGACTCGGCCGCCTGTAGCGAGAACGCGATTCCCGCAAATGACGACTCGTACAGCGGGCAGGTTGATCTTCCGTTCGATGTCGATTTCTAGGGCGCGACCTACGATCACCTCTGGGTGCACAATGGGAACGTCACCTTCGATGGTCCGCTGTCGACGTTCACTCCGTTCGGACTCATCGCGGCGAGCACGCCGATCATCGCGCCGTCCTTCGCTGATGTCGACACCAGGGGAGGCGAATCGGATCTTGTTCGATACGGCTATGGCGAGACCGTTTTTGACGGCCACAACGCGTTCTGTGTGAACTGGGTCAACGTCGGCTACTACTCCGGTGGCACAGACAAACTCAACTCGTTCCAGCTCCTTCTCGTCGATAGGTCGGACAAGGGGGCTGGTGCATTCGACATCGTGTTCAACTACGACAAGATCCAGTGGGAAGTGGGAAGTGGGAAGTGGGAAGTGGAAAGCGCGAGCGGCGGTTCGGCCGGCGAGGATTTGGGGTGTGAAAAAGCCCCATCGGAAGATTCCGGTGGGGCTTCATCAAGATATTGACATGGTCGCCGTCATCGGCTGACCCGCTGACAGGGTGAGCGAAGGCGGACCTCAGCCGACTCAGAGAGTGGCGGCCAGGCCATTTAGCGTGACGGTTCCGACGATAGCGGGGCTGATGGGAGTGGACGTTACCTCGCCCGTTACCGGGTCCGGTTCGAGGCCCAGCACGGTGCTGAGCACGGACACTGCAGCCGCAGCGGACCAGGCCTGCGGGCGGCAGGCGGCAGGGTAGGACCCCGCCGCGGTGACAGCTGTGGAGGCGTCGCCGGAGTGGAGTTCGGGCATCCGGTAGTCAAACGATTCGGCCGCTGCGAGCAGACCGGTGATCAAAACGCCTGCCTCGGCACCGAAACTGGCGCGGCCGAGCCCGGCGATGGCAATCGCGGTGTCGTGGGTCCAGACCGAGCCGCCGTGGTAGCTCACCGGCCAGTACCCGGCCGAGTCGGTGGACATGGTGCGCAGGCCGAAGCCGGAGTTGAGTTCGGGAGAGACCAGACGGGCAGCGACGAGGGCGGACTCTTCGGCGGAGAGCAAGCCGGTGCCGAGGAGGTGGCCGATGTTGCTGGTGACGGTGTCGACCGGGCGTTTGAACGCGTCCAGGGCCACAGCCGGGTAGCGGCCCTGCGCGGAGTCGATCCAGAATGACTGGCGGAACCGGGTCTTAAGCTCCTCGGCCCAGGCGCGCCAGGTGTCGCCACCGGGCCGGTTGAATGCGTCGAGCAGGCCGGCGCCATCGATCGCGGCTTGGTAGGCGTATGCCTGGACCTCGCAGAGAGCGATAGGCCCAGTGGCGAGGCTTCCGTCACGCCACTGGATGGAGTCACCGGAGTCCTTCCAGCCCTGGTTAGCGAGCCCGTGCCCGGTGCTGTCGACGTACTCGAGAAATCCGTCACCGTCGCTGTCGCCGAAGTCGCGCATCCAGGCCAGGGCTGCTTCGAGGTGTGGCAGGAGGGCCTCGACCTCGGCGTCGGCCATGCCCCAGCGGTGGGCGTCGGCCAACAGGCAGACCCACAGGGGAGTGGCGTCGACGGTGCCGTAGTAGAGCGGCGGTAGCGACATGTCTTCGCCGGGGATCGTGAACGCGGCGGGCCGCAGCTCGTGCATGATTTTGCCGGGCTGTTCTGCGGTCTCGGCGTTGTTCCGGGTGCCCTGCAGCTGGGCGAGTAACCGTAGAGTGGAGGCCGCGATCTCGGTGCCGAGGGGGAGCAGGAACCGGGCAGCCCAGAGTGAATCTCGGCCGAACAGGGTGAAGAACCAAGGGGCGCCGGCAGCAAGGAATGGCTCATCCGGCCGTGCCGTCGTTGCCATTCGCAGGCCGGAGAGGTCGTCGAGTGCGCGCTGCACCCAGCGGTCCAGGCGTGCGTCGCCGGAGCTCACCGATACCCCGGCCCACTCGGGCAGGCCCGAGGCCGCCTGAACCACGGTCGTTGAGTGCTCGATATCGATCGTCCACTGCACGGTGACGCTGCCGCGGGCGGGCACGGTAACCGACCAGTCGCCGCCAACTTCTGTGGCAGCAGTGCTCGGCACACCGTCGTGGCTCAGGCTCACTAGAGCAGCTACGGTCGGGGTGGTCAGATGGATGCCGGTGCCCGTCTCTTTCACGGTGATGACCGGCGCCTCGGGTAGGTCGGCTGTCCCAGATGTGACTAGCTGAGCGCCGCCACCAAGGCCGGCCTTGACGATCTGCATGTCCGCGAAATCGGGAACCAGGCGCACGGAAACAGTCGTGTCAATCGCGTGTTGCAGTCCGGAAATAAGAGTGATGCTCTCGGTCAGGTGGCCGGCCGTGACCCTGCGGGTAACCTCCAGTCGCAACCGCGGGTCGGCGGTGCGGTCGTCAAGGTGGCGCAGCAGCGCACTGAACGTCATCTCGCCAGCGCCGCGAGCAGCTGAGCCGATCGGTTCGCCCGCAGACCCGCCGACCCGAAGGCTCCAGCCGGAGAGGACACGGGTGTCGGAGTGGTAAAGGCCATGGATAGGAAGCGTCGTGCGTCCGTCGGACCCGGACCATGCCTGGGTTGGCGCGGCCAAAACAATGGCGGAATTATGGAGCAACGGCTGGACAGGGTGAGAGAACATGAGTGAGGTACGACTCCAAGGTGTTGTGGTGTGATCTGGGGGAAAAAACGGACGGCGCCGACTACTCCTTCACAGCGCCGTCAGTGGTGTTCATGATGCGTTTTTGGAAGATGAAGAACATCACCGCGACCGGGATGGTCATGATCGCCGCCGCGGCGAGCTTGAGCGGGTACTGGGTCCCCTGGCTCAGCTGCCCGGAGGCCAGCGAGGCCACTCCCTTGGTGAGTGTGGTCAATTCGGGCGATTGCGTGGCCACGATGAAGTGCGACAGCTCATTCCAGGAGCCCTGAAACGACAGGATGATGATCGTAACCAGGGCCGGCCGGGCCATCGGCAGCACGATCGACCAAAACACTCGGAAGTTGCCTGCCCCGTCGATGCGTGCTTGCTCTTCGACGCTTGCCGGGATCGATTCGAAGAAGTTCTTCATAATGAAGACGCCCGCGGCGTCGGTGAGCAGCGGCACGATCATGGCCACATAGGTGTCGTAGATGCCGAGTTGGTTGATCACCAGGAACTTGGGAATCAGCAGCACCACCCCGGGCACGCTCATCACAGCGATGAGCAGCGCGAAGATCACATTGCGGCCTCGAAAATGCAGCCGGGCTAGGGCGTAGCCCGCCAGAGAGTTGAAGAACACGCGGCCGAGCGTGACGAAGACCGTGACGATCGCGGAGTTCTGGAACCAGATCGGGAAGTCCGAGTTGAGGAACAACCTCTCGTACGCGGACGTCGACCAGGTCTGCGGTAGCAGTGAGATGGGATTGGTGGCTGCTTCGACATCCGTTTTGAAGGAGGTCGCGACCTGCACGAGGAAGGGAGCGATGTAGATCAACGCGAGCACGATCAGGATCGCGTAGAGCAGCGACCGGCCGGCGATCACGCTGGTGGGTAGCTGCGGCCGGCTCAGGTTGCGCAGTCGCTGGGAGGCGGTGCTGAGGCGCATGCGGGTTCTCACGGTGGTGGTCATTTGAAACCTCCGGAGGTTGGGGTTTTCAGGTACAAGCGCATCCGCCGGGCGGAAACCGTGCGTTCGGCCAGTAGCCACCGTTGAAACAGGGTAAAGACCACGATGATCACGAACAGGATGAACGCGATCGCGGCGCCCTGGCCCCAGGCCTGGTTGGTGAAGGCGGCCTGGTAGGAGAGATAGGCCGGGGTGAGTGTCGTCTTGCCTGGCCCGCCCTGGGTGCCGGTATAAATTTGGTCGAAAACCTGCCAGGCACCGATCAGGCCGAGAGTGAGCACGGTGAAGAGGGTCGGCCGCAGCTGGGGGAGGGTGACTTGCCAGAACCGTTGCCAACCGTTGGCGCCGTCCATTATGGCGGCCTCGACGACATCTCCGCTGAGGTTCTGCAGTGCGGCGATGAACAACAGCATGAACGTGCCGCTCGTGGTGAACACGGCCATTAAAATGAAGGCGCTCATGGCAACGGATGGCCCGGCCAGCCATTCCCAGAACGAGATACCGAGGAACGAGTTGCCGGTGAGGACGGCGGGGCCCGTCTCGACGCCCAACGCCTCGAAGATGTTGTGCAGCACTCCGCTAGGGTCGTTGAACCAGTTCGGTCCGTTGACGCCGATGAATGAGAGCAGTTTGTTGACGGCGCCACTGGCGCTGAACAGGAACAGCCACAGCACCGTGATGGCCACAGAACTGGTGACCGACGGGAAATAGAACGCGGTGCGGAAAAAGCCGCGGCCGCGCAAGATCTGCCGGTTGACCAAAACGGCCAAGAACAGGGACAGCGTCGTCTGGATCGGCACGACCAGAAGGACGTACCAGGCATTGTTGCGCAACGCTGTGCCGAAGTCCTGTTCGGCGAGGCCGCCGCCGCCGACGAGAGCGGAATAATTGTCCAAGCCCACAAAAGCAACGGAGCCGGAAAAAGGACTGCCGCGACCGTTCCAGTCGGAGAAGCTGACCCAGAGGGCCATCAGCACCGGGATGACCAAAAACATCCCGAGCAGTATGATCATCGGGGCTGTGAAGAGCCACCCCGAGGCGGCCTCACCGCCCCGGATGCCGGAGCGGTGAGGCGTGCGTGCAGGCATCGACATGGGGCTACTTCAGTAGCGCTTGAAGGTTCTTCTGCGTGGAGTCGAGGATTGCTTGCGCGTTCCCGGTTTTGAGTGACTCGAGCTGTGCGTTCAGGTCGCTCACGACATCCGCGGCGCCCTTCACAATGGGCACGCCCTGGGCGTAGTCCGCGCCGTCCAGGAACGGAACCAGGGTGGGGTTGGCGCTCTTCCACTCGGCGGCGGCCGACATGATCGAGGGCATCGGGCCAAACTCCTCGGAGAAGGTTAGCTGGGCGTCCTTACTGGTGAGCTGTTCCACCAGGTTCAGGGCCGCGGTCTGGTTGGGGCTGTCGGCGGCGATGCCCCAGCAGTTGGTGAACTGCAGGGTGCCTTTGCCTTCTGGACCTGCCGGCAGTTCGGCCACCGTGTAGTTGACGTCGGGGAAGTCGTTCGTCATCGCGCCGGTGATCCAGTTACCCTCGATTGTCATGGCGGACAACTGCTTTCCGAACGCCTCGCCGCCCCAACCTGCACCGATCTCGCTGGCATAGCTCATCACGCCGTCGTTGAGGAGCGTCTGCGCGTATTCGAGGCCCGCAACATTCTCCGGGCTGTTTGCGGTGGCCTCGGTGCTGTCCTCGTTCATCAGGCTGCCGCCGGCCTGGGCCATGAACGCGCCCAGGCGGGCGTATTCGCTGCCGAGGGCGAGGCCCACCTGGGAGCCGGTGGTCAGCGTTGCGCTCACCGTCGCGAGCTCGTCCCAGGTGGTGGGGATGTCGGCATCCGTGAGCCCGGCCTGGGCCCAGAGATCCGTGTTGATGAGCAGCTGCAGGGTAGAAAAGTCCTTCGGGGCGCAGTAGAACTCGCCGTCATAGGTGAAGGCACTGACCAGGCTGGGGTAAAAGTCGTCTTTGTTGGCCAGGTTGTCACCATATGCGAGCAGCGAGCCGTTCGACGCGTACCCGGCGAGGGCATCTGTCGAGAGGTAGAACACGTCGGCAGGCTTCTGCGCGGCGAAGCCCTGGGCGAGCTGCTGATTGAGGTCGCTCGCGACGCTGACCTCGGCGTTGGTGCCGGAGGTCTTGGACCAGGCGGCCACGGCGGCGTTGACGGCAGCGGTCTCGGCGTCCCCACTTGAGCCGATCAGAACCGAGAGACCCTGGGAGGAGTCGCTGGTGAGTTCGCCTCCGGTGGTGGCGGAGTCACTGCTGAAACCGGATCCGGAACCGCACGCGCTGAGGGTGAGGGCACCGACCACGGTGAGACCTGCGCCGATCAGCAAGCGGGAGTTGCGTCGTTGCATCTTGATGCTCCTTCTATCGCGCTACGGTGCGCACATCTTGTGTGGTGTTCACAGTAGCTGACTTTATTTGATCGATCAAATAATTTCTTGGATCGATCCAATGCGGTGAGGCTTCAGCCAATGCAAAAGCGGTAGCCTGTGGAGATCCAATATTGGATCGATGCATTCTGAGGTTCGTGGGGAGGATCGACTATGGCTTCGATGCCTACGGTGACGGATGTTGCACTCGCGGCAGGCGTTTCCCGCCAGACCGTTTCAAATGTGATGAACTCGCCCGGCATTGTGCGCGCCGATACGCGCGAACGGGTCGAGGCTGCGATCGCGCAGCTGGGCTACCGCCCGCACGCCTCGGCGCGGCGATTGCGTACCCGACGCAGCTCCACCATTGGCATCCGGCTGGATCCGATGATCGACGGCATATCGGGGTCTGTGCTGGATCGGTTTTTGCACGCGTTGACCGAGCAGGCCGACAAACAGGGTTTACGGGTATTGCTGTTCACCGCGACCAGCCCTGAGGACGAGATCATCCAGTTGCAGCGACTGAACGACGGGGCCGACGTGGACGGCTTCGTGCTTACTTCCACTTTTGCTGGCGACCCCCGCACGAAGTGGCTGATCGAGAACAAGATCGCCTTCGTGACCTTTGGGCGGCCCTGGGGGACCGACGACGTGAGCGACCCGCAGCACCTCTGGGTAGATGTGGATGGCTGGGCCGGGCTGCATGAGGCGACCCGGGCGGCGCAGAATGCCGGCGCGCGGCGTATCGGCTACATTGGCTGGCCCAGCTCGGCGGATACCGGCGATGACCGGCGCCGCGGCTGGCACGATGCGATGCACGAACGCGGCGACGTGACCGAGGCTGACCTGACCAAGCTCGAGGTGGTTACCGTCGATGGTGTGGCCGAGGGTACCGCTGCGATGCAGGACCTGCGACGCAGGGCTGGGCCGCTGGACGCAGTTCTCTGCGCGAGCGACTCGCTGGCCCTGGGAGCGATGATCGCCAACCCTGAGCGGGTGCCGGTGACGGGCTACGACAACACACCGGTCGCTGCCGCAATCGGGCTGTCGAGCGTGGACCAGTCGGTGGGAGAGGTCGCCGCGGGCGTGCTTGATCTTCTGACCGGCGAGTTCGGTGGTCAAATCCACGGTGCGCCGGAGTCACTGCAGCCTCGGTACCAGATGATCAGACCCCGGCTGGTCACGCGAGCGTTCGCGGCGATCCCGATGGAGGTGCTGGCGTGAGCTGGTTTGGCCTCGGTCGGTGTCTCGCGGGGCACCCAAATAACGACAGAGTCAATGGGCGTTCCCAATGGGTCAAACACGTCCCGCGTGCACCCGACCCAGGGCGCGANGCGTTCCCAATGGGTCAAACACGTCCCGCGTGCACCCGACCCAGGGCGCGATTACTAATTTGATTCAGCAAGACACTTGGTCAGATGCATATTTCGGGAATGGGCACTCAATATCAACCGGGGCCCAAGAGCAAAATTTGGTAATAACCACTCTACTTGTTGACATAATCGACAATATCGGCATGCGTCGTAACAGGTTGTTCGCGGAGCCGGCCGTGGAGATCTACCAGCTGCCGTGGGTGTACAGCACAGCCGATCTGAGCCAGCGAAGCCTCAGTCCCGAGCGCTGCC
>NZ_SOHL01000009.1 GCF_004403985.1 Cryobacterium gelidum | reverse complement strand
TGCCGGGGGCCATCTTGACGACGGTGCCGGGGCCGGCCTGATCGACAGCCGCCATGAGCTCCCTGGCCGTCGTCACGGTGACCGTGGCGGCCGGGCAGTCAGCGTAGCGGTGGGTGTCGGATGCGGGTACGCGCACCGGTGCCGGGGGACGCGGGGACGCTGGAGCGGGCGCGGGGCTCGCCGCAGCATTCACGACGAAAGCGTCGACGATGCTCTTGGTGCCGCTCGAGCGAACGTCTCGTTTGCCGGTGCGGCTGATCGTGATGGTGTGGGAGCCGCTCGTCAGGTTCGTCATACTGAAGGCGGTCTTTTGATGCACGGAGGTGGCGGAATACCCGTTCACACTGGTGACCACCTTGCCATCGATGGAGACGTTGCTCTTGCCGGAGTCCTTCGTGGTGCGGGTGATATAGGCGACGCTGGTCCCTTCAAACGTCATCGACGCGCTGCCGGCACTGGATTGAAACCGCACAGATCCACCGCGATCGGCGGTGCTGCGCGCACTACGCCAGGTGCCGCTATAGCTGATCCTGGGCGAGGAACTGTCAATGACGGTGCGCGCGGTCACGGCAGCTGCCTCCTTACTGCCCGGGTTCAGCATGGTCGCGGGAGCGCCTACCGCGATGATTATGGCAGCACAGGCGATGGCGGCGATCAGGGCGTGGCGGACGAATTTCCTGCGCCGACGGAGGATGATCTTGCGGGAAAGGGCTCTGCGGGGGATGGCCACGATGGAATCCTCCAGAGAGTCGGCTTCGCGGATGGCCAGCGGGTGAGCGGACCGGGGCGGGTGCTGGTGAAGCCGTGCCAGGCAATTCATCGGGTCGTTTGATGCTGAGCCTACCGAGAGGCAAAGTCGAATCCGATTCACTTTCCTGTGAAAATGCTCAGAATGGCGGGCCCAGCAACATCGACAGCGGCATCCTCTTCTGCTGGTACCGCGGGTTCGATACGACTCACTACCGACTCAGGCTGCACCCTTCTCCGCTGCGAACCGCAGCACACGGCGGTGCAGCCCAATATTCACCTTCGCCGTACCGGCCAGCGCGAGCCGCTTCCAGTCGCGGCGACGTGCCGCGAGCAGTACGAGGCGCCAGGTCAATCGGGATCGCAACTCGGCGACGATTGCGTCGCGTTCCTCGTCATCGTACGGGCCGTTCAGTGCGTCCTTCAGGCCGGAGAGCAGCACGTAGCGGAGCCGAAAGTAGCCGTACGAGTTTGAGCTGATGATGCGGGTGTCGAGGGTGATGGCTGCCGTCGTGATGGCCTGTTCAACCAGTAGCAGAGACTCGGCCCGGCGCGACCCCGAGCGGATGATCGACCCACCGCGCACGACATAGGAGTACAGCACGTCGCTGATGAATGCCACCCGATCCGCCGCAGCGATCAGCTGGGCGACCATGGCCAGATCCGAGTGCACCCGGGCCGGTGTGAACTCAATTTCTTGGGTGAGGGAATGCCGGAACAGCTTGTTCCAGAGGTGACCGGTGAGCTCGCCGTCGAGCAGCAGGCCGAATGCTTCCGCGCCGGTGATCGGACCGGTCAGGGCCGGCGCGGCCAGCGGGCGCCGCTGACCGGGGTAGACATACTCTGCACCGCAGACGACCACGTCGGCGCCGGTGGACCGGGCCGCCGCGACGAGTTTCTCGAGGGCGAAGTCAGCCCAGTCATCGTCACAATCAACGAACCACAGAAAGTCGCCCCGGCTCTCGGCCACCGCGCGGGCCCTGGCGAGCGCGACACCGCCGTTGCGCTCCTGCTGAAAAAAGTGCACGGAGGCGTGCTCGGTGGCCGCCCGCGCGCCGATCGTGGCCGTCGCATCCGTTGAACCGTCGTCGACCACGATAATCTCGATCGCCGCAGAATCCACGGCCAGGGTCTGTTGCAGCAGTCGCTCGATGGCACCGTCTAGAAACTCGGCGGCGTTGTAAGCCGGCACGATGACGCTCACGACCGGCCGGCCGGCGGCGTGCGCCCCGTTCATGCGGTGAGCTTTCGAATGGAGCCGGTCAGCTCGTGCAATGCGGCGCGGGCCTCGACGACGTGGCGCAGAATCGGCTCCCGGCGGCTGACGACATCATTTGCCCGGCGCTCCAGTGCCGCCGGGTCCGGCAGTGTCCAGCCGATCGTCGTGCCCTTGATTCCGACCGCGTCGAGCGTGCGGGCCGCCTTCGACGGCCCCGCGTCGGCGATCACGAGGGGGAGGGCGCCCTCGGTCAGTCCGATCACGGCGGCGTGCAGCCGGTCGCTCACCACGAGCAGCGAACGCTGGTAGATGCCGCGCAGTTTCTGTTCCTGCGCGAAATGGTCGGGACTGTCCCAGACCAGGGCCGTGCCGCCGACTTTCGCGGCTAATTCTTCGGCGAGCGGCCCGTCGCGTTCGATCTGCGACACGGCTACGATGTCGAGCCCGCGGCTGTCAGCCAGACCCCGCAGTGCTTCGAGCCACGCGTCGGCGGGACGGCGCCCGTTATAGCGCACCGAGACGGCGAGGAGTGGCCGGTCGGGCGTTGACGCCAGCAGGTCCGCATCCGCTGCCCCGGTTGCGAAAGCCCAGTCGGGAGCGATGCGGCCGAGCCCCATCGTGCCGCGGCTGTACGCGTCGCGCCAGGACACGAGGTCGCACAGGCGCAGCGTCGCCGCAACCGGAAAGCGCCATCCGCTCTTCTGCCGCACTCCGAACCCGGCGTGCACGGCGTGCCCGCCGCGCAGCCGGTTGAGAGCGAGGTGTGGAGCAATGCGCAGATAGCGCAGCGCGTAGGCGCGTTGCAGCTCCATCTCCCCGGCGTTGAAGGCATAAACGGATGCCTCCCGCAGCGTCGACCGCGCAATCTCACGTCGCCATTCGGCGCTGGTGCGATACACCCGGTCTTCGTCGTGCAGGCCGAGCCCGCTCAGGTACGAATCCGCTCTGCCTCCGACGAACACCTGCAGTTCGCCGGCACCCCGCAGCGCATCCAGAAAGGCTCGCCGCAGCACGGTATCGCCGACATTGTCGATTTGGCCCATGGCCGATGTGAAGATTCTCATGCGCGCTCCGCGACCCGCAGGAGTACGCGTTCCAAGTCGCCGCCGCTCGCGTCCTCCGAGAACCGGGCGAGCCAGGGTTCGATGTGTTCGAGCGACAGGTCGGCTGCCCGCAGAATGGCATCGGCGAGGTCGACCGGATTCGCGGACAGCGCGAGCTCGCCCGTGATGCCGGGCACGATCGCATCGGCTACCCCGAGCGCCCCCGACACGGCGACCGCCGGATACCCGGCCGCGGCCGCCTCGACCAGCACGTTGCCAAAGCCCTCACGGCTGGATGTCAGCAGCGCCACAGCATTGTCACCACAGTGGTCGAACCAGTTCTCGACCCAGCCGCGATGGTGAAAGACCACGTCCTCCTGCCGGGCCGCGGCCTGCACGTCGCCGAGAAGTGGACCGCCGCCGAACGACACGACCTCCACGGCGATGCCGCGACGGGCGAGCTCAGCGGCGGCCGCGATGGCGAGCAGTGGACGCTTCTGCGCCACCAGCCGGCAAGCCAACACAATCTGAATGCCGTTGGCCGATCCGGCGCGGCGTTCCGATCGCGTCACGATCGTGCCGATACCGCCCAGCTCACTGCCCCCCACCTGTGCGTGCGCCCCCGTCGTGCCCTGCCCGCGCGGCGTGCCACGCAGTTTCGCCGTCGCCGGGTTGGCCACGACGGTGATGCGGTCGCCGCGCACCCCAAAAGCGGCCACCATTTCGGCGGCCACCGGATGCGAAATGGCGATCACGTGGTCCGCCCACCGATACAGACGTTTGGCAAACCAGATTTTCACCCGGTGTGCACGATTCGATTCCGGCAGTCCGAGCGAAACCAGGTTGCGCTCGCTGACCAGCACCCGGGGGCGCAGTCGGGCTGGCACCAGTCGGGCCGCGATCAGCAGCACCAGATTCGGGTGCGCCTGCAGGGCGATCGCGACGTCGGGCTGCCAGTCGAGCAGGCGGCGGCGCAGCGTGGTGGCCTTCCGCACGTGGCCGTGCTGCCCGGCGAGGGAGTAGGCGTCGACCCCGTTTGGCAGGTATTCCGGTCGCACCTCGGCGGCGGTGAGCACGACGCTCACCTCGTAGCCGTGGTCGGCGAGCCAGCCCATCCAGGTGCGGGCCACGAATTCTGCCCCGCCACCGTGCAGCGAGGGAATCACAAAGAGGATGCGGCGGAGCGCGGGCCGCCCGCGCGTGAAGTCGGGCGGCGGTGCTGAGGAGGGTGTCATGCGGGGCCTTGTCTGTGAGAAGTCGGGCTCTGACGCTGAGCAGGGGGTCTGGAACGCGCTGCGCTTGGCAGCACCGAGAAGTTGAGGGCGGCCAGGCGTTGAATCTCGGGCAGTCGCACGGCCAAACGGTGCCGATAGCTCTCTCGGTCGGCCAGCACCGCGAGCGCCACCGGAACCATGCGCTCCGCCAGTCCGACCCCCGGCTCGACACACAGCTCCGGCATGTCGAAGAGTCGCATCATGCCGGCGACTTTGCCCTGGGTCGATAGTGCAACGGCCGGCACTCGATGGAACATGGCCTGCACGGCGAGGTGCATGCGCCCGGACAGCACGACCTCGGCGCCGGCGCACAGCCCGCGCACTTCGGCCGGGCTGAGCAGTCGGTTCACTAGAACAACTCGGGAATCGGCGCCCTCACCCTCGGACAATCGTTCGTACACGGCCCGGCAGGCGGCCGCGTCATCGCCACTCGTGCGCACCACGTGCGGCAGCAAAACCACTCTGAGCCCCGCCTGCAGCAGCGCGGTGACGATGCGGACATACTCCAGGGTCTGGTCGAAACGGCGGCCGACCAGCGCGCTCGCGTTCACAACGGCATAGGGCGTTGGCGTGGGTCCGAGGTATTCCGTCGCGGCGAGACCGGAGCTGGTGCGGGCTGCGAACACGGCGTCGGCGACATCGACGACGTTGTGAAAGCGATCGGCTCGGGCTCTGGCGCTTGAGATCGGGTCGCGCAGCTGCAACCGGGTCCCCAGCCGGCCGGCCCGGGCGAGCGACCGGCGCACCCCGACGTTGGCGTGGCCGTTCCAGCTGAAGCCGAGGATGCGCGCGTCGACACCGACGCTGCGGGCCAGGCTGGCGACATCGGCTCGCCGCGAGGAAGCGCGCACGCTGTAGGCGCCGTCCATGATGTCGGCGCCGACGACGGTCAGCGACAGGGCGCCGTCCAGCACGGAGGCCAACGCGACCATGGCCTCTAGGTGCACTCGCCCCGTTCCGTAGATCAGGTGCGGAATCGGAACGAGCTGGGCTCGCCCGGCATGCTGTGACGGGATATGCAGGTCGCCCGCCCGCCGCACGAGCACCTGCACCGGTCCAGGAACGTTTTCGAGGAATGCTTCGACCATGGCCTGATCGCCGATATTACCCTCGCCGGGCGGGGCAACGAGCACGTGCCAGCGCTCGCTGCGCACATCGAACGGAGTCAGCTGATCGGTCGCTCGTTTTAGCGCGGCGCGATCGCGCAGATAGGGCAGAGCCGATGCCGCGGCGAACCCGTGCACGACCCGGTCCAGCCGGCGAATGAGGCGGAGCCGGATACGACCCACGGTTCGAGCGCGGGCGGGGGTACGGGAGGGTGCCAGCTGATCGGTACCCATGGCCGGGTTTGTCGTGCCCGACTTCGACGATCTCGACGACTTCGCGGAGCGCAGAAAGCTGCGGGCCTGGGTGATCGAGCGTAGATCGCGGCGAAAGCGCGGCCAGATCAGCGTGACGACACCGATCGCCGCGAGCAAGGCGACCCCGCCGAGGGCAACGCGTGCGAACGGCAGGTCGATGGGAATCCACTGCACGGCGGCCCAACTGACCGCCGCCGCGAAACCGTAACCGAGAATGGCGCGCACGCCGGCCAGGAACATGGCGCGGGCCGGGGCATTCGTTACCCGGCTGATCCACCACAGGCCCATCGGCCAGATCAGTGCGACACCGAGCGAGTACCCGGCGGCGACGCCGTAGACGCCCCAGAGGGAGCCGAGCAGCACGAACGCGACGAGCAGCGGCCGGGTCGTGAGGGCGAAATACAGGTTCTGCTTGGTGGCGCCCTTCGACAGGAACACCCAGTAGGTGGCGTAGGCGGCCGCTTCGAAGAACCCGGCGATGGCGAGAATCTGAAAAATCGGGGCCGAGCCGAGCCAGGTATTGCCGAGGGCGATGCTAATAATGGGCAGGGCCTGCGCGCAGGAGAATGCAAGCACAATGGTGACCGCATGCAGCATGATGGTCTGCCCCAGCAAAATGAATCGGTCGTATCTGGGTGGGTCGTCTTGCAGACGGGCCAGGACCGGCAGGGCCACCCGGGTGGACGGGCCGTTGATCTGGTTGAGCGGCAACAGCAGCAGCTGGAATGCCCGGTTGTACAGGCCGAGCGGGCCAGCGCCGAGCGTCGCGCCGATCACGATCGTGTCGGTATTGCGGCTGGCATAGCCGAGCAGCTGGGTGCCGGCGAGATTCGATCCGAACATGATCAGGTGCCGCATGGGCGCTTTGCGGTGATACCAGCCGGGAAACCAGTGGGTGACCGGGATGAGAATGATGATGGTGAGAAGGCCCTGGCTGATCTGCTGTCCGGCCAGAGCCCAGTATCCGAAGCCGTTCAGCGCCATCGCGATGCCGATGACCAGGCTGCCGACCTGCGCTCCGATCTCCGACCCGGCCAGGGCGACGAAGTGAAAGTTGCGGTTGAGGTGCGCGCGAAACTGCGTCGCGAGGCCGTTGAGCAGAAACGAGCCGGCGAGCACCTGGGTGAGGAGGACGAGCCGATCGTCGCCGTACAGGGTCGCGATCAGCGGGCTGCAGAGCACCGCGAGAAGCATGAGCGCGAGCCCGATCAAACTGTTGATCCAGAACAGGTTGTCCTTCTGGTGGCGGCTCAGGTCACGCACCTGTATGGCGGCCGACGACAACCCGAAGTTGCGCAGCACCTCGCCGACGCCGATGATCGCGGCGACTGACGCGACCAGCCCGTAGTCGCTCGGAGTGAGCAGCCGCGCGAGCACGACGATACCGCCGAGCTGCACCCCGATGCGAATGAGCTGGCCGACCAGGGTGGTTGACGCGCCCCGCCCGGCAGTGCGGCCGAGGCCTGCCGTCGAGCGGGGTTTCTCGGGGATGTCGGGGGAGGGAGGCGGAATCGTCGCGGTCATCGGATACTCCGCACGTCGCGCACCGTGCGCCCGGTCAGCTGCAGGGCCTGCAGGTAGGTTCGATAGCTCTGCAGGCCGAGCGTTTTCCAATCCCGCCCGGAGAGCCGCGGTTGCGGGTGGGAGCAGGCTGCGCGCGTCCGTTCGAGGGTGTCGCGCAGAATTTCGGGCGTGAGCTCGCCCTCGTAGAGATAGATCCAGTCGGCGCCGACCTCGTCGGCCAGGGCCCGGTTCGACGGTGTCGATGGCACGAGCGCCGGCCGATCAAGCGAGAGCGTTACGAGCAGAACGCCGGAATTGTGCATTTCGCGATACGGCAGCACGACCAGTTCGGCTTCGCCGACCTCGACCACCAGTTCGTCGTCGGAAACGAAGCGCAGCGCCGAGCTGATGCGTGCGTCCCGCGCGGCTTCGGTGGTGATGATCTCGCCGAGCCCGCTCGATGGTCGACCCACAATGCGCAGCGACAGGTCGAGGCTGGGCAGCGCCTGAAAAACCTGCAACAGCGTTTCGACACCCTTGTACGGTCGGATCAACCCGAAATAGAGGATGCGCCCTGGTACGGTATCCGGCCGGCGCATGCCACTGAAACGGTCACGATAGTGGCCATGCAAAATGGTGACCGCTCGGGACTCGGGTTCCACCGGTGTGGTCGGGTTGAGGCGAATGACGAGCGCCGTGTGGGCGTCGAGCGCGTCGAGCGCACGGGTCTCGGCGTCGTGGCCGGCTTCGTGTGGAGTCAGGTTGTGTGCGGTGCGCACGATGGGAATGCGCTGCAGTCGGGCGCGCAGCAGCAGTGCGTAGAGCGCTCCGCGGCGCAACCGGGCCTTCAGCGGTCGCGGCGCGCGAATGAGCAACTCGGGCCAGTGCACGTGAAAAATGTCATAGTGACCGAGCAGTGCCGTGCGCCAGGAGAAGAAACGCATGGTCACCGCATCGGGTGCGCCTTCGACCACCTGGTTGACGTACCGCGTGGTGCCGTCGGGCGCACTGAGTGATTGCAACACGGTGATACTTGTCGCGCTGATTTTCGTCACACCAGTACTCCTCACGGGCCGGTTGTAATGTTCGGCAAGAACCTGAGAATCTGTCGGCTTAGCGTAGCGTGCGATCTGCGAACGCATTAGAGCCGCGCATACCCCCGTTTGGGGCGTGCAGATAACGCGTGACGCACGGCAGGTTCGAGTGGCGGGGCGGCATCTTCTCGCGTCGGATTCAGGGCGAGAATGAGCAGGCAGCCGAGCAGCAGGTGCATCGGGCGTAGCGCGTCGATCGCGTTGAATCCGGCGATGCACACCGAGTATGCCACCAGGGCAGCTGCCGCTCCGACCGCCCGACGTGACAGCGCGTGCGCGATGGCCGAGCCGATCATGAGCAAGAACAGCGCCAGTCCGGGCAAACCGATACTGATGAGCAACTGCAGCATCGAGTTCTCGATGGTGACGTCGTCGAACAGGCGCCCGGTGATTCCCGAGGTGCCAGGGCCTGACCCGATCCAGCCAGTCAGATTCGCGGCCTGCAGCGACACCCAGACGCCCAGGTCGCGCGCTTGCGACGACAACTCGGCCTCGAGGGAGTTGTTGCGGGCGGTGAAGGCGTCGAATTGAAACAGCCCCACGACGGCGGCGACGATGAATACTGCGAGCAGGGCGAATTTGCCCCAACGCTTGTCACCTCGCAAGACGAGCGACACCGTGTAGGCGAAGCCGATCGCGATGGCCGCGGAGAGAAGCGCCCCGCGGGAGACGGTAGCGACGAGCCCGAGCCCGCTGAACACGGCCGCGGCGAGGGCCGGTTTCGAGCTCTCCTGCAGCCAGATGCCAACGGCGAGGGCGCAGGCCACGGCAAAGAACAAAGCCGCGAAGAGCGGATGCCCAAATGACGCGTCCGCCCGATACACCGACCAGTGCTGATGGTCGGTGAGACCGAGCGCGGTGAAGAAGCCGCCCCAGATCGGGTTGAAGCGCAGTAAACCCTCGAGGAGGGCATAGGCGCCGAGCCAGGCGCCGAGCAGCAGCCAGGCCCGGCGAATCCAGTAGGCCTCGCGGGTACTGGCACCGATACAGAGCGGCAGTAGCACGGCCGCGCTGAAACTGATCATCCAGCCGAGGCTCGCCTGCAGATCGGTCGTGCGCGCGAGGGTGAACAGGGTCCAGATTAAAAAGAGCAGCGCAAAGTAGCGGGTGGCCGATCGGAAGGGGGCGGGTGGGGTCGCGGTGCGGGCATCCTTTTTCGCCGGCAGCAGTCGCCGCAATGCCCAGATGACGATGATCATGGTGGTGATCGGCAAGGCGCCGATCGGACCGTCCTGCGGTAGAAGACGGGACGGAATCAGCGCGAACGCGACGAGAGCGACCGCAGGAAGGATGTGCACCGGCAGCAGAAACAGAATCAGCACCGCGGCAACGCCGAGCAGCGCGAGCAAAATCACGGTGATGCCCAGTGTAGGAATAAATCGCGGCAGCACAGCGCTCGCCACAAGCACGAACACGGCGGCGAGCACGACAATAGCGACCGGCGTGCTGCGCAATCGGCGCTGGGTGGAATTGAACATCGGCCGCCTCTTCGGGGGTGATGGCGCAGTCGGATGGTGCAGTGGATGAAGCGATAACGCAGCACGCTGCGAATAGCCGCAACGATAACACGTGATTTTTCCTCAGCGCCAGCCTGGCGCTGGAAAACGATCATTTGGGCGGATCGTTGCACAGCCGCAGGCGGTCGAAACGGGAATCTTCCCTGCCGGTCGACTCGTTCGCCGCCGGCCAGGGTCAACAGGCGGGCGCGATCCGGGCCTTCACGAATCCGGCATCCTGGTAGACGAACTGGTAGGCCCACTTCAGCGGATCCATCGGCTGCCGGGCGCCGATCACTAGGAGCGTGCCCGCGTAGCACTGGCCGATCTGCACCCGGGCCCGGCTCACGTGATAGCTCGAGGTGACCACGATCACCCGGTTCCAGCCGCGTTCGATCGCGAACGCGGCAATCGCTTCGCCCTCGCCGCTGGTCGACGTGCGGTGCGGGCGGAAGCACTCCACTTGGATCGCCGTGCCCGGCACCGGCACCGGGCGTGCACACAGATGCGCCGGGCGGGTATCGCTGCCGAAGGCGTCCGAGATCAGGATGCGCCCGCTGTAGCCGGCTTCGGCGAGAGCTACGGCTTTCTGAACAACAGCGGCGCTGCCGAGCCCACCGAGCACCACGATGACATCGACGGGGATCGGTTGGTCTTCCCGCGGAAACATGACGGTTCGAGTGGTGACGGCCAGCAGGCCGACGGTCAGCAGTACCAGGCCGGTGACCACCACGAGCGCGCGCTGCCGACGCCGGGCAGATCGGTGGGGCGATGTCACTCGTTGCGCGGCAGCACCGGCTCTGCTGCATCTGCTGACGCCGCTGAAACGGATGCTGCGGTCCCCGCCGCCACCTCCCTCGCCGCCACCTCCCTCGCCGGCGCACGACCGGAGAACCAGGTCGGCACGGCGAACCCGTAGCGCAGCACCGGCAGGTCGCGCACGAGGCGCCAGACCAGCAGCGAGGCGGCGACCGCGCCACCGGCCACGAGCAGGGGGAGCGCTGGGCCGAGGCGGTCGAGCCACGTCTGGCCGCGCGCGAGAAGCAGCAGGCTGGTCAGGGCCGAGACGAACAGAACATGAACGACGTAGATCGGCAGAGTGTTGCGGCCGACGTAGGACAGCCAGGTCATTGCCCGATAACCGACCAGAAATCGTGCTACAAGAAGGCCAGCGCCCAGGGCGAGCAGGCTCACCAGCACCAGTGTGCCAGTGATGAACGGCATCCCCGCGTCGACGGTGAGAATGACGCCGGCCAGCACGAGGAACGCCACGCCGAAACCGAGGCCGAGCCCGAGGGCGCCGAAGCGGCTGGGCCGGTCGATGAAGGAGAGGATCCACTCCCGCAGATAGCAACCGAGCAGAAAGAACAAGAAGTAGCGACCGATGCCGTTCCAGGCGATGTTGCCGGTGTCGGCGCGGGCGAAGAACAATACCGACAGCATGGCAGCGCCGCCGATTTGCACCCGCCAGTCGACGCGGTTGCTCATGAGTTTGGCGGCGACGAAGAACAGGGCGAGGGCGTAGAGGAACCAGAGGCCGTTGCTGGGCCGCACCGGGGCGAGCAGCAGGTCGATCGGGTTGGTCTCGTCGAAGCCGGCAGGATTTGCGAACAGGGAGAAATACCCGAAGCGGATGAGCGTCCAGAGGAGCAGCGCCCAGACCAGGAGGCTCAGCCGGGTGCGCCAGAGTGTGGGCCAGGTGCGTCTGATGATCGAGGCGGCGAACAGACCGGAGGCCAGGAAGAACAACGGCATGCGAAACACGATGAAGACCAGGTTGATCTTGTTCCACAGCTCAGGGGCGAGGCCGGAAAGCACCGTCCACTGCACCGCGTGCGCGAGGGCGACGAGCAGAATGGCGATGCCCTTCGCGCCGTCGACCCAATCGACCCGGGTTCGCTCGACCGCTGCCCCTGTGCTCACTCAGTACCTCCCGGCTAGACCGACCACTGCGAGAAGGTTTTGATCATGTCGGTGTGGGCAAAGCCCGGAGTCTCGTGTCCGAGCGTGTGGTACATGACCTGGGTGTCGGCGGCCACCGACGCGATCTTGGCGATCAACGCCAGGCCGTTCTTGCTGGGCACGACAACGTCGTCGGGGTGTGCGCTATCGGAGACGAGCACCTTGACCCGGCTGTTGGTCCACGGTGTAGCGCTGATGCGTGCCGGGTTGGTGCCCTTGATCAAAGTGAGATCGTTGCCGTAGGCATCACCCACGCGCGCCTGGTTCTTGGTGTCGTAGGCGTAGAGCCACTCGTTGTCGTAGAGTCCGTTCACCATGTACAGGCCGCGAATGTACGGTATGAGCTTTTTGCCGTAGGTGTAGCAGCCGAGAGATCCGCCAAAGGAGGTGGCTCGGAGAAAGTTGCGGCGCACGGTGTAGAGCGAGTTCAGGTACGTCCAAGCGTTCTTCTGGGCGGTCGTGGCGATGGAATTTGTGTATTGGGTGCCGCCAGCGTTGATGCAGATGGCAATGGTGTTCTGGTCGACGACAAGTTCGCCGGGGTACTTGAAGCCGCCGTTGAGCGCGTTGTGCGAGCTGGAGGCCGCGTGATAGAACCACACCGCACCTACCGAGGCTGCCGACTTCATCGAGATCGACTGCGGGATGAACAGACGTGCTCGATCGCCGCCGATGTCCACTTCGACATTGTCGTAGAGGTTCCTGCCCTTCTGGGTGAGCACATTTGACAGGCGCGACACCTCTCCGGGTAGCTTCGGAGCGGTGGCAGCGAAAGCGGCGGGCGCACCGAACGCACCGAAACCGAGCGTGGCTGCGCCAGCAGTTGACAACGTGAGAAACCCTCGACGATCCATGCTGGAGAAGGTAGCAGACAGAATCGATGACGTCCAACTCGAGTATTGTCTTGGCTCGATCGTGCGCGGGGAACGCTGCGGCGTGGGCCAGACTGCGCTCAGTCTGAGGATGGCGACCTGCCACGATTGTGCCGGCCAACTCCCGGTCTATGCCATCGGAGGGTGGTCAGCGCCGGCGAGCGCATGTTTAATGACAACTTGCCCGGGGGTTTTCTGCTCCTGTCCCGAAAGAGGGCTGTCGTGGTCAAAGCAGTGCACCGTGCATTTCAGCGTCGGCTCGTGGGCATCGTGGCGATAATCGGCCTGGCAGCTAGCACCGTGTTGCCGTTCGCGATCGTTGATGGCATGCCCATTATTACCGCGGCGGAGACGACCGGGGTGGCACCCGTCGACTACTCCGCGGTCGTCTGGACCGCCGGGTGGCAGGGCGAGATCGACGCCTGTCGGGGTGCGGTCGACGTTGGCCACCACTACGGAACCCCGGTCATTGCCGAGCATTGGTTCTGTGGTGGTTCCCTTTTTCCCGGGGAGGGCAGCACGATCACCCTCACCGGCGCCGTCACCGGGACTTTTCGGGTTGGGCCGGTCGCCGTCGTGCTGAACGCGGCCACCGACAACGCCGCGTCCATTCCGCACGGCTTCGATCTGCTCTACCAGACCTGTCGTGACGGCTCGAGTGCCACCATGTCGTTCACGGAGCTCAATCGGATCGGGTAGCCGGAATCGGGTCGCCTGCTCCCGTCATTCGCTCCTCGGCCGCTGGAACCGAACCGTTACCGGCGACGCGCCTGGGCAGGGCGAACACGAGCGCGAGAGCGAGAATGGCGAAACCGGCGCTCACCGCCATGGCCATCGTGGCGCTGTGCGTGAAGGCCGTGGCCAGGGCATCCGCTCCGGGGCCGGTCACGGTCAGCGTGCCGAAGAACACACTGCCGATCACGGCAATACCGACCGCGCTGCCGACGCGCTGCATCACGCCGACCACGCCGCTTGCGCCGCCGGCCTCGGATCGGTCGACGGTCGCGACGATGAACGACACGTTGGGGGCGATGAAGAATCCGCTGCCGAGGCCCGCGAGGAACAGAGGTGGAAGCAGATGCCAGTTGGTCAGGTCACCCGGAGTGGTCAGCAGCATGACCAGCCAGATCCAGATCAGGCCGATCGTGACGAGGGCCACGCCGACGACGAGGATGGTGCGTCCGAGGCGTTTGGCTAGTCGGTCGCTCTGCGACGCGCCAAGAATCGTGCCGATAGCGAACGGAATGGAGACGAGGCCCGACTCGAGCGCACTGCGCCCAAGACCCGCCTGCCAGAGAATAGAAATCGTAAAGAAAATGCTGGTGAATGCTGCAAAATAGACCAGCGCGAGAACGACGCCGCCGGTGAATGCCGGGTGCGAGAAGAGGTGAGGGGGAACGAGCGGGTTGCCGTCACGTTTGGCCACGGACACTTCCCAAGCGCCGAAAGCAACCACGAGGAGCACTCCGGCCGCGAGAGTGAACACGGTCCAGAGTGGCCAGCCCTGGTCCTGGCCCTCGATCAGTGGTACCAAAAGCGCCACCAGGCCGGCCGAGATGAGCACGAGTCCGAGCCAGTCGACGCCCGTGCGCGAAACCTGCGTCGTTTGGGGGAGCGCGACGCCGCCGGGCAGGAGAAAGACCGTGGCGATCAGGGCGAGGATGCCGATTGGCAGGTTCACCCAGAACACCAGACGCCAGCCGTTCTCGACGCCGAAGGCCTCGATGATGAGGCCGCCGACGATCGGGCCGAGTGCGGTGGAGACACCGATGACCGAGCCCATGATCGCGTAGGCCTTGCCGCGGACTGCCGGCGGGAACATCAGCTGAATGACGGCGGTCACCGCGGGCACGAACATGCCCCCGGCCAAACCTTGCACGACGCGGGCGATGATGAGTTGCAGGTCGTTCTGGGAGAGGCCGCAGGCGAGGCTCGCGAGCGTGAACAGAGCCAGGCCGGTGAAGAACACCCATTTGTGGCCGAAACGATCGCCGACCCGGCCGGCCGGAATGAGCGCGAGGCCGAAGGCGAGGGCGTAGCCGGAGATGATCCACGACAGCGTCGCCTCGCTGGCGTCGAGGCTCGTGCGGATGCTCGGCAGCGCCACGTTCACGATCGTGGTGTCGAGCAGTGCCATGAACATGCCGGCGAGTAGCACTATCAGTGCCTGCCAAGCCCGGCGTGGAGCGCCGGGAGAAGCGCCGGGAACGGGGGTAGAAGTCATGCGCGGGATCCATTCGCGCCGGTCTCCCGGCGATCCTCGGCAGGAGCAACGCTGATGCCGACAGGCGATCCTACAACACAACCCCCCACTCCAATGGAGTGGGGGGTTGTGTTGTATCTACTGCTGTCGGGGTAACAGGATTTGAACCTGCGACCTCGTCGTCCCGAACGACGCGCGCTACCAAGCTGCGCCATACCCCGATGGCCCGTGGGCCTCAATCAGTATAGGCGCACTACGCCTCCCGCAACGAATTGAGGGAGCAGTTAGCTGGCAGTCAGGGTGAGCAGGGTCGCCTCGGGCGGACAGGCGAAGCGAACCGGCGCGTAAATCGAGGTGCCGAGGCCCGCCGAGACGTTCAGGAACGCGGTGCGCAAGCCGTGGTTCCAGGTGCTCAAACCCTTCACCTGGCGCCGCGGAATATCGCAATTGGTCACGAGCGCACCAAAACCGGGCACGCAAACTTGGCCGCCGTGGGTGTGGCCGGCCAGAATCAGCTGTGCGCCGTGATTCACGAAGGAGTTCAACACACGTTGGTACGGTGCGTGCGCGACACCAACCGTGAGCGTGGACCGCGGGGCCGCGGCTTCTTCCGGGTCGGGCCAGACGTCGTCGCCGAGCGGATCGTTGGCCCGAAGATCGTCGATCGCGCGCGTGATCAAATCGAGCCGGTCACGCCCGATGTGCGGGTCGTCGACGCCGAAGAACTCCACGTGGGTGTCTCTAAGATCAAGGGACTCGGCCGCATTATTGATGTCGGTCCAGCCGAGATCGGTAAACACCCGGCGTAAGGCGTCGGTGTCGAGCTCATCCCGACGCACGGCGCGCAAACGCGACGGGCCGCCGAAGTAGGTGAACGGGTTCTTCAACTGCGGCGCGACGTAGTCGTTGGAACCGTTGACGAATACACCGGGAATGCCCCGGAACGGCGCGAGGGCATACTCGATGCCACTGACGCCGTCTTTATGCCCAAGATTGTCGCCGGTGTCGACTACGAGGTCGGGCTCCAGCGCGGCGAGGCTGCGCACCCACTCCTGCTTGTTTTTCTGCCACGGAGCCATGTGCAGGTCGGAGAGGTGCAGCACCCGGATGGGAGCCGAACCCGGCGCGAGCACCGGAACGCTCACCTCACGCAGGGTGAACCGGGTGCGCTCCACGAGCGCACCCCAGGCGAAGGCGGCGAGGCCGACGGCGCCAACAGCCGCGAGCGTCGCGCCGATGAGCTGTCCGCCGTCACCGAAGCGACGATGCGCGGTCATCCGTTCTCGCCGTTGTTGTTGCCCTTGTCGGGCGCGGCTGGGGCGGGCGCGGTGAACTTGCCGATGACTATGGTCACGGTGTCCCCAGGGCGGCTGGCCGTTCCCGCTCCGGGCTGAATCGCAAGCACCTTGCCGTCCTGGGCTTTGTCGGTGGTCGGCTGTTCGGTCTTGGCCACGGTGAAGGTGTACGGAGCCCCGGTGAGTGTGCCGCGGGCATCCGTTTCACTCTTGCCGATGACGTCGGGAACGGTCACGCCGGTGCCGTCGCTCGAGAATGCCGTGACGGTGGCACCGCGAGTAGATGCCGAGCCGCCGGCCGGGTCCGTACTGGCCACCGTACCGGCGGGCAATGCTGAGCTGGTCACGCCGCCGTCGACGAACAGGAATCCGGCCGCCTCGACGGTGCTCTTGGCTCGGGCCATTGACTCGCCGCGCACATCGGGAACCGGAACGGCCACCGCGTTGATCACGCTGGAGGAGGCTTCGGGAAAGGCCTCGCCGCCGTACTTGGCGTTGGCGACACTCATGACGTCGGGCCAGACGTAGTGGCGGATCTCGGACGCGCGGACGCCGTTGAGGGTAGTGAAGCGCTGATTCTTGAACGGGCCGCTCACGTTGACCACGCCGACGACGGTGGCAACCTTGCTGCTGGCACCGCTCATCCAGGTGTCTTTGGCCTTGTCGGTGGTTCCGGTCTTACCGATGATCGGTTCCCGGGGCGAGGTGCGCCGGCCCGAGGCGGCGGCTGTTCCATTGCCGGTTGTCGTGGTCTGCATGGCGTACTGCATTCCAGCGGCCACCTCCGGTGACACCGACTGCGTGCACGTCGACTTGGGGATCGGCAGCTCGGCTCCGTCGGAACTGATCATGCTGCGAATAACGACAGGGGTGCAGGTCATGCCGTTGTTGGCGATGCCGGCGAACGCGACCGCCATGGAAAGCGGGGCGATGTAGTTCGTGCCGATTACCGATGAGGCGTTCTGGCCGAGTTCGCCGCCGCTTGCCGCGTGCACGTCGAAGGCCTCAGCGGTCTTACGAATTCCGCAGAGGTCGAGCTTTTTGGCCATACCGATGAAGCCGGTGTTGATCGACCGGGTGGTCGAGTTCAGCGCCGATTCATTGGGGCCACCCTCGCCGCCGTCATTGCGCGGGCTGAACCCTTGGGCGTCATAGTTCTGCGGCCCGAAGCAGCTGTCCTGGAATGTTCCCCAGTTTGACTTGACTCGAGAGTTGACCCGTTCGGTGAGGGCGTGCCCCTCCTTGAGCCACTCGGCTAGTGTGAAGACCTTATAGGTTGAACCGGGTTGAAAGCCGCCGGAACCGCCCGTGGCGCGGTCTGTGTTGTAGTTGATGCTGGTGAAGGTGCTGCCGGCGGGCTGCTCCATCTGGCTGTAGTCCTTGTTCTGCGCCATGGCGAGCACCTCGCCGGTTCCCACCTTGACGCTCGAAACCACCCCGCCCACATCCCAGCCGGGATACGTCTTGGGGACGTACTTGTTGAGGGAAGTCTCCGCGGCAGCCTGCAGGTCGAGGTCGAGCGTGGTGTACACGTCAAATCCGCCGCGCTGGAAATTCGCGAGGCGCGTGTCAGCATCCTCGCCGAAGGTGGGATCGGACTTCAGGATCTTGGTGACGTAGTCACAGAAGTAGGCGCTGCCTCCGGCCGTCTGGCAGCCGGTGCTCGGCACGGTGATGACCGGCTCGATCGGCGCTGCGATGGCGGCGTCGTAGTCGACCTGGGCGATCTTGTCGTGCTTGAGCATCTCATCGAGGATGTAGTCGCGACGCCCCTTATTGGCGGCATACCCGTTGGCCGCGCCGTTGGTTTCGCTATCCGGGCGATCGAGCTGGAACTTCACCGGATTGTTCACGATCGCTACCAGGCTGGCCGCCTGCGGCAGCGTCAGGTTCAGCGCGGTGGTGTTGAAGTAATAGCTCGCGGCGGCTTCGATGCCGTAGACCGATCCGCCGAAGCCGGCGATGTTCAGGTAGCCGCGAAGGATGTCGGCCTTCTCGTACTTCTTCTCGATGCCGATGGCCAGACGCATCTCGCGCAACTTGCGGTCAGCCGTCGTTTTGGTGGCATCGCTATAGCAGGCCTTGGCCGCGTCGACATCGGTCATGACCTCGCACTTTTGAACGAGCACGTTCTTGACATATTGCTGGGTGATCGACGAGCCACCACGGGTTCCGCCGCCGGCCAGGGTTTGCACGGCGCCGTTGAAGCTGGACTGAATGTCCACGCCGCCGTGCTCCATGAAGCGGGGATCTTCGCCAGCAATCGCCGCATCCTTGGCGAACTGGCTGATCGCGTCGGACGCCACGTCGACCCGGTTCTGCTCGTAGAACGAGGCGAGGAGCACGCGAGAACCCACCGGATCCTCGGCGTTGGTCGACGCGTAGATGTTGCTTTTCTGAGAGAGCCGATCGATGGAGAGATACTCGGGCAGGCTGTCGAACACGTTGATGGTGTTCGTAGCAGCCATGCCAGAGAGGGCAACGGCTGGGGCGACGGCGGCGGTCACGAGAATGCCGGCGACGGCACTCATCCCGACGAGACCCAGGAAACCCCCCAGAGCCCCGCTCACGGTTCGATTTTTGGCAGACATAGAATTGAGCTTAAGCGACAAATCTGAATGCCCGCCTCAATAGGAGCCACATGCCCACCTGGGAATACCTCACAACGCCGTTGATGATCCACAATACGGCCGCCATTTTGAACAACTGGGGCTCTGATGGGTGGGAACTCGTCCAGGTCGTAGCCGGCCCAGAGGGTGGCCTGGTTGCTTACTTGAAGCGCCCGCTGGCGCCCAGGCAAGAGGCATAAGCGTGTCGCACATCGAAGCACGCCTGGCCGAATTGGGCATTGAGCTGCCGAGCGTCGTGCCTCCGGTGGCCGCCTACCTGCCCGCGGTGATCAGCAACGGGTTCGTCTACACCGCTGGTCAGTTGCCCATGGTCGCGGGGGCGTTGCCCGCCACCGGCAAGGTCGGCGACGGCCACGGCCTCGTTCCCGCCCCTGACGCACAGGACTATGCCCGCACCTGCGCGCTCAACGGCCTCGCCGCCATCAAGAGCGTGATCGGATCGCTCGACCGCATCACCCAGGTGGTCAAGGTCACCGGCTTCGTCGCCTCCGATCCGTCGTTCACCGGCCAGCCGACCGTCGTCAACGGCGCCTCCGATGTACTCGTCGAGATCTTCGGCGACATCGGTCGGCACGCGCGGTCAGCCGTCGGCGTTGCGGTGCTACCGCTCGACGCCCCGGTCGAAGTCGAGCTCGTCGTCGCGTTCGCTTAACGCCTCAGGGGGCGTTTAGACGCGCGTCGGCCGCGCGGGCCGGGGCATCCGCCATGAAACGGATACCCCGGCCCGCGTGCCGTATTTCTGCGCCGGCTGTTCGACCCACATGGTGATCAGCTGGGCGAGCAGCGCGCCCGCCACCACGATGGGGAAACGCACGAGATACAGACTGAAGCTGACCGAGCCGAGCCAGGCTAATAGGTGCCCTCTCGCTGGATGGCTGGAAATTTGGGCGTGCGCGCACGCGGCCAGAAGGCGACCGTAGCCACAATCACACAGGCGCCGGCCACCCGCAGCGCCAGGCGAGCAGAACCTGCAACGGGGACAGCGTGGCCCACCAGCCAACGGAGCACAGCCTCACGCCGCCACTCGACTCGTAGGCTGTGGCGATCTGCGGCACCGTCATAGAGACACGTGGTGTACCAGCACAATGATGGCGGCCACCCCGCGCAGAGCATCGAGCCGGCCGGGGCGACCCCGCACGGGTACCGCTGCTCGAGTCATGCCCGCACAGTAGGGCGGAAAGCTCAGTCTCGGGGGTGCGCCGCACGACTGAGGCCGCCGTCCGGGTGGATAGCGGCCTCAGTTTTTTGCGGGTGGTGCGCGCTACTTTCTAATCTGCGCTGCGATGGTGTTCATCACCATGGTGTCGGCGAGGGTCGTCGTGTCGCCGACCTCGCGGCCCTCGGCCACATCGCGCAGCAGGCGCCGCATGATCTTGCCCGACCGGGTCTTCGGCAGCTCGTCGACGATGAAGATGTCACGCGGGCGGGCGATTGCACCGATCTGTTGGGCGACGTGGGCCCGCAGAATGCCGGCGATGTCCTCGTGGGAAGCGATCTCAGCCTGGCTGAACTTGATCACGACGAACGCGACGACGGCTTGGCCGGTCGTCTCGTCGGCTGCACCGACCACGGCGGCTTCAGCCGTGAGCGAGTGCGCAACCAGGGACGACTCGATCTCGGCGGTGGACAGGCGGTGGCCCGACACGTTCATCACGTCGTCGACGCGGCCGAGCAACCAGATGTCACCGTCGTGGTCGAGACGGGCGCCGTCGCCGGCGAAGTACAGCGGGCCGTCCTTCGCGCCGGTCGTACCCTCGAATTTGTCCCAGTAGGTCTCCTTGAAGCGTTCCGGATCGCCCCAGATGCCGCGAAGCATGGCCGGCCAGGGCTGCGTGACCACCAGGAGCCCGCCATTGCCATGGCCAACATGCACGCCGTCATCATCGAGCACGTCAACGGTGATACCCGGAACTGGAACCTGGGCAGCGCCCGGCTTGGTCTGCGTGAGGCCCGCGAGAGCCGAGACCATGATCGATCCGGTCTCGGTCTGCCACCAGGTGTCCACGATCGGCGTGAGGTTGTTGCCGATGACTTCGCGGTACCACATCCAGGCCTCGGGGTTGATGGGCTCGCCCACCGAACCGAGCACGCGTAGGCTCGACAGGTCGAACTTCTGCGGAATCTGACGGCCGAGTTTCATGAACGTACGGATAGCCGTCGGCGCTGTATACAGAATCGAGACCTTGTACTTCTCAATGATTTCCCACCAACGGCCGGTGTGGGGGGAGTCGGGGGTCCCCTCATAGAGCACCTGGGTTGCGCCGTTGGCAAGTGGTCCGTAGACCACGTAGCTGTGTCCGGTGATCCAGCCGACGTCGGCGGTGCACCAGTACACATCCGTTTCGGGCTTGAGATCAAACACAGTCTGGTGGGTGAACGCGTTTTGCGTCAGGTAGCCGCCGCTGGTGTGCAAGATGCCCTTGGGCGCGCCGGTCGTGCCGGATGTATACAGGATGAAGAGCGGGTTCTCGGCCGGAAAACTTTGCGCTTCGTGGTCGGGGGAAGCGGTTTCCATGGCATCGGCCCACCAGGTGTCGCGGTCGTTCCACTGCACGTCCTGGCCGGTGCGCTTGACGACGAGCACGTTCTTCACCGAGGAGTCATTGGTCTGCAGTGCGGCGTCGACGGCGGGCTTGAGGGCACTGATTTTGCCCTTGCGGTAGCCGCCATCGGCCGTGATGACGAGCACGGCGTTGGCGTCGTCGATGCGCGAGCGCAGGCTTTCGGCGCTGAATCCGCCGAAGATGACGGAGTGCACGGCGCCGATGCGCGCGACGGCGAGCATGGAGATGACGGCCTCGGGAATCATTGGGAGGTAGACGGCCACGCGGTCGCCGGCCGTGACGCCGAGCCCGAGCAGGACGTTCGCGGCCTTTTTGACTTCGGTGGTCAGTTCGGCGTAGGTATAGCTGCGAGAATCGCCCGGCTCGCCCTCGAAGTAGAGCGCGACGCGATCGCCGTTGCCGGCGAGAACGTGGCGGTCGAGGCAGTTGTAGGCGACGTTGAGTTCGCCGTCTTCAAACCACTTGGCGAACGGTGGGTTGGTCCAGTCGAGGGTCTTGGTGAACGGCTTATGCCAGTGCAGCAGATTACGGGCCTGATCAGCCCAAAACATGGCAGGGTCCTTCTGTGCCTCGGTATACAGGTCTGGTGTCGCCGCTGTCTGTGCGGCGAACTCCGGGGTGGGCGCGAATCGACGCGTTTCGTGCAGAAGGGTGTCAATTTTAACCGTCATATGTGTAGTTCGCTCCTTTGCGGTACGTGCATGCGGGACATTGCCAGCTCAATTGAACCCTACCGGTTCGCGGCCAATCTCTGTATACAGAGCAAAAAAAATGGGGAATTCGCCCTCGCGGGAAGGTGATTTCATACCCCCCAGGCGAGGGTCCTCTCAAATGAGGACATTGGACTTGCATTTTGTCGCGGGCTGCGTAAACTAATCAACGTCTGAACGAAAGTTTTGACCGGCATCGCGTACGGTTCCCCCCAATCTGCGCGGTGCTAGGCGGCACCTGTTCCCCCCAATAGGTGCCGCCCCTTCTGTTTAAGCGTGCGCTCACAAGGTCGCGCCGTCACGGCTCGCGCACCGCATCTGTTTTGTCCCTCCCCAGTCCCATCGGGCGCCACGCTCTCCACAGATTCTGCAGGGCGAGTTGGTGCGGCGCTGGCTGGCTCTAGCGTCGGAGCATGGGTCAGCCCTTCGTCGCCGTTCCGTCTTACACAGTTGCTTCCCCTTCCCCTTCGGCAGGAGCGGCAGCCCCGTGGGCTGCGCCGTGGACAAGCCCGGCTGTGGCGCATCCGTTCGATGCCCGGCCGGTATCGGCACCATTGCCGCCGAAGTTCCCTCGGCATCGCTCGGCAACAATGGATGCCGCTGGCGCCGTGCCGCACACCGGAGCACCGGGCGCAGTCCCGGCCCCAGGCGGGAGCGTGCGCCTCGACGTACGCGCGCTCGGCCCACTGGCCGGCTATGCCGCGAACCCTGAAACCACAGACCTGTTCGTCAATGGGGGGTCAGGGCTCTGGATCGATGCCGGGCACGGCCTCACCTTCGCGCCGGCCTGGCGGGTCGGTGAATCCGAGGTGCGCGAGTTGGCGGTGCGGCTGATCGCGCTGGGTGGGCGGCACATCGACGAGGCGAGCCCCTGCGTCGACGTGCGTCTGGCCGACGGCATCAGAGTGCACGCCGTGCTACCGCCAGTGTCAAGCACGGGAACGCTGCTCTCCATTCGGCTGCCGCACGCGGCGAATCGAAGTCTCGGTGCGCTCGCTGACGCCGGTCTATTCGGCGTGGGGGAGGCATCCGCTGCCCGCGTGAATCGACTGCGTGCTGCAGTGCTCGGGCGCCAGAATCTGCTCATCACCGGTGCCGCCGGCAGCGGAAAGACCACCTTGCTAGCCGCGTTGCTCGGCGAGGCGCCGGCCGACGAGCGCATTGTCGCGATCGAAGACGTCGCGGAGCTGCGCATTCGGCATCCGCACGTGGTCGCCCTGGAGGCTCGGCAGGCCAATCTGGAGGGGGCCGGCCGCATCGGCCTCGAGGCGCTGCTGCGGGAGGCGTTGCGCATGCGCCCGGACCGGCTTGTGCTCGGCGAGTGCCGCGGGTCGGAGATTCGGGAGCTGCTTGCCGCCCTCAATACCGGGCACGACGGGGGAGCTGGCACGCTGCACGCCAATTCGCTCGATGATGTGCCCGCCAGGCTGGAGGCGCTCGGAGCTCTCGCTGGAATGAGCGCCGCGGCCGTGGCTCGGCAGACGGTGAGCGCGATTGGGCTCGTGCTGCATCTGGAGCGTACCGCCGGGGTGCGCCGGCTCGAGGCGGTCGGACGGTTCACCCTCAGCGACCGAGACCGACTCTCGATCGAGGAGGTCTGATGCGACCCGGGTCGACAGCCTCGATCGGCCACTATTTTGCGGGGGGAGCGTCCGGCCATGCGGCGCGGTGACGTGGTGCCGCCGATCGAGGAGGTCGCGGCGGTGACGCAGCGACTTGCCGTGCTGCTCTCGGCCGGCGTCTCCCCGGTGTCGGCGTGGGGGTATCTCATGCCGGCGCGGGCCGGGGCGGTGATGCCGGCTGTTGCGCCGAGCGCGGCTAAAAGCGGAGTCGGGTCGCCGCAGGCTGCGGCGACGACCCGAATTCTGCGGGCCGCGGCCAGGGCTGCGGCCCGTGGCGACAGCGTGGCCGACGCGATCGCTGGGCAGGCACATCGACAGGCTCGAGAGAAGCAGGTGGCGGGCGGCTCCGCGCGCGCGGCAGTTGCAGGCCGCGCCCGGCGGCGGGGCGACGCGGCCGTTCAGGCCGAGCGCGCCTGGCTCGGACTTGCCGCGGCCTGGCAGGTGGCCACTCAGGCCGGTGCACCGTTGGCCGGGTGCTTGCGTGAGCTTGCCGCGTCGCTGCGCGAACTCGCCCAGGTGCAGCGTGATCTCGAGGTGGCGCTGGCCGCCCCACGGGCGACGGCCCGACTGGTGATGGTGTTGCCGGTGATCGGAATCGTCTTCGGCAGCCTCATGGGATTCGATTCCCTACACACCCTGTTCGCAACCCTGCCGGGACTGGTTTGCCTGGGCGGTGGCGCACTGTTGATGCTCGCCGCCGCAAGCTGGAACCGCGCGCTGGTTCGCCGAGCGGCCCCGACCGATCTGACCCCGGGGCTGCGACTCGAACTCATGGCTATTGCCATGTCCGGCGGCGGGTCCATCGACCGTTCGCGAGCGCTGGTGCGTGCAGCAGCCGAGCGCTTTGGTATTGCGCCCGGTGCAGGTGCAGGTGCAGGTGCAGGTGCAGATGCAGATGCAGGTGCAGATGCAGGCGTCCGTGCCGACGGCGACGACCCGGTTGACCGGGTGCTTGACCTGTCGTCACGGGCGGGCGTTCCGGCGGCGGAACTGCTCCGCAGCGAGGCTGAACAGTTGCGGCGCGATGCTCGCAGTGCCGGGCAGCGCCGTGCCGCGACGCTGTCGGTGACGCTGATGCTACCGCTCGGGCTGTGTGTGCTGCCCGCGTTCATGCTGGTCGGCGTGGTGCCGCTGCTGATCAGCGTGCTCTCCTCCACACTGACGACCTTCTGAATCTATCGACTGATGAGCGGATGCGGCGGCGTGCGCCGCCAGGTCCGGGCAGAGTGAACCTGCTCGTGCCGCCCAACCCGCGTCAATGGACGCAGAAGGAGACGAGTCTGTGAATACAAAGATCGCGGTGACCACGAAAACTGAAGTACCAAAAACAACCGCACTGCGACGGCTGGCGGACGAGGCCGGAGCAGCGACGGCGGAATATGTGGTGGCCACGATGGCCGCGGTCGGGTTCGCCGGACTGCTCATCGTCATTCTGCGCAGCGACGAGGTGCGCGGAATGCTCACCGATCTGGTGCGACGTGCCCTCAGCGTGGGATAGCCGGGCGGGCCGATCGTTTTTTGCGAATCGGACGAGTGCGCGGCGTCTCGACAGCAGGGGGAGTACGACCGCCGAATTCGCCACGGCGCTGCCAGCGGTCGTACTCGTTCTGGCCTGTTGCCTTGGTGCCGTGCAGGTCGTCGGAGTTCAGGTGCGGTTGACGGATGCTGCCGCAACCGCCGCGCGGGCGCTCGCCCGCGGCGACAGTCCGGGGCGTGCCGCGATGCTGGTGCAGCAGGCGGTATCGGGGGCCAGCCTGTCCACGGAAGGGCGCGGCGAGTTTGTCTGTGCCCGAGTCACTGCCCCCGGCCTGACCGGCATATTCGCGGGCCTGACCCTCGAAGCGCGCTCCTGCGCCCTGGCCGGTGGATTGTGAGCGCGCACGATGATAATCCCGCGATCGGGGCCGCCGGGATCGGAACCGCCGAGATCAGGCGCAGCGAGCGGGGAGCGGGGTCAATCCTCGCCCTGGCGGTGCTCGCTGCGACCGTGCTGTTGACGAGCCTCGTCGTGGCGGTCCTCGCCCTGCTCGCCGACGCACGGTCTGTAGCAAACGCGGCCGACGCCGCCGCCCTCGCTGCTGCCGACACCGCCTCCGGCGCAATCGCCGGCTTCCCCTGCGAAGCAGCGGAAGCCGTGGCGACGCTGAACGAGACGGCCGTCACGCAGTGCATGGTGATCGGGCTGGTCGCATCCGTTTCGGTCCGGCGCCGGGTGCACGGCATCGATATCTCCGCGAGTGCCCGGGCCGGGCCGCCGGCCGGTTAGCGCGCGCCCGAGCGCGGTCGGTTGACGCCCCGCAGCGAACTCGTGGACGAACGATTTAGGGGAGGAGCGCCTCGAGGTAGCGGTACTCGACCGCGCTCGGGCGACCGGGGGAATCGGAACCCTCGAACTCCAGGCCGGCGCCGCGCGCATAGAGATAGCGCTTGCCGGAGTCGGCCGGAATCTCGATGCGGGGCTGAGGATCACCCGAGTCGAGGAAAGTCGTCGTGATTGTCTTGCCCTGAAGGGGCCCGTCCGTCAACTTCGCGGTGTATGTGGCCGTCATTGTACCCATAGGACTATTCTGCACTCGGTCAGGCAAACATCAAGGGTTTGGGATTGTCGTGATGAGCACCGAGAGTGAACTGAGCAATGGCTGGGAGTGCCGTGTATGCGAGCGGGACGCGCCGAGACGCGCCCGTCGATTAGGCGGGCACTCCATTCCGGTGTGTATGGTGTGCCTTGGCCCATGATTCGGTCACTATGTATAAAGAGGAGTCTGGTGCCAGGCACTAAGAAGCTGGTCATTGTTGAATCACCGACCAAGATGAAGTCGATCGCCGCGTATCTCGGCGACGGCTACGAGGTTTTGTCTTCGGTCGGTCACATTCGCGATCTGATCGAGCCGAAAAACCTGCCCCCCGAGCTGAAAAAGGGCGCACTCGGCCGCTTTTCGGTCGACGTCGAAAACGGCTTTGAACCGTACTACGTGGTGAGCGACGCCAAGAAGAAGACCGTCAGCGAACTCAAGCGGGCACTCAAGAATGCGAACGAACTCTTGCTCGCAACTGATGAGGACCGCGAGGGCGAGGCAATCGCCTGGCACCTGCTGCAGGTGCTGCAGCCCAAGGTACCGGTGAAGCGGATGGTGTTTCACGAGATCACCAAGGACGCCATCCTCGCCGCCAAGGACAACACCCGCGAACTCGACACCGCCCTCGTCGACGCGCAGGAGACCCGGCGCATCCTCGACCGCATCTACGGCTACGAGATTTCCCCGGTGCTCTGGCGCAAGGTCGGCCCCGGCCTGTCCGCCGGACGCGTGCAGAGCGCCGCGACCCGCCTCGTCGTCGACCGGGAGAAGGAGCGCCTCGCATTCGTCTCCGCCGGCTACTGGGACCTGCTGGCGCGACTGGCAGCATCCGCTTCAGAAACTGACCAGGCGTTCGACGCGAAGCTCGTGCGTCTGAACGGTGAGCGCATTGCCACCGGTGGCGACTTCGATGACTCCGGTGCACTCAAACCCGCCGTGAAGGCCGTCACCCTCGACGCTTCCGCTGCCCAGGCGTTGACGATCGCGCTGCGGACCCCCGGCGTCAAGCTCGAGGTCAGCAAGGTCACCTCGAAGCCCTACCGGCGCAGCCCGGCCGCACCGTTCACGACCTCGACCCTGCAGCAGGAAGCGGCGCGCAAGCTGCGCTTCACCGCCCGGCAGACCATGAGCGTCGCCCAGTCGCTGTACGAAAATGGGTACATCACCTATATGCGTACCGACTCCCCGTCGCTCGGTCAGCAGGCCCTCACAGCCGCCCGCACCCAGGCGGCTGCGCTGTACGGCGCCGAGACCGTTCCGGATGCTCCGCGCGCCTACAAGGGCAAGAGCAAGAACGCGCAGGAGGCGCACGAAGCCATTCGTCCCTCCGGCGACACCTTCCGCACCCCGGCTTCACTCGCCTCGAGCCTGCGCGGCAACGACTTCAAGCTCTACGACCTGATCTGGAAGCGCACCGTCGCTTCACAGATGAAGGACGCCACTGGCTCGACCGCTTCAGTGACTATCGCGGCCGGTCCGACCGGCACGACGGAGCACCCCTCCGCGTCGGGTGCGCTCGCCGAATTCGGAGCCAGCGGAACGGTCATCACCTTCCGCGGCTTCATGCTCGCCTACGAGGAGTCGAAGGACGAGGAGCGCAACGCGTCGACCGACGCGACCGAGTCGAAGCTGCCGCCGCTCGAAGAGGGCCAGACGCTGACCCTGCTCGATCTTGAGGCCAAGGGCCACGAGACGACCCCGGCTGCTCGCTACACCGAGGCCAGCCTGGTCAAGAAGCTCGAAGAGCTCGGCATCGGCCGCCCCTCGACGTTCGCGTCGATCATCTCGACCATCACCGAGCGCGGCTACGTCACGCCGCGCGGCCAGTCGCTCGTTCCCAACTGGATCGCCTTCTCGGTGGTGCGTCTGCTCGAAGAGTTCTTTAGCGACCTGGTCGAATACGACTTCACCGCCGAGATGGAGGACGACCTCGACCGCATCGCCGGCGGCGAAGCCAACCGCCTCGACTGGCTCAACAGCTTCTATTTCGGCAGCGACAAGCATCGCGGCCTGCGACAGGTCATCGACAACCTCGGTGAGATCGACCCGCGCGTGATCAACTCGGTCACCATCAGCGACGACATCACCCTGCGCATCGGCAAGTACGGTCCCTACCTCGAGGTCGTCGACCCCGACGCCGCAGCGGATGCCCCGCCCCGCCGCGTAAACATTCCGCCGGAACTCGCCCCCGACGAACTGACCGCGACCAAAGCCCGCGAGCTCATCGACGCCCCGATCGTCACCGATCGCGTCATCGGACTCAACCCGGAGAACGGTAAGGAGATCGTTGCGAAGGACGGCCGGTTCGGACCGTACGTCACCGAGCTCGCGCCAGCCCCGGCCGAGCCCGATGTTCCGGCCATCGCCGCACCGGTCGAAACTATCGATCCCTCCACCGGCGAGGTCACCGTGCCCAAGCCGAAGCGCAAGCCGGCCGCGAAAAAGGTGGCCGCCGCGGACAAACCGCGCACAGCATCCATTTTCAAATCTATGGATCTGGCCACGGTCGACCTGGACACGGCCTTGCGGCTGCTCGCCCTGCCGCGCACGGTCGGGCTCGACCCGGAAACCGGCACCGAGATTCTGGCCCAGAACGGCAAGTTCGGCCCGTACCTGAAGAAGGGGATCGACACCCGGTCGCTCACGAGCGAAGACCAGATCTTCGAAATCGACCTGCCGGGCGCGATCGAGCTCTACGCCCAACCCAAGTACGGTGCCCGCCGTGCGTCGAGCGCCCTGAAGGAATTCGAAGCGCCTGACCCCGAGAGCGGCAAGGCGATCAAGATCAAGGACGGTCGGTTCGGTGCCTATGTGACCGATGGGGTCACCAACGCGACCATTCCCAAGTCGGAGGACATCGAGGAGATCGACTTCGACCGGGCCGTGGAGCTGCTCGCCGACAAACGGGCCAAGGGTCCGGCCGCGCCGCGTACGAAGGCACCGGCCAAGAAGGCCACGGTCAAGAAGCCAGCCGTGAAGAAGCCGGCCGTGAAGAAGGCGCCGACTGCGGCCGCAAAGGCGGCTACCGCCAAGAAGGCGGCCGCTACCCGAGCCGCGAACGCGGCGGCCAAGGCCGCGTTGAACGGCACGGTCGCACCTGTGACCGCGGCCAAAAAGACTGCGGTCAAGAAGCCCGCTGCCAAGAAGACACCGGTGAAGAAGGCACCGGTGAAAACGGCAGCCAGTTCGGTCGCTGAATCCGCCGCGACGACGACGGTCGCGTCGAAGGCTGCGCGCCCGGAGTGACCGGCCTTTTCATCACCCTCGAGGGCGGCGACGGATCCGGAAAGACCACACAGGCGCAGTTGCTCACCGACTGGCTCGAGGAACGGGGGCGCACCGTCGTGCGCACGCGTGAGCCCGGCGGAACAGATGTCGGGGTGGAGATTCGGCAGATCGTGCTGCACCACCGCGGGGAGGTCGACCCGCGCGCCGAGGCTCTGCTCTACGCCGCCGACCGAGCCCAGCACGTGGGTACCAAGCTGCGGCCGGCGCTCGCCCGCGGGGACGTGATCGTGCAGGACCGCTACCTGGACTCCTCCGTCGCCTACCAGGGTGCCGGGCGTGTGCTCGGCGCCACCGAGGTGCGCGACCTGTCACTGTGGGCGGCGGAAGGATTGCTGCCCGACCTGACCGTGCTGCTCGATTTGGACGAGGTAACCGCGCGGGCTCGGCTCGACGCCGATGACAAGGTCTTCGACCGGCTCGAAGCCGAGAAGAACGACTTCCATGCCCGAGTGC
Source organism: Cryobacterium gelidum (assembly GCF_004403985.1). Taxonomy (GTDB): domain Bacteria; phylum Actinomycetota; class Actinomycetes; order Actinomycetales; family Microbacteriaceae; genus Cryobacterium; species Cryobacterium gelidum. The sequence goes on along the minus strand of NZ_SOHL01000009.1, from coordinate 140,797 downwards.
GCGCTGCGTTCCTCGAGCTCGCCGCGGCAGAACCCGACCGTTTTCTCGTCGTCGACGCCGCCGCCCCCGCCGCCGAGATCGCCGCCACCATCCGAGGCCGAGTGTCCCCCCTCCTGTAGCGGCCCCGGAGCGCGTGCGGTGTCGGTGGCGCGGGTTACCCTTGACTCATGGCAGTGTGGGACAACCTAACGGGACAGGCCGACGCGATCGCCATCTTCCGGGCAGCGGCGCAACGGGTACCCTCCGGCGTCGATACCGTCAAGGCGGATACCGGCGCGATTGGTAGTAGCGTCTCCACCGTCGAGTCGACCTCGATGACGCACGCCTGGCTCATCACCGGGCCACCCGGTTCCGGCCGCTCCAACCTCGCCTTCGCCTTCGCTGCGGCCCTGCTCAGCCCGGGCACTCCCGACGGTGACCGCGCGGCCGCTCGTCAGGTCGACGCGCGCACCCACCCCGACCTCAGCGTGCTCACCACCGAGGGCGTCATTATCAAGATGGAATCCGTCAAGGAGGCCGTCGCCCGCTCGCAGTATTCGCCGTCGGTCGGTCGCTACCGCGTCGTCGTCGTGGAAGACGCCGACCGCATGGTCGAGCGCACCTCCAACGTGCTGCTCAAAGCCCTTGAAGAACCGCCGGAACGCACCGTGTGGATACTGTGCGCGCCGAGTGAAGCCGACCTGCTCCCCACCATCCGCTCGCGCGTACGGACCGTGCGCCTGCGCGTACCGAGCGTCGCCGATGTCGCCGACCTGCTCGTGCGGCGCAACGGCGTCGACCCGATCATCGCCGAACTGAGCGCCCGCCTGGCGCAAAGCCACATCGGTATGGCCCGGCGGCTCGCGACCAGTGCCGAGGCGCGGGCACGGCGCGAGGAGACCCTGCGCACGGCCCTCGGCATCCGTTCGGTATCATCGGCCGTCAACGCGGCGGCGCGACTGCTCGCGATCGCCGGCGACGACGCCAAGGCGATCACCCTCGAACTCGACGCAGCGGAGCGCGACGGCATGCTGCGCTCACTCGGCGTCGAGGCCGGGCAGTCCGTGCCGCCGGGGCTGCGCAGCCAGATCAAGGCCCTCGAAGATGACCAGAAACGCCGGGCCGTGCGCAGCCTGCGCGACGGGATCGATCGAATCCTGGTCGACCTCGCATCGCTCTACCGCGACGTGATCATGGTGCAGCTCGGGCGCGAACGGACCGTGATCAACCTCGAACTGCTCGCCGAACTGCGCGCCGCGAGTGCGGCCGGCCCGCCCGCCGCGACGGTCGCCACGATAGACGCGATTGCCGTTGCCCGCCAGCGCATCCAATCCAACGTGGCACCGGCGCTCGCCCTCGAGGCGATGCTCGTGTCGGCGATCCGTCGTCCACAGTGATTCCCAGCCGCTGTCGGTAGCCTGAAGCGCAGCATCCGCTTCGCGCCATGAAAGAGGAACCCGTTGAATCGACGCATTCGCGCCACTAGCCTCACTGCCGCCGCTGTGGCCCTCACGCTCGCTCTCAGCGGATGCGCGACCTGGTTCGCGAAGGACGCTGGCCCCGCCGTTTCCACCCCCACCGGCGAACAGGTGTCTGCTGGCCTCGACCCGTTCTACAGCCAGGTGCTGCAGTGGGAGGACTGCGGGGACGGCCTGCAATGCACAAAGGCCACCGCGCCGCTCGACTACACCGACCCGGCCGCCGGCAACGTGTCGCTGGCCCTGATCCGCCACGTCGCCACCGGTGGCGACCGGATCGGCTCGCTGCTCGTCAACCCCGGCGGACCGGGTGGTTCCGGGTACGACTTCATCAAGGATTCCCTCGACTACGCCACCGACGACACCCTGCAGGCGAGCTTCGACGTCGTCGGTTTCGACCCCCGGGGCGTCGGGCGTTCCTCGGCAGTCGCCTGCTATGACTCGTCCCAGATGGACGAGTACGTCTACGGGCTGACCACGGCCGACCGTGGCACGGACGCCTGGATCGCCGAGCTCTCGGCCTCCTCCGCTGCCTTCGCGGCGGCCTGTGCCGAGCAGACCGGGCCGCTGCTCGGCACGGTCGATACCAAGAGCGCGGCCCGTGACCTCGACCTGCTGCGCGCTGTGCTTGGCGACACCCACTTGAACTACCTGGGTTTCTCCTACGGCACCTACCTCGGTGCCACCTACGCCGAGCTCTTTCCTGAAAAGGTCGGCCGTCTCGTGCTCGACGGCGCCGTCGACCCGTCGACCAGTAACTTCGAGGTGACCAAGACCCAGGCGGTGGGCTTCGAAAATGCCCTGCGCGCTTATCTCACGGACTGTCTCGCTGGTAAGGACTGCCCGTTCCGCGGCAGCGTCGACGGCGCGATGACGACCATTGGCGCGCTGCTGAGATCCGTCGACGCGAGCCCCATCACGGCCACGGATGGCCGCCAGCTCGGCGGAAACGCGCTGCTCACCGCGATCATCTACCCGCTCTACCAGGCCACCGCGTGGCCGCAACTGAGCATCATGTTTGACACCGTGCTGAAGGGCAGCGCCGAGGGCGCGTTCCAATTCGCGGATGCCTACAACGGCCGCGACGCCGACGGGAACTACACCGATAACTCGACCGAGTCGTTCGTGGCCATCAACTGCATCGACTACGCCTACAACGCCGACCCGGCCTCGATGCGGGCCGAGGCCGCCGAGCTCGAGGCTGCTGCGCCCGTGATCGGCATGTTCATGAGCTACGGCGACATCGGCTGTGCCAACTGGCCTTACAAATTCACCGGAGAGCGCACGGAGATCCACGCGGACAAAGCGGCACCGATTCTCGTTGTCGGCACCACCAACGACCCGGCCACCCCGTACGTCTGGGCGCAGCAGCTGGCCGCGCAACTCACCAGCGGCACCCTCGTGACCTACGCCGGCGAAGGGCACACGGCGTACAACAAGTCGAATTCGTGTGTGAACGACGCCGTCGATTCCTATCTTGTTGACGGAGTAGTGCCGGCTGCCGACCCACAGTGCTAGTCGAAGGGGCAGGTCTGTGAGGTGTGACAAGGCGCGGTGAAATATTTGGAGCATTTCGATCGAAACCGAAGTGCCCGGACGGCGTGAGTTCAAGCCTCGCCACGGGGTCCTGCAGGAAACGCCTATCCGTTCGACCTGCGCCTCGCCACACTGCCTCATTCGCCGAGGTGTACAGAATCACTCGCAGAAACGACTAGGCTTGAGAGCTGTGTCACCGAGTGCCTCATGGGGCGCTTCGGTAACGCCGCCTTAGCTCAGTTGGTAGAGCATCTCACTCGTAATGAGAAGGTCGTCAGTTCGATTCTGACAGGCGGCTCCACTAGAAATCCTGGTCGGAGTCAGTTTCCGAAACCGTATCAGTGGTATGTTTGTCCGAATTTGCCACATTCGCGCACAATTTGCCCACATTTGTTCGAAGTGTGCGGTTATTGAGGGTGTCTGCAACGGCGTCTAAGTCGTCTTCGAAGCCACCCATGGGTTTCAGGAATCCCGATTAAATGATAGGTGAAGCAAACGCACCAACACGCTGGTTTGTGGGCACGGGACGCCGCTTGATCCATCGATCCAGTTCAACGATCGGCAGAGGGCGAGAGATACTGTATCCCTGAGCTTGATCGCAGCCTAGGCGGGCCAGCTCTTTGTAAGCGTTCTGGCATTCCACGCCTTCGGCCACGATGCGCAGCCCAAGACCATGGGCTAGCGCGACGGTATACGACACCAGTTTGGCGGCCCGGGCATTGTCGCCCATACTCATCACGAATGATTGATCAAGTTTCAGTTCATCGATAGGCAGGTCACGCAGATAGGACAACGAGCTGTAGCCAGTTCCGAAGTCGTCAATGGCAATTTGAATGCCGCTGTCCCGCAATCGCGCAAGGATGGTGTGCGCCCGTTCTCGATCGGCCATCAGAACATCTTCCGTGATCTCCAACACAAGCGCTGAAGCTGGCAAGCCGCGTGCCGCGATCATGGTGTCGATGCGGGTGGGGAGGCTAGCGTCAATGAGGGAGCTGGCAGACAGATTGACTGCCATTGTCAACGGCTCCCCGCGCGCCTGCCATGTCGCGGCCTGATCCAACGCCTTCTCCAGCACAGCAAAGGTCAGGTCGTGCATCAACCCAGCCTCCTCAACCAAGGCGAGGAACTTGTCGGGGTACAGCAGGCCTCGACCGGGATGATTCCAACGAACAAGGGCCTCGACCCCGCACACACCGCCGGTGGCCAGATCGATTTTGGGCTGGTAATGGAGGATCAACTCATCTTCGAGAGAGGCGCCGCGTAGTTCCTGCAGCAGGTGCAGTCGATCCTCGCTGCTTTTGTTTTCGGCAAAAATCTGGTGTCCGGAGCGTGCCGCCTTGGCCGCATACATTGCCATGTCGGCTTTCCGGAGCAAGCCCTTCAAATCTTGGCCATGGTCCGGAAAAAGCGCAATCCCAATGCTGGCGTTAGCCTGCAGGGCAATGCCCTCCAGGGTGAATGGCTGGGCCAAGGCCGCCCGCACCTTGGTGGCGACCACAACCGCTTGCTCGGGATGGGTGTCGCTTAGAAGCACCGCGAATTCGTCCCCGCCCAGCCGGGCGAGCAGATCGTTTGCGCGCAATTGTTCGGTGAGGCGCTGCCCTACCTGCACGAGCAGCCGGTCGCCGACATCATGCCCCAAGCTGTCGTTGACTTCCTTGAACCTGTCAAGATCTAGCAGCAGCAGTGCACCCGGTTGGTTGTGTAAGACTGCCAGCCGGTTCGGGACATCGGTGTAGAAGGCCCTCCGGTTCAGCAACCCGGTCAAGTCGTCCGTACGAGTCTGATTACGCAGGTCGGCCATTTTTAGGAGCTGGCGATAGGCCAGGTGCGTGCGTACCGCCGCCGCGACGAGGGCGAGGCTCGCCAACGATATTGCCAGCCACGACAACCTGATCTGACTGCTCACGATCAACACTCCCAGCCCCGCAGCCGTAGCGAGCGCCGGCACGACCAGCGTCCAGCCGGACGTTCTCGGCCGGCTCATCGCGTCGTCGAGAAGGACCGTACCATCCACGCCCACAGCCATCAAGGCAAACGCGACAGGCCACCCAGCGTCGAGGACAGATCCGATGACGTAGCCGCCGTCACTAAATACCTGCGCCGAAAAGGCAAGGTCCGATGCGGTGAGCACCAACAGTCCGGCCACCAGAAAGCTCCAACGCCGACCCGAATCCAGCCCGGTCGCGGAAACCCCAACAACCACAGCAAGTACCACCAGATCAAGCGAGGGGCGACTGACGGTAACCACGGTCTCGAGCGACACCGGTCCTAGCAGCGACGACTCCAACACCGGGTTTAGCAATACCGCTAAAACCGAAGCCGCGCTCAGCGCTCCCACCGCGCTATCAATGAGGATAGGCCACGACGGCCGCCGCAATTGGCTGTGCACCAGCGCGCTGAGCGCAACCAGTGCAAAGAGGTAAAAGAAAATAAACCCGACATCAGCAGACGACGGGAAGGTCAGTGCTTGGTTTCTAGAAAGCATGAAAACTGAGTAGGTGTCGGCGAGTGCGAAGGATGCGGCGGCGGCTGCTGCAAAGGCAAGTTGTGCCCGCCGCAATCTAGCCCGGAAAAATGCCATTACACACACCACAGTCGGCATGCACAGAGCGATCGTCCGCAGCCACCCGTCCACGACCGGATTGAACCCATCATCCGGAACTGCAAGCCCGATGACGTAGGCACCCACGATCAGCCACATGGAACACATCACCCACGAACTGGCCCGGCGCTGAACGCCCACGGAGTGCGCGTTCGAGCTCGCTCGCACGGATGTCTTCACAAGCAACCCCCAGAATCATCGTGTTGTTCACCGAACAGCCTCTGTGATCTGCTGCGGGCATTCGGCAGCCGAATTAGTGGGTTCGTCTACGAAGCCACCGGCTGATGATAACGATAGTGGACGTTATGCGGGCGGCGACGAGCGAGGCGTTGAAGACACTGCCGAGGTGTGCCAGCGCGTGGATCTGTCCGAGTCGGCGTTACCAGGCGTCGGTGGGGTGTCTTTGCAGCTCGTTGACGATAATTTCAGCGGCCAGGCATCGCCGCTTTGTCGCCGTCTCATGGTGAACTGTCGTGCAGTAGTCGGAGGTGAGACACCGGGTGTGGGCCGATGCCGGGTGGGAAGGCCGGACATAGCCGAAGTGCATCGGGGCGGCCCAGGCGACCGGGTCGCCCCAGGGACTGCCCCCGGTTTGGTTGACTCCTGACCTGTGGAGATTCGTCTTCACTGGAAAGATGTCATCATGCCCAAGCCCTACCCACCCGAGTTTCGCCGTGATGTTGTCGCGGTCGCCTGGAAGCACGAAGCCCCGCTGAACCAGATCGCGAAAGACTTTGGAATTTCGGAGTCTTGCCTGATGAACTGGCTGAAAAAAGCCGACGTCGAGGACGGCGTCAAGCCGGGCCTGACCGAGAAGGAGTCCGCAGAACTGCGAGATGCGAAGAAACGTATCCGGCTGCTCGAGCAAGAAGCCGAGGTCATGCGCCGGGCCGTCGCCTATCTTTCCCGGGACGTCAACCCAAAATGATGTACCCGCTGGTCCGTGAACTGGCCGTCGACAGGATCCCTGTCACGGTGACCTGCCGGGTGTTGCGTTTCTCCACACAAGCGTTTTACCAATGGAAGCGCAACCCCGTCTCCCAGCGCGACTGGGATGACGCGCACCTCACCAACGCCGCCTTGGACGCCCACCAGAACGACCCCGCGTTCGGTTACCGGTTCATCTCCGACGAACTGGGCCGCGCGGGCCTCGCGGCGGGTGAGAACTGAGTCTGGCGGCTGGTTCCCAGCAGCGGCTGTGGAGCGTGTTCGCGAAGAAGCGTGGCCTGACCTGCAAGGCCGGGCCGCCGGTGCATGACGACCTCGTTAAACGGAAGCTCACCGCGACGCGCCCGAACCAGCTCTGGCTCACCGACATCACCGAGCACCGCACTGACGAAGGCAAGATATACCTTTACGCGATCAAGGACGTCTACTCGAACAAGATCGTCGGGTACTCCATCGACTCCAGGATGACGGCGTCCCTGGCGGTGGCTGCGGCGCGCAACGCGATCGGCCAACGCCACATCGATGGCACGATTCTGCATAGCGATCGCGGGTCTCAGTTCCGTTCCCACGCGTTCCTGCGGGTGCTGAAGAACAACGGCATCACTGGATCGATGGGCCGCGTTGGCGCGTGTGGCGACAACGCCGCGATGGAGTCCTTCTTCGCGCTGCTGCAAAAGAACGTCCTCGACCGGCAGCGGTGGTCAACCCGAGAGGAACTGCGCCTGGCGATGGTGGTTTGGATCGAGCGGACCTACCACCGCGAGCGCCGGCAACGCCGCCTCGGCAAGCTCACCCCGATCGAGTTTGTGACAATACACATGGCCCTCAAGGCCGCCTGAAACCACTAACCCTCTGAGTCAACTGAACCTGGGGCAGTCCCGTCAGTGCTAACCAGGATAGCTTCGTCATGAACGCCAGCCGGGGTTGGTGCGGATTGCTCCTGTCCGCGCGCTGCGGACGCCGTCCGATCGCTCGACTGCTTCGTGCAGGCGATTCAGGACCGCTCTCGGTTCGCCGTTATTGGTCGAATTGACTTGCGAAACGGTCACGCACGCTTCTCGCTGAAGCAGCCAGAAGGCTCAGGCCTTCCCGTAAGGCAGTCGGTTACGTCCCGCTTGATTGGGGGATGTCTCGTCGCAGCGCCGGTTCCTGGCTGGAGTTGAAGCGACGGCGCGTTTGGGAAGGATGACGGATCTGTCGACTTGCCGGCGTTGTCCAGAGCCGTCAGTCGAGCATCGAGGCATGCAAAACCACCGGTCGTTATCAGCCAGTGCACCCACGATTTATATCTTTCTGCATGAAGGGCGGATGAATACGTTACAAGCTGACATAATCGACATCGGCCCGGATTCGATCTTTCTGGCGCGCCGACCAGCTAACTGTCCTGCGGGGGCACCCCCGACAACGTAGAGCGACCTCGCCCGGGCGGTAGTGTCGGGTCAATCCGGGGTTCGGAAAGCACGAGCGTGAGGCGCGCCAGCTGGAGAGCTGCCACAGGCCGCAGCTTATTGGCCTGCGCGGACTTGGCACTGATGAGGTGGACCAGCTCGTTACAGGCCGGGTTTCCACACTCGAAACGCATGATGTTACCGATGCGCGTCATCTCTCGACGCTGGTGGCAGCGGTTGCAGAGAGGCAGGCCCATGATGATGAGCAAGTCAGGCTCGGTGAGCTCCTCGAAAGTGGGGTGGAAGCGTTTGGCGAAGCCGTCGGTCGCGCACGCACATTAGCAGACATAACTGTGCGTGATCTGTTCCTGCGGCAGCTCGCATTCGTCGCAAATTGGCGGGGACGACAGTTTCACGGCAGCGACTCGGGCGGCGTCAGAAGAGTCCGTCATGGGGGTGAGAATAGCGACGAGCCGTGTCGGTCCGCTACGGCTTGCGGAACGCCAGGTAGGTGACGAACTCTTGCCGACGTCCGCCACCAACCTGGACCGGGGGCGCAGGTCGGTACCCGCTCTCGACGATTCACCTGATACAGATTCGTAAAAGATGTCCTGATACATCACAGATTCTTAGAGTGAGCGGATCATTTTCTTGCCCACAATTTGCCCACATTTGAACGGAAAGGACGCTGTTATGGGTGATCACATCAAACTCAATAAGCCCGTGAAATCAACGATTTCGACGCCGCAACGCCCGTTTCTGGGCGCCCATCGGTCACTCGTAATGAGAAGGTCGTCAGTTCGATTCTGACAGGCGGCTCCACTAGAAATCCTGGTCGGAGTCAGTGTCCAAAATCGTCTCAGCGGCGGAGTCGACACGGTGTCGGCCAGCATGCGAGGCCCTCCCGCACGTTATTGAGGAGCACGGTGTGGGCGCGCAAATCTGACATTCCTGATGCGGGCTCGAGCATGTACGGTTCAATGAGAGCATGGCCGAAACCTGGGTGTACACGATCGGGCATTCGACTCATCCGATTGATGAGTTCGTTGGAATGTTGAAAGCACACGGTGTCGAACGACTCATCGACGTGCGCACCGTTCCGGGGTCTCGTCACAACCCGCAATTCGGGGAACACGAACTCGTCACAAGCATGCCGGAGCACGGAATCGACTATCAGCGACTCCCAAAGCTCGGAGGCTTACGGCATACACCGGCAGCGGAAGCATCGATCAACGAAGCGTGGCGTAACAGGAGCTTCCGCAACTACGCCGACTACATGCAAACCTCCGAGTTCGTTGTCGGCGTCGAGGAGTTGACGGCGCTGGCGAAGAAGCAGATGGTGGCGATCATGTGTGCCGAGGCTGTGCCCTGGCGTTGTCACCGGTCGCTGATCGGAGACGCGTTGCTGGCTCGGGGCCTTCAGGTTGCCGACATCATGAGCCCGACCTCGACCAAGCCGCACACCATGACCAGCTTCGCGAAGGTCGATGGTGACCGCGTTTGGTACCCACCGGAAGATTGATTGATGAGGGTACGAATCCGCATCTCGTTTTAAAAGTAGTTCGATCCTTTCGATACCCACTTGCCTCAAAATGGCGACTGGCGGCCCTGCCACCGGAATTTCTCAAGCTCAAGGCTGCAATATGAGGGGCCACCGGCACTCTGCACCCTGTTTCAGACCGATACAGACAGTGCAGTGCCAGCGCACACTCCTCCGGGCAGGATGCCGGATGCTGCGCTCGCCGCGCTGGCGCCGCAACCAGCCTGATTTGATCTCGCCGGCAGTCAGGGACGTGTGCGTATTCTGGAGACTATGCAGGCAGAAATTTTGCACATCGTTGATTGTGCGGGCGGGCGTGAAGCGGCACGTTTGCTTCGGGCAGCACTGGACGCGACTGGCCACCAGACCGCCGCCATCACCCACACGCTGATCGACTCACCCGCCGCGGCGGCGGAGGTGTGGTTTGCCGGGTCGCCGACCATCCTGATCGACGGCACCGATTTGTTTCCGTCGGCGGGGCGCATCGAGCAGCTGGCCTGCCGGGTCTACTCGACACCCGGCGGGCTTTTGGGATGGCCGACGGGGGAGCAACTTCGTGAGGCGATTGCCGCTCGTGGCTGAGGTCCTCCGCTGCTCCCGTTGCGACTGTGCGCTCCCGCACCGGCGCCTGCACGCATTCGGAGACTCCGACGCCTGGATCTGCCGCCGGTAAGGGCTGCGCGTTGCGCTGGGGCGCCACCGGGACAGGTGCTGACCGGTGCCGTCGGGGGTTGCCGTGAGCCGGCGGGGCTAGCCAGCCATTCCGGGGCGCACCTTGACGAAGGTGATGTTCTTCGTGGGCTGCACGGTTTTCGCGGGCGCACGGGAGAATCCCTTCGCTCCCTCGAGGCGGTTCTGCCCGCGAAACTCGGCCAGTGCGTCGTCGAAGACGGCGTTCAGCTGGGCTCCGGTGAATTGCTCCGCCGCCCCTGCGGTGAAGCTGATGCTAATGAGCGAGTTGTGGGGAAAGTGGCGGTTCATGCGGATGAAGCCATCGGCATCCTGCTGCAGGGTGATCATTGGTCTAGTCTGACCTATTATTTGCACGACGCGGCGGCCTGTGCGGTTGACTCAAGTCATGACTCGTCCACCGACCGCGACCCAACGGCTCGTTCTTGTGATCGCGGTGCTTGCCTCGTTCATCGCCTTTCTCGACGGCACCGTCATCAATGTGGCCCTCCCGGCGATCACCCGCGAGCTCGGCGGGGGCATTGCGACCCAGCAGTGGGTCGTCGATGCCTACCTCATCACGCTCGGTGGCATTATTCTGCTCGCGGGCTCCCTGTCCGACGCGTTCGGGCGCAAGCGGGTCTTGTTCTGGGGTCTGCTGGGGTTCGCCGCGGCATCCGTTCTCTGTGCTGTGGCTCCGAGCGCTCCCTTTCTGATTGGCGCGCGTGCGCTGCAGGGTGTGGCTGGCGCCCTGCTGGTACCGAGCTCCCTCGCCCTCATCTTCAGTACCTTTTCCGGCGCTCGCCAGGCCCGGGCGATCGGCGCCTGGACTGCCTGGACCAGCACCGCCTTCATCGCCGGCCCGCTCATCGGCGGTCTGCTGGTCGATCTGTCTTCCTGGCGGCTGGTGTTCGCTATCAACATCGTGCCCATCGCGGCGACGCTGGTTCTGCTGGCGCGGCTGCCGAATGATCGGACGGCGGATGCCGCGACCCGCGTCGACGTCGTGGGCGCGGTGCTCGGAGTATTCGGACTGGCCCTGCCCGTCTTCGCGCTGATCGAACAGGCCAACTTCGGGTGGGGCAGCCCGGTTATCCTGGTTCCGCTCGTCGTGGGTTTTCTGAGTTTCGCCGCGTTCCTCTGGCACGAGAATCGCACGAAAGCGCCGATGATGCCGCTCAGCCTGTTTCGGGTGCGCAACTTCTGGGTGGGAAACGTGGCGACGACCTTCATCTACGCTGCCCTGTCGCTCGGCACGTTCCTGCTTGCCGTCTTCTTGCAACAGGTCGGCGGGTACAGTGCAACGTTCGCCGGTTTGGCCCTGCTGCCCGTGAGCATCCTGAGCATCGCGCTGTCCACCGTCATCGGTCGTCTGGCCGGCCGGTTCGGCCCGCGCCTGTTCATGTGCGTCGGGCCGATCATCGCCGGAATCGGGTTCTTCGTCATGTTGCGCATCGACTCGAGTGTCACCTATTCCAGCCAGGTCCTGCCCGGCGTCATCATCTTCGGCCTGGGCCTGACGATCACGGTCGCGCCGCTGACCTCCGCAATTCTCGGTGCGATCGAACCCGACCGGGCGGGTATCGCCTCCGCCGTCAACAACGCGCTCTCTCGTGTCGCCGGCCTCGTCGCCATCGCGGCGGCAAGCATCATCGTGGGCCCGGTGCTCGACCTCGACGGGTTCCATCGCGCCGCGATCGTCACCGGAATCCTGCTGGTCGGAGGCGGAATCATCTCGGGCCTCGGCATCCAGAATCCGCGGGTGGTGCCGGCAGATAAGCTGCAGGGATGACTGCTCTCATTCGCTGGGGAATTCTGGCCACCGGCGGTATCGCCCACCTGTTCACCAACGATCTCGTGCAGAACGGCCATACGGTGCAGGCCGTCGGGTCGCGCAGCCAGGCGTCAGCGGATGCCTTCGCCGCCGAATTCTGCATCCCTACCGCGCATGCCAGCTACGAAGCGCTGGTCGACGACCCCGAGGTCGACGTCATCTACGTATCGTCGCCGCACCCGTTCCACGCCGAGCACGCCACGCTCGCGCTGAACGCCGGCAAGCACGTGCTGGTCGAGAAGCCGATCGCGGTCAACGCCCGGGAAGCCCGACAGATCGTCGACCTCGCCGCGAGCAAGAACCTGCTCGTGCTCGAAGCCATGTGGACCCGGTTTCTGCCGCACATGGCGCGCATCCGCGAGATTCTCGCCGCCGGCACGCTCGGCGACGTGCGCAGCATGCACGCCGACCACACCCAGGACCTGCCAGACGATCCGACACACCGACTGAACTCGCTCGCCCTCGGCGGTGGCGCGTTGCTGGATCTCGGCGTCTACCCGGTGAACTTCGCGCACGCCGTCTTTGGAACCCCCGAGACGATTCTGGCCAGCGCGTCCTTCAAAGCGACCGGAGCGGATGCCCAGGTCGCGACCATTTTTCGTTATGCGGGCGGGCAGATTGCCACGACCTTCTCGGCCAGCGACACCCTCGGCCCCACCACTGCGTCGATCATCGGCACACACGGGCGCATCGACCTCGACGCGGTCTGGTACTCACCGACTGGATTTCGGGTGCTCGACAATCTCGGTGCCGTGCTGGAAACCTTCGTTGCGGCCGAATTCACCGGCCGCGGCATGCAGTTCGAGGCGGTCGAAGCCGAGACGCTGATCCGTGCTGGCAAGGTCTCGAGCGATATCATGCCGGCCGAGGAGTCGGTTGCCATCATGCACACCCTCGACGCGGTGCGGGCGCAGATCGGCTTGCGCTACCCGGGCGAATAGCCTGCCCGATGGCGCGTCGGATACCATACGGAGGTGGACCAAGCAGAGCAGTCACCCGTGGACGCTGACGTCGGCCGCGCCCCTCGCGGCGGAACTGCAGCCGTGTTCGCCCAGCGCCGCCGGGCTGCCCTGATCGCGGCCCTCGTCTTCGTGCTGCTGTGCAGCGGAGCCGTCTTCGCCGGTACCCAGACCGGCACGAATGAGCCGGCGGCGGCATCCGTTGCGGTCACACCCACAGCGACGCCGAGCCCAACGACGACCGTCGACCCTGCCCGGCCGGTGCCCGCCGAGCCGACGACAGCCAGGGGGCTGCGCAGCTGCTCGGTGGCCGGGCTCGCCGCCGACACCCGCCTCGCCGAATTTCAGGCGCGGGTTGTCAACGCCACCACCGGCGAGGTGTTGTTCGACCGGGGTGGAACGTCCGCCTCCCGCACGGCCAGCGTCATGAAGGTGCTCACCTCTGCCGCCGCGCTGAACGTGCTCGGTAGCGACTACCGGGCGACGACCCGCGTCGTGAAGGGTGCCGAGCCCGGCCAGGTCGTGCTCGTCGGCGGCGGAGACCTCACTCTCTCACGGCTGCCCACCGGCCAGGAACCGTTCTATACCGGCGCTGCCCACCTGGACGACCTCGCCGCTCAGACCAGGGCCGCCTGGGCCGTCGATCCGGCCAACCCGCCGATCACCTCGCTCGTGCTCGACTCCTCGTACTTCTCGGGCCCCGACTGGGACGAGGGCTGGGCCCGCACCGAACTCGGCCTCGGCTCTATGCCCGAGATCACCGCTCTCATGGTGGACGGCGACCGCAACGACCCCACCCGCAGCACCTCCGCTCGCAGCGAAGACCCGGTGGCTCGGGCCGGCCAGGCCTTTGCCGATGCGCTCGGCGGCGGGCTCACCCTCAGTCGGGCCACCGCCCCGGCCGGTGCCGCCCAACTCGGTGCCGTGCAGTCCGCGACGGTGTCGACCCTCATCGAGCAGTCCCTCATCGTGAGCGACAACACCATCGCCGAGATGCTCGCCCGACTCGTGGCCATTGAAAACGGCGCCGGAAACTCCTTCTCCGCACTGCAACAGGGCATCGTTGGTGGCCTGGCCGCCTACGGCATCGACACAACCGGCATAATCATCAAGGACGGATCGGGCCTCAGCCCCCACAATGCCGTGTCGCCGGCTTATCTGACCGCCCTGTTCCTCAAGGTCAACGCTCGCGAGGGCAATCTGGGCGTGCTGTTCGACGGCCTGCCGATTGCCGGCGGACCGCGTGGCTCCCTCTCCTACAGCGACCGCTTCGCCGGTGCCAACGCCGCCGCCGACGGTGCCGTCTTCGCCAAGACCGGCTGGATCGACACCGGCTATACGCTTGCCGGCATTATCCATGCCGCCGACGGCACCCCGCTCACCTTCGCCATCTATGCCATCGGCACCGTGAGTTCGAATGCGAAAATCGCCATCGACTCGCTGGCCACCGGGTTTTTCCACTGCGGCGATAACCTGTCCAATAACTGACACTCGAATATCGGAGGAGACCTCGTGACCCGTGCACTGTTCATCATCGACGTTCAGAATGACTTCACCGAGGGCGGCGCGCTCGGCGTCGACGGCGGGGCGGCCGTCGCGGCGGGCGTGAGCGCGCTGCTCGCGCAGCATCCGCTCGCCTACAAGTATGTGTTCGCCTCGCGCGACTGGCACGATATCGGCAACGACAACGGGGGCCACTTCGCCCGTGACACGGCCCCCGACTATGTCACGACCTGGCCGGTGCACTGTGTGGCCGGCACTGCGGGCGCCGAATACCACCCCGCCCTGAAAACGGATGCCGTGACCTTCCACATTCGCAAGGGTCAGGGCCAGCCCGCGTACTCCATCTTCGAGGGCACCACCGAAGCTGGCCAGACCGTGACGGCGCTGCTGAGCGAGCACGGGGTGACGAACATCGATATCGTCGGTGTGGCGACGGACTACTGCGTAAGGGCCTCCACCCTCGACGCCCTCGAACACGGCCAGCACGTGCGCGTGCTGACCGATCTGGTCGCCGGTGTCGCCGCCGAATCCACCGCGACCGCCCTCGCCGAGATGGCCCACGCCGGCGCGGTATTCACCGCGAGCGACGCCGTCGAGTGATCGGTGTCACCGGGGTCACCCACGCGTTTCTTAGCGTCGCAGCGACCGGGGAGGTGTCGTGACCGAGTTCGCCCGGCGCCTCGACGGCGTGCGCATCGCCTTTGACGCCGCACCGGGGGAGCGACCGGTGGTGCTCGTGCACGGTTTCGCGTCGACCGCCGCGCTCACCTGGGTCGATTCCGGTTGGGTGCGCGCGCTCGGCGAGGCCGGGCGCGGCGCGATCACGCCCGACCTGCGCGGCCACGGCCGCAGCGACAAACCGCATCGCGCCGCCGACTACGCACCGAGGCAGCTTGCCGCCGACCTGGTGGCCGTACTCGACACCCTCGGACTCGAGCAGGTCGACCTGATCGGCTACTCCATGGGGTCGCGAGTCGTAGCCGCCCTGGCCCAGCTTGCTCCGGAACGCGTGCGACGCCTCGTGCTCGGCGGGGCGGGCCCGCTCGAACTTTTCGAGACCTGGGATCTCAACGCCATCAACCGCTTCGTGGGATCTGGCGATCATCCGGCCGACCCGACCATCGCCGCGGTGCTCGGACCGGCGATTGCGGCGGGTGCCGACCGGGAGGCGCTGGTGGCGTGCGTACAAGGCGTCGCGGGCTGCACGCTCGACGTGCCGGCGGGCATCCCGCAGCTGTTTGTGGCGGGTGGGGCCGACTCGATTCCGGCGGGGGTGGCCGCTCTGGCGGCCGAGCGCGGCGCCCGGTACCTCGAGCTGCCCGGCCGCACCCACCTCAACGCGCTCACCGCGCGCGAGTTCAAGCAGGCGGCGTTGGAGTTTCTGGCCTGAGCCTTCCGAGGCGGCGGGCGAGAGCGGAGGGGCGAGCGTGTGCTGCAGGCCAGGTCTCGTTGCGGGATGCCTGTGCGGCACTGAAACCTGTAGCGCGGACGGCCATATCTGCGGTACCCGGCCGCCGGGCGATTGCGGGCCCAGCCGCAAATCGGCCCGCTGCAGAGGTCTAGAGGGTGGTACCGAGTTTGAAGCCGGCAAGCTCGTCGTTCTTGCGGGTGTAGGAGAATCCGTCAGCGCCGACGGTCACGGCCATTTCACTCGACTCGGTGCGTTCGAGCACAGGCTGGGGCTTGCCATCGAGGTCGAGCACGAGCGACGCGTCCGTGTACCAGCTGGGTACGACGGGGTTGCCCCACCAGTCCCGGCGCTGGTTGTCGTGCACGTCCCAGGTGACGACGGGGTTATCGGGGTCACCGGTGTAATAGTCCTGCGTGTAGATCTCGACGCGGTGGCCGTCGGGGTCACGAAGGTAGAGGTAGAACGCGTTCGAGACGCCGTGCCGACCAGGTCCGCGCTCGATCAGGTCGCTCTTGCGCAGCGCGCCGAGCTTGTCGCAGATATAGATGATGTTGTGCTTCTCGTGGGTGGCGAAGGCGATGTGGTGCATACGCGGGCCGTTGCCGCCGGTGAGGGCGGTGTCGTGCACGGTGTCCTTGCGGCGCAGCCAGGCTGCGTAGGTGACGCCGTCGGAATCCTGGATGTCTTCGGTGACGCGGAAGCCTAGATCTTCGAGGTATTTACGGCCGCGGCCGACGTCGGGGGTGACCTGGTTGAAGTGGTCCAGCCGCACGAGCGCGCCGGGGCCCTGCAGGTCATAGCGCCAGGCGAGGCGCTCGACGTGGGTGGTTGCGTAAAAGAATTCATAGGGAAACCCGAGCGGGTCTTCGACGCGCACGCTGTCGCCGATGCCCCTGATGAAGCCCTCGGGGCGGCGTTCGGTGCGGCAGCCGAGTTCCCGATAGTAGGCCTCGGCCAGGTCGACATCTTCGGGGCTGCGCACCCGGAAGGCCATCGCGGCGACGGCGGCGATGGGCCCCCGGCGCAGCACGAGGTTGTGGTGGATGAATTCCTCGAAGCTGCGCAGGTAGATCTCGGTGTCGCTCTCCTCGGTGACGACGAGGCCGAGAATGTCGACGTAGAATTCGCGCGACGTGGCGAGGTCGGTCACGACGATGTCCATGTAGGCGCAGCGCAGAATATCCGGCGGGGCCTGGGTGGGGGTCGGGATCGGGATTGTCATGGGGTTCTCCTCGCTGATCGGTGGCCGCGGGACTGAAAACGAGCTACTTGCCGCCGAAACGGGGCGTGTGCACGGGAGCGAGCGTGATGTGCACGGCCTGCGAATCGGTGTAGAAGTCGATGGACCGGTAGCCGCCCTCGTGGCCGAGGCCGGAGGCCTTGACGCCGCCGAACGGGGTGCGCAGGTCACGCACGTTGTGCGAGTTCAACCAGACCATTCCAGCATCGACCGACTGCGCGAAGTTGTGCGCGCGAACGAGGTCTGTGGTCCAGATGTACGCAGCCAACCCGTACTTCACGCCGTTGGCCAGGGTGAGCGCTTCGGCATCCGTTTCGAAGGGCGTGATGGTCACGACCGGGCCGAAGATCTCCTCCTGAAAGATGCGGGCGGTCGGCGCGACGTTGGCAAACACCGTGGGGGAGACGTAGTTGCCCTGTGCCAACCACTCGGGTAGCCCGGCCGGGCGACCGCCGCCGGCGAGCAGACGTCCCTCGGTCTTGCCGATCTCGACGTAGCTCATGACCTTGGCGTAGTGCTCGGGGTGCACGAGAGCACCGACCTCGGTTGTCGGGTCGTGCGGGTCGCCGACCACGATGCTCGCAGCGCGGGCAGCGTAGCGGGCGCAGAATTCGTCGTAGATGGAGCGCTCGACCAGGATGCGGCTCGACGCCGTGCAGCGCTCGCCGTTGAGGCTGAACACGCCGAACAGGGTCGAGTCGATCGCGGCGTCGAGGTCGGCGTCGGCGAAGACGACGGCGGGCGACTTGCCGCCGAGTTCCATCGACATGCCCTTGAGGTGCGCGGCGCAATTGCGGTAGATGGTCTGGCCGGTGGTCGTCTCGCCGGTGAACGAGATGAGCGGCACATCCGGATGCTTGACCAACGCATCGCCGGCCTCCTCGCCGAGACCATTGACCAGGTTGAACACGCCGTCGGGTACCCCGGCGGCGGCGAAGATCTCCGCCCACAGGCTCGCCGACAGCGGCGTGAATTCGGCCGGTTTCAGCACGACGGTGCAGCCGGAGGCGAGCGCGGGCGCGAGCTTCCAGCTTTCCAGCATGAACGGGGTGTTCCACGGGGTGATCAGCCCGGCGACACCGACCGGCTTGCGGTTGACGTAGTTGATCTGCTTGCCCGGCACCTTGTAGGTGTCGTCGGCCTGCGCCACGATCAGGTCGGCGAAGAAGCGAAAGTTCTCGCTCGCGCGCTGCGCCTGGCCGAGCGCCTGCGTGATGGGCAGCCCGGTGTCGAACGTTTCGAGTTCGGCGAGCCGGGTATCCTGCTCCTCGACCGCGTCGGCGATGCGGTGCAGCACCCTGGCGCGGACGCGGGGGAGCATGCGCGGCCAGGGTCCGGTATCGAAGGCGTGCTTGGCGGCGGCGACGGCCAGGTCGACGTCGGCCTGCTGGCCGGCCGCCGCGGTGGCGTAGGTCTGGTTCGAGACCGGGTCGAGCACGTCGAAAGTCTCGCCGCCGAGGCTGTCAACGAATTCGCCACCGATGAAATGACGGAGGCTGGTGGGCAGGTCAGCGGGTACGTAGTGCGCCTGCGTGCTGGATTCGATCATTTGGAGGCACCGGTCAGGATGAAGCCGGCGGTCGACGTGAGGTACTCGGAGCCGGCGTCCAGGAGCACGCGCATTTTGGCCAGGCCGCCGGGGGTCGGTTCGATCAGCGGCGGGCGCACGAAGCCACTCTCGATCAGGCCGCGCTGGGCCATGACCCACTTGCCCGGTGCCGGGTTGGTTTCCACGAACAGCAGGTCGACGAGCGGGTGCAGGCCGTAGTGAATCGTGCGGGCGGTGACGAAATCGCCGGCTTCCCAGGCCTCGAACATCTGGGCGACGGCGGCCGGCGCGATGTTGCTCGTGGCGCTGACGAACCCGGCACCGCCGAGGGCCATGAGTGGCAGGCAGAGCAGTTCGAGGCCGCTCCAGACCAGCAGATCGGGGCCGCACAGGTGCAACACGCGGGAAAAGTGCTCGAAGTCCTTGGTGGTCTCCTTGACTCCGACGAAGTTATCGAGATCGCGAAAGAGGCGGTAGACCGTCTCGGGCGCGATGTCGACGGCGGTGCGGCTCGGCACGTTGTAGGCCACGATCGGCAGGTCGGGAAATTCTTCGCAGACGGTTTTGTACCAGACGTAGAGCGCCTCCTGGGTGGGGCGAGCGTAGTACGGCGTGATGATGAGCGCGGCGTCGATGCCGGCATCGCGGCCGGCCGCGGTCAGTTCGAGGGTCTCGTCGAGCCTGGTGGAGCCGGTTCCGGCCATGAAGTGCACGCGCTCGCCGATCGCCGTCGCGACGGTGCGGATGGCGGCGGCGCGCTCGGCGATGGTCTGCGAGCTCGGTTCACCGGTCGACCCGCCGATCGAGATGCCGTGCGAGCCGGAGGCGATCTGCCAGTTGACCAGGTTGGTCAAGCCGGCATGGTCGATGGTTCCGCGGGCGGTGAACGGGGTCATCAGCGCGGCGATGGACCCGCGAATCTGGTTCGGATTACCGCGGAACTTCATGAGGTGCCTTCCTGGGGGCCAACGTGATGGGTCGGTGCGCGAGACGAGAGAAACGCGTTCAGGGTGGCCTGCCGATGGTCGCGCGCAGCGTGTTCGATGTCATGAGCGGATGCCCGCTGCTCAACCAGGTCGAGAATCTGGTCGTGCTCGGCCACCGATTCGGCCGCGCGCCCCGGCACGAAGCCGAAGGTCGATTCGCGCAACACCGATAAACGGTTCCAGCCGCGGTGCACGAGGTCGAGAATGTGCGGGTTGGGGCAGGTGCTGTAGAGCTCGGAATGAAAGTCGCGGTTGAGCGTTGTGAAGCGTGTCGGGTCGAAGTGGCGCAGTGTGTCGCGCATCTGCGCGTTGATCTGCCGGGCCCGAGCGATGGCTTCCACGCTCAGGGTCGGCGCCGACAGCGCTGTCGCGGCGCCCTCGACCAGGCCGAGTGTCTGCATGGTGTGCCGATATTCGGTGGGGTCGAGCATGGCCACCTGCGCCCCGACATTGCGGACGAAGGTCACGAGTCCCTCCGCTTCGAGGCGGCGGATCGCTTCCCGTACGGGAACCGGGCTCATCGAGGTGTCCCGGGCGATCTGGTCGAGGACCAGTCGAAAACCGGGGCCGAAGGTGCCATCGTCGATGCGGGTTTTCAGCCAGGCGTAGGCGAACTGGGCTTTGCCGATGGCGGGAGGCGCGGCATCCATCTGCGCTGCTGAATTTACTGCTGGGTGAGCCATGCGCGATACCTTTCCTTCCACGCGGCATTCATCGGATAGAGGCCGTCGACGCCCTCGCCGGCGCCGACCATCTCGGCAATGAAGGTCTCTTCGCGCTCCTGCTCGATGCTGTCGGTGACGAGCTGTTCGATGAGGTGCGGCGGAATGACGAGCAAGCCGTCGGCGTCGCCGACGATGATGTCGCCGGGCTGAACGGATGCCCCGCCACAGGCGATCGTCAGGTCCACGTCCCACGGAACGTGGCGGCGGCCGAGCACGGCCGGATGGCCGCCGCGGTGGTAGGTGGGCAGCTCGAGCGCGCTGACCGCGGCGAGGTCGCGCACACCGCCGTCGGTGACGATTCCGGCGGCGCCCTGCACCTGGGCGCGCAGGGCGAGGATATCGCCGACCGTTCCGGTGCCGGTTTCGCCGCGGGCTTCGATCACGAGCACGTCATCAACGCCGAGGCCGTCGAACGCACGCTTCTGGGCGTTGTAGCCGCCACCGTGCGCCGTGAAGAGGTCTTCTCGGTTGGGAATGAAACGCAGGGTACGGGCGCGCCCGACCAGCCGGGTGCTCGGGCGGGTGGACTGCAGGCCGTCGATCGACACGTTGTCGAGTCCGCGTTTGCGCAGCTGCGAGCTGAGCGTGGCGGTGCCGACGCTGTTGATGCGTGCCTTGAGTTCAGCGGTCAGCAGGAACGTCGTTTCGGGCGCCAGACCGGCCTCCTCGGCTGAGCCCCAGGCTTCGGCCCGCTGCAGGTCGTCGAGCCTTGGACCGGCGCCGAACGCGCCGAGCGGTGTCGTGCCCGCGGCCACCGTCGTGACCAGGCGGCCGGTGCTCGGTGCGCCGGGCATGGTCGGCGCGTCAACCTCGACCTCCACCACATCGCCCGGCACCACGACGGAGGCGCCGGCCGGGGTTCCGGTGAGAATGACATCGCCGCGTTCGAGCGTGATCAGCTGGGACAGATCGGCGACGAGGCGACCGAAGCTGAATAGCAGATCGGCGGTGGTGTCGCTCTGCACGAGCTCACCATTGACCCAGGTGCGAATGCGCAGTTGGGCGGGGTTGATGGTCTCAGCCACGATCACGCGCGGACCAAGGGGGGTGAAACCGTCTCCGCCCTTGGACCGCAGGTTGGAGCCCCTGTCGGCATGCCGCAGGTCGTAGACGCCGAAGTCGTTGGCCGCCGTGACCCCGGCGACGCCGCTCCAGCCGTCTTCGACGCTCACACCGCGCAGGGAGCGACCGATGACCAACGCGATTTCGCCTTCGAAGGCGAGCAATTCGCATCCGTTCGGGCGAACGATGGTGGCGCCGCTGGCCGCGACGCTCGTCGAGGGTTTCAAGAAGTACGACGGCTGCTCGGGGGTGCGCCCGCGCTGCGCGGCCCGGGAAGGGTAGTTGGTGTGCACGGCGATCACCTTGCCGGGACGACCCAGATCTGGCAGGGGTGCAAGGGTCATGGTGTCCAATCGCGTCGGTGCGTACGGTCAGGCGAGTCGTGATATCGGAAAACATATACGATCCACGGGTGGGAGTCACCGGAAATTACTCGTGCGTGCTGATGCCCAGCGGAAGTCCGCGGGTCTCCTTCACGAGGGTGACCGCCACAAAGGAGATCGTGGCGAGGCCCATGAGGTAGATGCCGATGGAAAAGGAGTGGCCGGTCTTATCGAGCAGCAGTTGCGCGATCAACGGGGCGAAGGCGCCACCGAGGATCGCCCCGAGGGCGTAGCCGATCGAAACTCCCGAGTAGCGCACCTGGGCCGGGAACATCTCGGCGTAGAGTGCCGCCTGCGGGCCGTAGGAGAAGCCGAGCCCGCTCGCCAGAACAATGAGGGAGAGCGCAAACCAGGCGATGTCGCCGGTGTCGATGAGTAGGAACATCGGGATGGCCCAGATGAACAGAAAGGCGTAGCCGAACTGGAACGTGCGCACGCGGCCGATCTTGTCGGAGAGGATGCCGCCGAGCATGGTCGACGCGAGCCAGAATACGGCCGCGATGGTGCTCGCGATGAGCACCGGAGTGCGCTCCATGCCGAGTCCGCCGGCTTCAGCGGGCTTGGTGGCATAGGAGTTGAAGAACGCGATGAGCATGTAGCCGGCCGCGTTGTTGGCGATGAAGATGAGCGCGGTGAGGATGACCTGACGCGAGTGGTTCTGGAACAGCTGCTTGAGCGGGGCGGCAGATTCCTTCTTGCGGGTCTGCATCTCCTTGAAGACCGGGCTTTCGGCGACCGCGCGACGGATGACCCAGCCGACCACGATGAGCAGCACGGAGACCAGGAACGGGATGCGCCAGCCCCAGCTGAGAAAGGCTTCTTCACTCATCGAGGCGGTCACCAGGATCATGACGCCGGTGGCGAGGATGAGGCCGACCGGAACGCCGATCTGCGGGTAGGCACCGAAGAAGCCGCGCTTGTTCACCGGCGCGTGCTCGACGGACATGAGGGCGGCACCGCCCCACTCGCCGCCGGCGGAGAAGCCCTGCAGGATGCGCAGCACGATGAGCAGGATGGGCGCCCAGACGCCGATCTGGTCGAAGGTCGGCAGCAGACCGATGAGTGCGGTGGCCGCGCCCATCATGACGAGGGTGAAGACCAGCATCGCCTTCCGACCGATCCGGTCGCCGAGGTGCCCGGCGATAATGGCGCCGAGCGGGCGGAACAGAAAGCTGATGCCCAGCGAGGCCCAGGCGATGAGCTGGGCGAGCGGTTCGTTCTCCCCGGCCAGCGGCGCGAAGAACAGCCCGGCCAGCACGAGACCGGCGGCTTGGGCATAGATGAAGAAGTCGTACCACTCGATGGTGGTGCCCACCATGGTGCCGGCGAGAACCCGCCGTTCTTCGCTGCGTTTAGCGCTCTTGGCCTGCCTGCGCTCGGTCGTCAATGCCATGGAATACTCCCTTGTATCTCACTGCGGTGCTAAGTCGGGTGCTGCTGCAAAGTGTGTGCATCGTGCGAAGAAACCAGCACGGGGGCAGTATGGCATCAAAACTGAAGATTACCTACCTATTGGTCAGTATTGTGTGCGTCATGACTCGTCAGCGTTTCGGCGTGCGAAATTGCGCCCTGCTAGGGTCCGGGTGAGCTGCAGCGCCTGGGTATGACCGGGTAGTCAGCCGAGTTCGGCGGTGATGGCGCGCGCAGCCGCGGTGAGCGCGGCGCCGATGTCGGCGGGGGAGTGCAGGCTCGAGATGTACACGACCGCGAGGGCAGCGGGTGATTCCCCGGGCACGAGCAGCGGCACGGCGATCGACGACAGACCGGGAATGACCTCGTCGTGACTGGAGGCGTAGCCGATGCCAGCGACCTCACCGGCCTGGCTCCGGCGGGCGTCGGCGTGCCCGAGCGCGGCCCACTCTGATGCGTTCAGGCCGGACTGGATGGCGATTCCGGGTGCGCCCCACTGCAGTGGATGCCGCGTGCCCGGCCGCTGCGCGACCGTAGCGTGGGCTTGCCGCGACTCGATGCTCACGAGCGTGACCACCTCGCCCCGGTCGAGTACGGCGACAAACGCTGTCATGCCGAGCTCGTTGGCGATGCGGGTGAGCACGGGCAGGGCAGCGGCCTGCAGGTCGCGAGACACCGCGCGAGCCAGCGCGGCCAGGCGCGGGCCCAGCCGCACGAGTCCGGCCGAATCGCGAATAACGAGGCCGTGATCTTCGAGGGTACGCAGGATGCGATAGGCGATCGAGCGGTGCACGACGAGCGCGGCGGCGAGTTCGACGATGGTCATCGGTTCGTCGGTTTCGGCGAGAATCTCCAATAGGCGGATGCCGCGTGACAAGGTTTGCGAGTGGGCTGCGGGCGCGTGAGGCTCCGGCGCCGCGGCTTCCGCGGTCGCATCCTCGTCGGTCGCGGCGGCGAACTCAGGAATCGACACCTTGGTATTCTCGCATCCGTTCTCGCCGTCGCCCACGTCGGACACAACGATCAGGTCGACCGGTCGGGCAGGAGCAACCGTCGGGCGGTCAGAGCGGTGCGCGCAGCTAGGCTGTTACCGTCCGATCGATGGGTAGACGAACTATTGGGAGATGCAATGACAGCTGTTACCGACGCAGGCACAACCGAATCCGAGCTGCTCGCGCGCGTGCCGGGCCAGCTCTACATCAACGGGCAGTGGGTTGCCGCCACCGGCGAGCGCACCCTCGATGTCATCGACCCGGCCACCGGCCGTGTCATCAAGACCATCGCCGACGCGAGCGTGGCCGATGGCGCTGCAGCCCTCGACGCCGCCGACGCCGCGCAGGCCGACTGGGCAGCGACTCCGGCCCGCGTACGCGGAGAAATTCTGCGCCGCACCTTCGACCTGCTGCAGGAACGCAAGCAGGAGTTCGCCCTGCTCATGACTATCGAAATGGGCAAGCCGCTGCCCGAGGCGCTCGGCGAGGTCGCCTACGGCGGCGAGTTTTTGCGCTGGTTCAGCGAAGAGGCCGTGCGCATCAGTGGTCGCTACGGCACCAATCCTGAGGGCACCGGTCGCACGATCGTCACCCAACACCCGGTAGGACCCTGTCTCTTGATCACCCCGTGGAACTTTCCGCTGGCCATGGCGACCCGCAAGATCGCACCGGCGCTCGCCGCCGGCTGCACCGTCGTCGTCAAGCCGGCCGCTCTTACGCCGCTGACCACCCTGCACTTCGTGGCCCTGCTCGAAGAGGCCGGCCTGCCCGCCGGTGTCGTCAACGTCATCACGACGTCACAGTCCGGTGCGGTGACCGAGCCGATCATCGCCGACCGACGCCTCCGCAAGCTCAGCTTCACCGGGTCGACCGAGGTTGGTAAGTCGCTCATCAAGCTCTCCGCCGAAAACGTGCTTCGCACGTCGATGGAGCTCGGCGGCAACGCCCCGTTCGTCGTCTTCGCCGACGCCGACCTCGATAAAGCCGTCGATGGTGCACTCCTCGCGAAGTTCCGCAACATCGGCCAGGCCTGTACCGCGGCCAACCGTTTCATCGTGCACGAGTCCGTCGCCGCCGAATTCGCCCGCCGGGTCACCGAACGCGTCGAAGCGTTCCAGATCGGGCGTGGCACCGAGACCGGAATCACGATTGGCCCGCTGATCGATAAAAAAGCAGTCGACAAGGCCGACGCCTTGGTGCAGGATGCGATCACCCGGGGCGCGAACCTGCTCACCGGCGGCGCGGCGATCGAACGCGAAGGAACGTTCTACTCGCCGACCGTGCTCACCAATGTGCAGCCGGGCAGTGACATTCTCCGCGACGAAATCTTCGGCCCGGTGCTGGCGATCAGCACGTTCAGTGACGAAGTGGATGCCGTGCGCCTCGCCAACGACACCGAGTTCGGCCTGATCAGCTACATATACACGACCGACCTTGCTCGTGGCCAGCGCATGATCGACAAGCTGCAGACCGGCATGATGGGCCTGAACACCGGCGTCGTATCGAACGCGGCCGCACCGTTCGGCGGCGTCAAGCAGTCCGGTCTCGGGCGTGAGGGCGGGCTCGAAGGCATCCAGGAATACCTCTCGACGAAATATACGCTCACGCCGAACCCGTAACGGGCGCGCGAAATCGCGGCCGGGTGCATCCGTTTCGCCCGCGCTGAGAGAGGTAGTAATTG
This sequence comes from Cryobacterium gelidum, assembly GCF_004403985.1. Taxonomy (GTDB): domain Bacteria; phylum Actinomycetota; class Actinomycetes; order Actinomycetales; family Microbacteriaceae; genus Cryobacterium; species Cryobacterium gelidum. Next base: position 114,919 of record NZ_SOHL01000009.1, on the reverse strand, counting down.
GACTGGTTCCCCCTTCGGGGGCCACGGTATGCGACGTCAGATGTGCTGCCGTGGCCCCTCGCCGCCCGGAGAGCGCACGCAAGTCGAAGGAAACTCACTATGCTGGTGCGCGCGGAGGTCGGCGCCCGAGGTGCCCGGTCGACGCGTTTTTGCCCAATTCGTGTTTCGGCCCGAAGGACCCACACCGACGTGAGTGCACCCACCGACGATGACGAGGCCTTGGCCCGCGCCTTTCGCGGCGGCGACGAGCGCGCTTTAGCCGTAGCCTACGCGCGCTGGTCTCCGCTGGTCTTCACGATCGCCGTGCGCTCGCTCGCCAATGCAGCCGACGCTGAAGACGTCACCCAGAAAGTGTTCATCGCGGCGTGGCGCGGACGGGCCGGGTTCGACCCGGCCCGATCTCGGGTGCCGGCCTGGCTGATCGGCATCACCCGGCACGTGGTCGCCGACACCCATGAGGCACGGAGCCGGCAGCGGCGGCTTGAGGAATCGCTCGCCCTGACCATGCCGCAGCACCGCTTTGACGACAGCGTCGGCGTCGTCAACCGGGTGCTGGTCGGCGACGAAATCGACCGGCTCGAGCCCGTCCCGCGGCAGGTAGTGCGCCTGGCCTTCTTCGGCGATCTCACCCAGGTGCAGATCGCCGATAGCCTCGGGCTGCCTCTCGGTACCGTCAAGAGCCACATGCGGCGCAGTCTGACCCGCCTACGCACCCGGCTGGAGGTATCCGATGACTCCCATTGATGCCGCCCGCATCGGTACCCCCCGCATTGATGGCGTGCACATCGGTGGCGACGACCTGCACTTGCTCGCCCTCGCCGAGATAGAAGCGAGTGCCCGGGAGCGCGCCCACTTCGCGGTCTGCTGTGCGTGCGCCGGCGAATACCTGGACCTATGGCGGGTCGTGCAACTCGGGCGCGCTGCCGGGGTCGACCGCGTGCTGACGCCGCCCGCGGGAATCTGGGCGAGCATCCACGCTGAACTCAGGTTGAGCGACGCGGTGCGCACGCCGCGACGCTTTGGGCCGATCAAGGCCCTGACGGATATTGCGGCCCCGTCGGACCTATCGGCGGAGCTGCTTGACGGCCGGGAATCAGCCGCACCCGCCGATCTTCTGGCGCATCCGGGCGCGATGGGCGCATCCATAATCGCACCGGCTCACTCGCTGCCCCGCTGCCGCCCCTGGGCATCATTCGCGGCGGCCGCCGGCGTGATCGGGCTGGTCGGCGGCATCGCCATCGGCGTGGGAAGCGGCATGGGCCCGCCCCGCGAGCAGGTCGTGGCCGAAGCTGTCCTCGACGCGCTGCCCGGCTGGACCGCGAGCGGATCGGCGCGGGTCGAGGAATCTGCGGACGGCCGTCGCTCGGTCGTCGTCGACCTCGAGGCGCAGACCTCCCCGCCCACGAGCCTGCGCGAGGTAAGGCTGCTGAAAGCGGATGCGTCCGGCCTGGTCGGCATCGGATTCTTCGAGGGGGCGTCTGGTCGCTTCACTATCCCCGCCAACGTCGACCTCACCCAGTACCCGCTCGTGGATGTGTCGGCCGGGCCCGCCGACGGCGACCCGGCACACTCTGGAGATTCGATCGTGCGCGGCCGGTTACACGCGCTCTGAGCGGAGAGTCGCGAAATAGTTTGTGACAGTGCATCCGAAACGCCCCAGGCCGGGGAAGTTGTAACCAGGGAGGCACCGCTGCCTTCCGCAACGACCCACTGGAGGAAGCAATGCGCAAGTTCATAGCCGTCGGAATCTCCGCCGGCCTTCTCGTCGCTTTCGCCGGGCTCGCGCCGGCGCAGGCGGCTGTTCCCGCGGCATCCGCGGCACCGGGCACCGCCTCGGTGTCGGTGCTACACGCCATTCCCGGCCTGATCCTCGACATTTCGGTGGACGGCCGTGTCGTTGTCGACGACTTCAAGCCGGGAACACTGCTCGGCCCGCTGAAACTGGCGGCCGGCACGCACATCGTCAAGATCTCTCCCACTGACCCCCTCGTGCTCGGCGGCAGCGCCAACGGCTCGCCCATGGTCGACATCGCACTCAGCGGCTCGACCACCGTGACCCTCACGGCTGGCCGCAGCTTCACGGCCGTCGCCCACCTGGGCGACACCGGCATTCCCACCGCCACCCTGTTCAACGACGACACCACGCCGCTGGCTGCCGGGCAGGGCCGTCTCACGGTACGCCACGTTGCGGCCGCTCCCGCCGTCGACGTGCTCGCGAACGGTGCAGTGGCCGTCGCCGGCTTGACCAACCCTGCGCAGGCCATGCTCGACCTGCCGGTCGGCACGATCAGTGCCGTGGTCGCCGCCGCCGGAACCACGGCGCCGCTGCTCGGCCCAGCTGATGTCACGATCGCCCCGCGTACCAACACCATCGTGTACGCCTGGGGTAGCCTCGCCAAGGGAAACCTCGCCCTGTTCGTGCAGACGGTACGCACACGGGCCGCAGCGCCGGCATCCGTTTCGGTGCTGCACGCGATCCCCGGCGTCGTGGTTGACGTGTACGTCGACAACAAGCGGGTCATCGACAACTTCGAACCCGGCACCCTCACGAAGACGTTCCGTATTGCGGCTGGCACCTACACCCTCGCCATCACCGCAGCGGATGCCGCTGACGCGAGTGCTCCCGTGATCGGCCCGGTCGACCTCACGGTCGCGTCCGGGATGAACTACACGGCTGTGGCTCACCTGAGCGAGGCTGGAGATCCGACCGCGGCCCTCTTCACGAACGATACCTCCGCACCCGGATATGGACAGGGCCGACTGACGGTGCGCCACGTCGCTGCTGCACCCGCCGTCGACGTGCTCGCCAACGGCGTCCCGGCTATTACCGGCCTGACCAACCCGAACGAGTCTGTGCTCGTACTGCCGGTCGGCACGATCTCGGCTGCGGTCGCGGCGGCCGGTACCACCGCAGCGCTCATCGGTCCGGCCGACGTGCACATCGCCGCGCGCACGAATACCATCGTGTATGCCTGGGGCAGCCTCGCCGACGGCAACCTCGCCCTGGCCGTGCAGTCGGTGCGCACGAAGTAGCTCCGCCTCCGCTGCGCCAGCCCGAGCCACCGTGGCGCATAACTCCTGCAATCCGCGGCGGGTGGCCGTTCGACCCCCGGAAATTCCGGGGGTCGAACGGCCTCGGCCGGCAAATTGCAGGAGTTATGCGCAGAATGGCGCGGGCCGATAGGGGCACCCGCCCGGGCGCGGGCCGGAGCCCGTCAGGGCCGTTGGCTAGACTTTGCGGATGCCCCTGATCGCGATCGACGACCTGAACGACCCGCGACTGGTCGACTACGCCCACCTCACCGACGTGGCCCTGAAGAAGGCCCGCGGCACCGAGCACGGACTCTATATCGCCGAATCGGCGCTCGTACTCGAACGGGCTGTGCGCGCCGGGCATGTTCCGCGGTCGGTGCTCGCGCTCGGCAACACGGCCGACGAGGCTCTCGCCGTGCTCGGCGACTACGCGGCCGAGGTTCCAGTGTTCGTGGGCCCAGGGGAAATGCTCGCTGAACTCACCGGATACATTTTGCACCGCGGCCTGATCGCCTCGATGCACCGGCCCGAGCTGCCCTCCGCCGACACAGTACTGGCCGGTGCGCGTCGCATCGTCATTCTCGAAAACGTGTCGGATCCGACCAACGTCGGCGCCATCTTTCGCTCAGCCGGCGCAATCGGAGCGGATGCCATTCTGGTCACGCCCCGCTGCTCCGACCCGTTCTACCGTCGGGCCATCCGCGTCTCGATGGGCACCGTGCTGCAGGTACCGTGGACCCGCGTGGGCGACTGGACCGAAACCCGCGCCCTGCTCACCCGGCACGGGTTCCATATGGCCGCCCTCGCCCTGACCGCCGATGCGGTCAGCCTGCGCGATTTCGATGGCACCGGGCATGAGCATCTGGCCCTGCTGCTCGGCGCCGAGGGAGAGGGGCTCACGCCCGAGGCGCTCGCAGCGTCCGACAGCGTCGTGCAGATTCCGATGAAGCACGGCATCGACTCGCTCAACGTCGCCGCGGCGAGTGCCGTTGCCATGTGGGCGCTCTCCGGCTGACCGGGCACCGCCGGACCGCTGCTGTCGCCCCTGCGGGCCTAGGCTGGGGTTATGAGCAATGAGGCTGTCATCGTCGACGTTCTGCGCACCCCGTCGGGCCGGGGTAAGCCCGGGGGAGCCCTCGACGGCGTCCACCCGGCCGACCTGCTGGCTACCGTGCTGCGCGAACTGGTCAGCCGCAACAACCTCGACCCGACACTGATCGACGACGTCATCGGCGGCTGCGTCAGCCAGAGCGGCGAGCAGAGCAGCAACGTCACGCGCACCGCCCTGCTCAGCGCCGGCTTTCCCGACACCGTGCCCGGCACCACGATCGACCGCCAGTGCGGGTCGAGCCAGCAGGCCGCCGCCTTCGCCGCCCAGGCCGTGATGAGCGGCAGCGCCGACGTGGTCATCGCCTGTGGCGTCGAGTCGATGAGCCGGGTTCCGCTCGGGTCCTCCGCCGGCGGGCAGGACCCCTTCGGCACCCTCATGCACGCGCGTTATCCCGACGGCCTCGTCAGCCAGGGAGTCTCTGCCGAACTCATCAACCAGAAATGGAACCTCGGCCGCGACGCCCTCGACAGCTACGCGGCCCGCTCCCACCGGCTCGCTGCGGCGGCCGCCGAACGGGGCGACTTCTCCGGCGAAATCGTGGCCGTGACCCGGGCGGACGGCAGCGTTATCGACGAGGACGAAACCATTCGCCCCGGCACCTCGCATGCCTCGCTCGCCGGCCTGCGCCCGGCCTTTCGCACCGACGCGCTCGCGGCACGCTTTCCGAAACTCGGCTGGCACGTTACGGCCGGCAATTCCTCGCCGCTCACCGACGGCGCCTCGGCGACCCTGATCATGAGCGCCAAGCGGGCCGCACAGCTCGGGTTGAACCCGCGCGCCCGCTTTCACAGTTTCACCGTCGTGGGCAGCGACCCACTACTCATGCTCACCGGCGTGATTCCGGCGACCCAGCGCATCCTCTCGCGGGCCGGCCTGAGCATCGACGACATCGACGCCTACGAGATCAACGAAGCCTTCGCGAGCGTGCCGCTGGCCTGGCTGCACGAGACGGGCGCAGACCCCGACTGTCTGAACCCGCGCGGCGGCGCCATCGCCCTCGGCCACGCACTCGGTTCCTCGGGCACCCGCCTGCTCGGCACCCTGGTCAACCACCTCGAGATGACCGGCGGCCGCTGGGGCCTGCAGGCCATGTGCGAGGGCGGCGGCATGGCCAACGCCACCCTGATCGAGAGACTCTGATGCAGACGCGGATTCTGTTCCGAGGCGGATGCTCCGCCCGACCGAGCACGACCACCGCAACTCACCGGATCGGAAGGATCTCATGCAGATAAACGGATGTTCCGCCCTCATCACCGGCGGCGCCTCCGGCCTCGGCCTGGCCTGCGTTCGCTCGCTGCACGAGGCCGGCGCATCCGTGGTGCTCCTGGACCTGCCCGGCGCCCCCGGAGGGGAGATCGCCGCCGCGCTCGGCCTCCGGGCCCGATTCGTGGCCGGAGACGTGACACGTGCCGGCGACGTGCAGACCGCCGTCGACGCCGCGGTGGCTCTAGCGCCGCTGCGCATCGTGATCAATTGCGCCGGCATCGCGCCCGGCGCTCGCACGGTCGGTCGCGACGGCCCACTGCCGCTCGAGGAGTTCGAACGCGCGATTCGTATCAACCTTGTGGGCACGTTCAACGTCGTACGACTGGCCGCCGCCGCGATGCAGAGCAACGAACCCCTGGGTGCCCGTGACCGTCAGGGCGGCGCCGAACGTGGCGTCATCGTCAATACGGCCTCGGTCGCCGCGTTCGACGGGCAGATCGGGCAGGCGGCCTACGCCGCGTCCAAGGGCGGCGTCGCCGCGATGACCCTGCCCCTCGCCCGCGAATTCGCGCAGAGCCTGATTCGGGTGATGTCGATCGCGCCCGGCATCTTCGACACGCCGATGTTGCAGGGGCTGCCGCAGCCGGTACGAGACTCCCTCGGAGCCCAGGTGCCGCATCCGTCCCGGCTCGGCGACCCGGACGAGTTCGCTTTCCTGGTGCGGCATATCGTTGAAAATCCCATGCTCAATGGGGAAACTATCCGTCTGGACGGCGCGATTCGGATGCAGCCGAAGTAGGACTGTAGGGTCGAAGGAACGACCGACCAGGGAGCACCATCGCATGGCAGTGATTTTCGGCACGATTCTCGTTCTAGCCGGCTTCGTCTGCGGAATCTTCTACGTTCTGCGCCTCGCCTGGGCGAACCCGACGACGCCATTGCCCCTGTTCGCCAACCCGCCGAGCCGGCCGCGGGCCTCCGTTCTCCTGAACGTCGGAGCCATCGCCCTGGTCATCTGGGGCGCGAATATCATGACGCCCCAGATTGGAGCCTGGGCCTTTGCGCTGCTCATCGCGGCCGTTCTCGTGCCGTTCATCGTGATTCGGGCCTGGCACAATCGGCGGGTCGCCGCCGCGAGCTGAGTGGTCAGGCCGGCGTTGACGGCTGCTGCTGGGTGATGCAGTGGATGCCGCCCCCACGCGCGAACAGCGCGCGCGCGTCGACCGAGACCACGCGGCGCCCCGGGTAGGCGGCGGTGAGCACGTCGCGAGCCAGGGAATCAGCCCGTTCCTCGCCGAAGCTGCCGGTGATGACGCCGCCGTTGACGACGAGATGGTTGACGTAGTTGTAGTCCACGAACCCCTCGTCATCGCGCAGAGTCGCGGGCGCCGGCAGATCGATGATCGCAAACGATCGCCCGGCCGCATCGTGTGCCTGGGCCAGCAGCGCGCGAAATTCGCGGGTGAGCGGGTAGTCGGGATGCCCCGGATCGTTCTGCGCGTGCAGCAAGATCGTGCCCGGCGACGGTAGCGCGGCGACCATGTCGATGTGCCCACGGGTGCCGAACCGGTCGTGGTCGCGGGTGAGGCCGCGTGGCAGCCACACAACGTGTTCCGCACCGATCGTGCGTCGCAGTTCCGCCTCGACCGAAGCCGGCGAGGCGCCGGGATTGCGTCCCGGGTCGAGCTGCACGCTGCGCGTCGCCAACACGGTGCCCTCACCGTCGACGTGGATCCCGCCGCCCTCGTTCACGAGCGCCGACGAGACCACGACCGCCCCGGCGGCATCCGCCACCAAGCGGCCGACCGCGGCGTCCTTCTCCCACGCGGCCCAGTCCTGGGCGCCCCAGCCGTTGAAGGTCCAATCGACGGCGCCGAGGCGGCCCACGTCGTCGTGCACGAAGCTTGGGCCGATGTCCCGCATCCAGCTGTCGTTCAGTGGCGCCGCCAGGACCTCGATCTCGTTGCCCAGGTAGCGGGCGGCATCGGCGCGGGCAGCCGGGTCGACGACCATCGTCACCGGCTCGAAATCGGCGATGGCGTGCGCGACGGCGGCCCAGGTGCGGCGCGCCTCGTGCGCCGACCCTGCGGTGTCGCCGAGGGTATAGCCGCCCGCCGGGAACGCCATCCAGACTCGGTCTTGCGGCGCGGTTTCAGCCGGCATCCGCCAGGTCATGCGACCGCCCCGGCCGCGGCCCCGCCAAACGGATGCCCCGGGTCGACCGCCGCCGTCAGCCCAGCGTAGCTGTCGGGCCGGCGCGTCAGCAGGAATGGAAAGAGGCCGAGCCACTCGTCACGCTGGGCCAGATCGAGATCGGCCACGAGCGCCACGGACTCGCCGCGCGGGGCCTGCACGAGCACGCGTCCGAACGGATCGGAGATGAACGATGAACCGTAGAAGGTGAGGTCACCCTCGTCGCCGTGCCGGTTCGGCACGACCATGAACAGTCCGCTCGTGATGCCGTTGGCCACCACGACCTGCTGCCAGATCGGCTGGGTGTCAAAATCGGGAAACAGCGGTTCCGAACCGATGGCGGTGGGGTAGGCCAGAATTTCGGCGCCGCCGAGCCCGTACAGCCGGGAAACCTCGGGAAACCACTCGTCCCAGCAGGTCGGGAGGCCGAGGCGTGCGCCAGCGACGGTGTAGACCGGGTAGGCGTCGTCGGCGGGACCCGGCCGAAAGTAGGTGTCTTCGTAGTATCCGGCGCTGATGGGAATGTGGGTCTTGCGGGTGCGGCCGAGCAGTATGCCGGTGGGCGACACCAGAATGGCCGTGTTGTAGCCGCGGCCATCGAGCGGAGCGTCATCGTCGTCCGGCTTCTCGAACAGCGAGGCGTGCACGATGACGTTGTGCAGCCGAGCCTGAATGGCCGCGAACGCGAAGGTTGGGCCGGTCGTCAGCGGCTCGGCATCCGCTTTGGGCGTCCCGGTGGCAGGCACGTGACCCGGGTATTTGCTGAGGGTCAATTCGGGCAGAAACACCAGGCGGGCGCCCGCCTCTGCCGCCAAACGGATGCCCTCGCCCAGCTCCGCCTCCAGTGTCCCCGCGTGCGCGTGCCAGCGATGCTGCACGAGGCCGACGCGCAGGGGAAGACGGGTGGGTTCGCGCACGCGGGTGGGTGACGCCGGACTGGACGGGGCCTCGATCAGGCGCATGCTGCTCTCCCGGTAACTCTTATTGATCAAATGATCAACAACTTGACATCAAGCTATATACACTGGGGTCCCATGTCAACGCTTTCCGCCCGTAACCGGCGCAAAACCCCCGCCGAGCGGGCCGCGGAGATTGCGCTGGCCGCCCGCCAGATTGCCCTGACCGATGGGCTGGCTGCCCTCACGGTGCGCGCCGTCGCCGCCCGCGTCGGGGTGGCCCCTGCGCTCGTCGCGCACTACCAGCCCAACATGAATGTGCTGGTCGCGAGCGCCTTTGGCGCGATCGTAGCGGCCGAGATCCACGAGGTGGCTGCCGAACTCGCGGCCTGCCCCACGTCGGTGCACGCCCTTGGCGCCCTGATCGACACCCTGCTCAGCCCGGAGCGCAGCGCGGTCACCGCAATCTGGCTCGATGCCTGGAGCCTCGGTCGACGCAATCCGGCCCTCGCAGCGGAGGTGGGCCGTCAAATGGATGCCTGGCAGGGCTTTCTGGTTGCCCTGCTGCGAGGAGGCGTGGGCCGCGGCGAATTCGTCGTCGACGACGCCCCCGCCCTGGCCTGGCAGCTGCTCGGAATCATTGACGGCCTCACGGCCCACGCCACCGTGCGCTACGGCGACGCCCGCACCCAGCAATCCCTTGTGCGCACCATCGTCGAGCACGAGCTCGCCCTGGCAGCCGGCGCGCTCAATCCTGCGGCGACCTAGCCAGGATCGGCGCCCCGGGCGTCGTACTTCTCGGCGTGCCTGGCCGACACCCCCATCGCCGCGTCGTTGCCGTCGCGCTGAAACCTGACGGCTACTCGGCCGCGTGTGCCTCCAGGAACGCATACACCTCCGAGTCGTCCACGCCCGGGAAGGTTCCCGACGGCAGCGGCGACAGTACGTGCGCGTGCAGTCGGGCGCTCGGCCACGCGCGGCCGGCCCACCGCGCGGCGGCGTCCGAATCGGGCCGACGGCAGCACGATTCATCGGGGCAGCGCGACACCGTGCGCTGGGTCGTCTCCCGCCCGCGAAACCACTTGGCCTGGGCAAAGGGAACGCCGACGCTGATCGAGAACTCACCGGCATCCGTCGACCCGGTCTGGGTCGCCGACCAAAAGGTGCCGGCCGGGGTGTCGGTGTACTGGTAATACTCGGTGGTGCGGTTGGTGTGCGTGAAGGCGCTGCGCGCACTCCACTGTTTGCAAACGTACTGGCCCTCGATCGACCCCGTGACGTCCACCGGAAACGGCAGGTCGTCGTTCTCGTACCCTTTTTGCAGGGCGCCGTTGCCGTTGACCCGCAGAAAGTGCAGCGTCATGTCGAGGTGTGAGGTGGCGAGGTTGGTCAGCCGCAGTGCGGCCGCCTCGTGGGTCACGCCGAAGGCGTCGCGAAAGTCTTCTACGGCCAGTTCGCGCTCCTGCTTGGCATGGGACAGAAAGGCGACGGATGCCTCGCGCGGCATCAAACAGGCCGCCGCGAAATAATTGATCTCGAGCCGTTGCCAGAGAAACTCGGCGTAACTGCCTGGCCGTTCGTGCCCGAGGAGGCGGTGGCCCATCGCCTGCAATGCCATCGAGCGCAGGCCGTGCCCGCCGGGAATGGAGGCCGGCGGCAGATAGATGCGACCGTTGGCGAGGTCGGTGACCGACCGGGTGGAGTCAGGCAGGTCGTTCACGTAGATCAGGCTGAATCCGAGCTGATCGGCCATGACGCTCACCTCACGGTGGGTGAGGGCGCCCGAGACATGCCCGCTCGCGCGCACCCGCTCCTCGACGAGTTCTTCGATCTCGGGCATGTAGTTGCCTTGCTCCCGCATCCGCTCGCGCAGCTCGGTGTTCGCGCGGCGCGCTTCCTCGGGGGTCGCGCTGGCTTCACTGGCTCGGCGGGACAGTTCGCGGTGCAGGCCGAGCAGCGATTCGACGGCCGGCAGCGGCATTCCCTTGGTCACCTTCACCATCGGCAATCCAAGCGCTCGGTAGAGCGGATTCTTCTGGGCTCGATCCAGTTCGATCTCCAGCGCCGCCCGATTGTTCGGTGCCTCTCGACGCAGCAGCTCGGCCAGGTCGACCGACAGTGCGATCGCGAGGTCCTGCAGGGTCGAGAGTTTCGGCTCGCGGCGGCCATTCTCGATCAGCGACAGCTGGCTGCCGGCGAGGCTCACGCGTGCACCCAGCTGGTCGAGGGTGAGGCCGCGCTCGCTTCGAAAGTGGCGGACGCGATGGCCGAGGGTGATCAGATCGGAAGCTTGAGGCGACATTCCTTAAGAATATCTAAAGAACGGTGATTCTTAATACAGAAAATTGCACATCTATGAGCAAAACGGGGCCATTCTGTATTTGTAGGCGAAATCACGGTGTCCACAACGTCTGACAGCAAGGACGCGCCACGCATCCACCGTGACGACACCTCCTCAGCAACGTTTCAACTACGTCTCGGCGGAAAGGCCAGCATATGACCCTCATCAAATCTTCATTCCAGACCGATGGGGACGCGTACCCGACGCGTACGGGGAGCACCGACCCCAATCTGCAGGCGTGGGTCGATGAGATCGCCCGCCTGACCGAACCCGACGCTATCGTCTGGTGCGACGGCTCCCAGCGCGAAGCCAACGAGCTCTCCAAGTTGCTCGTCGCCTCCGGCCAGCTCATTCGCCTCAATCCGGAATGGCGCCCCAACAGCTTCCTCGCGCGCACCAACCCGAAAGACGTCGCCCGCGTCGAGAATCGCACGTTCATCTGCTCCAACGATGAAGCGGATGCCGGCCCCACCAATAACTGGGCCGAACCGTCCGCCATGCGCGCCGAACTACGCGGCGTCTTCGCTGGCAGCATGCGCGGGCGCACCATGTACATCGTGCCGTTCTCGATGGGCCCGCTCGGTGGCCCCATCTCGCAGCTCGGCGTCGAGATCACCGACTCCCCCTACGTCGTGCTCAACATGGGCATCATGACGCGCATGGGCGAAACCGTGCTGACCATGATCGAGGCCGGCGACCCGTGGGTGCACACCGTGCACAGTGTCGGATACCCGTTGGTTGACGCCTCGGGCATCACCCGTCCCGACGTCGAATGGCCCTGCAACGATGAGAAGTACATCGTGCAGTTCCCCGACAGCCGTGAAGTCTGGTCCTTCGGCTCCGGCTACGGCGGCAACGCCCTGCTCTCAAAGAAGTCCTTCGCGCTGCGCATCGCCTCCGTCATGGGTCGCGACGAGGGCTGGCTGGCCGAGCACATGCTGCTTATCAAGTTGATCTCGCCCACCGGCGGCGTGTTCCACGTCGCCGCCGCGTTCCCGTCGGCGTGTGGCAAGACGAACCTGTCGATGTTGCGCCCGACCATTCCGGGCTGGAAGGTCGAGACCATCGGCGACGACATTGCCTGGCTGCGCCAGGGCGAAGATGGCCGTCTCTGGGCGATCAATCCCGAGGCCGGCTTCTTCGGAGTCGCCCCCGGAACCGGAGAAACCACCAACCCGACCGCCGTCTCCACCATGTGGGGCAACACCATCTTCACCAACGTCGCCCTGCGCGACGACGGAGATGTCTGGTGGGAGGGCCTCACCGACAAGGCCCCCGACCACCTGATCGACTGGCAGGGCAAGGACTGGACGCCCACCTCCGGCCGTACCGCCGCGCATCCCAACTCCCGCTTCACCGTTGCGGCCGCCCAGTGCCCATCGATCGCCGACGACTGGGAGGCCGCCGGCGGCGTGCCGATTGACGCCATCGTCTTCGGTGGCCGTCGGGCGACCAACGTTCCGCTGGTGGCGCAGGCCCGCAGCTGGAAGCACGGCGTCTTCATGGGCGCCACGATCTCGTCGGAGAAGACCGCCGCCGCTGACGGCATCGTCGGTGAGCTGCGCCGCGATCCGTTTGCGATGCTCCCCTTCTGCGGGTACAACATGGCCGACTACTGGGGTCACTGGCTCAAGGTCGGCAAGGAACTCGGCACCAACGCCCCGGCGATCTTCCAGGTGAACTGGTTCCGCAAGGGTCCGGATGGTAGCTTCATCTGGCCCGGATTCGGCGAGAACTCGCGCGTGCTCGAATGGATGATTCGCCGCATCGAGGGCACCGTCGACGCCGTCGACTCTCCGATCGGCCTGCTCCCGGCCGAAGACGGCTTAAACCTCGACGGTCTCGACCTGTCGGAGGAAGCCGTGCAGCAGCTGTTCGCGATCGACCAGACCAGCTGGCTCGCCGAGTGCGACCTGACCGAGGAATACTTCGATAAGTTCGGTGACAAGGTACCGGCGGCGCTCCGCGCCGAGCTCGCAAGCGTGCGTTACCACCTCAAGGACTAGTTCCTGCAGCAGACGGCCCCGGTACCTCGGTGCCGGGGCCGTCTGTGCTTCCCTGCGCGGTGTACGGTGCGGCCGTAGGATGCCAGCATGCATGACGACAGCGCACTCGTTGAGGCTCGGCTGAACCGGTTCGTTCGCGAACGGCTGCAGCCGGCGTTCTATCGGGCCACCGCGCCGCTCACGGTCACCGCTTGGGCGGCGGAGGGGGAGCCAGTATCGTTTGCCGAGGCGGTCTCGCATCCGTTTACGCCGTTCGTGGTGGGCGAGGCGTGGGGCCGGCCGTGGGGCACCGTATGGTTTCACCTCACGGGAACGGTGCCGCTGGAATGGGTGGGCATGGCCGACATGCGCATCGAGGTCGTCGTTGACCTGGGCTTCACTGCGGCCGTGCCGGGGTTTCAAGCCGAGGGCACCGCGTACGGCTCCGACGGTCGTCTCATCAAGGGCATCGAATCCTTGAACCGCACGGTCACCGTTACCGGTGGCGCCATCGATATCTACGTCGAGGCCGCCGCCAACCCCAACATCGCCGCCGACTTCAGCTTCGCCCCCACCCCGCTCGGTGACCTCGCGACCGCCGGCAGCGCGCCGCTCTACGTGCTACGCCAAGCGGATGTCGCCCAGCGCGACACGCAGGTCTGGCACCTCGCGCAAGACGTGTGCACGCTCGACGGCCTGCGCCAGCAGCTTCCGGCCGCGTCGCCGCGGCGGGCGAACATACTGCGCGCTCTCGAACGCTGCGTCGATGTGCTCGACCCCGACGATGTGGGCGGCACCGCCGCAGCCGGTCGAGCCGCCCTCGCCAACGTGCTCAGAAGCCCGGCCACCGCGAGCGCCCACCGGGTGCACGCGGTGGGGCACGCGCACATCGACAGCGCCTGGCTCTGGCCGGTGCGCGAGACCGTGCGCAAGGTCGCGCGCACCTTCTCCAACGTGCTCGACCTGATCGACCGGCACCCCGATTTCGTGTTCGCCGCCTCGTCGGCGCAGCAGTACGCCTGGCTGAAAGACCACTATCCGCAGCTGTTTGCGCGTGTGAAGCGGGCCGTCGCGGCCGGCAACTTCGTGCCGGTCGGCGGAATGTGGGTCGAATCCGACACGAACATGCCCGGCGGCGAGGCGCTGGCACGACAGTTCGTGGCCGGCAAGAATTTCTTCCTGACCGAATTCGGCGTGGAACCGCTCGAGGTCTGGCTGCCCGATTCGTTCGGCTACTCGGCGGCGCTGCCGCAGATCGTGCGGGCGGCCGGCAGCCGCTGGTTCCTCACGCAGAAGCTGTCCTGGAACGACACGAACGTCTTTCCGCACCATAGCTTTCTCTGGGAGGGCCTCGACGGCAGCCGCGTCTTCACGCACTTTCCGCCGGTCGCCGACTACAACGGGCAGCTCTCCGGGCTCGAACTGGCCAGGGCCGAGCGCCTGTTCGCGGAGAAGGGCGCGGCGAACACGTCGCTGGCGCCGTTCGGCTGGGGTGATGGCGGCGGCGGGCCGACCGAGGAGATGATCGCCGCCGCCCGCCGCACCGCGTCGCTCGAGGGGTCGCCCACGGTCGAGTTGTCGAGTCCGCGGCGGTTCTTCGAGGCGGCGGAGGCCGAGTATGCGGCGCCGCCGGTGTGGTCGGGCGAGCTGTACCTCGAGTTTCACCGCGGCACGCTCACCTCGCAGGCCCGCACCAAGCAGGGCAACCGGCGCAGCGAGCACCTGCTGCGGGAGGCGGAACTGTGGGCGACGACGGCCGCGGTGCGGGTGGGGACGCAGTATCCGCGTGCGGCCCTCGACACGGCCTGGCAGTCCGTGCTACTGCACCAATTTCACGACATTCTTCCCGGGTCGTCGATCGCCTGGGTGCACCAACAGGCGGAGCGCGAGTATGCGCGGGTCGCCGGGGTGCTCGAGGGGGTGATCGAGGCATCCGTTCGTGCGCTCTGCGGACCCGGTGACGGAGGGGTGCTGCTCAACGCCGGGCCGTACGCGCGAGGCGACGTGCCAGCGCTCGGCGGGGTGCATCTTCCGCTCCACCGGGCAGCGCCCGCGGTCGACGACACGCCCGTTGACGGTCTGGCCCGGGCCGCCCGCACCCCCGCCGGCTGGGTGCTGAGCAACCCGCACGTGTCCGTCACGATCAACGACGACGGACTTTTCAGTTCGGTGCGCGATCGGAACGCCGACCGCGAGGTCGTGCCCATCGGCGCCGCTGGCAACCTGCTCACGTTGCACCGCGATACGCCCACCCAATGGGACGCCTGGGACATCGATACCCCGCACGCGCGCACGTGCACAGCGCTCACCGACGCCGAGTCGATCGAGACAATCGACGGGCTGCCGGCCGGTCGGGTCGGCGTGCGCATCACCCGGCGGTTCGGCGCGTCCTCGCTGATCGAGGACGTGACCCTGGCGGGCGAGTCGAGCGCTATCGACCTCGCGTTCAGCATCGACTGGCAGGAACGGCAGAAGCTGCTCCGGCTGAACTTCGCGCTCGATCTGCAGGCGGACCGGGCCGCCTCCGAGATTCAATTCGGCCATATATTCCGCCCGACGCACGCGAACACCTCGTGGGACGTGGCCCGCTTCGAAACCGTTGCGCACCGCTGGGTGCACGTCGGCGAGCCCGGCTTCGGCGTGGCCGTCGCCAACGATTCCACCTATGGCCACGCGATCAGCCGCACCGTCTTTTCGTCGTCAGCACCCGATGCTGCCACGTCACTCGACACCGGCGCCAGCGGGGCAGCGGATGCTCCGGGGAACGTCGAAATTACCGCCCACGTCGGTAGCACCGTGTCGCTGTCCCTGCTCCGGGCGCCGATCTATCCCGACCCGACCGCCGATCAGGGCCAGCACCACCTGCGGGTGTCGCTGCGCGTGGGGGCGGATATCCCCGATGCGGTATCTGAAGGCTATCGATTGAACCTGCCGGTGCGCACCGTGACCGGCGTCAGCTCCCGGCCAATCGAGCCGCTGGTCACGGTCGACAACCCGGCGGTCGTGATCGAGGCGGTCAAACTCGCCGAAGACGGCAGCGGGGACGTGATCGTGCGGCTCTACGAGGCGCACGGAACCCGCGCCCGCGCCCGGGTCATCCGCTCGTTCGAGGCGGCGGCGGCCGGCGAGACTGATCTGCTGGAGCGTTCCCTCGCCCCGGCCGCCATTATCGCCACTGACGGCCCGGCCCTGACGCTCGAGTTACGCCCCTTCCAGCTGGTGACCCTGCGCTACGTCGACTCGCGCAATGGAAAGGCAGCCGGTTAGACCAGGAGCTGGTGCTTGGCGAGGTCGCGGTAGAGCGGCGTCGAGACGACCAACTCGGAGTGGGTGCCCACACCGACGACCTGGCCGTGGTCGAGTACCACGATTTGGTCGGAATCCACCACGGTCGACAGGCGGTGCGCGATCACGATGAGAGTACGGTCGGCCGCGACGGCGTCAATGGCCTCTCTCATCATCTGCTCATTCTTGCCGTCGAGGCTCGAGGTCGACTCGTCGAGCAACAGAATCGGCGGGGCCGCGAGCAGCGCCCGCGCGATCGCGAGCCGTTGGCGTTCCCCACCGGAGAGCTTCACGCCCGACTCGCCGACCGCGGCATCGAGCCCGGCCGGGTCGCGGTCAAGCACCTCGCCGAGATTGACCGCGTGCAGCACGGCGATGCACTCGTCGTCGGTGGCGTCGGGAGTCGCGAGGGTGAGGTTGTCGCGCAGCGACCCGGCGAGCACCGGGGCGTCCTGCTCGACATAGCCGATCTGGGCGCGCAGCGCGGTGCGATCCAGCGAGCGGATGTCCAGCCCGCCGAGCCGCACGGTGCCCGCCGAGACATCGTAAAACCGTTCGATCAGGGCCAGGATCGTGCTCTTTCCGGCGCCGCTGGGCCCGACGAGCGCCGTGCGCAGCCCGCGCGGAGCGCTGAACGAGACGCCGGTGAGCACCGGACGGGGCTCTGTGGACGCGGGGGAGACGGCCGAGTCGGCACCGGCGGTACCGGGGGAGTCGGCACCGGCGGTGGAGGTGGCGGTGGCGGTACCGGGGGAGTCGGCCGAGTCGGCACCGGCGGTGGTGGCGGCGGTGGATGGGGCGGGGGTAGCAGCGGCGGAGCCCGCTGGGCCGGCAGCATCCGTTACCGCGGTACCCTCAGCTTCTGCCTCAGCATCAACCGCCACCGGCGTCACCGCGTAGCCGAAGTGCACGTTCTCGAAGCTGATTGCGGCGGCCTCGGGGTTGACCTTCTCGTTGGCGGCGCCGACCGTCATGGCCAGCGGGGCGATATCGCGGTCGAACTGGTCTTCGGCGGGCAGGTCGATGATCTCCTGAATCCGGCCGAGCGCGCCGAGCGCCGCGTTGACCGAGGTGATGGCGCCGAAAAACTGGCCGAGCGGCATGATCATCAGGAACAGGAACAGAATGAACGCGACCAGATCGGCGATCGTGATGGCGTTGCTGGCGACCCGAAAGCCGCCGACGCCGAGCACCACGAGAAACGACACCTGCATGGCGATACCGGCGATCGGCACGACGAGGGCGCTGATCTTGGCGACCTTGATCCCCATGCGCCAGGCGCCGCGGGCGTCTCCTTCGATCACGGCGACTTCGCGCTCGGTCGCATTGGAAGCACGCACGGTGCGAATGGCGCTGATGGCACGCTCAACGCTCGCGGCGAGGTCACCGACCTTCGCCTGGGCCGCTTGGCTCGCCGTGCGGATCCGTCGTGACAACAGGATGACGGTGATCACCGACACCGCGATGACGAGCACGGTCAGCCCGAGCAGCACCGGGTCGATGATGAGCATCGCCACAAGGGCGCCGATGAATGTGAGCGATCCGCCGATCGCTTCGACCAGCCCCTGGGTGAGTACCGCGCGCAGCAGGGTGGTGTCGCTGCCGACGCGGGAGACGAGGTCTCCGGTGCGACGGGCGTCGAACTCGCTGATCGGCAGGCGCAGCAGGCGCCCCACCAGTTTGCGGCGACTCGAGAGCACGACACCCTCGCCGGTGCGTTGCAGTAGGTAGTGCTGGTAGCCGCTGATCAGCCCCGAAATAACCACGAGGGCAATGAGCAGACCAACGAGCGACCCCAGCGGGTCCCCAGCCTGCACGATCGTGATGACCTGGCTCACCAGCAGCGGCTGGGCCAGGCTTGCAGCGGCGCCGAGCACGCTCAGCACGATGACGACGGCGAGCACCTTTTTGTGCTCGCCCAGGTAGGGCAGCAGCTGGCTGAACTTCGCGCGTGGCCCGGTGGGGGCCGGACGGCCGCGTCGGCCGCGCGACGACTTCACAGCGGCCGGGAAAGCGGATGCAGGGGTGGTTTCGGGCGCACGGGTAGCGGTAGTCACTCATGAATCTTAACCGTCAAAGATGCGAACAATCCCCAATGTCACCCGTGCGGTCTACAGTGGGGAACTGTGCCAGAGCCTGTCATCGCCACCCAGAATCTCATCAAGAGATACCAGGATTTCGTCGCCGTCGACGGCATCAGTTTCGAGGTGGCGCCGGGGGAATCCTTCGGGTTGCTGGGCCCCAACGGCGCGGGAAAATCCACGACGATGCGCATGATCGGCGCGGTCTCCACCCGCACGAGCGGCGACCTCAACGTACTCGGGCTCGACCCCAATCGGTACGGTCCGGAGATTCGCTCGCAGCTCGGCGTGGTGCCGCAAGAGAACAACCTCGACATGGAACTCAAGGTGCGAGAGAACCTGCTGGTCTACGGCCGCTACTTCGGGCTCCCGCGCGCCCGGGTGGCTCGCCGCGCCGACGAACTGCTGGAGTTCGCGCAGCTCGCGGACAAGGCGAGCGCCAAGGTCGATGACCTCTCCGGCGGAATGAAACGTCGCCTCACCATCGCCAGGGCGCTCATCAACGACCCGCGCCTGCTGCTGCTCGACGAGCCGACGACTGGCCTCGACCCGCAGGCACGACACATCCTCTGGGACCGGCTGTTTCGCCTCAAGGAGCAGGGCACGACCCTGCTTTTGACCACGCACTACATGGATGAAGCCGAACAGCTCTGCGACCGCCTGGTCGTCGTCGACAAGGGCCGCATCATGGCCGAGGGTTCCCCGGCCGACCTCATTCGCCGGTATTCCTCGCGCGAAGTGCTCGAGGTGCGCTTCGGCTCCACCCAGAACGCCGCCGTCGCCGACCGCATCCAAGGCTTCGGCGAACGGGTCGATGTGCTGCCCGACCGCATTCTGGTCTACAGCGACAGCGGCGAGAATGAATTAGAGCAGATGACCGCGGCGGGACTCCGCCCGATCACCAGCCTGGTACGCCGCTCCAGCCTCGAAGACGTGTTCCTGCGTCTCACCGGCAGGAATCTGATCGAATGAGTGGCCTGTCTGAGAGCTTGCGCCCGTGAGCGCGGGCGATGCGGGTAGCGTTCGGGACGCGGATGGCGCGGGCGATGGCATCCGTTCACAGACCCTGGCCGCGGCCGTCGCGGCGGCGGCACGCACCCGGCGCTACGGCTCCTGGTACGTGGCCGAACACCGGTTTCGGGTCATGCGGTCGTACGCCCAGACCGTGCTGTTCACCGCGGTCGGCAGCCCCCTCATCTACCTGTACGCGATGGGGGTGGGCCTCGCCAGCCTCGTCGACGGTAATCTTGGCGGCAACGCCGTCAATGGGGTCAGCTACCTGGTGTTTTTGGCCCCGGCGCTGCTTTCGAGCAGCGCGATCGCGGTGGCGTCCGAGGAGTTCACGTACCCGATCATGCTCGGCTTCAAATGGAACCCCACCTTCTTCGGCATGAACGCGAGTTCGATTCAACCCGGCCAGATCGTCAACGGCATCCTCATCTCGGTCGCGGCGCGCATGCTGCTCACCTGCGCCATCTTCTATGTCTTCATGCTGGTCTTCGGGGCGGTGCCCGGGGCGCTCGGGTTCATCGCCGTGCCGGTGGCGCTGCTCACCGGCCTCGCCTTCGGCGCGCTCGTGATGGCCTACACGGCCACCCTCAAAGACGACACCGGTCAGCTCGCCATGCTGCAGCGCTTCGTGGTCCTGCCGATGACCCTGTTCTCTGGCACGTTCTTTCCGCTCGATCTGCTGCCGCCCTACCTGCAGTGGATCGGCTGGATCTCGCCGCTCTGGCACGGCACCGAGCTATCCCGTGTCTTCGCCTACGGCAGGCCGGAGCCGATCTGGCTGAGCGTCGTGCACGTGCTCTACCTGACGGCGTTGTTGGCTATCGGCTGGTTCTGGGCCCGCCGTCTCACCCTGCGGCGCCTGAACAAATGAGAAGGGTGAACGAGTGACCGGACCACACCTGTCTCCCTCGACGCTCACAGCCGGCGCTCGCGCACCGCGCACGTTCGGTAGCCTCTATGCCGGCAACGCGCGCAGCGTGATGGCGCGCGGCTGGCGGGCGACACGCAGCTCCAACTCGCTCGCCATTCTGAGCGGGTTCGTCGAACCCATCTTTTACCTGCTGTCGATGGGCCTCGGCCTCGGGGCACTGATCGGGCAGGTGCATACGGCTGACGGGGCGAGCGTGCCGTACGCGGCGTTCATCGCCCCGGCCCTGCTCGCCGTCGCCGCGATGAACGGCGCGATCTACGACTCGACCTGGAACGTGTTCTTCAAGATGCAGTTCGCCAAGCTCTACGAGGGCATGCTGTCGACCTCACTCGGCCCGCTCGACGTGGCGCTCGGCGAAATCTCGCTCGCCCTGGTGCGCGGGCTGCTCTACGCGACCGGATTCCTGCTCGTGATGCAGGCGCTCGGGCTCAACCTGTCCTGGTGGGCGCTGCTGGCCCTGCCGGCGGTCGTGCTCATCGCATTCGGCTTCGCGAGCATCGGGATGGCGGTGACGAGCTACATGAAGACCTTCCAGCAGATGGACTGGATCAACTTTGTACTGCTGCCGATGTTTCTGTTCTCGGCCACGTTCTACCCGCTCAGCGTCTACCCGCAGGGCATCCAATACGTGATCCAGGCGTTGCCGCTCTGGCACGGTGTCGAGCTCGTACGCGGCCTGACCACCGGGCAGATCGACCCCGGAATGCTCTGGCACGTGCTCTACTACGCCGTGATGATCATGATCGGCCTGATCTTCACCACTCGCCGCCTCAAGGCCCTCTTCTTGAACTGAAGCAACGCACCCCCCTCGCAATCGCGAGAGGGGTGCGGATGCTGTGCGGCGACAGCCTAACGGTGCAGGTCGAGGTCCTTCGTCTCGCGGCTGAGGACCAGCGCGATCAGGGTGATCACGGCCATGATCGAGAGGTAGATGCCAACCCAGAACGGGCTGCCTTCGCCGAGCGTCCACAGCCAGATGGCGATGAACGGGGCGACGGCCGCGCCGAGAATCGAGCTCATGTTGTAGGCGAACGCGGAGCCGGTGTAGCGCACGCTCGTCGGGAACAGCTCGGGCAGGAGCGCGCCCATCGGGCCGAAGGTCATCCCCATCAGCGAGAAGCCGACGATGAGAAACAGCATCACGCCGGGGAAGCCGGCGCCGAGCAGCGGCACGAACAGCAAACCGAACACGATGATGGCCAGGGTCACGATGATGAGTGTCTTGCGGCGGCCATGCTTGTCAGCCCAGGGGCCAGAGGCGAGGGTGAAGATCCCGAAGAACACGACGCCGAGAATCATCATGAGGATGAAGTTGTTGTAGCTGAAGCCGAGTCCCGGAACCGGGGCATCCGTCGCGGCCCGGCCGTAGCCGAGCGTGAACGTGGTCATCAGGTAGAACAGCACGTAGGTCGCGAGCATGATGAACGTACCGAGGATGAGCTCACGCCAGTTGGACTTGAACACCGCCGCGAGCGGCAGCTTCTCGACCCGGTCGGCCTTGACGACCTTGGTGAAGACCTCGCTTTCGACCAGGCGCAGACGCACCCAGAGACCGACGATGACCATCACGGCCGAGAACAGGAACGGGATGCGCCAGGCCCACTCGAGGAACGCCTCGGACGGACGGGTCGGGTCGGTTGACGGCAGGGCCAGGGCCAGGCCGAGGAACAGGCCGTTGGCGATGATAAAGCCGAGCGGGGCGCCGACCTGCGGGAAGGTGCCGTACCAGGCGCGCTTGCCGACGGGTGCGTTTTCGGTCGCCACGAGGGCCGCGCCACTCCACTCGCCGCCGAGGGCAAAGCCCTGGGCGAGGCGGAGGATGACGAGCATGAACGGTGCCCACCAGCCGATCATGTCGTAGGTCGGCAGCAGGCCGATCAAGAAGGTCGCGATGCCCATCGTGAGCAAGGCGCCAACCAGGGTGGCCTTGCGTCCCTTGCGGTCACCGAAGTGGCCGAAGAACAGTGCGCCGATCGGGCGGGCGACCATGGCGGCGCCGAAGACGGCGAAGGAAGCGAGGAGAGCGGTGGTCTCGTTTCCGGTGGGAAAGAACAGGTGCGGAAAGACCAGCACGGCGGCCGTGGCGTAGACGTAGAAGTCGTAGAACTCGATGGTCGTGCCGATGAGGCTCGCCATGATGACGCGGCCCTTTGGATTCAAAGGCGTGGTCGGCATCGAAACTGACGCTGTGGTTGTAGACATGAGGGTGGAACGCTCCGGTCGGGATGGCTGAGCGGCGACGTAACCCGCAAGTCGATCTGACTTCCCGCGGTAGCGCTGACGCACGAATTGGGGCGTGGCCGTGTTTAGAGGGCACGGTGGAGTTTACCGCGAAGCCCGCAGCAACGAGCGAAAGCGGGCTCCTGGTCGCCGGGAGTGAACCGGAGCACCCCGTTATCCGCTTCCGCACACTGCTGCTGTCACCAGAGCACCGCGATCACGACGTCGGTGAAAGTCAGGGCGCCGATGGCCCACAGCGCGAGCGACGGCACGGTCGGCTTCTTGCGGTTCACGATCACGAGCACGGTGATCACGATGAGTAGGAGCAGCTTGAGGCCGATTTTAATGTTGTCGATATGGCCGAGCGAGCCCATCTCGATGATGCCGACGAGCAGCAGGCCGGTGGCCAGTTGGGTCAGCGCACCGTGGAACATTGCGGCGACAATCGTGCCCTTGCCGGCAATGATCGGCTTGATCTGCACGAGAAAGCCACCGAGCAGCGAAGCGAGGCCGACGAAGTGCAGAATGAGCAGAATATTGCGTAGAAGGTCCATTACTTCAGCCTAGGGACCATCCACGCCGCACATTACCCGATCTGTCCGCGCAACTGCCGCAGCACCAGGGCGGTGGCCAGGGCAGCGGATGCCGCCTCCTCACCCTTGTCTTCTTTCGAACCGGGAAGCCCGGCGCGGTCGAGGCCCTGCTGTTCGTCGTCGATGGTCAGCACGCCGAAGCCGACGGGCTTGCCGGTGTCGAGGGCGACGCGAGTGAGGCCATCCGTTGCCGCATTCGAGACGAACTCGAAGTGGGGGGTGCCGCCGCGAATGATCACGCCCAGGGCGATGACCGCGTCGGCCCCGTTCTCGAGCGCGACCTTGCAGGCAACGGGAAGTTCGAAGCTGCCCGGAACACGCACGAGTGAGAATTCGGCGTGGCTCGCCTGCAGTACCCGGGTGGCGCCGGCGATGAGACCGTCGGTGATCACGTCGTGCCACTGTCCGGCCACGATCACGACTCGCAAGCCTCGTCCGTCAACAGTGATGGTGGGTCCTGTTCCGGCCATTAGGCGATTCCATTCATGATTTCGGTGTTCGTGATGTGGTGACCCATCCGGTCACGCTTGGTCGCGAGGTACTCCTCGTTGAATTCGCCGATACCGACGACGAGTGGCACCCGTTCGGTCACGGCGACGCCGTGCAGCTCGAGCTGACGCACCTTCTCGGGATTGTTGGTGAGCAGTCGCACCGACGTCAATCCCAGATCGTGCAGGATGCTGGTGGCCGCGCCGTAATCGCGACTGTCAACGGGAAGACCCAGCGCCAAGTTGGCGTCCAGGGTGTCGAGGCCGTCTTCCTGAAGCGCATAGGCCCGCAGCTTGTTGGTGAGGCCGATGCCGCGCCCCTCCTGACCGCGCAGGTAGACGACCACTCCGCCTTCCTCCTGGATGATGTCGAGCGAGGCATCGAGCTGCGGTCCACACTCGCACTTGAGCGAGCCGAAGGCTTCGCCGGTGAGGCACTCGGAGTGCACCCGCACGATGGCGCCATCCACCGGGGTTCCCGCCACGATCGCAACGTGGTCGGCGCCGGTGGAGCGGTCGCGGTAGGCGCGCACGCGAAAGGCACCGTGCCGCGTGGGTACCGTCGTCTCCACCTCGAAGTCGACCCGTGGTGCCTCGATGAGCGGGGCACGCGTCTGAAGGACCTCGTCGGGATGAAACTCGTTGAGGTAGCTGATCAGGTCTTTGATGGTGATGACGAGCAGGCCCTCGCGCTCGCCGAGTTCGAGCAGGCCGGGGAGGCGCATCATCTCGCCGTCTTCGGCGACGATCTCAGCGATCGCGGCGACCGGAAACAGGCCGGCCAGTTTCATCAGGTCGACGCCGGCTTCGGTGTGACCACTGCGCTCGCGCACGCCACCGTCGCGGGCGCGCAGCGGCAGGATGTGGCCGGGGCGGTGCAGACTCGCCGGAGCCGATGCCGGGTCGGCGAGCACCCGCAGGGTGTGGGCACGGTCGGCGGCGCTGATCCCGGTCGACAGGCGGTCGGCGGCGTCGACGCTCACCGTGTAATTGGTGCCGAGTGGGTCTTCGTTGTTCACGACCATCACCGGCAGGTCGAGCTGGTCGGCGATCTCGTTGGTCATCGGCGCGCAGATGAACCCGGACGAGTAGCGCACGGTCCAGGCGATCCATTCCTGGGTGGCGAGCTGAGCCGAGATGATGACGTCGCCCTCATTTTCGCGGCCCTCGTCGTCGGCGACGATGACCGGTCGGCCGAGGCGCAGGGCGTCCAGTGCGGAGGGAATATCGGCGAGACTCATGATGCGCTCCTTGGTGCGGTTGCGTGCTGGGATTCTGGGGGTGAAGCTTGCGACGGCAGTGCGGCGGCGGAAAGAGCCAGCATCCGTTCAATGTGGCGGGCCAGAATGTCGGTTTCGATGTTGACTCGGTCGCCAACGGCGAGGCCGCCCAGGGTGGTCGCGGCGAGGGTTTCGGGGATGAGGGAGACCTCGAACCACTGGCTCGCCTCGGTGGCGGGGCTGATGTTGCTCACGGTCAGGGAGACGCCGTCGATGGCGATCGAGCCCTTGTCAACGACGAGCTTGGCAAGCCGGGCGTTGACGCTGAATCGCAGTACCCGCCAGGCCTCGCCGGGCGTGATGACCAGCACGGTGCTGGTGCCGTCGATGTGGCCCTGCACGATGTGACCGCCGAGGCGTCCGCCGACGAGGGCGGCGCGTTCGAGGTTGACCGGGGAGCCGATGCGGGCGTCGGACAGCGTTGACATGGTCAGGGTCTGCTTCATGACGTCGGCGGTGAAGGTGTCGGGCGTGCGCTCGACCACCGTGAGACAGACGCCCTGTACGGCAATGGAGTCGCCGTGACCGACTCCGTCGACGACGAGCGGGCCGCGGATGGTGAGGCGGGCGGCATCCCCTGTGTGGTCGATACGCTCGATCTGGCCGAGCTCCTCGATGATTCCGGTAAACATGGGTGGTCCTTAGATCGAAGCGGGTTGGGACCGGGCCACGATGAGAACGTCGTCGCCGAGCCGGTCGAGAGACTGAATAGAGAGGCGGCGTTGCTCGCCGATGACGCTCACGCCGATGTCGCCGAGCACCAGTCGGGGCCCGCCGATCAGTGTGGGCGCGAGGTAGATGAGGTATTCGTCGACCAGCGACGCGGCGACGAAGGCGCTCGCCAGGGTCGGTCCGCCCTCGATGAACACGCTGCGCAGGCCCCGGCTGTGCAGATCGGCCAGCAGGCCTGGCAGATCGAGGCCGTCGAAGAACAACGGTTGCTTCGGGTGCGCGAACAGGGCAGCGGATCTCGGCAGCGCACGACGGCCGACGATCACGGGCACGGGCTGCTGGGCGAGCAGCCCGCCGTCTTCGCCCCGTGCGGTCAGCGCCGGGTCGTCGGCGAGCACGGTGCCGGTACCGACCAGAATCGTGTCGCGGGCCGCGCGGCGTCGGTGCACGTCGAGGCGGGCCGCTGCGCCGGTGATCCACCGGCTGGAGCCGTCGGTCGCGGCCGCGCGACCGTCGAGACTCGAGGCCCATTTGAGCGTGACGAAGGGGCGGCCGAGGCGGGCGGCAACGAGCCAGTCACCGAGAAATGCTTCGCCTTGCTCGACGATCACGCCGCCCTGCACCTCGATACCGGCGGCGCGTAGCCGGGCAGCCCCGCCGCAGGAGTGCTTGCCGGGGTCGCTCACGGAGTAGATGACGCGGGCGACGCCAGCGTCGATCAGGGCCAGCGCGCACGGACCGGTACGGCCGACATGGTTGCATGGTTCGAGGGTGACGACGGCGGTACTGCCGCTAGCCGCGCCGGGGGCGAGCTTCGCAAGGGCGTCGACCTCGGCGTGCCGGCTTCCGGCACCGCGGTGCCAGCCTTCGGCGAGGGTCTCGCCGTGCCCGTTCAGGATGAGGCAGCCGACCCGCGGGTTCACGCCGGTGGCCGGGCCGTGGGCGGCGAGTTCGAATGCGCGGCGCATGGCACCCTCGACAGCTAGACCGGTCAGGCCCGTGCCGACTGCCGCGTTCTCGATCATCCCGCCCTCATCCGTATCGGACGAGCTCCGGGGGTGTGGATCTGCGCACGGAAAATACCGCACGCAAAATTCCGCTGGTCGGCTGTAGCAGCCAACCAACTCGTGCGCCTCCCGTCCGGACTGTGACCGTCGGTGCTGGAGTTTCACCAGCTCAACCGCTTCGTCCCCCAAACGTTCTCGAGGGACTAACGGGTCGCGGACTTTAACCGCCGGTTCGGAATTACACCGACCCCGGAGCACGTGTACTGCAAGTACTACTTCTAGTTATAGTGCAACAGGCTGCACGCCGCGTTATTCCCGCCGACATCCGCTGTCACGGGTACGAGTTCAGGGGGCTCCGACCAGGGCGCGGGCGGTGCTCTCGTCGACGAACAGGTCGGTGATGAGCCGCGCGGCGAGGGCCCCGCGCAGGCTGGCGAGCTTGGAGCGGCCGGCTACCACGCAGATGCGGCGTGGGGTGCGGCGTAGCACGGTGAAGTCCGGGCCGGTCGAGCGTTCATTCAGGGCGATGCCGTCGGTCGAGCCGTCGGCGCGGTAGAACACGGTCGCCACATCGCCGACGACGCTGGCCGCGCTGAGCTCATCGAATTCGGCCTGTTCGAGGTATCCGCCGGCGTACACGCGGCTGACCACGCCGGAAAAGGGGGAACCGAGACCGAATAAGGCGATGTCCATGATGGCTTGCATCTCGAGCAGGCGGCTGACGCTGCGCTCCCGCCACAACGCCTGCTTGGTCGCCGGGTCGTCGAAGAATGCGGGTACCGGGAACTGCTGCACGTGCGCGCCGAACGCCGTGCCGAAACGTCCGAGGATTTCGCTCGCATAGCCCAGGCCGGTCGTGCGCATGTTTCCGGCTCCGTTGAGCTGCACGATCTGCGAGTTGTGCGTTTGTTTCGGGGTAACGTGCCGGCTGATCGCGTTCATGGTGGAACCCCACGCGATGCCCATGGTCATGTTGGAGTCGAAATACTGACCGAGAATTCGTGCAACGGATAGGGCCACCCGCTCGAGCCGATCGACGTCGGTAGCACTGTCGGGCACCGGAACCACGTGCGCGGTGATCTGAAACCGAGCGTCGAGCTGCTGCTCGAGGTGACTCGGGGCATCCAGGGGAGACTTGATCTGGATGTCGACCAAACCCGTCTCCCTGGCATGGCTGAGCAGGCGGGAGACCGAGGAGCGGGAGGTGTGGAGCTCGTGAGCGATGGCATCCATCGTGAGGTCCTGCATGTAATACAGGTGTGCCGCGGTGAGTGCGTCGCGGCTGCGATCGGATTGCACGGGATCGGGCATCGGATCAATAGCGTAGGTCACAGCGGCTCCTTGCACGTATGTTCAATCCAGTTGAGAAATTGTGTCGTCCTGTCAGACTGAATCTATTCACATGGCTTGCCCCGCGCAAATCCACTGCGCAGATTCACACCGGGCCTGCCCCGAGACAGAGGTGACAACAATGTCGTTCCAACACGAACAGACGCCGTCCGCGATCTCCGACCGTCCCCGCGCCCAGGTGCTCATCATCGGCGCCGGCATCAATGGCATCGCTACCTTCCGCGACCTGGCCCTGCAGGGCGTTGATGTGGTCCTCGTGGAGAAGAACGACTATGTTTCGGGTGCTTCGTCGGCGAGTTCGCATATGATTCACGGTGGGGTGCGTTACCTCGAAAACGGCGAATTCCGCCTCGTCAAGGAATCGGTCGAGGAGCGCAACAGCCTCCTCAAGATCGCGCCGCACTATGTCAAGCCGCTACAGACGACCATTCCCATCTTCTCCGCCTTCTCCGGTGTGATGGCAGCGCCGCTGCGGTTCCTCACCCACAAACAAGGTGCCAAGCACGTAGAGCGCGGTGCCCTGCTCATCAAAATCGGCATGATGATCTACGACGCTTTCTCCCGCGATGGCGGTACGGTGCCGCGCCACGAGTTCAAGGGCCGCACGAAGGCCCTTGCCGCGCTGCCCATGCTCAACCCCGGCCTCAAGTACACGGCCACCTACTATGACGCCGCCATGCACGACCCGGAACGCCTCGCCCTCGACGTGCTGCGCGACGGCCTCGAGGCCGGCCCGCACGCCCGCGCCGCAAACTACGTTGAGGCTGCCGGAATGAACGACACCGGCGTGCTCCTGCGCAACACGATCACCGGCGAGGAATTTCGATTCGAGGCGGATGTCGTCGTGAATACGAGCGGGCCGTGGACCGACCTGACCAACGAGGTGCTCGGCCAGCCGAGCACCTTCATGGGCGGTACCAAGGGCTCCCACGTCGTACTCGACAACCCGGAGCTGCTCGCGGCGACCGGGGGCCGGGAGATCTTCTTCGAGCACGAAGACGGCCGCATTGTGCTGATCTACCCGCTCAAGGGCCGTGTCCTGGTCGGCACCACCGACCTCGAGCACGACATGACCCAGCCGATTCGCTGTACCGAAGAGGAGATCGACTACTTCTTCGACCTGGTCGCGCACGTTTTCCCAACCGTTACGGTAAACCGATCCCACATCGTGTTCCGCTTCGCCGGAGTGCGCCCCTTGCCGCGCCACGACGATGAAGCCCCCGGTTTCGTCTCCCGCGACTACCGCATCGAGTCGCGGCCGTTGCCGCGCACGGGCGCTGCGAACGGCACGCTGCTCAGCCTGGTCGGCGGCAAGTGGACCACCTTCCGCGCCCTCGCCGAGAATCTCAGCACGGACATTCTGAAACTTCTCGGCCTGCCGCGCACAGTCTCCACCGAGGGCCTCGCCATCGGCGGCGGGCGCGACTGGCCTGCTACGGAAGCCGCCACCCTGGTCTGGGTCACCGCCCACGGTGACGAGGTCGGGGTCGACCGTGCAGCGGCACTGCTCGCCCGCTACGGTACCCGGGCGAGCGAGGTCATCGACTTCCTGGCGGACCCGGCCGGTGCACCGGATGCTCCTCTGGCGCACAACGCCGCATACACCCGGCGCGAAATTGAGTTTCTGGCCTCGACCGAGGGCGTCGTTCGCCTGCTCGACGTACTCCTGCGCCGCACCAGCATGGCCTTCGTCGGCGACGTGACCACGCCGTTGATCGAGGAGTTGACGCTCGTGGTCGCCCCCGTTCTCGGCTGGGATGCCGGGCGTCGGGCCGAGGAGATCGAGTTGACTCGCCGAATCCTGAGCGACGTGCACGGGGTCGAGCTCGGCCCGGTCAGCCACAACAACGCCCTGGTCTCGTAGCCGCAGCACCCGGCCGGCAATCTGCACGAACGTGCAGTGGAAATCGGCCGGGGCCGGCGCGCGCGCCGATACCTTTTAGACAAGGTGCTCGACTGCCGCACTCGACAACAAGGTCGATCGGCGAACAGCACTCCCCATCTGAAAGGTCAATGTGGACAATATAGGTGTCGTCTTTATGTCAGAGGTCGTGGGAACGGCCATCCTCGTGCTCCTCGGTTGCGGTGTGGTCGCCAACGTGGCGCTCGCCAAGAACAAGGGCTTGGGCGGTGGGTTCCTCATGGTCACGATCGGGTGGGGCCTCGCGGTCTACGCCGGTGTGATCGCCGCCTACAACTCCGGTGCCCACCTGAACCCGGCCGTCACGCTCGGCCTCGTCGCGAGCGGGGCCGAGACCTTCGGGTCCGGTGTACCGGTCAACGTCGCGTCGACGCTCACCTACATCGGTGCGCAGATGATCGGTGCCATTCTCGGTGCCGTCGTCGTTTGGCTCGCCTACAAGCAGCACTTCGACCTGGAACCGGATGCCGCCAACAAGCTCGGTGTCTTCTCGACAGGGCCGGCCATCCGCTCCTACGGCTGGAACCTCGTCACCGAGATCATCGGCACCTTCCTGCTCGTCTTCGTGGTCATCGGCTTCGGCCGGAACGGGGACGCCGGCGGCCTCGCCGCCCTGGGTGCACTGCCGGTGGCCCTGCTCGTGATCGCCATCGGCGCCTCGCTCGGTGGGCCGACCGGGTACGCGATCAACCCGGCGCGTGACCTCGGCCCTCGCATCGCGCACTTCCTCCTGCCGATCAAGGGCAAGCGGGGCAGCGACTGGTCCTATGCCTGGGTGCCGGTCGTTGGTCCCATCATCGGCGGGGTCCTTGCCGGAGCTTCGTCGGGGGTGCTGCTGCCCATCCTGGGCTAAGCCCGCTCACATATTTTGCAGCATGCGCTGTAGTCGTAAAACTTGCTTTCTCACCTGGAACAACAAAGGAGTTACACATGGCCAAATACATTCTCGCCATCGACCAGGGAACCACCAGCTCCCGCGCGATCGTCTTCGACAAGGCTGGCTCGATCATTTCGACCGGCCAGCTCGAGCACAAACAGATTCTGCCGCAGGCCGGCTGGGTCGAGCATGACCCGAAGGAAATCTGGGACAACACCCGTGAGGCCATCGGCCAGGCGCTATCGAAGGCGAACATCACCCGCCACGACATCGAAGCCGTCGGCATCACCAACCAGCGCGAAACCGCTGTCGTCTGGGACAAAAACACCGGCGTGCCCGTCTACAACGCCATCGTCTGGCAGGATACCCGGACCCAGCCCATCGTCGACCGGTTGGCAGCGGATGGTGGCGTCGACCGGTTCAAAGCGAAGGTCGGTCTACCACTGGCCACCTACTTCTCCGGAACCAAGATCGTCTGGATCCTGGAAAACGTTGAGGGAGCACGCGCGAGAGCGGATGCCGGCGACCTCCTGTTCGGCACCACGGATTCCTGGGTTCTCTGGAACCTGACCGGCGGCATCGAGGGCGGCGTCCACGCGACCGACGTCACCAACGCCAGCCGCACCATGTTCATGGACCTCGAAACCCTGCAGTGGGACGACGAGATTCTCAGCATCTTCGACGTGCCGAAGTCGATGCTGCCCGAGATCAAGTCGTCCTCCGAGGTGTACGGCACTGCAAGCGGGCACAGCCTGCTGCGCGAGGTGCCGATATCCGGAATCCTCGGCGACCAGCAGGCGGCGACTTTTGGCCAGGCCGCCTTCGACCAGGGCGAGGCGAAGAACACCTACGGCACCGGAAACTTTCTGATCTTCAACACCGGTACCGAGATCATCCACTCGAAGAACGGCTTGCTCACCACCGTGGGGTACAAGCTCGGCGACGCCCCGGTGCACTATGCCCTGGAGGGGTCGATCGCTGTCACCGGCTCGCTCGTGCAGTGGATGCGCGACCAGATCGGCATCATCAAGAACGCCAACGAGATCGAAGACCTGGCCAAGACGGTCACGGACAACGGCGGGGCGTACTTCGTGCCGGCTTTCTCCGGCCTGTTCGCGCCGTACTGGCGGTCGGACGCCCGCGGCGCCCTGGTCGGCCTCACCCGCTACGTGAACAAGGGTCACATCGCCCGTGCAGCACTCGAGGCCATCGCCTATCAGACCCGGGAGGTGCTCGACGCGGTCAACGCGGACTCCGGGGTGCCGCTGACCGAGCTCAAGGTCGACGGCGGTGCCACGGTGAACGACCTGCTCATGCAGTTCCAGGCCGACATCATCGGCGTGCCCGTCGTGCGCCCGGTCGTCGCCGAGACCACCGCGCTCGGCGCCGCCTACGCGGCCGGCCTCGCCGTGGGCTTCTGGAGCGGCCTTGATGACCTGCGCTCCAACTGGCAGGAAGACGCCCGCTGGGAGCCCTCGATGGAGCCGGAGGAAGCAGCCCGCCTGCTGCGCAACTGGAAAAAAGCAGTCACGAAAACCCTGGACTGGGTAGACGAAGACGTGCGTTAGCCTCACCCCTTCCACCGGCCGGGCCGCTCCCCATCTCCCAGGGCGCATAACTCCTGCAAATTGCCGTGTCAACTTTCCGGAGGTCCGTGTTTTCGCGGTCCGTAGACACAGCGCGTGCAATCTGCAGGAGTTATGCCTTGGTGACTGCCCGGTGATCCATCAATTCGGCTCGACCGCCCTTCTGGGTGACCGTTTTCACTCCGGGATGGCCCAATCGCGTAACTCCTGCAATTTGATATCTCGGTCCGGCCGACCCGAGTGCTTCCGGGTCAGATTGCGGACTTGTGGGGAGATTGCAGGAGTTAGGCGCTCTCGCGAGTGGTGTGACACGGAAGAATAAACTCGAAAGAGTAAGCACGGAAGAGTTATGCACAGGCGGCTGGAAGTGCTGTTCCCAGATTGGTTGCGGGGAGGTCACAGCCACTGGAAAATGACGACGATCGTCTGCATGAACCCATTCCTGACCTCCCTCGCTGGCCAGTGCCGCATCGTCAGCCGACAAGATCTATTGAACAGCGGCATGCGAGCCAAACACATCACGGCTGCAGTGCGGAGCAATACGCTCATCCGAGTCCGCCGCGATCACTACGCTCTGCCGGGAACCGATCGCCACACCCTCGAGGCGGTTCGCGTCGGCGGGCGCGAAGCCTGCGTTTCGGCGGCCCGGGAGATCGGCTTCTTTGCCTTCGATTCGCAATTCACCCACGTGCATATCCCGCGCGAGGGCTCTCGTCTGCGCAGTCCCCAAAATCGTCACGTTCCGCTGGCGGCCGCTCCGCGGGACGGCGTCGAGCTGCACTGGTGGCCGCTCATCGACAGAACTGATGGCACCGAGTACTGCGTCGGGCCCCGCGACGCCCTCGCCCAGATTATCCAGTGTCAGGAACCTCGCTTTGCTCTCGCGGCGCTCGACACCGCCCTACACGAGCACAAGATTCGGGCAACCGACCTCGATGACATCTTCGCCCATGTCCCCGAGAAGCATGGTGGGCTGCGGTCCCGCATCGATGCGCGAGTGGATGCCGGCCAGGAGTCCATCGTGCGCGACCTGTTTCGTTCCGCCGGGTACCGCTGCGACATCCAGGTGCACATCGACCGGGTCGGCCGGGTCGATCTACTGGTCGAGGGCTGTGTGGTCGTTGAGGCGGACAGCCAGAGTCACCACAAAGCCTGGGAGGAGCACATTCGCGACCGCACCCGAGACCGTTTGCTGGCAGCCCTCGGCTATGTCACACTCCGCGTGCTCTATCAAGACATCATGTTCGATCCGGAGGGCGTGCTTCGGGCAATTCAGAAGCTCGTCGACATTTGCCGGTATGGGAGTCCCCGAGTTTTCACTGCCGCCCAGACAACGGGCATCCGTGGCGCGTAACTCCTGCAGATTTTGCATAAGCCGGAAGAGAAGCCCGCAATGCGAGGCCTCACCGAGCGAAGGTGGCAATTTGCAGGAGTTATGCCCCATGGAGGGCGGCAAACAGGCCTGGCAGGCGGGTGAGAGTGTCGATGCGGAGAACTCCGAGGCGTGCGGCATCATCTGTGTCGGCAGGGCCCATAGCGGATGCGCCGGCTCGGTCGAGCCAGACACCGGTCAGCCCCGCAGCGGCCGCGCCCAGCGCATCCGTGCGTAATCGATCCCCGACGTAGACCGCCGACTCCACGGGCACGTCGAACAGCGCGCAGGCGTGCTCAAAGATGCGTGCGTCGGGCTTGGCAAAACCGAGCGCACCCGAGGTGACGACATGCTCGAACCGGTCGGCCAGGCCGACGCGACGAATCTTCTCGCCCTGAAAAACCGGGTCGCCGTTCGTGATGAGGCCAAAACGCACCCCGGGAATCATCTCGGCCAGCTTATCGATGCAGGGGAGCGCGTCGTCGTGCAGCCGCCAACTGGACCGGTAGCTCTCGAAATACTCGTCAAACCACAGATCCGCCTCGGTGTCGGTCAGTGCGATGCGGAATGACGCCGCGAAATCCTGGGCCCGGGCGCGGCGCTGACCGGCAAAGTCCAAATCGCCGGCGAGGTAGGAGTGATAATGCTCCTCCTCGAGCGCGTTCCACAGCACGGTCGCCGCCGTTCGGTCGCCGGACGCAAAGGCGCCGCCGACCCGGTCGAGGTGCAGCAGAATGCCCACAGCGACCGCGTCCCGGTGCGCGAACAGGGTGTCGTCGAGGTCAAACAGCACAACCCGCGGCACGGTCATCGGGCGAGGGCCGCGGCGGGCCAGCCGGGCTGCGGGCTGCGGTCATCGCCGGCTGCGAGGTGGCCGTGCCACGAGTCGGGGTAGCTTTTGTCGCGGTAGGCGGCGACGGACGGCGCGACGCCGGTATATCGAAACCCCGACTTCCACGCAGCTCGGGCTGACGCGACGTTTCCGAGCAGGCACTCCCAGTGCAGATCATCGATAATCGCCTGTGCGAATGCCCAATCGGCGACGAGCCGTTGCGCTTCGGGAATGAGCCCGCGGCCACGGTGCGGGGCACCCAGCCAGAATCCGATTGACCCCACCCGGTGAACGGATGCGTCCGCCGCGACGGATTCGCCTGTCAGGCGTAGCCCAATCACGCCCAGAAGTCCTGGCCCGGCAGGGTCCCGCAGCGCCCAGGTGTATTCCCGATCCGACAGCCAACCGTCGGGAACATACTCGAGGATGAATCCCTCGGCGTGTGCACGTTCGTAGGGCCACGGAACGGTCAAATAGCGTTCGAAGATCGTGTCCTGGCAGTAGTCGAAGACGCGGTCGGTGTCGCTGGCCGCTAGCTCGTCCAGCAGTACCAGCGGTGAGGAGAGCGAGAACGGCTGCATTAGCGAGGGGGTAGAAAGCCGACGCGGTCGTAGACGGTGGCCAGGGTCTCATTGGCGACATCAGAGGCCCGGGCCGCGTTGGACGCGAGAACCCGGTCGAGCTCGGCCGGGTCACCCAGCAGCTCGGCCACGCGCTGGCGGATCGGATCGAACGTACCCAGAACCACCTCGACGAGCCCCTTTTTCAGGTCGCCATACCCGCGGCCAGCGTATTCGTTCTCGATCGACTCGATCGACTCGCCGGCGAGCACGGAGTAGATCGTGAGCAGGTTGGCCACACCCGGCTTGTTCTCGCGGTCGAAGATTACGCCGCCGTCGGCATCCGTCACGGCCCGCATGATCTTCTTCCGGGTGACGCCGGGCTCATCGAGCAGCCAGATGATACCGGCATGCGACTCGGCCGACTTCGACATTTTCGACGTGGGATTCTGCAGGTCGTAGATCTTCGCGGTCTCCTTCACAATCGCCACCTCGGGAATAGTGAAGGTGTCGCCGAACCGTGAGTTGAAGCGCAGGGCGAGGTCGCGGGTGAGTTCCACGTGCTGGCGCTGATCTTCCCCGACCGGCACCACCGTGGTTTGGTACAGCAGGATGTCCGCCGCCATCAGCGTCGGGTAGGCGAACAGGCCAACGGATGTCGCGTCGGCGCCGTGCCGCACGGACTTGTCCTTGAACTGCGTCATGCGGCTCGCCTCACCGAACCCGGTGATGGTGTTGAGCACCCAGGCCAGCTGCGCGTGCGCGGCGACGTGCGACTGCACGTACAGCGTCGAGGCCGACGGGTCGATGCCAGCCGCGATGTACTGCGCGGCCGTGCCGCGCGTGTTCTCGCGTAGCTTGGCGGGCTCCTGTGCGACGGTGATGGCGTGCAGGTCGACGATGGAGAAGAACGCGTCGTGCGTCTGCTGCAGCGACTTCCAGTTCAGGAGCGCGCCGATGTAATTGCCGATCTGCAGGGACTCGGCGGAGGGCTGCATGCCCGAATAGAGGCGGGGTTTGGTCACGAGCGTGCGTCTTTCGAGAGGTCATAGTCGACGACGACGGGGGAGTGGTCGCTCCAGCGCTGGTCGTATGCTGCGGCCCGGTCGACCGCATAGTTCAGAACGGATGCCGCCAGCTGCGGGCTGGCGAGCTGGTAGTCGAGGCGCCACCCGGTGTCGGTGTCGAAGGCCTTGCCGCGCTGAGACCACCAGGTGTACGGCCCCTCGACCTCTCCGGCCCACCTACGTCCGACGTCGACCCAGCCCAGTCCGGCCCCCGCGTTGTAGTGCGGGTCGCCCTCGCTTCCGAGGATACGGTCGAAATACTCCCGCTCCTCCGGCAGAAAACCCGCGTGCTTCTTGTTGCCGCGCCAGTTCTTGATGTCGAGCGTGCGGTGGCCCACGTTGAGGTCGCCCAGCACGAGCGCGAGCGGGCTGTGCTCGGTCAGCTCGGGCAGCCGGGCTAACATGGCGTCGAGAAACTTGTACTTCTCGATCTGCTTCGGGGTGTCGGTCTCGCCGGAGTGCACGTAGGTGCTCACGACGGTGATCATCTGGCCGTCGACCTCGTAGTCGGCTTCGAGCCAGCGGCCGGCGCTGTCGAACTCTTCGGCGCCGAGGGCAACCCGGTGAATGGATGCGCCCGCCCGGCTGGCGAGGGCGACACCGGCCCGGCCCTTGGCGGTGGCGGCATCGTGCAGAATGTTCCAGTCCGGCCCCAGCAGACCCTCGAGGTCTTCGGTCGAGGCGCGCACCTCTTGAATGGCAAGAATGTCCACATCACGGGTGTGCAGCCAGTCGCCCATGCCCTTGCGGTACGCGGCCCGTACCCCGTTCGTGTTGATACTGGCAATGCGCAGGGGTTTGGCTGAAGACATGGGTCAAGTCTAGTTAGCGCGCGTCTGCCGCATCGGCCAGGGCGTACTCGGCCACCCGCGCTTCCGCCGCCCTCAGTCGACGGCCGGCGGCCCACCGGGCATACCACGGCGACGCATCGAAGTCGGCCCTGGCTGCCGTGAGCTCGGCCTGCGCGGTCAACCGGAGGGCGTCGTGCATCCGTTTCTCCTGCCGGTCTGCGGCCTCATCGGCGCTCAGCATGTGCGGCGGAATGCCGGCGTCGGCCATGCCGACCGCGATCCACGAGGCGGCGATGAGTGTCACGGAACTCACGAGGTTGAACCAGACCAGCAGACCGATGATCACGGCGAAGGTCGCCAGCAGCGGGTTGCGGCTGGCGCCACCGAGGAGCACTCCACCGAGAATTTTCAGGAGTCCGAGGGCGACAGCGCCGAGCAGCGCCCCGGCGAGCAGTCGTCGCAACGGAATGCGCACCCGCGACAGCACCCGGAACAAGCCGGCGAGGGTGAGCATGTCGATGATGAGCACGACAGCGAGGCCGATGCCGCGGGCGGATGCCTCGTAGAAGAACGAGTCCTGCGCAATCTGAAAGAGGCGAAACAGGGCGCCGAGCAGCGCGGTGCTCGCGAGGGAGACGAGCGCCGACACGACCAGGGCGAGTCCGAAGATCAGCCCGAGACCGAGCTCGCGCAGCTTGACCCAGATGAAGAAAGTGGTCTGTGGGGGCATGCCGAAGATGGTCCGTACGGCCTGCGCGGTGGTCGAGAGCCAGCTTAGAGCGGTCAGGAGCAGTCCGGCCAGGGCGATGGTGCCGGTCCAGGTCAGGATGCCCGCAGTGGCGAGCACCTCCGGATCGATGATGCCGTCGGTGCCGATCAGACCCGGAATCGACTGGTTGATGATGGCGTACAGGGCGTTGAGCAGCCCCTGGTTCGCGGTCAGAACGAGCCCAGCGATAGAGAAGCCCACCCAGACGGCGGCGAAAATGGCGAAGATGGCCTGGTACGACATTCCGGCGGCCAGGATTCCGCCACCCACGGTGTTGAAATGGGTCAGCACCCGCACGGGGCGCCAGGCCAGGATGCGCTCTACCAGCTCTTTCACGGTGTCAGCTTAACCGCAGTGCCCGGTGTGGCGGCGAGGGCAGCCGCACGCGGCATCCGCTGCCCACACAATGACAGACACCCCCGTCGAATCGACGAGGGTGTCTGTCACACAATCAATCGGCTATGCCTTGCCGCGCATAATGGCCTGCTTGACTTCGGCGATGGCCTGGGTCACCTGGATACCGCGTGGGCAGGCTTCCGTGCAGTTGAAGGTCGTGCGGCAACGCCACACGCCTTCCTTGTCGTTGAGAATGTCCAGGCGCACGGCCGCATTCTCATCGCGGGAGTCGAAGATGAACCGGTGCGCATTGACGATTGCGGCCGGCCCGAAGTACTGGCCGTCGGTCCAGAACACCGGGCAGCTCGACGTGCACGCTGCACACAGGATGCACTTGGTGGTGTCGTCGAAACGGGCGCGCTGGGCGACCGTCTGAATGCGTTCCTTACCCTTCTCCGGGGTGACGCTGTTCATGAGGAACGGCTGCACCGCCTTGAACGAGTCGAAAAACGGCTCCATGTCCACGATGAGGTCCTTCTCCAGCGGCAGGCCCTTGATGGCCTCCACGTAGATGGGCTTCGTGATGTCGAGGTCCTTCATGAGCGTTTTGCAGGCCAGGCGGTTGCGGCCGTTGATGCGCATGGCGTCCGAGCCGCAGACGCCGTGTGCGCAGGAGCGACGGAAGGTCAGCGAACCGTCCTGTTCCCACTTGATCTTGTGCAGCGCGTCGAGCACACGGTCGGTCGGGTACATCTGCACATCGAAGTCCTGCCAGTGCGGCTCGTCGTCGACCTCCGGGTTGAAGCGACGAATAATGAGCGTGACCGTGAAGGACTTGATCTCCTCAGGAACGACGGGCTTCTGATCAATCGTGGCGGAACTCACTAGTACTTCCTCTCCATCGGCTGGTAGCGGGTGATGACAACCGGTTTCCAGTCGAGTTTGATGTGGTCGGCGGCATCCGCGCTCATGGCGTCACCCTGGAGGTACGCCATGGTGTGCTTAAGGTAGTTCTCGTCGTCGCGCACGAGGTAATCTTCGCGTTGGTGTCCGCCGCGGCTTTCCTTGCGGTTGCGGGCGGAGTACACGACGACCTCGGCGAGGTCGAGCAGGAAGCCCAGTTCGACCGCCTCGAGCAGGTCGGTGTTGAACCGACGGCCCTTGTCCTGCACACCGATGTTCTTGTAACGCTGGCGCAGCAGGTGGATGGTCTCGGTGACCTCGGCGAGCGACTCGTCGGTGCGGAACACCTGAGCCTTCTTGTCCATCTCCTCCTGCAGAATCTTGCGAAGCACGGCAATGCGTTCGGTTCCAGTCGATGAGCGGATACCTTCCAGCAGTTCGCGCACCTCCTTGGCCGGGTCTTCCGGCAGCGGAACGAACTCGGCCGTCTTGACGTACTCGACCGCGTTGATGCCGGCGCGCTTGCCGAACACGTTGATGTCGAGCAACGAGTTGGTGCCGAGACGGTTGGAGCCGTGCACCGAGACGCAGGCGCATTCGCCGGCGGCGTACAGGCCGGGAACGACCTGCTCGTTGTTGCGCCAGACTTCGGCCTTCACATTGGTGGGGATGCCGCCCATCGCGTAGTGCGCGGTCGGCATGACCGGTACCGGCTCGGTGACCGGGTCGACGCCGAGATAGGTGCGGGCGAACTCGGTGATGTCGGGCAGCTTGGTCTCGAGCAGCTCCTTGCCGAGGTGCGTGCAGTCCAGATACAGGTAGTCCTTCTCCGGCCCGGCGCCGCGACCCTCAGCGACCTCCTTGAGCATGCAGCGCGAGACGATGTCACGCGGCGCGAGGTCCTTGATCGTCGGCGCGTACCGTTCCATGAACCGCTCACCGCTCGCGTTCCGCAGAATGGCTCCCTCGCCGCGGGCTCCCTCGGTCAGGAGGATGCCCAGCCCGGCCAGGCCGGTCGGGTGAAACTGGAAGAATTCCATGTCCTCGAGCGGCAGGCCCTTGCGCCAGACGATACCGACACCGTCACCGGTGAGGGTGTGCGCATTGGAGGTGGTCTTGTAGATCTTGCCGAAACCGCCGGTGGCGAAAATGAACGCCTTGCCCTGGAACACGTGCAGCTCGCCGGTCGACAGGTCGAGGGCGACCACGGCCGACGGCTGGTCGACACCATCGACGTTGGTCATGACGAGGTCGAGCACGTAGTACTCGTTGAAGAAGTTGATGCCGCGCTTGACACAGTTCTGATAGAGCGTCTGCAAAATCATGTGGCCGGTGCGGTCGGCGGCGTAGCAGGAGCGGCGAACCGGGCTCTTGCCGTGGTCGCGGGTGTGACCGCCGAAGCGCCGCTGGTCGATCTTGCCATCCGGGGTGCGGTTGAACGGCAAGCCCATGTTCTCGAGATCGATGACGGCGTCGATGGCTTCCTTGGCTAGGATCTCGGCGGCATCCTGGTCGACCAGGTAGTCGCCACCCTTGATCGTGTCGAAGGTGTGCCACTCCCAGTTGTCTTCCTCGACGTTGGCGAGGGCGGCAGCCATTCCGCCTTGCGCCGCACCGGTGTGCGAACGCGTCGGGTAGAGCTTGGAGATGACCGCCGTGCTGGCGTTGGGGCCGGCTTCGATGGCGGCACGCATGCCCGCTCCCCCCGCTCCCACGATGACGATGTCGTGCTGGTGGTAGTGCACGCCGTCTACGACGGTGGCCTCCGAAGTTGGAGTAGCGCCGGGAGGCGTTGTGGAAGAAGTCATATTTATGAGTGCAGCTCCTAGAGGGACGTACAGAACGAGGCGACGAGGTTGGCGGGCGCACCGGCGGGGCAGGGATCGAAGGTGAACACCACGAGGGTGCCGAGCACGATCAGCGAGACAACGCTGACCAGAATCGCGACCTTCAAGATGCCGCGGCTGATCCGCGAGGTGGCGTAGTCGTTGACCAGGGTGCGCATGCCGTTGCCGCCGTGAATGAGCGCGAGCCAGAGCATGATGATGTCCCAGACCATCCAGAACGGGTTGGTGAGCTTGCCGGCGACGAACGCGAAGTTCAGGGCGCTGACGCCCTCACCGATCATGAGATTGACGAACAGGTGGCCGAAGATGAGCACGACCAGCACGACGCCGGAGACACGCATGTAGATCCAGCCCCACTTTTCCCAGTTGACACCGCTCTTTTTCGTGCTGCGGCTATACGGGCTGCGTGGAGCTTCGATTGTTGAAGTCATGTCTGTCGCCCCCTAGTGGCTGAACACGTTGATGAGGTGGCGCGGCACGAATGCCAGCATGGTGACGACCCAGAGGCCGATGACGACGTAGAACAGCACCCGCTGGTACTTGGCGTTCCAGAAGTCGATCAGAATGATGCGCAGTCCATTGAACGCGTGGAACACGATGGCGCCGACGAGTGCGACCTCACCGAGACCCATGATCGGCGTCTGGTACTGCGCGATGACCGCGTTATACGCTTCGGGGCTGACCCGCACGAGTGCCGTGTCGAGAATATGAACGAGCAGAAAGAAGAAGATCGCGACGCCGGTGATGCGGTGCAATACCCACGACCACATGCCCGTGTTACCCCGATACAGGGTGCCGGCGGGGCGACGTGACGTCGTCTTCTGCTGAGAATCTAGGGTTCCTGCCGTCTGTGGCATGAACAACCCTCCCTGGCTGAATAATGGCTCTTTGATGAGACCGAGAATGCGCTATAAGCACATGTCATTATTCTACAAGCGGTCAGCCCACTCGTGCCGGTTAGGGTGGCCTAACGCTGCATCGAAGGTGGTATGTGTGTGTCGGCGCGCACGGCCAGGCGCTCGTCGACAGCCTGCTCATAGTAGTCGACCAGTTCGGCGCAGACCGTCGGCCAGGAGCGCCCCAGTACAGCGCGACGCCCGGCTTCGCCCATGCGTGCACGCAGCATGGGGTCACGCACGAGGCGGCACACCCAGTGCCGCAGATCGCGGTCGTCGTCGGGGCGAAACAGGTAGCCGTTCTCGCCGTGCGCCACGAGGTCGATCGGACCGCCCGCGTGCGGGGCCACCACGGGCAGCCCGGCGGCGTGCGCCTCTTGAATGGTCTGACCGAAGGTCTCCTCGGTGCCCGCGTGCACGAACACGTCAAAGCTCGCGTAGGCGACGGCGAGTTCGCGGCCGGAGAGTCGTCCCAGCCAGGTGACCGGCAGATCCGCGAGGGCACGCTGTATCGACGGAACGCTGGGCCCGTCACCGACGAGGGCCAAACGGATGCCCGAAATCCCGCGCAGCGCACGCAGCCGCTCCACCTGCTTCTCCGGAGCCATTCGACCGACATACCCGACGATCACGTCGCGAGCGGCGCCCTCGGCGTGCGGAGCACGCGGGAGCGGCGCAATTCGTTCCCGCAGTGCCGTGACCGCCGGATCGTTCTTCAGGTTCGGGTGGAACCCCGTAAGGTCGACGCCGCGGGTCCACAGGGCCAGCCGCGGCACGCCGAGGCGCAGCAGCGCCGCCATCGACGACGATGACGGCACCAGGGTGCGGGTGGCGCCCTCGTGCACCCATTTCACAAATCGCCAGGCCAGCGCGGCGGCGGGGCCGAGATGATTTCGGTGAGCGTAGCCGGCGACATCCGTTTGAAAAATCGCCACAGAGGGAATGTCGAGCCGGTTGGCCGCACTGATGCCCTGGGCCCCGAGCAGAAACGGCGACGCGGCATGCAACACATCGGGGCGAAAATCGGCGAGCAGCTTCTGCACCTGAGGACTCGGCATGCCGACCGGAAACTCGCGGTAGTTGAACGCGGAGACGGTGTGCACCGGAAATCCGGCATATTCGGCCGGAGCGCCGGCGGGCGCGATGACCATGGCGTCGTGTCCGGTGGCGGCCAGGTGCTCCAGAACCTTGCAGACACTGGTGGTCACCCCGCTGATGGTGGGGAGAAAACTTTCGCTGATGACTGCGATCCGCATGATTGGAGAC
The DNA here is from genome assembly GCF_004403985.1 of Cryobacterium gelidum. Lineage (GTDB taxonomy): Bacteria > Actinomycetota > Actinomycetes > Actinomycetales > Microbacteriaceae > Cryobacterium > Cryobacterium gelidum. Next base: position 72,213 of record NZ_SOHL01000009.1, on the reverse strand, counting down.
TAGGTAACGGGCATTGCCGCCGGGTGACCGGCGCATGAACAGTCGTGTCGGGGCCGCCCGATAGTCTGGACCAATGATTACGTCCAGTGAGCCCATCGACCGCCTGTACAGCGTGATTCCCGCCGGCGGCATCGGCTCCCGTCTGTGGCCGCTGTCACGAGCGGACGCCCCCAAATTTCTGCACGACCTCACCGGCTCGGGCCAGACGCTGCTGCGCGACACCTGGGATCGTCTCGTTCCGCTCTCGAGCGAGCAGCGCATCATGGTCGTCACCGGGCGTGCCCACCGCTCCGCCGTCGAACAGCAGTTGCCCGAACTGGCCGACCCGAACGTCGTGCTCGAGAGCGAACCACGCGACTCGACCGCCGCAATCGGCCTCGCGGCGGCTATCTTGCAGCTGCGCGAACCCGGAGTGATCATTGGATCGTTCCCGGCGGACCAGGTCATCAAGGGCGACGCCCTGTTCCGCTCGGCCGTGACGGAGGCGGTGGCCGCGGCGGATGCTGGCTATATCGTCACGATCGGCATCCGGCCGACCGAAGCCGCGATCGGCTTCGGCTACATCAAGAGCGCCGCCGCGCTGGCGGTCGATGGCGCCCCGACCGCACTGGCCGTCGACTCCTTCGTGGAGAAGCCGATCCCCGAGGTCGCTGAACGGTACCTCGCCGATGGCAATTACCTGTGGAACGCGGGGATCTTCATCGCCCGCGCCGACCGCTTGCTGGCCGAGATCGCGTCGACTGAGCCCGCGTTGCACGCCGGGCTCATGAGGCTCGCCGAGGCATGGGACACCCCGGCCCGCGGCGCCGTGGTCGATCAGGTCTGGCCGACCCTCAAGAAGATCGCCATTGACTATTCGGTCGCTGAACCGGCCGCCGCGGCCGGCAAGCTCGTGGTGATTCCCGGCCAGTTCGACTGGGACGACGTCGGCGACTTCGCGTCGATCGCCAAGCTGCATTCCGGCGGCCGCAAGTCCAACCTCGCCATCCTCGGCGACGGTGCCCGGGTGCTCGCCGACTCGTCGAGCGGCATCGTGGTCAGCCACACCGGTCGTATGATCGCGCTCATCGGTGTCGAAGATATCGTCGTCATTGACACCCCGGATGCCCTGCTGGTCACGACGAGCGCGAACGCCCAAAAGGTCAAGGCGGTTGTCGACGCGCTCAAGCTGTCCGGTTCCAGCGACGTGCTCTAGCCCAGTTCTGGCTAGAATTCCAGTTCATGATTAAGGGAGTGTCAATGCGTCGCTTGATTGCTGTTTCTGCCCTCGCGGTATCCGCTGTGCTGCTGGCCGGTTGCGCGCAGGCGCCGACACCCACCGCGACAACGGATGCGACGGCGCCGGACTATTGCGCCCGCATGGTCACGAACTCGGGTGGGCTCGATGACCGCTCATTCAACCAGTCCAGCTGGGAGGGGCTGCAGGAGGCGGCGACGAAGTACAACATCGACACCGAGGCGATCGTGTCGACGTCGGAGACCGACCTGGCGCCCAACGTGAGTCAGGCCGTCGCGACCGGATGCCAGTTCGTCCTCACCGTCGGCTTCGAACTCGCCGACGCCACCCTCGCCGAGGCGACCGCCAACCCCGACGTGCACTTCGCGATCGTCGACGAAGTCGTCGACGCGCCCAACGTGAAACCGATCGTCTTCGACACGGCCCAGGCCGCGTTTCTAGCCGGCTACCTCGCCGCCGGCGTGAGCAAGACCGGCATTGTGGCCACCTTCGGTGGCGGCAACCAGCCGCCTGTCACCCTGTTCATGGACGGCTTTGTCGACGGCGTCGCCATGTACAACGACAAGCACAAAGTTGCCGTGCAGGTGCTCGGCTGGAACAAGGACACCCAGGACGGCAGTTTCACGGGCGACTTCGAGGACGTCAACAAGGGGAAGGCTCTCGCCCAGTCGTTCATCGACCTGGGCGCCGACATCATCCTGCCGGTGGCGGGCCAGGTGGGGCAGGGCGCAGCGGCTGCTGCGATCGAGACCCCGGGCGTCTCCATTATTTGGGTCGACAACGACGGATACGTCACCCTGCCGGCCCAGTTTCAGTCGGTCGTGCTCACCAGCGTGCTGAAAAATACGTCGGCGGCGGTCGTGGAAGCGATCGGAGCCGACCTGGACGGTAACTTCGACAATGCGCCGTTCGTCGGCACGCTCGAAAACGGCGGCGTCGAAATCGCTGACTTCCATGATCAGTCCGCCCTGGTCTCGGTGGAATTGGTCGGCGAAATCGAGCAGATACGGTCCGCGATCATAGCGGGGATCATCACCGTGACGGGCCCGAGTTCGCCCCAATAGCGGGAGATTCGGTTCCACAATGTCGCGGCTTGGTAACGACTCGGTCGCGCACCCACATTGCTCATCTGCGCAGCGCCAGATTGGGTAACGTGGATCGCATCACGCCCGTGCGATCGCGCTGGGCAGCACACTGGAGGCCCTCTTGACAATTTCGTCCCGTAAGACCGTACTTGCCGGTCTTGCCATCTTCGGTACCGTGGCGATGCTCGCCGCCTGTGCTCAAGCGCCCGCAACCACCGACGGCACCAACGCCGCCGCCGCCAGCGACTTCCTGCCCTGCATGGTGTCCGACGAGGGCGGATTCGACGACCAGTCCTTCAACCAGCTCGGCTTCGAGGGCCTCACCGCGGCCTCCACCGAACTTGGCGTGACGCCGAAAACTGTTGAATCCGCAGCGGAGACCGACTACCAGTCGAACGTTCAGAACCTGGTCGACCAGGGCTGCAACCTCATCGTGACGGTCGGTTTCAACCTCGCCGCCGCCACCGTGGAGTCGGCTCTGGCCAACCCCGAAGTGAATTACGCCATCATCGACAACGATGCCGACCTGGATTTCAACGGCAAGGTTGACGCGCCGAACATCAAGCCCATTCTGTTCGACACGGCACCGGCCGGATTCATGGCCGGTTATGCCGCTGCCGGATACAGCAAGACCGCCGTCGTAGGTACCTATGGCGGATTGCAGATCCCCCCGGTCACCATTTTCATGGACGGCTTCGCTGACGGCGTCGCATACTACAACGACCAGAACGGCACCTCCGTTCAGACGATCGGCTGGGACGTCGCCTCGCAGACCGGATCGTTCACCGGTGGCTTCGCGGCCGGCGTCGAATCGCTCGCCAAGGCCCAGGCCCTGATCGACCAGAATGCTGACGTGCTCCTGCCCGTTGGTGGACCGATCTTCCTGAGCGCTATCGAAGCGATCAAGAGCTCGGGTAAGGACATCGCCATGGTCGGTGTTGACGCCGACCTGTTCGAGACCAACCCCGCCGACTCCGGTGTGTTCCTCACCAGCATCCTGAAGGACATCAAGCTCGCCGTGTCCGACGTTGTGACGGCATCCGGATCCGGTACGTTCGACGCGACCGCCTACGTTGGAACCCTCGATAATGAAGGCGTGGGCATCGCACCGTTCCACGACTTCGAGTCCAAGGTTCCCGCGTCGATGATCGACGACGTCGACGCCATCAAGGCCGGCATCATCGACGGTTCGATCACGGTCGAATCGCCCGCTTCGCCCAAGCAGTAATAGGCTCATGGAAATGGGGAGGCCGAGTATTCGGCCTCCCCATTTCATGTCCCTCGTGCAGTCCCGCATGCTCGACCCAAGAATTCAGGATGAATGAAGCTCGAACTTCGCGGCATCACCAAGCGCTTTGGTGCGCTGGTCGCCAACAACAACATCTCCCTCACCGTCGAGTCGGGTGAAATTCATGCCCTTTTGGGTGAGAATGGCGCTGGCAAGTCCACCTTGATGAATGTCTTGTACGGCCTGTATAACGCCGAAGAAGGCGATATTCTGCTGGACGACGTGGTGCAGAAGTTTGCTGGCCCTGGCGACGCCATGAACGCGGGAATCGGCATGGTGCACCAGCACTTCATGCTCGTCCCGGTGTTCACCGTCGCTGAGAATGTCGTGCTCGGCCACGAGCAAACCACCTTCGGCGGCCGCCTCGACCTGAGCGCGGCCCGGGCCAAGGTGCGCGAGATCTCTGACCGTTTCGGCTTCGACATCGACCCCGACGCCCTGATCGAGGACCTGCCGGTCGGTGTGCAGCAGCGAGTGGAGATTATCAAGGCGCTGTCTCAGGATGCGAAGGTGCTGGTCTTTGACGAACCGACCGCCGTGCTCACTCCGCAAGAAACCGACGAGCTCATGATCATCATGCGACAGCTCGCCGAGTCCGGCACCTCGATCGTGTTCATCACGCACAAACTGCGGGAGGTGCGCGCCGTCGCCGACCGTATCACCGTCATCCGCTTGGGAACCGTCGTCGGTGAGGCGTCGCCGACCGCGACGAACGCGGAGCTGGCCTCGCTCATGGTCGGCCGCGCCGTCGAGCTGACGGTGCACAAGAACGCCCCCGAACTGCGCGGAACCGCCCTGTCGGTGAAAAACCTCTCGGTGATCGACTCCCGCAACCAGATCGTCGTCAACAGTGTGAGCTTCGACGTGCAGGCCGGTGAAGTGCTCGCCATCGCCGGCGTGCAGGGCAACGGCCAAACCGAGCTGACCGAAGCCCTGCTGGGGCTGCAGCAGCACGTCACGGGGTTGATCGAACTCGACGGGAAACCGTTGCGCGGCTACAGCGTGCGGCACATTCTTGATTCAGGAGTCGGGTTCGTGCCCGAAGACCGCACGGAAGACGGCCTGATCGCCGACTTCAGCATCGCCGAGAACCTCATGCTCGACCGCAGTTCCGGGGCTCCGTTCGTGAAGGCCGGCAACCTGCAGCTGGGATTCCGGGCTCAGTTCGCCGCGGAGAAGATTGCGGAATTCGATATTCGGTCGCAGGGCAGTGAGATGGAGGCCGGCCGGCTGTCCGGCGGCAACCAACAGAAGGTCGTACTCGCGCGGGAACTGAGCCGAGAACTGCGATTGTTCGTGGCGGCGCAGCCGACTCGGGGGCTCGATGTCGGGTCGATCGAATTCGTGCACACGCGCATCATCGAAACCCGGGACTCCGGCATTCCGGTGATCGTTGTATCCACCGAGCTCGACGAGGTCGTCGCTCTCGCAGACCGCATCGCGGTGATGTATCGAGGAGAAATCGTGGGAATCGTGCCCGGTAACACCCCCCGCGCCACGCTCGGCCTCATGATGGCCGGCGAACACGCCCCGGCGACGGAGTCCGGACTGTGAGCGCCACGACGACCACTGCGCCGGCGGGCCGTGACAGCAGGATGGACGGTTCTGAGCGCTGGATCCAGACGCTGCGTGACATCACCGGCGGCAGCGCCATGATCTCCGTCCTTGCTGTCCTCTTCGCGCTCGTGGTCGGCGCCATACTGATCGCGTTCACCAATGAACGCGTACAGGAGACCGCCGGATACTTCTTCTCGCGTCCGACCGACCTGCTTCGAGCCGTCTGGGACGCTGTCGCGGGGGCGTACTCCGCCCTGTTCCAGGGCTCGATTTACAACTTCCGCGCCACGAACTTTCTCACCGCGATTCGCCCATTGACCGAGACTCTCACCTTCGCTACCCCGCTGATCGCGGCCGGTCTCGGTGTCGGACTCGCTTTCCGGGTCGGCATGTTCAACATCGGTGGCCGCGGGCAGATGCTCATCGCTGCCGGGGCCGCAGGGTGGGTTGCCTTCGCGGTGGAGCTGCCCGCTGGCATCCATTTGATCGTTGCCATTCTGGCCGGACTGCTCGGCGGCGCCATCTGGGGCGGAATCGTGGGCCTGCTCAAGGCGCGTACCGGAGCCCACGAGGTGATCGTCACGATCATGCTCAACTTTGTGGCCCTCTATCTCATTCAGTTCCTGCTGCGCACCCCGGGCGCCCTGCAGGCTCCAGGGAGCAACAACCCGAAGACCCCGGCCATGGCGGCCACCGCGGTGTTTCCCGACCTGTTCGGGCCGAGGTACAACCTGCACGCCGGTTTTCTCACGGTCGTCGCGGCCACGATTTTCGTCTGGTGGCTGCTGAGTCGCTCCAACCTCGGGTTTCAGTTTCGCGCCGTCGGGCAGAACCCGAGCGCGGCTCGGGTGGCCGGTATCAACGTGAAGAACGTCTACCTGTATGCGATGGCCATCTCGGGCGCGCTCGTGGGCCTGGCCGGCATCAATCAGGTGCTCGGCACGGTGACCACCGGGTTCGGGTCCGGCATCGATGCTGGTATCGGCTTCGACGCCATCACCGTCGCCCTGCTCGGTCGTTCAAAACCCTGGGGTATCTTCGCCGCCGGCATCCTCTTCGGTGCATTCAAAGCCGGTGGGTTCGCCATGCAGGCTGCTGAGGGTGTGCCGATCGATATCGTCGTGGTCGTGCAGGCTCTTATCGTGCTGTTCATCGCGGCCCCGCCGCTGGTGCGCGCCATGTTCCACCTGCCCACACCCGGCACCTCCAGGAAACCCAAAATTCGCGCTGTCAAGACGCGCCAGACCAACGAGGTGGTGGCGAAATGAGCACTCTCACACAGAGCTCCGCTCCGGCTTCGACCCCGATCGTGAAGCCAGCGGCGCAGATTCGCAGTTGGAAGATTCCGATCACCTTCGGCAGCTTCGCCGTGCTGTCGCTGTTTCTGTTCGTCGTGCTCGGGCGCGGCCTGCGCGGTGAACTCAGCACCTTCCGCCTGTCCGAAGGACGCGACCTGATCCAACTGCCCGAGGTTGCCCTGCCGACCTTCGCTACCGGCGTGTTCGTCGCCGTCGTCCTCGTGCTCATGGCCGCGGCGTCGGCCTGGCTGGTCTACCGTCATACCAAGATTCCGATCGTGTTGACCATCCTGTTCGCGCTTCTGTTCCTGGTCGGATTTCTGGCTTGGGCGGCGTCCGGCTCCACGATTCCGGTGCCCGGACTGCTGATCGGAACGGTCACCCTGAGCGCACCGCTCATCTTCGGCGCCCTTGGGGGGGTGCTCTCAGAACGTGCCGGCGTCGTCAACGTGGCCATTGAGGGTCAGCTGCTGGCCGGAGCTTTTAGCTCGGCCGTTGTGGCCTCCGCCACGGGCAACCCCTACCTCGGCCTGCTAGCGGCCATGGTCGCCGGTGCGCTCGTGTCGATGGTGCTGGCCGCCTTCGTCCTCAAATACCTCGTCGATCAGGTCATCGTCGGTGTCGTGCTCAACGTGCTCGTGATCGGCCTGACCAGTTTTCTCTACTCGCAGGTGCTCGCGCCGAGCGCCAACCTCAACTCTCCGGATGTCTTTCCCCGGCTCAACGTTCCGTTCCTCAGCGAAATCCCCATCATCGGTCCGGTGCTGTTTCGCCAGACCATCATCGTCTACGTCATGTACGTCGCGATTGCCCTGGTGTATTTCGGTCTGTTTCGCACGAAGTGGGGCCTGCGCGTGCGGGCCGTGGGTGAGCATCCGCAGGCCGCCGACACGGTCGGCATCAACGTCAACCGCACACGCTTCATCGCCGTCACCCTGGGCGGCGTCATCTCCGGTTTCGGCGGCGCATACTTCACGCTCGGCGCGGTCGGTGCGTTCAACAAAGAAATGACCAACGGCATGGGCTTCATCGCCCTGGCCGCGGTGATCTTCGGCCAATGGCATCCGATCAAGGCCACCCTCGCGGCGCTTCTGTTCGGCTTCGCAACCAACCTGCAAAACGTGCTGGGCATCATCGGCTCGCCCGTTCCGAGCGAATTCATGCTCATGTTGCCCTACGTCGTGACGATCTTCGCCGTCGCCGGGTTCGTCGGCCGCTCGCGGGCGCCTGCCGCCGACGGAAAGCCGTACATCAAGTGAGCACGGTGACCGTCGACTGGGCCGCGCTGCGCGAGGTCGCCCTGGCCGCCATGAAGACCGCCTACGTGCCGTACTCGAAGTTTCCGGTCGGCGTTGCCGCGCTCGTCACAGACGGGCGGATCATCAGCGGATGCAACGTGGAGAACGCCTCCTACGGCCTCACCCTCTGCGCGGAGTGCGGTCTGGTCTCGGCGCTGCATCGAAGCGGTGGCGGCCAGCTCGTCGCGTTCACCTGCGTCGACGGCAACGGCGGCATTCTCATGCCGTGCGGTCGCTGCCGACAGCTGCTCTACGAACACTCCGCGCCGGGCATGTTGCTCGAAACCGTGTCGGGGGTCAAGACCATCGACGAAGTGCTTCCGGATGCCTTCGGACCGCGGCAACTCGCCGACTACCGCGCAGTCACCGCTTCCTAAGGAGTCTCACATGACCGCCATCGAAGCGTTTGACGCCGTCGACCTCATTCACACCAAGCGCGATCGCGGCGAACTCAGCGAGCCGCAGATCAACTGGCTGATCGACGCATACACGCGCGGCTATGTCGGCGACGAGCAGATGGCCGCTATGACCATGGCAATCTTTCTGAACGGCATGAACCGTCACGAGATTCGCGCCCTCACCATGGCCATGCTCGCGAGCGGCGAGCGGATGAGCTTTGCCGGCCTCGGCAAGCCGACCACCGACAAGCACTCCACCGGCGGTGTCGGCGACAAGATCACCCTGCCGCTGATGCCGCTCGTCGCGGTGTTCGGGGCGGCCGTGCCGCAGCTCTCCGGCCGCGGCCTCGGCCACACCGGAGGTACCCTCGACAAGCTCGAGTCGATCCCGGGCTGGCGTGCCAACCTCACCAACGCCGAGATGCTCAAGCAGTTGCAGGAGATCGGCGGGGTGGTCTGCGCGGCCGGCAGCGGCCTGGCCCCGGCCGACGGCAAGCTCTACGCCCTGCGTGACATCACCGGCACGGTCGAGTCGATTCCGCTGATCGCGTCGTCCATCATGTCGAAGAAGATCGCCGAGGGCACCAGCGCACTCGTGCTCGACGTCAAGTACGGCTCCGGCGCCTTCCTGAAAGACATCGAGCGGTCGCGGGAGTTGGCACGCACGATGGTGGAGCTCGGCGAAGATGCCGGGGTGGCGACATCCGCTTTGCTGACCAACATGAACGTGCCGCTGGGACGTGCGATCGGGAACGCCAACGAGGTGCGCGAGTCGGTCGAGGTACTCGCCGGCGGCGGCCCGGCCGACGTGGTGGAGCTCACCGTCGCCCTGGCGGCGGAGATGCTGTCCCTGGCCGGGATCACCGATGTCGATGTCGCGGCGGCCCTCACGGATGGCCGAGCGATGGACAAATGGCGTGCCGTGATTCGGGCGCAGGGCGGCGACCCGGATGCCGCGTTGCCGGTCGCGCGTGAGACTCACGTCGTGCTCGCCGAGCGGAGCGGCGTGCTGGTCGAACAGCAGGCCCTGCCGTTCGGCGTCGGCGCCTGGCGGCTCGGTGCGGGGCGGGCGCGCAAGCAGGATCCCGTGCAGCATGCCGCCGGAATCGACCTGCACGCCAAGCCGGGCGACACCGTCGTCAAGGGTCAGCCGCTGTTTACGCTCAGCGCCGATGAGCCCGAGCGGTTCGCACGGGCGCTTGCCGCCGTCGAGGGAGCCTGGCGCATCGGTGACCCGGGGGAGCGCGTGCAGGATGGCGGTCCGCTGATCGCGGAACGCATCGGGAGCCGCTAGCGGCGGCACGATCGCCGGCGGTCGCCTCTGCAAAGCGGCGCGTCAGGGCCGTGGCGCACCGTTGCGTCGGCGAAGCACACCCGATGCCTAAGCTGGGTACATGCAAACACGCACTCTTGGACGAACCGGCCACACTGTTTCCGTGATCGGGTTGGGAACCTGGCAGCTTGGGGGCGATTGGGGCGCCGTGACCGACGCCGATGGGGCCGCTGTACTCGCGGCATCCGTCGAAGCCGGAATCACCATCTTCGACACAGCGGATGTCTACGGTGACGGCCGCAGCGAGCGTCTGATCGGGCATTTTCTTGCGAACGACGCCTCAGGTGCTGAAATCATCGTCGCCACCAAAATGGGTCGCCGGGCCGAACAGCTGCCGGAGAATTTCGTGCTCGCCAATTTTCGCGAGTGGACCGACCGGTCGCGAACCAACCTCGGCATGGATACCCTCGACCTCGTGCAACTGCACTGCCCGCCGAGCGCGGTCTTTGAGTCCGACGAGGTGTACGACGCTCTCGACACCCTCGTCGACGAGGGCGTCATCAAGAACTATGGTGTGAGCGTGGAGACCTGCGACCAGGCCCTCGCTGCGATCAGCCACCCGGGCGTCGCAACGGTGCAGATCATCCTGAACGCTTTTCGGCTCAAGCCGCTCGATGAGGTGCTGCCCGCCGCGCGCGCTGCCGGGGTCGGCATCATCGCCCGGGTTCCGCTGGCCAGCGGGCTGCTCACCGGCAAATATTCCCGCGAGACCGTGTTCGCCGACAGCGACCACCGCAATTACAACCGAGACGGCAGCCATTTCGACGTCGGTGAGACCTTCTCCGGCGTCGACTTCGAGGTCGGTCTGCAGGCCGCCACCGAGTTCGCGGCCCTGGTTCCGGCCGGCCTCACCCCGGCGCAGGCCGCCTTGGCCTGGGTCGCCCAGATCGACGGTGTGAGCGCCGTGATTCCGGGAGCCCGCTCGGTCGCGCAGGCACAGGCAAATGCCGCTGCGGGCGTAGCCGAGCCGCTGAGCGTCGCGTTCAACGAGGCCGTGCAGGACATCTACGATCGGCTCCTGCGAAAGCAGATCCACCCGCGCTGGTGAGGCAGGGGCCCGCACCGGGCGGCCTCGGGCCAGGTGTCACCCGCCCGGTAGCGGCCAGCCTCGCCGACGTCCTCGGCGTCGGCACGCGCTGCCGCTGCCTGAGGCACACCTGACCAACGACCCCACTAGTGCCGATTCTGAGCAAATGTCATACGTGGACGCTTCACTTACCAAGGTATCCGCACGCTGCAAACTCCGGAGGGATATTGTGGACCCGCTCGGGCCAGCCCCCCATCGTGCATCCGAAAGCGCCTGATCAGTCGAGGTCTTCGTCCTCAGGCAGCGCGCTTTCCGGCTACGGCAGCCATCCGATTGTGCGCACGGGGGAAGAAAATTTGTTTTGAAAGTTACAATTCCGGATTGACCGCAGGCACTTGACAGTTCCTGACTTAACCGGTTGAGTTGGATTTACTGAACCGGTTCAGCAATGGAAATCGCTGGCCCGTCGTTGTAAGGAGGCAGGCGCATGGCGGTCACGATCAGCGACGTCGCTCGTGCGGCCGGCGTGAGCAAGGGTGCCGTCTCGTACGCGCTCAACGGCCGACCGGGCGTCAGTGACGTGACCCGCCAGCGCATCGTGGAGGCGGCGAAACAACTCGGTTGGAAGCCGAGCCTGCGCGCCAAGGGGTTCTCTTCATCCAAGGCCTATGCGTTGGGGCTCGTCGTCGCTCGTGATCTGAAGCTGCTGGGTACAGACCCGTTTTTCCCGGCCTTCATTGCCGGTATCGAATCCACCCTTTCGGAGCACGAGTACGCTTTGGTCCTCACCATAGCCACCGATCCCGACGCGGAAGAGCGTAGCTACCGCAAGCTCGTCGAGGGTGGACGGGTGGATGGCGTAATCCTCACCGACATGCGGAACGACGATTCCAGGATTGCTCTCCTGCGAGAACTCAAGCTTCCCGCAGTCACGCTGGAGCGTTCGGATACACCCTCCCCGTTTACTGCCCTGCGCACGGATGACACGGACGGAATCACGGCCGCCGTCGACCATCTCATTGGCCTGGGCCACACCCGCATTGCTCATGTCGGCGGAGCGCAGGCCTACGTTCACGGCCGCAGCCGCCGTCTGGCGTGGGAAAGGGCACTTTCCGCGGCCGGGTTGCCGGCTGACCTCTTCGCCGACGCCGACTTCACCGCGTCTGGGGGAGTCACCGCTACCGAAGCCTTGCTGCGCCGGCCCGATCGACCCACCGCTATCGTCTACGCCAACGACCTCATGGCCACCGCCGGGCAGTCGTTCGCCCTCACCCACGGATTCACCGTGCCAGGTGACTTATCCATTACCGGCTTCGATAATGCCGAATTTGCCCAGTATCTCAATCCACCGCTGACCACGATCTCGTCCGATCCGCTCAGGTGGGGCCGGTTGGCCGCGGCGGTTCTGCTTGACCAGCTCGCTGGCACCCACGACGGGCAGGATATCGTTCTTCCCCCGCCAAGGCTTCTGGTCCGAGGCTCCACCGGACCGGTCAGATTCAGCACAACCTAACGACCTGCACCAACACAGTCACTTTCCGAGGAGACGCAATGAAGCACATAAAAACCACTGCTCGACGACTCACCATGTCGGCCGTCGCCGTGGCGGGGAGTATGGTCTTGGCAGCCTGCAGTAGCGGGGGGAGTGATAGCAAGGACGCGAGCGGAGCACTCACCGCGACTGGCCCGATTAAGGTCTGGTACTCCAACAACGAGTTCGAAGTCCAGTGGGCCGAGAAAATGGTGGCCGACTGGAACAACGCCAACCCGGACGAACAGGTCACCGGCCAGCAAATCCCGGCCGGTAAGAGCAGCGAAGAAGTCATCGGCGCTGCCATCACCGCTGGCAACGCCCCTTGCCTGGTCTTCAATACCGCCCCGGTGGCCGTGCCTCAGTTCCAGAAGCAGGGCGGTCTGGTGGCATTGGATTCCTTCCCGGATGGTGCCGACTACCTCGCGGAGCGCACCGGGGACCTGACCGACCAGTATCAGTCCAGCGACGGCAAGACCTACCAGATGCCGTGGAAGTCGAACCCGGTAGTGCTGTTCTATAACAAGGACATCTTCACCGCGGCCGGCCTGGACGCCGAGAACCCGAAGCTGGCCACGCAGGCGGAATTCCTCGACACCGCACGGGCACTGGTGGAATCCGGCGCCGTACAGAACGCCATCTGGCCTTCCCCGGCCAGTGACTTCTTCCAATCGTGGTTCGACTTCTACCCGTTCTATGCGGCCAACTCCAATGGTGCCTCGCTGGTTGAGGACGGCAAGGCCACCTTCGACAGCGACGCGGGCAAGCAGGTGGCCACAATGTTCGAGACCCTCTACCAGGAGAACCTAGCTTCCAAAGAGGTGTACCAAGGCGACTCCTTTGCTGAGGGCAAGTCGGCCATGTCGCTGGCCGGTCCGTGGGCCATCAATGCTTACAAGGACGCGGTCAACTGGGGCGCCGTCGCGATCCCTGGCGCTGAGGCGCAGGATGACGGCTATACCTTCTCAGACGCCAAGAACATTGGCCTGTATTCCGCCTGCGAGAACCAGGGAACGGCCTGGGAGGTGCTGAAGTTCGCCACGAGCGAGGAGCAGGACGGAAGCCTTCTGGCCCTCACCGGACAGATGCCGATGCGCGAAGACCTGACCAGCACCTACGCCGACTACTTCGCCGCGAACCCGGCGTATGAGCAGTTCGCCGACCAGGCTGCTCGCACCGTTGAGGTTCCCAACGTTTCCAACTCGGTCGAGGTCTGGCAGACTTTCCGCACGGCCTACGCAGCATCCGTGGTCTTCGAAAACCAAAGCATTGACGAGGCCTTTCAGGATGCAGCCGAAAAAATTGATCAGCTCGTAGCGCAGAACTAACGGCGATTCCCATGTCACTCCGCACCGTCCAAGACAGCCCGGTCGGGGTAACGGCAAACCGGCAGCTGACGCGCCCCAGGAAGAAAACGTCTCCCTTGGGCCGTCAGCCGCTAGGGCTTCTGTTCAGCGCGCCGTACGTGGTGTACGTTCTGGGGGTCCTGGCGTTCCCGCTCGGCTATGCCGTTTACATCTCGTTCCACGATTACTTCTTCACCGCCCCCGGGGTGCAGGTCGACCGGCCGTTCGTCGGGTTGGACAACTACGTCACGATCTTGTCCGACCCCGCCGTGCAACGCTCTTTCCTCAACATTCTGATTTTTCTGGTCATCAACGTTCCGCTCACGGTGGGCCTGTCGCTGATCCTGGCCAACGCCCTCAACCGGGTGACGAGGCTGCGGACGTTCTTTCGTGTGAGCTACTTCGTGCCCTACATCACGGCCAGTGTCGCCGTCGTTGGCGTGTGGCTGTTCCTCTTCCAGGAGAACGGTCTGGTCAACGTCCTGCTCGGTCCGTTGGCCCCCGACCCATCTTGGTTGGTTAGCTCCTGGCTGGCGATGCCCACCGTAGCGCTGTATGTGACCTGGAAACAGCTGGGATTCTTCATCCTGCTCTATCTGGCCGCGCTGCAGAACATCCCGGAAGAACTCTACGAATCTGCCTCGGTAGACGGCGCAAACAAATGGGCGCAATTCTGGAACATCACCGTCCCCGGCGTGCGCTCGGCCAGCGTGCTGGTCACCCTCCTCGCCACCATTACCGGTGCCAATCTGTTCACGGAACCCTACCTACTCACCGGAGGCGGCGGGCCGGACGGTGCATCTAGCTCTCCGGTATTCCTGATGTACCAAAAGGGGATCCTGCAGGGAAACCCGGATGTTGCGGCCGCGCTGGGCGTCGTGCTGGTACTCGGTGTGCTGCTGGTCGCTTTGATTCAGAAACGCCTTGTCGGCGGGAAGGAGGACTGAAATGGCACGGTTTAAGCCTCACCAAGAAAAAACTGAGAAACGCCGGAACCTGACAGTTGGCAGTTTTCTGATGCTCGCCGTCGGCGCCTTCGTGTTCCTCTTCCCGTTCTACTACATGCTCATCGGCTCGCTGCAGGCCTCACCAGACACGTCGGTGGCCGGCGCCTTCCCCAATCCGGCCAATCTCAGTTTGGAAAACTACACCGAGATCAACGACCGGATAAGCCTGCTAATCGGCTTGATGAACTCGGGCATTTTCACCGGCGGCGTCATCCTGTGCACCGTGGTGTTCGGCCTTCTGGTGGGCTATGCTCTGGCGCAGATGCAGTTCCGGGGCCGCGGTGTGGTGTTCGGCATGATGCTGCTAGTACAGATGATCCCGTTCCAGCTGCTACTCATCCCGCTGTATGTGATGATCGCGCGCGACTACGGTCTCGCCGACAGCTACCTCGGCATGATCCTGCCGTTCGCCATCAACTCCACCGCGGTATTCGTATTCCGGCAGTACTTCCTGCAGCTGCCCGCGAGCCTGTTCGAGGCGGCCCGGATCGATGGCGCCAGCGAGCTTCGGATTCTGTGGCAGATCGCCATCCCACTGGTGCGCCCCGCTATCGTCACGGCCATCCTGCTGACTTTCATCGGCCCCTGGAACGAGTTCTTATGGCCATTCCTGATCACGAAAGACGCGGCCCTTCAGCCGCTGGCCGTCTCACTGGCCAACTACATCTCCAACATCGCGGCGACAGCCTCCAACCCGTTCGGGGCCATCCTGGCCGGTGCCTGTGTGCTCGCAGCACCTGCCATCGCGTTGTTCATTTTCTTCCAGCGTCAATTCATTTCCAACAATCTCGGATCCAGCGTAAAGGGCTAACTGACACATGAACTCCGCAGCAACATCTGCATTGCCAACCGTTCCGTTCACACTCACCCGCGCCGGCGTCATCATGACGCCGGAAGAGGGCAACGACCTCGAGGCCGAGGGCGTGCTAAACCCGGCCAGCGGCCGTGGCCCCGACGGCGTGCTCTACCTCCTGCCACGGCTGGTGGCCAAGGGAAACGTCTCCCGGGTAGGGATCGCCAGGATCATCATCGGTGACGACGGCGTGCCCTCCGGCGTCGAGCGCGAAGGTACCGTACTCGCCCCTGACGAGGGCTGGGAACGCGGCCGGAATAATGCCGGTACCGAAGACCCGCGCGTCACCTGGGTGCCGTCCCTCGGCAGACACCTTATGACGTACGTGGCGTACGGGCCGATGGGGCCGCGCCTGGCCTTCGCCCACTCCGAGAACCTGCGCACTTGGGAACGCCTCGGCCCGTGTCTGTTCGAGTACAAAGCCGAGCTATCCCTAGACCTGAACCTGTTCCCGAACAAGGACGCGGTTTTCTTCCCTGAGCCGGTAAACGACCCAGACGGCGTCCCCTCCTACGCGATGCTGCACCGGCCCATGTGGGACCTGGGCTGGATCCGTGAGGGCGAGGGTGAGCATTTGCCCGCCGGTCTGACCGACAACCGCCCTGGCATCTGGATCTCCTACGTCGCCGTGACCGACGTGCAGGCGGACATCCGCAACCTGGTGCACATGGGCAAGCACAAGCTCGTCGCCCTGAGCGAGTATCCGTTCGAGGCGCTCAAGATCGGCGGTGGACCGGCGCCAATCCGGGTCGACGAGGGCTGGCTGCTCATCCACCACGGTGTCGCCGGGGCGCTGGAGAAGTCGGCGTTCGATCATCAGCAGAAGGTCAACTACGCCGCAGGCGCCATGATTCTCGACGCCGATGATCCTTCTATAGTGATCGCCCGCACTGACAAGCCGCTGCTGACGCCCGAAACCGAGGACGAAATTTCCGGCATCGTGCCGAACGTGGTGTTTCCGACGGCGATCGAAAAGATCGATGGCCAGTTGTTCGTGTTCTACGGCATGGCCGATTCCAAGATCGGTGTCGCCAAACTCGACCGGGTCTAGGTCTCATTAATCTGACCCCACCATTGACCCGACCAGGAGAGACATATGACCTTCGACGATGTTCGCAGAAGACTGATATCCAAGCCTGTGGCCCTCGCCGCCGCGCTATCGATGCTCCTGGCGGGTGCGGGTGCCGCGGCCGCGGCACCCGCGTCAGCGCTCGTCCACGGCACGCCAGCGTCGATGGCGTCCTTGACTAATCTGGCCCACCTAAACTTTCTGCTCGACACCGTGCCGCTCACGGCGGTCGAGGGGCACACCACCTATCGGCTGGAAGAGAATCCGAAGGTCCTGGCTCCATGGACCTATGCGGACAACAGCAACGGCGATGGCAGGTACACGCGCGTCGGCGGCGGGTCCCTGGATGCGGTGACCGGCTACTGGAGCCAAGGCGCCTTTAACGCTGACGATATCGCCCGCACCGCCGTTGTCTACCTGCGGCACTGGCAACAGACCGGTGATGAGACCAGCCGGGAGCACGCATTCCAGACTCTTCGCTCGCTCACCTTCCTACAGACCACGACCGGCCCCAACGCCGGCAACGTGGTGCTCTGGCAGCAGACGGATGGCAGCCTGACGCCCAGTGCGTCACCCGTCGAGCTGCCGGACCCGAGCGACTCGTCCGAATCTTACTGGCTGGCGCGCACCGTGTGGGCACTGGGAGAGGGATACGCAGCGTTCAAGTCGGCCGACCCGGAGTTCGCCGCGTTCCTGCAAGACCGCCTGCACCTGGCGCTCGGCTCCCTGAACGAGCAATCGCTGGCCGAATACGGCAGCTATGACGTGGCCGACGGCGTGGAGGTCCCGGCCTGGTTGATCGCGGGTGGGGCGGATGCCTCGGCCGAGGCCGTGCTCGGACTTGTCGCATATGCCAGCGCAGAACCGACCGACGCCATCGCCACCACTGCACTGACTCAGCTGACCGAGGGCATCGCCGCGATGTCGTCCGGATCGGTGAATCAGTGGCCGTTCGGTGCCATCCTCCCGTGGAACAAGTCACAGACGCTCTGGCACGCCTGGGGCGGAATGGCTCCGGCCGCCGTCGCCACGGCCGCCGACGTGCTGGACCGGCCTGACCTGCTGACGGCGGCTATCAAGGATGCCGCGCAGTTCACCCCACAGCTTCTGGCAGCCGGTGGAGCGGACAATGCCTGGACACCGACGCCCGGTGAATCGCAGATTGCCTACGGGGTCGACTCACGAGTGCAAAGTCTGGTCGCCACCGCTCATGCCGCCAACGCCCCTGGACTGCTGGACATCGCCGCCATCGCGGCAAGCTGGTACTTCGGAGCCAACCGCAGCGGCGCCCCGACCTACAACCCCGCCACCGGAACGGCCATCGACGGGATCGCACGGGATGGCCGGGTCAACCCGAATTCCGGCGCTGAGTCCACAATCCATGCGCTGCTCTCCATGCTGGTCCTCGACGCGAATCCGGTTCTCAAGGCCAAGTCGCTGGGGATCAACGAGACCGTCTCCGCCAACGGCCTGAGCGTCATCGAAGCGGAATCCGGCACCATCACCAACAGCGGATCCGTCGTCACGCCCGCTTCGGCGTGGACCGGGGAGTCCAACTGGTCAGGCGGTGCCTACGTGCGGCTGGATGCCGGGGACGCACTATCGATTCCGGTGCCGGCCGCCGACCAGGCACGGACCATCTACCCGATCGTGAACCAGTCGGTTGAACCGGCCGGGAGCACGGCATGGACTGCCGGGAAGAGCATCGATCTGGGCAGCACGCCCAACGGCGGTGCCGGTGCCCAAGGCATCACGGACGCACCGGGGAGGATCTTCCCGTTCTCGCTGGAACGCACCCTGCCCGCCGGT
Organism: Cryobacterium gelidum; assembly: GCF_004403985.1. Classification (GTDB taxonomy): domain Bacteria; phylum Actinomycetota; class Actinomycetes; order Actinomycetales; family Microbacteriaceae; genus Cryobacterium; species Cryobacterium gelidum. The sequence continues at coordinate 54,077 of NZ_SOHL01000009.1, read as the reverse complement.
GCCACCTCCGTCGTCGGCCACAGCGCTGGAACGGCCTCCATCGACGCACTACTCATCCAGCCGTTGATCTCGTCCGTCGCCGTCACCGGATCTGGTGGGGACTCCACCCTGTATGTGAGTGCGGCCAACGAAACCACCGTCTGGAAGAGCGGAGTGCCGCGAGGCTACATGCTGCAACAGCAGGCGTTCGACGCTAACGGTCAGCTCCTGGTCGCAGGTCAGAACAGCAACGGGGCGGACCACTCGGGCCGGGTATCCGTTGCCGCAGGCGGATTCACACTTGTGACGCTGGTCCAGAATTAGCTTCTGCCCCGCCGGGGCGGCCTCCCTCGTTACCCTGCCCCGATCGGAGCCTCATGAACGACAGTATGCCGGACGTTTTCGGCGCCGGAGAAACTGATTCCGACGACACTCCTGACGACACCGCGTGGTGTCAATCGTCCGTCGTGTACCAGATCTACCCCCGAAGCTTCGCGGATTCGAACGGAGACGGGATCGGGGATCTACGCGGCATCATCGCGCGTCTCGATCACTTGGAGATCCTCGGTGTCGACATCATCTGGCTCTCCCCGATCTACGCATCGCCGCACGACGACAACGGCTACGACATCAGCGATTATCGTGCCATCGACCCGGTCTTCGGTACGCTCGAAGACTTCGATCTGCTTGTGGCCGAGGTTCATCGGCGCGGCATGACGCTGCTCATGGATCTTGTCGTCAATCACACATCGGACGAGCATCCGTGGTTCGTGGAATCTGCCTCGAGCCGCGATAACCCCAAACGCGACTGGTACTGGTGGCGGCCGGCGCGCACGGGGGGCATTGGGGGAGAACCGGGTGCGGAGCCGACCAACTGGGGTTCATTCTTCTCGGGTTCGACCTGGGAATTGGACGAGGCTTCCGGCGAATACTATCTGCACCTGTTCTCCCGCAAGCAGCCGGACCTCAACTGGGAAAATGCCGACGTGCGCGAGGCCGTGTACGAGATGATGCGGTGGTGGCTCGATCGGGGGGTCGACGGTTTCCGCATGGACGTAATCAATCTCATCTCAAAGGATCCGGCGCTTCCCGACGGGGTCATCGCGCCCGATAAGCACTACGGAGACGGTTTCCCGCACTACGGCTACGGCCCGCGCATCCACGAATTTCTGCATGAGATGCACGAGCGTGTCTTCGCCGGCCGGGTTGGTCGGTTTCTCACCGTTGGTGAGATGCCGGGTGTGACCGTCGAACAGGCACGCCGATTTACCGACCCCGCTCGGCGCGAACTCGACATGGTATTTCAGTTCGAGCATGTCAGCCTCGATAACGGCCCCTCCGGGAAATGGGATCCCCGCCCCCTCGACGTGCGTGAACTCAAAGCGTCTTTCGCCAGATGGCAGGAGGGCCTGGCTAAGGTCGGGTGGAACAGTCTCTATTGGAACAACCACGATCAGCCCCGTGCGGTGAGCAGATTCGGCGATGATCGTCTGTACTGGGCCGAGTCGGCAACCATGCTCGCGACGGTCTTGCACTTTCAGCGCGGCACGCCCTACGTCTACCAGGGCGAAGAGCTCGGGATGACCAACGTTCCGTTCGGCGGAATATCAGACTTTCGTGACATCGAGTCGCTCAACTACTTCGCCGAGGCAATCGAAGAGTTGGGCGGGTAACCGGAGAACGTACTCCATAGCATCCGGCACATCAGCCGGGACAATGCGAGAACTCCAATCCAGTGGAGCGACGAGCCGCAGGCTGGCTTCACGGCAGGATCGCCCTGGATCGCCGTGAACCCGAATTACCCGACCATCAATGCCCAGTCGCAGCACGGCCGGGCCGGATCAATCTTTGAGTTCTACCGTACCCTCATCGCTTTGCGCCATACCGATCCGGTGATCTCACGTGGGACGTTCGAACTGCTGTACCCAGAGCATCGGACGCTCGTGGCTTATACCCGCACGCTGAAGAATCGCCAGCTGCTCGTGTTGGCCAACTTTGGCAATGGACACCTGGAGGTTGGTGAGCTATCCGACATCGAGTTGCCAGAGGCTGACGCTTGGCGCACGGCGCCGACACTGATCGATAACTACCCAGCAAACGAGGGGATCGACAACCTGGTGCTCGCGCCGTGGCAGGCCCGGGTACTGACCCGTTGCCTCCGCTGATCTCTCTCCCGGCCGCCCCGGCAGCGATCTGTGATTTTGGACGAATTTGCCGCCGCCCAAAACAGACTCCAAATTCACACTACGGCGCAATGAAGAAGAGAGGAACCTGAAGGGAGCAGGCGGGGAGACCCAGACTTGGATGGGTTCGGTGTCGGGGAGAGGCTAGGAAACCTGCACTTGGATGGGTTCGGTGTCGGGGATGGGGCTGATGTCCCGGCCACGGAGATCGGGGTGCCAGCGGCGTCCGAGCGCGGGAATGATGCAGCCGAGGGCGGCGAAGCCCGCGGCGACATAGATCGCCGAGACCGGTCCGGATTGGTCGATCGAGAACCCGGCAATGGCAGAGCCCATGGCGGCGCCGATCAGCTGGCCGGTGCCCACCCAGCCGTAGGCCTCGGCGGTGTCGCTGAACTTCACGCTCGCCGAGACGATGCCGAACAAGACCGCGAAGGCGGGGGCGATACCGACCCCCGCCACGAGCAACGCCAGGGACAGCCACCAGAATGTGAGCCACAGGCTCGCCAAGGCCAGCCCGATGGTGACGATGAGCATGCGGGCGGCGAGGGCCCACGGGCCGATCGGTGCGTGGCCGAGCGCGAGGCCGCCGATGAGGGAGCCGATCGCGAAGATGCCGAGCACCCAACCGGCGTCAGCGCTGCCGTGGCCGAACACCGCGACCACGCCGGCTTCGACGGCGGCGCAGGCCGCGACGAGCGTGAACCCGACGATGGTACTGAGCAGCACCTCGGGTTTTTTGAGCACGACGCCGATCTTGCGGCGACTGCGCGGGATGCGCACCCGTCCGACCTCGGGCAGGGAGACGAACCAGATGCCGCCGGCGACCAGAAAGAATGCGGCGAGCAGGATGCCAGCGGTCGTCGATACCTGCAGCGCCACGAAGGTCGCGATCACGGGGCCGAGCACCCAGATGATCTCCTGGGCCGAAGCGTCGAGCGAGAACAGCGGGTTGAGCTGGCGGGAGTTGACGATCTTGGGATAGATGGTGCGCACGGCCGGTTGGATCGGCGGCGTGGACAGGCCGGAGACGAATCCGATGAGCATGAGGCTCGGAATCGACAGCGGAACCAGCGCCATGACGATGATCGAGACCGCGCAGATGAACATCGTGGCGATGATCACGGGGCGCATGCCCAGTCGGCCCATCAGGCGACTGGTGAGCGGCCCGGCGATGGCCTGGCCGATGCTCATGGCGCCGAGGACCAGCCCGGCCGCGCCATAGGAATCGAAGATCCGCTCAATGTGGATGAGAAAAGCGAGCGAGAGCATTCCGAATGGGAAACGGGCCGTCAGCTGTGCGCCGATCAGGCGCGATACGCCGGGCGTGCGCAGGAGGGTCCAGTAACTTTTCACAATGATTTCAGTCTAGGGTCGGGTAGGCAGAAAACTGGGGGAGAAGACGCGACCTGCAGGACCCCTGACTGGGTCAGGCTGGACATCCTTTCCCAGGAAGGCCTGCCATACTTAGGTAATGCTTACCTTACCGATCGGGACGGGAGGCGGCGGCCGGGCGGTCGCTGACCGCCCGGCCTACCGTCCATACCGGGCGACGGTCGTGGGCATCCGTTCGTTGAGCGACCACTTCACCCGGGTGACATTCTTCGGTGCACAGTTCAACAGTTTCGGAACCATGGGCCTCGATCAGCGCATCAAGATCGTGTTGCCCCTGCCCGGCCGTGGAGTGACCGACATCGGAGCCGACGATGAGCGCACCGTGGCCGACGGCACGTGGTACACCCGCTGGCGTGAGCTGCCAGACGCCGACCGCAATCCGTTTCGTACCTACACTATTCGAGCGGTGCGCCCCGAACTGCGCCAAGTCGACGTGGATTTCGTCACCCACCCCGATCACGCCCCTCTCGGCCCGGCAGCGCGCTGGCTGCTCGCCGCGACGATCGGCTCCGACGTCGTCATCATCGGCCCCGACGAGCGCAGCCCCGGCCGCGGGATCGGCCTCGACTGGCGTCCGGCCCACGCGACCGACCTGCTGCTGGCCGGCGACGAGACCGCGGCCCCCGCCATCTGCAGCATCCTGGAGAGCCTCCCGGCAGGTCGCCGCGCACGCGCGTTCATTGAAGTGCCCAGCGAAGCGGATGCTCTCCCCCTGGTTCTGCCCGCCGGCTGCGAGATCACCTGGCTGGCCCGCGACGCCGCCGCGCACGGGGAACGCCTGTACGCCGCCGTGCGCGGCTGGGCCGAGAGCAACACCGCCCTGGTGCGCACGGCGGTCGCGACGGCTCCGCAGCCCCTCGCCGAGATCGACGTGGAATGCGACCCGCTCTGGGAATCGCCGAGCAACGCGGCCGGAACCGGCTTCTACGCCTGGCTCGCGGGCGAATCGTGCATGATCAAACTGCTGCGACGCTTTCTGGTGAGCGAGACCGGCCTCGAGCGGTCGCGCGTGGCCTTCATGGGCTACTGGCGGCTCGGCCGGTCCGAAGGCCAATGATCCAGATTCACCCGGAGTCCGCCATTCTGGAACCGGCCGCACCGGCCCGCATGCGTCCGCGCCGCGTCGTCATCGGCTTCGCCCTCGCGCTCGTGCTGCTCGGGCTCAGCATTGCGGTGTCGCTCGTGGTCGGCACCCGGGAGATCACCCTCGGCACCGTTTTCGATGCGCTGACCAACCCCGATCGCAGGCTGACCGACCACACCGTCATTCTCGACCTGCGGGTGCCGCGCACGGTCGTCGGCCTCCTGGCCGGCCTCGCCCTCGGTCTGGCCGGCGCCCTCATGCAGGGTGTCACCCGCAATCCGCTCGCCGACCCCGGCCTGCTCGGTGTGAACGCGGGCGCCTCGCTGTTCGTCGTCGCCGGTGTCGCCTGGTTTGGCGTCACTTCCTCGATCGGCTACGTCTGGTTCGCCTTCGCGGGTGCCGCCGTGGCGGCCACGATCGTGTATCTGATCGGCTCGCTTGGCCGCGAGGGCGCGACCCCGGTCAAGCTCGCCCTCGCCGGCACCGCACTCACCGCCGCGTTCACCTCGCTGATCACGATCGTGCTGCTCGCCGACACGGAGGCCTTCGACCGCTACCGGTTCTGGGCGGCCGGGTCGCTCGTGGCGCGCGGCCTCGACGCGGCCCTGCCGCTCGCCCCGTTCATTCTGGTCGGTGCGATTCTCAGCATCGTCGCCGCGCGCATGCTCAACGCTCTCGCCCTCGGCGACGACCTCGCCCGCGGACTCGGCCAAAACCTCGTGACCGCCCGCATCGTCTGCGCCGTCGCGATCGTACTGCTGTGCGGCTCGGCTACCGCGATGGCCGGCCCGATCGTGTTCGTCGGACTCGCCGTGCCACACATCGCGCGCTGGATCACCGGCCCCGACTACCGCCTCATCATCGGATTCTCGGCCCTGTTCGGTCCGACCCTGCTCGTGGCGGCGGACGTGCTCGGCCGCCTCATCGCCCAGCCCGGCGAAATCGAGGCCGGTCTCGTCGTCGCGTTCCTCGGGGCGCCGGTACTCATCGCCCTCGTGCGCTGCGTGAAACTGGCTGGCCTGTGATGTGGGGCGCCGTGCGCGCCGGGGCAGCGGCATCCGTTCGCCCAGCGGATGCCGCACCGCTGGCCCGAGCGCGCGCTCAGCGGAGCAGACGCAGCCGAAGCGTCGTGCTCGTGCTGCTCGGTGCCCTCGTCATAGTCGCGGCGCTCAGCCTCGCGGTCGGCGCTTATTCGCTCAGTGTGCCCGACCTGCTGCGCACGCTCACCGGCCAGGGCAGTCAGAGCGAGAACTTCATCGTGCTCTCGCTGCGGTTACCCCGACTGACCCTCGCCGTGCTCGTCGGGGTGGCCTTTGCACTCTCCGGCGCGCTGTTCCAGACCGTGCTGCGCAATCCGCTCGCGAGCCCCGACATCATCGGCGTCACCGGGGGAGCGAGCGCCGCCGCGGTCTTCGGCATGCTCATCCTCGGCTTCGGAGCCGTCGCGACCTCTGTCGCCGCGTTCGCCGGGGCCATCATCGTCGCCGGTGTCATCTACCTGCTGGCCTGGCGCGGCGGCGTGGTCGGCTACCGCTTCGTGTTGATCGGGGTAGGGGTCGCGTTCATGGTGCAGGGCCTGCTGGGCTATCTGCTCTCCCGCGCCACGCGAAATGACGCTCAGGGAGCCCTGCTCTGGCTGGTCGGCAGTGTGAGTGGTGCTCGCTGGCAGGACATCTCCGCCATGGCCGTCGTGCTGCTTGTGCTGATTCCCGTTATTGGCGTGTTGAGCGCACGCCTGCGCGCCCTGCAACTCGGCGACGACCTCGCGCGCAGCCTTGGCGTCGGCACCGAACGTACCCGGCTCGTGCTGCTCGTGATTGCCGTCGCCCTCGCTGCAACGGCCACCGCTGCGGTCGGCCCGCTCGCCTTCGTGGCTTTTGTCTCGGCTCCGATCGCGCGGCGCGTGCTCGGCACCGGCGGCCTGGCGTTGATCCCGGCGGCTCTCGTGGGCGCCCTCATTGCTGCTGTCGCCGACTTCACCGCCCAGCATCTACTCCCCGGGCAGCTCGAACTGCCCGCCGGAATCATCACGGGCGCCATTGGCGCCCCCTACCTGCTCTGGTTGCTCGCAACCAGCAACACAACCGGAAAGGGCGCCTGATGACCCCGCGACTGCGCGCCGAGGGGCTCAGCCTCGGTTACGACCACATCCCCATCATTGACGACCTCGACCTCGACCTGGTGCCCGGCGCGATCACCGTCATCGTCGGTGCCAACGCCTCGGGCAAGTCCACAGTGCTGAAAGGACTCTCGCGGCTGCTGAAACCGGAGGCCGGCCAGGTCACCCTGGGTGGCCGCAACATCGCCGCGCTTCCCGGCAAAAAGGTCGCGACCGTGGTGGGCCTGCTGCCGCAACAGCCGATCGCACCCGAGGGCATCACCGTGGCCGACCTCGTCAGCCGCGGCCGCTACCCGCACCAGGGCTGGTTTCGGCAGTGGTCAAGCACGGATGACGCGATCGTTGCCCAGGCCATGGCCGCCACCAACACCCAGCAGCTGGCCGCGCGCCGCCTCGAAGACCTTTCCGGCGGCCAGCGCCAGCGCGTCTGGATCGCCATGGCGCTCGCCCAGGATCCCGAGATTCTGCTGCTCGACGAACCGACCACGTTTCTCGACGTGACCCACCAGATCGAGGTGCTCGACCTGCTGCTCGAGCGCAACCGCGAGCACGGAACGACCGTCGTGATGGTGCTGCACGACCTCAACCTGGCTGCCCGCTACGCGGACCACCTCGTCGTCATGCGTGCCGGGCGAATCGTCGCGAACGGCACGCCGACCGAGACGCTCACCGCCGAGATCGTGCGGCATGCCTTCGATCTCGAGGCACGGATCGTGTCCGACCCGGTCTGCGGCGCGCCCATGGTCGTGCCGATCGGCCGGTTCCACGGGCGTGTACCCGCCGCGTAACCCCGCCCTGGACCGCAGCGCCCAGACCGCACCCTGCACGACCGCAGCAATGGGGGCAGCTGGGTCGACGCCCGTGCGGTGCAACACCAGCAAGATCTGACTTAGGTTAGGCTAACCTTATGACCGATGTGATCCGGGTGTGCTTGCGCCTCGATCCCGCCCGATGAACTGGAGATTTTTCGTGTCCCGACACTTCACTGTCACACTCGCTGCCGCAGCGAGCATTCTCGCCCTGGGCCTCTCCGGTTGCACTGCTGGCGCGGCCGACCCCGCACCCGACACCGCGGCATCCGAAAGCTTCCCCGTCATCATCGAGCACGCGTTCGGCCAAACCACGATTGACGCTCAGCCGACGCGCGTCGTCACATGGGGCTGGGGCAGCGCCGACGACGCGTTCGCACTCGGCGTGACTCCAGTGGCCATGCCGTTCCAGAGCTATGGCGGCGACGCCGACGGCGTGCTCCCGTGGATAACCGAGGCGCTCGCGGGCGAAGAGATGCCCGTCATACTGCCTGATTCCGATGAGCCGCCCTACGAAGACATCGCGGCAGCAACGCCCGACGTGATTCTTGCCGCCTACTCCGGCATCACCGAGCAGGAGTACGACCTGCTCAGTCAGATCGCTCCGGTTGTCGCCTACCCCGGAGATGCCTGGGCCACCCCGTGGCGTGACCTCATCGAGATCACCGGGACCGCGCTCGGCAAGAACGCTGAAGCCGACAGTCTGCTCGCGTCGATCGACGGCCAGATCGCCGACCAGGCCGCCGCCCACCCCGAATTCGCCGGGAAGAGCATCGCCCTCGCGAGCGACAGCGCCGGCACCTTCTACGTCTATAAGAAAGAAGACCCCCGGGTCGACTTCACCCTCGACCTCGGCTTTGTCAGCGCCCCCGCCGTCGACGACCTCGCCACCGACGAGGCAAGCTTCTACTACACGCTCAGCTACGAGCAGCTCGACCAGCTCTCGAGCGACCTGCTGGTGAACTTCGGTTCCACCAGGGAAGAGTCCGACGCGTTCCTGACTGCGAGTTACGCCCAGGCCATGCCGCAGGTGCAGGCCGGTACGGTCGCGTCGCCGGTCGGAGCGGCGTTCATCAGCTCGGTCTCCCCGCCCACCGGACTCTCGCTATCCTGGGGCCTCGCCGACTACGTTGCCCTGCTCGCCGCCGCCGTCAAGTAGTAACGCATTCCGCAAACGGATGCCGCAGCGTCAGCCCGCTGCGGCATCCGTTTCCCTCAGCACCGACTACCGACTACCGACTACCGACTACCGACCCGGCGGCGTGCACGGTTGACCGGTTTCGCCGACCGGTCTACTGCTCGTCAGAATCTCGGTCGTCGACGACAGCATCGAGCCGCTTGCGAAACTCCAGATAGCCGAGCGATTCCCAGTTCGCGGCCGGATCAAACTGTGGCTCGTAGCCGAGCGCGAGGTACAACGCCACAGCCTCCGGCTGGCGCGCTCCCGTCGTCAGCACGATCGAACGGATGCCGCGCCGCTTCGCTTCGGCCTCCAGTTCGGCCATCACTTGGCGGGCGAGCCCGCGCCGGCGGTGGGCCGAGTGGGTCCACACCCGTTTGATCTCGACCGAGCTGCCATCAGCAGCGCGAGGGTCATCGGACCGCATGAACGCGCCGCCGGCGACCGCGCGGCCGTTCTCCACCAGCAGCAGAAATGTACCGCCGTCAATCGGCTGGAAACGCCTGGCCGGGTATCGACTGAGCTCGACCGACGGCAGGATTTTGTCGGTCGAGCCGTAGCGCTCGTCATACTCCCGGGACAGCTCGGCCACGAGGGGCGCGGCAAGGGGATCGGTTGGCGAGGTGTACAAAATGTTCGGGGTTTCGGTAGACACCCCTCGACGATAGATCCGCGGCATCCCCTCGTCAAAATATCATTCGCCCAAAATATCCCTCGCCCAGAATATCCCGCTGGGGGTCAACGCTCGAATTTGCCGCGCCGCGCTTGCACTAGGCTCGTTAGGTCTTACCCGCGTGCGGGTTCATCGTCGAACCCGCGCATTTTCGACCACCTAGAGAAGGAAGTGCCATGCGCGCACGCCACGTTATCCCGGCATTCGCTGCCGCCGCCGTATTGCTGCTGACCGGCTGTGTCGACAACTCCACTCCTGCAGCCACGACGCCGCCCGATGCCGCGAGCACCATTGAACCGGATGCCGCCGCGGTCGCGCTGCTCCCCGCGGACATCGCGAGCGCAGGCGTGCTCGTCGTCGGAACCGACGCGGCCTACCCGCCGAACGAGTTCAAGGACGAGTCGGGTGCACCGATCGGCTGGGGTATCGAGCTCGCCGACGGTATCGCCGCCAAGCTCGGCCTCACCACCAAGTACCAGATCGCGTCGTTCGACACCATCATTCCGAGCATCACCGGTGGCACCGTCGACATTGGCGAATCCTCCTTCACCGATAACCTCGAGCGCGAGAAGCAGGTTGACTTCGTCAACTATTACAACGCCGGAATCCTCTGGGCCGCGCCCGTTGGCAGCACCGTCGACCCCGACAATGCCTGCGGCCTGACCGTCGCCGTGCAGTCCAACACGGTTGAAGACACCGATGAGTTGCCCGCCAAGAACGCGGCCTGCGCCGCCGCCGGCAAGGAGCCCATCGAGGTGCTGCCCTACGGTTCGCAGGACGAAGCGACCAACGCGGTCGTGCTCGGCAAGGCCGATGCCCTCAGCGCCGACTCGCCCGTCACCCTCTACGCCATCTCCAAGGCCAACGGCAAGCTGCAGCCTGCCGGCGAGAGCTTCGACACGGCGCCGTACGGCATCACCGTCGACAAGGGATCCGAGCTGACGGCGGCCGTGCAGGCCGCCCTGCAGTCCATGGTCGATGACGGTTCCTACGGCAAGATCCTCGACGCCTGGGGTGTCACCGACGGTGGCATCGACACCATCACCATCAACGCCGCCGCCAACGGCTAGAAAGAGTCAGCGACCCACATCATGACTAACACGACCGCGACCGGCGTCAAGACGGAACCCGGTATCAAGGCCATTCGCCTGCGTCACCCGTGGCGCAACACCTTCGCGGTCGTGTTACTGCTCATCGTGGCGCTGTTCATCGCCGATGCGGCGATGCGCCCGGCCTACAACTGGCCGGCGGTCGGCAAGTACCTGTTCGACCAGCGCATCTCGCAGGCGGCATTCATCACCCTGCAGCTCACGGTCTACTCCATGGTCATCGCGATCATTCTCGGGGTGACGCTCGCCATCATGCGGCTCTCACCCAACACGGTCGTCAGCAGTATCGCCTGGGTCTACCTGTGGATCTTCCGTGGTACCCCGGTGTACGTTCAGCTCGCATTCTGGGGCCTGATCGGCACGATCTACCAGTCCATCGACATCGGCTTGCCCTTCACCGAACCGTGGGTGTCTTTTCCGACCCGGGTCGCGCTGAGCGCGTTCATTCTCGCGATCGTGGGACTGGCCCTCAACGAGGCCGCTTACATGGCTGAAATCGTGCGCGCCGGCCTGCTCTCGGTTGACAGCGGGCAGGAAGAAGCGGCGACCGCGCTCGGTATGAGCTGGTTCCAGACCATGGTGCGCGTGATCGTTCCGCAGTCGATGCGGGTGATCATTCCGCCGGCCGGCAACGAGGTCATCTCGATGCTCAAGACGACCTCGCTCGTGACGGCCATTCCCTTCACCCTCGAGCTCTACACGCGCTCCCGAGACATTGCCGCCGTGACCTTCGAAACAGTGCCGATGCTCATCGTCGCGTCGATCTGGTACCTGTTCTTCACCTCCATCCTCATGGTCGGTCAGTACTTTCTCGAGAAACGGTTCGCCCGCGGCATCGGCGACCGCCGTCCAGACAAGAAAGCGGATGACGCGAGCGCGGCGCTCACGGGGGTCACCCCGGTCGTCGGCAGCGGCCAACCCACCGTTGTGTCGCCCGCCACCGACCCGTACCAGGGAGACCGCTGATGGTTGCTGTAATCGACACCCCTATGGTGGTCGCCGACCGTGTCTCCAAGAGTTTCGGCTCCAACGAGGTGCTCAAGAGCATCTCGCTCGAGGTCAAGCGCGGCGAGGTCATGTGTCTGGTCGGGCCCAGCGGCTCGGGCAAGTCCACCTTTCTGCGTTGCATCAACCACCTCGAGGTCGTTTCGGCTGGACGCCTGAGCGTGGATGGTGAAGTCATCGGCTACCGCGAGGCCAACAACAAGCTCTACGAGATGCGCCCCAAGGAGGCCGCGCGGCAGCGCCGCGATATCGGCATGGTGTTTCAGCGCTTCAACCTGTTTCCACACATGACCGCGCTGCAGAACGTGATGGAGGCACCCATCCGGGTCAAGGGCCTGTCGAAGGCCGGGGTCGAGGCCAACGCCCGCGCCCTGCTGGCCAGGGTCGGTCTCGCCGAACGCGCTGACTACTACCCGGCGCACCTGTCCGGCGGCCAGCAGCAGCGGGTCGCGATCGCCCGCGCCCTCGCCATGGAACCCAAGCTCATGCTGTTCGACGAGCCCACCAGCGCGCTCGACCCCGAGCTGGTTGGCGAGGTGCTCGACGTCATGCAGGGCCTGGCCCGCGACGGCATGACCATGATCGTGGTCACCCATGAGATGGGTTTCGCCCGCGAGGTCGCCGATTCGCTGGTCTTCATGGACGGCGGCGTCGTCGTCGAGAGTGGCGTCCCCACCGAGGTGCTCACCAACCCGCAGCACGAGCGCACCCGCGCCTTCCTCTCCAAGGTGCTCTAGCCCCGGTGCCCGCCGTTCCGCCCCGCCGCGTACAAGTGCGTTCGGGGCCTGGGCCCGGGTTCATCAGGTGGGCTTGGGGTGCGAACTAGCCGGCGAGCACCTTCTGGATGCGCTGCAGCGAGACGGACTCCGCCGCCCTGAGCTCCTGCGCGAACAGGCTGATGCGCAGCTCCTCGATCATCCAGCGGGCGCGCAGAACCGGCGCCGTGGCATCCGCTTTCACCGGCATCGTGCCACCGGCGTTCTCGAATCGGGTGGTGGCGGCCTGGGTCTCGTTCATCCAGACCCGGTCGCGGCTCGGGTTGTCGATGAGTTTCGGCACCCGGGCGCTGATCCCGCCGAGGTAGCGCGGCAGGTGCCGCAGCTGGGTGAGGCCGGTTTCGCTGACGAACCCGGGGTAGACCAGGGCCGTGAGCTGCTGGCGGGCATCGCTGATCCCCGGCAGCAGCGCCATGCTGGTCGCGGCCTTGAGCGCCTTGTCCGCGGCGCGGCTCGCGGTGAGGATACGGGCGACCAAACCCACGGTTTCGAACATGGAGTCCATCACGACCCCCGACACCCGATCGCGAATGGTGTCGAACTCCGCCTTCATGAACACCTGGCCGCCCGGGCGCACGCGAAAGAGCACGTCGTCGATCGCGGCGGCGAGGCAATCCTCGAACAGGGCCTGCGTGGTTTTGTACGGGCTGGTGGCAAGGCTGAGCTTTTCGGCCGCGGTCAGGTGCTGCTGCACATACGCGGCCGGCGACGGCGTCGCGAGCAGCAGCAGCCGGCGCACGCCGCGAGGCAGCGCGCGGGCTTGTTCCAGCTCGGTGCTCATCATGCGAATAGAGACGGATGTCCCGTCATCGACGAGCGTCGGATAGCCGCGAATCGTGTTGTCGCCCTGCTTGGTGTCGAGAAAGCGGGGCAGCTCACCGAGGTCCCAGGTGGTGACGCCACCGCGCTCGATCGCGTTGCTCGGAGCCGCGGAGCTCGTCGCCTTCGCGACGCTCTCCCGCACCCGGGTGCCGAGCCGGCGCTGCAGGTCGGCGAGGTCCTTATCGGCGGCGACGGTGCGTCCGCGTTCGTCGGTGACGACAAACGTCATGCGCAGGTGCGAGGGAACCCGGCCGAGCTCGAAGTCGCGCAGGCTCACCGGCACATAGGTGAGCTTTTGAATCAGCGCCGCGAGGGTTTCGGCGAACGAGACGTGCGGCACCGGCGTGGGCAGCGTCTCGACCAGGCCGGGCTCGGCCGGCAGCTCGCCGAGCAACCGAGCGGCCCAGTCGGCGGCGGGGACGACATTGCGGCGGATGCTTTTCGGCAGCGACTTGATCATGGCGGTCACCAGCTCGGCGCGGAGGCCCGGCACCTGCCAGTCGAAACCATGGGGGGAGAGGCGGGCGAGCAGCGCGAGCGGGATGCGCACGGTCACGCCGTCGTCCTCCTCGCCGGGTTCGAACCGGTAACCGAGGGTCAAACGCTGGTCGCCCTGCTGCCAGCTCGGCGGAAAGAGCCCCTCATCGATCTCGGGGGAGTCCTCGGCGACAAGCGCGTCGGCGGTCATGGTGAGCAGGTCGGGGGTGTCGAACCTGGCCGTGCGCCACCAGCCCTCGAAGCTCTTGGTCGACGACACCTCGGCTGGAATGCGTCGCTGGTAGAAGTCGAAGACGGCCTCGTCATCGAAGAGGATGTCCCGGCGCCGGGTGCGCTCCTCCAGCTCGGCGAGTTCCTCCCGCAGCCGGGTGTTGGCTCGTTCGAACGCCCACATGCCGGGGTCGCCGGTTTGGCCGGGCCGGCCGCCACGGCTCGCGCTGCTGCCGACCGCGGGTGCGCCGCGGCCGGAACCGCGCCCGCCCGTAGCAGTGCCGCCGTCGACCGAGATGCCGACGCGTTCGTTGCGCGACGGCCCGCGACCGCCACGGTCCGTTTCCGGCTCGGTTGCCGCCGTTTGCGGTCCCGAGGCCCGGTCCCATTCGCCCTCGACCAGCGCGTGGCGAATGAACAGCTCGCGGGCATACGCCGGGTCGATCCGCGAGAACTGCACCCGACGCCGGGCCACGATCGGCACGCCGTACAGCGTGACACGTTCGTAGACCACGGCGGCGCCCTGCTTCATCTCCCAATGCGGTTCGGAGTAACTGCGCTTGCACAGGTTGCCGGCGAGCGGTTCTGCCCAGGCTGGGTCGACGACGGCGTTCATGCGGGCGAACAGCCGGCTGGTTTCGACCAGTTCGGCGCTCATGACCGCGTTGGGCTGCTTCTTGGCCAGCGTCGAACCGGGAAACAGCACGAAGCGTTGCTGGCGCGCACCGACGTAGTCTTTCTTGGCGACGTCCTTGAGACCGATATGGGAGAGCAGCCCGGCCAGCAGCGATCGGTGCACGCCGTCGGGGTTCGTGCTGGGTTCGCCTTGCGTCAGCCCGAGCGGCTTGGCGAGCTGGCGCAATTGCCGCAGCACGTCCTGCCACTCGCGCACCCGCAGGTAGTTGAGGTATTCGTTCTTGCACAACCGCCGAAAGGCGCTCGAGCCCAGCTCGGACTGCTGTTTTTCGAGGTAGTTCCAGAGGTTGAGCAGGCTGAGGAAGTCGCTCGTCGGGTCGGCGAACCGGGCATGGAACTGGTCGGCCTGGGCGCGACGCTCGAGCGGGCGCTCCCGCGGGTCCTGAATGGTCAGCCCGGCCACGATCGCCATGACTTCCCGGCTGGTGCCCTGCGTTTTCGATTCGATCACCATGCGGCCAAAGCGCGGGTCGATCGGCAGCTGCGCGAGCTGCTGGCCGATGCGGGTGAGGCGCGGGGTGGTCGGGGCGGCGGCGGCGGCCGGCGCAGTGGTGGTAGCCGGCGCAGCGGTGCTAGTCGGGACGGCGGCATCGGCTCCGCTGCTGGTGGCACGGGTGGTGCCGCGTGCGCTCTTGGTGCGCCCGCCCCCTTCCGCCTCGATGGCGCCGAGTTCGGCGAGCAGGTCGAGGCCGTCCTTGATATTACGGCTGTCCGGCGGGGTCAAAAACGGGAACGAGGCGATGTCGCCGAGGCCGAGCGAGATCATCTGCAGAATGACGGCGGCGAGGTTGGTGCGCAGAATCTCCGGCTCGGTGTAGTCCGGGCGGCGCAGATAATCTTCTTCGGAATAGAGCCGAATCGCGATGCCGTCGCTGGTGCGCCCACTGCGGCCGCTGCGTTGGTTGCCAGAGGCCTGCGAGATCGCTTCGATCGGCAGTCGCTGCACCTTGGAGCGCACGCTGTACCGGCTGATGCGCGCGGTTCCAGCGTCGATGACGTAGCGGATGCCCGGCACGGTCAGGCTGGTCTCGGCCACGTTGGTCGCGAGCACGATGCGCCGTTTCACCCCGGCCACGGTCGACGGCTGGAACACCCGGTGCTGGTCGGCCGACGACAGCCGGCCGTAGAGCGGCAGCACCTCGGTGGGATTGCGGCTGGCCGAGGAGGCGTACTTGCCCTGCAGGGCGTCGGCGGCGTCGCGAATCTCGGTCTCGCCGGAGAGAAAGACGAGCACGTCGCCGTTGGACTCCCGTTCGAGTTCATCGAGAGCCGAGGTGATGCCCTCGATGTAGTCGCGGTCGACCGGGGGAGCGGCATCCGCCCCGTCGTCGTCGTCGAGGCCGGGCTCCGCCACGAGCGGCCGGTAGCGGATCTCGACCGGAAAGGTGCGGCCAGACACCTCGACGACCGGCGCCGGGGTACCGTCCGGCGCCGCGAAATGCTTCGCGAAGCTCGCTGGGTCGATGGTGGCTGAGGTGATGATGAGCTTGAGATCGGGGCGCTGGGGCAGCAGCTGCCGCAGGTAGCCGAGCAGGAAGTCAATATTGAGGCTGCGCTCGTGCGCCTCGTCGATGATGATCGTGTCGTACTTGCGCAACATGCGATCGCGGTGGATCTCATTCAGGAGGATACCGTCGGTCATTAACTTGATGCGGGTATCCGGGCCGACCTTGTCGGTGAACCGCACCTGGTAACCGACCAGCTGGCCGACCTCCTGGCCGAGCTCTTCGGCGATGCGTTCGGCGATGGTGCGCGCGGCGAGTCGGCGCGGCTGGGTGTGGCCGATGTTCTTTCGGCCGAGTTCGAGGCAGATCTTGGGCAGCTGGGTAGTCTTGCCCGACCCGGTCGATCCGGCGACGATCACGACCTGGTTGTCGGCAATAGCGCGGGCGATGTCCTCCCGGCGCTGGCTGACCGGCAGTTCGGCGGGGAAGGTGATATTCAGCGTTTCCATGAAGCTTCAATGTTACTTCGCCCTCACCCGTGCTGCGCGAGCACAGAAGATGCCCGTTCGAGGAGGCCACAGGGGGCTCTGTGCGCGCTTTCGCGGTCAGTGAACATCCGGCGCGTGAAGGGTAGACGGGTGGCGGCGGCCCATAGTGTTGATGCATGACGAAATCTGTACCCACCATCACCCTCAACGACGGCCACATGATTCCGCAGCTCGGTTTCGGCGTGTTCAAGGTTGAACCCGACGAAACCACCCGCATCGTGACCGATGCGCTCTCGGTGGGTTACCGCCACATCGACACCGCTGCCATTTACGGCAACGAAGAGGGCGTGGGTAAGGCGCTGGCCACCTCGGGCATCGACCGCTCCGAGCTGTTCATCACCACCAAACTCTGGAACGACCGCCAGGGCACCCAGTCCGCCTTCGATGCGTTCGAGGAGAGCCTGGAGAAGCTCGGTCTCGACCAGGTCGACCTCTATCTGATCCACTGGCCGGCGCCGGCCAATGACAAGTTCGTCGAGAGCTGGAGAGCCCTGGAGAAGATTCAGGAGTCCGGCCGTGCCCGCTCCATCGGTGTCTCCAACTTTTTGGTGCCGCATCTGGACCGCCTACTGCACGAGACCACCATCGTGCCCGCCGTCGACCAGATCGAGCTGCACCCGGCGCACCAGCAGCCGGAGGTCACCGCCTTCGCCCGCGAAAACGGTATCCACATCGAAGCCTGGGGCCCCCTCGGCCAGGGGAAGTACCCGCTGTTCAATGAGGACGTCGTGAAGAATGCCGCTGAAACGCACGACAAGTCGCCGGCGCAGATCGTCATTCGCTGGCACCTGCAGAACGGCAACATCCTGTTTCCCAAGTCGAACCGCCGCGAGCGCATGGCGGAGAATTTCGACGTGTTCGACTTCGAACTCTCTCGCACCGAATTCACCATGATCTCAGCGCTGGAACGAGCCGGCCGCGTCGCGGCGCACCCCAACGAGGTGAACTAGCCGGCAGCATCCGTTGTTCCCAGTGGCCCGCCGACCGATGCTGCCGGGCCACTGGGTGTCACGGGGATGCGCCGGCCGTCTGGCAGGCTCGGCGTCGTCTAGCGTCAAGGGCCGCTCGCCCGAAACGGCATCTCGGGAGCACAATGGAGTATGCCCAATCGCCTCGCCGACGCCATCAGCCCCTACCTGCGAAGCCACGCCGACAATCCGGTCGACTGGTTCGGCTGGGGAGAGGAAGCGTTCGCAAAAGCCCGCGAGCGGGATGTGCCCGTGCTCGTGTCGATCGGCTACTCCACCTGCCATTGGTGCCATGTCATGGCCAGGGAAAGTTTCAGTGACCCGGCGATCGCGGAGTACCTCAACGCGCACTTCGTCTCCATCAAGGTCGACCGGGAGGAGCACCCCGACGTTGATGCGAGCTACCTCGCCGCTGCGAGTGCCTTCATCGAGGGACTCGGCTGGCCGCTCAATGTGTTCGTCACGCCCGACGGGCAGGCGTTTCACGCGGGAACGTACTTTCCGCCGGTGGCGCTGGCCGGACATCCGTCATTTCGCGACGTTCTGACCGCGGTGACGACGGCCTGGCTCACCCGCCGCGTCGAGGTGTTGGCCGGCGCCGCCCGCGTGGCCGAGTTGCTCGCCGGCTCAGCGCGCGAGCTCGCTTCGGACGCCGCGGACGCCGCCGCCTCCGAGTCTGGCGCGCAGCCCACTGCCGACACGCTCCACAAGGCCGTCGCACAGTTGGTTGGCTACGAAGACGCCCGTTTCGGTGGCTTCGGTGGCGCGCCGAAATTTCCGGTGGCCCCGGCGCTCTCCTTTCTCCTCGGCCACGGGGACGAGAACACGACCGGTGCGGGGTACCCGCGCGGCGAGGGGGCGGCGGGGGCGCCGAGTGACGACGGACCGATGCTCGCCCTGCGCACGCTCAAGCTCATGGGCGCGTCCCCGCTGCGAGACCCGGTCGAGGGCGGCTTCTTTCGCTATGCGGTGAACCGCGACTGGAGTGACCCGCACTACGAACGCATGCTCTACGACAACGCCCAGTTGCTCACCCTGTACACCCGCGCCTGGATGCTCACCGGAGCGGCCTGGGCACGCCTCGTCGCCGACGGAATCGCCCGTTTTCTCTGCGACGTGATGCAGCTACCCGGCGGCGGGTTCGCGAGCGCCCAGGACTCCGAGAGCACCGTCGACGGCCACCGGGTCGAGGGCGGGTATTACGCACTCGAGCAGCACGATCGCCTGCGGCAGACGCCGCCCGCCCTCGACGAGAAAGTGTTGACCGGCTGGAACGGCCTCGCCATCCAGGCTCTGGCCCGGGCCGGCTTCGCCTTCGACCAGCCGCACCTCATCGACGCTGCGCGCCGCGCGGCAGACTACCTGCGCGAGCACCACGAGCGCGCCGACGGTACCCTCGTGCGCGCCTCTGTCAGCGGACGCATCTCAACGGCGAGGGCCACGCTGGAGGACTACGGCATGTACTCACGGGGTCTCCTCGAACTTGCACTCGTCACCGGTGACGTGACCTACGCCACCCAGGCTCGTCACCTGCTCGACAGCACGCTATCGGTCACCGCCGACACACCCGTTGCGTCCTCCTCAGCGCCCCGGTCCGATGCGGGAATCACATCGCTGTCCGCCACCACGACTCTGGCGCCCGCCTTCCGCCCGCCACACGGCGCGGACCCGGTGCTCACCATACAGGGCCGAGTCAGCGCCGTCGATCCCTCCGAGGGAGCGTACCCATCCGGCCTGTCCGCCACCGCCGACGCGGCCCTGCTGCTGCACCGCCTCACCGGCGACGACCGCTATCTTCGGGCGGCGCAGGCCGGTCTGGGACTCGTCGCGACCCTCGCACCCGACCGTCCGCTCGCGTTCGGCGCCGCCTTGCGCCTGTTCGACGAGCTGCGAGTTCCAATCGAGCAGCTCGTCATCGTCTCGCCCGACACCCCCGCCGCGACGCTCCCGACGACCGGCGTCGCCCCGCCCACCGCCCCGCCCACCGCCCCGCCCACCGCCCNCCCGCCGCGACGCTCCCGACGACCGGCGTCGCCCCGCCCGCCGCCCCGCCCACCGCCCCGCCCGACACTCCCGCCGCGACGCCTCCGACGACCGGCGCCGCCCCGCCCGCCATCACCCTGCACGACCTCGCTCGACGTCACGCGGCGGGAGTTGTCGCCTCCGTTTCAGAATCGAATGCCCGGTCGTTCGCCGATGCCGGATTCGGCCTGTTCGCGGAGCGCACCGCACCAAGTGGCCAGCCCACCGCCTACCTCTGTCGCGACTTCGTCTGCCAGCTGCCGGTCACCGACCCGGCGCAATTGCCTCCGGTCGATACCACCGCCGCGCTCCTGGCCGAAATTGCCGCTGAAGCGCAACCCGTGAAGCGGGCACACGAGCACTAACATCGCAGGATCCAGCCACGCCGCAACTTGGCCCCGCACCCGACCGGCCCGCCGAGAGGATCCCGCAGGGTTCCCTGGAATACCATCTGGACCGCGCTCCTGGCCACCGCGTCGAGCGTGGTCGTCGCCCATGAACTAATCACGATTCTGCTCATGGCCCTCATCACCGGTTTGTTCGCCAGCTCTGCCCCCTGACCTGCATCACACGAGCGAAACGGATGCCGTAGCCTCCGTTTCGCCGGCGCCGCCGACCGATCGATCGGTCTGCGCAGCAAACTTCCGACAGCGCGACGTACACTAGGACAAATGCCACCGCGTTCACCGAACGCCAGTCGCTCATCGAGAACCTCGTCGCTTCTCAAGACGTTCACCGCTCAGAAACACCCTGAAGCATCCACGCCGACACAATCGGCCGCACTCCTCGGATTCAGTCTCGGCTGGCCCGCGATCGAGTGCTCCATTTTTTCAAGGAGGACCATGGCGAAACTCGATATTCCGGACGCACAACCGGATACTGCCACCCACGGCCGTCCCGAATCGTTCGTCGGCGACATCTTTGACACCGATGCCTTACGCCCCGACTCGGTCGGCTCCGACTCGAGCGCGCCGGAACCATCCACCAACACCGGGCTGATCTCGACGCTCTCACTCAGCAGTGAGACCGAACTGGTACTGATCACTCCGGATTCCCGCACCCGCCGCTTCGACCGTGACGACCTTGTTGTGCGCAAGGGCGAGATCGCCCTCATCAACGGCCACTACACGCCGCACGAGTCCATGGTGAAAGACCTCGTAGCTGTGTACGACGCTCTGACCAACGCCGGCATCGACTTTCTGCTGGTGCGCGGTGACCAGAACCGTCCGGTCATCGCCGTCGACCGCAAACGACGGAAGGAAATCACGAAGGTTCTGGCCACGGCGTTCGCCAACGAGCCCTTCTATGCCAAGCCGCTCGACGGCCATGTCAGCCAGCAGTTTCTGCTCGCCGATGGCGCGTTCACCACGCTGCGCAAGTCCTCAGTCTTTCGCGTCTATCGGCCGCGCATCGAACCAATCGGCCGCCTGCGCTACGGTGCTCAGACCGCGTTCCAATTTGAACTGTGGCGTTTCAGCGAGGACGAAATCGTCGCCCCGGTCGAAAACGCCCTCATGCGCACCCGGCTGCCGCGCTCCGAGGCCCGCGAAACCACGATCGACCTGTACGGGCGCACCTGGCTGACCCTGCAGAATATGTTCGAGGATCTGGCCAGCGACGTTTGCTTCGACATCGACCTCGTCTTTAGCTGGGTCGACGGCTCAAGCGACGAGTTCCAGCGCGAACGCGCCAAGCGCATGCAGGCCTACGTAGTGGGTGAGGGTGACGATTCGGATGCCCGCTTTCGCCAGATCGACGAGCTGAAGTACGCCCTGCGAAGTGTCTACATGTTCGCCCCGTGGATTCGGCGCATCTTCATCGCGACCGATTCTCCCGCCCCTGAGTGGCTCGCGGAACACCCGCGTGTGACGATTATGCGCAGCGAAGACTTCTTTGTTGACACCAGCGTGTTGCCCATTCACAATTCGCACGCCGTGGAAAGCCAACTGCACCACATCCCCGGCCTCGCCGAGCACTTCCTGTACTCCAACGACGACATGTTCTTCGGTCGCCCGGTTGGCCCCGAGCTGTTCTTCTCGCCCGGCGGAGTGACCAAGTTCGTGGAGGCTTCCACCCGCATTGGCCTGGGCGAGAACGATCCGACCCGAAGCGGGTTCGAGAACGCTGCCCGAGTGAACCGCGCCCTGCTGCGCGGCCGCTTCGGCAAGGTCACCACCCGGCACCTCGAGCACACGCCGGCGCCGATGCGCAAGAGCGTGCTGCTGGAGCTGGAAAAGGAATTTCCCGAAGACTTCAGTCGTACCGCGGCCAGCCGCTTTCGGTCGGCGACCGACATCTCCGTCACCAACTCGCTCTACCACTACTACGCGTTGATGACCGGCCGCGCGGTCGCTCAGACCCAGGCGCACTCGATCTACATCGAGACAACGTTGCGCATCGCGCTGCGGCAGATGAACCGACTGCGCAAACACCGCAACCAGGACATGTTCTGCCTGAACGACGGGAGCTTCCCGGAGATTTCCGACGACGAGCGCCATGCAGCCGTCATTGAGTTTCTGGACCTCTACTTCCCGTTCGCCGCGCCGTGGGAGCGCGCGAGCCAGGTGGTTACTGCAGAACCGGGATCGGCATGGTCATCGGCGGCTCATGTGATGCCGGCACGGCACCCGCGAGCATAATCTGTACGCCCAGGTCGCGGAGTCGCCCAGCCGTCTCTTCAGCGTCGATATATTCGAGCGCCGGGTAATTGCCGATCGGCACGACCGAATGCAGGATGGTGTCCGGATAAACGTGTACGAGGTTGAATGCACGGGCGCCATCCCAGCCGCGCGTACCACCGACGGGCACGGTGAGGTCCTGTGTGTAGCAGGTGGCCGAGGCCACCGATACCGGGATCCCCGCGAAGGTCGCGGTCGACGAGTAATGCAAGTGGCCGGCCAGGATGCTGCGCACATCGGTGCCGCGAAGCACCCGTGCCAGCCCGGCTTGGTCATGCAATTCGACTGCGACGGCAAGATCGAGCATGCTTGGCACCGGCGGGTGGTGCATGGCGAGGATCGTTCCCTCGGGTGCGGGTACCCGGAGCTGATCGGCCAGCCAGTCGAGCTGATCCTGGGATACCGCTCCGTAATGGTGGCCCGGCACCGTGGTATCGAGCGTGATGATACGAAGCCCGTCCAGATCGTAGACCCGGTCGATCGGGGTCGCTGACGCAGGTTCATCGAGCAGATTCGTGCGGAACACTTCACGGTTATCGTGGTTTCCCATCACCCAGATGACCCGCGCACCGAGCCTGGCAGCGGCCGGTTCGACGATGTCTCGCAGGTGGTCGTAGGCCCCCGGCTCGCCTTTATCGGCCAGATCGCCGGTGAAGATGATGGCATCGGGACGGCGCCCGGATGCCTCAACCTCGGCAAAGAGCTTGATGAGGTGTGCCGTGGCATCCACGCTGCCGTACAGACGATTGCCGCCGGCAAGCAGGTGAGTGTCACTGAGATGGAGGAGAAATTGGTTCGGCCTGGGATATTCAGCCGTTCGAATGCTCACAGAACTTCCATTCGTTCGGAAGGTGCGCACTCTGCACGCGCGCGCCAACGGTACTGACGGTAGTCCATCAGGAGTTCTTGAACGTTAGGTGTACGACACGCGTTAATCGTGCGAAATTCTGGGCCAATGGACGGGACCGACGTTGGATGAGTCTATGCCGACGTCGTCGACGCGCGGCCCTAGGCTGACCGCATGGCTCGATACGTACGCGTTGATGAATTTGGTGGTCCCGAGGTGCTCAGCATCGTGCGCGATGAGCGGCCGCAGGCCGGGCGCGGTGAAGTTCGGGTGCGCGTGCACATCGCCGGCCTCAACCCGGTCGACTATAATATTTTTCACGGCGGCGCGGCTGCCCTGCGCTACGAGGCGGTCCCGCCCTGCGGAAACGGCAACGACTTCTCCGGCATCACCGACGAGGTGGGTGACGGCGTCGCCGGGCTCGAGGTCGGCGATGCGGTATTCGGTGGCAAGCGGATGCACGCCCAAGCCGACTATGTCGTTGTCGACGCGACCCGCATCATCAAGAAACCGACCGCTCTGACCTTCGAAGAAGCCGGTGGCCTGGACATCGCCGGTCGCGCCGCCTGGGCCAGTGTGGCCTCCCTTGGGCTGACCGAGGCGGACACCGTGCTGATCGGAGCCGCCGCCGGGGGAGTCGGTATACTCGCCTGCCAGCTGGCTCTCCGGGCCGGGGCGACCGTGATTGGCACCGCCAGCCCGGCGAATCATGACTTTCTGCGTGGCCTCGGAGTCATTCCGGTCACCTACGGTGATGGTCTGGTCGACCGGGTACGTGCTGTCGCGCCGTGCGTGACGGCGGCCCTCGACTACAACGGGGCTGCCACGATCGACGCGGCCCTCGATCTCGGTGTGTCCGGTTCTCGCATCAACACGATCGCCGCGCGCGGCCATCGTGCCGGCGCCGGAATCACCGGGGTCGGCGGCCAGGCCGCGACTATCGACGATCTCAGCGCCCTCGCCACGTTGATTGCCGATGGCGAGATCGTGCTGCCGATCGACCGCGTGTTCTCGCTCGAGCAGGTGCAAGACGCTTACCGCTACCTCATGGCCGGGCATCTGCGCGGAAAAGTCGTGCTCGCCACTTGCCAGGCCGGCGCCTTCGGGTGAGGTGACCCGGGCTCCGCCCGGCACACGGCCTCCCCGAAAACGCTGTCTCCCCGAAATCGCTGTTTCCCAGAAACGCTGTCTCCCAGAAACGCTGTCTCCCCGAAACGCTGTCTCCCCGAAATCGCTGTTTCCCAGAAACGCTATCTCCCCGAAATCGCTGTTTCCCAGAAACGCTGTCTCCCAGAAACACTGTGGCATGCTGGACCGTGCGCAACCCGTCCATTCTCAGCTCCTTCAGGCAGGGATCATTCGGGTACCTCGCCGGAGTCGCGCTCACCACGGTTGCCTTCATCGGCCTCTATCTGTTTTTCGTGCGCAGCCACGCTGGCCAGGAAGCCGACCAGCTCGCCTACGACGGCGCCGAATTCGGCCGAAGCAGCATCACCCCGTTCACCGGCCGGGTGCTCGACTCGGTGCCCGATGTCGCCGTAGCGTTCGGTGTGGTGCTGACCGCGGTCATCGCGCTTGTGCGCCGAAACTGGCGTACCTTGATCGTCGCGCTCGCCGCCGCCGCGGCCGCCACGGCCACGGCCCAACTGCTCAAGTACGGCATTCTCTCTCGTCCCGACCTGGCCGTCGAGGGGTACGCGGGGAACTCCTTCCCGTCGGGGCATACGACGGTGGCAGCGGCATCCGCTCTCGTCGTGTTTCTGGTGGCGAGCCCACGCACCCGGCCGATGGTCGCCGGGTGGGGCACCGCCTTCGCTGTGCTGGCGGGTGTGGCGACGCTCGCCAACCAGTGGCACCGGCCGAGTGACGTGATCGCGGCGCTGCTGTGGGTGGCCCTCTGGGGGTGTCTCGCGGGAGTGGTGCTGGCCTGGCGGCGGGTGGGCGCCGACCCACGAGCGGATGCTGCGGCTTCCGCCACGGCAGCCACACGCCGGTTGTCTTTCACCGGCCTGCGCCGGTCGACCGTGCGTGTTGTTCGCTGGCTGTCGATCGGCTGCGGCGCTCTCTCAGCCCTGGCCTTCATCGCCACCCTCGTACTGAACAGCGGTCTGTTCGACGCTGTCGGAGTATTCGGCACCGTGGTCGCCTACCTGGGCGGGGTCGCGGCCATCGTCACGGCTGGCCTGCTGCTCGCGCTCGGAGGAACCCGGCTGTTCGCTCGGCTGCCCTAGCTTCGCAAAGTTGGGGTGTACTCCGTCAGGGGCGCGTGCGAGACTAACTCATGGCCGTCACGCTGAGAGCGCTCCAGACCGTAGTTCCCCCGACGATTCTGATCCAAGAGCAGGTGCGCGACATCTTCGCCGCCCAACCCGGACTCAGCCGACTAGCTCAACGGCTGGTCAGCACGAGTTTCAACGTGTCGGGCATCGAGACCCGGCACACCGTCATCGACGAGCTCACCCTAGACAACGATGCGGCCGAACCCCAGTTCTTCGATGCGCGGCAGCAGCTCCTGCTCGTGCCGAGCACCCGGGTGCGCAACGAGCTCTACATCACGGAAGCCACCAAACTCTTCGTCGAAGCCGGGCGTCGGGCGCTCGCCGCCTGCCCCGACATTCGTCCCGAAGACGTAACCCACGTCGTCACCGTCTCCTGCACCGGGTTCTATGCCCCCGGTCCCGACTTCATGCTCGTGCGCGAACTCGGCCTGCAGGCCAGCACCCAGCGTTACCACCTCGGATTCATGGGCTGCTACGCCGCGATGCCGGCCCTGCGCACCGCGAAGCAGTTCGTCGAGGCCGACCCGACCGCCGTCGTGCTCGTGGTCAGTGCCGAACTCTGCTCGCTGCACCTGCGCACCTCGAGCGACCCGGATACCATCGTCGCCTCCTCTCTGTTCTCCGACGGAGCGGCAGCCGGTATCGTCAGCGCCCGGGCCCCGCTGCCCGGCGAGAAGGCCCTCGGCCTCGACCTGTTCGAAACGGTGATCACCCCGATCGGCGAGGGCGACATGGCCTGGAAAATTGGCGATGAGGGCTTCGAGATGATTCTGAGCACCTACGTGCCGCACATCATCGATGAGCACATCGAAGGCGCCCTCGCCCCGCTGTTCGCCCGCGATGCGTCGATCACCGCGCAGCTTGCCGACGCTCTCCCCGCTGGGGTACCCGATTCGGCTGCCGGCGCCGTCGCGACGCTCCTCGCCCCGGTTCTCACCCTGGCACCCACCGCGTCGCTCAGCTCGGTGATCGAGCACTGGGCGATTCACCCCGGCGGCCGCAGCATCCTCGACAAGACCGAGGCCAAGCTCGAGCTGCGCACCGACCAGTTGATTCCCTCGCGCGAAACGCTGCGCACCAACGGCAATATGAGCAGCGCGACCATTCTGTTCGTGATGAAGGCCATCCTCGACGGTCCCGCCACCGCCGACGGGGAACGCGTGTGCGCCATGGCGTTCGGCCCTGGACTCACCGTGGAATCCGGCTTGATGACCGTGATCGAGGGCTGAATGGCCCGGCCTTCACTGCGGGTACGGGCCGACGAAGCAGCGGAGATCATGGATTCCCCACTGTGCGATCCGGCCATGCTCACCCGCACGTATCAGGATTTTCGGGTGGTCAACGCGGTCGTCTCGGGCTGGCGGCGAATCTACCGCCGCAGCATCCGCCCCGCCCTGTCAACCACAACCGAGACGACACTGCTCGATGTCGGCTCCGGTGGCGGAGATATCTCGCGGGCGCTGGCCCGCTGGGCGACGCGCGACGGCCTCCGGCTGCGGGTGACCGGCATCGATCCGGATGCCCGCGCGCACGGTTTCGCCACCAGCCAACCGCACATTGCCGGGCTGTCGTTTCGGCGTGCACTGAGCTCAGACCTCGTGGTCGAGGGCGCGCGCTTCGACTTCGTGGTCTCCAACCACGTGTTGCACCACCTCGGCGTCGACGAGTTGAAGGGGCTGCTCGTGGATTCGGAACAACTCGCTCGCCGCCACGTGCTACACGCCGATCTCGAGCGGTCGAACGTCGCGTACCTCGGGTTCGCGGCGGCGACCCGGCCGTTCTTTCGGCGCTCCTATATTCGCCCGGACGGGCTCACCTCGATCCGGCGCAGTTACACCGCGCCGGAGCTGCGGGCGGCGGTGCCGGCCGGGTGGACGGTGTCGCGCGGCCTGCCGTCACGGCTGGTGCTGGGCTGGGACAGGCCCGATGCGTGACGTCGTCATCGTCGGCGGGGGGCCGGTCGGTACGATGCTCGCCTGCGTGCTCGCGGTCGGCGGACTTGACGTCGAGGTGCTCGAGCAGCGCCAGCAGCCGTCCCTGCGTTCGCGGGCGATCGGCATCCACCCGCCGTCCCTCGCCGCCCTCGCCGGGATCGGTGTCGCCGACGCCCTGCTCGAGCGGGCCGTGCGCATTCGCGCGGGAGAGGTGCACTGCGATGGCCGAACGCTCGGGCAGATGTCGTTCGAACGGGCCACTCCGGGTTATCCGTTCGTCGTGGCACTGCCGCAATACGAGACGGAGGCCCTGTTGCGCGACCGGTTCGAGAAGTTGCGGCCCGGCCGGTATCGCAGCGGCGTGACCGTGACCGGGGTGCGTGAGCGCGGCGACGCGGCCCTGCTATCCACCGACTCGGGCACCGTGGAGGCCCGCTATGTGATCGGCGCGGACGGCGCGCGCAGTCGCGTGCGGGCGGCGGCCGGTATCACCTGGCGGCAGCTCGGACGGCGTGAAACGTATCTGATGGGAGACTTCGCCGATTCAGGCCCCCGCGACACCGACACCGGCGCGGTGCTCTACTTCGAGCGCGGCGGCGTGGTGGAGTCCTTCCCGCTGCCCGGCGGCCGGCGCCGCTGGGTGGCGATGACCGATTTTTTGGCCACGGATGCCGATAGCGCCGACCTGGCCGAGCTCATCCGTTTTCGAACACGGGTGACCGTGGCCGAGCCGCTCGGGGCGGCGAGTGCGTTCGTGGTACAGCAGAGGCTCGCGGGGCGCCTGCACTCGGATCCGTTGTACGCGGGGTCTCGGCGGTCCAACCTACGGGCCGAACCAGTGTCCGGGCCCCGGCCCGCCGGGCGCATCGCGCTGGTCGGCGACGCGGCGCACCAGATCAGTCCGATAGGTGGGCAGGGAATGAACCTCGGTTGGCTCGACGCCGTTGCACTGGCACCGGCGCTGCAGCGGGCGCTGCTTGATCCCGGGGCGGCGGCATCCGTTCTGGCCGACTACGACCGCACCCGCCGCGCCGCCGCTCGCCGCGCGGCCCTGCAGGCCGGATTCAACATGGCAATGGGCCGGCCAGCCCATGGCCTGCGGCTC
This sequence comes from Cryobacterium gelidum, assembly GCF_004403985.1. Classification (GTDB taxonomy): domain Bacteria; phylum Actinomycetota; class Actinomycetes; order Actinomycetales; family Microbacteriaceae; genus Cryobacterium; species Cryobacterium gelidum. The sequence goes on along the minus strand of NZ_SOHL01000009.1, from coordinate 25,716 downwards.
GGCGCCCGCAACGCGCTCGTGCGCGGTCTCACGCTGCCGCCGGCCAACGAGCTCGTCGCACGCGCATTCACGATGCGCTGGTTGTGACCGATCGGTGCCGCCGGTCGCATTGCGAGGGTCACCGCAGGACGCGCCGCGCGCAGATATACGGCACGGGGTACAGCCCCGGGTGCGCATCGAGTTGAATGGACGGGTGACTTCTGCAATAACGACCACCGACCTCATCGCCCGACTGCGCACCGACCTCGCGGCCGCCCACTTCTCGGTTCCCGGCCTGACCGGCCTGTGGGGCATCGAAGCGGATGCTGCGCTCTATCGCAACCAGCGGGTTCCAGCCCAGCGGGCGCTCGCCGCGCTCGCCACCACGCTGGGCCGGAACGAGCCCGCCGCAACCCTCGCCCGGCTGTTCCTGCTGGGGGACCCGGTGCCGCGCGCGGACCTCGACGCCGCGTTGTCGTCGCTCGGGGCGGCCGGCGCCGAAGAACTCGGGCTCGTGGCGGCGGTCGACACGCTCGTGCGGCCACTCGTCGACACGCTCGTGCGGCCACTCGTCGACCTGCGCCCCTACAGCTTCATCGACGCCCACGGCGCTGGCAGCTGGTGGATCGTGAGCGACCTGGGGGAACTGGCGCTCGGGCATCCGCTCGGCGAAAGTCACGTGCTCGGCATCGGCGGAGCCTCGCGCACCCTGAGCGGACTCATGATGCCGACCCCGGTGGCGCGGGCACTCGATATCGGTACCGGCTGCGGGATTCAGGCCATGCACGCCTCCCGGCACGCCGAGCACGTCGTCGCGACCGACATCTCGACGCGGGCGCTCGAGCTCGCGGCGCTGAACGCCGAACTCAATGAGATCGACAATATCGAGTTTCGGTTCGGCAGCTTGTTCGAGCCGGTGGCGGGGGAGCGGTTCGATCACATCATCTCGAATCCGCCGTTTGTGATCACGCCACGCACCGAGGGTGTACCGAGCTACGAGTATCGCGACGGCAAAATGGTCGGCGACGCGCTGGTCGAGGCCGTGGTGCGCGGGGCGGCCGAGCATCTCACCCCCGGAGGCATCGCACAGCTGCTCGGAAACTGGGAATACCGGGGCGACACGGACGCCTTCGAACGGCTCGAGCACTGGCTCATGCCGGCTCAGCCTTCGCCCGCGCTCGACGCGTGGATTATCGAACGCGAGGTACAGTCACCGGGAGAGTATGCCGAGACCTGGATCCGCGACGGCGGTACTCGACCCGGCCTCGACTTCGACCGGTTGTACAACGCCTGGCTGAACGACTTCGCGGCGCGCGACGTGCGAAAAGTCGGCTTCGGCTACCTGCTGCTGCGACTGCCGGAAGCGGGGGCGCACGAATCCACCCTGCGCCGCCTCGAACGGATGCCCGACGCCCTCGGCCACAACCCGGCCGGCCTCGGCGCGCACCTGGCCGAGTGCCTCGCCGCGCACGACTGGCAGGCGCGAACGGATGACGCACGCCTGTTGCGCACCAACCTCACCGTGGCCCCCGACGTCACCGAAGAACGCCACTACTGGCCCGGTGAGGCGGACCCGACGCTGATGACCCTGCACCAGGGCAGTGGATTCGGCCGCTCGGTTGCGCTCGACACGGCGCTCGCCGGGCTGGTCGGTGCCTCTGACGGCGACCTCGCGGTCGGCGCCATCATCGGTGCTCTCGCCCAGCTGCTGGGCGCCGACGAGGCCGCGCTGACCGCCGAACTGCTGCCGCGGGTGCGTGAACTGCTGGTCGACGGCTTCCTGATCGTGCCGGAGCTCATCTAACGGCTCGCCCAGCCTCCGGCGCCCGGCCGAATGTCCTGAAGTGGCCCCGGTCACCCCCGGCACCCCCGTCAGAACTCCAGCAATCTGCGGGCGCGGAGGGGGAGTCGACCAAAATTCTGCGCATCCGCGTCGCACCGTTCACACAGTGCAGGAGTTACTCGGGACGCGGGGCGCTAACCTGACGCCATGACTCCTGCACCCGCACTACCGGCCGCCTTCGACCTCGGCGGGCGTACCGCGCTCGTGACCGGTGCGGGCAGCGCCACCGGCATCGGCTTCGCAGCCGCACGGATGCTCGGCGAACTCGGTGCCCCGGTGATCCTCACCGGCACGACGGCGCGAGTGCACGACCGCGCACGCGAGTTGACCGCGCGCGGCCTCGACGTCATCGGAATCGTCTGCACCCTCGACTCGGCCGCGGGTGCCGCGCACCTGCAGGCGGCGCTCGCGGCAAGCGGGCGAGAACCCACGATCCTCGTGAACAACGCCGGCATGGTCGCCGTCGGCGACGCCGAGATGGGCCACGGCGACATTCTCACCAGCCCCGCCGAGTGGGATCGGGGCCTGGCCATCAACCTGTCCACGGCATTCCACGCCACGCGCGCCGTGATCGGCTTCATGCGCGCGGCCGGCTGGGGCCGTATCGTGACGGTGTCGAGCGTGAGCGGAACGATCATGGCAAGCCGCGGCGATGTCGCCTACGCCGCGGCCAAGGCGGGGCTGGTCGGGCTGACCCGGGCCCTCGCCGTCGACGAGGCCGGAGCCGGCATCACCTCCAACGCCGTCGCGCCGGGCTGGATCGCGACCGGCTCCCAGCTCACGAGCGAGGCCCTGGAAGCTGCGCTCGTTCCGGCCGGTCGCAGCGGTACACCGGGAGAGGTCGCATCCGTCATCGCCTTTCTCGCCTCGCCCGGGGCCGCCTATGTCACCGGGCAGGTGATCATCGTCGACGGAGGAAACTCCGTGGCCGAGGAGCGCCGCCCGTTCTAAGCCGTTGTTTTCCATGGTGCGCGGCCCGCCCGTGTGCTGCAGATGTCGACAACGTCGTCGACAGTGACGGTCTGCGGTAGTTTGGTGTCATGACTGGCGCCGGACTGAAGTACCGCAGGCCCGCGCCCGAAAGTCGCCGTTCTGAAAAAGACCGATCGTGAAGCGGCGCACTTTTCTGCTCGGCACAGCGTCGGGATTGTCCGTGTTGGCCCTCGCGGCGTGCGTGGCGCCAGCGCCGGTGCCGCCGCCATCCACTTCGCCGTCGACCCTCACGCCCTCGCTGGTGCCCCAGCCGATCACGGTCGACCGTACGAACTGGTCGACCGACCCCTTCTCCCGCGGATCCTTCAGCTACGCCGCCGTCGGCGCCACTCCTGAACACCGCACCGCTCTCGGTCAGGCCGTCGACGCCCGGGTGTTCTTCGCCGGTGAGGCCACAGCGGTCGATGAGCCCGGGACGGTGCAGGGTGCCCGCGCTTCGGGCGTGCTCGTGGCCAGCCAGGTGCAGGGCGTCGCGGCTCCCGGCGAACGCATCACCATTGTCGGTGCGGGGATCGCCGGCATCACCGCCGCCCGCCGTCTCGTCGCCGCCGGCTTCAGTGTGGTCGTCATCGAAGCGCGCGACCGTATCGGCGGGCGCATCGACACCGTCAGCAGCGACTGGCCCTTTCCGATCGAGCGCGGCCCCTCGTTCGTGCACCATAGCTCCGACAGCTTCCTGGACAACGAGTTGACCGCCCTCGGGGTGACACTGTTACCGTTCGAGCGCACTCCCGAGGTGCGTAGCCGGGCGGGCGCAGTCGTCGAACCCTCACCGTTAGGCGCTCAGGCCGTGGCGGGCGCCCTCAGCTGGGCGGCCGATCAGCAGCAAGACGTCTCGGTTGAACGGGCCCTGATCGACTCGGGCGAAGCGAGCCTGTCGAAGACTCCGAATGCCGAAGGGCTCTCGGATGCCGATTGGCTGGAGTACGAAATCGCCACCCGGCTCAAGGTCGAAACCGGGGCGACGCCGAGTCAGCAATCGGCCTGGTACACGACCGATATCGCCAGTGCGGACAACGACCAGATCGTGGTCGGCGGGTACTCGACCCTGCTCACCAGTGAAGCGGCGGGCCTCGAGCTGCTGCTCTCGAGCGTGGTGAACCGGGTCGCGCACGACGATCGCGGCGTGAGTCTGCGCCTCGGCACCGGCGAGTCGCTGTCGGCCGATCGGGTCATCGTGACGGTGCCGCTCGGCGTGCTGAAGAATGCGACGATCGAGTTCTCGCCGGCGCTGCCCTTCGCCCATCGCGGCGCGATTGCCGCACTCGGAATGGGCGTGGTCGATAAGGTCTGGCTGCGTTTCGACGTGCCGTTCTGGGATACCGCGGCCCGGCTCTGGACCATCGTCGGCGAAGATTCCGACTTTGCGGTCTGGATCAACATGATGCCGCTCACCGGCGAACCCGTTCTCCTGGGTCTCATCGCCGCCGAAAACGCGACCCGGCTGTCTGCGCTCGACGACGATGCCTTTCTCGCCGCGGCGCTTGCGGCGCTCGAACCGTTCCTCGCGGTGCCCGGAGACTAGCTCAGGCGGCGGCCCGCCAGGGTGGGAGCAGGTGCCGCGGCATCCGCTTCAGCCGGGTGATCCCGGTGAGCAGCGCCGCAATTCCGGTGATGATGGCCACGATGATCAGGCAGTACAACACGGTCTCGCCGGGGCCGCTCACCTGACGTGCGTCGAGAAAGAAGTACGGGTACCAGCCAACGATCGGTCCGCGAATGAGCGTGAAGACCAGCCAGAACACGGGGAAGACGATAGCCCAGCCGAGATATTTCCACGACAGGCGGGCCTTGTACGGGTCGACGATCCAGTCGATGAGGGCGCAGATCGGAATCACGAAGTGCAGTAACTGGCTCGACCACGGCACCTCGATCGAGTAGTTCACGCCAGAGGACCGCCAGACGATGATTCCGTAGACCACGCCCGAGACCAGAATGTAGGTTGTCACCATGGCCCGCAACATATCGAGCCAGGCCGGATCGGTCAGCCGGCGCGCGGCAACCACTGCCGCCGTCACGAAGACGATGACCGACGCAATGCCGCTCTGCACCGTGAAATAGCTGAAGAAATTCGCGATGGCAAACGTGGTCACGCCCAGGGTGTACTGAAAATAGCCGATCAGGGCGACGAGTCCCGCCGCGCTCAAACCGAGGCGCGCCAGGGCGAACGCGGTGCGCGCGTTCATTCCCGCCCCCCGGCGGGGCTCGTGCGCGCGGTCATAGGCTAACGCTACGCCAGCGCTGGGCGGCCCCCGACCTCAGCCGGTGATCTGAAACTCGCTCTCGCCCGTTGTGGCCACATCGCTCACCTCGAGCGCGGTCACGACGGCGTAGCGCGGGCCGGTTTCGAGCCAGCGCAGCATGCGCGAAACGGATGCCTCCAGCCCCTCGAGCTCGAGTTCCACCGTTCCGTCCGGCCGGTTGCGGGCATACCCGACGAGCCCGAGGTGCAGGGCCTGGGCCCGGGCATGGTACCGAAATCCGACGCCCTGCACCTCGCCGCGGGCGAGCACGCGTTTACGAATCACCCCACCAGTGTGCACCGGGCGCGGGGACCGTGCGCGCTCCTTCGCTCTGGACCACGCGCAGGTCGAGTCACAGTGGCGGGGCAAGACACGGGCGGCCGAGAATGCCACACTGATCAAATGTCGCAGAACTCAGCCCTTGCCCAACAAGCCCAGGCCGCGGCCCGGGTGGCGGCCGAATCGGCCGGCGTGCTGGTGAGCAACGAGGGCAGCCTCGCCGGTTTTCTGGAGATAGAAACGCTCTTCAACACGGTCTGGCGGCTGCCACCCGGCGAGAGCGTCATCCCCTCCGAACTGCTCTGCAGCATCGGTCACGCCGGCTGCAATGTGACCGTGGCCCGGGACCAGGCCGGCCGCCTCGTCGGCGCCGCTGCGGCGATCGTCACGCCATCGTCCCCGTCGAAAAAGATCGCGTCGATGTACTCCCTGATTGCCGGGGTGCTGCCCGGCAACAGCGACCACGGCGTCGGCTTTGCCCTGAAACAGCACCAGCGGGCCTGGGGCCTGGACCGTGACCTATCCGAGATGACCTGGACCTTCGACCCCTTGGTCAGCCGCAATGCCCGCTTCAACCTCACCAAACTCGGCGCCCACGCGAGTGAGTACGCCGTTGATTTCTACGGCCCGATGATGGGCGAAATGAACGCCAACGACCCCAGCGACCGCCTGGTCGCGGTGTGGCCGCTCACGAGCGACGAGTCGGCTGCCTGCAGCGAAGACCGCCCGGTTGCGGTTGGGCTTCCCGACTTCGGGCTGCATGATGTGCTCCGGCTCGGCCCCGACGGCGAACCGGCCTTCGTTGCGGCGAATGGTGCTCTGTGGTGCCGGGTTCCCACTGATATTGTGGCGCTGCGCGGGCTGGACCCGCGGCTGGCCGCCCGGTGGCGGCTCAGCGTCCGGGCTATTTTCACCGACGTGTTCGCGTCGGGGCACGTAGCCCGCGGAGTCAGCCGTGACGGCTGGTACCGACTCGCACCGGGAGGAACCGCATGAAAATCGAGACCATCGAGCTGCGCCGGGTGCACATGCCGTTAGTGCGGCCGTTCCGCACCTCGTTCGGCACGGCCACCGAGCGGGTAGTGACCGTGGTGCGCGTCATCACAGCGGATGCCGAGGGCTGGGCCGAGTGCGCCGCCGACGCCCGTCCCCTGTACAGCTCCGAATTTCTCGACGCGAGCGACCTGGTTATTCGCGACCACCTGGTGCCCCGGCTGCAGGCGGTGGGCGACCGGCTCAGCGCCGAACTCGTCGCCTCCGCACTCGAACCGGTCAAGGGGCACAGGATGAGCAAGGCCGTTCTCGAAACGGCCATTCTCGATGCGCAACTCAAAACCACCGGCGCCTCCTTCGGCAACCATCTCGGCGCGGTGCGCGACAGCGTGCCGGCCGGCGTCTCGGTCGGCATCGTGAATTCGGTCCCCGAGCTGCTCGACGTCGTCGCCGGCTATCTCGATGAAGGCTACCTGCGTATCAAACTGAAAATCGAACCAGGCTGGGACCTTGCCCCTGTGCGGGCCGTGCGCGAGCGCTTTGGTCCTGACCTGCTGTTGCAGGTCGACGCGAACACCGCATACACCCTCGTCGATGCCCGCCACCTCGCCCTGCTCGACCCGTTCGACCTGCTGCTGATGGAACAGCCGATGAAGGAGGACGACCTGCTTGGCCATGCCAACCTGGCCAGGCTCATCTCCACGCCGATCTGCCTCGACGAATCGATCGGATCCGCCCGCGACGCCGCGACGGCGATCACCCTCGGCGCGTGCAGCATCATCAACGTGAAACCGGCCCGGGTCGGCGGCTATCTCGAGGCTCGGCGCATCCACGATGTCGCCGCGGCCCACGGCGTTCCGGTCTGGTGCGGCGGCATGCTCGAAACCGGCATCGGCCGGGCGGCCAACGTGGCCCTCGCCGCCCTGCCGAACTTCATACTGCCGGGCGACACCTCGGCCTCGAACCGGTATTTCGCAGAGGACCTCACCGCACCGTTCGAGCTCGAGAACGGGCACCTGCGGGTGCCGACCGGCCCAGGTATCGGCGTGGAGGTACTGTCCGACGTGCTGGACAGTGTGACCGCGAGAACCGACAGCATCCGTTTCTAGCCTGGGTCACCAGAGCGCCCCGACCCTGCTCCACGGCCGGCATGCTCGGGGCCTACTCTGGAAGCATTGAAAACCTGGAGGAACAATGACCGTATTGACCGCCGACCTCTACGACGAGCGTGGTGACGAGCTGCAATCCGTACCCCTGCAGTTTCAGACGATCGGTGGGCGCGCCCGGTTCAGCGGCCCGATCCGCACGGTGACCTGCTTTGAGGACAACGCGCTGCTCAAGTCGATCCTGTCCACGCCCGGCGACGGTGCCGTACTCGTCATCGACGGCGGCGGCTCGTTGAACTCGGCGCTCATGGGCGACATAATCGCCGACCTCGCCGTCGCGAACGGATGGTCCGGCGCGATCATCAACGGCGCCGTGCGTGACCGGGTCGCCATCGGTGCCCTCGACCTCGGCGTCAAGGCCCTCGGCAGCAACCCCCGCAAGAGTTCCAAGACCGGTTCCGGGGTGGCGGACACCGTCGTCGAGATCGCCGGCGTCGTCTTCACCCCCGGGCGCACCGTCTACTGCGACGAAGACGGTATCCTCGTCGAACGCTGACCAACAGCAGGAGGCCCCGAGCAATTTCGCTCCGGGCCTCCTGCTGAACGGCTCTTACTGCTGAACGGCTCTTACTGCTGAACGTCGTCGATGCGCACGACGACGAAGCCGGCGTCGAGCTCGACGTCGCGGTCGGTGCCATCGTCGAGGGTGACCTCAACCTCGTACACGTGGTCCCAGTCTTCGTCCCGATCAAAATCGGTCACGCGACCGTTGCCGACCGCGACGAGGGCGGCGGCTTCCGCGCTGGCACGCTCGCTGGCGGCCTGGTCGGCGGCGCTCGCGTCGGCCGTGGCGCTCGGGCTCGGCGCCGCCTCGCTGTTGTTCGAGGAGTCGTCACTGGTGTTGTCGTAGTCGCCGACCCAGACCACGTCGAAGGCATCGTTGAGTTCGAGGTCGACCTCGGTGCCGTTGTCGAGGCGGACCGCAAGGTCGTAAGCGCTTCCGCCGTCATCGTTGCGCTCGGCGCTCGACACGGTTCCCGGACCGACTTCGGCCAGGGCGGCGTTGCTCGCGCGGTCGAGGGTTTCGCCGCTGAGCGGGCCATCGTTGTCGCCGAGGTTGGTTGCGGCCAGGGCAAGGCCCGCGCCGCCCAATACGAGTGCGACGCCAGCGGCGCTGGCCAGGAGAATATTCTTCTTGTTCATACTGCAGGTACCTTTGGTCGGGCTCTCAGGCGCGGAAGACCAAACGGCCATGCCAAGTTGCTGGCTTAAGCATAAGCGAAAGTATGTACACCCCTGAATCGGCTAGCCGCAGCTGATCGACCGGCGGGCCGACCGGGCCGCGCGTCAGGGGTGATTCAACGCATCCGCTGCGGCGAACTGTTCGAGCACGCTCGATCGCACATCGGGGGCCCCCGCAACTCCCGGTTCGGGGGCTGCTCGGGCCGGTCCTCGGCAGGCTACATTCAGGTACCCGACAGGAGAACCGTGACTTTCGATGCTCCGATCATGCGACAGCGTTGCCCGGCGCAGTCGAGCATGGAAGTGCTCCTGCTGGAGCAACGCCTGGTCGCGCCCCGCAGTTCGCTGGAACGCCTGATCGGTCGATCCCCGCTCGGCGCAGGCAGCGTGCGCTGCTTTGACGCCGCCCGCGCGGAAATCGCCGTGGGGCTGGCTCTGGCCGAGCTGCCGCGGGAATGGATCGTTTTTCATTCCCTGCCGGTGGGCGAGAGCGGTGCCGACGTCGACCACCTTGTGATCGGACCGGCCGGGGTGTTCACCCTCCATTCCCACCGGCAAGCGCGCAAATCGGTGCAGGTCGCCAGCCGCAATGTGCAGATCGGTGCCCGAAAGATTCCCTATTTGAGGCAGGCCGAATATGAGGCGGGTAGCCTCACTGCCTTTCTCGCCCAGCGGATGCCGCGCCCCGCATCGGTGCGCGGCGTCGTCGTGCTCGTCGACGCCAAGAACGTGATCGTGCAGGCACAGCCGTCACGGGTGAAAATCATTGAGGCGCCCGACCTCTGCGCCTGGTTGCAGGGACTACCTCCGGTGCTGGCCCCACTCGACCGGCTGGCAATTGCCGGATACGTCGAAAATCCCGTGCTCTGGCAGGCGCTCACGGCGCTGGAACCGGCCGAGATCCTGCAGCGCTTTGCTGTCCTGGAAACGGAGGTGGCTCGTGCACGTCGCACCCGTCAGCTGTGGTTACTGTGCGGAATGGTGTTCACCACCTTCACGGCGCTGGAGATGCTGCTGATAGTGCCCCGACTGCTCGGCGCGCCGTAGCCTGCCGGCGGCCTATTCGCAGGCGCTGCCGTCGCCGTCGCGGTCGAGGTGGCTGCCGTAGCCGGGATCTCCGGCGTGCACGGGGGCCGCGCCGGCCTCACGTGCGGCGGTGCAGGTTGGGAAAAGACGTTGCTCGGGGTCTCGTCGTCCGGCTCTGCCGGTTCGGGCGCGTCGCCCGGCGCGATGCCGGTGCTCGAAAGCTCGTCGGGGCAGTCTGACAGTATGCGCGTCATCGCATCATGCTCAGCCGGGGTCACCCACAGCGCATGGGCCGCTTTGACCGAGACCTGCCGCGCCACATAGATGCACCGGTAGCTGTTCAGCGGCGGCAACCAGGTGGCCGTGTCGCCATCTCCCTTGCGCGAGTTGGTCACGCCGTCAACGGCAAGCAGGTTGAGCGGATCATTGGCCAACGCCACCCGCTGCTGCTGCGACAGCTGCTGCGCGCCGGTCTGCCATGCATTCGACAACGCCACGACGTGGTCGATCTGCACGAGCGACGAGGTCGTCTGCCCACGCACGAAAGCGATGGTCAGGCCCGTGTATGGCCCGAGCAGGGTGCCGCTCTGCACTTCACAGCCACTGTCGACCACGAGCACGGTCAGGTCGCGGGCCAGAATGTCGTTGCGGGTGTCGCATCCGTTCTGGTCGACGTCTTGCCAGGCTGATCCGAAGCTTTCCTCGCGGTCATAGCCGGTCTTCGGCGCGCGCCCCTTGATCGGCAGTGTCGCGAGCACGGCGAGGGCCGCGGGCTCGGGGGCGGTGGTGGCCGGCCGTGCAGCCGTCGGCGTCGCGCTGCCCATAGTTCGGGCCCGATCAGGCGAAACGGATGTGCCCGTCACCGCCGTACCGATCAGGATCGCCGCGAGCACGCCCACGATCACCCCGATCACCAGAACCGACCGGGTCGGGCGTCGAACGGTCATAAGGCTCCTTCTGGCCGCAGGCGCACGACCCTTCGAATATACGTTGTACAACCCGGCCGTCTCGACTCAGGGGCAGCGGGGTGATATCCGCTTGGTGAAAGCCCCCCTATTCTGGGGGTCATGCCGATGGGGTGGCACTGGCAGGATATAAAACCCGGCGAGGAGCACTCATGACTCACATACTCTCCACGCGGCGGCGCCTGTCGACGCCGCCGGAAATGCCCGAATCGAATCGCACCGGAGCGCCTCGATCATCAACTGGCCTGTTCTGGCTGCTTGGCCGGGCGTCGCGCAACGCTGCGGCGACGCCCGACGCTCTGGCCCTGGCTCGCGCGCGCACCGACACCGCCGTCGACACCCTGCTCGCGACGCTGCCGCAACACTGGGCTGCCTTCACCTCGACCGCGCTCGGCGGCGACGACGGAGCGAGCACCGTGCGCCTCCTCGTTGGCCCCGGCGGCATCTTTGCGTTGCACGCGCAGCCCTACGACGGCCACATCGTCTGGGTGCACCGCCACACGGTGCTCGTTGCAGGGCCGCGCTCCCCGGATCTCGCGGTCGCCGAAGCCGGCGCATACCGCCTCACGCTGTTGCTGCGGGGTCGGCTGCCGCTGCGAACGGCGGTGCAGCCAGCGCTCGTCCTGCTGGGCACCCGCGCCCTGTGGGTCACCGGCCGCTCGCCGTCGGGCAGAACTCCGCCGGTGCTCGGCGCGGCCACGCTCGGCGCCTGGCTGGCCGCGCGCCCTCAGGTCTTGCGGCCCATCGAACGCATGGAACTCGCCGCCGTGATCGACAACCCGCTGACCTGGGGCATTCGCCCGTCTATCGCGCCGCGGCCCGGTAGCGTGGGGGTCTGATAATCCACCGATTCCGGTGCTTATAACCACGGCGGCAACGATGCCCCGGATTGGACATCGATGCACACCGACGACCTCGCCCACCTGCAGACCCTGCTCGAGCAGGAACGTATCCTGCAGTTCGACGCGTTCAGCCACGACGACGCCTGGATGCTCGGAACCCGGTTGCGCACGCTCGCCGCTGAGCAGACGTTGCCGGTTGCGATCGCGATCATGCTGGGTGACCAGCGGGTGTTTCATGCTGGCCTGGCGGGAGCATCCGCTGATAATGACGGCTGGCTGGAGCGCAAGTTCGCCGTCGTACGCCGCTACGGGCACTCCTCGCTCGCCGTCGGCGTGGAATTTCGCAGCCGCGGCGTCGACTTCGACGTCGATTCCCGGCTCGACCTGACCCGGTTCGCGGCGCACGGGGGAGCGTTTCCGCTGTTCGTTCGTGGGTCGATCGTGGGAATGGTCGGTGTCTCCGGTCTGCCGCAGCTCGACGACCATGCCCTCGTCGTCGAGGCATTGGGGGCGCACCTAGCGTCTGCGTGACCCGCTCGCACCGTGCGGCGCGTCGCTTGCGCTCTGCGGCCAGCGTTCTGCGGTCAGCGTTTGGCGGGCCCGTGGCCCTTGGCCGAGAGCAGGCGGGCGCGCACCGAGAACGCGCCGCCGACCACGAGGGAGACAACGGCCGCTGGCAGGATCGCGTCGACGAACTCGTTGCCCGAGACGAGATTGGCCAGCAGCAGAAGCACGGCTAGGCCGCTGAAACCGAGTCCCGCGATCGCGCAAACGTTGAAGGTCAGGTGTTTCACGTGCAATTCCAATCGGTGGGGAGGCTTTCAGGCTAGCCGACGTTGCCCTGCGTACTGGGGGAGGCGGCATTCGGGGCCGACGCCCTGCAGTGACAGCGGATGCTCCGCTCAGCTCGCACGTCGCCCGCGCAGCGCTTCTGTGAATTACCAAGGATTTGCCAGCCAATGCTGCAACACGGCAGGTCGTTCACGCAGAATTGTCAGGTGTCGATGCCATCATGATGGTTGATACGAATCCGTGGGTGAGGCAAGTGAACATGGCTTTTACAATTCTTGGCGCTGGGGGGCATGCTCGGGATCACGAGCCTGCCCCGCTTACGACGCCGGAAACACCCGCTGTCCCCGGTCGCTTCGCTGGGCAATCCGTCGTCGAGGAACTGCTCCGTCAGTACGATGATCGGCCGCCGCGATCCCGGCTCGCGCGCATCCTCGGTGCCTCGCCGCTCGACGCAAACGAGCTCAGTTGGTTGCGCGCAGCACAGGCCGAGAGGACTGTCGGCGACATTCTCGCGCGACTGCCAACCGGCTACAGCGTCTACCATTCCCTGCCCATTCGCAACACGGCGTTCTGGGTCGACCATCTCGTGCTGGGCCCGGGTGGCATCTTCGCTATCAATTCACGGACCCGCTGGGATCGCGACCTGTTCGGCGCGCCGCGCTCGATTCCGATTGGCGATCGCGCTTTCCCGTACCTGCGGGATGCCCGGTTCGAATCGGCCCAGATCACCGCGCTGCTGGCCGCAGCGATGCCGGCGACGACCGAGGTTCAACCCGTGATTGTGCTGGTCAAAACGCACAAAATTCTGCTTGCCGGCAAACCTGACGCGGTGACGGTCATCGACTCGCCACGTCTGCGCCGATGGCTCGTGGGGCGCCAGCAAGTGTTCAGCCCGCACCAGCAGGCCGCGCTCGCCGCGATCATCGACGATCCATCAACCTGGCTTGCCGCGGGCCAGCCATTCGCTTCGGCGCACCTGAACGCACGGTTCACCGCGCTGGAACAGCAGGTAGCAGATGCTCGCACCCGACGCACCACATTCACGGTTCTGGCGGCGACCGTGGCAGTGCTCTTCGGCGCGATGTCGCCCCTCGTCGCCGAGTACCTCGCCGCCCGCTGACCAGCCGAGGCGTCAGGCGAGGCGCTCGAGAACTGTGCCCTCGCGCATCCGCTCGACGCGCACCACGTGGTCGCGCAGGTCGCGCACACCACGTGGGATGGCGAGTTCGGCGATGTCCTGCCCCTTGGTCACCGCGTGTGACCGGGTCGGGTGGTGAAAGTGTGCGATCGACACGAAGGTGTCCCGCCCGCGTGGCTCCCTGCTGTGCCGCTGCGCGAAGCCGGAGTTGATCGCGCTGAGCTCTATCTCGTCTTCGTGAGCGGCGACCAGGCTTCTGGTGCTCAGGGTGATGACGGTGTGGGCGTCATCCCGATAGGAGCGGGCGGTCAGCAGGTCGCGCAGAAGTCGCGGCTGCAGGTGAAAGAATACTCGCTCGTTCAGGGCTGCGTACCACTCGGCGAGTGTCATATCGTCGAGGGCGTCGTCGAGCGATGGCTCATGAATGGCCTTCTGATGACGGATGACCGCGGTGCCGAATTCCGCATGCTCCAGCACGCGCGACTCGCCTCGCCGCTTAGCCAGAATGGCCGCTTGCGGGGCCCCCTGCTTGACGCCCCAGCGGGTCACGAGCGCGGACGGGCTGAGCAGCCCATGCCGCTCGATCGCGGGCCAACTGCCGTCGGCCGCCACATGGTAGAGCTCGGGGTACAGACGAATCAGATCGCGAGACAACACGATTCGAGCGTACTCGCCGCCGGAGCGGCGCCGAGCCAGGCTTACGGACACATATCGTAATCAGGGGTCGATGCCTCGAAATCGCCACGGTCGAGCGTCGCGAGTACATGCGGCCGCTCGTCGCCGTTCCGAGCGCCATGTCCACGACGGCAACCTGGATCAGTCTGAGTTCGTCACCCGACTGCACTCGCCCCTGTTGCTCAACTGTCACGTGCGCCCGAAATTCCGGCCCGGCGAGTGCTGACTCGTTCGGATCGGTGGCGAAGCTTTCGCCGGCCCGCAGCGGTGTGAGGGGCAGAACGACGACGACAGAGGAGGCGTCCTGGCTGGCTGATCACCGCCGGGAACCGGTCGGTGCAGACCAGTGCTGGGCTGGCCCTTCGCGAAAATAACCGCCGATGACCCGTACGGGGTTAGTCGGGGGAACTGTTCGGGCTGGTTCATCCCTATGCTTGCCCTATGAGCAGAAATGGCTCAGAGGCGGTTTGCGTGCGCGCGGGCCGCTACCCGGTTCTAGTTGAGCCGCAGACTGCTGGGGGCTGCACCATGATCCTTAATGACACTGCTGTCGCAGGAGAGCTTTCGATGAGCCTCGACGACCTCCTCGCGAGCAGTAAACGAGCACGTGCGCAGGGGGAGCATCGACTCGGCGCGGACCAGGCCGAAGAGGCGCTGACCCGCCCCGAGGCGACTCCCGGCCAAATAGCACGTGCCCGGGAGTTGCTTATGATGCATCGCCTGCGGCTGGGCGACTATCAGGCATCGGTCAAGCAGGGCCTTCTGGCGTTGGAGTACTACACGGCAAGTGGCGACCGGCTGGCCCAGTCGAAGGTGCACTGCACGCTCGCGCTGGCGTTCTCCGACACCGCCCTCAATGAGACAGCACTCCACCACGTGCTCGGCGCGGTCGCGGCGGCACGCGCGTGCGCCAACCCGACGGCGGAATTCTGGGCGCTGAGCCGCTCGTCGCTGGTGCACGGGGCCATGGGCGACGCCGTGCGCTCGGTAGACCTGGGCAAGCAGGCTCTGGTACTCGCCGAAGCGCTGCACGACCCGGAGACGAGTTTCACGGCGCTGAACAACCTCGGCGACACCTATCTGACCATGGCTCGCGCCATGCTCTCCCGCGACGAAGACGCCTCGCAGCCCTTCACTGACGGGTTGGTTCTCCTGCGCGAGGCGGTTGGTCTCGCGCAGCAGCAGCAAAATCCCTTTCAGGAGGCGATTGCGCGCACCAACCTCGTGAGCCTGCTGATCGGGCTCGGGCGGCACGACGAGGCTCGGGAGCAAGGTCGGCAGGGCAAGGTACTCAGCACGGTGCACGGCTACCGCAGCCTCGAGATCGACATCGACGCCCAGCTCGCGGAGCTGGTACGGGCTTCCGGCTGTTTCGACGAAGCCACCGCCATGATGGAAGCCCAGCTCGTCAATCCCGACGTCGATGACGAACCGGCGCTGCTCGCCAAGCTGCACCGGTCACTGTATGAGATGCACAAGGCGGGCGGGCGCTTCGCGCAGGCGCTGGCGCACCATGAGCAGTTGCACGCCGTGACACTGCTCATGACCGTACAGACAGCCGGGCTGCAGGCTCAGATGCTGATCAACACCATCGAAATCGAACAGGCGCGCCACGAGGTCGAGAAATCCCAACTGGAAGTGGGAGTGGAACGCCTCCGGGCCAAGGAACTCGACGACCAGGCAAACACCGATCCACTCACCCGCCTGTTGAATCGTCGCGCACTCGACCGTGAATTGCCGTGGTTGATGGGCCACGACGAGAAAGGCACGCGACCGCTCTGCGCCGCCATGATTGATTTCGATCACTTCAAGCAGGTGAATGACGTCCACGGTCACGCGACGGGTGATCGAGTTCTCACGGTGATGGCCTCGATGCTGCGCGCGGTCACCCGCGGCACCGACCTCGCGGTGCGGGTGGGCGGCGAGGAATTCCTGCTCGTCTTCGCTGAAACCAGCCTGGCTGAAGCGACGGCGGCCTGCGAACGGCTTTTGACCTCCGTGCGCGGCTACGACTGGGGGAGCCTCGCTCCGGGGCTGGCCTGCACCGTGAGCGCGGGGGTGGCGGCACTCGAGCCAAACGAACCTGTCTCGGCCTGGCTGGCCCGAGCGGATGCCGCTCTCTACGAGGCCAAGCACAGCGGGCGGGACCGCGTTCACGTGGCCCAACCCGTCGCGGTGGCGATTCCCTAGCTCGCCACCGCGAGCGCCGCCGTCAGGGCACCATCCAGCCGAGCACGGGGGTGGATTGGAGCCAGATCAGGAGGGTCATCAGCACGAGCAGGCCCAGACTCCAACCAATGAGCTTGCGTAGGAGCGTGCTCTCCGCCCCGGCGAGTCCGACGGCGGCCGCGGCCACTGCAAGATTTTGCAGCGAGAGCATTTTGCCCAGCACCCCGGCTGAGGAATTCGCCGCAGCCATCAAGACGGGCGAGAGGCCACTCGAGTTGGCGGCAGAGACCTGCAGCTGCCCGAACAGGGAGTTGGACGAGGTGTCGGAGCCGGTCAAGGCCACACCGATCCACCCCAGTAGCGGGGAGAGCACGGCGAAGAAGCCGCCGGTGGAGGCGAGGGCGACGCCCAGCGTGCTGGCCTGTCCGGACAGATTCATCACGAACGACAGGGCGAGCACTGCGGTGACGGTGACGATGGTCCAGCGCAGCTGCAGCAGGGTTTCCCGGTAGATCTGCAGTCCTTGGCGGGGGGTGATCTTGTACAGGGCCATCAGGACCGCACCGGAGATCAGCACGGATGTGCCGGCTGCCTTGAGATGGTCCAGTTTGAAGAGCTGCGCGACAACCGGATTGCCCTCTGGGTCGGTCACATCCAGTCCCGGCCACTGGAACGTCACGCTGCCGAAAGCGGTCAGCCACGCCTTGACTATCGGGACTTGCGCAATCGAGAAGATCACGATGATGATCAGGTAGGGGGCGATGGCCGTCCATACCTGCCGAGGTTCGGGACGCGTCGTTTTCACCGGCGCGGCGTCGATCGGCGATGTTGCCACAACCAGGGAAGCGGCGGCAGCGGACGCCCCGGCCCGAACCTCGAGCCCACCGTCGTCACCGACAGCGCCGGTGCGCACCCGCACGTCATCCGAGGGTGCATTGGCGGCTGCCGTCGGCAATCCGATGGTTTCGCACGGCTGCCAGAACCGCAACATGACCAGTACGGCAGCGATGGTCGCGAGAGCGGCGATCACGTCCACCAGTTCGACGGCAAGGAAGTTGGAGGCGAAAAACTGCGCCACCGCGAAGACAACGCCGGCGACTACCGCCACCGGCCAGGTCTGCTTCACGCCGCGCTTGCCGTCGACGATGAAGACCAACACGAGCGGTACCAGCAGGGCCATGAACGGGGTCTGCCGACCGATCATCGACGCGAGGTCATGAATGGGGAGCCCAGTGACGCCGCTGAGGGCGATGATCGGCGCCGCCACCGATCCGAAAGCCACCGGGGCAGTGTTGGCAAGTAGCGCCACCATCGCCGATTTGAGCGGTTTCATACCGGCGGCCAGGAGCATGGCTGCGGTAATGGCCACCGGTGCGCCGAAACCAGCCAGTGCCTCGAGCAGCGCGCCAAAGCAGAAAGCGATCAGGATCGACAGAATCCGCATGTCATCACTAATGGAACGGATGGTGCGCCCGAGCACCTCGAACCAGGGGGTCGCGACGGTCAGCTTGAAGATCCACAGGGCGTTGATGAGGATCCACAGGATCGGGATCATTCCGTAGACGGCTCCTGCTCCGACGGCGCTGAGTGTCTGGCCGACTGGCATCTGCCAGCCGAGCAGGGCAAGCACAACGGACAAGAGCAGGCTGGCCAGGGCGGCCTTGTGCGCCTTGACCTTGAAAACGCCGAGCAGCACGAACAGGAGGATGAGGGGCAGTGCGGCGCAGATGGCCGAAAGGACCAGGGATCCAGCTATCGGATCGATGATTTGCTGAAATGGTGCATCGACGGATTTCACGAAAAAACTCCTTTGTTTTCGAGTGTGGTGGTGCGTGGTGGAGCGTTAGCTCACTACGGTCGCGTCACCTCTTCCAGGATCTCGAGCACGTGGCGATACGGTTTGCCGGTGGCACGCGTCATTCCGAGTTCGCAGGTGCGGTTGCAGGAGGCGTGGGCGGTGGCACCCATGGCGACGACGTCCGCGGCCTGGGCGCGGGTGGCGGATGCGGTGAGTTCGGGATGGAGCATTCCTCGGTCGCCGGCGAACGCGCAGCACCCCCAATTCTCGGGGATTTCGACGTGTTCGGCGATGGCGTCGGCGATGGTGTCGAGCGCCGGGTTGATGCCCATCCGGGTGGAGGAGCAAGTGGGGTGCAGCGCGAGAGATTCGATTTTCTGATACCCCGGCAGGCTCGGCAGGATGTGGGTGGCGGCGAACTCGACCGCGTCGATGACGGTCAAGGGCCGCGCGCTGGTGTCGCCCTCGATGATGTGGCGCAGGCCCTCTGTGCAGGAGGAGGCGTCACAGATGACGGGCAGTTCGCCCTCATTGGTGGCGGTGCGCAGGGCGGCGAGGGTCTTTCGGCTCATGGTGGCGAGCCCGTCGACCATGCCCTTGGACGACCATGGTGTGCCGCAGCACAGCGCGTCGATTCCGGCCGGAACGAGGAGGGTGATGCCGGCGCGTTCGCACAACTGCTCGAAGCCGACCTGTACGCCGCAAGTTCCGGTGGTGGCCGGACCGAACATCGTTTGCACGCAAGCGGGAAAATAGACGGCCTGCGGCGCATCCGCTGGCAGGGCACGCTGCCGGGTGGTTTCCGACGGTGGATTACGCATGGCTGGTTTCGCTTTCTTCGACGGTGATAGATGAGTGTGCCTGGGGCGCAGTCGTCACCGCTCGACGTTTGCGGCTGGCGCCGCCACCGGGCAGTTCGGGGGAATAGAGGGGCACTGCGTCTGTGCCGAGCACGGCGCGGGCCAGCTTGTTGGGCGCGAGGATGACGCCGACGGGTATCGTGCGAACCACACTCAGGGCCACGCCAGCACCCCGGGTCACGGCGCCCCAGTTCTTCGCGGCAACATTCCAGATTGCCTTCTCGACCGGGTTGGCGTCGTCCCGGCGCAGGCGTTTCATGAGGTCGCCGGTGTTGATCGTCACCGGGCAGGCTGTCTGGCACATGCCGTCGGCGGCGCAGGTCTGCACGGCGTCGTACTCGTAGTCCTTTTCCAGCTCGGCCACGAGGGCGAGATTGCCATCGAGCCGGGCCTGTTCGATTGCACGCAGCGATACGATGCGCTGCCGGGGTGTGAGCGTCACGTTTCGGCTCGGGCACACCGGTTCGCACCAGCCACACTCGGTGCAGCGGTCTACTTCTTTCGCCACTGCAGGGATGGCCTTGAGGTCCTTGAGGTGCGCAGCCGGATCATCATTGATGAGCACGCCCGGGTTGAGCAGGCCGGCCGGGTCGAACAATACCTTGATGCGCCGCATGACGTCGTAGAGTTCGTCGCCGTATTGGCGTTGCACGTAGGGTGCCATCACGCGTCCGGTGCCGTGCTCGGCCTTGAGCGAACCACCCTCGCCGAGTACGAGGTCGACGAGGTCTTCGGTGAACCGACTGAACCGTTCCAGTCCGGTCGGGCTGCCGAAATCGTCGGTGAGCATGAAGTGCACGTTGCCGTCTTTGGCATGACCGAAGATCATGGAGTTCTCGTACTCGTACTTGGCGAACAGTCGAATCAGTTCCATGCAGGTGCGGGCGAGCGCCGGCACGGGAACCACGATGTCTTCGAGCAGTGCGCTCGTGCCCTGCGGCCGGGTGCCGCCCACGGCCGGGATGATCCCCTTGCGCAGGTACCACAGCTGGCCGCGGATGCCCGCATCGGTCGTGAAATCGGCCGGCAGGGTGAGATCCAGCGTGTTGACGGTCTGCATACCGGTCTCGAGCAGCTGCGCCAGTTTCTCGGACGACTCGGCGTGGTATTCCACGAGGAGGGCGGCGTGCTCGTGGATAACGAGGTCGAGCACGATGGCCGGGGCGCCGGGCATCTGCTGTCCCACAGTCAGCGATAGCGCGTCCATGAGTTCGAGGGTGGCCGCGCCGGTCGCCACGAGGGCGGGCAGCGCGGCTGTGGCGGCCTCGAGCCCGGGAAACACGAGCAGTGCCGTCGTCACGTGCGGCAGCTTGGGCACGGTACGAAAAACCACCTCGGCCACGAAGCCCAGCGTGCCCTCGCTGCCCACAATCAGGTGCGCGAGCATGTCTACCGGCCGGTCGAAGTCCAGAAGGGAGTTCACGCCGTAGCCCATGGTGTTCTTCATCGAGAACTGCTGCCGAATAGTGGCGACGGATGCCGCGCTGCTTCGGGTGCGTCGCGCCAGTTCGAGCAGGCCGTTGTACAAAACCGGTTCCCGTCTGAGGAGATGATCATCGGCATCCGCAGCCCCGGTGTCGACGACGGTGCCGCTGGGCAGCACCACGATGACCGATTCGAGGGTCTGGTAGGTGTTATCGACGGTTCCGCACGCCATTCCGGAGGAATTGTTCGCCACGACGCCGCCGATGGTTGCGGCGGACTCGCTGGCCGGGTCGGGCCCGAACTTACGGCCGTACTGGGCCAGCCGGGTGTTCACGGCACGCACAGTGGCGCCCGGCTGCACCCGCACCCGGAGGCCCTCGTCGAGCACCTCGATGTTCTTGAAGTTGCGACGCACATCGACCAGTACCCCGTCGGTGATGGCCTGCCCGCTCAGGCTGGTGCCTCCCGACCGGAACGTGAGGTGCATGCCCTGCGCGGCAGCGGCGCGCAGGAGCGCGCCGACCTCGGCAGCGTTTGTGGCTACCACGACCGCCTGCGGGATAAGCAGGAAGTGCGAGGCATCGTGTGCGTTGGCGTAAAGGTCGAGGGCGCGGGTCTTCACCCGGGCCGGATCGGCCACGGCCGCGCGGAGCGCACCGAACACGGTACTGCCGGTCTGGTCGCTAACGGTTGTTGTACTCACAAGAACTCCCTTGTTCGTGAATTGCACGTGCACTCAGTCAATGGGCCGAGTCAGACCATAAAGGAGAGCGCGGTGGGCGCATCGGCCGCTGTCTCGGCGAGGGCTTCGAACTCGGTAACGGCGTCGATCTCGGCGGCGGCCATCGAGATATTAGTGACCCGCTCGAGGATGACCTCGACGACCACGGGAACCCGGAACTCGGCCATCCAGGCCTGGGCTTGCGCGAACGCTGCCTGCAGATCGTCGGCTTCGCGCACCCGGATGGCTTTGCAGCCGAGGCCCTCGGCCACCTTGACGTGGTCGACGCCGTAGCCCTCGAGCTCGGGCGAGTTGATGTTCTCGAACGCGAGCGACACCTGGTAATCCATGTCGAACCGGCGCTGCGCCTGTCGGATCAGGCCGAGATAGGAGTTGTTCACGACGACATGGAGGTACGGGATGTGGAATTGGGCGCCCACCGCTAGTTCTTCGATCATGAACTGAAAATCGTAGTCGCCGCTGAGCCCGACGACCGTCTTCGTCGGATCGGCCACGGCTACGCCCAGGGCGGCGGGCAGCGTCCAGCCGAGGGGACCGGCCTGGCCGCAATTGATCCAGTGCCGCGGGTGGAACACGTTCAGAAACTGTGCCCCGGCAATCTGGGAGAGCCCGATCGTGGTCACATATCGGGTCTCGGTGCCGAATGCGCGATTCATCTCCTCATACACGCGTTGCGGTTTCATCGGGACGTTGTCGAAGTGTGTCTTGCGCTGCATCGTATTCTTACGGTGCACGCAGCTCTCGACCCAGCTCTCCCAATCGGGCAGTCCGCCTTCGGCCTTGCATTCCCGTGCAAGTTCAACCAGACCGGCAAGCGCAGCCCCGGCATCGGAGACGATGCCGAAGTCGGGTGAGAAGATACGCCCGATCTGGGTGGGCTCGATGTCGATATGAATGAACGTACGACCCTTTGTGTATGTGTCGAGGCCGCCGGTGTGCCGGTTCGCCCAGCGGTTGCCGATGCCGAGAACGAAATCCGATTCGAGCATGGTCGCATTGCCGTAGCGGTGCGAGGTCATCAGTCCCACCATGCCGGCCGCGAGCCGGTGGTCGTCGGGAATGCTGCCCCAGCCCATCAACGTGGGAATCACCGGAATGTTCAACACCTCGGCGAGTTGCACCAGCTGCTGTGAGGCGTCCGCGTTGATCACGCCTCCGCCGGCGATGATCACCGGGCGCTTGGCGAGCAGCAGCATGGAGAGTGCCTTCTTCAGCTGGGCAACCGATGCCGCGGGCCGGGCCACAGCCAGCGGCTCATAGGTGTCGATGTCGAACTCGATTTCCGTGAGCTGCACATCGATCGGCAGGTCGATCAGTACCGGGCCCGGGCGGCCGGAGCGCATCAGATAGAACGCCTTCTGGAAGACACCGGGAACCTGCCCGGCCTCGAGCACGGTGACGGCCATCTTGGTGACGGGTGCCGCAATAGAGGCGATATCGACGCCCTGGAAGTCTTCCTTGTGCAGCTTGCTCACCGGCGCCTGGCCGGTGATGCAGAGGATGGCCGTGGAGTCGGCCCATGCGGAGTAGAGCCCGGTCATCATGTCCGTGCCGGCCGGCCCGGAGGTGCCGATGCACACGCCGATGTTGCCGGCTTTGGTGCGGGTGAATCCCTCGGCCATGTGCGACGCGCCCTCTACATGGCGGGCCAGGATATGGTCGATGCCGCCGTGGGCGCGCATGGCCGAGTAGAACGGGTTGATGGCGGCGCCCGGCACGCCGAAGGTCTGGGTGGCTCCCTCTTTCTCGAGGATGGCGACGGCGACGTCGACTGCACGCATTTTAGACATGTGGTTCTCCTTGGAGCTGAATCGTTGGTGTTTCGGTGTGCGAGCGGCCGGACATCTGCTCGACCAGCAACAGCAGAGCCGAATGATCGAGCGAACCGTGGCCTTCGGCGCGCAGGGCGCCCATCAGCTGGGCCACCATCGCACCCAGCGGAATGGAGACGCCGGCGGCGCGGGCGGCGGCGGTGACGATGCCCAGGTCCTTGTGGTGCAGGTCGACCCGGAAACCCGGTTCGAAGCGGCGCGCCACCATCGAGGCGGCTTTGCGATCCAGGATGCGATTGCCGGCCAGTCCGCCAGCCAACACCTTGACGGCGGCCGCGGTGTCAACCGAGTGTGCTTCCAGAAATACCAGCGCCTCGGCGACGAGCTGGATAGTGCCGGCGACGATGAGCTGGTTAGCGGCTTTGACCGTTTGGCCGGACCCGGCCGGACCGACGTGGACGACGGTGCTGCCCACCGCGTCCAGCACGCCGCGAACGGCCTCAACGTCGGCGGCGTCCCCGCCGACCATGATTGACAGGGTGCCCTCGATCGCGCCGGCCTCGCCACCGGAAACGGGGGCGTCGACGGCCTTGAGCCCGGCGTCCCGTGCGGCGTTGGCGAGGCGAACGGTGACGTCGGGACGGATGGTGCTGGTGTCAATCCACGAGGCGCCGGCCGGAGTGTTGGCGAAGACGCCGTCCGGGCCGCCGACGACGTCTTCGACATCGGGCGAGTCGGGCAGCATCGTGATCACGACATGGGCATCCCGCACGGCTTCGGCGATGTTGGCCGCGCCGATACCGCCCGCGGCAATCAACTGATCGATCCGTGCCGGACTGCGATTGAAGCCGATGACGTTGTGACCGGCCTTGACGAGATTGATCGCCATGGGAAGGCCCATGATTCCCAGGCCGATGACGGCAACATTGATCATTTTCATTGTCCTTTTCTGACGGGTGGTGGATGGGCTTGTTCGGTTAGACGGCTTCGAGCCAAGCGAACGGGTTTGCTGCGGCCGTCTTGTACTCAAGCCCGATGGCGCCCTCGTAGCCGAGATCGTGACTGCGCGCGAGCCACTCGCGAATCGGAAGCGTGCCCGTTCCTGGTTCGCCGCGGCCCGGTGCGTCGGCAATCTGGATGTGGCCGAATAGGTGTGCGTGCTCGGCGATCACGGCTTCGACGTCGTCGCCGTTGACGGCGAGGTGGTACAAGTCGGCGAGCAGTTTGATGTTCGTGTCGCCGGTCTGGGCGCTCACCCGGTTGATTACGGCCAGCACGTCGGCCGCCGTTCGCAGGGGATACCTCGGTGCGCCGCTCACCGGCTCCAGAAGCACGGTGCCGCCGATCGGGGCGACGGCTTGCGAGGCGAGGGAGAGGTTTTCGACAGCGAGGTCGTCTTGTTCCTCAGCGGTGACGCCGTCGATGCGGTTTCCGTAGAGGGCATTGAAGGACAAGCAGCCGAGGCGCTCGCCGATACCAGCCGTGACCGCCAGGTTGTCGCGAAACTCGTTGGAACGCGCGGGCCAGGAGACCAGACCCCGGTCCCCGGCCGGCATGTCCCCGGCAGCAAAGTTCAAACCGGTCAGTCGAACGTCGGCGTCCGTGATCGCGTTCTCAAAGTCGGCAATCTCCGTGTCGGTGGGAACGGCGGCGGCAAAGGGCCACCAGAACTCGACCGCGTCGAATCCGGCGGCCTTGGCAGCGGCCGGGCGCTGGAGCATCGGCAGCTCGGTCAGCAGGATGGAGCAATTCACGGTGTACGGCATGGGCTTCCTTGCTCGAGTCGACAAATGAGCGGTTTCATTCCACGTAATTTCGCATTGTGGAAGAAAAGTTCTGCGCTACGAAAATAATATGGTCGGTGCGGCCCCACGTCAACCGCTGTGTACTCTGGGGAACCCGGCGACGATTTCCGCACTGCAGATATTTGTTGTCACACACGGTCTGGAGGCTTGGAGATGGCGGAACGTGCGGCTGGTAGCGGTGTGCAGTCGGTGGAGCGGGTTTTTGAACTTCTGGAACTGATCACGGCTGCTGGTGGAGCGGTGATGCTGAGCGAACTCGCCGCCTCCACTGACCTGCCGTTGCCGACCATTCATCGACTGCTGCGCACACTGATGGCCAAGGGGTACATCCGCCAGCTCGCCAATCGGCGGTACGCCCTGGGCCCCGGACTCATTCGCCTCGGAGCGGCAGCCAGCAAGCAGCTCGGCGCCCTCGCCGGCGCGCAACTTCGGTCGCTGGTCGACCAGCTCGGGGAGACGGCGAACATGGCCGTTCTTGACGCCGACATGGCGCTTTACATCGCCCAGGCTCCGTCCAAGCACTCTATGCGCATGTTCACGGAGGTCGGCCGGCGCGCGCACACTCACGCCACCGGAGTCGGCAAGGCGATTCTGGCGCAGCTGGGCGATGACGCCGTGCGCGCTATTGTGGCCAGGGTAGGCATGCCGACGCCCACGACCATGAGTATCGGCACGGTGGATGATCTGCTGGCCGATCTCGCCAGGATCCGGGAACGAGGCTACTCCGTCGACGACGGTGAGCAGGAAATCGGTGTGCGCTGCTTCGCTATGGGAGTTCCGGATGCGCCGACGCCCACCGCTATCAGCGTCTCCGGGCCGGTATCCCGGGTCGACGAGGCGTTTGCGCAGCGTGCCATTCCCGCGCTGCGCGCCGCCGCGCAGTCTATTTCCCGGGACCTGAACCCAGCGGCCTAGGTGTTCTTCCCACTGACGTTGTGAACGCGGTCGATGGGTGATTTGCCGCCGATGCCGGTATGGGGTCTGTGGTGATTGTAGCTATGAATCCAGTCCAGGTACGTTGCTGCTCGG
>NZ_SOHL01000025.1 GCF_004403985.1 Cryobacterium gelidum | reverse complement strand
CCCGAGCAGCAACGTACCTGGACTGGATTCATAGCTACAATCACCACAGACCCCATACCGGCATCGGCGGCAAATCACCCATCGACCGCGTTCACAACGTCAGTGGGAAGAACAACTAGACCGCTATCGGCAATCCCCAGCAGGTCGGGCTGCGTCTCGGTGACTGCGCCCCGGTGCAGAGTCTGGTCTGTCGCACCCTGGTCTGTTCGCCGTCTCTGCCAAGCGGAGCCCCGCTGCGTCCGCCTGCTCCCTGACCAGCCCGTTCGCAGCCTGGCCGATGGTTACGTCCGTGAACCCGGTCAGCACAGTCGGCGCAGCTGGAAATCAGTTTTCAGCCACGGTGGTACCCAAGGGTTCACGGTCGAATAGCGATGTGCGGTCACGGCCCCGCGGTCCGGGCGGTTGCTAGCGAGTGCTTGAGTTGCTGGGTCGACCCCACGGTCCGGTGACGGCCAGCGTAAAACCGGGTGACTGAATGTTCACGAACAGGGTTTTCCCGTCGGCGCTGAAGGCAGGCCCACAGAACTCGCTGTCATTGAAGTCGTTTCGAGCCAGTGGATACGACTTACCATCCGCGGTCACTCCCACCAGGTGCGAGATCCCATTGCCGTCCTCGGCCAGGATGAGTCCGCCCTGCGGCGCGACTGTGATGTTGTCCGGGCCATCGAAGTTGTTTCCCTCGACGTCAGGGTTGGCGTTCACACCGAAGATCGTCTTCAGGGTGATGCTCTCACTGGCCGGATCGTAGAACCACACCTGGCCGTCGTGCTCGTTGGCGCTGCCGTCGGTGGTCCGCGCGAAGCTGGAAACGAAGAAGGCACCGCCGTCGGCCCACCACTGGCCTTCGAGTTTGCGGGAGCGGGTGATCTGCTCGTCGCTGAATTGCCTGGGAACGGAAGTGGTGGCGGCATCTCGGTCGGGGACATCCTTCCACCGAACCGTGTAACGCGTGCCGGGCCGCGTGGCCTCGGCCAGATCCGGGACGTGCGTGCTGCCCCGGTAGCAAATCATGGCCTGAAGGGCGCCCGCGATGTCGCCGCCCTCGGACTGCGCGAGTTGTCGAAGGGCATCCTTGCCCGGCATGAAGCCGCTTGGCGGAGTCCAGCGCAGATACAGGCCATTGGGATTGCTGGCATCTTCGGTCAGGTAGACGGCGCTGGTGGGAGGATCGATGGCGACTGCCTCGTGGGAGTAGCGACCCATGAACTTCATCTGTACGAAGCTTTTGCCCACGTTCGCTTCGCGGCTGGACGGGTCGACTTCAAACACGTAGCCGTGATTTTTGGTGTTACCCGCGCTACCGACGCGACTTTCGGTTTCCTCACAGCTCAGCCAGGTCCCCCACGGGGTGATCCCGTCGGCACAGTTATTGTCGGTGCCGGCCAGGCTCGTGTACTGGCCGATGCGATTGCCATTCGCGTCGACGGTAATCGTCGAGGTGCCGCCAATGGCTCCGATGTCGTAGGTGAGGCCGTCCGTGACGGGAACGAGAGCGCGCCATACCCGGCGGAGGGACGGGTAGCAGCAGCGGCGCGGGAGAACGGATCCAGGCTGCCGGCACCGGCGAATACGAAGCCGAGGCCCGTCGCGGCAGTGCCACCGAGGAAGCCCCGGCGGGACACGGATGAGGACATATGAATCTCCTTGAAGACGGATGGGCGTACGCAACTGCGCACCACGGTTAGGTCTATCCGCTCCCGGTAACGCCCAGGCAACGCTCATTGGAACGCACGGTGAACCGGGCTCGCCGAGCGCGGCTCGGTAGGCTGAGTGGATGGCCACCCGCATCAACCCCAGCATCCTCGCCGCCGATTTCGCCAATTTTGAGAGCGAGCTGGGTCGCATCCGCTCGGCCGACCTGGTTCACGTCGACATCATGGACAACCATTTCGTACCGAACCTCACCTTCGGGCTCGGCATGGTCGAACGCCTGCAGCAGGTATCGCCGCTGCCGCTGGACATCCACTTGATGATCGACGACCCCGAGCGGTGGGCGCCCGGCTACGCCGAGGCTGGGGCGTTCTCGGTCACCTTCCACGCCGAGGCCACGACCGACCCGGTCACCGTGGCCCGCCGGCTGCGCTCAATCGGAGCCCGTGCCGGCATCGCTCTGAAGCCCGGCACCGACGTCGCGCCCTACCTCGACCTGCTGCCCGAATTCGACCAGGTGCTGGTGATGACGGTCGAACCCGGCTTCGGCGGTCAGAGCTTCATGCAATCGACCATGCCCACGCTCGCACAGCTCCGCGCAGCCGTCGAAAAGAACGGCCTCGACGTCTGGCTGCAGGTCGACGGCGGCATCACCGAGCAGACGATCGAAATCGCCGCTGCGGCTGGCGCGGACACCTTCGTGGCGGGGTCCAGCGTGTTCGGGGCCGAGAATCCAGCCGCCCAGATCAGCCTGCTGCGGGAGCGCGCGGCCAGTCACCGTCACGGGGCGGGTAACCTAGAGTCGTGAAAACTTTCGATGACCTTTTCGTAGAACTGAGCGACAAGGCCCGCAACCGCCCCGAGGGCTCCGGCACCGTGCGTGAACTCGACGCCGGCGTGCACGCCATTGGCAAGAAAATTGTCGAAGAAGCCGCCGAAGTCTGGATGGCTGCCGAGTTTCAAAGCGACGACGAAACCTCCGCCGAAATCTCCCAGTTGCTGTACCACCTGCAGGTCATGATGATTGCCAAGGGCCTGTCTCCGGCCGACATCTACCGACATCTGTGACCCGCGCCAGAGTGTGATGCTGGCCTGATTTCAGTGAATAGTCGTGTGAACCAAACCGAGAGAATACTCCCATGCTGAGAATTGCCGTGCCCAATAAGGGCTCGTTGTCTGAAACCGCCGCGCAGATGCTGGCCGAAGCCGGGTACACCGGTCGCCGCGATCCGCGCGACCTGGTGACCGCCGACCCGCGCAACGGGGTCGAATTCTTTTACCTGCGCCCCCGCGACATCGCCACCTACGTCGGATCAGGCGCACTCGACGTCGGTATCACCGGACGCGACCTGCTGCTCGACTCGCACTCGAAAGCCGTGGAGATCGCCAGCCTCGACTTTGGCGACTCGACCTTTCGGTTCGCCGGGCCGGCCGGTCGCTTCACCGAGCTGAAAGACCTCGACGGCCTGCGCGTCGCCACAAGCTACCCCGGCCTGGTCGAACGTTTCCTCGCCACGCACTCCGTGACGGTCGACCTGGTCGAACTCGACGGTGCCGTCGAATCCGCCGTTCAGCTCGGCGTAGCGGATGCTGTCGCCGACGTTGTCTCCACCGGCACGACGCTGCGCAAGGCTGGCCTCGAAATCTTCGGACCGGTTATTCTTGAATCCACCGCCGTGCTGATCAGCTCCACCAACGACAAGGCCGGCATCGACACCCTGCTGCGCCGACTGCAGGGAGTGCTCGTGGCTCGCCAGTATGTGCTGCTCGACTATGACATTCCGGTCGCGTTGCTCGACGCGGCGGCAGCGCTCGCTCCCGGCATCGAATCTCCGACCGTCTCTTCGCTGCACGACCCGGAGTGGGCCGCCGTGCGCGTCATGATCGCCCGGCTCGACATGAACAATGTGATGGACGCCCTCTACGCCCTCGGCGCCAGAGCCATCCTGGTCACCACCATTCACAACGCCCGTTTGTAACCCGGGGAGAGGAGAACTCGCATGAGTTTGAGTGTGCGCGTCATTCCCTGCCTCGACGTGGCCAACGGTCGCGTCGTGAAGGGTGTCAATTTTCAAAACCTGCGCGACGCCGGCGACCCGGTCGAGCTCGCACGCCGCTACTACGAACAGGGCGCCGACGAGCTCACCTTCCTCGACGTCACGGCCACCGTCGACAACCGCTCGACCACCTATGACGTGGTGCGTGCAACGGCCGAGCAGGTATTCATTCCGCTCACCGTCGGCGGTGGCATTCGCAGCGTCGAAGACGTGTCCCGTCTGCAGGCGAGCGGCGCCGACAAAGTCAGCGTCAATAGCGCGGCAATCGCCCGCCCGGCTCTCATCGCTGAAATTGCCGACCGCTTCGGCGCCCAGGTACTGGTGTTGAGCCTCGACGTGAAACGATCCGAACGCGCCGAGAGCGGCTTCATCGTGACCACGCACGGCGGCCGCACCGAAACCGACCTGGACGCTGTGGGCTGGGCCCGGCAGGCGATCGAGCTGGGGGTCGGGGAGCTCCTGGTCAACTCGATCGACGCCGACGGCACCAAAGCCGGCTTCGATATTGCGCTCATCGCGCTCATGCGGGCCAACAGTCGGGTTCCGGTGATCGCTTCCGGCGGCGCCGGGAACGTGTCCGACTTTCCACCCGCGATCCGGGCCGGCGCTGACGCCGTACTGGCCGCATCCGTTTTTCACAATGCAGAATTGACCGTAGGCGACGTGAAGCGCGAGCTCACCGACGCCGGATTGCAGGTGCGCTGATGAGCGCAGAACTGACCGATCAGCTCGACGCCGCCGTCTTCGACGCCGACGGACTGCTGCCTGCCGTCATTCAGCAGTGGGACACCCGCGAGGTGCTCATGCTCGGCTGGATGAACCGGGAAGCGCTGCGCCGCACCCTCGTTGAGGGGCGCGTCACCTTCTGGTCGCGAAGCCGCCAGGAATACTGGCGTAAGGGCGATACCTCCGGCCACGCGCAGTACGTGCACTCGGCCGCCTTCGACTGCGACAGCGATACCCTGCTCGTGCAGGTCGACCAGGTCGGAGCGGCCTGCCACACCGGCTCCCGCACCTGCTTCGACGGGCGTGACCTCGGCGCGATCACACTGGAAAGGCCGGTGGCATGACCGAGCGCCCCCCGGCAGCAACCGGACGCAGCAACCAAAAAACGAGCACCGCTGGCTCCACTACCCGCGGCCAGTTCGACGCGCTCATCGACGCGCACCGGGTCATCCCGGTCATTCGAGAGCTTTTCGCCGACGGTGAAACCCCGGTCGGCATTTACCGCAAGCTCGCCAACGGTCTTCCGGGCAGTTTTTTGCTCGAATCGGCCGAACAGGGCGGCATCTGGTCGCGGTTCTCCTTCGTCGGCGTGTCCTCGTTCGGTGTGCTCACCCAGGACGGCGACGACACCCGCTGGATCGATTACGGACTTTCCGCCGACCGCGCGCTCGGCGATGCCGCACACCTGGGCCCGCTGGCCGCACTGGCTTATCTGTTCGATCGCTGGCAGACGCCGCGGTTGCCGGAGCACCCGCCACTGACCGGCGGACTCGTCGGATTCATCGGCTGGGAGGCCATCCGCCAGATCGAACGCCTGCCGCACCAGCCGCCCGCCGACTACGACGTGCCTGGCCAGTCGTTCAGCTTCGTCGCCGACCTCGTCGTACTCGATCACAAGTACGGCACGGTGCAACTCATCGCCAACGTGCTCAACGACGGTGCCGACACGCCGGACCAGCTGTGGGCTGATGCGACGGCACGCCTGGACTCCCTGCAAACCCGCCTCGCAGCGCCCGGGGAGGCGTGGCTGGCTGAGGTCGACCTGCAAGCGCCGAGCGCACCGATCAACCGCACCACGCGCGACGATTTTCTCGCTGCTGTCAACATCGGCAAACAGCACATCGTTGACGGCGACGTGTTTCAGGTCGTCATCTCGCAGCGCTTCGACCAGGTGTGCACCGCGCACCCGATCGACGTCTACCGCGTCTTGCGCAGCCTCAATCCGAGCCCGTACATGTACCTGCTCAGCCTGGAAACGCCGAGCGGCGACCCGTATTGGATCGTGGGTTCCTCACCCGAAGCGCTCGTCAAGGTGCAGGACAAGCGTGTTTTCACGCACCCGATCGCCGGTTCCAAGCCGCGTGGCACCACACCGGATGCCGACGCTGACTACGCGATCGAGCTCGCCGAAGACCCCAAGGAACGCGCCGAGCACCTCATGCTCGTCGACCTCGCTCGCAACGACCTACTCAAGGTCTGCACGGCTGGATCGGTCGAAGTGACCGAGTTCATGCGCATCGAACGGTTCAGCCACATCATGCACCTGGTGTCCTCGGTCGAGGGCAACCTGGTCGCCGGCAAGACCGCGATCGACGTCTTCCGTGCCACTTTCCCGGCCGGCACCCTGTCGGGCGCTCCGAAACCGCGGGCGCTGGAGATCATCGACGCCCTCGAACCGGCCCAGCGTGGCGTGTACGGGGGAGTGGTCGGCTACTTCGGCTTCGCCGGCGACGCCGACCTGGCTATCGCCATCCGTACCGCCACCATCAAGGACGGCATCGCCCGGGTGCAGGCCGGGGGCGGCGTCGTCACCGATTCCGACCCGGCTTCCGAGTACCAGGAGTCGCAAAACAAGGCGGCAGCCCCGTTGCGCGCCGTCGCCATCGCCAACGCGATGCGGCGGGTGTCCTAGTGGCCACAGAATCAGCCAAGCGGATGTCCCCGCGCCGGCTCAAACTCGTGCTCCTTCTCACCATTTTGGGTGCGAGCGCCCTGGCAATGCTGGCCTGGACGCAGGTCTGGGTGCACGCTGAAGTCGGGCTCCCCGATGCTGGCACCCAGGTGTTGCAGATCGATGGAGCGATCGCCGCGCCGGCGCTCACGGCACTCGCCCTCTCCGGCTTCGCTCTGGCGGGCGCCCTGACCATCGCGGGCCGGCTCATTCGCATCGTGCTCGGAGCGCTCGAAGTGCTCCTCGGGTTTTCGGTCTTTCTCGCCGCGTTCCTCGCGGTCAGCGACCCCTCTCGGGCCAGTGCCGCTGCGGTGACCGCGGCGACCGGAATCGCCGGACACGAGTCCATTGCGCTGAGCGTGCTCGGCACGATTGTCACACCGTGGCCGTTTGTCGCAATGGGTGCTGCCGTGATCATGGCAGCCACCGGCGTGGCCGTCGTCCTGACGAGTGGCCGCTGGCCCGGACCGACCCGCAAGTATCAGGCTGTGCGTTTTGAACCGGTAGCCTCCCCGGACGGTTCCGTGCCGGCTTCGACCCTGAGTGGTCGCGCGCCGGGCGGTTCGACCGAGGAGCCGGCACCGAGCGACTCCGTGGGGGACTGGGACGACCTCAGTCGCGGCGATGACCCCACCGCTCGCTGAACTGCGGGCCGCTGCTCCGCTAGACTTGATCCGCTAGTCAACGTATTTAGAGGAGAACAATGAGCATCGATCCGTCAGATCCCGGACACGGCCACTCCGCGGCGGCCTGGACCGCTGTCATCATCATGCTGGCCGCATTCGCCATCGGCACCACTGCCTTCTTCTTCGAGCTGGTCTGGCTCGTTTGGGCCTCATTCGGGCTCCTCATCGCCGGTGTCATCGTGGGCTATGTGCTGAGCAAGGTCGGCTACGGCGTCGGCGCCTTGCCCGCCCCGCACACCCACTAATCGGCGGCGTAGAGACCTGGTGCTTCAAGAACTTCTCGCCGGCGCGGTTTTAGACGCTGAGCAACGCCTCCTCACTCGCCCCTTTGCGAGCGTGGAGGCCGCGGCGCGCGCTCACGCGCCGGCACTCGACGCGCTGGCGGCCCTGGCCCCGGCCGATCGGGTAAAAATTCTCGCGGAAATCAAGCGGGCCAGCCCGAGCCGCGGCGCTTTGGCGGCCATCACCGACCCGGCGGCACTGGCGGTCTCGTATGAGACCGGCGGGGCGAGCGCGATCAGCGTGCTCACCGAGGGTCGCCGTTTCCACGGCTCGATGACCGACCTCGAGCAGGTGCGGGCTGCGGTGAGCATTCCCATCCTGCGCAAGGATTTCATCGGCACGCCGTACCAGGTGTTCGAAGCCCGCGCGGCGGGCGCCGATCTGGTGTTGCTCATCGTCGCCGCCCTCGACCAGGCCACGCTGCTCTCGCTGCACGAACTCATCCACGAGCTCGGCATGACCGCCCTGGTCGAAACGCACAGCGGCGACGAAGTCAGTCGTGCTCTCGACATCGGAGCGAGCCTGGTCGGGGTCAACGCGCGCGACCTGTCTACCTTTGAACTCGATCCGAACCTCTTCGGCACCCTCGCCGACAGAATTCCGTCCGGCGTCATCCGTGTCGCCGAATCCGCCGTCAAGACGGCCGCCGACGTCGCGCACTACCGTGGCGCCGGCGCCGATGTCGTCCTGGTCGGCGAAGCGCTCGTCACGAGCGATCCCATCCGAACCCTCTCTGAGTTTTTGGCGGTTTAAATGTCTCTACGTACACAGCCCGGCCCCTATTTCGGTGACTTCGGCGGCAGGTTCGTGCCCGAATCCCTCGTGGCGGCGCTCGATGAACTCACGGCGGAATACGAACTCGCCAGGAACGATCCGGCTTTCGCTGCGGCCTTGACGAAGTTGCACGTCAACTACTCCGGTCGCCCATCCATCATCACCGAGGTGCCGCGCTTCGCCGAGTATGCCGGTGGCGCCCGCATCATCCTCAAGCGTGAAGACCTCAACCACACCGGTTCGCACAAGATCAACAACGCGCTCGGCCAGGCCCTGCTCACCCAGCGAATCGGCAAGACCCGCGTGATCGCTGAAACCGGGGCTGGCCAGCACGGCGTGGCCACGGCCACCGTCGCGGCCCTGTTCGGGCTGGAGTGCGTCGTCTATATGGGCGAGGTCGACACCGAACGTCAAGCACTCAACGTCGCCCGGATGCGCCTGCTCGGCGCCGAGGTCGTTCCGGTGAAAACCGGCTCGCGCACCTTGAAAGACGCCATCAACGACGCCATGCGCGATTGGGTCAGCAACGTTGAAACCACTAACTACATTTTCGGGACCGTGGCCGGACCGCATCCGTTCCCGGCCATGGTGCGCGACTTTCAAAAAATCATCGGGGAGGAGGCCCGCAAGCAGGTCCTCGACCTGACCGGCAGCCTGCCGGACGCCGTCACGGCCTGTGTCGGCGGCGGTTCGAACGCCATGGGGATCTTCGACGCCTTCCTTGACGACCCCGATGTTGCCCTGTTCGGCTATGAAGCGGCTGGCGACGGCGTCGAAACGCCCAGACACGCGGCGACCATCACGAAGGGCCGCCCCGGAGTGCTGCACGGCGCCCGTAGCATGCTGCTGCAGGACGAAGACGGTCAAACCGTTGATTCGCACTCCATTTCGGCGGGCCTCGACTATCCGGGAGTCGGACCGGAGCACGCCTGGCTTGCCAGCATCGGTCGGGCTACCTACCTGCCGATCACCGACGATGAGGCGATGAGCGCCCTGCGGCTGCTCAGCCGCACCGAAGGCATCATCCCGGCGATCGAGTCATCTCATGCCCTCGCCGGCACCCTCGAGCTCGGTCGCGCACTCGGCCCGGAGGCGACCATCCTGGTCAATCTCAGCGGTCGCGGCGACAAAGACATGGAAACTGCCGGTCGGTACTTCGACCTGCTCGACGAAGGCGCGGAACAGTCATGACGACCCCAATCACGAGCGGCGCTGGGAGCACGGTCGAACAGACCATTGCCCGCCGACGCTCCGCGGGTGGGGGAGCCCTCATCGGCTACCTTCCGGTTGGTTTCCCCACGCTGAACGACAGCATCGACGCTGCGGTGGCCCTCGTCGCCAACGGCGTCGATGTTATCGAACTCGGCCTGCCCTACTCCGACCCGGTGATGGACGGCCCCGTCATCCAGGCGGCCACCCAGCAGGCACTGGCCAACGGGTTCAAGCTGCGCCACGGGTTCGAGGCGATCAGGGCCATCACCGCACAGGTCGATGCTCCCGTTCTGGTCATGACCTACTGGAACCCGGTCGTGCAGTACGGCGTTGAACGATTCGCCGACGACCTGCGCGCCGCTGGCGGTGCCGGACTGATCACGCCCGACCTCATTCCCGACGAAGCCGACGACTGGATGGCGGCGAGCGTTCGTGCCGACCTCGACCGCGTCTTCCTGGCCGCACCGTCGTCGTCTGACGCCCGCCTGGTACAGGCAATCGAGGCGAGCCGCGGATTCGTATACACCGTCTCGACGATGGGAACGACCGGCGCTCGCGCCGGCGTGGACGCGGCCGCCCGCATTCTGGTGGAGCGCTTGCGCGCGGTCGGCTGCACGAGTGCGTGCGTCGGCCTGGGCATTTCCACGCCCGAGCAGGTGCGCGAGATTCTCGGCTACGCCGACGGCGCCATCGTCGGCTCCGCGCTCGTGAAGGCGCTGACAGACGGGGGAATACCAGCCGTGGGACGCCTGGCTCGTGAACTCGCCGTCGGTGCGCGGGATATCCGCCCCGCCGCGTAGACGCGCTCTACACTTAATTGTTCGAGGCGATCGATCGAATCGCCCCAAGTGATGTGAGTCACGATGAAAGGTAGTACCTAGGTGTCCTGGCCTCTGAGCTTTTTGAGCAGCACGAGCATTTTGAACTCGAGTATTTCGAGCCCGGGATGGAGCTTCTTCGACGTGGGACCGTTCCGCATCCACGCTTACGCGCTGTGCATCCTTGCCGGAATAATCCTGGCGACCATCATCACCTCCCGTCGCCTGACCAAGCGTGGCGCGGAGCCGGGAGTCGTACTCGACATCATCCTCTGGGCGGTGCCCCTCGGCATCGTCGGTGCACGCATCTACCACGTACTCACCCACCCGGGCGACTACTTCTTTGAGGGCGCCGACCTGCTGCGCACCCTGTACATCTGGGAGGGCGGCAACGCGATCTTCGGTTCGCTGATCGGTGGCGCCGTCGGCGCCTACATCGGCTGCCGACTGGCGGGCATCCGCTTCTGGACGTTCGCCGATGCCGTCGCGCCCGCGCTGCTCGTCGCGCAGGCCACCGGCCGGCTCGGCAACTGGTTCAACCACGAACTGTTCGGTCTGCCGACGACACTGCCCTGGGGCCTCGAAATCGAACCGAACAATGTTGCCTTCCCGGTCGGGCTGCCGTCCGGCACGCTGTTCCACCCGACTTTTCTCTACGAAATCATCTGGAACCTGCTCGGTGTAGCCGTCATCCTCTACCTCGAACGCAAATTCCGCCTGCGGTTCGGTCAGACCCTGGGTGCGTACCTGATCTGGTACGGACTGGGGCGCAGCTTTTTCGAGTCGATTCGCATCGACCCGAGCGAGATCTACTTCGGCATCCGCACCAACGTCTGGGCTGCCCTGGCGGCCATCGCGCTCGGTTTGGTCATCATTCTCGTGCAGCGTCACCGCCACCCGGGCCTTGAGCCCAGCCCGTATGTTCCCGGTCGGGAATGGAATGGTCCTGACGCTGGGGTAGAATTCGATGACAGCGATTCGGAACCAGACGATGACACCACCGCGGATCAGAGCGATGATGCCGATCACCCCGAATCGCCCGAGGCCGCAGCCACAAGCACGAGCGCTTCGCGTCTGTAATCTCATGTCTGCGCAATCCCAGCTGACACACCCGTAGCGGCGCCCGGTTGCGGGCCCGGCCCGAACAGGGCGCCTCGTTACGGTTTCCTGCACACTTCACCTTCGGGCCGACGTCGTCCCTTACAGCCAATCATTTCGTGAGGACGGTCTCCATGACGCAGAAACCTCTCTACTCCCGCTTCAGCAGCATGCCTGAAGCATCCGGTCTGTACGACCCGTCGGCCGAGCGCGACGCGTGTGGCCTGGCCATGGTGGCGACCCTGCGTGGCACCGCCGGGCACGACATCATCACCCAGGCCCTCGACGCCCTGCGCAACCTTGAGCACCGTGGGGCGGTCGGCTCCGATGCCGGGACCGGTGACGGCGCCGGCATCATCACTCAGGTGCCGGATGCTTTTTTGCGCGCCGTCACGGATTTCGCGCTTCCCCCGCTGGGCCAGTACGCCGTCGGCAACGTTTTTTTGCCGACCGACCCGACCGCGCGCACCGGGATCAAACGCGCGATCAGCCTGATCGCTGAGGAGGAAAGTCTCACCATCCTCGGCTGGCGTGAGGTCCCGGTGCACCCGGAAGACCTCGGCAGCCAGGCCCGTGCCAACATGCCCGCCATCCAGCAGCTGTTCGTGCAAAGCACCCGCACCACCGAATCCGGCGACCCGCTCTCGGACATCGCGCTCGACCGGCAGACGTTTCGGCTGCGCAAGCGTGCCGAACGCGAACTGGAGATCTACTTCGTCTCGCTGTCCTGTCGCACCCTGGTCTACAAGGGCATGGTCACGACCCTGCAGCTTGAACCGTTCTACCCCGACCTGTCCGACGAACGCTTCGTCTCGACACTCGCCCTCGTGCACTCCCGCTATTCCACAAACACATTCCCGTCCTGGCCCCTGGCCCAGCCGTTCCGCATGATCGCCCACAACGGCGAGATCAACACGGTGCAGGGCAACCGCAACTGGATGCGTGCGCGTCAGTCCCAACTCGAATCCGAGTTGCTCGGCGACGTCGCACCACTGCTGCCGATCGTCACCCCGGGTGCGAGCGACTCGGCCTCCTTCGATGAGGTTGTCGAACTGCTCAGCCTGTCCGGTCGGTCGCTGCCGCACGCCATCATGATGATGGTGCCGGAGGCGTGGGAGAACCAGACCGACCTCGACGACGAACGTCGCGACTTCTACGAATACCATTCCATGCTCATGGAACCGTGGGACGGCCCCGCCGCGATCGTTTTCACCGACGGTTCCCTGGTGGGGGCAACGCTCGACCGCAACGGCTTGCGCCCCGGACGCTACCTCGTCACCGACGACGGCCTCGTCGTGCTCGCGAGTGAGATCGGCGTGCTCGGCATTGACCCGGCCCGCGTCGTGCGCAAGGGCCGCTTGCGCCCCGGCCAGATGTTCCTGGTCGACACCAAGGCCGGCCGCATCATCGACGACCGGGAGATCAAAGCAGAACTGTCCGCGAGCGAACCGTGGGGAGACTGGCTCGAGAAGGGGCGCATCAACCTCAAGGACCTTCCGGAGCGGGAGCACATCGTGCACCCGCCGGCATCCGTAGTGCGTCGTCAGCGCACCTTCGGCTACACCGAAGAAGAGGTGCGCATTCTGCTCGCCCCGATGGCCCGCACCGGCGCCGAACCGCTGGGCGCCATGGGTAGCGACACCCCCATCGCCGTGTTGAGCGACCGTCCGCGTCTCATGTTCGACTACTTCACCCAGCAGTTCGCGCAGGTCACCAACCCGCCGCTCGACTCGATTCGCGAAGAAGTCGTCACGAGCCTCAAGCTCGCTCTCGGGCCGGAACGCAACCTGCTGTCCGCCGGTCCGGAGCACGCCCGCCAGGTGATTTTGGATTTCCCGGTCATCGATAACGACGAACTGGCGAAGATCCAGCACATCGACCCCGCCATCGGCAGCCGCACCACAACGACCATTCGTGGTCTGTATCGCTTCGAGGAAGGGCCGGACGCCCTGGCAAAGCGGCTCGCGGCGATCTGCGTGGAGGTGGACGAGGCAATCGTGTCCGGCGCGCTGTTCATCGTGCTCAGCGATCGCGATTCCACTCAGGACCTCGCACCGATCCCGTCGCTGCTCATGATCGCCGCCGTGCACCATCACTTGATTCGCACCGAACACCGTATGAAGGTCGGCATCGTCGTCGAGGCCGGCGACGTGCGCGAGGTGCACCACGTGGCCCTGCTGATCGGATACGGTGCGTCGGCCGTGAACCCGTATCTGGCCATGGAGACCTGCGAAGACCTCGTGCGCAGCGGCATCATCACCAACGTCACGCCCGAGAAAGCGGTGCGCAACGTGATCAAGGCGCTCGGCAAGGGGGTGCTCAAAATCATGTCCAAGATGGGTATCTCCACCGTGTCGTCCTACGCCGGTGCCCAGGCCTTCGAAGCCGTCGGCCTCGCCCAGTCGTTCGTGGATCAGTACTTCACCGGCACCACGAGCAAGCTTGGCGGTGTCGGCATCGACGTGATCGGTGTCGAAAACCTGGCGCGGCACGCATCCGCCTATCCGATGGATGCTGCCGTGACCGCCCACGAACGCCTCGCGACCGGCGGCGAATACCAGTGGCGTCGGGATGGCGCCCCGCACCTGTTCAACCCGGAGACCATCTTCCGGCTGCAGCACGCGACCCGCACCCGCCGCTACGATATTTTTCGCGAATACACGAAAATGGTCGACGACCAGGCGGAATCGCTGATGACCCTGCGGGGCATGTTCACGCTCAGCCCCGGCCAGCGGTCGCCCGTGCCGCTGGACGAAGTTGAGTCGGTGTCGCAGATCGTCAAACGCTTCTCGACCGGCGCGATGAGCTACGGCTCGATCTCCCAGGAAGCGCACGAAACCCTTGCGATCGCCATGAACCGTCTCGGCGGCAAGTCGAACACCGGTGAGGGCGGCGAAGACCTCGACCGTTTGCTCGACCCGACCAGACGTAGCGCGGTCAAGCAGGTCGCGTCGGGCCGATTCGGCGTGACGAGCATGTACCTCACCCACGCCGACGACATCCAGATCAAACTCGCCCAGGGCGCCAAGCCCGGCGAGGGCGGTCAGCTGCCGCCCACCAAGGTCTACCCGTGGATTGCCCGTACCCGGCACGCCACCGCCGGCGTCGGTCTCATCTCGCCGCCGCCGCACCACGACATCTACTCGATCGAAGACCTCAAGCAGCTCATCTTCGACCTGAAACGGGCCAACCCGAAGGCGCGCATCCACACCAAGCTGGTCAGCCAGTCCGGTATCGGTGCCGTCGCGGCCGGTGTCGCCAAGGCACTCTCCGACGTGATCCTGATCAGCGGTCATGACGGCGGAACGGGCGCCAGCCCGGTCAACTCCCTCAAGCACGCCGGGACCCCGTGGGAACTCGGCCTCGCCGAGACCCAGCAGACGCTCATGCTCAACGGCATGCGCGACCGAGTGGTCGTGCAGGTCGACGGCCAGCTGAAGACTGGGCGTGACGTGCTCGTCGGTGCCCTGCTCGGCGCCGAAGAATTCGGTTTCGCCACCGCGCCGCTCGTCGTCTCGGGCTGCATCATGATGCGCGTCTGCCACCTCGATACCTGCCCGGTCGGTGTCGCCACCCAGAACCCGGAGTTGCGCAAGCGCTTTGCCGGTCAGGCCGATCACGTGGTGAATTTCTTCGAATTCATCGCGCAGGAGGTGCGTGAGTACCTCGCCGAGCTCGGATTCCGCAGCCTCGACGAAGCCATCGGCCACCGGGAGGTGCTCAATGTAAACCGTGCCCTCACCCACTGGAAGGCCCAGGGGCTCGACCTCTCGCCAATTCTGAGCGGCCCGGACTTCTCCGAGTCCGAACCGCGCAAGTGGGCACGCGCCCAGGAACACGAACTCGACAAGCACTTCGACAACGAACTGATCCGTCGCAGCCAGAGCGTGCTCGAACACGGCGGCAAGGTCAGTATCGACCTGCCGATCCGCAACACGGAACGTGCCGTCGGCACGATGCTCGGCCACCAGGTCACCCTGCGGCACGGCGAAAACGGCCTGCCGGCCGGGTCCATCGAGGTCACCCTCACCGGGTCGGCCGGGCAGTCGTTCGGGGCGTTCCTGCCAAGCGGCATCACCCTGCGACTCGAAGGCGATTCCAACGACTACGTCGGCAAGGGTCTCTCGGGCGGGCAGATCATCGTGCGCCCCGATCGGGCCAGCCAATTTCCGGCCGAAGACAACGTCATCGCCGGTAACGTCATCGGCTACGGTGCCACCCAGGGCAGCATGTTCATTCGCGGCATCGTCGGCGAACGATTTTTGGTGCGCAACTCCGGTGCGATCGCTGTCGTGGAGGGTGTGGGCGACCACGCCCTGGAATACATGACCGGCGGACTCGCCGTCATCCTCGGCGAGACCGGACGCAACCTCGGCGCCGGCATGAGTGGTGGCACCGCCTATGTGCACGGACTGACCGCCGAACGGGTCAACCGTGACGCCCTGACCTCGGGGGAGTTGCGACTTCTCGCCCTCGACAGTGTCGACCGTGAAATCGTGCGCGACCTGCTCGAACAACACCGGGACCAGACTGACTCGGCACTGGCCGCGCGCATGCTGGAGTACCTGGAAGAAACCATGAACGCATTTGTCAAGGTGCTGCCGCGCGACTACGCGGCCGTACTGGAGACCCGGCAGACGGCCGTCGATGAGGGGCTCGATCCCGACGGCCTCGTTGTCTGGAATCGAATTCTGGAGGTAACGAATGGCTGATCCGAAGGGATTCCTGAAGACCACGGAACGTGAGCTTCCCGCTCGCCGGCCGGTGGCCATCCGCTTGATGGACTGGAAAGAGGTCTACGAGCAGGGTGACAGCGCCGTGCTCAAACGGCAGGCCGGCCGCTGCATGGACTGCGGCGTGCCGTTCTGTCACCAGGGCTGCCCGCTCGGTAACCTTATCCCCGAGTGGAACGATCTGGTCTGGCGCGACGAGGGCCGAGCGGCCATCGAACGCCTGCACGCGACGAACAATTTTCCCGAATTCACCGGTCGGCTCTGCCCGGCCCCGTGTGAGTCGTCGTGCGTGCTCGGCATCAACCAGCCGGCCGTGACGATCAAGCAGGTCGAGGTTTCGATCATCGACCAGGCGTTTGCCAAGGGCTGGGTGCAGCCGCAACCGCCCGGCCGCCTGACCGGCAAGACCGTCGCTGTCGTCGGCTCCGGCCCGGCGGGACTCGCTGCGGCCCAGCAGCTCACCCGTGCCGGCCACACTGTCGCCGTGTTCGAACGCGACGACCGCATCGGCGGACTGCTGCGCTACGGCATTCCTGACTTCAAAATGGAGAAGAAACACCTCGAGCTGCGCCTCGCCCAGATGACGGCCGAGGGAAC
Organism: Cryobacterium gelidum; assembly: GCF_004403985.1. Lineage (GTDB taxonomy): Bacteria > Actinomycetota > Actinomycetes > Actinomycetales > Microbacteriaceae > Cryobacterium > Cryobacterium gelidum. The sequence continues at coordinate 122,294 of NZ_SOHL01000025.1, read as the reverse complement.
CCGGTTTCGCGCCAACGTCAACATCGGTGTGGACATCACGTGGGACGACCTGCGGGCCCGCTACGACGCTGTCGTCGTAGCGACCGGTGCCATGGTGCCCCGCGACCTGCCGATTCCGGGGCGCGATCTGCCCGGCGTGCACTTCGCCATGGAATACCTGGTTCAGCAGAACAAGATCGGCGCCGGCGGAAGCATCGAAGCATCGATCACCGCCGAGGGCAAGCACGTCGTCGTGCTCGGCGGTGGTGATACCGGAGCCGACTGTATCGGCACCGCGAACCGCCAGCTGGCAGCATCCGTCACCAACCTGGCGATCGGCAAGCAGCCGGGCACGACCCGCCCGGAGAGCCAGCCATGGCCGATGTCGCCGACCCTGTTCGAGGTATCCAGCGCTCACGAAGAGGGCGGCACCCGCCAGTACCTCGCGTCGACGGTCGAATTCTTGACCAATGATTTCGGCGAAGTGCGAGCCATCCGCATCGCCGAGACCGAATACCTCGACGGACGCCGCGTTCCCAAAGCCGGCTCGGAGCGGGAGATTCCGGCCGACCTCGTGCTGCTCGCCATGGGCTTCACCGGCCCGGAACAAGGCGACCTCGGCCACCAGCTGAAGCTTCCGTTCGATGAGCGCGGCAACGTCGAGCGTGACGGCAACTACCAGACCAGCCATGAGGGTGTCTTTGTCGCCGGAGACGCCGGTCGTGGCCAGTCGCTCATAGTCTGGGCCATCGCCGAGGGCCGCGCCGCCGCGGCTGCCGTCGACCATTTTCTGGAAGGCCAGACTCAGCTGCCGTCTCCGGTGAAGCCCACTGACCGTTCCTTCGCCCTCTAATCCAGTCCTCTTCATGCAGCACGTTGTAATGCGCCCGAAAAGCGCGGAAATCGGAGATTCACCAGAATGAGACGCGCAAAAATTGTCGCCACCCTCGGGCCGGCAGCCGCGAGTTACGAGCAGATCAGAGCCCTCATCGACGCGGGTGTCGATGTCTGCCGCATGAACTTGAGCCATGGCAACTACCAGGTGCACGAGAGTGTCTACGCCAACGTGCGCAAGGCAGCCAACGATTCCGGGCGTGCCGTCGCCGTGATGGTCGACCTGCAGGGCCCCAAGATTCGTCTGGGCAAATTCGAGGGCGGCCCGTACGAACTGGCCGTGGGCGATATCTTCAAGATCACCACCGAAGACGTACTCGGCACCAAAGAACTATCCGGCACTACCTTCAAGGGACTGCCTCACGATGTGCACCCCGGCGATTTTCTGCTCATCGACGATGGCAAGGTCAAGGTGCAGGTCGTCGAAACGGATGGCGTTGTCGTCACCACCAAGGTGATCGTTGCCGGCCCGGTCTCCAATAACAAGGGCATCAACCTGCCCGGCGTGGCTGTCAACGTTCCAGCCCTGTCGGAGAAGGACGAAGCCGACCTGCGCTGGGGCCTGCGTCTCGGAGCCGACCTCATCGCGCTGTCGTTCGTGCGCAGCGCCGATGACATCACCCGCGTGCACGAGATCATGGCCGAGGAAGGCCGCCGCGTTCCGGTGATCGCCAAGATCGAGAAGCCGCAGGCCGTCGACAACCTCGAAGAGATCGTCGATGCCTTTGACGCGATCATGGTCGCCCGTGGCGACCTCGGCGTCGAGCTGCCGCTCGAGGCCGTGCCGATTGTGCAAAAACAGGCCGTTGAGATCGCTCGGCGCATGGCCAAGCCGGTCATTGTCGCCACGCAGATGCTCGAATCCATGATCTTGAGCCCGGTGCCCACCCGGGCCGAGACCAGCGACGTCGCCAACGCCGTGCTCGACGGCGCGGATGCCGTCATGCTCAGCGGTGAGACCAGCGTGGGAGAATACCCCGTCGTCACGGTGCAGACCATGGCCCGCATCGTGGAATCCACCGAGGTACATGGGCTCGAGCGCATCGGCAAGCTGACCAATAAGCCGCGCACCCAGGGCGGTGCCATCACCCTGGCAGCCATCGAGGTCGCCGAATTCGTCGACGCGAAGTTTCTCTGTATCTTCACCGAGTCCGGGGACTCTGCCCGGCGCATGTCGCGGCTGCGGTCCAAAATTCCGATGCTGGCGTTCACTCCGGAGGCGGGCATTCGTCGTCGACTGGCCCTCACCTGGGGTATCCAGACCTATCTGGTGGACCCGGTGACCCATACCGACGCGATGTTCGGTCAAGTCGATGACATTCTCATCGGCCAGGGCCTCGCTGAAGTCGGTGACAAGGTCGTCGTCATCTCGGGTTCCCCTCCCGGAATCGTGGGTTCGACGAACGACATTCGCGTGCACCGCGTGGGTGACGCCCACAACGAGCTCGCGCCGGCGTACGTCAAAAAGTAGCGTTTCCTGCGAAAAGCCCCACTCCGTGATCGTCACGGAGTGGGGCTTTTCGTTGCTATCGGCTACTGGTCCACCATGGCGTCACCCCGACAGGTACGCGCCTGCCGACACAAACTGGCGCCCTTCGCCGACCGCTGCGGCAATCGCACGTACCTACCCGCTCAGGTCAGGTCGGGAAGATCAGAAAAGCAGCTGATCTGGCAATTCACTGATAAAAGATTGTACCGGTGGTGGGACTCGAACCCACACGTCCTTACGAACAAAGCATTTTGAGTGCTCCGCGTCTGCCATTCCGCCACACCGGCTTACAACTACTCGTTCAGAATACCGTAGGCTTTTGGTCGTGACCGACCAAGACAGCACCCCCACCCCTCCGCGCCGCGTTGTCGTCGCTGAGGATGAATCCCTCATTCGCCTCGACATCGTCGAAATTCTGCGCGACAACGGCTTTGAAGTCGTCGGCGAAGCCGGTGACGGAGAAACTGCGGTCGCCCTGGCACGGGAACTCCGCCCCGACCTGGTCATCATGGACGTCAAGATGCCCCAGCTCGACGGCATCAGCGCGGCGGAACGCCTTTCCAAGGAGCACATCGCCCCGGTTGTGCTGCTGACCGCGTTCAGCCAGAAGGAACTGGTCGAGCGCGCCACCGAGGCGGGCGCCCTCGCCTATGTCGTCAAGCCGTTCACCCCGAACGACCTGCTCCCAGCGATCGAGATCGCCCTCTCGCGCTACAGCCAGATCATCACGCTCGAGGCCGAGGTCGCCGACCTGGTCGAGCGGTTCGAGACCCGCAAACTCGTCGATCGGGCCAAGGGCCTGCTCAACGAGAAAATGGGTCTCACTGAGCCCGAAGCCTTTCGTTGGATTCAGAAGGCCTCCATGGACCGTCGCCTCACCATGCACGACGTGTCGCAGGCCATCATCGAGCAGCTCAGCGCGAAGAAGTAGCCCAACCGATACCTCAGAATTACACGGAACGGCCCGGCAGATGTTGCCGGGCCGTTTTGTTTCCCCTCGCTCTCCTGGTCGGCGTGTCGGCGGCGTCCGATACGCTCACACCAACGAAGGGCAAGCCAATGTTTTTGCTGGACGGCAGCGTCGTGACGAGCGCGAGCGACCTGAGCGCGGCATCCGTCTGCGAGTTTGCTTTCCTGCGCCGCATCGATGCCAGGCTCGGCCGCATCCCTACGGTGCCCGACCCGGTCGACGCTATGCTCGAGCGCACCTCGCGCCTGGGAGACGAGCACGAGCACCGGGTGCTCGAACGCTACCAGAGGAGCCAGTCGGTCATCGAGATTGCCCGGCCCGAACAGATATCGCGCTCGGCCCTCGACGCTGCAGCCGAAGACACACGGCTGGCCTTCACCATCGGTCACGACGTCATCTTTCAGGCGACGTTCTTCGATTCTGACTACGGCGCGGCAACCCCCGCCGGTCCAACCGGTGCAGGCAATCCAACCGGTGCAGGCAATCCAACCGGTGCGCGCAATTCAACCGGCACAGGCGGCCACGACACAATCGCCTTCGTCGGATTCGCAGACTTCATCGTGCGCCAGAGCGATGGCAGCTGGCTGCTGCAAGACACCAAGCTCGCCCGGCACGCCCGCGTGACAGCCCTGCTGCAGCTCGCCGCTTATGCCGAGCAGATGGAGCGCATCAAAGTGCCGACGGCCGACATCGTTGAACTGTTGCTCGGCGACGGCTCGGTGAGCGTGCACCGGCTCGCTGAAATTCGACCGGTGTACCGCAAACGCAAACAGCGTCTGGTACGAATCATCACGGAACGCCTCGACGATGACGCTGCCGTCGCGTGGGGAGATGCGCGGTACACGGTCTGCGGGCGCTGTGCCACCTGCGAGCTGGAGGTGCAGGAGCACCGCGATCCCCTTCTCGTGGCCGGTCTGCGGCTGTCGCAACGCGCCCGGCTGGCGGCCGCCGGCATCCGCACCATCGAAGAACTCGCCGCCACCACCGGGGGTTGCGACGGCATCTCCGACTCCACGCTCGGCGCCCTACGCACGCAAGCACGGCTGCAGCTGCAGGCCACGTCCACCCTGCCGCCGCCCGTTGACCTGTACAACCCGGCTGCGCTGGCCGTGCTCCCCGAACCGAACCCGGGCGATATCTTCTTTGACTTCGAGGGGGATCCGCTCTATACCGAGGGAGACGCGACCGGGGGAATCGCGACCGGGGGAGACGTGGCCGGGGCCGACACGCCCGGTGGCGCCACACGGTGGGGCCTCGACTACCTGTTCGGCCTGGTCGACCCAGATGAGACTTTCCGGGCCTTCTGGGCGCACACCTGGCGCGACGAGAAACAGGCTCTCATGAACTTCCTGGCCTATCTCGCCGAGCGTCGAGCGAGGTTTCCGGGCCTGCATGTTTACCACTACGCGGCCTACGAACGCACCCACCTGCTCAGCCTCGCTGCCCGGCACGGTGTCGGCGAAGACCAGATCGACCAGCTGCTCCGGGAGAATGTGTTGGTCGACCTGTACCCGCTCGTGCGCAAGACCATGCGCGTCGGGTCGCGCTCGTACTCGATCAAGAAGCTTGAACCGCTCTATATGGGCGCCGATCTGCGCGGCGGCGACGTCACGAACGCCGCTGATTCGATCACCGAATACGCCGCCGCCCGCGACCTGCACGCGCACGGCGACCAGGCCACGCCCGGACATCAGGCCAAAGCCCAGCGCATGCTCGAGTCCATCGCCGACTACAACCGCTACGACTGCGTGTCAACGCTGCGCCTGCGCAACTGGCTGCTCATGCTGGCCCACGGAGCCGGCATCCGCTCGGTAAACACAGCGATCGAAGCAAAGGTCGACACGCTCGAACCGTCACCCGTGCGCGACGCCCTGCTGGATTTCGCTACCGTCACCGCGGGCACCACTCACACTCCGCGCAGTGCCGACCAGACCGCGGCTGCCTTCGCCGCCGCCGCGATCGACTACCACCGGCGTGAGCAGAAGAGCTTCTGGTGGGGGCACTATTTTCGGCTCGACTATCCCATTGACGAATGGCAGGACACCCGAGACGTGCTCGTCGTGGAGCGCGTCGACGTGGAACGTGACTGGTTTCGTGAGGGCCAGCAGCGCGTGGACCGTCGCCACCTCTGGCTGCACGGCCGGCTCGCTCCGGGCAGCAGTATCAAGCCGGGTGACCAGGCCGGACCGTACCTGCTCTACGAATACCCGGGGCCGTTCGCGAACACCGACACTGCGGCGGGCGCACGCAGCCATCGCAGCGTGCACGTACTCCAGGTCGCCGACGACGGTGGCATCCTGGTCGAAGAGACGCTGCCGAAAGACGTTGCACGCTACAGCCATCGACCGAGCGCGCTCGCACCGGCCGCGCCACCCCGACCGATGCAGCAGAAACCCGCCATCGATGAGTGGGCCGCAAGCCTCGTCGACGCACAGCCGGGCTGGCCGCGCGACCCGATGGTCGATATTCTGCGCCGCACCCCGCCGCGCACCCGTGCGGGCCACCTTGCGCCAAGACCGGCCGACGGGCAGGCCGTCGACGCGGTGATCGCGAGCCTGCGAGACCTCGACCACTCGTATCTCGCGGTGCAAGGGCCGCCCGGCACCGGCAAGACCTATCTCGGCGCGCACGTCATCACCGCGCTCGTGCACCAGCACGGCTGGAAGATCGGCGTGGTGGCGCAGTCGCACGCGGTGGTCGAGAATCTACTGGATGCCGTGGTCGGCTCCGGCCTCGACCCCGCGCTCGTCGGCAAGGTGCCGAAAACCGGTGCCGACCAAGCCGAATCCAGCTACAAAGCCCTGCCGAAAGACGGACACCTGGTGTTCGCGCTCGACCACGCTGCCACCGGATTCGTCCTCGGTGGCACCGCTTGGGATTTCAGCAATCCGGCGCGCATCCCGCGCCATAGCCTCGACCTGCTCGTGGTCGACGAAGCTGGACAGTTTTCGCTCGCCTCGACCATCGCGGCAAGCGTCGGCGCACGTAACCTGCTGCTGCTCGGCGACCCGCAGCAGCTGCCGCAGGTCAGCCAGGGCACGCACCCCGAGCCCATCGACCAGTCTGCGCTCGGCTGGATTGCGGCCGAAAACGACGTGCTGTCGCCCGACCTCGGCTACTTCCTGAGTGAGAGCCGGCGTATGCATCCGGCCGTCACCGCGCCCGTCTCCCGGCTGTCCTACGGCGGCCTGCTGCGTGCCGACCCAATGACCGCGACCCGGCTACTCGTCGGCATCACGCCCGGCCTACACATGGTCCCCGTCGTGCACACCGGCAATGCGATCGCGTCTTCCGAAGAAGCGGATGCTGTCGTGTCACTCGTGCGGCGCGCACTCGGCCGCCGGTGGACCGACCCGACCACCCATCGGGTCGACACCCCCCTGATCCAGGCCGACGTCATCGTCGTGACCCCGTACAACGCCCAGCTGGTGCTGGTTCGAGAGGCCCTGGCCGTCGCCGGTTACCGTGACGTTCGCGTGGGAACGGTCGACAAGTTCCAAGGGCAGGAGGCCGCCGTCGCCATCGTCACGCTCGCGGCGTCCTCGGCCGACGACGCGCCCCGCGGCATGGCGTTCCTCATCATGAAGAACCGGCTCAACGTGGCCATCTCGCGGGCGAAATGGGCCGCCTACCTGGTCTATTCGCCCGCGCTGACCGACTACCTACCCGTGACTCCAGCCGGCGTCGCCGAACTGAGTGCGTTCATCAGCCTGGTCGAGCCCGAACCCTGAACAGACAGACCTAGACCCGCGGCGGCAGGTCCTTGATGATGTTCGTGATGCGAATCGTCGAGCAACGCCGCCCGGCATCGTCGGTGACCACAATCTCGTGCGTGGTAAGGGTACGGCCGAGGTGAATCGGGGTGCAGACACCGGTGACGTACCCGGAGGTCGCTGACCGGTTGTGCGAGGCGTTGATCTCGATGCCCACGGCGAGTTTCCCCGGCCCGGCGTGCAGATTCGCGGCCATTGAGCCGAGCGACTCACCGAGAACGACGTAGGCGCCGCCGTGCATGAGCATGGCTGGCTGCGTGTTACCGGCCACGGGCATTCGTGCCACGGCCCGGTCAATGCTGAATTCGGTGAACTCCAGCCCCATCTTGTCGGCCAGGTCGCCAGCGCCGCGCTGCTGAACCCAGGCGAGTGCTTCGTCAGTCGTATCGAACATGATCACCTTTGGTCGGGAGCCCACGCAGGAAGACACTTGTAGGCTGGGGGAGTGTTGGACTCCGAAAAGCCTACCCTGATGATCATCGACGGCCATTCCCTGGCATTCCGGGCGTTTTTCGCCCTGCCAGTGGACAGCTTCCAGACCCATGCCGGGCAGCACACGAACGCCATTCACGGCTTTCTGTCCATGCTGCTCAGCCTGCTGCGCAACGAGAAGCCGACCCACCTCGCTGTCGCCTTCGACATCTCCCGCGCCTCCTTCCGCACCCGGGAATACCCCGAGTACAAGGGCACGCGCAATGCGACCCCGCCGGAGTTCCTCGGCCAGATTCCCCTGCTGCAGGAAGCCCTCGCCGCGATGAACATCACGACCATCACCAAGGAAGACTTCGAGGCGGACGATATCCTCGCAACCCTGTCGGTGGAGGGCACCGCCGCCGGCTACAACGTGCTCGTCGTCTCCGGTGACCGTGACGCCATCCAGCTGGTCAACGAGACCGTCACGCTGCTCTACCCCTCCAGCCAGGGCGTGTCGGCTCTCACCCGTTACGACCCGGCCCGGGTGCTCGAACGTTACGGCATCAAACCCGAGCAGTACCCCGACGTCGCCGCCCTGGTCGGCGAAACCAGCGACAACCTGATCGGCATCAGCAAGGTCGGCGAAAAGACCGCCGTGAAATGGCTCGGCCTCTACGGCAGCCTCGCGGGCATCCTCGAACACGCCGAGGAGATCAAGGGCGTCGTCGGCAACAACCTCCGCGAGCAGAAAGAGAACGCGATTCGCAACCGCCGGCTCAACCGTCTCGTCACCGACCTCGAGCTTCCCGTCGCGGTCGCTGCGCTGGAACGCGGGCCGATGAACACCGCGGCTGTGCGAGACATTTTCACCCGCCTTGAGTTCAAAACCCTGCTCGACCGGGTGCTCAAACTAGCCGGTGAAGAACCCGCAGCTGCGGCATCTGCCATTGCCGCTGCAGTCATCTACGAAGTACCGGCCGTGCAGGCGCCCATCGCGCAGGATCTGCTCGACGAAGAACTCCAGTCCTGGCTGGATCGCGCCATCGCGGCGAACCCGGCCGGGCTCGGTCTCACCGTCGAGGTGCAAGACGGACGGGCGATCGGCTTCGGCCTGGCCAGCCCGACCGAGACGATCAACCTGTCCTGGCAGCCCGGCCGCATGGACTACGCCCCGTTCGAGGCCTGGCTCGCCGGTGATGCCCCCAAGATTTTGAACGACGCCAAGCATCAGGTGAAGGCGCTGCGGCGCAGTGGTCTGCCCTTCAACGGCCTCGCCTTCGACACTCTGGTCGGTGCCTGGCTCATTCGCCCTGGCGGCCCAGACAAATCCCTGGCCGACCTCGTGTCGCGCTACCTCGATGAAGCCCTGCCGGTCGCCGACCCCAACCAGCTCGTGCCCGATGAATCCAAGCAGGCCGGCGCGCCCGCGCAGGCCTGGTACACCCTGCGCGTGTTCGCCGCCGTCGAAACCACCCTCGACCCCGGCTCCCTCAAATTGCTCATCGACATCGAGATGCCGACCCTGCTGGCCCTCGCCGATATGGAGCTCGCCGGCGTCAGCGTCTCGCACGAGCAACTCGCCGAGCTGTCCGCCGAGCTTGGCGCCAGCACAGCGAGCCTCGCCGCCGCTGCCTACGCCGAGATCGGCCGCGAGGTCAACCTCGGCTCACCCAAGCAGCTGCAAAACGTGCTCTTCGACCAGCTGGAAATGCCCAAGACCCGCGCGAACAAGACCGGTTTTTCAACGGATGCCGGTGCTCTCGCCGACTTGCAGGCCAGCAACCCCCATCCGTTTCTCGATCTGCTCCTCAAACACCGCGATGCCACCAAGCTGCGCCAGATCGTGGAGACCCTCGACAAGGCCATTGATACCACCGGGCGCATCCACACGACCTACGTGCAGATCGGTACCACGACCGGCCGCATCTCGTCGAACGACCCGAACCTGCAGAACATCCCGGTGCGCACCGAGGAAGGCCGACGCATCCGGGCGGCGTTCCAAGCCGGCGCGCAGAGTGAGGGCCTCCTCACCGCCGACTATTCGCAGATCGAGATGCGCATCATGGCGCACCTCTCCGAAGATGCCGGCCTGATCGAGGCGTTCAACGCCGGCGAAGACCTGCACCGTTTCGTCGGTTCGCGCATCTTCGGTGTCGATCCGGCCGAGGTCACCGGTGAAATGCGCAGCAAGGTCAAGGCCATGAGCTACGGCCTGGCCTACGGCCTCAGCGCCTTCGGGCTGTCCCGCCAGCTGCGAATCGACACCAAGGAAGCCAAGCAGCTGATGACCGACTACTTCGAGCGGTTCGGCGCGGTGCGCGACTACCTGCGCAACGTCGTGGAGCAGGCCAAGGTCGACGGGTACACCGAAACCATCTTCGGCCGGCGCCGGCCATTCCCCGACCTGGCCAGCCCCAAGCGGGTGCTGCGCGACAACGCCGAACGAGCGGCCCTCAACGCGCCGATCCAGGGTTCAGCGGCCGACATCATGAAGATCGCGATGAACGGTATCGCCGCCGACCTGACGGATGCCTCGATGGACTCTCGCATGCTGCTGCAGGTGCACGACGAATTGATCTTCGATGTCGCCCCGGGCGAATGGGATGGTTTGCGTCAGGTGGTTACCCACAACATGGAATCGGCCGCCGACCTGCTCGTACCCCTGGAGGTACAGATCGGTCGAGGACCGAACTGGGACGTCGCGGCGCACTGATCGCGAGCCGTTGATCGCGAGCCGTTGATCAGGCTCCGTTGATCGCGGTGCGAGCATCATCGGCGGGTGACCGGCGATTTCCCCAAGTGGGGGGCTCGCATCGAGTTGTCGTGTTTTAGGCTCGGGAGCATGACAAACGACACCCAGCGCACTCCAACGGCCATCGACCAGATCGCCGAAGAGTGGGTTGACACCCTCGTCGAGCTTGACCCCACGGTGGGCACGTACATCGGCCGCGCAGGGGGTGACGGCCGCTACGGTGATTACTCGCCCGCCGGCCACGAACGTTTCGTCGACGAGGCGAAAAAAACGATCGCACAGCTGGATGCCGCTCGGCCAGTCGACAGCGTCGATGACGTCACGCAGACCGACCTCCGCAACGAGTTGTCACTCAGCGTTGAAAGCTCTGACGCTCAGCTGCAGCTCCGCGACCTCAACGTGATCGCGTCGCCGGCGCAGGAGATTCGCGAGATCTTCGACCTCATGCCCACCAAGACCGTCGATGACTGGGCCAACATCTCCTCCCGGTTGGGTAATCTTCCGGCCGCCATCGACGGGTACATCGCGACCCTCCGACTCGGCATCGAACGCGGAGTGACGCCGGCTCGCCGCCAGGTGCGGGAGGTACTCGCCCAGGCCGAGCGCCACGCCGCACAGGACGGGTTCTTCGCTGAGTTCGCTGCTAGCGCGGCCCTGGACGACGGCTCCCTGCCCATCTCTCTCGCGCACGACGTGGGCCTCGGCGCCCGCCGTTCAGCCGCCGCCTACGACACACTCGCGACCTTTTTCAGAACCGAACTCGAGGGCAAAGCCACGTCCGAGGACGCTATCGGTCGCGATCTGTATACCCTCGCCTCCCGACGTTTCCTCGGGGCGACGATCGACCTCGACGAAACCTACGAGTGGGGCATCGAAGAGCTCGCCCGCATGACCCGGGAGCAGGAGAAGGTGGCCGACCAGATCAAGCCGGGCGCGAGCGTGCTCGAGGCGATCGCGTATCTGGACACGGATCCGAGCCGCAAGCTGCACGGCACCCAGGCTTTGCAGGAATGGATGCAGAAGACCAGCGATAAGGCCGTGGCAGACCTGGCCGAAACGCAGTTCGACATCCCCGACGCGATCAAGACGATCGAGTGCATGATCGCCCCCACGCAGGAGGGCGGCATCTACTACACCGGCCCGACCGATGATTTCACCAGGCCCGGCCGCATGTGGTGGTCGGTGCCCGTCGGCGTGACCGAATTCGACACCTGGCGAGAACTGACCACCGTCTACCACGAGGGTGTGCCCGGCCATCACCTGCAGATCGGCCAGGCCGTGTACAACCGGGCCAAGCTCAACACCTGGCGCCGCCAACTAGCCGGTACGTCGGGGCACGCCGAGGGCTGGGCGCTCTACGCCGAACGCCTGATGGAGCAACTCGGTTATCTCGACGACCCGGCGAACCGTCTCGGCATGCTCGACGGGCAGCGGATGCGCGCGGCGCGCGTCGTTCTCGACATTGGCGTGCACCTGGGCAAGACCCTGCCGGACGGTGCGGGCCCGTGGACCGCGGAGTACGCCTTCGACTTTCTCGGCCGGAACGTCAACATGAACGCGAGCTTCGTCAAGTTCGAGGTCAACCGGTACCTCGGCTGGCCCGGCCAGGCTCCGTCGTACAAGGTGGGGCAGCGCATCTGGGAGCAACTCCGCGACGAGTGCGCCGCCCGCGAGGGCGCAAACTTCTCGATCAAAAACTTTCACCGGCGTGCCCTCGACCTCGGCGGCGTTGGCCTCGACACCCTGCGGTCGGCACTGGCCTGACCCGGCGTCGGCGACGCAGTCCCCAGCGGGCCTACTCGGCTCGGTGAACTCAAAGAGTGCGTCGCCTCGAGTCGTCTCCGTCCGATCCGACCCACATCGTTGTCGGCCCATCATCGCTGACCGGCGGTGGGCAGCCCGGAGCCGCGCCGGATGTCGAGTTGCCCCTTGTCTCCGCGGGTAGTTAGTATGGAGTGTCACATTTGTGATGCCCTATCCGCTGCCATGCGCGGAGTGCTGCCCGGTCGTTCTGTACCGCGGAGCATCCACAACACCTGAATAACTGTTCGCGTGTGGCCCGATTATGTCCATCCTGGAGCAACTACTACATGACAATCGCAACGACCGAACGGGCACCCAAGCAGGTCGCCATCAACGACATTGGATCTGCTGAAGACTTTCTTGCCGCGGTCGAAAAGACTCTGAAATTCTTCAACGACGGAGACCTCATCGAGGGCACCGTCGTGAAGATCGACCGCGACGAGGTTCTCCTCGACGTTGGGTACAAGACCGAGGGCGTCATTCCCTCCCGCGAACTTTCCATCAAGCATGACGTTGACCCCTCCGAGGTTGTCAAGGTCGGCGACCTGGTCGAGGCTCTCGTTCTTCAGAAAGAAGACAAAGAAGGCCGCCTCATCCTCTCCAAGAAGCGCGCTCAGTACGAGCGTGCATGGGGAGACGTTGAGAAGATCAAGGAGTCCGACGGTGTTGTCACCGGTTCGGTCATCGAGGTCGTCAAGGGTGGGCTCATCGTCGACATCGGCCTGCGTGGCTTCCTGCCCGCATCGCTCATCGAGTTGCGCCGCGTTCGCGACCTGACCCCGTACCTGGGCCAGGAGATCGAAGCCAAGATCCTCGAACTCGACAAGAACCGCAACAATGTTGTGCTGTCGCGCCGCGCCCTGCTCGAGCAGACGCAGAGCGAGAGCCGCACCACGTTCCTCAACAACCTCCAGAAGGGACAGGTCCGCAAGGGCGTCGTCTCCTCGATCGTCAACTTCGGCGCGTTCGTCGACCTCGGCGGCGTCGATGGCCTGGTTCACGTTTCCGAGCTCAGCTGGAAGCACATTGAGCACGCCAGCGAGGTCGTTGAAGTCGGCCAGGAAGTCACCGTCGAGATCCTCGAAGTTGACCTCGAGCGCGAGCGCGTCTCACTGTCGCTCAAGGCAACGCAGGAAGACCCGTGGCAGGTCTTCGCCCGCACCCACGCCATCGGCCAGGTTGCACCGGGTAAGGTCACCAAGCTCGTTCCGTTCGGCGCGTTCGTTCGCGTGGCCGAGGGCATCGAGGGCCTCGTGCACATCAGCGAGCTCTCCGGCAAGCACGTCGAGCTCGCCGAGCAGGTTGTCTCGGTCGGCGACGAGGTCTTCGTCAAGGTCATCGACATCGACCTCGAGCGTCGCCGCATCTCGTTGAGCCTCAAGCAGGCCAACGATGGCGTCGACCCCGACGGCACCGAGTTCGACCCGGCGCTCTACGGAATGCTCACCGAGTACGACGACAAGGGCCAGTACAAGTACCCCGAAGGCTTCGACTCCGAGACCAACGAGTGGCGCGAAGGCTTTGACGAGCAACGCGAAAAGTGGGAGCAGGACTACGCTGCTGCCCAGGCTCGCTGGGAAGCCCACAAGAAGCAGGTTTCGACCGCGAACGACGAGATCGCTGCCCCCAGCGACGTCGCACCGGCCGGCTCGGCCTTCTCGAGCGAGTCGGCTGGCGCCGGCACGCTCGCCGACGACGAAGCACTCGCGGCTCTCCGTGAGAAGCTCTCCGGCGGCAACTAGCACCACCGCACGACGCTCAGCAGCGGGCCGCATCCTTCGGGGTGCGGCCCGCTTCGTTGTGCAACGGATGGATCTGACAAGGACGGTTTCCGTACCGACTGCGGCTGAGCCGGATGCCGGAGTCCACTGAGCATCCGTCGTATTCGTCTTCGTATTCGTATTCAGCTTGACTGTGGGTCTCGGGACACTTCGTGCTATACCTAATGGTGAGGATATTTCCTCCTTTCAGCGCGTCCCGATATCTTCAGGATTGCCGCGCACGTCCAATTTCCCCACGAAACCCTGTTTTCTGGATGAATGCGCCCGTGCACACCAGTTTCACGAACCACAGCCCCATCGGAGAATTGCATGAACAGTTTTTGTCCCTCAGACAACGGCGGCACGGGGGGCGACGCCGCCTTCGCCGACGCGCCGCCCAGCGTCGCCGAAGCAGCCGTCAGCAGCAACACTGCGGACAGCCACGCGACGGCGCTCGTCGTCGAGGAGGATCCCGCATCGGCCGCGCTCCTGCGCCTGTTCCTGGAGACGGAGGGGTTTCGGGTGCTCACGGTTGCCAGCGGCGAGGAGGCTCTCGACATTGCTCGGCGTGTTCCGCTGAGCCTGATCACCCTAGATGTGCACCTTCCCGGAATGGACGGCTGGAAATTCCTGCTGCAGCTGCAAGATTCGCTCGGGCTGACATCCATACCGGTCATTGTTATTGCGGGCCTGACTGACATGGGCATGGCGCTGAGGCGGGGTGCTGCTGCCGTTCTGGAGAAACCGCTCCAGCAAGCCGAGTTGCAGAGTTCTCTCATACTGCTGGGTCTCCGCCCGGATCGGCCGCGCACGCGCACCATCCTCATCGTCGACGAGGACGACGAAACCGTCAACCAGGTCACCGCTTACTTGCACGAATCGGCCTTTCACGTCGAATCCGCGGCCACCGGGGCGGCTGGCATTGCCGACGCTGTGGCCTTGGCCCCTGACCTGATTCTGGTCAACCCTATGATGGAACAACTGGGTGGCCTCAAGATGCTTCGCGCGCTTCAGGATCATGCCAGTACGCAGCACATTCCCGTGCTGGTCCTCGCCCCGGTTGCTCTCACGAACGAGGAACAGGACAAAATTGACAGCGACCCGGAACAGCCCGTGGTCGCGATGAACGAGCCTGACGTCAACGTTGAGACCCTCCTGGCCAAGATCCAGCGCGCCCTCGAGTAGGCCGATGTCCGCAGTTCGTTTTCGGTGCAGCCGGTCGCATCCGCTCGTCACGCGCGGCGGCGCAGCGGATAGCATGGCGGAATGTATCTGATTGGGCTGACCGGCGGGATCGCGTCGGGCAAGAGCACCGTTGCGAAGCGGCTGGCGTCCTTGGGCGCCGTCGGGATCGACGCCGACCAGCTGGCCCGTGAAGTGGTCGAACCCGGCACGCCCGGCCTCGCCGCGATTGCCACCGAGTTCGGTGACGCTATCTTGCTGGCCGACGGCACGCTGAATCGACCAGCGCTGGGTGCGATCATTTTCAGCGACCCGAACCGGAGGGAGCGGCTGAATGCCATCACGCATCCGGCGGTACGACGACTCACCCGCGACCGGGTCGCTGCAGCGGGTGCCGCCGACCCGCACGCCATCGTTGTGTACGACGTTCCGCTGCTGGCCGAAGCCATCGCTGGCGGTCTGGTCACGTTTGATCTGATCGTTGTCGTGCACGCAGATGCTGAGGTCCGAATCGAGCGCATGGTGGAGTTGCGTGGACTCACCCGCGAGGAAGCTACCCACCGCATTGCCGCGCAGGCGAGTGATGCGGACCGCCTCGCCCTGGCCGATGTCGTGATCGACAACAACGGCACCTTCGACGCGACTATGGCCCAGGTCGACGCGGTGTGGACGCGCGCGTGCGCGGCCGAGGCTCGCGTGGCCGAGGCTCGCGGGGTCGAAGCGACCGACGGCACCCGCGCGCCGTAACGCGCCCGGAGGCTGACTGTCAGACCCCGTTTGTAGAATAGGAACATGGAACCCACGCGCTCTGTGAACCCGTTTGAAGTGGTCAGTGAGTACACGCCGAGCGGTGACCAGCCATCCGCCATTGCCGACTTGACCGCCCGCATCAATGCCGGCGAAACCGACATCGTTCTGCTCGGCGCCACCGGAACCGGAAAATCGGCCACAACCGCCTGGCTGATCGAGCAGGTGCAGCGCCCCACGCTCGTATTGGCCCACAACAAGACTCTCGCAGCCCAGCTGGTCAACGAATTTCGCGACCTTATGCCCAACAACGCGGTGGAATACTTCGTCTCCTACTACGACTATTACCAGCCAGAGGCCTACGTTCCGCAGACGGACACGTTCATCGAGAAAGACTCCTCGATCAATGAAGAGGTGGAACGGCTGCGGCACTCCACCACCAATTCGCTGCTGAGCCGCCGCGACGTCATCGTGGTGTCGACCGTATCGTGCATCTACGGGCTCGGCACCCCGCAAGGCTACCTTGATGCCATGATCGCGCTGCAGGTGGGTCAAAAAGTCAGTCGCGACTGGCTGGTGCGCAAATTTGTGGCGATGCAGTACAAGCGCAACGACGTCGACTTCTCCCGAGGCAATTTTCGGGTGCGCGGCGACACGATCGAGATCATCCCCATGTACGAAGAGCTCGCCATTCGTATCGAGATGTTCGGTGATGAGATCGAGGGGCTCTACAGCCTGCATCCGCTCACCGGCGACATCGTCAAGAAACTCGATTCGGTCTCCGTTTTTCCCGGGTCACACTACGTCGCGAGCGACGACGTCATGCGTCGCGCCATCGGCACCATCGAAGTCGAACTGGCTGAACGCCTGGAGGTGCTCGAACGCGAGGGCAAGTTGCTCGAGGCCCAGCGGCTGCGCATGCGCACCACCTTCGACCTCGAGATGATGGAGCAGATCGGCTTCTGCTCCGGCATCGAGAACTATTCCCGCCACATCGACGCGCGCGAACCCGGCGAGGCCCCGCACTGCCTGCTCGACTATTTTCCCGACGACTTTCTGATGGTCATCGATGAATCGCACGTGACCGTCCCGCAGATCGGCGCCATGTACGAGGGGGACTCCTCGCGGAAGCGCACCCTCGTCGACCACGGCTTCCGGCTGCCGAGCGCGCTGGACAACCGACCCCTCAAATTCAACGAGTTCAAGAACCGGGTCGGCCAGACCGTCTACCTGTCGGCGACGCCGGGCAAGTACGAGATGGGTATCGCCGACGGCATCGTCGAGCAGATCATTCGCCCGACCGGCCTGATCGACCCGCAAATCGTCATCAAGCCGAGCGCCGGGCAGATTGACGACCTGCTCGAAGAAATCAAGAAGCGCACCGAACGCAACGAACGCGTGCTCGTCACGACCCTCACCAAGAAGATGGCCGAGAACCTCACCGACTTCCTCACCGAAGCCGGGGTGCGAGTGCGCTACCTGCACTCCGACGTCGACACGTTGCGCCGGGTGGAACTGCTCACCGAGCTGCGAGCCGGCATCTACGACGTACTTGTCGGCATCAACCTGCTGCGTGAGGGCCTCGACCTGCCCGAGGTGTCACTTGTCGCCATCCTCGACGCCGACAAGGAAGGGTTCCTGCGTTCCGCCACGTCACTCATTCAGACCATCGGCCGCGCCGCCCGCAACGTGTCGGGAGAGGTGCACATGTATGCCGACCGCCTCACCGCGTCGATGGAGAAAGCCATTGATGAGACCGACCGGCGCCGAGAGAAGCAGGTCGCATACAACACCCTGCACGGCATCGACCCGACCCCGCTGCGCAAACGCATCGGCGACATCACCGAGGCCCTCGCCCGTGAGGAGGCCGACACGGCCGAGCTGCTCGCCGGTCGCGATGCCCGCCGCAAGACCGGGGCGCCGAACCGCCGGGTCGGCCTGGCCGCGAACGGCGCCAACGACCTCGAATCGATCATCGCCGACCTCAATTCGCAGATGCTCGAGGCCGCCGGGGAGCTCAAGTTCGAGCTTGCCGCGCGCCTGCGCGATGAGCTCTCCGAGCTCAAGCGCGAACTGCGGCAGATGGAGAAGGCCGGCCACCTGCAGTAACCGCGCTGGAGAACCTCGCGAGCCGGCATCGGTCCCACAGGGTCACCGGTTGTTCGTTCCCTCACGTGGCGGCACTCGTCGGGTCTCGCGGCACTCATTAGGTGTCAAGGCACTCGTAGCAACGAGTGCCGTCATCCCTGATGAGTGCCGTCGTCCCTAACGAGTGCCGCGAGAGCGGATGCTGTCGGCCCAGCCCGGATGTCGCGCCGGCCCTGAGGGCACCGCCGACGGCAACGAGCGTCGGCAGGTGGTCTGGCTCTGTCTGGGTTGGTACCGCGTCGGGGGTGGTGCTTGCCATTGACAGGGTGAAATCCTGAATCACGAAGCCGAGGCTACGTCGGCGCAGTGTCGCGAGTTCCCTGGCCGCGATCGGGCTAAGCCGCTGTCCCTCGGTCAGGCGCCGGCGTGCACCTTGGCCGGGCGACCGCGCTTGGGCACGTGGGTGTTCAGCGGCAGGGGAGCGGCCAGGCCGGCGGTTCGCGCTTGGGCGAGCCGGTTCTCCGAGTGGTCGAGCCAGCGGGCCTCGGCCTCGGCGGCGAAGATGAGTGAGTCGATCACGAGCAACCAGGCCAACTGTTCGGAGGATTCCGGGTCGGCGGTAGCGTTCTTGGTGCGCATCAACTCCTGCAGGGTGCGCATTGTTGCGGTGCGCTGCACCTGGATCACCTGGGCGATGTCGACGCCCGGCAGCGTCACGGCGATGGCGAGCTTGATGGCGAGCTCGTCGCGGGTGGCCATGGTGCGCAGCACGGGGGAGCCGAGCCAGTCGGCGACCTCCGCGCTGCCGGCAGTCGTGATCTCGACGTAGTTCTGGCCATCGGCGTCGATGTCTGCCTTCTGCACCAGGCCGTCCCGCTCGAGTCGGTCGAGGGTGTTGTAGATCTGACCCACGTTGAGCGGCCAGGTCGACCCGGTGCGACGGTCGAACTCGGCCCGCAACTGGTAGCCATAGCACGGCCCCTGGTTGAGGATGGCGAGCAGGCTCTGGCGAACAGACATACGACCTCCGGCGATTCAGACGGCTAATAACTACCGTGTATATACATACACCGTAACAATATGTGGGCAGCCGTGTGTTCGCTCTCGGCGGCGGTCGTTGTACGGCGGTGTCGGTGGCGTTGCATAGACTTATTAGGTGTCGATTACGCAGGTAGCAGCAGGTCCGAAACTCAGTGTGCGCGGAGCCCGCGTGCACAACCTCCACAACGTTGATCTGGAGATTCCCCGCGATTCCCTCGTGGTTTTCACCGGGCTTTCGGGTTCGGGCAAGTCATCGTTGGCCTTCGACACGATCTTCGCCGAGGGGCAGCGCCGCTACGTCGAGTCGCTCTCAGCCTATGCCCGGCAGTTCCTCGGCCAGGTCGATCGCCCCGACGTCGACTTCATCGAGGGCCTGAGCCCGGCCGTCTCGATCGACCAGAAGTCAACCAACCGCAACCCGCGGTCCACGGTCGGCACCATCACCGAGATTTACGACTACATGCGGCTGCTCTGGGCCCGTATCGGCGTGCCGCACTGCGCTATCTGTGGCGAGGTCATCCGGTCCCAGACCGTGCAGCAAATCGCCGACCAGCTGATGGAGCTGAAGGCGGGCATCCGCTACCAGGTGGTCAGTCCGGTCGTCTCGCAGAAGAAGGGCGAGTTCGTCGACCTGTTCCAGGAACTCGCCGGCGGGGGATATTCTCGCGCGATCGTCGACGGCACGCAGATTCAGCTGAGCGAACCACCCACGCTCAAGAAGCAGCAGAAGCACGACATCGCCGTCATTGTTGACCGCCTGGTCGCCGGCCCCGAGCTGCTCAGTCGCCTCACCGACTCGCTCGAAACGGCTCTCAAACTCACCGACGGCCTGGTGCAGATCAACTTTCTCGATGAAGAAGGCGACAAGGCCTGGCAGAACTACTCCGAGAAGTTGTCCTGCCCGAACAACCACCCGGTGCAGCTGACCGAAATCGAACCGCGCACCTTCTCGTTCAACGCCCCGTTCGGCGCCTGCCCGGAGTGCTCCGGCCTCGGCACCCGCATGTCCGTCGACGAAGACCTGCTGCTCGGTGACCCAGACCTGAGCATCGCCGAGGGCGTCGTACTGCCCTGGACCACGCAGGGCAAGGGGCTGTTCCAGTACTACGAGAAACTGCTCGACGGCCTTGCCCGCGACCTGGACTTCTCGCTCGACACGCCGTGGGGCGATTTGACCAGTGAGGTGCAGAACGCCGTCATGCGCGGCGACAACTTCGAGGTGCGCGTCAAGTGGAAGAACCGCTACGGCCGCGAGATGAGCTACACGTCCGGTTTCGAGGGGGTTGTGCCCTACATCGAACGCCAGTACCTGCAGGCCGAGAGCGACACGCAGCGTCAGCGCTGGTCCGAATACCTGCGCGAGGTTGACTGCCACGTGTGCGGTGGCACCCGGCTCAAGCCCGAGGTACTCGCCGTGCTCGTGCACGACGCGAGCATTGCGGATGTCTGCGCGCTCAGCTTGAGCGACGCCCGCGAGTTCATGGACGAGCTCACCCTGACCGATCGGGAGGCGGCCATCGCCGCCCAGGTTCTGCGCGAGATTCGCGCGCGCCTCGACTTCCTCATCCGGGTCGGGCTGAACTACCTGAACCTGTCCCGCGCGGCGGCGACGCTTTCGGGCGGTGAGGCGCAGCGCATCCGTTTGGCCACCCAAATCGGTTCCGGTCTCACCGGGGTGCTCTACGTGCTCGACGAACCGAGCATCGGCCTGCACCAGCGCGACAATCGGCGCCTGATCGAGACGCTCGTCACCCTGCGCGACCTCGGCAATACCCTCATCGTGGTCGAACACGACGAAGACACCATCAAGACCGCGGACTGGATCGTTGACATCGGCCCGGGCGCCGGCGTCAACGGCGGGCACGTTGTGCACTCCGGCTCCTATTCAGACCTGCTGGCCAATACGAAATCCCTCACCGGTGACTATCTGGCCGGGCGCAAGTCCATTGCTACTCCCACGACACGGCGCCCGATCGACCCAGAACGTCTCATCGGCGTGACCGGTGCCGAGGCCAACAACCTGCAGAAGGTGTCGGTGACTTTTCCGCTTGGCACCTTCACCGCCGTCACCGGGGTCAGCGGCTCCGGCAAATCATCGCTGGTCAACGATATCCTCTACCGGGTGCTCGCCAACCGGCTCAACGGTGCCCGCAAACTACCTGGCAAACACGCCAGGGTCACCGGTCTGGAGCAGCTGGACAAGGTCATCCACGTCGACCAGGCGCCCATTGGGCGCACCCCGCGCTCCAACCCGGCCACCTACACCGGAGTGTTCGACAAGATCCGCACACTGTTCTCCGAAACCATCGAATCGAAGACCCGCGGCTACCTGCCCGGCCGGTTCAGTTTCAACGTCAAGGGTGGCCGCTGCGAAGCCTGCTCGGGCGATGGCACCATCAAGATCGAGATGAACTTTCTCCCCGACGTGTACGTGGCCTGCGAGGTATGCGGGGGAGACCGCTACAACCGCGACACACTGACCGTGCACTACAAAGGCAAGAACATTGCCGAGGTGCTCAACATGCCGATCAGCGAAGCGGCCGAATTCTTCGAACCGATCTCATCGATCCACCGCTTTTTGAAGACGCTCGTCGAGGTCGGCCTCGGCTACGTTCGCCTCGGTCAGAGCGCCACGACCCTGTCCGGCGGCGAGGCCCAGCGGGTCAAGCTCGCTACCGAGTTGCAGCGCCGTTCCAACGGCCGCAGCGTGTACGTACTCGACGAGCCCACCACGGGCCTGCACTTCGAAGACGTGCGTAAATTGCTGCTCGTGCTAAATAGCCTCGTCGATAAGGGCAACACCGTCATCGTGATCGAGCACAACCTCGACGTCATCAAGTCGGCTGACTGGGTGATCGACCTCGGTCCGGAGGGCGGTTCCGGCGGCGGAAAAGTGCTCGCCACCGGCACCCCCGAACACCTCGCCACGGTCAAGAAGAGCTTCACCGGTTCCTTCCTCAAGGAGGTCCTGGCTGCCGGCTAGGCAACCGGACGGCCATGTCTGATGCCCTGAGCTATCGCCCGAAAACGGGCGAGATTCCTACGACCCCCGGCGTCTACCGGTTCCGGGACGAGACCGGGCGTATCCTCTACGTCGGTAAGGCCAAGAACCTGCGCGCGCGGCTGAGCAACTACTTCGCGCCGCTGCACAGCCTGCACGAGCGCACCAGACGAATGGTGACCACCGCAACGGGTGTGGAGTGGACGGTTGTCGGCACCGAGGTCGAGGCCCTGCAACTCGAGTGGATGTGGATCAACGAGTTCGATCCGCCGTTCAATGTTCAGTTCAAGGACGACAAGTCCTACCCGTATCTCGCGGTCACCCTCGCCGATGAGGCTCCGCGCGCCCTTGTTACGCGCACCGAGGGCATCAAGGGCGCCCGTTATTTCGGACCGTATCCCAAGGTGTGGGCCGTGTACGAAACCATCGAACTCATGCTCAAGGCATTCCCCATCCGTACCTGCAACAACGCCAACTACAAGCGGGCGATGCAGAGTGGCAAGCCGTGCTTCGCCGGCCAGATCGGGCGCTGCTTCGGCCCCTGCTCCGGTCTGGTGTCCATCGAGGATCACCGCACAATCGTCAACGAGTTCGTGAGCTTCATGGGCAGCCACGATAAGAAGCTCATCAACGAACTCACCCAGGAGATGAAAGACGCCGCTGTCGCCCAACAGTACGAAATCGCCGCCAAACGGCGCGACCAGGTGCGCGCGCTCAACGCCGTGCTCGAGAAGAGCGCCGTCGTGCTGCGCGACAACGTCGACATCGACCTGTTCGCCATCGAGCAAGACGAACTCGCCGCGGCTGTGCAGTTGTTTATCGTCCGGGGCGGGCGCATCCGCGGCGTGCGCGGTTGGATGGTCGACAAGGAGCTCGATGTCACTATGAGTGAGCTCATCGACTCCATGATGCAAACGGCCTACAACCATGACAGCAAACCGCCGCGCGAGATCGTGCTGCCCGAACTGCCCGATGATGCCGAAGCCCTGGAAACCTGGCTGGCCGACGTGGCGGGGCGCAAGGTGCGGCTCGTGGCGGCGCAGCGCGGCGAGAAGGCGGCGCTGCTCGTGACGGCTACCAACAACGCCAAGCAGGCGCTCATGCTCTACAAGACCCGGCGGAGCTCGGACTTCGTGGCACGCTCCAAAGCCCTTGAAGACATCCAGGAAGCCCTCGAAATGCCGGCCGCGCCGCTGCGCATGGAGTGCTACGACGTGTCGCACCTGAGCGGCACCAATATCGTCGCCTCCATGGTGGTCTTCGAAGACGGGTTGCCCCGCAAAGACGAATACCGGCGGTTCAACATCCCCGAATCAACCGACGACACCGACTCGATCTATCAGATCCTTACCCGACGGCTCGCCTACCTGAAACCCGAGTCCGTCCACGCGGATGCGGCCTCCGAAAATGTGGCGGCCGAGACCGACCTGACCGACATCGCACCGGGAGAGCAGAAGCGCGCCAAGTTCAAGTACCAGCCGAACCTGCTCATCGTTGATGGTGGCCAACCGCAGGTCGCCGCCGCTAGACGCGCACTCGCCGAGTCGGGCGTCACCGGCATCCAACTCTGTGGAATCGCTAAGCGGCTCGAAGAGATCTGGCTGCCCGACTCCGACTATCCGGTGATCCTGCCCCGCAACAGCGACGCGCTATTTCTCATCCAGCGCATCCGCGATGAAGCACACCGGTTCGCGATCACACATCAGCGGATTCGACGCAAGAAGGATATTTCCTCGATTCTGGGTGAAATCGCCGGACTCGGCCCGGCCCGGGTTAAAGTATTGCTACAATATTTCGGGTCGGTTGCGCGGCTCAAGGTCGCCTCGGCCGCCGAAATAGCGGATGTTCGCGGCATCGGCCCGGTGCTGGCCGAGTCGGTCCACGCCCACCTGCGCGCCTGAACGAAATCTGAACCCCCCGGCGCTGGGTAGGCTTGAGCATCCACCAACTTCTCATTAAGGCGATTTCCAAGAATGACTACGGACCCCGACAAGCAGGAAGTGCTGATCGTCACGGGAATGTCCGGGGCGGGACGCTCCACCGTAGCCAATGCGCTGGAAGACCTCGACTGGTATGTCGTCGATAATCTGCCGCCGCAAATGCTGCGGCCCCTGGTCGATCTGGTCGAACGGGCCGGCACCAACCTGCCCAGAATCGCAGCGGTCGTCGATATTCGGGGGCGCGACCTGTTCGGTGACTTTTTGGAGACCGTGCAGCAGCTGCGCGGCGGCACCCAGGTGCAGGTCATCTTTCTCGAAGCGCGCGATGACGCGCTCGTACGTCGTTTCGAATCCGTGCGCCGCCCGCATCCGCTGCAGGGCGACGGCACCCTTCTTGACGGCATCGCGGCGGAGCGGTCCCGACTGCTCGCCGTGCGGGAGTCCAGCGACCTCGTCATCGACACGTCCGACCTGAACGTGCACCAGCTGGCGACGACGATCACCGAGCGGTTTGCGGCCGAGGGCAGCGCGGGTGTGCAGCTGACCATCATGAGCTTCGGCTTCAAATATGGCCTGCCGACCGACGTCGATCTGGTCGCGGATGCCCGCTTCCTGCCGAATCCGTTCTGGATCCCCGAGTTGCGCGCACACACCGGCGTCGACCCGGAGGTGAGAGACTTTGTACTTGCCCAAACTGGTGCCCTCGATTTCATCGACCACTACGCCGCCGCCCTGGCTCCCGTGTTGGCTGGCTACCAGCGGGAAAACAAACGCCATGCCACCATCGGCATCGGGTGTACCGGAGGCAAGCACCGCTCCGTCGCCATGGCCAAAGAGCTGGCATCCCGCTTGGAAAAGCTTCCCGGTGTTGTGGTCAATATCAAGCACCGCGACCTCGGACGCGAATAAGCGAGCCCGGGAGCAGCCTCCGCTACTTCGCCGGGCTTCTACCACTTAGACCTCACGCAACTGATCAAGAGAATGGAAAAGCGATTGGCACTCACCGCCGACGTTAAAGATGAACTTTCGCGCGTGGAGGTCTCCAAGACCACCGTGCGCGCGGCCGAACTGGCCACAATTCTCCGGTTCTCGGGCGGATTGCACATGATCAGCAGCCGAATCGCGATTGAATCAGAACTGGACACCGCCATCCTGGCGCGACGGGTGCGCAAAGACCTCGCCGAACTCTACGGGGTGCGCAGCGCCCTGCAGGTCATCGCCGCCACCGGCATTCGTCAGTCCAGCCATTACCTCGTACAGGTCATCGAAGGCGGCGAGACGCTGGCGCGTCAGACCGGCCTGCTGGATGCCCGTCGTCGACCGATCCGTGGTCTGCCCAACCGTCTGACCACGGGCTCGAAGGAAGAGATCGCCGCCGTCTGGCGCGGCGCGTTCCTCGCTCACGGCACCCTGACCGATCCGGGCCGCTCGGCGGCGCTGGAGGTGGTCTGCCCCGGCAACGAGGCTGCGTTGGCGCTTGTCGGAGCGGCCGGACGCCTCGGTGTTGCGGCCAAGGCGCGCGAAGTCCGCGGGGTACACCGCGTCGTTATCCGTGACGGCGACG
Source organism: Cryobacterium gelidum (assembly GCF_004403985.1). Taxonomy (GTDB): domain Bacteria; phylum Actinomycetota; class Actinomycetes; order Actinomycetales; family Microbacteriaceae; genus Cryobacterium; species Cryobacterium gelidum. The sequence goes on along the minus strand of NZ_SOHL01000025.1, from coordinate 96,897 downwards.
CTATCGGCGCGATGCTGGTGCATATGGGCGCCACCAACACGGTGCTCAACTGGGAAACTCTGCGTCAGCGCCGCGAGGTGCGCGCCACGGCAAACCGCCTGGTCAACTTCGACGACGCGAACCTGCGTCGTTCCGCCGAGGCGGCTGTCGCCGCCTGTGCCCGGGTGCAGCGGGCCATGGACATCCTCGGCGAGGACATCCCCACACATCTGCGCTATGCGGGAGACCTGCGTCTTAATTTTCGCGACTCCAGCCTCGACGAGCTCGGCCACCACGCCGAGCCGCCGATGACCAAAGACGCGGTCGCCGGCCGAATTCGACGCCTGCTCGCCATGGCCGACAAGAAAGCGGTCGAGCTCGGCATCGAAGGAACCGACGTTGAGTACCCGGTCCACCCCGATGACCTTGCACCCCTCTGACGTCGCACCCGCAGACGCGCGCCGACACGAATTCTGTGGCTCGCAACGCCCGCGAGTAGACTAAATCGTCGCTTACAACGCCGCCGCACTCGATGCGGCGGCACAACTCACAAGGAGATAAGTAATGGCTGAATACACCCTCCCCACCCTTGATTACGACTACGCGGCTCTCGAGCCCAGCATCAGCGGCACCATCATGGAACTCCACCATGGCAAGCACCATCAGGCCTACGTCACCGGGGCCAACACAGCACTGGCTCAGCTCGCGGAGGCCCGCGACAGCGGAAGCCTCGCCAACGTGAACAAGTTGGAAAAAGATCTCGCCTTCAACCTCGGCGGCCACGTCAACCACTCCATCTTCTGGACCAACCTGTCCCCGAACGGCGGCGACAAGCCCGTCGGCGAGCTCGCTGCGGCAATCGATGACAACTTCGGTTCCTTTGACAAGTTCCAGGCACACTTCACTGCGGCCGCACTCGGCGTGCAGGGTTCCGGCTGGGCAGTCCTCGCCTGGGATTCCATCGGGCAGCGCCTGATCATCCAGCAGTTCTTCGACCAGCAGTCCAACTTCGCTGCCGGAACCGTTCCGGTTCTCATGCTCGATGTCTGGGAACACGCCTACTACCTCGACTACCGCAACGTGCGCGCCGACTACGTCAAGGCCTTCTGGAACATCGTCAACTGGGCAAACGTCCAGGAGCGTTTCACCGTCGCTCGCGAGAAGACGAACGGACTGCTGCTACTCTCGTAGCCGGTTGGTGCCCCGAGCGATACGGGGCACCGCCGTTGTCCTTCCGCATTCTTTTCATCGCGCCTTCCGGCGCCTTTTCAGCAACAGGAGCTATTTGTGTCCGTAAAGATCGGCATCAACGGATTCGGCCGCATTGGTCGTAACTACTTCCGAGCGGCCCTCGCCAAGGGCAGCGACATCGAAATTGTCGCCGTCAACGACCTCAGCGACCCCGCGTCGCTCGCGCACCTTCTCAAGTACGACTCCGTCGGCGGCCGACTGAACGCCACCGTCGAGGTCGACGGGGACAGCATCGTCGTCAACGGCAAGCCCATCAAGGTACTCGCCGAGCGCGACCCGGCCAACCTGCCCTGGGGCGCGCTGGGCGTGGAAATCGTCATCGAATCGACCGGCCGCTTCACGAAGGCCGTCGACGCCCAGAAGCACATCCAGGCCGGCGCCAAGAAGGTCATCGTCTCGGCTCCCGCAACGGGTGCTGACGTCGCGACGCTCGTGCTCGGTGTGAACGAAGACACCTACGACACGGCGATCCACGACATCATCTCGAACGCGTCCTGCACGACGAACTGCCTCGCGCCGCTCGTCAAGGTGTTCCTCGACAACTTCGGCATCGAGCGTGGCCTCATGACGACCATCCACGCGTACACTGCTGACCAGAATCTGCAGGACGGCCCGCACAGCGATCTGCGTCGAGCCCGCGCCGCCGCGCTCAACATCATTCCCACGTCGACCGGCGCCGCCAAGGCCCTGGGCCTCGTCATCCCGGAGAGTGTCGGCAAGCTCGATGGTTACGCCCTGCGCGTTCCGGTTCCGACCGGCTCGATCACCGACTTGACCCTCACGGCCTCCCGCCCGGTAACGGTCGAAGAAGTCAACGCCGCGTACAAGGCTGCAGCGGATGGCCCCCTCAAGGGCATCCTCAGCTACACCGAAGACCCGATTGTCTCAAGCGATATCGTCGGCGACCCACACTCCTCGATCTTTGACGCCGGACTCACCAAGGTGATCGGTGACCAGGTCAAGGTCGCTTCCTGGTACGACAACGAGTGGGGTTACTCCAACCGCCTCGTCGACCTCACCGAGTTCGTCGCCGAGCGACTCTAACGGCCGCGCGGTGACGTTACGCACGATTGACTCGCTCGGACCGCTTGGCGGCAAGCGGGTTATTGTCCGCTTCGACCTGAATGTGCCGTTGAAGAACGGTCAGATCACCGACGACGGACGAGTGCGGGCGTCACTGCCCACCCTCAACGCCCTCGTGGCTCAGGGCGCCCGCGTGGTGATCATCTCTCACCTCGGGCGCCCTGACGGGGTCGTTGATACCCGATACAGCCTGAAGCCGGTTGCCGTTCGCTTGAGCGAACTGGTGGATCACCCAGTGGCGTTTGCCACCGACACCGTCGGTGAGTCCGCTACCCAAGCGGTCGCGGCCCTGCAGGACGGCGACATCGTCGTTCTGGAGAACCTGCGCTTCAGCGCCGGTGAAACCAGCAAGGCGGATGCCGAGCGGCTCGCGTTCGCCCAGCAGCTCGCCCGGCTCGGCGACGCGCTCGTGTCCGACGGATTCGGAGTCGCGCACCGCAAGCAGGCGAGCGTGTTCGATCTCGCGTCCCTTTTACCCAGCGCTGCCGGTCTGCTGATCGCGGCCGAACTCGACGTGCTCGATCGCCTCACCGAAAAGCCCGAGGCGCCCTACACGGTCATCCTCGGTGGCTCGAAAGTCAGCGACAAGCTCGGCGTGATCGGACATCTGCTTCCCCGGGTGAACTCCCTGCTCATCGGCGGCGGTATGCTCTTCACCTTCCTGGCCGCCCAGGGGCACAAGGTCGGCGCCAGCCTGTTGGAGAGCGATCAGATCGACACGGTCCGTGGCTACCTGGCCGACGCGGAACGTCTCGGTGTCAAGATCGTGCTGCCGACCGATGTCGTCGTGGCGTCGAAGTTCGGTGCAGATGCTGAACACGTGATCACACCGGCCGACGGCATCGAGAACACCCCGTTCGGTGCGGCCGGACTCGGCTTGGACATCGGACCGGACACAGCGCAAGCGTTCGCTGAGACTATTCGAGCGTCCAAGACAGTGTTCTGGAACGGTCCAATGGGTGTCTTCGAACTCGCTCCCTTTGCGGAGGGCACCCGCACGGTGGCCGCTGCTCTCACCGAGGTCACCGGCCTCAGCGTGGTCGGTGGCGGAGACTCCGCCGCGGCCGTGCGCATTCTCGGTTTCACCGATGACCAATTCGGTCATATTTCTACCGGCGGTGGCGCGAGCCTCGAATTTCTCGAAGGCAAGCGCCTGCCAGGACTGGAGGTCCTCGGATGGCAGTGAACATCAACCCTCGGCGTACACCGCTGATTGCGGGCAACTGGAAGATGAACCTGGACCACCTCCAGGCGATCGCGTTCGTGCAGAAGCTGGCCTGGAATCTGAAGGACGCCGGGCACGATTTCACCGCCGTCGAGGTCGCGGTCTTCCCGCCGTTCACCGATCTGCGCAGCGTGCAGACGCTGGTTTCGGCCGACAAGCTGCCGCTGGCGTTCGGCGCGCAAGACCTGTCGGCTGCGGATTCTGGAGCCTACACGGGCGAGATCTCGGGTGCTTTCCTGGCCCAGCTGGAATGCCAGTACGTCATCATCGGGCACTCCGAGCGGAGAACCCTGCACAATGAGACGGATGAGCAGGTCGGCGCCAAGGTGACCGCCGCGCTCAAGCACAACCTCGTGCCGTTGATCTGTGTCGGGGAAAGCGCGGAAGATCTCGCCATAGCCGGTCCGAGCGCTGTTCCGGTCGCTCAGCTCCGTGCCGCCCTCGCCGGTGTCACCCACGCGGCCGACATCGTCGTGGCCTACGAGCCGGTATGGGCCATCGGCTCGGGTCAGGCCGCCACGCCGGAGCAGGCCGAGCAGGTTGCCGCCGCGCTCCGCGGCGTTCTCGCTGACACGCTCGGTCAGGACGTAGCCGATAAGACGCGCATCCTCTACGGTGGCTCGGTGAAGAGCGGCAACATTGCCGCATTCATGCGGGAGCCCAACGTTGACGGTGCCCTGGTCGGCGGGGCTAGCCTGGATATTCCGGAGTTCTCCAGCATTATTCGCTATCACAAGCACGTCGGCCTCTAAACCGACGCGTTCCTCCCATTGCGTACAGTGAGGTGGTTGCCCCGCGGCAATCGCCTCGCTCGTGCATGGAGGGTATAATTACGATGGTCTGGGCGCTAGAGTCGCGCCCACCGTGTTTTGAAAGGTTTCGTGTGGAGATTCTCCAGGTCGTCATGCAGGTGCTCGTTGGTATAACAAGCCTCCTGCTCACCATGCTCATTTTGTTGCACAAGGGGAGGGGTGGTGGGTTGTCCGACATGTTCGGCGGCGGCGTAACCTCTAACCTCGGAGCGTCGGGGGTTGCGGAGCGCAACCTCAACCGCATCACCATTATTCTGGGCCTGCTGTGGATCTCGTGCATCGTCGTGCTCGGATTGATCACCAAGTTTGACACCGGGGCTTAACTTTTCACACCGTGCGGAGTTACCCTGAGTTTCTCGGGGCAGAGTTTTCCACCCGCACACCCCGTCAACAGCAGCACCCCTAACAGCAGCACCAACAATTGCTCGAATCTGCAGCGCAGAACTGCACGAGTCAACGGAGGAACAAGATGGCATCAGGCGGCAGCGCAATTCGTGGCTCACGTGTAGGCGCGGGCCCCATGGGCGAGCAGGACCGCGGATTTCACGCGGACCGCATCAAGGTCTCCTACTGGGATGCACTCGGCAATGAGACCGTCAGGTACTTTGCCGCGAGCCTCCCCGACGAGGAGATCCCCGTCACCATCGATTGCCCATCGTCTGGGCTTCCGGCCGGCCGCGACAAAGAGAATCCGCCGTCTGTGGTGAAGCTTGAGCCCTACAAGACGCACCTGGCGTACGTCAAAGAGCGTCGTACCGAAGAAGAAGCAGAGTCGCTCCTTGAAGAAGCGCTCAATCAGTTGCGAGTTCGTCGCGGTAAGCTGTCGCCCACGAACTGAGGCGTTGATTGAGAAACACCGGCTCTCGATTCGAGAGCCGGTGTTTTTTTGGGGCGTCAGTCCGCGCGGGGTGCGCTTAGTAGGCCGGCGCGATAAGGCTTTCCGGTACCTGGGCGGCCGCGTCGTTGTCCACGAAGAATACCGTACGGTAGCGACCTTTGATTCCCGCGGCAGGAACCTCGTCTCGGCTCGCACCGGCGAGGGCCAGACCGAGTGCCGACGCCTTATCCGATCCCGCAAGAACCAGCCACACGCGGTTGGACGAGTTGATGACGGGTCGCGTCAGCGACAAACGATCGACCGGCGGTTTGGGGGAGTCGCGCACGGTAACCACACTGGCTGCGCGCTCACGAATACCCGATCGGTGCGGGAAGAGCGACGCAACATGTCCGTCCGGTCCGACCCCGAGAAAAGTCACGTCAAAACGCGGGTACTGCTCGCCTTTCGGGGCATGAGCGAGCAGCTCCGCCGTGTAACGAGCGGCTGCTGCATCCAACGCATCGGCGTCGGCATCGATGTGGTCATCCGAGGCGCCGAACGCGTGAATGTTCTTCTGGGGAACGTCCACGTGGTCGAGGAGCGCTTCACGTGCCTGTAACTCATTGCGTTCACGGTCCGCGCGCGGAACCCACCGCTCATCGCCCCACCAGAAATTTACCCGCGACCAGTCAATGGTGTCCCGTGCAGCCGACTCGTTGATAGCCTCCAGAACCGCGATTCCGACCGACCCTCCGGTGAGCACGACATGGGCTATGTCTTGCTCGTGGAGCACATCCACCATATTGGTCAGGAAGCGTGCTGCGACCGACCCGGCCAGTGCCTGCCTGTTCTGATGCACCAGCACACGTCGTTCGTTCGTCACGGTCATACTCCGGTCCCTTGGGTCACCACGCCAAGAAGTTGCGGCAGGCCGCGCGTGATGACTTCACCATACAGCTCATCGGAATCAAGATGACGCAGTTCGTCGGCCAGGCAGTCGCGCAGGCTGCGACGTTTCAGGGTGAGATCCTGTGTTGGCTGATTCGGCTGGCTGAGCGTCGCGATGTCGGGTACTTCGCGTTCGAGTGAAATTATGCCCGACGTCCGTGTGAGGTGCACACCGTGCACACCGTTGGTCTGCGGGCCAGCGGTGAGCTCGCACTCCACCGGCACCTGGAGTTGCATTTGCAGCCACGCAGCCAAGAGTGTCGTCGATGGAGATGCCGCAGCACCGGTGACCCTGATCCCGGTGATCGACTCATACGGCGGTTGGTCCAGCACCGCGGCAAGTTGAGCGCGCCACAGCGTCAGGCGGGTCCACGCGAAATCGGTATCACCGGGTTGATAACTTCCGGAAAGGTGGTGCAGAGCCGCTTGCGGATCGGCCTGCGCGGACGCATCAGTGATCCGGCGATAGGCGATGCGTCCGAGCGGGGAATCGCTCGGAACGGCCGGCGCTGTCCCCGGCCACCAGGCCACGACGGGAGCATCTGAGAGCAGCAGCCCGGTCACCAGGCTTTCCGGATCGTTCGCGGCATCACCGTAAACACGCAAAACGATGACCTCACTTGCTCCGGCGTCGCCACCGACCCTGATTTCTGCGTCGACGCGTGCTTCGGGAGTCGCCGAAGACGACATCTCTTCCCGGGTTGAGACGACGATAACGCGCATCGGATGCTCACGCGAAGCATCATTAGCGGCCTCGATGGCCTCCTCCTCGCGTCCAAGATTCGAAGCAATGATGAGAGTCAGCACCCGACCGAGAGCGACAGCTCCGCCCTCCTCCCGAATGCGCACGAGTGCTTTCGAGATCTTCGCGGTTGTCGTGTTGGGCAGATCGACGATCATGGTCGCCTCCAGGTGCGGCCGTCGCGGGCCAGTAGGTCATCAGCGGATGTGGGGCCCCATGTTCCGGGGCGGTACTGCTCTGGCTGCCCCTGCGTGGCCCAGTATTCTTCGATCGGGTCAAGAATTTTCCAGGACAGCTCGACCTCTTCGTGACGGGGGAACAGGGGAGGGTCGCCGAGGAGTACGTCGAGGATAAGCCTCTCGTAGGCTTCAGGGCTCGCCTCGGTGAAGGCGTGGCCGTAACCAAAGTCCATGGTGACGTCGCGAACCTGCATGCCCACCCCCGGCACCTTCGATCCGAACCGGATCGTGACGCCCTCATCGGGCTGTACCCGAATAACCAGGGCGTTGTGGCCGAGTTCCGCCGTCTGCCCGGGCGCGAACAGGTACTGCGGGGCGCGTTTGAAGACCACGGCGATTTCGGTGACGCGACGCCCGAGGCGTTTACCGGCGCGCAGGTAGAACGGCACTCCAGCCCAGCGGCGCGTGTCGATCGTCAAACGCATGGCGGCGTAAGTCTCGGTGACTGATTCCGGGTTCATGCCGTCTTCGTCAAGAAAACCAACGACCTTTTCGCCGCCCTGCCACCCGCCGGCGTACTGGCCCCGCGCGGTGCCGGTGCCCAGGTCGGCGGGCAGCCGCACCGAGGCAAGCACCTTTTCCTTTTCGGCACGCAGATCGGCGGCGTCGAATGAGATCGGTTCTTCCATCGCCGTCAAAGCGAGCAGCTGCAGTAGATGGTTCTGAATCACATCGCGCGCGGCGCCGATGCCGTCATAGTATCCGGCACGGCCACCCACACCGATGTCCTCGGCCATGGTGATCTGCACGTGTTCGACGTGGTTGGCGTTCCACAGCGGTTCGAACATTTCGTTGGCGAAGCGGAGCGCCAAAATGTTCTGCACCGTCTCCTTACCGAGGTAGTGGTCGATCCGAAAGACGGAGTCCGGCGGAAAGACCGACTCGACGACGTCATTGAGCTCTCGTGCCGTCTTGAGGTCACTGCCGAACGGCTTCTCAATGACGACGCGGCGCCACTGGCCATTCTCCTGCTCGGCCAGGCCTGAACGGCGCAGCTGTTCGGTGACTTGGGGGAATGCTTTTGGCGGAATGGCAAGGTAGAAGGCATGGTTGCCCATCGTTCCCCGCTCCCGGTCGAGTTCGGCTATCGTTTCGCTGAGGCGCGTAAAGGCCTCATCGTCGTCAAAGGTGCCCGAAACAAAACGAACTCCCTCGGCCAGCTGAGCCCAGACGTCCTCGTGAAACTCGGTACGGGCGTATTCCTTTACGGCGTCATGCACAACCTGCATGAAGTCTTGGTTATCCCAGTCCCGGCGGGCAAAGCCAACGAGGGCGAAACCGGGAGGCAACAGCCCCCGGTTGGCGAGGTCATAGACCGCGGGCATAAGTTTCTTGCGCGCAAGATCACCGGTGACGCCGAAGATGACCAAACTTGAGGGCCCGGCAATGCGATTCAGACGGTAGTCGGAGGGGGACCTGAGCGGATTAAAATCCGGAGTAATTTCCACCGGGGACATGCAGCTCCTTCAACGGGATTGTGCAGAAAGATTGGAAGACACAACACGGGAATGCTGCGAAGAGGTTAGTACGTTCAGCTGGAAAGTTCCTCGTGGGCAGCACCGGCGAGGAACTAAATCCAGCTAAGCCAGAGCGTGGAAAAGAGCGGAGATGTTCTGCTTGGGCTGCGTCAGAGTCAACGTCAGCACGGGGCGCCCGTGCTCGGCGAGCACGCTCGCATCGCCGCTGGCCTGCGCTTGGATGAGCTCACCGAAGGTGAAGGGGCGCTCGGGAATATCGAGATCCTCCGCCGGGGTAGCCAGAATCTGCAGGTATACGGCGTTCGCCGGTCCACCCTTGTGGAATTGCCCAGTGGAGTGCAGAAAGCGCGGTCCCCAGCCGAACGTCACCGGACGCTTCGACAGCGCGGCGAGCTTATTTCGAATATCGGCCAGTTCCGGGAGGGCGAGGCGGTCCACGTAAGCCTGAACGGCAACGTATCCGTCGGTACCGAGCTCTTCGAGCAGCGCATCGATTGCCGAGCCCAGATCACTTGCTGCACCGATGACGTGCGGGGTGCCACGCACTTCGATACCATCCGTGATGAACGCGGCCGGCTCCGGCGCGGGGCGGGCATCGAGCAGACCGCGAGTGGCGATCTTGGCGGACTCCACATCGGGCTGGTCGAACGGGTTGATGCCGAGCAGACGCCCGGCGACAACGGTCGCGTATTCCCAGACCAAGAATTGTGCGCCCAGGGTTCCGCTCACATGAATTTCGCCGCCAGTTTCACTGAACACGTCCGTGCCGGCGTCGGCGACGACCCGCACGACCTGCACATCCGGCAGCGCCTCGGTCAGTTCGGGAGCGTCCAGTTCCAGCACCACTGGCAGAATGCCGGTGCCGAGCTTGCCGGTAGATTCGGCGATGAGTTGCTCGACCCAGTCCGCGAAGCCCACAATGTGGGTACCGTCCGAGACGATGGCGAGCTTATCGCGGCGGGGGCTGGTGGCGGCGATTGCCGCACCCAGCACGAGTCCAGGGTTCTCGGGGGAGTCCACGGCTAGCGCGAGCGCGATGGCGTCGGCTTCGTCGAGCAGCGCACCGATATCCACACCGGCCAGTCCCGACGGCACGAGACCGAACGCGGTCAACGCGGAGTAGCGTCCGCCAACGGTGGGGTCGGCGTTGAAGACGCGGTAGCCGGCTTCTCGTGCGGATGCCTCGAGCGGCGACCCCGGGTCGGTCACGACGATGATGCGTTCGGCCGGATCAATACCGATCGCTCGGAACGCACGTTCGAACACACGGCGCTGGCTGTCGGTTTCGACGGTGGAGCCGCTCTTGGAGGAGACGACGAGGGCCGTACCGGCCAGGTTGTCGTTGAGCGCGGAGAGCACCTGGCCGGGGTCGGTTGCGTCGAGCACCGTCAGACTCACGTGGGCGGTGCGGGTGATGACCTCGGGGGCCAGCGACGATCCGCCCATTCCGGCCAGCGCGATCTGGGTGACACCGCGGGCCTGCAAGGTGGCTCGCAGCTCGACGATCTCGGCCACGAGCGGGCGTGACACGGCGACGGATTCGGTCCAGCCGAGGCGCAACGCGGCTTCAGCTTCGACCTCCGGCCCCCACAGAGCGGGGTCCTGGGCCGTGATTCCGGAAGCGACGAGATCCGTGACCAGGGTGGGCACCGTAGCGCGAACGGCGTCGGCCGCGGCGCCACTAACCGAGATGCGGAAGCTCATCAGACAGCCGACGTAGTCGACGCGGCTGTGAGGGCCGTCTGCACGGTGTCGAGCAGTTCGTTCCAGGACACCTCGAACTTCGACAGGCCTTCTTCTTCGAGCAGGCGGGTCACGTCGTCATAGGAGACACCCTGGGCTGCCAACGCGTCGAGCACTGCGTTTGCCGCGGCGTAGGATCCGGTGACCGAGTCGGCCGGGATGACGCCGTGGTCGGCGGCGGCCTGCATGGTCTTCTCGGGCATCGTGTTGACGACCTCGGGGGCGACCAGTTCCGTCACGTAGAGGGTGTCAGGCAGGCTGGCATCCTTGACGCCGGTCGAGGCCCAGAGCGGGCGTTGCTTGGTGGCGCCGGCTTTGATCAGGCCAAGCGCACGCTCACTGCCGAACGCCTGCTCGTACACCTGGTAGGCGAGCTGCGCGTTGGCGACGCCGGCCTTGCTTTTGAGCGCGAGGGCTTCCGGGGTGCCGATCGCTTCGAGGCGGGCGTTGATCTCGGAGTCGACGCGCGAGACGAAGAATGAGGCAACCGAATGAATTGTGGAGAGATCGATGCCGCCAGCCTTGGCCTTCTCGAGTCCGGCAAGGTACGCGTTGATGACCTGACGGTGACGCTCCAGGCTGAAGATCAACGTGACGTTGACGCTGATGCCGAGGGCGATAGTCGCCGTGATGGCTTCGAGGCCCTCGACCGTTGCGGGGATCTTGATCATGGCGTTGGGACGATTGACCTTGGTCCACAGCTTCTGAGCCTCGGCGACCGTTCCGGCGGCGTTGCGGGCCAGGCCCGGCTCGACCTCGATCGAGACGCGCCCGTCCTGACCGTTGGTCGCGTCGTAGACCGGGCGAAAGATGTCACAGGCGGCGGCGACGTCGTCGGTCGTGATGGCGAAGACGGCATCGATCACGTTCGTTCCGGTGGCGGCCAGGGTCGCGACCTGCTCGGTGTACGCCTCACCTTTGGCGAGGGCGCCGGCGAAGATCGTCGGGTTGGTGGTTACGCCGACGACGTTGCTGTTCTTGATCAAGTCCTGCAGTCCGCCGGAATTGATGCGTTCACGGGAGAGGTCGTCGAGCCAGATGCTAACGCCGGCTGCGGAGAGCTCGGCGAGGGGCGTGGGGTTTGTCATGGTGGAAATCTCCTGGTAGTGCTGCTGTCAGGCAGCTGGCTGATGCGATGTGTGGAGAGGAAAAGTTGGGTGATGTTGTGAGACGTGGCTCTGACCCCGTACTTGGGGCAACGTCAGGAAGCGTTGATTGATTCCCTGGCGGCGGCCACAACGGCCTCGGTGGTGATCCCAAATTCGCGGAACAGCGTCTGATAGTCAGCGGATGCCCCGAAGTGCTCGATTGAAATGCTGCGCCCCGCATCGCCGACGTAGCCACGCCAGGTCAGCGCGAGGCCAGCCTCGACCGACACGCGGGCGGTGATCGCGGCTGGGAGCACCGATTCGCGGTATTCGCTGCTCTGCTCTTCGAACCACTCCAGGCACGGCGCGCTCACCACGCGGGCATGGATGCCCTCGAGGGCGAGCTGGGCGCGGGCGTCAACGGCGAGCTGCACCTCGGAGCCGGTACCGATCAGAATGACGTCCGGCGTTCCGCCTGCGGCTTCGGCCAGCACGTACGCGCCGCGGGCCACGTTCTTCGCTGAGGCAAAGGTTTCAGCGGATGCTGCGCCTTCGCCGCGCTCGTACACCGGAATGTTCTGGCGGGTGAGGGCGATGCCGGCCGGACCGCCCCGGCGTTCCAAAATGGTCTTCCAGGCCCAGGCCGTTTCGTTGGCGTCGCCGGGACGAACCACATCGAGCCCGGGGATGGCTCGCAGGGTCGCCAGCTGTTCGATCGGCTGGTGCGTGGGGCCGTCTTCGCCGAGTGCGACGGAGTCGTGGGTCCAGACGAAGATCGACGGCGCCTTCATGAGCGCGGCCAGACGCACCGCGGGGCGCATGTAGTCGCTGAAGATGAGAAAGGTGCCGCCGAACGGACGCGTGTTGCCGTGCAGCACGATTCCGTTGAGGATGGCGGCCATGGCGTGCTCTCGAATGCCGAAGTGCAGCACCCGGCCATACGAGTTGCCGGTCCATTCGCCGGTGGAGTGTTCGCTCGGGATGAACGAAGCTGCGCCGCCGATAGTGGTGTTGTTCGATTCGGCGAGGTCGGCCGAGCCGCCCCACAGTTCGGGGATGACAGCGCCGAGGGCGGTGAGCACTTTACCGGACGCGGCACGGGTCGAAACCGCGGTGTCGGCGGGGAAAACCGGGAGGGCCTCGTCGACGCCGTCGGGCAGGTCGCCGGAGAGCACCCGGTCGAGCAGAACCTTGCGTTCGGGGTTAGCCGTAGCCCAGGCATCGAACTGCACGGTCCATTCGGCGTGCTGTGTCGCGCCACGCTCGAGGGCCAGGCGGGTGTGTGCGATGACCTCGGGGGCAACGTCGAAAGTTTTCTCCGGGTCGAAGCCCAGAACGGTCTTGACGCCGGCGAGTTCCTCCGCGCCGAGGGCTGAGCCGTGGATCTTGCCGGTGTTCTGCTTCTTCGGGCTCGGCCAGCCGATGATCGTCTTCAGAATGATCAGGCTGGGCTTGCCGGTTTCGTTCTGAGCGGCCTCGATGGCCGCGTTCAACTCGGCGACGTCTTCCACGTAGGAGCCGGTCTTCTTCCAGTTGACCGTCTGCACGTGCCAGTCGTAGGCGGCATAGCGAGCGGCGACGTCCTCGGTGAAGGCGATGTTGGTGTCGTCCTCGATCGAGATCTGGTTGCTGTCGTAGATCGCAATCAGGTTGCCGAGCTGCTGGTGGCCGGCGAGGGAGGATGCCTCGCTCGTCAGGCCTTCCTGCAGGTCACCATCGCCGGCGATGACGTATACGAAGTGGTCGAAGGGGCTCGAGCCGGAGGCGGCATCCGGGTCGAACAGGCCACGCTCGAAGCGTGACGCATAGGCGAACCCCACCGCCGAGGCGAGTCCCTGGCCGAGCGGGCCGGTGGTGATTTCGACGCCATCGGTATGGCCGTATTCCGGGTGGCCGGGGGTCTTGGATCCCCAGGTGCGGAGAGCCTTGAGGTCTTCGAGCTCGAGGCCGTAGCCGCCGAGATACAACTGAACGTACTGGGTCAGTGAGCTGTGGCCGACCGAGAGGATGAAACGGTCGCGACCGATCCATTCATTGTCAGACGGGTCACGGCGCATGATCTTCTGAAACAGAAGATAAGCGGCAGGTGCGAGGCTCATCGCGGTGCCCGGATGCCCATTCCCAACCTTCTCGACGGCGTCAGCCGCCAAAATACGCGCGGTGTCGACCGCTTTGTTGTCGATGGAATCCCACTGCAATGCTGCCACGTCTATTGGCCCTTCTATAAAACGAAGAGGGCGAGTTGTCGTCAACCGCCCATTAGTTATCGTCACACGTATAGAAATCGAAACCTGCTGGTTTTTTCGTTTCCACGAGCCGCCACTGGATGGCGCCCTCAACTTTTTGATACCGGGCCACCAAGAGGTGCGCGCTGAAGTACCAAAAAAAGGATGGGGAACAGTCCAAGTATAGAGAACCCTGTACGAACGCACGAGTCGTATGACGTTACATGGAAGCACGCTCGTCATTTGGCGTCGGTGGATCTGTCGGGGGGTGTCCTAGAATGGGAAGACTTGCCTAGCGTTAGAGGATTAATGGACGTCGCCCTGAAGACCCCGGTCCGGAGCGGACCGCGCACACTGAAGCGCACCCTTAAGGCCTACGTTTCCCTGACGAAACCGCGAGTCGTCGAACTACTTCTGGTAGTTACCGCTCCCACAATGCTGCTCGCCGAACGGGGGATCCCCAGCCTCTGGCTGATCCTGGCGACGCTTGTCGGCGGATCGCTCAGTGCGGGTTCCGCAGGTGCGTTCAACTGTTACCTCGATCGCGATATCGACCGTCTCATGAAGCGCACCAAGAATCGTCCGCTGGTTACCGGAGAACTCAGCGACCGTGAAGCCTTGATCTTTGCCTGGGCGTTGGGCGCAGCATCCATTCTGTGGCTGGGGTTGCTGACAAACTGGCTCGCCGCCGCGCTGTCGTTCGGTGCAATTTTGCTCTACGTCGTGTTTTACACGATCATCCTCAAACGTCGCACCCCGCAGAACATCGTCTGGGGCGGTGTGGCGGGTTGTATGCCGGTCCTCATCGGGTGGGCCGCGGTAACCGGCGACCTGTCCTGGCCCCCGGTCATCCTGTTCATGATCATCTTCCTGTGGACGCCGCCGCACTACTGGCCACTGTCGATGAAATACCGCAGCGACTACCAGGCCGCCGGAGTGCCCATGCTTGCCGTCGTTCGAGGTCGTGCTCAGGTCGGGCTGCAGGTCATCCTCTATGCCTGGGCCACCGTCGCCTGCTCGCTGCTATTGATCCCGATCGCAGACATGGGCTTGCTGTACAGCTTTACCGCCCTGGTCACCGGCGGCTGGTTCATTTACGAGACGCACCGGCTGTACAGCCTGGCGATTCGGCACGAGCATGTGTCACCGATGCGCGTCTTCCACGGCTCGATCGCCTACCTGACCCTGCTCTTCGTGGCCGTCGGAGTCGATCCGCTTCTGCCGTTCTGAGCGGGCCGCTCTGCACGCGCCGTTCTGCTCGCGTCGCTCTGAGTGTGCTGGCCTCCTGAGCACCGCAGCTACACCCGTCGGATGAGTCGGGTGTCGATCTTGCCGATGTCGGCCGAATGAATCACGACCGTGACCACGCGCCCGGAAAGGCTCATCCCGGTGGCCGTGAAATCGCACGCCGTGACGGTGATGGCAGGCAGGAGCGTGTCGTCGACGATAAGGTTCGACCGGTGTGCCATGGCGAGCTCGATCTCGGACTGCTGCTGCGTGTGCCGGTTAGCCCACAATTCCGACCCGAACTCGTAGGGGTTCTTGGCGTAGTTCATCACGATGTACTGCAGGTGCTGATTGAGCGCGTCCCTGGTCGGGTCGCCACCGCGATTGGTGGAGCCGGGCACATCCGTGAAAACGAATCCGCGCAGTTCGGCGATTCCGACCGGACCGGCCGGGGAGTCCTCGAACCAGAAATTGCCCGCTGGGTCGGCGAGCCAGTAGTGCGCCTGTGCTTCCAACGTGCGTCCGTGATTGCCGTACCAGCTCCAGCCACGTTCCTGAATACGCGGTTGCGGCACGAAGCCAAACACCGGCGGACCGAACAGGACGAGGCGCGCCGCATCGTCTGACGGCTTCCATTTGGCTCCCGGAGCGAGATGCATGTAGGGAGAGTACACCGGCGATGTCTGTGGGGGGAGAGCGGCGCGGCAATTCGACAGCGGCCGTGCAGCTGTCGGCGCTACCGTCCAGGTGCTCGATGCGAGTGATCCGGCCGCGTTTATCCGAGCAGCCGTGGGTGTGTCGAACATCTTTCTGTGCACGAATCCGCCCCATACCGACTGGGCCGCCCGTTGGACGCCGATTTTCGATGCGACGATTTCCGCCGCTTCCAACTCTGGTGCCCGGGTCGTCATGATGGGCAACCTGTACACCCGGTTGATCACCGGGCCACGGCTGCTCCAGTCAGCCGAGCATGCGCTCGTGCTCGGCCGCAGGCAGGTCGGCTGTAACGCCGGCCGGGGCCTTGAGGTTCAGCACGACGGCGGTCATCGCTGCGGCGAGGACGCAGGCCAGCACCATGTGCAGGCCCACAAGCACCGGCGGCAAGCCGAGGTTTGCCTGCAGCAGTCCGATCGCGATCTGCGCGAGTTCGATCAGCAACAGCGTGACGATGAACGGACGAACCGGCAGCTTGGAACGAACGGATGCCGCGAGCAGCACGATCGTCAAGACCAGCGTCGCGTAGCCCGGCCAGGCATGCAGGTGCTGCAGCAATTCAGCGTTGAAGCCCGTGCGTCCCGCGGCGGCATCACCAGAGTGCGGTCCGGAGGCGGTCGTCAGCACGCCCATCATCACGGTCAGCGCGACGACGAAGCTGGTGGCGTGGGCCAGCCCGGCGAAGCCGACCGGAACGACCAGGGCACGTGGCCCCGGTGCGAGATAGACCCGGTGCACGAGCACGGTCGCCAGGCAAACCATGATGAGTGACACCGTGAAGTGGAAGCCAACGATGAAGGGGTTCAGTCCGGTCAACACGGTGACGCCGCCGACGAGTGCCTGGGCGAGAACGCCACCGCCGAGAATCACGGCGAGGACGAACAGGTCCTTGCGCTCCTTGCGCATACGCCAGAGCAGAACGACAGCCGCGATCGCAATGATTCCGATCAGTCCGGTCATCAAACGGTTGGCGAACTCGATGACACCGTGCAGGCCCATCTCCTGCGACGGCACGAGCGAACCTGCGACGCAGTTCGGCCAGGTCGGGCAGCCGAGTCCGGAGCCGGTGAGGCGTACTGCGCCACCGGTGCCGACGATCACTATCTCGCTCACCAGGGACAGCCAGGCAACCACCCGAATACGTGTGTCAATAGCGCTGGGTAACCATTGGTATATGGAATTCACCGGTTCTGCTCCCACTGTCTTACTCATGATCGCGTATTTCATGATTGTTCCTTGTGCAAATGTGAATCAACCGGCAAGCACGCGTATCTTGCTGATCAACCTGTAGAATCGGAACTTCCATGGAGATCTTTCGTACGGTCATGGTGACTGCACGATGTCGACCGGAACCGGACGGAACCCGAAAGGGCACTGACCGGCTCGGGTTCATTTTGTCTCTATGAACATTCTAGGTACGCAACGTAGCTGTCCACACAACCCGTTCCCCGTGGTCTCCACTGAGGTCGCCCGGGAATCACCGGACTAATATCCGGGTTGTGCTGGGTAGAGAAGAGGTAAATATGTCGGATGTCCTGCTAGACCGTCCCGACCTTGAGGGGATTGGCACCTACGAATTCGGGTGGGCCGATTCTGACAAGGCCGGCGCATCTGCGCGCCGTGGCATTTCCCCCGAAGTCGTCACGGACATTTCGAACCTGAAATCCGAGCCGGACTGGATGCTGCAGCGTCGCCTGAAGGCCCTGCAGCTGTTCGAACGCAAGCCCATGCCGACCTGGGGCGCCGACCTGTCCGAGATCGACTTCGACAACATCAAGTACTTTGTCCGTTCCACAGAGAAGCAGGCCCAGACCTGGGACGACCTACCCGACGACATCAAGAACACCTACGAGAAGCTCGGCATCCCCGAAGCAGAGCGCCAGCGCCTCGTCTCCGGTGTCGCAGCCCAGTACGAGTCCGAAGTGGTCTACCACCAGATCAACGAAGAACTCGAAGCCCAGGGCGTTATCTTCATGGACACCGACACGGCGCTCAAAGAGCACCCGGAGTTCTTCGAAGAGTACTTCGGCACCATCATCCCCTCCGGTGACAACAAGTTCGCCGCGCTCAACACGGCCGTCTGGTCCGGTGGATCGTTCGTCTACGTGCCGCCCGGCGTGCACGTGGAGATTCCCCTGCAGGCGTATTTCCGCATCAACACGGAGAACATGGGCCAGTTCGAGCGCACGCTCATCATCGCCGACGAGGGCAGCTACGTGCATTACATCGAGGGCTGCACCGCCCCGATCTATAAGTCCGACTCGCTGCACTCCGCCGTCGTCGAGATCGTCGTGAAGAAGAACGCCCGCGTTCGCTACACGACCATCCAGAACTGGTCGAACAACGTCTACAACCTTGTCACCAAGCGGGCCACGGCCGGCGAAGGTGCCACGATGGAATGGATCGACGGCAACATCGGTTCCAAGGTCACCATGAAGTACCCGTCCATCTACCTGATGGGTGAGCACGCCAAGGGCGAGACCCTCTCGGTGGCATTCGCTGGGCCGGGCCAACACCAGGACGCCGGCGCCAAGATGATCCACATGGCGCCGTACACGCAGTCGTCGATCGTCTCCAAGTCCATCGCTCGCGGTGGCGGGCGTAGCGGGTACCGTGGTGAAGTCCGGGTAGACGCCTCCGCACACCACTCCGCCAACACCGTGCGCTGCGACGCTCTCTTGGTCGACACTCAGTCGCGCTCTGACACCTACCCGTCCATTGACATCCGTGTGGACGACGTACAGCTCGGCCACGAGGCCACCGTCTCCCGAGTCAGCGAAGAGCAGTTGTTCTACCTGATGAGTCGCGGCATGCCCGAAGACGAAGCCATGGCCATGATCGTTCGTGGATTCATCGAACCGATCGCCCGGGAGCTCCCGATGGAGTACGCCCTCGAACTCAACAAGCTCATTGAAATGGGCATGGAAGGATCCGTCGGCTAAATGTCCGCCGCTTCAGCGCTTTCGAAGAGCGCTTCAAAAACTGTGCCCGCACCATCTACACCCGTTGCCGGTTCGTCCACCCTGTCGCCCGGCCAGCACGGGATCAAGGAACATTCCGACGGTCGTTTCGGCTACGTGCCGGTGCAAACCCGCTCGGACCGTTTCAAGAGCGTGAACGTGACCGATTTCGAGGCCGTCACCGGCCGCGAAGCCGTCTGGAAGCACTCGCCCGTCGGAAAATTCAGCGACCTCACGGCCGGTGACCTCGATGGCTCCCGCTACGAGGTCGAGTCCACCCCGGCAGCGGATATCTCCGTCGAGTGGGTACCCCGAACGGATGCCCGCATCGGCACCGCTGGTTTGCCGGAAGAACGTGCAGCCGCGAACGCCTGGTCGGCGTTCGACGAGGCTCTCGCCATCACGGTGAGCGGCGAGGAAGCCAAGGAGATCACGGTCACGCGATCGGTTCTCGGCAACTCCGCCCGCGGCGCCCACACGATCATCGAGGCCAAACCGTTCAGCCAGGCCACGGTGATCCTGCAAAATACGGGCGAGGCTCGGCTCAGCGAAAACGTCGAGATCATCCTCGGCGAGTCCGCGAATCTCACGGTCGTCTCGCTTCAGGAATGGGATGACTCGGCGGTGCACCTGGCCAACCATTTCGCATCCGTCGGCCGTGACGCCCGCCTCAAGCATGTCGTCGTCTCCCTGGGCGGCAGCATCGTTCGGGTCAACCCCTCGGTGCGTCTAGCCGGACCCGGCTCCGATACGCTGCTCCTCGGGCTGTACTTCGCGGATGCCGGGCAGCACCTGGAACAGCAGGTTTACGTCTTCCACGACGCGCCGAAGAGCCGCAGCCGGGTCAATTACAAGGGGGCCCTGCAAGGCCAGGACGCACGAACGGTCTGGATCGGCGATGTACTGATCGGCAACAAGGCTGCCGGCACCGACAGCTATGAGCAGAACCGCAACCTAGTACTCAGCGAGGGTACCCGCGCTGATTCCATCCCCAACCTGGAGATCGAAACCGGCGACATCGTCGGGGCCGGTCACGCCAGCGCCACGGGACGGTTCGACGACGAGCAGCTGTTCTACCTGCAGGCTCGCGGCATCACCGAGGAGGAAGCGCGGCGACTCGTCGTGCGCGGATTCCTCACCGAGGTCGTGCAGCAGATTGGTTCCCCCGAACTCGAAGCTCGATTGCAGCTCGCAATCGAAGCGGAACTTATTGGAACGGACGACAAGTAAGCATGACTGCAACGAAGATCTGCGCTCTCGATGAGCTCGAAGTGAACCAGGCCGTCAAGGTCGAAATCGACGGGGTCGCCATCGCCCTCGTGCGCGATGCCGCCGGCGATGTCTTCGCCATCGGAGACACGTGCACGCACGGCGATATCTCCCTGTCCGAGGGATTCGTGGAGGGCCAGACTCTCGAGTGCTGGGCCCACGGTTCGATGTTCTCCCTCACTACTGGAAAGCCGCTGTCCTTGCCGGCCTACGATCCGGTCCCGGTTTACAACGTTGAACTCATCGACGGTTTCATCTTCGTCGATCCTTCCGTCACCGTCGCGGTCTGAGTCTGTCTCACGCACCGACCGCCCCACCAGCCATTCAAGCCAAATTCAGAAGGGAATAAGACATTCATGTCTGTTCTTGAAATCAAAGACCTGCACGTCAGCGTCGAGACCGACCAGGGCACCAAGCAGATCCTGCGCGGCGTCGACCTGTCCATCAACGAGGGCGAGATCCACGCCATCATGGGCCCGAACGGCTCGGGCAAGTCCACCCTCGCCTACACGATCGCCGGCCACCCCAAGTATCACGTCGAGAGCGGCTCCATCCTTCTTGACGGCGCCGAAGTGCTCACAATGACAGTGGATGCCCGGGCCCGCGCGGGGTTGTTCCTTGCCATGCAGTACCCGGTGGAGATTCCGGGAGTGACCGTCACCAACTTCCTCCGCACCGCTAAGACGGCCATCGAGGGGGAGGCCCCGGCGATTCGCACGTGGATCAAGGATGTGCGCCAGGCGATGACGGACCTGCGCATGGACAAGACATTCGCCGAGCGCAACGTCAACGAGGGCTTTTCCGGTGGCGAGAAGAAGCGCAACGAGATTCTCCAGCTTGAACTGCTCAAGCCGAAGTTCGCCGTGCTCGACGAGACCGATTCCGGCCTCGACGTGGACGCACTCAAGATCGTTTCGGAGGGCGTCAACCGCGCCAAGACCAACACTGGCCTCGGCCTGCTCCTGATCACGCACTACACGCGCATCCTGCGCTACATCCACCCTGACTTCGTGCACGTCTTCGTCAATGGTCGCATTGCCGAACAGGGCGGGCCTGAGCTCGCAGACCGCCTCGAGGACGAAGGCTACGATCGCTTTCTCGTCCCGTCGAACGTAGGCTGATCGCATGGCTTCAACACTCAGTCCGGCTCGCTTCGACGAAATCGAAGAGGCCCTGAAAGACGTCATGGACCCGGAGCTCGGCATCAACGTCGTCGACCTCGGGCTCATCTATGACCTCGGCTGGGACGATGAGAACAACGCGCTCATCATCCACATGACCCTCACCTCCGCCGGCTGTCCGCTGACCGATGTGCTCGAGGAGCAGACGGCGGAGGCGCTTGACGGTGTCGTCGACCAATTCCGCATCAACTGGGTCTGGATGCCGCCGTGGGGACCTGACAAGATCACCGACGACGGCCGCGACATGATGCGAGCCCTCGGCTTCGCCATGTAGCTCCACCTTCGGTAGTCGAAGGCCCCATCTGCAGCCGCAGGAGGGGCCTTCTCTCTGTCTGTCAACGCTGCCCGCCCCCACTCGTAATACGCTCTACTCAGTAGAACGCTATGCTAATGCTATGGATTTCGGGGAACACGGGGCACTGAGGCGGCGCGCGGCGCAGGCGGCAAGCACGCGGGCGGAGATTGTCATGGCGGCCGGCCGACTCATGCTCGAGCGCGGCTACGTGGGCACATCGGTAGCGGCGATTGCGGAAGAGGCCGGCGTCGTCGTGCAGACGATCTACAACTCGGTGGGCTCGAAGGCCGAACTGCTGGCGGCGGTGCTTGACCGGGTCGCCGAAGAGCCGGATGCCCCGGCGCTGCTGTCCGGCGCTACGCGCGAACGAATCGCCGAGGCGCGCACGGCGACAGAGGTCATTCGCATTCTGGCCCGGTCGAGCGCTCTCGTGAATGAGCGCACCGCGGGAATCCTCCGTATCGTCAGCGAAGCGGCCGTGGTCGATCCCGACGTGGGGGAGTTCGAGCAGAAGCGCGACGCGGCCCGGCTTCATGGCTTTGGTGAGGTCGCCGCGGCGCTCCGGGAGAAGCGCGGTCTGCGCGGGAGCCAGATCTATAGCGGGGGCCCCAGCGACCATGAGGCCGCGGCGACGATGTGGGCGCTGGCCCACCCGCATACCTTCAGGACGCTGGTCTTGTCGCTCGGCTGGTCGACCGAGGCGTACCTCAACTGGCTGGAAAAATCGTTGCTGGCCGCCCTGCTCTAGCCCAGCGTGGGCGTGCGTGCGCCAAACAAGGCTCAGGGCAAATATACTAGTGAGTTGGACCGCTCTGGTCCACCCACACTTCACACCCGTACAAAACACTTCGAATGGACTATTGCTGTGCTCAACGTGCAAGATCTCGAAATCCGCGTTGGAGCCCGTGTGCTCATGGAGGGCGTCAACTTCCGCGTCGCGAGCGGCGACAAGATCGGCCTGGTCGGTCGAAACGGCGCCGGCAAGACGACCCTGACGAAGACGCTCGCGGGGGAGACCAACCCGACCAAGGGGTCAATCAGTCATTCCGGCGAGATCGGCTACCTGCCCCAGGATCCGCGCGCCGGCGACCCGACCATGCTGGCCCGCACCCGCATCCTCGATGCCCGCGGCCTCGGCACCATCGCGCTCGGCATGCACGAGTCCAGCCTGGCCATGGCCGACCCCGATCCCAAGATCAGCGCCGCCGCCATGAAGAAGTACGGTCGCCTGACCGACGAGTTCAACGGCCTGGGCGGCTACTCCGCTGAGGCCGAAGCCGCCTCGATCGCCAGCAACTTGAAACTGCCCGATCACATCCTTGACCAGGCCCTGAGTACCCTGTCCGGCGGTCAGCGTCGCCGCATCGAACTCGCCCGCATCCTGTTTTCGGCCGCCGAGATGATGATCCTTGACGAGCCGACCAACCACCTCGACGCCGACTCGGTGGCCTGGCTGCGCGAATTCGTCAAGAACTACAAGGGCGGTGTCATCATCATCAGCCACGACATCGAACTCGTCGGCGAAACGGTCAACCGGGTGTTCTACCTCGATGCGAACCGCATGATGATCGACA
Source organism: Cryobacterium gelidum (assembly GCF_004403985.1). Classification (GTDB taxonomy): domain Bacteria; phylum Actinomycetota; class Actinomycetes; order Actinomycetales; family Microbacteriaceae; genus Cryobacterium; species Cryobacterium gelidum. Next base: position 74,047 of record NZ_SOHL01000025.1, on the reverse strand, counting down.
TCTACAACATGAACTGGAAGAACTACCTGCTGCAGCGGACCGCCGATGCCGACCGCCGCAAGAAGGAGCGCTCCAACGCGGAGAAAAAGGCGTCCACCCTGCAGCTGCAGGCTGCGAAGTTCGGCGCCAAGGCGAGCAAGGCCGCGGCTGCCCACCAGATGGTGGCTCGCGCCGAGAAGCTCCTCTCCGGGCTCGACGCCGTGCGAGCCGTGGAACGTGTCGCCAAGTTGCGCTTCCCCGAGCCGGCGCCGTGCGGACGCACTCCGCTCATGGCCAAGGACCTGTCGAAGAGCTACGGTTCCCTGGAGATCTTCACCGCCGTCGACCTCGCGATCGACCGCGGATCCAAGGTCGTCATCCTCGGACTCAACGGGGCAGGAAAAACCACCCTGCTGCGCATGCTGGCGGGTGTCGACGAATCCGACACCGGCTCGATCGAACCCGGACACGGCCTGCGGATCGGCTACTACGCTCAGGAGCACGAGACGATCGACGTCAACCGCAGCGTGCTCGAGAACATGGTGTCCGCTTCGCCGAGCATCACCGAGATGGAAGCCCGCCGGGTACTCGGCTCGTTCCTGTTCACCGGCGACGACTCCACCAAGCCGGCCGGTGTGCTCTCCGGCGGCGAGAAGACCCGTCTTGCCCTGGCCATGATCGTCGTCTCCGGCGCCAACGTGCTGCTGCTGGACGAGCCCACCAACAACCTCGACCCGGCCAGTCGCGAGGAGATCCTCGATGCTCTCGCGCACTATGCCGGCGCCGTTGTGCTCGTGAGCCACGATGAGGGCGCCGTGCAGGCCCTCAACCCGGAACGGGTGCTGATCATGCCCGAGGGTACGGAAGACCACTGGAACAAGGATTACCTCGACCTCATCGAGCTGTCCTAACCGATTCGCTGATGCGGCGTAGCCTCGCCGGATCGTCCGATTTAAAGGAACCGTGCGTGCTGCCGCCCGAAAAGTCACTTCGCATCGCGCTGGTGTGCCTGCACACCTCGCCCGGTGCAGATCCCGGTGCCGGTGACGCCGGGGGCATGAACGTTGTGGTTCGCCATCAGGCGGAAGCTCTGGCAGCCCTCGGTCATGACGTGAGCATCCTGACCCGCCGTTCTGCGGACCATCAGCCCGCGTCGATGCAGCTCGCACCCGGCGTGACCCTGGAGTTTCTCGACGCGGGTCCGGCGGTCGCCTTGGCAAAGGGCGAGCACGAGCAGTGGATCGCGGAGTTCTCGGCTCAGCTGGCCGCGCGACCGGCCTGGGACATCATCCACTCGCACCACTGGTTTTCCGGTATGGCCGCTCTGCCGGTGGCCAGGCGGTGGGGCATTCCGCACGTGCAGAGCTTTCACAGCATCGCAGCCGACGATTCGACGCCGCTCTCAGCGGGTGAACGCGCTGAATCAGCGGGACGGATGCCCGGGGAGGCCTGGTTGGCGCGCGAATCGGATGCGCTCGTCGCGATTAGTGCTGCCGAGGCGACAACGATCACGGGGAGATTGGGTGGGGCAGTGCAACGCACGTCCGTCGTGCTGCCCGGCGTCGACAATGCCATGTTCTCGCCTGCCGTACCTGCGTTTCTGGGCGATCGGGCGGTACCGGCCGACGGCCGCGGTTGCGTTCTCGTTGCAGCCCGCCTGCAACCCCTCAAAGGCCTCGACCTGGCCATTGCCGCCGTTGCAGCCGTGCCGGCCGGCATCCGCCCGGACCTGGTCATTGCCGGCGCTGCCTCTGCCGACTACGACGGCTACGTTGACGAGCTGCGGGCACTCGCCGAGCGGGTTGGGGTGACCGATCAGCTGCGGCTGCTTGGTCCCCAATCCCGGGTCGATCTGGCAGCCCTGTTTCGTGGTGCCCGTCTCGTGCTGGTACCGTCGCACTCGGAAACCTATGGTCTCGTTGCGCTCGAAGCTGCGGCGAGCGGCGTGCCCGTCATCGCCGCAGCATCCGGTGGACTACGCGAAGCCGTCATTGACGGGATGACCGGCCTGGTACTGGAGTCGCGTGAACCGCTGGTGTGGGCTGACACGATCGCGTCTGTCCTGACGGATCCGCAGCGCGCGCGGGACCTGGCCGCGGCGGCGCGGGAGCACGCCCTCCGCCTCGACTGGGCCCGGTCGGCCGCATCTTTGCTTGCCGTCTACCAGGGGCTGCTTGTTCGGACAACCGGCGGGGTACCCACGGAAGTGCCCTGACCGCATGCACGAGTACCACCGCGCGGTCGCCTGAAGCGGGCCTTCGGCTAGTGCAGTTGCCGGTCGAGCAGCTGGTCTTCAATCTCCGCGTCGTTGAGTGGTTTCGCTGCGCGCTTTCGGGCACGTTCATCTGCTCGCTCGCGTTCCTCAGGGTCGTGAGCATTCACACTGCGATATTCTTCCCGGAGTGCCCAGCCGAGACCGATGAAGGCGAGCAGGCCGAACACAAACCACTGAAAGGCGTACGATAGGTGGGGGCCCTCGTCGCGAATCGGTTTGAGCACGGCGGTTGGTCGTGCCTCGGTTGCGGCGGGACTTTCCTTGGCCATGAGGCCGTACGCACCGGTATAGGTGGGCTCGTTCAGCCGTTCGGCTATGGTCGAAAGGTTGATCGTCGCGACCTGATTTCCACTCGCCGTGCGGCCGGGCAGGTCGGGTTCGCTGGCTTTGAGCCGGGCCACCACGGTTACGGTGCCGGTGGGCGGTGCCGGCACCGTGTCCGGAGCGTCCTGTTCCTGCCCGGTGGGCAGCCAACCGCGGTCGACGATGAAGATCGTTCCGTCGGTGAGCAGGAACGGGGTCAACACTTCGAAGCCCGGATTGACGTTGAGCGGGCGGTTTCTGGCGAGCATTTCGTCACCGACGAGGTAGGTGCCGGTCAGTTCAACCGGCATCCACTTCTGGGATTCGTCGAAGTCGGTCAGCTCCGGGAGCGCCTCGGTGACGGGAACCGGGTTCGAATCGAAATTAGAATCAATCTTGAACAACTCGGTCAGGGCCTCATCGCGCCGAGCCAGCTGCCAAACGCCGAGTCCGGAACACACCGCGGCGAAGAGAATGGTGAGCGCCAGATATCCCGCCCAGCGGCGGCTAACGGCAAAATTCCAGCCCATCATCGCGCGTCCCCTTTCGGCTCCGGCGCGGAATCCAGCGCACGTACCACTAGGGGAAAATCACGCGCGGCCAGAAAGTCCCGCAGGTAATCAACGTGTTCGTCGCAGGCCAGCCAGGTTTTCACGCGATCGATCGAGTGGATGCGCGGGTTGCGCCAGTCCAGCCGCCAGCTCCCCGTATTCCGGCAGTCCGCCCGCGAGCAGGTTGTTTCTTCCAAGGCACGTCCCAGTCCGATCAACGAACTCGCCCCAGCGCTTGAGCCCTCACTTGGCTCCGTCGTCGTTCTGATAAATCTCCAGGCCGCCCGGTCGCAGAACCTCGCCTCCGCGCGGCGCAATCTTCACGTTTGCTACCACTACGGCGAAGTACGGCAGCACGATTGCACCAATGGCGCAGAGCACGAGCCACCATCCCTGCACGAACAGCAAGAGCACGATGCAGACGATACGCACGGCCATCGCGATCGAATACTTGATCATCCGGTTGCGTCGCTCGATCTCGTCCGAGACGGGGAGCGAAGTGATCGACTGTTTCTTCATAGGTCCAACGGATTCGTCAGCGGCGGAAAATCCGTCTCACCAAGCCTACGCTGGCATGGCGGCATTCTTGCACGCCTTAAACTTGAATCTGCCGGGTGTTTTATGGCCCCGGCCGCAGTCTCCAGACCCGAATAAGCAGCAGAACAGGAAATCCATGACTACGGCTCGAACAGTGCTCATCACCGGCGGCAATCGCGGGATCGGTTTCGCCATCGCGGAGGAATTCCTCGCCCAGGGACACCGCGTCGCCGTGACCTCCCGCTCCGGGCACGGGCCGTCTGGAAGTCTCACCGTGCGCGCCGATGTGACCGACGCGGCATCCATCGACGCCGCATTCACCGAGATCGAAGCGACGTACGGCCCGGTGGAAGTCGTCGTTGCGAACGCTGGCATTACCCGCGACATGCTGTTGATGCGCATGTCGGACGACGATTTCACCTCGGTCATCGATACCAACCTGAGCGGCGCGTTTCGCGTAGTCAAACGTGCCAGCAAGGGAATGCTCAAGGCCAGATTCGGGCGCATCGTGCTCATCTCGAGCGTCGTCGGGCTCTACGGATCTGCCGGTCAGGTGAACTACTCGGCCTCGAAGAGCGGCCTGGTCGGCCTGGCGCGTTCTGTCACTCGCGAACTCGGCGCGCGGGGCATCACCGCGAACGTCGTCGCCCCAGGCTTCATTGAAACGGACATGACCGCGGCCTTGCCTGAAACCCAACAAGCTGACTATAAACGCAGCATCCCGGCCGGGCGCTTCGCGACTTCCTCAGAGGTTGCACGCGTGGTGACCTGGCTGGCCGGCGACGACGCGGCATACATCTCTGGCGCGGTCATCCCCGTCGACGGCGGTCTGGGCATGGGGCATTAGAGCGTCTCCCGAAATGGGGCCGGTTGGGCTGCCGTTCAGCCGCGGAGGCCGATGAGCGGCAGAACCTGGCTCAGGTCGCAGTGATCGATGACGAGGTCGGCCTCACGCTTCACCCGTAGTTTGGCATTGAACGCCACGGAAAGCGCGGCCGCATCCATCATCCGCAGGTCGTTCGCACCGTCGCCGACTGCGATCGTCTGAGCGTCGGGGATGTGTTCGAGCGCCGCCCATTCGCGCAGCGCGACAGCTTTCGCTTCGGCGTCGATAATTGGTCCGAGTACGCGACCGGTCAGGTAGCCGGCTTCAACTTCGAGTCGGTTGGCCCGCCAGTGGTCCACACCGAGCTGGGCCGCGAGGGGGTCGAGCAACTCGTGGAAGCCGCCGGACACAACGCCCACGATGCCCCCGCCGGCGTGGATACCGGCGATCAGCTCGTGGACCCCCTCGGTCGGGCGGATCCGTCGCCCCACCTCGGCGAAGACGCTGTCCGGCAGTCCCGCCAGGGTCGACACCCGCGCGCGCAGGCTGTCGGCAAAATCGAGCTCACCGCGCATGGCACGTTCGGTCACCTCGGCGACGAGGTCGCGTGAGCCGGCGGCATCCGCCAGAAGATCGATCACCTCGTCTTGGATCAGCGTGGAGTCCGCGTCGAGCACGACGAGAAAGCGTGGTGTAGTGGTACGGATCACGGAGTAACGCGCACGCCCTTACCGACGACGGTGATGCCGGATTCGGTGACACTAAAGCCGCGAGCGAGGTCGCGATCGCGGTCCACACCGACAGTGGCACCAGCCTCGACGACCACTTCCTTGTCGAGGATGGCACGACGCACGACGGCTCCCGCGCAAATCTGCACCCGGTCGAACACGATCGAGTCAACGACCTCGCAGGCTGACCCGATCGACGTCCATGGCCCGAGTACACTGCGCTCGATGTGCGCGCCGGAGATGACGCAGCCCAGGGAGACGATCGAGTCGATCATGGTGCCGAGCGCGCCTTGAGCGTCGCGCACGAACTTCGCCGGCGGAGAGTTCAGCTGCATGCTGAAGATCGGCCATTGGTGGTTGTACAGGTTGAACACCGGCAGCGCTGAGATGAGATCCTGGTGCGCCTCGAAGAACGAATCAATCGTTCCCACGTCGCGCCAGTAATACCGGTCGCGATCGGTCGACCCTGGCACCTCATTGCGCTGCAGGTCATAGACGCCCGCGTCACCTCGGGAGACGAAATCGGGAATGATATCGCCCCCCATGTCGTGGCTCGAGTCGGTACGCTCACCATCGCGCAGCACCGCCTCGATCAAGGCGTCGGTGTTGAAAACATAGTTACCCATCGAGGCGAACACCTCGTGCGGGGCGTCGGCAAGTCCAACGGCATCCTTGGGCTTCTCCCGAAAGTCGGAGATCCGATCCGGTGTGGCGGCATCCACTTCGATGACGCCGAACTGGTCGGCCAGACCGATGGGCTGCCGAATCGCCGCGATCGTCGCAGACAGACCGGACGCGATGTGGGCATCAATCATCTGACTGAAATCCATGCGGTAGACGTGGTCAGCGCCAACGACGACAACAATGTCAGGTTTCTCGTCGTGGATGAGGTTGAGGCTCTGCAGAATGGCGTCGGCCGACCCGCTGAACCAGCGCTTGCCAAGCCGCTGCTGGGCCGGCACCGAGGCGATGTACGAATTGAACAATCCACCGGAGACATGCCAGGTCTGAGAGACGTGACGGTCGAGGCTGTGTGACTTGTACTGAGTCAACACCACGACCTGGGTGACGCCCGAATTGATCAGGTTGGACAGGGCGAAATCCACCAGGCGGTAATGCCCGCCAAAGGGGACGGCGGGCTTAGCCCGGTCCTCGGTCAGTGGCATGAGCCGTTTTCCCTCACCACCGGCGAGGACGATTCCAAAGATCTTCTTGGCCTTCATGTGTACAGAGTAGGGCCAAGCGGGCAGGTCAACGAACACGACGGAGTGTGCGTCGTCCTGCGCTGCGCTACCTTTGCTCCATGCGAGTGGATCTGATGACCAAGGAATACCCACCGGAGGTTTACGGGGGAGCGGGCGTGCACGTCACGGAGCTCGTGCGTGCGCTTCGCGAACACATTGACGTGTCAGTGCGGTGCTTCGGCGCGCCCCGCCCGGATGCCGACACTTTCGCCTACGAGGTGCCCGCGCAATTGGCCGACGCCAACGCGACTCTGAGCACTCTCGGTGTTGACCTGCAGATGGCGCAGGACGCCGCTGGTGCCGATCTGGTGCACTCACACACCTGGTACGCCAACGCGGCCGGGCACCTGGCGAAGATGCTGCACGGAATTCCGCACGTCGTCACGGCACACAGCCTCGAACCCTTGCGGCCGTGGAAGGCCGAGCAGCTGGGCGGCGGCTATCGCGTGTCCAGCTGGATCGAGAGAACGGCTTTCGAGGCAGCGGATGCCGTGATCGCCGTCAGCGACGGAATGCGCCGCGACATCCTGCGCAGCTACCCCGAGCTCGACGATAGTCGGGTGCACACGGTGTACAACGGCATCGACCTCGACCGCTGGAAGCCCCGTCTCGACGGCGACTTCGTGCGTGGGCTGGGAATCGACCCCGACCGGCCGTCCGTCGTCTTCGTCGGCCGCATCACGCGGCAGAAGGGGTTGCCGTATCTGCTGCGCGCCGCCGCCTTGCTGCCGCCCGAGGTGCAACTCGTGCTGTGCGCGGGCGCTCCCGACACTCCCGGCATCATGGCGGAAGTGACGGCCGGAGTCGAGGCGCTGCAACGAGAACGCTCCGGAGTGGTCTGGATCAACCGGCTACTCGCTCAGCCCGAGCTTGCCGCGGTGCTCACCCACGGCACTGTCTTCGTCTGCCCGTCCATTTACGAACCCCTCGGCATCGTCAACCTCGAAGCCATGGCCTGTGGCCTGGCCGTCGTCGGGACCGCCACCGGCGGCATACCCGAGGTCGTCGCCGATGGCGAGACGGGGCGCCTGGTGCCGATTGAGCAACTCACCGACGGCACGGGTACCCCGTTGCATCCAGATCAGTTCGTCGCCGACCTGGCCCGCATTCTCACCGAGGTGGTGAGCGATCCGACCCGCGCCGCCGAAATGGGGCGTGCTGGTCGAGTGCGCGCCGAGCATGAGTTCGGCTGGAGCCAGGTTGCCACCCGCACGCGAGAGATCTACGCGTCCCTGCTCTGATCGTCGAGTGAGTTCGTCGGGGCTCTGACCGTCCAGTGAGTGCGTCGGGCCCGTCGCCGCGACGAGCCCGACGTCCTTCGCCACTGGCCCCGCCCGATAACATGGGGGTATGGCCAACGTTTTGCATTTCACCGACGTCTCCGTCGTTCGGGGTGGTAGCACCATCCTCGACTCAGTGAATTGGAGCGTCGCCGGCGACCAACGGTGGGTTATCCTCGGCCCGAACGGTGCCGGCAAGACCACCCTGCTGCAGATCGCCGCGGCCTTCATGCACCCGTCGACCGGTCTGGCTGACGTTCTCGAGGAGACGCTCGGCGGAACGGATGTCTTCGAACTGCGACCCCGAATCGGGTTCGCCTCGACCGCCATGGCCCGCAAGGTTCCCGGCCAGGAGAAGGTCCTTGACGTGGTCATGACCGCGGCGTATTCGGTCACCGGCCGGTGGAACGAAGAATACGAGACCATTGATGAGCGCCGAGCCCAGCGTGTGCTGCAGGAATGGAAGCTCGACCACCTCGCCGACCGCAAGTTCGGCACCCTGAGCGACGGCGAGCAGAAGCGGGTGCAGATCGCCCGCTCGGTCATGACCGACCCGGAGATTCTGCTGCTCGACGAGCCCGCTGCGAGCCTCGATCTCGGCGCCAGGGAGTCCCTGCTGCAGCTGCTCAGCGGTTACGCGCAAGAACCCAACTCGCCGGCCATCATCATGGTCACCCACCACGTTGAAGAGATTCCGATCGGGTTCACCCACGTTCTGTTGCTGTCAGGCGGCAAGGTCGTCGCGGCTGGCCCGATCGGTGAGGCACTGACCGCCGAAGCCCTCAGCGAAACTTTTGGTCTGAACGTGGAAGTCACCGAGACCGACGGCCGCTACTCAGCACGCGCGCTCTGAGCCGGGCGTTCCCACAACGCGGTTCTCTGCTAAAGTGAGGGACTGGCCAATAGGCCATTCGCGTGTCGTCGTAGACGGCGGGCCCAATAATCGAACAGCACTGTGACCAGTTACAAGTCTGTTCACCAGAAGTGCATAAGGAAATCCACATGAAGTCTGACATTCACCCCGAGTACACTGCCGTCGTGTTTCGCGACCTGGCCTCCGGTGCGACCTTCCTGACTCGGTCCACCGTCTCGAGCAAAAAGACCATCGAGTGGGAAGACGGAACCACGTACCCGGTCATCGATGTGGAAATCTCCTCCGAATCGCACCCGTTCTACACGGGCAAGCAGCGCATCATGGACTCCGCCGGCCGCGTTGAAAAGTTCAACTCGCGCTACAAGGGCTTCGGCAAATAGCACTAGGTTCACACGAAAAAGCGACCAGCTCCGGCTGGTCGCTTTTTTTGTCACAAGGAGGTGGATCGTCAGCGCTGCGGCCAGGCGGTGTCGGCCAGAAATTCGGGATCGCGACCGCGCCGCATATATTCCTGGAAGCTTTCGGCTTGCTGGCGATACCAGGTGACCTGAAGGGCATGCATCTCGTCGAGAGTAGCTGGCAGAGCGTCTTCGTGCGCCCGGTGGATCGCCTGCGCGACTCGACCGGCCGCGATCGCGTCGGCTCCGGCATCGTGGGCATCATCGAGGGCGACTCCATAGTAGGCACTCGTGACCTCGAGGGTGCGCTTGCCCTTGCGATACTTGTCGACGGCCTTGTCGATGACCAGGGGATCGACGACCGGACTCGGGGAGATCAACGGGGCGATGCCGTAGCGCAGGGCTTCACGGTCCAGCAGGGTGAGGTCATAGGGGGCGTTGTAGGCCACGATAGGCAGCCCGTTGCTCAGGTGCCCGCGTAGCGCCGTGACGATCTCGGCCACCGCCTCAGCCGCGACCCGGCCGTGCTCCACGGCATGCTCGGTCGTGATGCCGTGCACGCTGGTAGCACCGGCCGGAATGTCGACGCCCGGATCGACCAGCCAATCGATGCGCTCGACGGCAGTGCCGTTGTGGTCAAGAACGGCGACAGTGGCTGACACGATGCGGCAGGTCTCCACGTCAATACCGGTAGTTTCAAGGTCGAATACGGCGAGGTGATCGCTCCAGGTGCTCATACTTCCAGCCTAGGGGCGACCACCGACACGCATCCGCTGCATCGGCCCGACAGCAGCCATGCCGGACAGCAGCCATGCCCGGCAGCAGCCATGCCGGGCAGCAGCCATGCCGGGCAGCATCAGAGCGTGATGGGCCGATGTCGTTTTCAGCACTCTCGCGCACGGTGTGGTGGTGCACCCGGGCATCGCTCGCGGTCGTGTCAACGCTTCGTCCATGTCGACCGCGCTCACTTGGGCGCTGCTGCCCTGTGCCCGTTCAGGTGTCCGGGGTGAATTGCAGTCGCCGCGCGACCACGTCACCCGCGATGGCGCGCACCGATTTTCCGTGCGAGAACGCGTGCGCGCGCAGGAGCAGCAGAGCCTCCGTCGGTGTGACGTTCATCTGCACCAGCACCATTCCTGTTGCCTGGTGAATTTCTCGCCGCGAGAGCGGAGATGCCGACGCTGTCGTCTCTGTCTCTGCTGATCCATTGACGGCGGATTCCTGCACCCGGAGCAATCGATCCAGTAGTTTCCACGCGGCCTGGTTGGCCAACACCAGTGCCTGCGCCCGATCTGTGTGATCGAGCACCCCCGGGGTCGTGCTGTACAGTTCGACCATTCCGACATCGATCGCGCCGAGCGTGAGTGGAAAAACGTAGAGCGCTGCGACCTCGGTGTCCATCAATGCCGTGTGGAAGATCGGCCAGAGCGGATGCGCGACCTCGCGAACATGCGCTTCCAGAACGGGAAGGCGGGTGCGGGCCGCTTGCCAACGGGGGCCCTCGCCGAGATCGAACTGCAATTCATCGAGGCGAGCGGCGAGCTCGTCGGTGGCGCAGACGACCGTTTCGGTGACGGCCCCGCCGAAAACTGATACCGCGGCACCGGTCACCGGTAGTTCATCGAGAAAACGGGCGCACACGGCCGTGTCTTCGACTCCAACGTCTGAACTCGAACATCTAGCCACGATCGACCGTCCTCCAGACCCTGGCGATAGCTTGCCTAGCTCAAGAATACGTGCGGTGGGCGGCCGCACAGAAGAGTTCTTGCAGATTCCCCAATCGTCGTCGCCACGGCCGGCTGTTGATCGCTGACGGTTTATCCACAGTGCAGCCAGTAGAAGCTCTGTGCGCCCAGCGTGAGGGTGAGGGAGCCTTCGTCGGTGAAACTGGGAAAGACGGCGCCGCCGAACAGGTCGTACAGGCGGGTTCCGGCCATGTCGAGATCGTCAATGGTGAACGCGACCGGGTTGTGCGAAAAGCTGAACACGCACATCACCGTTTCGGGCTGGTCGCCGTACATGGATCCGGAGCCGGCATAACTGCGGGTGAACACCAGCACCGATTCATGGTTGGTTTTCAGCACGCGGATCGTGCCGAGCCCAAAGGTGGGATGTGCCTTGCGCACATGAATTACATTGCGAATCCAGTGCAGGAGGGAGCCGGATTGAGCCAGTTGCGATTCCACGTTGGTTTGCGTGAAATTGTAGACAAGGGATTGTACGATCGGCAGGAACAGCTTGCCGGGGTCGGCATCGGAGAAGCCGGCGTTGCGGTCGGGGGTCCACTGCATCGGTGTACGGGAACTGTCGCGGTCGGGCAACCAGATATTGTCGCCCATGCCGATCTCGTCGCCGTAATAGAGAAATGGACTACCGGGAAGGGCGAAGAGCAGGGCGTGGGCGAGCTCCAACTCGGCCCGGGAATTGTCGAGCAACGGGGCCAGCCGTCTGCGAATTCCAATATTGGCGCGCATTCGTGGGTCGTAGGCGTACCAGCCGTACATGGCCTGACGGTACTCCTCGCTGACCATTTCCAGAGTGAGCTCGTCGTGATTGCGCAGGAACACCCCCCAGCCGGCGCCTTCGGGAATGTCGGTCGTTTCGGAGAGCACCCGCACCAGCTCGTTGGCCTGCTGGGAACGCAGGGAGTAGAAGATTCGCGGCATGACCGGAAAATCGAACGCCATATGGCATTCCGGTTCTTCTTCGGAGCCGAAGAACGCGGCGACTTCGCGCGGCCATTGGTTCGCTTCGGCGATCATGACTCGTCCCGGATATTCCCGGTCGACCATGGCACGCAACCGCTTGACGAACTCGTGAGTGGGTGGCTCGCCCTCGCCGTTGCCCTCTTCCGACTCGAACAGGTAGGGGATCGCGTCCAACCGAAACCCGTCGACTCCGAGGTCGAGCCAGAAACGCACGACATCGAAGATGGCTTCCTGCACGGCGAAGTTCTCGAAGTTGAGGTCGGGCTGGTGTGAGAAGAACCGGTGAAAAAAGAACTGCCGACGAACCGGGTCGAAGGCCCAGTTCGACTCCTCGGTGTCGGTGAAGATGATGCGAATGTTGGGGTAGCGCTCGTCCGTGTCGCTCCAGACATAGAAGTCCCCGTAGGGCCCGTCTGGGTCTTCCCGGGACTGCTGGAACCATTCGTGCTGGTCCGAGGTGTGGTTGAGCGGAAAGTCGATGACAATGCGCATGTTGCGTTCGTGCGCTTTCGTCACCAGGTCCTTGAACTCCTCCAGAGTGCCGAATTCCGGCAGAATCGTGCGGTAGTCGGCGACGTCGTAACCGCCGTCTTTGAGGGGAGAATTGAAGAACGGCGGAATCCACAGGGCGTCGATACCCAGCCATTGCAGGTAGTCGAGCTTGGAAACCAAACCGGCCAGATCGCCGGAACCGTCAGCATTGCTGTCAACGAAAGAGCGGACCATGACTTCGTAGAAGACGGCGCGGCGATACCACCGCGGATCGAGGGCCAAACCGGGCAGCTGAATGGGTGCGGTAAAGCTCACGGCTTTCCTTCCGTCCCGGCAAAGGGCTCTCTCGGTGCATATGTTGGCTCGAGTCTAGGTCGACCACCCCGGTGCACGTCCAGCCTTGCGTAAGTCTCGCGCCTAAACTAGGTCCGATGATCGTTTCTTCGCCCTACGACAAAATTCTCGAGCGCCTCCCGGTGCGCCAAGGCACCGTATCCGTCCGCAGCGTCGACGGCCACAGCAGCGGTAGCCGGTACTGGGAGTACGGTGCGCCATCCGCGACGACGACCCTCGTGCTGGTGCACGGATTTCGTGGTGATCACCACGGTCTGCAACTGGTCGTGGCCGAGATGCTCGACGGCGACGTGATCCCGCCCGACCTCCGCATCGTGGCACCCGACCTGCCCGGTTTCGGTGAGTCGGATCCCCTCCCAGACGGTGCGCATTCCCTGGCCGGGTACGCCCATTGGCTGGGGGAGTTTCTGCGCGTGCTTGCTCCAACCGGACGCCTGGTTCTGCTCGGGCACTCCTTCGGGTCGATCGTCGTCGCCGCGGCTGTAGCAGACGGGATCACGGCCGATGACGTCATCCTGGTCAATCCGATCGCCGCGCCGGCACTGTTCGGGCCGCGCGGTATCCTGACTCGGCTCGCCGTGTTCTACTACTGGGCTGCTGCGACCCTGCCGGAGCGCTTGGGCTATGCGCTGCTGCAGAACCGTGCCATCGTGCGCATCATGAGCGTGAGCATGGCCAAGACTCGCGACCCGGCGTTACGGCGCTGGATCCACGATCAACACGACCGCTACTTTAGCGGCTTCGCCAACCGTCGGGTCGTGATGGAGGCGTTCACCGCCTCGGTCAGTCACGACGTGAGCGAATTCGCTGCGCGCATCCGGCAGCCTACGCTTCTGATCGCGGCGGACAAGGACGACATCACGCCGCTCGCCGCGCAGTATCGGTTGCAGGCGCTGTTTCCAAACGCCACGTTACGGGTCATCGAGGAAGTCGGTCACCTTATCCACTACGAAAAGCCGAAACCGGCGGCCCTACTTATTCGAGAATTTCTCGGAAGGGAGCGACCGGTATGAGAATTGTTGTCGACTGCCGCTACGTGCGCCTCGATCAGCACGACGGCATCAGCCGCTATACCGCGGGGCTGGTCACCGCACTGGGCCGCCTGCATCCGCTCACCATGCTCATCAGCGACCATCGCCAACTCGCGTTGCTACCCGCCCTGCCGTGGCAGCTCGTGAGCGCACCGACGAGTATGCTCGAACCGCTCGTCGCCCTGTCCGTCAACCGGCTCAAGCCCGACGTCGTGTTCAGCCCGATGCAGACGATGGGATCCTGGGGCCGCAAATATCGGCTGTATCTGACCGTGCACGACCTCATCTACTATCGCAACCGCACACCGCCACGGGATCTCCCCACGTTTATCCGGCTGCTCTGGCGTGTCTACCACCTATCTTGGTGGCCACAGCGCCTGCTGCTGAACGGAGCCGACGGCGTCGTGACCGTTTCCGAGACCACGCGTTCGCTGATTATCGAGCACCACCTCACCCGGCGCCCGATCACCGTGGTGCCGAACGCCGCTGACTCCGTACGTGGCATACCCAGTCACCGGAGTATTCCAGAAACTACCCGCCTGATTTACATGGGTTCCTTCATGCCCTACAAGAACCTCGACACGCTGGTGCTGGCCCTGGCCGATTTGCCGGACTACGATCTGCACTTGCTCAGCCGGGTGTCAGAGACCGAACGGGGCCGGCTGACCCGTCTTGCACCGCAGGCCAGACTCGTCTTCCACGACGGGGTTACCGACGAGGAGTACCACCTCCTGGTGCGCTCGGCGACTGCACTCGTGACCGCCTCGCTCGATGAGGGCTTCGGAATACCCCTGGTTGAGGCGATGAGCCTCGGCATCCCCGTCGTGGTCAGTGATATCCCGATTTTTCGTGAAATCGGTGGAGATGCGGCGCTGTATTTCGACCCGCGCAAAGCCGATGCCATCGCTGCGGCAGTGCGTCGGCTTGCGGTCCCGGGGGAGTGGGCGGCAAGGTCGGCGCAATCGATCGACCAGGCTGCCCGATTCACCTGGGCAGGGTCGGCCCGCACGCTGCTCGGGGTGCTCGAGGGAACCGCGCCCGGCGAATAGCCCGGTGGGCGCCCTCGAACCCGAGCCACCCCGGGGACATGACGGCCTGCGCGGCCCGGGGGCTCCCGGGTCAGAGCACAGGGGTCGCCGCGGCGTCGCCACGATCGCCGGGCAACCGGGTCGTCGCGTCGAAATGGGTCAGAAGCAGCTGATTGTTCTCCCACTGGAAATCGTGCACCGAACCATTGGCGATGAAATCACCGTGCCGGGGCAGCTCGCCCTCGGTCAGATGGCGTAGCAGCGTGCCAATGACGCCGCCGTGGCTGAGTACGAGCACGCACTGGCCCGCTCGCCCGGCCGCGAGCGCCGCCAGAGCGTCCAGCACCCGATCGACAACATCACGCCGCGTTTCGAGCCCGGGGACAATGACACCGTCGGGAAAGCGCTGCCGGCGCTCGGCGAAGGTAAGTCCTTCTATAGCGCCATGGTGGCGTTCGGTCAACGCAGGAACGATCTGCGGTTCGTTCAGACCAAGCTCGGCCGCGATGATGCGCGCGGATTCCGCGGCGCGAAGCAGTGGACTGGTCACAATGGCATCCCAGCGGCGGCTCTGCAGACGCTCTGCTGCGGCGACGGCCTCGGCACGGCCCGTCGCGTTGAGGGGGATATCCGTGCTGCCCTGAATCCGGTGGTGCAGGTTCCAATCCGTCTGACCATGACGAACGATGGAGAACGTCGTCATGCCTGCTTCACCGGGTGCATCGGTGATTCGCTGGGCGGCCAAGCGCGATCAGCCCAGCAGGCGTTCGGCCAGGGCGGCGAAAGTTTCAGAGGTGCCCGCTTCCAGTTTGTGCAACGCCCGCCCGTCACCTTTAGTCACGCCTCGATTGATGACGATGATCGGCAGCTTGCGACGGCGGGCCTGTTCGACCAGACGGATGCCGGAATTCACAGCGAGCGACGATCCGGCCACGATGAGGGCGTCGGCACCCTGGACCAGGGCGGATGCTTCGAGAAAAGTCTCCGTCGGTACCAGCTCGCCGAAGAACACGACGTTCGGCTTGAGCATGCCTTGGCAGACCGTGCACGCCGGAACCACGAAGTCATCGATGTTTCCCACGTCGGCGTCGCCGTCGGGAGCGATCTGGATACTCTCCGGGTCGCGCAGTACCGGGTTGTCGGTTTCCAGGCGAGCCGCGATGCTGTCGCGGCCGAAGGCCTGACCACAGGCCAGACAGATGACCCGGTCGAGGGAACCGTGCAGCTCGACCACGTGGCGTGATCCAGCGCGCGTGTGCAGTCCGTCGACGTTCTGGGTGATCACTCCGGCAATCGCCCCGGCGCTTTCCAATTGAACGAGCGACCGATGTCCGAGATTGGGCTCAGCCTGGCGGAACACTCGCCAGCCCAGGTGGCTGCCAGCCCAATAGCGTTTTCGTGATCGTTCGTCGGCGACGAAGGTCTGAAAGGTCATCGGGGTGCGCGTCGGAGCACCCTCGCCGCGATAGTCCGGAATGCCGGAATCGGTGCTGAGACCGGCGCCGGTGAGCACGGCGGCACGTTTGCCGCGCAGCAGCGTGGCGACAGCATCCACTGCTCGCTCGGAATCGAGGGCGACTGCCGAGGCGAGCGCGGCGGCAGCCTCCGGACCGTCAGCAGGCTCGAGCGCATCGACCAACACCGTGTCACTGGGCAAATCCGAGTCGGCTGTCATCGCGCTCCTTTCGGGCAGGGAGAGCAGAACGAGATGCTCATCCCTTGATTCTAAACTCGTCTGTTTTCCCGTTTGACTACCCACCTGTCAGGCTTGGGCTCAATCACTCGTCTCGAAAGGCACTTCTCGTGCAGATCACCCGCATTACCGACCTGTCCAGTGCGGGTCTCGCCGACTATTCGCGTTTGACCGATGTCGCACTCCGGCGAGTCCTGGAACCGGCCGGCGGCCTGTACATCGCCGAGTCGCCCAAGGTGATCGCACGGGCGCTGAACGCCGGGCATCGGCCCCGGTCGCTGCTCATTCAGGAACAGTGGATACCCGACGCCGAGCGTCTGCTGGCCGACTGGCCCGATGTACCGGTCTACGTCGGTGAGTCGCAGGTTCTGGAACAGCTCACCGGCTACAACCTGCACCGCGGCGCCCTCGCCGCCATGCACCGCCCGGCGCTCGAACCGGTCGAGGCGCTGCTGACGCATGCCCGCCGCATTGTGATCCTCGAAGACATCGTCGACCACACCAACGTCGGCGCCATTTTTCGTTCCGTTGCGGGGCTCGGCGCCGACGCCGTGCTGATTACCCCACGCTGTGCCGACCCGCTCTACCGGCGCAGCGTGCGCGTGAGCATGGGGACCGTGCTGCAGGTGCCCTGGACTCGGCTGCCGGAGTGGAGCGTGGCCGCCCCGCTGCTGCACGCCGCCGACTTTCACCTGGCCGCCCTGGCGCTGGCCGACAACGCGATCTCCCTCGACGTGTTCGCCGAGGCGGCGCCCGAACGGCTAGCCATCATCCTCGGCGCCGAGGGCGATGGGCTCAGCCAGAACGCCCTGGCCGTCGCCGACACGGTCGTGACGATTCCGATGCTGCACGGCGTCGACTCGCTCAACGTCGCCTCCGCGAGTGCGGTCGCGCTGTACGCCCTGCGCATCCGTTCGTGAACATGGCTGCCGGTTGCGCGCCACGAAGAAGTTAGGCTGAACGGATGTCTCCCTCCCGGCGTGTCCTCCTCCAACGAAGGCGACTCGCCGTCTTCAGCATCCTCCTCGTCGTGCTGGGCGGAGTCGGCTATATCGGTGCGACCACTCTGGCTCCAGTGCCCGCCAGCGCCGCGACCATCGTGCAGCCGGCCGCGCTCACCCAGCCGGTCGCCGCACCGGCCTGGCCAGCCTTCGGTGAGAGCGCCATCGGCGCGGTCGGTTTCCCCGGTGTTCTGGCCTCGACCGGCCAGCAGGACACGGTGCCGATCGCGAGCATTGCCAAAATGGTCACCGCCCTCGTCATCCTCGATGCCAAGCCGCTGGCTGCCGGCTCAGCCGGACCCAGCATTTCCTTCACCGACGCCGATGTGGACCTCTATTACGCCGCGGTCGCCGAAAACGGTTCGGTGGCTCCTGTCGTGCCTGGAATGGTCCTCACCCAGCGTGAAGCTTTCGAGGCGATGCTGCTGCCGTCGGCTAATAACTATGCGGCGTCCCTCGCAGTGTGGGCGTACGGGTCCGTGGACAACTACCTGGCGGCTGCGAAAACCTGGCTGGCCGAGAACGGCCTGAACCAGACCAGTATCGCCGACACCAGCGGCCTCTCCGCATCGAGCGTGAGCAGCCTCGCCGACCTCGTGGAGATCGGCAAACTCGTGGTCGGTCACCCAGCCCTCGCCGAAATCGTCTCCCTCCCGTCGGCGGTCCTGCCCGTCATCGGTACCGTCACCAACACCAACAAGCTTCTCGGCCGCGGCGGCGTCGACGGTATCAAGACGGGTACAACGGATGTCGCTGGCGCCTGCCTGTTGTTCTCAACCGATTTCACCGTCGGCACCAGCACCGTCACCCTCGTCGGAGTGGTGCTCGGCGGCGACACCCACTCCGAGCTCAATTCTGCGATTGAGGACCTGATTCAAAGCCTGGAGCCGGGGTTCCGTGAAGTGGTCCTGGCCGAGCGGGGTGCCGTCTTCGGAAGTTACACGACCGGGTGGGGTGACGTCAGCGACATCGTCGCCGAGCGGAAGGCATCGGCTGTGGTCTGGTCGGACTCACCGATCACGGGCGCCGCACGGGCCGCCGATGTACAGATCGGCCGAGCCGGCGACGAGGTGGGCGAGGTATCCTTCACGATCGGCACGGCAACGCCGACCACGGTGACCGTGCCGCTCGAACTGCAGCGCACCCTGACCGATCCCGGCCCGGCCTGGCGTCTGGGACATCCCGGCGAGCTCGCCGCCGGCTGACACGGCCGCCCTGCCGCTTAAGCCACGTTTTCCCGGCCCGGGAACCTTCTGCGGACTAGTACGTCCAGACCCGCATGAAAATGGTGGGTCGCTCTGATTTCTTCCCGATGATCCAGGCCGGGATGGTCCCCGTACGCTGCTTCACGGTGGACGGCGTTCTACTGTGTGGGCGGCCTAACCGGGTCTGGCGCCGCGATCCTGGTGCGGATGAGCATGTCGTCGAGGTTGGGCAAGGCGTGGCTGAGCTCGTGTTCGGCGTAGTGGACGATCGCTTCCGCCTCGGCCAGGGTGTTGCTTGCCGCGACCTGAACGACGGCAGCGCCCTGGAGCCGGTGGCCGACCCAGCGCAGTTGCAGCCGGGAGACGGCAAGTACGCCGGGGGTGTGCTCGAGAGCGTGTCCGGCGCGTTCGACGAGCGCTGGTTCGATGCCGTCCATCAGTCGACGCCCGATGGAGCGGACGGTTCCCCAGAGCAGCACGATAATAGCGGCCGAGATGATGAGACCGACGATGGGGTCGGCCAGGGGGAAGCCGAGCATCACCCCGACGGCCCCGACCACGACCGCGAGGGACGTGAAGCCGTCGGTGCGGGCGTGGACGCCGTCGGCGACCAGGGCAGCGGAGCCGATTTTCTGCCCGACCCGGATGCGATAGACGGCGACAACTTCGTTGCCGATGAAGCCGATCACTCCGGCGGCAAGCACCCAGCCCAGGTTATGTAACGGCTGGGGATTGAAGATGCGGTCGATCGATTGCCAGGCAGCGAGAATCGCAGACAGCGCGACGACGGCGATGATGAACAGGCCGGCAAGGTCCTCGGCACGGCCGAAACCATAGGTGTAGCGGCGCGTCGCGGCGCGGCGGCCGAGGAGGAACGCGATCCACAGCGGGACGGCGGTGAGAGCGTCGGAGAAATTGTGGATGGTGTCTGCCAGCAGCGCGACGGAGCCACTGATCAGAACAACGGCCAGCTGGAGGGCGGTGGTGGCGAGCAGGATGACCATGCTGATCTTCAGCGCCCGAATACCCTCCTTGCTTGCCTCCAGCGCGTCGTCGATCGAGTCCGCCGCGTCATGGGAGTGCGGCACGAACAACCCATAGAAGAATCCCTTGATCCCGGTCGGGTGGCTGTGATGGTTCGACCCGTGGTCGTGGTCGTGGTCGTGGTCGTGATCGTGATCGTGATCGTGATCGTGGTCACCGTGCGGGTGCTCATGCTCGTGAGTCTGGGCACGTTCCGCCTCCTGCGCGGCGCTGTGGCCGTGGGCGCCGGTGGGTGCCGCGGCGTGCGGGTGGTCGTTGGTGTGGGGACTGTTCATGATCCCTCGTTTGTCTGGTGGTGGTGGTGGCGGGGGGTGCCGCCGAGGGAGTGCTCGGCCTGGAAGATCGCGTCAGCGACCAATTGAGATGCGTGCTCGTTCTCGAGCTGGTAAAAAACCCGCTGTCCCTCCTGCCTCGTCGTGACTATCCGGCCCATACGCAGCTTGGCCAGATGTTGGGAGACCGCTGCCGGGGACTTGTCGACGATGTCTGCCAGATGGTTCACCGACAACTCTCCGTCGCGTAACGCCAGGATGAGGCGCACGCGGGTCGCGTCGGCGAGCATCGTGAAAACCTCGACTGCGAGTTCGACGAACTGACTGTCCGGCCCCCGACCACAAGTGTGGTTATCTGCATTCATATGCAGATACTTTCATGTCGGGGTCGGAAGTGCAACTTGGACGCAGATCACTATCGAGCGAATGGTGGGTGACGTGCGTGCTCAGAATTCGACTCGAGCGCGATCGCAATCCAGGGATCGCCACTCGAGGACCGGCCCTCGTCCGGTCTACACGTCATCATGCGGTTAGACCGGCGGCAGCGTGAACGGGCCAGCGTCGGGTCGTTTGGGTAGCACGTGGTCACCGGAGGACTGATGACGTACCCGGCGCAGTACCCAAGGCACGAGGTATTCCCGCGCCCAGGCCAGGTCTTCTGTGCGGGCCTGGCGCCAGTTTGTGCCGGGCATCGGCTCAGGTTCGCTCGGCGCGAGTGAATTGTGCACGTTGAGGGTGTCCAGAACCATGCGTGCCACGGTGTGGTGCCCGAGCGCATTCAGGTGCAGCCGGTCGGGCGCCCACATCCGCGGGTCTCGAATTTCGGTCAGCTGCCACATATCGGCCACGATGCAGTCGTGCTTCGTGGCAATGGCCCGCAGATTCTCGTTGTAGATCGCGACCTTCCCGCGGATGCTGCGAAAAACGGGGGAGAATCCCAGGTCGGCTCCCGTGAACAGCACGATCGTCGCGCCGTCCTGACGCAGCTGCGAAATGGCTGCATCGCAGCGTGCGGCTATGAAATCCGGGTCGGCACCGGGCCGGATCACGTCGTTGCCGCCGGCCGAGAAGGTGATCAGGTCCGGGCGCAGGGCCAGGGCCGGCTTGATCTGTTCCTCGGCAATCTGGCCAATGAGTTTGCCGCGCACGGCCAGGTTGGCGTAGGCGAAATCCTCGGTACCGTCGCTCAAGATCTCGGCCATCCGATCGGCCCAGCCCCGGTGCCCGCCGGGACTCTTCTGTTCGGGATCGCCGATGCCCTCGGTGAACGAGTCGCCGATGGCGACGTAACGCGACCATGGATGCTGTTGCTTCGTCATCGATCCATTCTGACGGAACACCCAGTCTTCAGCCGAACTCACCCGTGCGAACGCGAACGTCGGTGGGCTTTGGTAGATTTGTCAGAAGTGAATACTCCATCGGTTTTTGGTCCCGCACAGGGAACGAGTGCAGCCGAACACCTGTCTCCGTCCTTCCCCGAACGCGCCGCGTGGGGTACTGCCGGCAAGTTGCGCGCCTGGCAGGCCGAGGCGCTCGAAGCGTACTTTGTGCACGAACCTCGCGATTTTCTGGCCGCGGCCACGCCGGGCGCGGGCAAGACAACTTTCGCCCTGCGACTGGCAGCCGAGCTGCGCGCCAGGCGAACCATCGACCGCATCACCGTCGTTGCCCCCACCGAGCATCTCAAGAACCAGTGGGCAGATGCCGCGGCACGCGCGGGCATCCGTCTGGATCCCATGTTCAAGAACGCCGACCGCAGTTACGGCAGCCACTACCACGGGGTTGTCGTCACCTACGCCCAGGTCGCCGCGCGCGCCGCTCTACACAAGCAGCTCACCGAGTCGAGCCGCACCCTCGTCATTCTCGACGAGATCCACCACGGGGGAGACGCCCTGAGCTGGGGCGATGCGATCCGCGAGGCCTTCGGGCCGGCTACCCGCCGGTTGTCGCTGACCGGTACCCCGTTCCGCTCAGACACCTCGCCGATCCCCTTCGTCAGCTATCTCCCCGACAAACAGGGCATCCGCATGTCGCAGAGCGATTACGCCTACGGCTACGGCCGTGCCCTTGCCGATGGCGTGGTGCGCCCGGTGATGTTCATGGTCTACGCCGGGCACATGAAGTGGCGCACCCGGGCCGGTGACGAGATGGAAGCCAAACTCGGCGAGGGCAACACCAAGGACATCACGAGCCAGGCCTGGCGCACCGCGCTCGAGCCCAGCGGGCAATGGATTCCCTCTGTGCTGCGTGCCGCTAACTCCCGACTGACCGAAGTACGGCACGGTATTCCGGATGCCGGTGGTCTCGTCATTGCCACCGACCAGACCACCGCACGCGCCTACGCGGTCATTCTCGAAGACATCTGCGGTGAACCCGTCACGATCGTGCTCTCCGACGAGAAGGAGGCGAGCGACCGGATCGATGAGTTCTCCAAAAATACCCGTCGCTGGATGGTCGCTGTACGCATGGTATCGGAGGGCGTGGACGTGCCACGCCTCGCTGTCGGCGTGTACGCGACGAGCGCGGCCACCCCGCTCTATTTCGCCCAGGCCATCGGCCGGTTCGTGCGAGCTCGCCGGCGTGGTGAGACGGCATCCATTTTTCTGCCGAACGTTCCCGGCCTGCTCAGCCTCGCCAACGCACTCGAACTCGAACGCGATCACGCCCTCGACCGCAGCAACCGTGAAGACGGCGACGACGGCATGTACAACCCCGAAGACGCCATGGTCGCGGCGGCGAACAAGGAAGACAAGGCCTCCGACGACCTCGGCCAAGACGATGTCACCTGGCAGGCGCTCGACTCCCAGGCGACCTTCGACATGGTCATGTTTGACGGTGACGAGTTCGGGGAACTCGCCGAACCTGGCACAGATGAAGAATTCGATTTCATCGGCATCCCGGGCCTGCTCGAGCCGGAACAGGTCTCCGAACTGTTGCGTCAGCGTCAATCGAGGCAGTCCAAGCGGTCAACCGACAGGCGTAAAGACCCCGTGAGCGGTGAAATCGCCCCACTTGAGCCACCACCCCTGTACCGCACGCTCAAGGAACAGCGCACTCTGCTGTCGAGCCTTGTGGGCATGTGGTCGAAACTCGCCAATGAACCGCACGGCATGATCCACTCCGAGCTTCGCCGGCTGTGCGGCGGCCCGGCCGTCGCCCAGGCTAGCGTCACCCAGCTGCAGATGCGCATCGACCTGCTCCGCCGCAGGCTCGGCCGTAGCTAGGCCGACGGCGACACGGTTTGCCGGGCGGTCCCGGCACTCACCGGCACCCGGGCGACCAGGAGAGCGGTCAGGAGGTCATCCATGAGGTCATCCACTTGTTCCAGCCCGATGGAGATACGCACGATGCCGGCGGCTGGCCGTGCCTCGGCCGCGACCGGCCGGTGGGTGAGGGACGCCGGATGCTGCACGAGGGAGTCCACACCGCCCAGAGACACGGCGTGGGTAATCAGCCGAAGCGCCTCGGTGAAGCGCAGGGCCGCCGCGTAGCCGCCGAGATCCAGTGCCAGAAGCGAACCCGCGCCGGAACACTGCCGCCCGATCAAGCTCTGGGGATCCTGCCCGGGCAGACCAGGGTAGAGCACGCGCACCAGCGCCGGGTGGCCCGCCAGTCGAGTCGCCACCTCGGCCGCCGTTGCCTGCTGGGCCGCGACCCGCACCGGCAGGGTCCGCAATCCGCGGTGCAGCAAATAGGCATTGAACGGCGAGAGCAAACCACCGGTCAGCGCGCGCACCTGGCGCAGACGCACCATCCACTCCCGCGGTCCCGAGACCGTCCCGCCCATCGCGTCGCCGTGTCCGCCGAGAAATTTGGTCGCGCTGTGCAGCACCAGCGTGGCGCCCGATTCAAGCGGGCGTTGCAACACCGGGGTGGCGAAAGTGTTGTCGACCAAAACCGGGATGGCTCCGGCAGCGTGCACGACCGCCCGAATGTCGGTCAGTTCGAGGGTGGGGTTGGCCGGCGTTTCCAGAATCACCAGGCCCGTATTCGGACGGATGGCCGCCGTCACGCCGGCCAGATCGGTCCAGGTGACCGTCGTGCCAAGGAGCCCGCTGCTCAGGACGTGGTCGGTTCCGCCATACAGGGGCCGCAAGGCGACGATATGCGGTTTGCCAGCGGTCACCGTCGCGATCAGAGTCGCTGTCAGGGCGGCCATCCCGGTGGCGAAAGCCACCGTGCCCTCAGCCTGCTCCAACGTTGCGAGAGCATTTTCAAACCGGGCGACGCCGGGCTGCCACAGGCGCTGGTACACCGCAGAGTCCCCGGGTTCAGGAGTGCCCCCGGTGGCGAGATTCTCGTACGACTCACCGCCGGACTCGACGCCGCGCAGCGGATTGGTAGTCGATAGGTCGATGCCTGGAACGTGGATACCGGCCTCGGTGAGGCCATCCATTCCAGCGTGCACGGCAAGGGTTTCAATGTGTGACACCAGTGGCAACATGTGCTCACGAAAACAGATTCTGTGCGCCCGCGCAAGTGACGCTGCAGACCCTTGCAAAGGTTTATTTTGAATCGCATAAACTCCTTGGTAACGAGGGAGTCTCTTGATGGAATCGAAGAAGCCGGAACTTGACCGGGTTGACCGTGCACTGCTGCGTGCCCTGTCGGTCAATGCCCGGGCGTCGGGGGCAGCTCTGGCGAACGAAATCGGCGTCGCCGAGTCCACGGTCTCCCTACGCCTCCGCCGGTTGCAGCAGCTCGGCCACATTCGTGGCTACCGGGCCAATATCGATCTGGCCGCGCTCGGCGCAAGTTTGCAGGCACTCATCTCGGTGCGGCTGGTCAAGCACGCCCGGGTGCAGATCGACGACTTTCGGAACGCCGCCCCGCACTGGCCCGGCGTGATCGGGCTGTTCCACACCGCGGGCGCCGACGACTACCTGCTGCACGTGGCCGCAGCGGATGCGTCTCACCTGCGTGACTTTGTGTTGGAACACCTGGCGGAGCATCCGGCCGTCGCTCACACCGAGACGAACCTGATCTTTGAGTATGTCGACGGTGACGGCTGGCAGGACCTGGTCAAATAGGGATGCCATCGACCGGCTCCGGCCGGTCGATGGCATCCCTTAAAACAAGAATGCCTCCCGCCGAAGCGGAAGGCATTCTTCGCAAGCTCTATTTAGAGGGCGCGGATGTTCTCGGCCTGAGGACCCTTGGGGCCCTGGGTTACCTCGAACTCGACCTTCTGGTTTTCATCGAGGGACTTGTAACCGTTCGACGCGATCGCGGAGTAGTGCGCGAAAACATCGGCGCTTCCGTCGTCGGGTGCAATAAAGCCGAAGCCCTTTTCAGCGTTGAACCATTTCACGGTACCTGTTGCCATTTGTAAAACTCCTCCAGGAGTGTTAGACCGGCCCCGACTGTCGGGACCGTTCGTCGCGGTATTCGTCGTCCGCTTCCGAAAGGAATGTGGCGCACTAGCTGCAATCCAGATGAATCACAATCAGTGCGTTTAAGACGTGCAAGCACTACAACTTCGTGTCTAACACTAGCCCACAAGTCTGGATGGTTTCGGAATTCTCAACGTTTTTTACCGGAAAACGTCACGTTGTGCGCAAATAACTGGTGATCGCCGGGTCTATCAGTGCTCTGCGCGCGTTCATGAAGATTCCCGGGTAAAGGGAAAATCTGCTCATTCGGCTGTGACGAAGTCGATCAGGTGTTCCACCCGGCCCAGAAGTTGCGGTTCGAGATCGGCGAACGTGCGCACCTGACCCAGAATGCGTTGCCAGGCCCGCGCGATGTCGGCCTGCTCCTCGTGCGGCCAGCCGAGCACGTCGCAGATGCCGTGTTTCCACTCGATACTCCGCGGGACCTCCGGCCAGGCGCTCAGGCCGACGCGAGCGGGCTTGACCGATTGCCACACGTCGACGAACGGATGCCCCACCACGAGCACGCTCGCGGCGAACGGTCCGCGAGCCACAGCCTCGGCAATACGGCTCTCCTTGGAGCCGGGCACAAGGTGGTCAACCAGTACTCCCACCCGGCGACCGACGCTCGGGCGAAAGTTGCGCAGGATTGCGTCCAGGTTATCGACGCCCTCGATGTATTCCACGACAACCCCTTCGATGCGCAAGTCGGCACCCCAGACCTTTTCGACCAGTTCGGCATCGTGACGTCCCTCGACTAGGATGCGACTGGCGCGCGCGACCCTGGCAGGCGCGTTGGGCATGGCCGTCGAGCCGGAGGCCGTACGTGCCCGGCCCAGGGCGGCGGCCATGGTCGGGGCAATCAGAGTGACGGGGCGGCCGTCGATCAGAAAACCGGAACCGAGCGGGAACAGTCGCAGCTTGCCGTGCCGATCTTCCAGCGTGACAATTTTCTTCTCCACCCGCAGAACGGCACCGCAAAATCCGGTGGCGATTTCTTCGACGACAAGGTCACGCGTCGCTTCCTGCGTCGGAATGATGATGCGACCGGCGTCACGCCAGCCGGGGGAGAGCACGTCTGCACTATATCGATCGTCCATTGCATCGACGCTAGCCGAGAACGCGTGGATCCCGTCCACCGGCCACGGTATTCTGGGGGCATGTGTGGTCGATTCATCATTACCGATACGGCGCCCGACCTGGCTGCCATGTTCGATGTCGAGCACGAGGGGGAAAACCTGCCAGAGCCGTCGTGGAACATACGACCGACCGAGCAGATTCCGATCGTGCTCGAATCCGCGAGGACCGACCCGGCCGTGCGCCGGTTGGAATCGGCCCGCTGGTCGTTGATTCCCTCGTTCGCGACAGAACCGACCTCGAAATTTCCGACTTTCAATGCTCGGGCAGAAAGCGCCGCCGAGAAACCGACCTTCAAGTCTTCCGTGCGTTCACGCCGGGCCCTTGTGCCGGCAACGGGTTACTTTGAATGGCACACCGAGGGCACCGTGAAGACGCCGTTCTTTGTCCACTCGGACGATGGCCTGCCGCTCGCCTTCGCCGGCCTGTATTCCTGGTGGAAGAATCCTGCGGCAGTGGAAAATGATCCGGCGCGCTGGGTACTGTCTGCCACCATCCTGACGACGGACGCCCAGGGTCCGCTCGCGCAGATTCACGATCGCACGCCCGTTGCCCTGCCGGAGGAGTGGTGGGACCACTGGTTGGACCCGGCCACCGAAGGCGACCAGGCCCTCGTCGATGCCGCTGTCGCAGCCTCTCGAATAGTCGTGGAATCCCTCAATTTCCACGAAGTCGCCCCGGTGACCGGGAACGGCCCCGAACTGATCGAACCGATCAACAACGATTCGATGTAATGGCACCGGACCCCAACCGGTACGCTCGAATCAGTACGAATGATCAGTACGCTCAAATCAGTGACTGTCGAAATTACGCGGGCGCTGCCGTGAAAGGACCACCCATGAACATTGTCGCCTTCGTCGTCGCCTTTGCGATCTTTGTTTTCGGTTTTTGGCTGTTCGGCCTGGCTTTTTCGGTCACGGCCCTGATGGCACCGATTTTCATCGGCGGAATCCTCTGCGTGTCCGTGGCCATGGCGATTCCGTTCCACCTGCTCCGCAACTGAACCACGACCTGCTCGCCTGAGCGCGCCGGCCGCGCTACTCAATGCAGCAAACCGGCTACGAGGTTGATCAGCGTGGCTAAAATCACCGATCCGAACGGAAATGACAGCAAGGCGTGCCGCAGGGCTGCCATCCGGATTGCGTGATTTCGGATACTCGTGTCCGAGACCTGATAGGTCATGCCGATCGTGAAGGCCAGATAGGCGAAATCGCTGTACCGCGGCGGTTCGGGCTGATTGAAATCGATGCCACCGGGTGAGTCGCTGTAGTACAGCGACGCGTAGCGCAGGGTGAACAGGGTGTGCACCAGAACCCAGGACAGCGCAACACTGACGATGGCCACTCCGGCCAGTAGGCCGCGCTGCGACCCAGAGGTTGCGTTGGTACCCAGGAGCAGTACGACGATGGCACCGAGGCTTGCCAGCCCGGCGAGAAGGAGGAGGAATTCCGAGACGCCTCGTGAGGGATCCTCGCGGGTAGCATGGCTGGCCGTCGTATCCGCATCCTGGCGACCGACGACGATCCAGACCCAGCCGATATAGGTCACACAAGCGGCCGCCCAGCCGAGGATTACCGCAAGGCTCCAATCACCCCGAACATTGGCCGCCACAGCGACGGCAATTCCGACGACGAGCATGACGATCAGCCGGGTGCTGTACCGGTGCAGGTGCGCGAGTCTCAGGGTCACAGGCTGATCGTGGCACAGAATAGGCCGGTCAATCACACCGGGCACCCTCGGCGCGGTGTCAGAATCGCGCGGTAACATGACCTCTCGGTCGTTTTCGCAGCGATTGCCTACGAACACGGAAAGGTTTCGCCCAGGATGCAAGACAGCCCGGCCGCATCCACCCCCTATGAGGTCCTCGGCGTGAGCCCGAGCGCGACCGACGATGAGTTACGACGCGCCTACCGACTGCTGCTGCGTCAGACCCACCCCGACGTCGGCGGCAACGCGACCAAATTCCACGCTCTGCAGCTAGCCTGGGAACGCATTGGTAACCCCGAGAACCGGGCTGCCTACGATCGTCGACGCTTTGACAACACCGAACCGAGTACCGCAAGGGATGCCTACGCGGCTCCCTCCGCCCGCGGCCCCGCAACCAAGTCCAGCCTGAAAACCCGCATGCACGGCCACCCCGGCGGCCAGGCGCGGCTGAGATACCTCGATCTCGTACGCGAATGGGCGGGCCGCGGCACGGTGATCGACGATCCGTACGCCCCTGCTCTCATTCGCAGCGCGCCGAAACTCGTGCGCCACTGCCTCGCCAAAGCTCTCGCCGAGGAGGCCACTGCCCAGCTCGTGGCCAACTTAGGCATCGGATTCACCGCCTGGCACGACATCGACACCGGCGGCCAGACCGACAAGCTCGACCACATCATCCTCGGCCCGGCCGGATTGTTCGGCGTACTATCCGAGGACTGGGGCGGATCGGTGCAGCTGCGCCGCGGCGAACTGGTCGGTGACGACCTGCCCGACGAGGATCGCCCCATCCACCGGTTCGACGACGCCGCCCGAATGATCGCCCGTGGCCTCAAGGTGCGTTTCACGGCGCTCATTGTCGTACTGCCAGATGGGGCCCTCGACGAGCCCATGTCGCTGCCCAAACGCGGCCGACGACCGATGATCATCGTGATTCCGCGCTCGCGCCTCATCGGGGTGCTCCGCGACGGGCTGGCCGGCATGGAACGTGGCAGTTTTGAGAAAGTCTTCGAGCTGCGCAGCACCCTGCAGAACGGCATCCGATTCGTCACTACCTAGTCGATCCGTGGTTACGAGCGCAGCGCTAGCTTGTCGACCCAATAGCGCAGAAAAGTCGCCCCGGCTTCATCGTGAATCTGGTCACCGATCACGATGACCGGGTACGGTCGGTCCAGAATCCCATCGGATGGCCGCACATCCACATGGGACACGTCGTAACCAGCCTCGTGCAGGTGGTCGGCCATTCGGTAGTCGCTGCGCGAATCGCCCACGGATCGCCACAGCCGGGGCAACGGGCCGCTCTGCGCGAAGTAGGCGAGGGCTCGCCTGGCAGCGTGGTCCTTGTCCAGCGTGACCGATTCGATATCGGTCGAGATGATCGTGGCATCGAGCCGATACGGAATTTGACCAGAGGCGTCGGGCGATTGGTGATCGTCGAACCGCACACCGAGCCCGTGTTTCACCAAGATGGCAAAAGCAGCCGTGTTGAACGCGGGTTGACGGGCACGAAAGTCGGCCGCGCTGACGTCGGTGCGCTGCTCGACCGAGATCATGGCCTGCTTGGTCTCGTCGAAGAACATCTCGTTCGCAAACGACTCCTTGACCAGCTGGCGTACGTCGTCGATGACCACCGGCGGCAGCGCGAGCACCCGATCGACCACCACGTCGCCCATACCGTCCGGCCCGATCGGAAACCACACCGCGCCCTTCTCGCACACCCCATACATGCGAAAGTTCTCGGGCAGCCCCGCGAGCACGAGCGGGGCGACAACCTGCTCGCGGATAAAGTCGGCTGACCGCCCGGTGATGAACGCGATCGGCACCTGCCCGGCCGCAAGGGTGATCAGGTCGGTCAGAATACTCGGTGTTGCGATAGTGCGCGTGATCGGACTCGCGATCGGACCATCGACGTCGAGGAGCAATCCCAGCGGGGACACAGGCGTAGGCATTTCCTCATTCTCCCATAACCGTCGGCATGGAATCAGGCAACGGTGAGTAGCGGATGCTGCGCCCACTCAGCCGAGCGCCTATCCTTGTCCGAAGATGATTACGCGACGAGAAGCAGCACTGCGCCTGGATATTCCGCTGGAAATGGCGGCACGCCACGGTATTCCCTCACGCCTCAGCGAGGGCCAGCTCGCCAAACTCGAGGCAGAAGCGCCGGTGTGGCTGCTGCAGTCGCGCGCCAATCGCACCGGCAAGAAACCGGTGTGGGTGCAACTCACCTGCACGATCTGTGGGTATACCGAAGCCGTGCGCCCGAAGAAATGGTGGCCGACGTTCACCTATATCAGTTGTTCGAACCATGGCTTCGATGAGCTGCCTGAGCCAGCCGCCGGATTGGGCCGCACCGAGTGCGACGGGATCGGCAGTCAGTTCATTGGAATCACCGACGAGGCACCTGGCCAGAGCGAACCCGTCTGATCCCCTTCCGGCACCTGAAAGTACGCTGATCTCGCCACCGAGGCGCACGCCCGAGGCGTACGATCTCAGTATGAATCCGAATGCACCAAAGCGTTGATCATGTCTCGCAATTCTCTCAAATGGCTACCCGCCGTCGTCGTACCGGCGGTCGTAGTTGCCGCGGTCATCGCCGTGCCGCTCCAGGCCGGTGCCGCCGTCGATCTACCCGATAAAACGCCCGAACAGGTTCTCCTTCTGGTGCACGACAGCACGGTGTCGACCTTCTCCGGAACGGTCTCCCAATCGTCAGATCTCGGTCTCCCCGCGCTGGATCTCAGCGCGGGGATGACTAAATCCATGCAGAAATCAATGACCGAGTCCAGGCCGGAAGGCGCGGCCTCCTCCGTCCCGGAAGCGTCCACCATCGGAGCACTGAGCACGGCACTCGACTTGCTCAGCGGCTCCCACGAGTTCCGGGTGTATGCCGGTGGCGAAAGCCAGTCTCGCGTACAGATCAAGGACCGCATGGCTGAGCGTGACGTGGTGCAGAACGGGAGCGATGTGTGGCTGTACGACTCGAGCAGCAACGCAGCGACACACTTGAGCGTGCCGGCCGATCTCGCTGCTACCGCCGAGTCGAAGTTCGCCGCGCTAAAGTCGCAGCTCCCCACCGACCTCTCGACCCCGGCGCAGCTCGCCGAGCGTTTTCTCAGCGAGCTGGACCCGAGTACGACGGTGTCGGTCGGCACGGACGCCCGGGTCGCTGGACGCAGTGTGTACCAGTTGGTGCTCACGCCGAAAGCAGCTGACAGCCTCGTCGCATCCGTTTCCATCGCGGTCGACTCTCAGACCGGCCTGCCGGTTCAGGTGGTCGTAATGGCCGAGGGCCAGAGCGCACCGGCGTTGCAGGTCGGCTTCACTGCTATTGATTTTGCCGCTCCCGACGCCGACCGGTTCGATTTCGTGCCGCCGGCCAACGCCACGGTGACGGAGCAGGCCCTTCCAGACCTGCCCGACCGCGCTACCGGTGACCACACGGGCGCGCAACGTCCGACAGCGGCAGAACTGCCCCGGGTCACGGGAAGCGGTTGGTCCAGCATCGTCGAGGTGCCCGCGGCCGCCGTACCGGCCGAGCTCGGCAACAACCCCCTGATCGACCAGCTGACCAATGGTGTCGAAGGGGGTCGCGCCCTGACAACGTCCCTCATGACGGTGTTCCTGCCCGCGGACGGGCGGATGTTCGCCGGCGCGGTTCCGCTCGCCCAACTCCAGGCCGCCGCAGAGTGATCGTCACCGCAGTGACGCGCACCGCAGTGAGGCGCATCACACTGTGACCGGCGATACCCCGGCTCTCGACCTCGCGATCGAGAGCCGGGGTCTCACCAAGCGGTTTGGCCCGCAAACCGCCGTGAATGGCATCGACCTCGCGGTTCCCCGCGGCTCGGTCTTCGGCTTCCTGGGTCCGAACGGTTCGGGCAAGACCACCAGTATCCGCATGTTGCTGGCACTCACTCAGCCGACCAGCGGCACGATCGCCGTGCTCGGCCAAAGCATGCCCGCCCGCCTGCACGAGGTGTTGCCCCAGGTCGGCGCCCTCGTCGAAGGGCCGGCGTTCTATCCCTTTCTTTCTGGTGCGGCAAACCTACGCCGCCTCGACACTGCCGATCGGCATGCGCCGATCGGCACCCGGCGTGCGCGAGTGCAGCGGGCCCTCGAACGGGTCGGACTCTCCCATGCGGCCGACAAGAAGGTTCATGCCTACTCCCTCGGCATGAAGCAGCGGCTCGGCATCGCCAACGCTCTGCTGCTCCCGCGGCAGCTGCTCGTACTCGACGAACCCACGAACGGCCTCGACCCCCAGGGCACCCGGGAGGTGCGCAGCCTCGTGCGCTCACTGGCCGCAGAGGGAACGACCGTGTTCGTGTCGAGCCATCTGCTCGCCGAGGTTGAGCAGATGTGCACGCACGCCGCCGTGATGAGTGCCGGCCGCCTCGTCGCCCAGGGCACGCTGGCCGCGCTGCGGCAGGTCGGTGAGACCCGGGTGCGTATACGCACGCCGGATGCGCCGGGTGCGATCCGCGTGCTCAGCCACCTGGGGCTGGAGCCCGCGCGCAGCGTGCTCGATGATGCTGACCCGGTCGTGGTCGCGCCGCTCGTCGGTAGCCACTGGCAGCCCGAGGCCATCGTGACGGCGCTCGTCGCCGGCGGGGTGCGTATCCGCGGCTTCGCGATCGAGGAACCGAGCCTCGAAGAACGCTTTGTCGCCCTGACCGGGGAGGGTTTTGATGTCGTCCAGTGATGTTCTGCCAGCGGCCAGCCACAGCGATATCCCGGTGCGCCGCGGGGGCGGGTGGGACCTGCTCGGTTCCGAAATCTCCGTGCTGTTTCGCCGCCGCCGGACCTGGGCCATGTTGGTCGCAGTAGCGCTGATCCCGGTACTGCTCGCCGTCGCCGTTCGTCTGTCGTCCTCCACGCTGGCGCCGGGGCAGGGGCCGCCGTTTCTCGATCGGGTGACCCAGAACGGCCTGTTCGTCGGCTTCACCGCGATGGTCGTCGCCATCCCCCTGTTCCTGCCGCTCACCATCGGTGTGGTGGCCGGAGACACGATCGCCGGGGAAGCCGGCCTGGGTACCCTGCGCTACCTGCTCGTGGCGCCAGCCGGCCGGGTACGGCTGTTGTTGGTCAAGTACGCGGGCGCGGCTCTGTTCTGCCTCGTAGCGACGCTGACCCTCACCGTCTCGGGTGCGCTCATCGGGGCAGCCCTGTTTCCGGTTGGACCGGTCACGCTCTTGTCGGGCGACAC
The DNA here is from genome assembly GCF_004403985.1 of Cryobacterium gelidum. Lineage (GTDB taxonomy): Bacteria > Actinomycetota > Actinomycetes > Actinomycetales > Microbacteriaceae > Cryobacterium > Cryobacterium gelidum. The sequence continues at coordinate 40,808 of NZ_SOHL01000025.1, read as the reverse complement.
CATCAGCGTGACCGAGTCGCTGTTGCGTTCGCTGCTGGTGGCCGCCTATGTCACCGTATCCTTGCTCGGCTTGTCGATGATCGGGCTGTTCATTTCTACCCTCACCGACGTTCCCGTGGGGGCTATGGCGGCGACGATCGTGGTCTCGGTCGTCGCGCAGATCCTCGATGTCATTCCGCAACTATCCTGGCTGCATCCGTGGCTGTTCAGCCACTACTGGCTCGGTTTCGCCGACCTGCTCCGGCAACCGCTCGACCTCAGCTCGTTCGGCCAGAACGCGATCGTGCAGGTCTGTTACCTGGCAGTTTTCGGGGCGTTGGCGTACAGCAGGTTTGTGACCAAGGACATTTTGTCCTGACCATCGACCCGAGGACAGAACGCTGGCTTAACGAGACAAGGCCGGATCCAAAGGATCCGGCCTTGTGAACTGTCTCAACCAGTCCTCGTTGATTTCCCGAAAGAAATCTCCGTGTCCGAGATGGGAATTGAACCCACACGCCCTTAACGGGCACTGGCACCTCAAGCCAGCGCGTCTACCAATTCCGCCACCCGGACTGGGTGAAACGGCCTCCGGATGAACCGGCTGCCGAGGTAATAACTTAGCACGGATTAGAACCCCCGTTGTGTCACCGCCCACGGCACCGACGGGTAGCGTTTGATCATGGCTTCCTTTTTGAACGTGCCCCCGGCCGCGAGTTCCGCTGATTCAGCGGGTACCCCAACCGTAGACGTCCCTCAGAAACTCGACCGGACCGCCGAAATCGCGCGTGATCTCATCCGTTTCGACACTACGAACTACGGGGAGGGCCGTTCCAACGGCGAAACGGATGCCGCCGAGTACGTTGCCGGGAAGCTGCGGGCCCTCGGCCTCGCGCCCGAACTGTTCGATTCGCAACCCGGTCGTACCAGCGTCGTCGCGCGGGTGCCGGGGCGGGGGTCGACCCGCGACGCGCTCGTCGTACACGGCCACCTCGACGTCGTTCCGGCCGACCCGACAAACTGGAGCGTTGATCCGTTCGCTGGCGTCATCAAGGACGGCCTGCTGTGGGGGCGCGGGGCTGTTGACATGAAGAACATGGATGCGATGATCCTCGCCTCCCTCGAAGACATCATCGGATCCGGCGGAGCGCCGGAGCGCGACCTCGTCGTCGCGTTTTTCGCCGACGAGGAGGCGGGCGGTGTGCTCGGATCGCACTTTCTCGTCAACGAGCATCCCCACCTGTTCGATGGCGCGACCGAAGCCATCAGCGAGGTCGGCGGGTACTCGATCACCCTCGGCGGCAAACGTGCCTACCTGCTGCAAACCGGTGAAAAGGCGCTGATCTGGGTCAAACTGGTCGCGCGCGGCGACGCCGGGCATGGCTCCCGCATCCACCCGAACAACGCCGTCACCCGGCTCGCCGAGGCCGTGGCGAAACTGGGTCGATACGAATGGCCGATTCGACTGACGGACACGACTGAGCAATTGCTCGGTGAGATTGCCCGTATTCTCGGTGTTGACGCGCAGCGAGTCGGCCCCGACGAGCTCGCCCTGGCAACCGGGACGGCCTCAGGCTTCATTCAGGCCAGCCTGCGAACGACAACCAACCCCACCGGCCTGACCGCCGGCTACAAGCACAATGTCATTCCCGACACGGCCGAAGCCCTCATCGATATTCGTTCGCTGCCGGGGGAGGAAGACCTCGTGCTTGCTCAGATTCAAGAGATTGTCGGTTCGGACATCGAAATCGTCACGATGCACCGAGACATCGGCCTCGAGACTGATTTCAAGGGGCCGCTGATCGACGCCGTTGTGAGCACCCTGGAACGCCACGACCCCGGAGCGCCGGTGTTGCCCTACCTACTGTCCGCAGGAACCGACAACAAGGCACTCAGCACCCTCGGTATCAAGGGCTATGGTTTTGCGCCGCTTCGGCTTCCGGCCGACTTGGACTTTCCGGCACTGTTTCACGGAGTGGACGAGCGGGTACCGCTGGACGCATTAGTGTTTGGCAAGCAGGTTTTGACCGATCTGCTGTCAAATTATTGATGCCGCGAGCGTCACGCTCGGCCCATTTGGGGCCGGGTGCCCTGTGAGAGAGCGAAGCCTGTGGACTTTCTGAATGCGATCATCCTGGGCCTGGTTCAGGGATTGACCGAGTTCCTTCCCGTGTCATCGAGTGCGCACATCACCATTGTCGGCCAGTTTCTCGGCACCGGTGAGGACCCCGGTGCTCGTTTCACGGCCATCACCCAGATCGGTACCGAGACGGCCGTCGTCATCTTCTTCTGGCGTGACATCGTGCGCATCATCGGCCAATGGGCGAAATCGCTCACGGGCCGCGTCCCCCGCACGGATCCCGACGCGCGGCTGGGCTGGCTGATCATCCTCGGCTCACTGCCCATCATCGTTCTCGGTCTGCTGTTCCAGAACCAGATTGAAACCGTGCTGCGCTCGCTTTGGATCACCGCCACCATGCTCATCGTCTTCGGCGTCCTGCTCGGTATTGCCGACCACGTCGGCGCCAAACGGCGCCAATTGCAGGACATCACCGTGGGCCACGGCGCGATCTACGGTTTCGCGCAAGCGCTCGCGCTGATCCCCGGCGTATCGCGGTCGGGCGGCACCATCACCGCCGGGCTGTTCCTCGGTTACGAACGCGCTGCAGCGGCCCGGTACGCCTTCCTGCTGGCGATTCCCGCCGTATTCGGCAGTGGCCTGTACCAGGTCTACAAATCCATCGCCGAGCCCTGCCTGGCCGGCGCGACCACCTGCACCCCCGAAATCTTCGGCCCGCTCGAAACGCTCGTGGCGACGGTCGTCGCCTTCGGCGTGGGCCTCGCCGTGATCGCCTTCTTCATGAGTTACATTTCCAAGCGCAGTTTTCTACCGTTCGTGATCTATCGCATCGTCCTGGGCATCGTGCTGTTCGTGCTCCTCGGCACCAACGTCATCTCCGCGTAGCCGACCTGCGAAGCGGTTACCACGTCGAAACCGGGTCGCAAAGCGATCGCCGCATCGAAGCTAGGCTGGTTCTATGCGTGCATGGAAACGACCCGAAATTGTCTCTGTCCCCGGCGAGTCGAGTGCACCCTGGCTCCACGACACAAAAACGGACAGCCTGGTGCTGGCCCGCCCGCTCGATGCGGCCCGACTCTATGTCTGCGGCATCACTCCCTACGACGCGACCCACATTGGCCACGCCAACACCTACCTCGCTTTCGACACCCTGCAGCGCGTTTGGCTTGACGCTGGCTTTCGCGTGCATTACGCGCAGAATGTGACGGACGTCGATGACCCGCTCCTGGAGCGGGCCACCGCGACGGGCGTGGACTGGCGGGATCTGGCCGAATCGCAGGTTGAACTTTTTCGCACCGATATGGAGTCCCTGGGGATCATTCCGCCGAATGATTACGTCGCGGTGACCGAGGTCATCGACGAGGTCGCCGCCGCGGTGGCGCTGCTGCAGGATGCCGGCCTCGCCTACACCGTGCCAACCGACGATGCCATCGCCGGTGCCGACGGAACGATCTCCGCTGACCTGTACTTCGACGTTCGTGCCGCCGAAGCCAGCACGGAGTGGACGCTGGGCGACGAGAGCAACCTCGACCTGGTCAGCATGCTCGGCCTGTTCGCCGAGCGTGGGGGAGACCCCGAACGGGCGGGGAAGCGTGATCGCCTCGACCCCTTGCTGTGGAAGGCCGCGCGTGCGGGGGAACCGGCATGGGAATCGCCAGTCGGTGCGGGGCGCCCCGGCTGGCATATCGAGTGTTCGGTCATCGCCCTCAAAGAGCTCGGCACCGACTTCACCGTGCAGGGCGGTGGGTCTGACCTCATCTTTCCGCACCACGATATGAGTGCCGGTCATGCCCAGGCGCTGTCAGGGCATCCGCTCGCCGGAGTGTACAGCCACACCGGCATGGTCGCCTATCAGGGCGAGAAGATGAGCAAGTCGCTCGGGAACCTCGTTCTGGTCTCACGACTGCGCGCCGAGGGTATTGACCCGCGTGCGATTCGACTGGCCCTGTTGGCCCGCCACTACCGCACCGATTGGGAATGGACCGCGGCTCATCTCGACGAAGCCGTCCTGCGCCTGGCAGCGTGGACTGCGGCCTTCGGAGCTACGGGCGTGAGCGAAACCAACGCTGAGACACCGGGTGCCGCCGCCGCGCTCGTGCAATCCCTTCGCGTCGCGCTCCGACATGACCTGAACACCCCCGAGGCCCTGCAGCTCATCGACGATTCCACCGCCGCCCCGCTCGACGATCCGGCGCTGGTCAATCGTGCGATCAGTGCGCTGCTCGGCGTCGCCCTGTAGAGCCCGGTGCTGCTTCGCGGGTCGCAACCCTTTGGCTTGCCCTTCGGGTAACTAGTGCCGTGGCCCGTCAGGCCTGCTGCCGGGCCCATCGGGCCGGCCATCCGCACGCCCGTCGCGCCCATCGCTGCCGCGCTTGCGCAGGTATTTCTCGAATTCCTGAGCAATCGCCTCACCGCTCGCCTCGGGCGAATCTACGGTGTCGCGGGCCTGTTCAAGCTGAACGATGTACGCGGCCATTTCTTCGTCCTCACCGGCCAGAACATTGATACCGGCCTCCCACTCGGCAGCCTCCGTCACGAGCGCCCCCCGGGGGATCACCACGTCGATGACCTCTTCCAGCTTGTCGATCAAGGCGAGCATCGCCTTGGGAGACGGTGCGTTATGCACGTAGTGGGGAACGGATGCCCAAATCGACAGGGTAGGAATTCCCGCCGTCTCGGCGGCATCCGACAACACGCTGAGAATACCGACCGGCCCCTCATAGTTGCTGCGTTCGATTTGCAGTTCGGCGCGCACCTGGGCGTTGTCGCTCGATACGAAGATAGAAATGGGACGGGTGTGCGGAACGTCGGCGAGCATCGCTCCCAGAAATACCACGCCGCTCACATCGGCGGCCAGTGCCGCATCGACAATCTCCGCGGCAAAGCTCTTCCAACTCCGCGACGGCTCCGTGCCAATGCACAGATAGATGTTGCCGGCATTGGTTCCGCTGACGCGCAACTGAGCGTCCTCGGCCAGAGGAACGTTGAGGACACCGGGTGTGGTCGGGCCATACATGATCGCGCCGGGCCAACCGATGACTCGAACGCCGTCTTCGTTGGTTGAAACGGTTGGCCGGTTGAACTGATAATCGAAATACACCTCGGGATCAACCTCGGTGATCATCTCGACGTCGAGCAAATCCTTCAGCGCGCGAACCGCGCCCGTCGCGGCCTCGCCGGCATCGTTCCAGCCTTCGAAAGCGACGACGAGAAGTCGTCCGCCCAGAAACCCATTACCGTCAGCCACCGTGTACGTCCTCAATTCCTGAGGCCTCCAGCGTGGAGGCCTCAGTCAAGGATAGGCGGTGGCCCTACACTTGAATCCCGTGAATGTTTTTCCTCTGCCCGTCCCCACGCCCGCCTACCTGCCCGCCGCCGTTCTGTGGGACATGGACGGCACCATCGTCGACACCGAACCGTATTGGATGCGCGCGGAAACCGAGCTGGTGGCCGAGTTCGGCGGTGTTTGGACCCACGACGACGGCATGTTGCTGGTCGGGTCCGGGCTGTGGGCTTCCGCGGCGATTCTGCAATCCCGCGGTGTGGATCTCACCCCGGATGCCATCGTGGCGCGCCTCACCGACCGCGTGCAAGAGCAGCTGGCCGAACACGGCATTCCCTGGCGTCCCGGATCACGTGAGCTCCTGCAGGAGTTGAAAACCGCTGGCGTTCCGACCGCACTGGTGACCATGTCCGTTGAGCGCATGGCCCGCCAGATCATCGACCTCATCGATTTCGCCGCGTTCGAGGTTGTCGTCGCCGGTGATATGGTCGCTAACAGCAAGCCGCATCCCGATCCGTATCTGCTTGCCGCCGAGCGGCTCGGCGTGGATCCACGGGAGTGCGTCGCGATTGAGGATTCCGTTCCAGGCGTCGCTTCCGCTGTCGCCGCCGGCACTATCACCATCGCTGTTCCGCACCAGATCGACCTGCCGGAGAGCGGTGCTTACACCCGCTGGCCCACACTCGACGGGCGCACGCTTGATGACATCACGGCGCTGTACCACATCTCCACGTCAACCGTTTCGGCCATTCCCGGTCATCCTCTCGCCCCTATCGGGTCCGCCCGCAACGAAAGCGCACCACTCGCATGAGCAACAATCAGGTCATTCAAAACAGTGGACTCTTTCGCGTGGGCGACCGTGTGCAACTCACCGGACCCAAGGGGCGGATGAATACCATCACCCTGCAGGCTGGGCTGACCTTTCACACCCACCGCGGCATCCTCGCGCATGACGATATCATCGGGCAGCCCGACGGTTCGGTCGTAGTGAACAATGTCGGCGTTGAGCACCTCGCGCTGCGTCCGCTGCTGGTGGATTTCGTGATGAGCATGCCGCGCGGCGCCGCCATCATCTATCCCAAGGATGCGGCCCAGATTCTGGCGCAGGCCGATATCTTTCCCGGTGCCACGGTCGTGGAAGCCGGCGTCGGATCGGGTGCGCTGTCGCTTTGGCTGCTGCGAGCCATCGGACCGGCCGGCCACCTCGCATCCTTTGAACGACGCGAGGAATTTGCCGACGTCGCCCGAGACAACATCGCCACTTTTCTCGGGAACGATCCGCAGAACTGGACGATCACGCTCGGGGACCTGGCCGAGACGTTGCCCGATACCATGCCGGCGCAAAGCGTCGACCGGGTCGTTCTCGACATGCTGGCGCCCTGGGAATGCCTCGGCGCCGTCTCCGATGCCCTCAAGCCGGGGGGAGTGTTGCTCTGCTACGTGGCCACGGTGACCCAGCTCTCCCGCGTGGCTGAGGCCATCCGCGGCACCGGTTTTTACACCAATCCGGATTCCAATGAAACGATGATTCGTGGCTGGCATGTCGAGGGACTCGCCGTTCGGCCCGACCACCGCATGATCGGCCACACCGGCTTCCTGATCACCGCTCGCCGCCTCGCCCCCGACACGATCCTGCCCGAACTGAAGCGACGTCCGTCCAAGACGGACTTCAGCGACGCGGATGTCGAGGCCTGGACCCCGGGAGCGCTGGGCGAACGCAACGTGAGCGCCAAGGTCATGCGTAAACGCGTACGGGCAGCCGGAATGAGCGCCGAGCTGTCCAAGGCTCGCGACCTCGACGCCGGTTAGAATAGGCCCCGGCCCGTTTCGGTTGTACCGCGCTGAAGCCGGAGCCATCTGGCCCCCAGCACCCGCACCCTCAACCCGCGCAGCAGATCCATGCTGCAGCAACCCCGTACCGAAAGAAGGACTTGTGCGCAAAGCATCCGCGCTGATCGTCACCGCCGGCCTCCTGATGACGGCACTGACCGCGTGCGCCAGCCCCGGCACAGGCCAGGCCTCCTGCGATACCGGCGCCACGTCGGGTCCGGCCTCGGACTTGGTCTCGGTTACCGGGGACTTCGGCTCGGCTCCGGACGTTCACTTTCCGACCCCTTTGAAGTCCTCCACCACCCAGCGCACCGAAGTCATCGCGGGTTCGGGGCAGAGGGTCGTTGCCGGCCAGATGGTCTCCGTTGAATTGAACCTGTATAACGGCACCACCGGTGCTGCGCTTCAAGTGAGCGCTTTCGACGGAAGCACGGCCATGCCCCTGGCTCTGGGTGACACGACCCTTCCCGGAATTGTCGACGGTCTGGTGTGTGCCCGTGAAGGTGGGCGTGTCGCGGTTGTGATTGCGCCGGAGGACGGCATCGGTGCCAACGACCAGCTTGGTATCGCCGCGACGGATTCCCTTGTTCTCGTTGTGGACATCGTCAAGGCCTTCCTGCCGCAAGCCGACGGAGTTGACCAGGCCGTCGCCAATGGACTTCCCGCCGTTGTGCTGGATGCCAACGGCACTCCGGGCATCGTCGTTCCCTCCGGGGATCTGCCGAAAGACTTGGAAGTCGGCGTGCTCAAAAAGGGTGCGGGCGACAAGGTTCAAGATGACTCCACGGTCATAATCCACTACACCGGTGTGCTGTGGGAGGGGGACACGGTCTTCGAATCCACCTGGCCGACCAGGAGCCCCCGGTTGACACCTCTCACCGACCTGCCCGCCGGCCTGGCGACCGCGATTTCTGGTCAGACCGTCGGCTCCCAGCTTGTTGTGGTTGTTCCCCCCGCGTTGGGCTACGGTCCGGACATGCAAGGCGAGGTCCCCGGCGGATCAACGCTGGTTTACGCCGTGGACATTCTTGGCATCAACTGATTTTCGACACGCTGCACGCCGTCGGGCGTGACGTACCCGTCGCGCCCGTGGTCCCGCGGGTGCGGTGTGGTTCGGACGATAGGATCACACCGTGACTTCGACGCCCCAGCACCCAGATTCGACCGCGCGGACCGTTCTCAAATCGCAGACGGTCACGGCCCCTGAACGACTGTTCAGCCTGGTTCTGGCCTTGGTCGCGACGGAATCCGGTCTGACGAAGGCCGATATCCTCGCCAACGTGCAGGGCTACCGCCAGCGGTACTCGTCGGCCGGATCCAACGACAGTCTCGAGCGGCAGTTTGAACGCGACAAGGACGACATCCGTGAGCTGGGAATTCCACTCGAAACGATCGAGCCCGCGGACGAGCCGGGAAGCAACCACTTCCTCCGGTATCGAATTCCGAAGGGGCTCTACGACCTACCCGCCGATGTGACCTTCACTCCCGACGAGGTATCCCTGCTCAAGCTCGCTGGCACGGTCTGGCGGGAAGGATCGTTGTCCGGCGAATCCCGCCGGGCCCTGATGAAGTTGAACTCCCTCGGTGTGGAATCGAGCGAGCCGCTCCTCGGTTACGCGCCGCTGCTGCGCACCAAAGACCTGAGCTTTGAACCGCTCAGTAAGGCCCTCGGCCGTGCGCAGGTCGTCGCCTTCCTCTACCTCAAACCGGGGGAGATGCATTCGGCCCGTCGGGTGGTCACTCCGCGCGCGCTCGTACAACACGAAGGCCGCTGGCATCTGTATGCCACGGACGAGGTTGTTCAGGCGCCGCGCACGTTCCTGCTGGGCCGCATCGTCGGCACGGTTGCAGTGGTACCCAATGCGATTCCTACTCCAACCAGTGCCGGAGCGACCGAGACCAGCACCGGCAACGCGGCCAACGGCACAACCGACGGCGCGCGGGCTCTCGCCGAGCTCGATGCTTTGTGGGCCAGCAATACCGCGCGCATCGTCGTCGCGCCCGGGTCTGATGCCGAGGTGCGGCTCGGTGCCCGGCAAACTGCGCAGAACCCGGCATTCACGGTAGACCTGTCGACGGCGTCCGAGCGCACTCTGCACTTCACCGACTTGAACATTCTTGCCGACGAACTGGCCGGCTTCGGCCCGGAAGTGTTCATCGAGAGTCCTCCTGCTCTCCGGGCCGCCGTGCGAAATCGACTGGTCGCCGCCCGTGACGCTCATGCCGCCACCTTCTTGGTTGCTCCGTCTGGGCGCCTACCGCGCAGCCGGACTGCGTCGCTGCACGCGACGACCACTCCAGCCGGCACGCATGCGCGAGTCGCCAGCGACCAGCTCACGCTCTTACTTGCCCTCGTTCCGTACCTTCTTGATCAGGGACAAGTCACCGTCACCGAGGTGGCCGCGCACTTCGGACTGACTGCGGAGCGGGTGCGTGCCCTGGTCAGCCTCATCGCGCTGTCCGGCATCCCCGGAGAAACACGCCAGTATTTGCACGGCGACCTGTTTGACATCTTGTGGGACGAATTCGAAACGAATGATCGGATCGTACTCACGCACCAGGTCGCCATCGACGACTCCCCACGATTCTCCGCCCGCGAGGCCGCGGCGCTCATCGCCGGCCTGCAGTATCTGTCGGCCCTTCCCCACAATGCCGATACCGACGCCATCGCATCGTTGATGGCCAAGTTGACCCGTGGCGCATCCGCACCGCCCACCCAGCTCGCCGTCGCGCAGCGTGACGGCGGTACCACCCGCAACATCGTGCAGACGGCCCTCAGCACGGGGATGCAGGTCGAATTTGACTACCTCAATGCTCGCGGCGCCCATGAACACCGTGTCGTCGATCCGCTGCGCCTGGAATCCGTCGACAGCGACTGGTATCTGCGCGGCTGGTGCCATTTGCGAGAAGCCGTACGAACTTTCCGTCTGGACCGTATGAGCGACCCCCGCGTCTCTGGCGTGCGACTCAGCGCCCACCCGGTTGACGTGCTGCTGCCCGATACTCTCTTCCAGGCCTCCGCCGACGATGTCGACGTTCGGCTTGAGCTAGCAACCGCTGCGCTGCCGTTGCTCGCGGACTACCGTCCCGAACGTTCGGAGTTGGTCGATTCGGGCGCACGCACCCGCACCACCCTGCGTGTTGCTCATGACCACGCGCTCAAACGCCTCGTCACCAGCCTCGCTGGCATCGTGACCGTGCTCGAACCGGCCGAATCTCGCCGGGCTGTATTGGACTGGGCTGAAGCCGGACTTGCGCAATATGGCGGGGATGAACAGTCCCCGACCAGTAAGGATTAGCCCATGCCGTGGTGGTCGTGGCTGCTCATCTGGACTGGCCTGGCGTTGACTCTGCTCGCTGTCCTCAGCTGGTTCGCGATAACGCTGTACCGTAAATCGCTCGGCACCCTGCGCGCACTGGCAGCACTCAGTGATCAAGTCTCGGCGGTGGATCTCGATCGGGTTCCCGATTCCGTTCTGTTCACTCCAGCAGTGTTCGCCGATTCGGCCGTACTGTTCCAAAACGTCGAGCAACGTCGAGGGGACCGCGCCCACCGGCGGCAGCTTCGTCGTGATGCGCGGATCCTCCGGGGTAAACTGGTACGCAAGACCCGCTAACCGACACGCCCGCTTACACAGAGGACACAACCTCATGCTGCAAAACCTGACCGGATGGCACTTCCTGATCATCCTCGTCGTCGTACTGCTACTCTTCGGTGCGCCCAAGCTCCCCGGACTCGCTCGAAGCCTCGGCCAGTCGATGAAGATATTCAAGAGCGAGATCAAGAGCGACGCCGTCGAACCGGATCCCAACGCCCCGGCCCAGCCGACCGGCAACACGGGTCACAACGCATCGACAACGTCCGGCCCGACGGCGGCCGGCCCAGCCGACCCCGCCGTCAAGCCCTAGCCCGGTGGCGGTCCGCGACCGCAGAAATGCGACCGAAGCGGGGAAAATGTCGCTGGGGCAGCATCTGATCGAACTGCGCAAGCGCCTGTATCTCGCGGCCGCTGGCCTTCTCGTCGGCGCTATCGCCGGTTGGTTCCTCTCCGATTTCGTTTGGGATCAGTTGCGCGAACCGATTTACGCCATCATCAATGCGCAGCATCGCAACGCCCAGATCAACTATCCCGACATCACGAGCGCCTTCGACCTCAAACTGAAGATTTCGCTCTACGTCGGTCTGATTGTTTCCAGTCCGGTCTGGCTGTACCAGGTCTTCGCGTTCCTGGTGCCCGGGCTCACCCGAACCGAGAAGAAATACACCTTCGGGTTTATCTTCACGGCCATTCCCCTGTTCCTGGCCGGCTGTGCGGCGGGTTGGATCGTGCTCCCACACGTAGTCGAGCTCATGACGAGTTTCGCACCCACCGAGGATTCGGCATTCATCAATGCGCAGGGCTACTTTGACTTCGTGCTCAAACTCGTCGTGGCGATCGGCATTGCGTTCGTCCTGCCCGTCTTCATCGTGCTGCTCAACTTCGCCGGCGTGATCAGTGCGGCGTCGATCATCAAATCCTGGCGGATCGCCATTCTGGTCATCGTGCTCTTCACGGCGATCGCCACCCCGGCAGCTGACGTTGTCTCCATGTTCTTGCTGGCCATTCCCATGGTCATGTTGTACTTTGCCGCCTACGGCATCGCCTGGCTGCACGATCGCCGGGCGGCTAAGAAAGTGCTGGCTTTCGAAAAAGAACTCGCGCTGTAATACGCAGACCCGGACATAGAAACTATTAAGGATCACGTGACGCACACGCAATCGCCAGCCGAACGGTATTCGGCCGCGCGCACCCGGGCCGCCCAACCACAACTGCGCGCATTTGAAGACGGCCTCAAGTTCGAGCTGGATGCGTTCCAGCGTGAGGCATGCGCCTGCCTGGAGGCCGGTAACAGTGTGCTCGTGGCCGCGCCGACCGGAGCTGGCAAGACCATCGTGGCCGAGTTCGCCATCTATCTGGCGATGCAACAGTCCCGCGCGAAAGTGTTCTATACCGCGCCCATGAAGGCACTGAGCAATCAAAAGTTCCAGGAATTCGTCGCCGAATACGGTGCACATGAGGTTGGGCTGCTCACCGGAGACAGCAACATCAACCCGGGGGCACGCATCGTGGTCATGACCACCGAAGTGCTTCGGAACATGCTCTACGCCGATTCCGATCTTCTGACCGATCTCGCTTTCGTGGTGATGGACGAGGTGCACTACCTCGCCGATCGTTTTCGCGGAGCCGTCTGGGAAGAAGTGATCATTCATTTACCGCAGCCAGTACGCATGGTGTCGCTCAGCGCGACCGTGTCGAACGCGGAAGAATTTGGAGATTGGCTGCAGGCGGTCCGCGGTGATACGGACGTAATCGTGTCTGAAGAGCGGCCGGTGCCGCTCGAGCAGCACGTACTCGTTAAGAACAATATGCTCGACCTGTTCGATTCCACCGGCCTGATCGGCACTCATCGGGTAAACCCAGAACTCGTGCGTCTTGCGCATGCGGGCGGGCGCTCGGCGGGTGGGCGCGGTCGGGGATCTGGCCGCCAGGGCGGATCCGCTGGGGGTTATCGAGGTCACGACAAACAGCGACCACAGTTTGACGCCGGCCGAATGGATCGTGGCGACATCGTGCGTATGCTCGACGGCAAACACCTGTTGCCGGCCATTTTCTTCATCTTCAGCCGGGTCGGCTGCGACCAAGCTGTGCGGCAGGTGCTCCGCTCCGGGGTGCGTTTGACGCAAGACCACGAGCGCGAAGAAATTCGCCGGATCGTCGACGACCGCTGTCGCACACTGCTAGACGAAGACCTCGGCGTGCTCGGCTACTTCGAGTGGCTCGACGGGCTCGAACGCGGAGTCGCCGCCCACCACGCCGGTCTGCTGCCGGCGTTTAAGGAGGTCGTTGAGGAGCTGTTCCAGAAGAAGCTCGTCAAAGCCGTCTTCGCGACCGAGACGCTCGCGCTCGGCATCAACATGCCGGCCCGCACGGTCGTTCTTGACAAGCTCGAGAAATTCAACGGCGAGGCGCGAGTGCCGATCACTCCGGGGGAGTACACCCAGCTGACCGGTCGTGCCGGTCGACGCGGAATCGATACCCTCGGCCACTCGGTCATCCAGTGGGCGCAGGGGCTGGATCCGCAGGCTGTGGCCTCACTCGCCTCCCGGCGCACCTATCCGTTGAATTCCAGTTTCAAGCCGACCTACAACATGGCGGTCAACCTCATCGACCAGTTCGGTGTCGCCCGCACCCGCGATGTGCTGGAGTCGTCGTTCGCCCAATTCCAAGCGGATCGGGCCGTCGTCGACCTGGCCCGCTCGGTGCGTCAGCAGGAGGAGTCCCTGGCCGGGTTTGAGACCAGCATGACGTGCCATCTCGGTAACTTCGAGGAATACTCCTCGATTCGTCGGCGCCTGACCGAGCTGGAACGCGAGGGTACCAAAGCCGATAATTCCCTGCGCGGTGAACGCGACAAACGCCAGCGTGAAGTGGCCAATTTGCGCAAACAGATGCGCGCCCACGGCTGCCACCACTGCCCGGACCGGGAGGCCCATTCCCGGTGGGCGGAACGTTGGTTCAAGCTCAAACGGCAAACGGATGGCCTCAACCAGCAAATCTCGCAGCGCACGGGAGCTATCGCCCGCGTTTTCGACCGTGTGTCCGATGTGCTGCTTGGTTATGGCTACCTCGAATCCGATGCCGGTGGCACGATTGCGCTCAGTGAAAGCGGCCGCATCCTGCGTCGCATCTACGCCGAACGTGACCTGCTCGTGGCCGAGTCCTTGCGCAGAGGCCTATGGAGAGAGCTCGACGCTGCGAGCCTCGCAGCGATGGCCTGCGCGCTCGTTTTCGAACCTCGGCGCGAGGAAGGACTGATCGATGCTCGCTACCTGCCGAAGGGACCGTTCCGTCCGGCACTGGACGACACCCAGGATCTATGGAGCCGCATCGACGACCTCGAACGCGACCACAAACTACCGGGCAGCAACCCGCTCGCGGTCGGCCTCAGCCTGGCCATGTGGAAGTGGGCTCGCGGCGCGGCGCTGAGCGACGTGCTCTACGAGGCGGAGATGGCCGCTGGCGATTTCGTGCGCTGGACCAAACAGACCATCGACTTGCTCGACCAGCTCTCAATAGCCGGTGATGCAGAGGTCGGACCGACCGCCCGCGCGGCCATGGACGCGATTCGTCGCGGCATTGTCGCGTACTCCTCGGTGGCCTGAATCCACATGTGGGGGAGGAAGCGCGCGTTCAGCCTGCCGCTGTGGGCATCCGTTCTCGTCGCGGCCGGTGGCGGAGCGATCCTCGATGCCGGTTTTCCCGATCGAAACTGGTGGTTCCTCGCGCCCGTCGGTGTCGCGCTCATGCTCTTGGCCCTTGTCGGTCGGAGCCTCGCCACCGGACTACTCGTCGGACTGGTCGCCGGATTGTCGTTCTGGCTGATTCATATCGTCTGGATCACCCTCTACCTGGGCCTCGTGCCGTGGTTCGCGCTCGGCGGATTGGAGAGCCTGTTCTTCGCTGTCGGGCTCGGTCTCACCGCCGTCGTGTTGAGGCATGGTCCCAGCGTGTGGCCGAGCGTCTGGGGCCGGCTCGGCATCGTGCCGGTGATTGTTGCCGGTTTGTGGACGGCGCGGGAGGCGATCAGCGCGGTCTGGCCGTATGGTGGCTTCGCCTGGGGCCGGGTCGCTTTGTCGCAGTCGGAGAGCCCGTTCGGACCGCTCGTGGCGTGGGTCGGCTTGTCCGGGCTGAGCTTTATCATGGTCTGGCTGAGCGCCCTCGCCGTGCAGCTGTTCAGGGAACCCGATCTAGCCCGAATGCTGCGTACAGGCCTTGCCGTCGGCGCCGTCACGCTCACGCTCGTCATCCCAAACTGGCCGACCATCCCCAGCGGCCAGGTTCGACTGGCTGCGGTACAGGGCAACGCGGATGCCGGACTGTTCGCCGAGAATTCGCCGGGCCAGATTCTGCAGGACCACACCTCGGCCACCCTGCCGCTGATCGGCGAGAAGGTCGATTTTGTGGTCTGGCCGGAAAACGCGAGCGACATCGACCCCACCCGGTCGCAGCCGGCCGCGCAGGTGCTCGACTACATCAGCACCGAAATGGATGCTCCGCTCATCACCGGCACCATTACCAAGCCGGGAGACACCTATTACAACAGCTCGCTGCTCTGGAAGGCCGGTCGGGGAGCCGTTGACGTCTACGACAAGGTGCACCCAGTGCCTTTCGCGGAATATATGCCCGATCGGGCCTTCTGGCGGCCATTCGCGCCGGAACTGATCGACCTCATTGGTCGGGACTACGGCATCGGCACCCGCGATAATATTTTCGACATCAACGGCGTTCTGGCGGGCATCGCAATTTGCTTTGACATCGCCGACGATCAGCTCGTGCACGAGATGATCGACGATGACGCGCAAATCATTCTCGCCCAAACCAACAACGCCGACTTCGGGCGGACCGACGAGAGTGTTCAGCAGCTAGCCATCGCCCGGCTCCGCGCGCTGGAGACCGGGCGTACGGTGGTGAATATCTCCACGGTCGGGTCGAGCGCCATCATCACGCCCGATGGGCAAAGCCTGGACAGCCTCCCGACCTTCACGGCGGGTTCCATGGTGCAGACAGTTCCGCTCAGCGACACCATCACGCCGGCGATGTCGGCTGGCCGGGGCGTGGAATGGTTCGTGTCCGGTCTGGGACTGGCTGGCCTGGCCCTATGCATCGGTGCCGCTCGGCGCCGCTGGTCGCGCGGGTCGTGAACCAACAACGACCCCGGCACGGGGCGCGGGGTCGTTCGGGAAGCAATCAGCGGTTAAGCGCCGATCTTTTGCTGGCCACCACGGCGCAGACGCAACACGGAGAGGCGCTCTTCGAGCAACTCTTCGAGTTCGTCCCTGGTGCGACGTTCCAGCAGCATATCCCAGTGGGTCCGGGGAATCTTCTCATCAGAGTGGTCGACAATCACCGGCAGGGAGTCAACGAGTCGAGTCGCGGTCCGTGCGCAGTACTTGCATTCCCATTCGTCCGGAGCCTCGGCATCGGCCGAGAAAATCATTACCGTTTCGCGCCCGCACGTCTCACACCGGTAGGTGTGAGTGACCCGAGGGGAGAAGGTGACGCCTTCTTCACTCTGTAGGCTTTGTGCGCCCAGTCTCATGCCACGCAAACTGCGGTCAGCCATAGTGTGGTCTCCTCTCGCTCGCGATCACAATTCGACCACGATGCATTCATAGTTCTAAACCATCAAGCTGGGCGTTAACCTTCCCAGACCCCCCGTTCTGGGAGGTAATTCTCAGCTTCGACGAGTAGCGGCGGCTACAGCGAGATCGGTGCGATCCGTGACGAGACCGTCAACACCCAGGTCGAGGAGACGAATCATGTCGAGGGGGTCGTTAATGGTCCACGCGTGCACCTCAACGCCCGCTCGATGCATCATGGCAACGAAGCGGGGAGTGGCTATTCGAACGGGACCAGCCCGTTCCGGCACCTGCACCGCAACGCACCCCCGCAGCGTGCGTCGGACTTGGGCGTAGAAACCGAGATTCGCCGCAGCTACGGCTCGGGCGACGAGCGATGCTGACGCCGACGAGACCACGCCGGGAAGCAGGCCGACCACGTGCTGTCGGCGGCGTTCATTGAAGGAGGTCACGAGCACCCGAGGGGTGGCTCGCAGGTCACGTATCGCGCGGGCCGCCGGCTCCGCCGCGGCATCTGTTTTGATATCAATGTTGAATCGCGCGGCAGGAAAAGCCACGAGTGCATCGGCAAGAGACGTGAACGACTGGCCAAAACCGAGATTGATCCGTTCCAGCTCGGCGATCGCAAGCTGGTCGATGCGCACGTCTTGTCCGAGCGCCGCGAGGTCGGGATCGTGACTGATGACGGCCACACCGTCCCGCGACACGTGCACGTCGGTCTCGAGGTGGGTTGCGCCGGCCGCTAATGCTTTCGCGAACGCGAGCAGGGTATTTGCCGGAGCGTCCTGCGCGAGACCGCGGTGGGCGAATACACGAGGATAGGGTGCGGCTAGAAATACTGACTGAGCGCTCCCAGCCACCGACTAAACCTGCGGCGACGTGGGGGTGGCGGATACTGTCGGCGTGGCCGCGGAGTGCGGAGCCGCGCCGGGGTTCTGGGGGTTCGCACCAAACGCGCTGCCGATTCCCTTCATCGCCTCGGTCAGTTCGCTCGGCACGATCCAGAGCTTGTTGGCGCTGCCCTCGGCGAGCTTGGGCAGGGTCAACAGATACTGGTAGGCGAGAAGTTTCGGGTCGGGGTCGCCGTCGTGGATGGCCTTGAATACGGTGGTGATGGCTTCGGCCTCGCCTTGCGCGCGGAGGACAGCGGCTTTTGCGTCGCCCTCGGCCTCGAGGATCGCTGCCTGACGTGCTCCCTCAGCGGTGAGAATGGCAGACTGCTTGGTGCCCTCCGCCGTCAGGATCAACGCACGACGGTCACGTTCGGCGCGCATCTGCTTTTCCATGGAGTCCTGGATGGAGTGGGGCGGTTCGATCGCCTTGAGCTCGACCCTGCCCACGCGAATGCCCCATTTGCCGGTCGCTTCGTCCAGCACGATGCGCAGCTGGCTATTGATGTTATCCCGGCTGGTGAGCGCCTCTTCGAGGTTCAACCCGCCGACCACGTTGCGGAGCGTGGTTGTGGTGAGTTGTTCGACCGCACCGAGATAGTTGTTGATCTCATATGTGGCGGCCCGGGCATCTGTCACCTGAAAGTAGACGACGGTGTCGATGGAGACGACCAGGTTGTCCTCGGTGATCACCGGCTGCGGCGGAAACGATACGACCTGCTCGCGAATGTCCAGGAGCGGCCGCACCCGGTCGACGAACGGCACGAGCAGGTTCAGGCCAGGCAGAAGCGTCTTGTGGTACTTGCCGAGGCGTTCGACTACCCCGGCATTACCCTGAGGAATGATGCGAATGGCCCGCAACAGGATGACGATGACGAACACCGCTAAAACGGCGAGCAGGGCAATCACGAAGATCTGACCGATGAAAGCTGCGGGGTCAAGCATTGTGCGGGGTCCTTTCGGCGGTAATGACGATGGCGGTGGAGCCTTCGATGAGATGCACGGTGACCGGCTGGCCGGGGTCGGCGCTGGCTTGGAAACTGGTCTGATCACCGGGGCCAGGCGGCAGAAGACGAGCGGTCCAGGTCTCACCGTTGGCGAGCTTCACCAGTCCGCCGGTTTCGGTGACCGTCGATACGACCCGACCCGTCATTCCGATCAGGGCGTCGATATTGCTGAGCGCCGGATCGCCTCCCTTGCGTAAAGCACGCAGTAAAAAAGGGCGAATCGTGAGGAGCAGCAATACCGACAGGCCCGCAGCAACCACGATCTGCAGCCACCAGTCCAAGCCGAGCAAATTCGCGCCCAGCCCCCCCAGACTGCCGAGGGAAATCATCAGGAACGTGAATTCCAGGGTCAAAAGTTCGACGGTGATGGCCACGAGAATGAACACGAGCCATAAAATCCAGAGATAGTCGGTCAGGTCGACCATGTGTGACACCCTCCACGTTCCGTTTCACTCTGAAACTAGCAGGTGCCGGGGACAACACGCCGGGGGAGCGGCCGAGGCTTGTTGATAAGGTCGAAAGTGGAGCTGGCGGCTGATCGGGCCACCAGGTGCCCATGAAATCAAGATGACTGAATTTAGAGGAGCATGCGTGACCAATCCACTTGCAGCAGGATCACTCGAGGGCAAGCGTGTACTCGTCACCGGCTCGTCTCGCGGCATCGGCGCCGACACGGTCGGCTACTTCGCCGAAGCGGGCGCGCGCGTCGTCATCAACTATCGCAACAAAGAGGGACGGGCCCACAAACTCGCCGAGGCCATTCGTACCGCCGGGGGGGAAGCCATCACAGTCGGTGCCGACCTGACCGATCCGGCGTCCGTAGCCGCGATGTTCGCGACCATTCGGGCCGAATTCGGTGGCCTCGACATTCTCGTGATGAATGCGTCGGGAGGTATGGAGAGTGGCATGGCCGAAAACTACGCCATGAAGCTCAACCGCGACGCCCAGGTGAACCTGCTGACCGACGCCATCCCGCTTCTCGGCGACGACTCCCGGGTTGTCTTCGTGACCAGCCACCAGGCGCACTTCATCAAGACCACACCGACCATGCCGGAGTATGAGCCGGTCGCCCGCAGCAAACGGGCCGGCGAAGACGCCCTGCGCGCCGTCATCCCACAGCTCGAAGAGTCCGGCATCGGATTCGTCGTCGTCTCCGGCGACATGATCGAGGGAACCATCACGGCGACCCTGCTCGAACGGTCCAACCCGGGTGCCCTGAGTGCCCGCAAAGAGGCGGCGGGTCGCCTCTACAACGTGAGCGAGTTCGCAGCGGAAATTGTCGCGGCCGCCGTCGAACCCGTTCCGGTCGGCAACACCCGGTACGTCGGAGACACGACCGGGTTCACCGGCGAGTAGCTGGCGAGTAACCGATGAAGGCCGCCGATCTGCCGTTGCTCACATCGGTGTCACGCCCGACGCTCCATCCCGACGGTTCGCGAGCGGTGGTCTCCCGGATACGAGCGGATTTTGCAGCGGATGACTATGTCGGCCAACTCTGGACCGTCGCGCTGGAAGGGGAGCCGGCTCCACACCGCATCACTCGCGGCTTTCGTGACTCGGCGCCCAGGTACTCCCCGGATGGCAGTCTGATCGGGTTCCTGCGGGTCAGTGCCGGCGGTGCGGCGCAGGTGCACGTTGTCGACGCGGCGGGGGGAGAGCCCGTGGCGGTGACCGACGCCCCTGTGGGCGTGACCGAATTTCGGTGGCATCCGAACGGCCAAACGATCGCCTTCCTGGCCCGGGTGCCCCAGGAAGGCCGATATGGCACTGTAACCGGCTTGTCTGCGGAGTCCGAGCCGTACCGGCGTATCGTCACCCTGCGATACCGATCGAACGGGGTCGGCTACACCACCGATCGCCGCGTGCACGTGTTCCTGGCCGTCGTGCCCAACGTGTGGGGCGAGCCGACGCCGGATACCGCGCCGTCCGTGGCCGATGTCACTCGCACAGAGTCGGGAAGCGCGCCCGGGACAGATCTCGCTGTTCCCGCCGCCCGGCCTTCCGGTCTTCCGGTCGCGCGGCAGCTGACCGACGGGGACTTCGATCATTCCGGGCTGGCCTTCGCACCCGATGGATCCCGACTCTTCACCATCTCGGCACGTCATGCTGGTCGCGACAACGATTTGCGCAGCGAAGTCGTCGAACTCAACCTCGACGATACCGATACCGATACCGATACCGATACCGATACCGATACCGATGGCGTCGGAACGGTTGCTCCGGTTCGCACGACGGTGCGTGCGGAGGCAAACTTGAGCATCTCGGCGCTCGCCTGCGCCGATGACGGTACGCTCTGGTTACTCGCGACGGATGTGGGCGCTACCGGTCGAGATTTCGTCGGCCGGGTATCCGCTCTGTACCGCAGCGGTGCCCCACGTGCGGGTTCAGCCCCGATCCGCGTGACCGACCCAGACCAGACCGACCCGAACCGTCTCAACCTGGACGCCACGGGAGAGATCACGCCGCTGGCGGACGGCTCCGTACTCGTGCTCAACGTCAGTCGGGGCCGGGTCGAGCTGCTCCGGGTGCACAGCCAGGGACACGTCGAGATAGTCGACTGCGGCGCGGCCGTTGTCACCGCCGTGGATGCGCGGGACACGACAATCGTGGCGGCGGTGCAGTCCGCCGCCACGTCCGGTGACCTCGTTCTCGCCCGAGCTGTCCTCCACGGCACACAACCGCAGGACATCGAACCCAGGCGCCTCACTAATTTCTCCGCCGCCCTGCGCGCCACCGGTCTCGTGACGGGCATCGAGCTCACGGTCACCGGGCGGGACGGCTACCCGGTGCACGGCTGGGTGCATACCCCACCCGGGCCGGGCCCCCACCCCGTCCTCCTGACCATTCACGGCGGCCCGTTCGCGCAGTACACCGGCGCGCTCCTCGATGAGACCCAGGTCTACGTCGACGCGGGTTATGCGGTGGTGCTGTGCAACCCGCGCGGGTCATCTGGATATGGCGAGGCACACGGTCGCGCCATTCGCCAGCGCATGGGAACCCTCGACCTGGCCGATGTGCTGGATTTCCTCGACGGAGCGTTGCGGGCCGAGCCCGTTCTCGACGCAGACCGGGTCGGTATCATGGGCGGGTCCTACGGCGGTTATCTGACCGCCTGGACGATCGCGCACGACCACCGATTTGCCGCGGCCATCGTGGAACGCGGCTTTCTCGATCCCGAAGCATTCGTCGGCACCAGCGACATCGGGGACTTCTTCGGCGACGAGTACGTTGGAACGGATGTCGCCCTCGTGCGGTCGCAAAGTCCACAGGCTGTCGTCGGGCAGGTGACTACCCCGACCCTGGTACTGCACTCGGCTCAGGACCTGCGCTGCCCCCTGTCACAGGGCGAGCGCTACTATGCGGCGCTCAAACGCGGGGGAGTGCCGACCGAACTGGTCATTTTTCCGGGGGAGAACCACGACCTGAGCCGCACCGGTCATCCACGGCACCGTTTGCAACGGTTCGAGATTATTCTGAACTGGTGGGCCCGTCACCTGCCCAGTGCCCTCAATCACAGGAGAAACGATGAGCAGGACCACGAAAGCGGCCACCCCGTCGCCTGAACTGCACATTGCCGACAGCCACGACCTGATCCGGGTGCAGGGCGCCCGCGAAAACAATCTCAAGAACGTCAGCGTTGACATCCCGAAGCGGCGGCTGACCATGTTCACGGGTGTGTCCGGCTCCGGCAAGACCTCCCTGGTATTCGGCACGATCGCCGCCGAGTCCCAGCGCATGATCAACGAAACCTACAGCACGTTCGTGCAGGGATTCATGCCCATGCTGGGCCGGCCTGACGTCGACATGCTCGACGGACTGACGACGGCCATCATTGTCGATCAGGAACGGATGGGTGCGAACGCGCGCTCCACCGTGGGTACCGCCACCGACGCCAACGCACTGTTGCGCATCTTGTTCAGCCGGCTCGGCCAGCCGTATATCGGCTCGCCGCAGGCGTACTCCTTCAACGTCGCCTCGATCAGCGGCTCGGGCGCCGTCTCCATCGAACGCGGCGGACAGACCGTGAAGGAGCGGCGCAGCTTCAGCATCACCGGCGGAATGTGTGCACGCTGCGAGGGACGGGGTTCCGTCACCGACATCGATCTGACCGCGCTGTACGACGACACGAAGTCGCTCAACGAGGGCGCCCTGACCATCCCCGGGTACAGCATGGACGGCTGGTTTGGGCGCATTTTCAACGGTTGTGGATTCTTCGATCCCAACAAACCCATTGCCAAATTCACCAAAAAAGAGCTGAACGACCTACTCCGTAAGGAGCCTACGAAAATCAAGATCGACGGCATCAACCTCACCTACGAGGGACTGATCCCGAAAATCCAGAAATCGATGCTTTCCAAAGACGTGGATTCCCTGCAGCCGCACGTCCGCGCCTTCGTGGAACGGGCGGTGACCTTCGCCGTCTGCCCCGACTGTGACGGCACGCGGCTGGGCGAGGGGGCCCGATCATCGAAAATCAGCGGGATCAGCATCGCGGATGCCTGCAAGATGCAGATCAGCGACCTCGCCGACTGGGTGCGGACCCTGGCCGACCCGTCCGTCGCGCCGCTTCTTGCCTCGTTGCAGCATCTGTTGAACTCGTTTGGCGAGATCGGGCTGGGCTACCTGTCCCTTGACCGTTCCTCGGGCACACTCTCCGGCGGGGAATCCCAGCGCACCAAAATGATTCGTCACCTCGGCTCCTCACTCACCGACGTCACCTACGTCTTCGACGAGCCGACGATCGGGCTGCACCCGCACGACATCCAGCGCATGAACACCCTCCTGCTCCAACTTCGGGACAAGGGCAACACGGTACTCGTGGTGGAGCACAAGCCAGAGATGATCAGTATCGCCGACCACGTCATCGATTTGGGTCCCGGAGCTGGAACAGACGGTGGTGAAGTGGTGTTTGAGGGCTCCCTCGGCGAGCTGCGAACCAGCGGCACGCTGACGGGTCGGCACCTGGATGACCGGGCCACCCTGAAGCCGACCGTACGCACGCCGTCCGGCGCCCTATCAGTGCGCGGCGCTCGCGACCACAACCTGCAGAACGTCGACGTCGACATTCCGCTTGGCGTGCTCACGGTGCTCACCGGCGTGGCAGGGTCGGGGAAGAGCTCACTGATCACCGGATCGGTTTCGGGCCGCGACGGCGTGGTGTCCGTTGACCAGGGCGCGATCAAGGGCTCCCGGCGCAGCAACCCAGCCACATACACAGGGATGCTCGAGCCGATCCGAAAGGCATTCGCCAAGGCCAACAGTGTCAAACCCGCACTGTTCAGTTCCAACTCTGAAGGGGCCTGCCCGAACTGCAACGGCGCCGGGGTCGTCTACACCGACCTGGGAATGATGGCGGGCGCCGCGATACCCTGCGAGGTATGTGAAGGAAAGCGATTCCAGGCATCCGTTCTGGACTATCACCTCGGTGGGCGCAATATCAGCGAGGTGCTGGCATTGTCAGTGGTCGAGGCCCAAGAATTCTTCGGTGCGGGGGAGGCACGCATTCCGACTGCTCACGCGATTCTCGGTCGGCTCAACGACGTCGGACTCGGTTATCTCCACCTTGGCCAGCCGTTGCCAACCCTGTCCGGTGGCGAACGGCAGCGGCTGAAGCTCGCCTCCTATCTGGCCGAGAAGGGCGACGTTTACGTTTTGGACGAGCCGACCGCCGGCCTCCACCTGGCCGATGTCGAGAATCTGCTCGGCCTGCTGGACCGGTTCGTCGACTCGGGTAAATCGGTCATCGTGATCGAGCACCACCAGGCGGTTATGGCACACGCCGACTGGATCATCGATCTCGGCCCAGGGGCCGGCCACGACGGCGGTCAGGTCGTCTTTGAAGGCGTTCCCGCAGACCTCGTAGCGGCTCGGTCGACACTCACCGGCGAACATCTCGCGACGTATGTCGGTGCCGACGCGGGGGCTTGAATCACCGCAGTAGCGCCGCCAGAATCAAGATTCTCAACCCCTCTCGAGAGCAGTATGTGCATGACCGATAATGTACATTATGTCAACAAATCGGCTTTCAGTGCAGAAATCGTCGAAGAAAGCGCCCTCGTGCATTCAGCGATAAATCGGCGCCGAAAACCGCAACAGCGCGCGGACCAAGGATTGATCGCGTCGCCGGGCTAACCTCGGAGCCATTTTCTTCTGAGCGGTTGGCACGCCACCGCGGCGAGCGGGCCGTCATGAGTGGCGTGGTCCACCCTGCGACTCAGGCGTGTGACCGGTGAATCACCATGCCGAATTCATTGACCGGTTCGAAGGCGTCGCGGTCCCAGGCCCCGGGGTGGGCAACGGGACAGTTCACCACGGTATTTCGAGTGGAGTGATCGATGGTGTGTTCGCGCATGACCTCGCCGCAGATCGGGCACGCCTGCAAATCGGTCGGGCCCCGCTCTTCCGGACCGCTCGGGGTGTTCGTGTCCTGAATCATGCCCTCACAATACGCCGGATTCGACACAAAGGCACACGACTTTTTCGCATCTTTCGACCATCTCCCGGGACCGAACGGACTAGTCCTCGCCGAAGCCGGATTGCAGCAGGTCCGCGAGGGCGTTGATTGCCGGCCAAGCCGACAGGTCCGTCGAGGCGAGCTGCACGCTGCTCCCCCGGGCCAGCCCGAGGGACATGATGCTCAGCAGGCTGCTCGCGTCTGTTCCGTTCACGGTGATCGGAACAGAAAATGTGCTCGCCAGGTTCACGAATTCTGCGGCCGGGCGGGCGTGAAGGCCATCTTTGTTGATGAGTATTACCGTGCGCGATATCGCCGCCGGAAGGGAGGCATCCACGCCAAAAGCATCGTCCCCGGTTTCATCGTGGCGTGTTGGGAGCATGGTTTTACTCGTCGGCTGGAACGCTGACTGCGCCGCCGCTACCACTGCATCCAGGTCTCCCCCGATTTCAGCGGCCACCGCTGCGGCCACCCCGCCCTCGACGAGCGGAGCATCGACGATCCGTACCCGGTGCTGCTCGGACGCCTCCAGGAAATCCCGGGCTGTTTCCGCGGTCAGAATTGCCGAACCAAGGTCACAGAGCACAACCACACCGTTGCCGGTGTCTGCTTCAGTGATCGCGTCGCTGATCTTCTCAAAGCTTGTTCCGATCCCGGCGGAGTCCGTTCCCCCCGCCGCGATGAGGCGCGCGGTCGGGGCCATTTGCCGAGCCAGTTCAACAAGTCCAATCGCGATTTTCTCGCTGTGTGAGACGAAGACGATGCCGACACGGGGTGCTGATCCGACCGCCATCACTCGGCCACCAGCGCCACATCGGCCCCAGCACGCAGCAGCAGCGCGGTCGACTGCGAGCCCGGGTCGCGGTGCCCTATGGCTCGCTCACCGAGATAGCTCGCCCGTCCCTTGCGCGCGACGAGCGGTTCCGCGGCCTGCGCACCCTGCTCTGCGGCATCCGCTGCGGCATGCAATACAGCAGCCACACCCGAACCTGCCGCCTGCGCTGACGCCGCCGCGTTCACCGCCGGACTCCAGGCGTCAATCATGGTTTTGTCGCCCTCCTCGGCTTTGCCGCGCAGCACGATACCGTCGCGGGCCGCCGTCATCAAGGCGACCAGTGCGGCTGCATCCAGCGATTCTGCAGACCCGACGGCACCGGCGGCTTTAAGAAAAGCCGTGCCGTACAGCGGGCCCGCAGCGCCGCCCACGGTGGAGATCAGTGTCGTAGCGACCAGCTTGAGCACGGCGCCGGGCGTTGTCTCGTCGGCCAGGCCCTCGAGCTTGGGCAACACCGCCTGGAAGCCTCGATCCATGTTTTCACCGTGATCACCGTCGCCAATATCCCGGTCGAGAGTATTGAGCGCGGCGCGATTGGTGGCGAGCACCTCAGCACTGCGCCGAATCCACCGCACGGTCCAGGCCGTGTCCAGTGTGGGCACCTCGTCGGTGAGGGCTGCGTCGAATTGCTCGTTCGGGGTCATCGAATCTTCTTTCTACCGACCCCACCGTAGCCCCACGGTTTGAACCGGGGCGTCCCACAGGCTGGTGAGTTCATCATCGAGCTTCAAAACGGAAATGGATGCACCTGCCATCTCAAGGCTTGTCGTGTAGTTACCGACCAGGCTGCGGGTGACCGTGATTCCCCGTTCTTTCAATACTTCAGCAGCCCGACGGAACACGATATACAGCTCGATCTGCGGTGTACCGCCCATACCGTTGACGAACAAGAGCACCTCATCCCCGCTGACAAACGGCAGGTCTTCGAGAATGGGGCCGAGCAGCCGGTCGACAATGGCATCGGCGGGCTGAAGTTTGATCCGCTCCCGACCCGGTTCGCCGTGAATTCCGATGCCGATCTCGATCTCGTCGTCGGCGAGCACGAAGCTCGGTTCGCCCGCGTGGGGCACGACACACGGGCTCAGCGCGACGCCCATTGTGCGCACGCGGGAGTTCACTTTTTCCGCCACGGCGACGACGCCATCCAGATCGTCGCCGCGCTCGGCAGCGGCTCCGGTGATCTTCTCGACCAGCACCGTTCCGGCCACCCCGCGGCGTCCAGCGGTATAGAGCGAATCTTTCACGGCCACGTCGTCGTTGATGATGACCGTGCGCACGTCGATGCCTTCAGCGGAAGCGAGATCTGCCGCGGTCTCAAAGTTCAACACGTCCCCGGTGTAGTTCTTCACGATATGCAGCACACCGGCACCCCCATTCACGGCCTGGGTTGCTGCCATGATCGGGTCGGGTGTCGGTGAGGTGAAAACGGGGCCTGGAACCGCGGCATCCAGCATGCCGTACCCGACAAATCCTCCGTGGAGCGGTTCATGCCCGCTGCCACCACCGCTGACGATTCCCACTTTGCCCTGAATAGGTGCGTCGATTCGCGCGATGAAGATCGGATCGTGCGATACCCGCACAATGTCGGCGTGCGCCGACTCAAATCCGGCGACGGCTTCGTTGACGACGTTCTTGGGATCGTTGATGAGCTTTTTCATGACCATCCATTCACTCGGTGACACTCGGCTCGAAACACGGGGAAGACGGCGGGGCCGGGCACCGCCAACACCAGTCAGTTTCCCACGGTCAACATACGCAGTGCCACCGCCCAGAATAAGGGGCAGGAACGAAGTGCACTAGACCATTCCCCTCCGTTGCACCGCGCGCTATGTTATTGCCGTCCGCTCACCGCAGAGGGGTAGCTGCGGCATCCCCGGCCTGACCAGAAAGGTTCTCGTGGAAAATATCGGAGCTGTATTCGTCTCGGAGGTTGTCGGCACTGCCATGCTTGTTCTCCTTGGAACCGGCGTCGTGGCCAACGTTGCTTTGGCCAAGAACAAGGGTCTCGGTGGTGGGTTCCTCATGGTGACCATCGGCTGGGGATTCGCGGTGTTCGCCGGCGTGGTGGTGGCGTACCGTTCGGGGGCACACCTCAATCCGGCCGTCACCCTGGGCCTCGTCGCTAATGGTGCCAAGGAATTCGGGTTGGGCGTTCCCGTCAACGCGGTATCCGTTCTCGCCTACATCGGCGCTCAGATGATCGGCGCAATTCTTGGCGCTATCGCCTGCTGGCTCGCGTATAAGCCACACTTCGACGCCGAACCAGACCCGGCCAACAAACTCGGTGTCTTCTCCACCGGACCGGCCATTCGTTCGTACGGCTGGAACCTCGTCACCGAAATCATTGGTACCTTCGTGCTGGTTTTCGTCGTCATTGCTTTCGGTGGTAACCGGCAGGGCGCGAGCGGAGGCCTGGCCTCCCTCGGGGCACTTCCCGTCGCCGTGCTCGTTATCGTCATTGGCACGTCCCTCGGCGGCCCGACTGGGTATGCCATCAACCCGGCTCGTGACCTCGGTCCGCGCATCGCCCACTTCATCTTGCCGATCAAGGGCAAGGGCAGCTCCGACTGGGCCTACTCCTGGGTACCCGTCGTGGGGCCGATCATCGGCGGCCTGCTTGCCGGTTGGACCGCGCTGTCTCTGCTGCCACTGCTCGCCACCTGACTCGAACAAACAGGCCGGTTCCCTGAGCGAACCGGCCTGTTGTCGTGCGAGCACATCTGTACTTCCCGCACACTCACAAGGAGGATACGCACCAATGACTGACTACATTCTCGCCATCGACCAGGGAACGACCAGTTCTCGAGCCATTATTTTCGATAAGGCCGGATCAATCGTGTCAACCGGTCAACTCGAACACGAGCAGATTTTTCCC
Organism: Cryobacterium gelidum; assembly: GCF_004403985.1. GTDB lineage: Bacteria > Actinomycetota > Actinomycetes > Actinomycetales > Microbacteriaceae > Cryobacterium > Cryobacterium gelidum. The sequence continues at coordinate 12,394 of NZ_SOHL01000025.1, read as the reverse complement.
CAGGCCGGCTGGGTCGAGCACGACCCGAAAGAAATCTGGGACAACACCCGACTAGTGATCGGGCAGGCACTGTCCAAGGCCAACCTCACCCGGCACGATATCAGGGCCATTGGAATCACCAACCAGCGCGAAACTGCCGTGGTGTGGGACAAAACCACCGGTGTTCCCGTCTACAACGCCATTGTTTGGCAGGACACCCGCACCCAACCGATCGTTGACCGCCTCGCCGCTGATGGCGGTGTCGAACGGTTCAAGAAGACGGTCGGGTTGCCCCTGGCCACCTACTTCTCCGGCACGAAAATTGTCTGGATCCTCGAAAATGTGGAGGGAGCCCGGGCTAAAGCCGATGCTGGTGACCTACTTTTTGGCACAACGGACTCCTGGGTGTTGTGGAACCTGACCGGCGGCGTTGACGGCGGCGTGCATGCCACCGACGTCACCAACGCGAGCCGCACCCTGTTCATGGACCTGGAAACGTTGCAGTGGGACGACGAGATCCTCGCCATCTTCGACGTGCCCAAATCGATGCTGCCCTCCATCCGCTCCTCCTCTGAGGTCTACGGCACCGCGCACACCTCGAGCCTGCTGCGTGAGGTTCCTGTTGCCGGCATCCTTGGTGACCAGCAGGCAGCGACCTTCGGTCAGGCTGCATTCGACCAGGGCGAAGCCAAGAACACCTATGGCACCGGCAACTTCCTGATTTTCAACACCGGTACCGAGATTGTGCATTCCAAGAACGGTCTGCTGACCACTCTGGGGTACAAGCTTGGCGACGGCGCTCCGCACTACGCCCTGGAAGGGTCTATCGCGGTGACCGGTGCACTGGTTCAGTGGATGCGCGACAACCTCGGCATGATCAGCTCGGCCTCTGAGATTGAGGGCCTGGCCGAAACGGTGGACGACAATGGCGGAGCCTACTTTGTGCCGGCGTTTTCGGGACTGTTCGCCCCGTACTGGCGTTCCGACGCCCGCGGCGCCCTGGTCGGACTCACCCAGTTCGTGAACAAGGGTCACATTGCCCGCGCGGCATTGGAAGCGACGGCTTTTCAGACTCAGGAGGTGATCGACGCGGTCAACGCCGATTCGGGTGTTCCCCTGACCGAGATCAAGGTTGATGGAGGCATGATTGCGAACAACTTACTCATGCAATTTCAGGCCGATATCCTCGGCGTGCCCGTAGTGCGGCCGGTCGTGGCGGAGACCACAGCTCTGGGCGCCGCCTACGCGGCCGGCCTCGCGGTTGGCTTCTGGAGCGGCCTGGACGAACTTCGCACGAACTGGCAGGAAGACAGCCGATGGACACCGCAGATGGACGAGGGTGAACGTAGCCGACAACTGCGTAACTGGAAGAAGGCAGTCACCAAGACCTTCGGGTGGGTCGACGAGGACGTTCTCTAGCGAGCGACCAAGGCGCGGCGACTCCGGCCTCAGACCTGGGTCGCCGCAATCCACGCCGACAGCTTGGCCGTGGCCGCGCTGGAATCAATGGCCTCGGCCGCGACAGCCAACTTGCTTTCAAAACGATCGAGAATGGCCACCTGCACCTGAGAGGCGTCATTGGCCAGGTCGAAGGCGACCAGACCCGCTGCGGCGTTGAGCAACACGATGTCGCGAATCGGTCCTGGGTCGCCAGCGAGTACAGAGTGCACGACACCCGCGTTGTGCCGGGGCGAACCGCCCATCAAGTCACTGATCTGCGCCCGCTTGATGCCGAGCTCTCGCGGGTCGATGTCGTGTTCGGTAACCAGGCCGCGTGACACCTCCCAGACGTGACTGTGCCCGGTCGTGGTCAGTTCGTCGAGTCCATCGTCGCCACGAAAGACCAGAGCCGTCGCACCACGCGTCTGAAATACTCCAACGAACAGCGGAACGCGGTCTAGGTCAGCCACACCGACAGCGGATGCCTCCGGCCGTGCCGGATTGCACAGCGGGCCGAGGTAATTGAACACGGTAGGGATGCCTATCTCCTTCCGGGTGAGCGCTGCATGCCGAAATCCGGGGTGAAAAGCCGCCGCGAAGGCAAAGGTGATCCCGGTCTCCCTGAAGATCTGGGCCACTCGTGTCGCGTCTCGGGACAAGTCGATTCCCAACTCGCCCAGAACGTCGGACGAGCCGGAGGCGGAGCTGGCAGCCCGGTTGCCATGCTTGACGACGGGTACTCCGGCTGCCGCGCACACGATCGATGCCATCGTCGAGATATTGACGGTGCCGAACTTGTCTCCACCGGTCCCCACGATGTCGAGGGCCATGGGATTGACCTGCAACGCAACGGCCTGCTCGAGGATCGCATCCCGGAATCCAACAATCTCGTCAACAGTCTCCCCCTTGGCACGCAAGGCCACCAGAAAAGCGCCCAGTTGGGCCGGAGACGCCTCGCCGAGCATGATCCGTTCCATGCTCCAGGCGGCATCCGCCACACTCAGGTTTCGTCCATCCAGGAGGGAATTTAATATGTCGGGCCAAGACTGCGATTCAAGCATGAATCCGATCTTAGGAGAACCGACGCAACTCCCCCGAATTCACGCCGTTCGTGTGCTGAATTAGCCGACTTTAATCGGGTAGAAAGTCTCATTTGCACGCCCGATTGAGAAAAACCTGTGGGAATATCGGCCATAATAGAAGGGTGACCAGCACCTCAATTACTCAGACGGCGAGTGCGCCCGTCGTGAACCGGCCCAACAGCGTGGCTGTAGGCACCATTGTGTGGTTGGGCAGCGAGGTGATGTTCTTCGCGGGTCTCTTCGCAATCTACTTCACGCTCCGTTCAACCTCCCCCGAGCTCTGGCTCTTCGAAGCCGACAAGCACAACTTCACCTTCGCGCTAATCAACACGCTGATCCTGGTGTCGTCCTCGGTGACCTGCCAATTCGGAGTGTTTGCCGCCGAACGGCTGCAGGCGCGCTCGACGGGTTGGAAGCCGAGCGAGTGGGGCATGGTTGAATGGTTCTTCCTCACGTACGCGCTGGGCGCGATCTTCGTCACCGGCCAAGTGTTCGAATACGCCACTCTGGTTTCAGAGGGAATTTCTCTCTCGTCGAACGCTTACGGTTCGGCGTTCTACATCACGACCGGCTTCCACGGGATTCACGTGACTGCAGGCCTGATCGCCTTCCTTCTTGTGATTGGGCGCGGTTTCGCGGTCAAGAACTTTGGCCACAAGGAAGCCACCAGTGCCATTGTGGTCTCCTACTATTGGCACTTCGTCGACGTCGTCTGGATCGGGCTCTTCCTGGTCATCTACGTTCTTAAATAGAAAACAGGAGCGGACAACTTCAGCATGACCACGATCAAATCCCCACGCACACGCCGGGCTCGCAAGACCGGGCGTCGCCATCCTCTTGCCAGTGTCGCCCTCATCGCCATCGGATTGCTCTTCACCGGAGGCGCGTACGCAGCATTCAGCACGAGCACCGCCGTTGCCACGACGGATGCTTCCTCGCAGCAGACCATCGACCAGGGTGAAAAACTCTTCGCGGCCAACTGCGCGACCTGCCATGGGCTCAGCGCTCAGGGATCGTCAGAAGGCCCCAGCCTGATCGGCGTCGGCTCTGCCTCGGTCGACTTTCAGGTCGGTACCGGTCGTATGCCGCTGCAGATGCAAGGTCCGCAAGCACAGAAGAAGCCGGTGCAGTTCACAGCCGAGCAGACTGCCGCACTGGCCGCTTACGTCGCTTCACTTGCTCCCGGCCCGGCCATTCCCACCGCCGACTTGGTCAAAGCCTCCGGCGATGCTTCGGCGGGTGCTGAATTGTTCCGCATCAACTGCGCCATGTGCCATAACGTCGCCGGTGCCGGTGGCGCGCTCACCGAGGGTAAGTTCGCCCCCGCGATCGAGAACGTGTCGGGCCAGCACATCTACGAGGCCATGCTTACCGGCCCCCAGAACATGCCGGTCTTCAACGACATGAACATGACGCCCGAAGATAAGCGGGACATCATCACCTACCTGAAGTACGTCGAGGACAACCCGTCTCCGGGCGGATTGGCTCTCGGGTCCTTGGGGCCGGTAGCGGAAGGCCTCTTCATCTGGATCTTTGGTCTGGGTGCAATCGTGGCCCTGACCGTGTGGATCACCGCAAAATCAAACTAGGCCGGGTATCCGGTCCTGACGTGACGTTCGGAACCGATCGGACGTCACGGAGCACCACAGTGCAAAGTTTTTACACAGCCCACGAAGGAGAACAATGGCCAAGGACGATAACGGCGCGGAAGACGTAACCGCCGCCGACTCGCCTGGCGCGCAGCTCGCGACATCCGTCGCAAGCACAGCCGTCGTTACACGGGATGCCTTGGTCAATCCAGGGCTCCCGCCGCACCGCCCGCGTATCACCGACCTTGATCCCAAGGAAGAACGCAAGGCTGAGCGCACCGTTTATACGCTGTTCTACGTGTCCATCGTGGGTAGTGTTTTCGCGATCGCCGCGTACATGGCCTTTCCGATCGTTGCAGAAGATCCCGGTTCCGTTCGCCTGAACAATCTTTTCATCGGACTCGGCCTCAGCCTTGCCCTGCTGGCGATCGGTATCGGAGCCGTGCACTGGGGCAAGGCCCTCATGGCTGATCAGGAGGGTGTTGACGAACGCCACCCCGTACGGGGAACCGAACCGGTTCGTGCCCGCGCCGTCGAGATCTTCCAGCAGGCCAATGAGGAGTCGGGCTTCGGTCGCCGTACGCTCATTCGGAACAGCCTGATCGGCGCGCTCGTCGTCTTCCCGTTGCCGGCTGTCGTCTTGTTTCGTGGACTTGGACCCATGGACCAGGACCCGGTGGCCCTGCTCCACGAGACCCTGTGGAAAAAGGGCGTCCGTCTCACCATGGACCCGAGCGGAACCCCGATCAAAGCAGCAGACGTCACGCTTGGATCCTCGTTCCACGTCATTCCCGAGGGCTTGTCTGAAATGGGCCACGGTCGTTTGGAAGAGAAGGCGAAAGCCGCTGTTCTCCTTATGCGTATGGACCCAAACGACCTGATCGAGCAGGAAGACCGCAAGTCTTGGTCGTATGATGGGATCGTTGCCTACTCTAAGATCTGCACCCACGTTGGCTGCCCGGTCGCACTTTATGAACAGCAAACGCACCACCTGCTTTGCCCGTGCCACCAGTCGCAGTTCGACGTTGAGAACCACTGCAAGGTCATCTTCGGACCGGCCAAACGGGCACTACCCCAGCTCCCGATCGCCGTGGACGCTGAGGGCTACCTGATCGCGCAAAGCGATTTCACTGAACCAGTCGGCCCAAGTTTCTGGGAGCGAGCATGACAACACTAATTACCCGCGATTCTGCTGACGGCCAAGCCGTCGGGGCGAAGAAATCCGGCGGTTTCACCGCCTCCGCTGCCAATTACATTGACGAGCGCACGAGCATTTCAGGTGCGGTCAAGGAGCTTGGCCGCAAGATCTTCCCCGATCACTGGTCTTTCCTCCTGGGCGAAGTGGCGCTGTACAGTTTCGTCATCATTCTGTTGTCCGGATCATTCCTGACGTTTTTCTATCAGGCATCGATGGCCGAAGTCGTTTACGAGGGTTCGTACGCCCCACTCAAGGGCATTCCGATGTCCGCTGCAATGTCGTCCACGATGGATATCTCCTTTGACATTCGTGGTGGCCTGCTCATGCGTCAGGTCCATCACTGGGCAGCGCTGCTCTTCGTTGCAGCCATCGGGTTGCATATGCTGCGCATCTACTTCACGGGTGCTTTCCGCAAACCGCGGGAGCTCAACTGGGTCATCGGTTTCATCCTCTTCATCCTGGCCATGGCCGAAGGCTTCACCGGCTACTCCCTCCCCGACGACCTGCTCTCCGGTAACGGCCTGCGCATCATCGATGGCCTGATCAAGGGCATCCCGGTTGTGGGCACCTGGGTCTCATTCTTGCTCTTCGGTGGAGAATTCCCCGGCACTGACATCGTTGGACGGTTGTACTCGCTGCACATCCTGCTGCTGCCGGCAATCATTGTCGCGCTGATTGCCATGCACCTTCTGTTCGTCGTCGTGCACAAGCACACGCAGTACCCGGCTGCCGGACGCACCAATCAGAACGTGGTCGGTTACCCGGTTCTCCCGGTCTACGCGGCCAAGGCTGGTGGGTTCTTCTTCATCGTCTTCGGTGTCGTCATGCTCATCGCGTCGCTGTTCACGATCAACCCGATCTGGAATTACGGACCGTACGACCCGTCACCGGTGTCTGCCGGCACCCAGCCCGACTGGTACATCGGCTTCGCCGACGGCGCCATGCGTTTGATTCCGAGCGGGTGGGAATTCGTCTGGCTGAACCACACCTACTCGCTCAACATCATGGTGGTGTTGATCGTGGTAGGCCTGTTCATCGTGACCGTTATGGTCTACCCCTTCATTGAAGCGTGGATCACCGGGGACAAGCGCGAACACCACGTGCTCGACCGTCCGCGCAATGCGCCAACGCGTACCGCTATTGGAGCGGCCGGTGTCACGTTTTACGCGTCGCTCTGGTCAGCAGCGTCGTCGGACATCATGGCGACCCACTTCCACCTCACTATGGAGGGTGTCATCCACACGCTTCAGGTGACCACGTTGCTCGGCCCGTTCCTCGCCTTCTTCATCACCAAGCGAGTCTGCCTGGCCCTGCAGAAGAAGGACCGGGAAATCGTGCTGCACGGTTATGAATCAGGTCGGATCGTTCGGCTTCCCGGCGGCGAGTTCGTCGAGGTGCACCAGCCCGTCGACGAGTACGAGCGTTGGAAGCTGGCGAGCTACAGCGACTTCAAGCCGCTCATGCTGCGTCCGAATGCTCAGGGCAAGATCGGCCCGGCCGAGAAGGTTCGTGCAGGCCTGTCCCGCTGGTTCTTCGAGGACCGGATCACTCCGGTCACGCAGACCGAACTGAGTCGGGCCCACGGCGATCACCCGGCGGAGATTACCGAAAAGTAGCAGAACCCAACAGAACGGGCATCGATGTCACTCCAGTCATTATCGGAGTGGCTTCGGTGCCCGAACTGTTTTCTGCCCCTCCACGCCGGCGGTGCCCTGTTGCTGGAGTGTGAGCGCGGGCATTGCTTCGACGTGAACAAGCGGGGCTTCGTCAACCTGACCACCGGACCGCACAAGTTCATCGGCGACAGTGCGGCCATGCTCGATGCCCGGGATCGTTTTCTCGGTGCCGGATGGTATCAACCCCTCCAAGATTCCATCCGCGAGATCGTCGCTGGCGAGGCCGTTCGGCGCATACTCGATGTGGGCTGCGGCACGGGCTACTACCTGCGGGCAGCGCTGCCCCCAGGAGACGACGTGCGGGCGCTGGGAATGGACCTCTCCCCGACAGCCGTTGGCCGCACCATACGCTCCCACGATCGCGTTGACGGGCTGGTAGCGGATGTCTGGTCGCCGCTTCCCGTCCGTGATGGCGCCGCCGACTTCATCCTCAACGTCTTTGCACCCCGCAACGCCTCCGAATTCTACCGAGTGCTCCGAACAGATGGCCTGCTATTGGTCGTTGTTCCTCAGCCGACGCACCTCCGCCAGCTGCGCGAATCCGGTCTGGCCGTGGAAATGCAGGCAGACAAGGCGACCCATCTCACCAGGACTCTTGCTACCTGGTTCAGCCTCGAAGTACATGACCAGGTCGAGCGAACTGTGCAGTTGACGCCCGCAGAAGTGGCGTCGCTCATCGGCATGGGCCCGTCTGCGCACCACTCCGGTTCCGCTGGATCGAGTCAGGCGCACGGTGATCCGGACGTCACGGTCGCCTTCGACATCTTCGGTTTCCGGCGCCGCTGACACCCGCGGCGCTCGACTGTCAGGGACATGAAAACTGCCCACTCATGGCCAACAGATCTGCCCACCTGGGTTTACCGTTCCTAAATGGGCCTCCTCCTGAGCTGGCTTGAGGCGTCTAGATGTACCTGGCCATGACGTTAGTGACTTGAGGCCTTGAAAAGGGAGGGCCTCCGGTGCTTAGTGGAGATGTTCAACGTCTCACTTCGCAACGGAGGTCCTCATGTCACACATGAACGCCAGGTTGAACATTCGCGGAAGGGCCCTGCTGGTCGAAAGGGTTCTCGGCGGTCGTCCGGCGGCGCACGTGGCAAAAGAACTCGGCATCTCCCGGCAGTGCGCCTATCGGTGGGTGCGCCGCTATCGTAACGAGGGCGAAGCCGGTCTCATAGACCGGTCATCGCGGCCGCACTCGATGCCATCCCTGACCAGCCCTGAGCGCGAAGCGGCCGTTCTGGAGGCCCGCACCCGCTTATGAATATTGGCTTCTGTGGGCTCCACCTGCAGTGCGGGTGAGCGCCACTGTTCAGATTCGTGATGTGCGTTGTTCAGCACCACTACCGGCGTGGTTGAGCACCACCTGAAAGGCTCCTTCCACCATGTGATGGCCACGTGGTGGAAGGAGTACCGGTAATGGTACGGAAGATCAAAGCGAAGCTGGTGTTGCAGCTACGTAATCAAAGCTTGTCGCGACGAGCGATTGAGTCCGCTCACGGGATATCCCGGCACAGCATTCAGGCGGTCCTCGATGCGGCGGACCGGCTGGGTTTCGGTTGGAACGATGTCGCGGAGATGTCCGAGGCCGAGGTCTATGCGGCGTTGTTTCCTGGCCGCGGGGTCCGGGAGAGTGTCTTTGCGCAGCCGAACTGGCCCGGGTGCACACCGAGCTGGCCCGGGTGGGAGTGACGTTGAAGCTTTTGCACAAAGAGTATGTCGACGCGTCTTCTCGCGCCGGGCAGGCCGTGATGAGTTACGACCGGTTCTGCCGGCTCTACGGTGACTACGCCGCCGTGACTGGTGCGTCGTCCCGCGTCGGTCACAAGGCCGGCCGCAGCATCGAGGTCGACTGGTCCGGGCCGACGATGCAGCTGCTGGATCCGACGACGGGCGAGATCTCAAAGGTGTATTTGTTCGTCGCGTGCCTGCCGTTTAGCCGGTATGCGTTCGTGGAAGCCACGTTGGATATGCGGCAGGAGTCGTGGCTGCGCGCCCATGCGGCGATGTTCGCCTTCTTCGGCGGCAGCGTGCCACGCCCGGTGCCTGACAACTTGAAGACCGGGGTGATCTCCCACCCGCGCGAGGGCGAGGTTGTTCTCAACGACGCCTACCGCGAGATGGCGGCGCACTATTCGGCCGCGGTATTGCCGGGCCGCGTTCGGGCGCCTAAGGACAAGGCGAGCGTCGAGAACACGGTCTCTCATGTCGCGACCTGGGTCATCGCCGGACTCAGACAACAGCAGTTCACGTCCCTGGCGCAGTTGCGGGTTCGGATCGCTGAGCAGATCGATGCCTATAACCGGCAGCCGTTCCAGAAACGGGACGGGTCACGGCTGAGCGTTTTCACGACCGAGGAGAAGCCGCTGATGCAACCGCTTCCAGCGGCCCCGTTTGAGATCAGCACGTGGTCCTACAAACGTAAGGTGGGCAAGAACGCGCACGTGGTCTGGGCGAAGAACTTCTACTCCGTCCCCTTCGGTCACCTCGGCGCCCTCGTTGACCTTCGCGTGACGGACACGATGGTGGAGATCTATCGGGCTGATGAGCGCCTGACCAGTCACCTGCTGCTGCCGAAAAGCACGACGAATCAGTATCAGACGAACGATGCCGACCTGCCCGAGGGGCGCAGCTGGCAGGCCTGGGACCGGGCCCGGATTGACGACTGGGCAGTCCGAATGGGCCCGGCCACGGTGACGGTGATCGGCAAGATCTTCGAAGCCGCACCCATCGAAGAGGCCGGCTACGACCCGGCGTTGGCCGTGCTGCGTCTGTCGCGCCGGTTCTCTCCGACCCGGGTCGAGGCGGCCTGCGAGCTGGCGTTGCGCGGACCGATCCGCTCCCCGCGGTATGCGCACCTGCGGCTGATCCTCGACACCGGACAAGACAAGACGGGGAACGTCCCCGATGAGTCCGAGGCTGACGACGGCGGATACGTCCGCGGCAGCGCCTACTACGCCGGTGGCACCCGATGAGCCGGCTGGACGGGGAAACCAAACGCAAGCTCCGCGAAATGAACGCCGGCGAGCTCCTGGAAGCGATCGACAGTCAGGACGAAACCCTCAGCATCGGTATGCCGTTCGAAGAGCTCGTGCGGCTGGTCGTTGACGACGCCTATTCCACGTTCACGCACTCCAAAGTCGAGGGTCTCATCCGTCGGGCGGGGCTGCGTTACCCGAACGCTGACCTGCGCCGCATCGACCTCCTCGACGAGCGCAGCCTCAACCGTCAGGTGCTGACCCAGCTCGGCACCTGCTCCTTCGTCGCCCGACAGCAGAACGTCGTCTTCCAAGGATTCACCGGGTCTGGGAAATCGTATCTGGGCTGCGCGATCGCTAAACGCGCCTGCGAAGATCGCATCCGCGCCCACTACGTTCGTATGCCCGACCTCGAGGAAGCCTGGGTCGCCGCCCAAGACACCCCCGGTGGGTCCGGCAAGTTCCTCCGCAAATACGCCGCGTTCACGTTGCTCGTTATTGACGAGTGGTTGCTGGACCGGCCGACGGAATCAATGCGCGGCATGTTGCTGGAACTGATGGAGCGACGCTACGGCGAAACGTCGACAGTGTTCTGCACCCAGTATTCGCAGAAGGACTGGCACCAACGCCTCGGCTCCGGCGTTCACGCCGACGCGATCATGGACCGGATCATCCACAACACCATCTGGGTCGAGACCGGCACCTACAACATGAGGGAACACACCGCGCTGGCCAGCGCCTAATTCAGGACGGAGAGCGTCAGTGGCTCCTAACCACACCACCACTGGCGCTCTCTCGGGCGATCCGCGGTGCTGAACCGCACGATTGGGTGGTGCTCAAAGCCTCAAATACTCACTTACGCACCGGTCCGGCCCGCATTGCAGCCGACACGGGCGTTCCCGCTCGGACCGTGTCGAGAGTATTAGCGCGACATCACGTTCCGGCGCTCTGGGAATGCGATCCGCTGACCGGTGAAAAGATTCGAGCCACCCGGGCCACGGCGACCCGGTATGAACGCGCCCGCCCCGGCGAAATGGTGCACATCGACGTCAAGAAACTCGGACGCATCCCCGACGGCGGCGGCTGGCGCGCCCAGCCCGGCCAAACCCGCACCAACGACACCGCCGGTCATGCCCGGATCGGCTACGACTACGTACACGCCGTCATCGACGACCGCACCCGCCTCGCCTACGTCGAAGTCCACCCCGACGAAAAGGGCGTCACCGCCGCCGGTGGCCTCCTCCGCGCCGCAGCGTTCTTCGCCAGCTGCGGCATCCCCAAGATCGAGCGTGTCCTCTCCGACAACGCCTTCGCTTATCGCAAATCCCGCGTCTTCAAAGATGCCGTGACAACCCTCGGCGCGCAACAACGCTTCATCAAACCGCACTGCCCCTTGACCAACGGGAAGGTCGAACGCTTCAACCGCACCCTCCAAGCCGAGTGGGCCTACCGCCAGGTATGAGCTGCTGCGGGTATCTCGGACAGCGGAATTAGTGGATTCTTCTACGCTGCCAAGGCTGGCTGTTGATAACCATAGTGGACGTCATTGGGCCGGCGATAACCGAGCGCGGAGTGCCGGCGTCGGCTGTTGTAAAACCCTTCGATATACCGGATTACATCGCTTCGAGCTTGTGATTTTGTCTCGTATGCGGTTCGGTAAACGCGCTCGTTCTTGAGCATCGAGACGAAACTGCACACCATGCTGTTGGTGCCCCTATGTTGTCAATGTGAACTGTCCCGGGTTTTTGTGTTGGTCGGGGATGGTTTTGAGGATGGTGAAGATTTCGCGTGCGAGGTATCGTTTGAGGCAGCGGATGACGTCTCGCTTGCTTTTCCCTTGCGCGGTGCGGTTCTGTAGGTAGTTTTGGGTGGTTTCATCCCACCGAAGNATTGTCGCCGACGGCGATGAGTAGCGCCGCGGCGCTGTCGTAGCCGACGCCGGGGCGGTCCAGGAGCTCGGGCGCGCAGGCCGTCACCGTGCGTGTCATGGCCGTTTCCAGGCGGCTGAGTTGCTCGGTGAGGTGGTGGATGCGGGTGGCGAGTTCACTCATCAGCATGCGTTCGACGGTGCTGGGCAGCAGCAGTGCGCAGGCTCGGCTGAGGGCTTTGGTGCTGAGTCCACGGAGCTGATCGCGCAGTGCTGGCTCTGCGCCGACTACGAGGCCTTTGAGCTGGTTGATCGCGGTCGTTCGTGCCTTCACTGCTGACGATTTCACCAACCGCATTTGGCGTAGTTCTTCGGCGGCACCGATACCTGTTTTCGGCGTCGCCAAGGACCGACCGGCGATGACTGCCCGGGCCGCGGCTTCAGCGTCAACGGCATCTGTTTTCCCGGTTTTGCGCCGCAGTGCTCGGTCTGGTTGATTCACCTCGAACACTGTCACGTTTTGGGTTTGGAGGTATTTCATCAGCGCGGAACCGTACGACCCGGTGCATTCGATACCGGCCGCGTTCA
>NZ_SOHL01000024.1 GCF_004403985.1 Cryobacterium gelidum | reverse complement strand
CGAGCAGCAACGTACCTGGACTGGATTCATAGCTACAATCACCACAGACCCCATACCGGCATCGGCGGCAAATCACCCATCGACCGCGTTCACAACGTCAGTGGGAAGAACACCTAGGGTGCATGGCTGTTTTTCCGCACGCTGCGATTCTGGACGTGGTTATGATCGCCGTCGTACCCGTGCTTATAAGGTTCTGCCCCGTGCACTTGGGTATTGACTCGGTGCGCAGAAATGCCGCGCGCTGGCGCATGCCCCCGGAGAGTTCGAAAGGATGTGTATCTTCAAGACCGGACAAACCGAAGGCCGCTAAGAGACGAGCATCGCGAGCACGAGCCAAAGGCTCGGAACACCGTTTTCAGCGAGAACATCGTCGGAACGGTGGCCAGGAGAAGCAATTCAATTACCCGAGGTTTCGTCAGGGCAATGTATGCGTTCAGGGTGCTGCGGATGCTCCGCGGTCCGCTCCAAATGGGGATTTCTCCGGCAACGTCCACAACTCCTCTGACACTGTGAAAGTCACGCCAATTGCAGATCAAGCCCACCACCGCGCCTGTAGCGACCAGTTGGCCGGCGTGGACACTGTTTCAATCCTCGAGGGCTGCGCCCTGTTTCTCGGGGAGTCCGAAAGCGCCGAGGGCCGCAACCACGAAGAACATGGCAAACACCGCGAATAGGAGGCCGGTCCCGCCCGTCTCGCGAAGCGACGGCACGGCCAGCGGCGCCAGGATTGCGGCGATCCGCCCGATGCCGGCCGCCCATCCGGCCCCGGTGGCTCGGATGCGCGTGGGGTAGAGCTCGGGGGTCACGGCGTACAGCGCTCCCCATGCGCCGAGGTTGAAGAAAGAGAGCAGCATGCCGGCACCGATCACCTGGGTGACGTCTCCGGCGGACCCGAAAAGCGCCGCCGAGAGTGCCGATCCGATGAGGAACACAGCGAGGGTTCGGCGCCGCCCCCACCGTTCGATCAGGTACGCCGAGGCAGCGTATCCCGGCAATTGAGCCACCGTGATGATAAGCGTATACGCGAAGGAGCGAACCAGGGAGAATCCCGACGCGACCAGGATGGTCGGAAGCCAGATAAAGGCGCCGTAGTAGGAGAAATTCACGCAGAACCAGACCAGCCACAACGCACCGGTTCGGCGACGCAGGCCGCGCGACCACAGCGCGGTGACGCGCGTTTTGGCCGCGGGAATGGTCGGTTCTGGACTTGTCGCCGCAGGCAGTGCCAAATCATCGGGTGCAGCGGTGACTCCGGCGGACTTTTCGAAGCGTCGAACGGTCGACTCCGCGTCCTGGAAACGGCCACGCGACTCGAGGTAGCGAACCGACTCCGGCAGCCGCAGCCGCACGACCACCGCGTACACGGCCGGAGCCGCTCCAATAGCTAGCGCCCAGCGCCATCCCTCGGCCGAAGACGGTACAACGAGAAACCCGATCACGGCGGAAAGGGTCCAACCGATGGCCCAGAACGATTCGAGGAAGACGATGATTCGGCCACGAATTCGTGGCGGCGCGAACTCGCTCACGAGCGTCGAGGCGACCGGAAGCTCACCACCGAGACCGAGCCCCACGACGAATCGCCAGGCAATGAGTATGGCCACGGACCCAGACAATGCCGACGCTCCCGTCGCGAGTCCGTAGACGAGCAGTGTGAGTGCGAAAACTTGGCGTCGACCAATGCGGTCGGCCAGCAAGCCGCCGAGAACTGCACCAATGGCCATGCCGATGAACCCGGCGGACGCGATCCAGGACAGCTCCGCGTCTGTGGTCTTCCATTGCACCGCCAATTGGGCAAGGACGAAGGAGATGAGTCCAACGTCCATCGCATCCAGTGCCCAGCCCAGGCCGGAACCCACGAGCACCCTGCGGTGCTCCCGGGTGAACGGAAGGGCATCCAATCGTTGGGACCGACTGGAACGTGCGCGAGCTTCAACCATCAGGTGTCCACTTCAGCGTTGGCGGCAATGCGGCGAATTGAGGGTGATACGTCCACCGGATGATCGAACGGCGGTTTCAAGCGACGGAAGCAACAGGGGCTATTTCCTTCTTCGAGACTAGCTGGCTGAGCAGGTCGGCTGGGGTGTTGCGTTCGAGGATTTTGCGGGGCCGCTCGTTGAGTTCAGTGGCGACTTCGAGGAGGCGTTGAGCGCTGTGGGCGTTCAGGCGGTGCCTTTCGGGAAGTGCTGGCGCAGTTGGCCAATGGTGTTTTCGTTCGAGCCGCCCTGCCATGGTGAACCTGGATCACAGAAGAAGATCGGAACACCGGTTGCTTTGGTGATCTCCACGTGCCGGGCCAGCTCGGTTCCTTGATCCCACGTCAATGACCGCCGCAGAAGCGCCGGCAGGCCTTCCAGCACACGGATGAGTCCATCGTGGAGTTCAGCGGAGCCGTGGCCGTTGGGCAGATGCACCATGACGACGAACCGCGTCGTGCGTTCATCTAAAATCGCGATCGCCGATCCCGACGCCGAACCGACGATCAGATCACCCTCCTTACGATGTTGTGNTCCTTACGATGTTGTGAGTGTCGGAGGCGGAGTAATGTTCCGGCAACCCTCGGGCGATGGGTATGGCTGAGGTCTCCTTGCCGCCTGGACGGCTTACTGGGAATGGCCGCCCGTCGCCCGTGTGATGACTCGACCGCTGATTGAGAATTGCGACATCGATCGCTGTGTAAGGACGTGCCGGCGCAGTTATCCGCAGGGACCATAACTCCACATTAGAAGGAACACTCTGTGCCAAAAATCTGGGCCGGCATCGACGCTGGCAAACGTGAACACCACTGCGTCGTCATCGACGAAGCAGGCAAAAAGCTCCTGTCCGAACGCGTCGAGAACGACGAGAGCGTCCTGCTGGAACTCATCGCATCGGTCGTTGACCTAGCCGACGGCGAGCCTGTGACCTGGGCGACCGACTTCAA
>NZ_SOHL01000016.1 GCF_004403985.1 Cryobacterium gelidum | reverse complement strand
GCTCACAACCGATCGAGGTCAAGGAAGGCACCTCGAACGGCATCATTCGCGACAACGTCATCGATGGCGCCAACATGCCGCGAGCCAATGAATGGGTCAAGGTCAAGGGCAACGACTGGCAGATCTACAACAACCAGGGCAAGAACAGCACGCTGCACGGCTTCGCGGTCAACGGAAGCGTCACCGGCTGGGGACTGCGCAACTCGTTCTTCGGCAACACCGTCGCGGTCCAAGCGGCCGGCTATGGTTTCTACATCCACGAAAAGGGCAGCAATGGTTCCAGCGGTACCAAGGTCTACTGCTCGAACAGGGTCACCCTGGCAGGGTCCGGGTTCTCGAACCAGGCGTGTATTTCGTAGCCACACGCTGTGATCTCAGGTCGAGGGCAGTCCTCCAGCTGCGCTCGACCAGCGGAAAGGCGGCGGTCGCCGAATAGGTGGCCGCGAAGGCGGATCTGGCCAGATCCGCCTTCTTGGCGCGCCACGGCGCATCCGTCATCGCCTGCCGCAGCGCCGATTCGAGCGAGTCGACATCGCCGGGTTCCACGATCACCCCCACACCGTTCGCGAGCACTTCGGGAATCCCTCCGACCCGGGTCGCCACGACGCAGTTGCCACGGGCCATGGCTTCGAGAATGAACATGGGCATCGCCTCGTCACGCGAGGGCAACACCGCTATCGCCGACCGTTCGAGCAGCACCATGAGGGCCCGGTGGCTGAGCGGTCCGACGAACTCGGCCCGGGTGAGCGGCGCCACGGGCTGATCGGTAATCGGACCGGCGATGATGAGTCGCCAGAGCGGATGCTCGGGCGCAACCCGCTGCCACGCCGCCAGGAGCACGTCCACGCCCTTGCGTTTACTGACCGCGCCGCCGAACACCACGAGCGGTTCGATCGTCCGAACGACGCCGTCGGCGACCGCGTTCGGTACGAGCACGGTTCGTTCCCCCGGCACAAATTCGGCGGCCACGGCGCGCGACTCGGCCGACAGGGTCAGCACCACATCGGCCGCGCGCAAAATACGCCCGACCAGGCCGGGTCGTTTCTTGGCAAAGTCGGCGAAGGAACTGCCATGCAGCTGGGCCACCGTGGCGAACCCGCGTGCGCGGGCGAGAGCAAGCAAGGCTCCTTCGCGTGCAAAGGAGCCACCCTGCGAGAGGTGCGCGATTACGACGGTACGCTCGGGTTCCGCTAACCGCAGCAGCTTCCAGAAAGCGGATCCCGCCACTATGGCCGCCCGTACCCCACCACTGCCATCTCGCGAGGAGACCAGACGCACGTCGAAGTCGGCGAAGGAATGAGCGAGGTAACCGTTGACGACCTGACTCATACCGCCGGCAACCTCGCCGCTGCGCCCGATGTGCACGGCGAGCAGCCGTTCCGTCTTCATGGAAGGCACGGGCAGAATTGGGACCGAAGCGGGGGCGGGGGCAGAGAGCAAGGCTGAGACTGGGGGCGGCACGATGTTGCTCGGTTCGGTCTCGATCGGTTCGGATTCAACCCGTGCGACATCGATCGGCCCGGTGTCGCCCGCTGCGGCGAGGCTCACCGCACGCTCTCGTGGGTGAGCACCTGATCGAGCAGGCGACGAACGGTTTGTAATTCGTCCTGGGCCTCGGCCAGCCCGGCCAGGATAGCCGCGCGTCGACCGACCAGGTTCTGCAACCGCGCCGTGATCTCGTCGGCACGCAAGCCCGAGCTGGCGATGCTCACGTCGTGCAGTCCGGCGGCGGCGAAGTGCCGGGCAATCTTGTCGGATTTAGTGTCCACCAGGAGCGCGGCGGGAACCGCCCCCTCGGTGAGGGCGCCCACGAGCACGTGCAGGCGATCACTCACGGCGAGCGCCGCCCGCTGGTACAGTGCGCGCAGACGCTGCTCTTGCTCGTCGTGGGCGGTGCCGTTCCAGCGCAACGCCTGACCCCCGAGGTCGGTGGCGAGCTGGCCGCACTTATTGTCATCGCGCAATACCTGGGTGACGCACCAGATTTCGAGTCCGTTGTCGGCCGCGACGGCGCGCACCCCGGCGAGCCATGCGGCGCTCGGGTAGCCGAGGTCGGAGCGCATCGATACGACGAGTATGTCGCGGCGCGCGCTACCGCTCAAGTCGGTACCACCCGCATCGGCATCGCTCACAGTGGCACGGCTGCTGACTCCGGCAAAGGCCAGGTCGGGCATGATCCCGCCCTGCCCGAGATACCCCGCCGTCGCAGCATCCCGCCACATCGACATGTTCGATAGCGCGATCGAGGGGCCCATGAGGGCACGCGGCAGCGGCGCAAAGTTGCGGCTGCCCACGCCGATCCGGGCGACGCGGCCGTGCCGTGCGCGCACGAGGGCAAGCACTGGCAGCATGGCGAGATGCTCTTTCATGCCGATCAGGGTGAGCTGAATCTCTCCGGGTTTGAACACGTACGAGGCCCGGCCGCGCGCCGCACTTCGCAGCGCCGCCGTGTACCAGCGGCGAAAGGAGCGGTATCGCACGTCGTCGGGTCTCAGCCCCAGGCCCTCGGCGTAGCCGTCGGGTGCCTCGCCGACATACACGTGCAGCGGGCCGCTTGTGCGCAACCAGTCGAGCAACTGGCGACGCAGCAGAATGTCACCGATGTTGTCGTATTGGCCACGTGCGGGCACGAAGATTTCGCGCGGTCTCCGGTGGTGTCGCGTGCGTTCGCTCATTGGTCGCTGGACTGCGG
Organism: Cryobacterium gelidum; assembly: GCF_004403985.1. Lineage (GTDB taxonomy): Bacteria > Actinomycetota > Actinomycetes > Actinomycetales > Microbacteriaceae > Cryobacterium > Cryobacterium gelidum. Next base: position 182,528 of record NZ_SOHL01000016.1, on the reverse strand, counting down.
TATGCGCTCCGCAGTGGTGGTGGTAGTGGTAGTGGCGATGGCACGGCTGGCCGCGAAACGGATGACGTCAGCCGTCAGGTCGGGCGCGTCAACGGCACGGGCCACCCCAAGGCGCTGGGCGAGCTCGGCGATTTGCATCTGGTGGTCGTCGACGTGTTCGTTGCGGTGCTTACGGCGGGTCACGATCACCGGAAAGATACCCATTTCGAGCAGCCCCATGAAGGTGCCAACGCCGGCGTGGGTGATGACGACGTCGGCGGTCAGCGCGGAGTGTATGAACTGCGTGGTCGGCATGATCTGACACACCTCACCGGGAAGATCGGTGCGGTTGGTGGTGAAACCGAGCTGCCAGACGGTGCGCTCATCGGCCAAGCCGCTCGCGAGCACGGCATCGACGAGGGAATCGAATCGGTAGCCCTCGATGGTGCCGAGGGTGACGAAGAGGCGGGGATGATCCGGCGCGCGCCGGGTCAACGATTGGTAGGTGGAGAGCACGCTGGGGTGTGTGCGCCAGCGCTTGGTAGCCCAGGCTGGATGCTGGGTGCGCAGGCTGACGAGGTGGCTGGCAGCGAGTATCCGCCCGCTGAGCGATGGACCCTCGACCCGGGAGACACTCTCGATGTACAGGCTCGGCACGCCGCAGAGCGCGGCCTGCGGGAGCGCGGCGACGGCGAGGCCAGCCCCGGTGCTCACGGCGCCGTCAAATTTTTCATGCTGCAGCACCCGGCGCAGGATGCCGGCCGCCCGCATCATGCCGAGGTAGTCGCGGGGGCGCACATATGGTACGTGGATGCGGCGACGGCCAGCGAGCAAGGACCGGCTCTGCGCGGAATCAAAGGTGATCCAGAGCGAGCTCGGCGTGGCTCCGAGGCCCGGTGCCAGCCGCACCAACTGGGCCAGATGCCCGCCGGTGGAGGCGACGAGCAAAAGCTTCCGTCTCGGGGTAGTCGACGGATCGATCGGGTGTGACGCATGCGTGGACACTCAGGCTCCCTTCGGGTACCGATGAACTGTTTCCAACGCGCGTCCTCGAACGTGCGTCACGGAGCGCGATGGGTGGGCTACCAGGTGACGCGCTGTTGGGCTGAGGTATCTATCCGGGCAGACTCGCCGTTTTGCGGGACGGAACGACTCGCGTCGGTCGTGTCCGCGTCGGTCGTATTCGCGTCGGACGTATTCGCGTCGGTCGTGTCCGCGTCGGTCGTATTCGTGTCGGTCGTGTTCGCGTCGGACGTGTTCGCGTCGGACGTGCCAGCAGCGTCGGTCGTATTCGCGTTGGTCGTGCGGGTGGCACGGGGTGTCGATCGGGTGGTAGCCGCGAAGCCGTTGTCACGCACGAGCGCGTCGGGACCACGTGCAGGAACCATGGCCAGCACGACGCCGAGCGGCGTGGTACCCACCGCTTCGAGGGCAGCGAAGGCGGCGATCAGTTCGGGTTCGCGCACGCGGCTCGCGCCGACGACCAGAATGGTGCCGCCGGCCCAGCGGCTCAGCACGGCCGCATCGGTCACCGCGAGCACCGACGGAGCGTCGATGAGTACGTAGTCGTAGCTGCTGCTGAGCACGTCGAGCACCGTGCCCATGGCAACCGATCCGAGTAATTCGCTTGGATTGGTGGGGATCCTGCCCGACGTCAAGACGGTAAGCGGATGCAGCGTGCCCCACAATTGCAGGGATTCCTTGAGCTGCACATCGCCAACCAGCACGTCGGTCAGACCACGATCGGCGTCGAGGCCGAGGTAGTGGGCGAGCCGGGGAGTTCGCAGATCGGCGTCGATCACGGCGACAGTTGCGCCGCTCTCGGCCAGCACGATGGCAAGATTCACAAGCGTCGTGGTTTTACCCTCCCCCGAGACCGAGGATGTCACCAGAAGGCTGCGGCGACTAGTGTCGGCGTCGGCGTCGGCGAACTCCAGGTTGGTGCGCAGCACCCGGAACGCCTCAGCGCGGGCGGTAGACGCACCGTCGGGTGTGATGATCGGGGTGGCGCGCGCTTCGCGCGGGATACCGCCGAGCACCGGAACGACCGTGAGTCGTTCGATGTCGTCGCGGTTGTAGATGCGGCGGTCGAGCAGCCCCAGGATGAGGGCGGTGACAAAGCCCAGCAGCAGTCCGGTCACCAGGCCGACGGCGAGGTTGAGGTAGAGCAGGGGCAGCGCGGGGTTGTCGGGGGCGACAGCGGGGTCGAGAACGCCGACCGTGACCGGACTCGCACCCCCGGCAGCGGGCGTTTCCAGCTGGTTGATGACGACGTCGGTGAAACTCTCCGAAACGGACTGCGCGAGCTGCTGCGCGGCGTCCGCCGTTGGGGCGAAGCCGGCGATTTCGATGACGGCCGAGCCCGGCTGGGTCGTGGCCGTGACCCGCTCGGCGAGGTCGACCGCGCTCTCATTGAGGCCCAGGCTCGCGATCACCGGATCGAGCACACGGGGGCTCGTGGCGACTTCGAGGTAATACGGCAGCCTCTGCACCACGAAGTTGTTGCCCTGCACGAGGTCACCGGGAGTGGACAGGAGTTGGATCTTCGCGGCCACAAACACTCGGGTGGACGATTCGTATTGCACCGGGGTCAGCATCGCCGCGGCTGCTCCACCGACCACGCCAAGCAGGGTGAAGGCGACGATAAGAATCCACCGTTTTCGCAAAATTCGAACCAGTCGTTTCAGTTCCATATGCACTTCTCCCCGCGTTATCGACGCGTCGTGCTTCGGGTGCACGGCGACAAGTCCCCATGTTGGCATAAAAAACCTCACTTTTGGACAGTCCGCAATGGGGATTTATTTGGTTTGTGTTGAGGAGTTGACCAAATTGTCCAGCAGGAACTGCCGGATACTTGCTCTCGTGGCCTCGTCGAGAAGCTCCAAGGCGTGTCGTTTACCGGGTTTCACATCGAGAATGACAGGCACGTGGACCGCTTGGAGCGCGCGCGCCATGGCCTGGCCCTGCTGGAGAGGAACGAGTTCTTTTTTTGAGATGGCCACGTAAAACGGCGGATCGGTCTTGTCGACAGAGTATAGTGCCGACGCGTCGCGGGCGTTCGGGCAATCGGTGAAGTCAGAGCAGCCGAGATATTGCAGAATCGAGGCGACCGCCTTTTTCGATGGGTCACCGAGCACGAGGCCAGCTTTGGTGAGGTCGACCGCCGGCGACAGTGCCACCACCGCCGCGACCCGGTCACCGCGAGTCAGGCTCCCGGTGCCCCTGGTTCCGATCGAGGAGGCGATGATTGCTCCGGCCGAGCTGCCGACCAGTCCAATGCGTTCGGGGTCGATGCCGAACTCGGCGACTTGATCCGGCTCGCGCAACCATTCGAGCGCATGGGTGACATCGTCCACCTGCGCTGGATACGGGAATTTCGGAGCCAGCCGGTAGTCCACCGAAAAGGCCGCGATGCCGCCGTCGGCCAGCTCCGAGCACAGGGCGCTCATACCGCCGACATCCTTCGTTCCGCTGTCGAACCCCCCGCCGTGAATGAGGATCACCGCTGCGCTGGGCGCCTTCTTATCCTTGGGCAGGCAGGCGTTCAACAGAAGCTTCTCGCCACTAACGGTGCCGTACTGCAGGTCATTCTGCAGCACGACCGTGTCGCCGCGCGCATTCGCGGCGGGCTTGGTGGACGAGACGGAGCAGCCGCTCAGCACCACACCCACAGCGAGCAAGCCGACACCTGCTGCGAGCAGCACAGCCGACAGAGGCCGGGTTTTCTTCACAACAGATCTCCATTCAAGTGAGCCCGACGCTGGACCGATTTGGTCTGGCGCGTGCGGAACGGGCTGACCCAGAGGAACGAGAACCGGCGCAGGATCCTGGCGAGATAGAGCGAGGCGACGAGCACGATTGCAGCGAGCAGGAATGGCAGGACGTTGCCGGAGCGTTGGAGCCACGGCGCATCGGCGAACGGGGCGAGCAGCGCGAGGGCGCCCGCCACGAGAAACAGGTGCAGCAGGTAGATCTGAAAGCTGTATTGACCGAGCGTGTTCATGAAGTTCAGCCACTTCACGCGCACCAAAAGGGTGGCCAGGGCGACGCCCATTGCGACGGCGACGGCGCTTTCGAGCAGGATCAGCCCGGGCATGCGCGAGAGGTGCAGTGGCACGAGAAGCACGGCGAGTCCGATATACGCGGTGACGAGCACGACGGCGTGCCATACGCGCACCCGGGCGGCCAGGCGGTAGACCGTGTGCGAACAGTAGATGGCGGAGATGAAGAAGATGAAGTTGGCGGCGACACGGTCCCAGCCGACGTTATCGAGGTCGAGCACTCCCGGCGTTGTCGATACGATCGCCAAGGCAGTGGCGAGGCCGATTTGCACTGTGACCGGCAGCCTACGAAGCAGCCAGGCGAGCAGGGTAAAAATCGCCAGAGCCCAGATGAACCAGTAACTACTGGTGGGCCACACCGGCAGCAGCACAATGTTGTACAGATCGGTCGGGGATCGTTCGGTGCCGCGAAGGTGCGGCACCACGACATAGAACACGACGCGGATGAACGACCACAGCAGGTACAGATACACGAGCACGAGCAGGCGGCGACGCCAGAGATCTTTTAGGTTCCAGGTGAGCATGCGCGCTGCCGTGAGCCCGGCAACGAAGAAGAACACCGGCATCGGAAAGAAGCCAAGCACGAGGCGCAACCGCGGTGTGCTGCCGGCCAGCCCGAGGTCGTTGAGGAACAACGACGAGTGGTACAGCACGACAAGAATGATCGCCGCGCCCTTGGCGAAGTTGATCCATTCGCGGTTCTCGGGGGCCTGAATCGTTTTCACAAACGAAATGTACACGAGAAAAACTCAAGATGGAATCGTGCCCGCTTTTTTAGGTTTAGCGGAATCGAGTAGCTCAGTCCGCCCCGAGCTGCGGTGCTAGCGCCGGTCTGCGCCCTTCTCAGACGGTGACATAGCGGGGAATCAGGTCTTCGAGCAGGGCGGCAGTGTCGGGCCAACCCTCGACGGCGATGCACTCCACTCCGAGAACCTTGACCGGATAGTCGTTGCCGTTCTCGTCGAGGCGGTCGCCGACGAACAGCATGTCTTCAAGGCCAACACCGGTGAGGTCAGCCAGCCGTATCATGCCGTAGGCCTTGTCAATACCCTGCCGGGTGATGTCAACGGATGTCGACCCGCCGGAACGCACCTCGAGGTCGGGGAGCAGTGCCTGCACGGCCTCGCGCAGGGCATTCTTCTTCTCACCGGTCGGATCCCAGCCGACTTTGGCGGCAACCGGCGCAGCCTGGCCGAGGGCGGAGAAGGTGATCTGCGAACCGCGGTCTTCGAGGATGGGGCCCCAGGTCTCGCTTTCCCAGTAACCCAGGCGGCGGGCGGTCTGCTCGACGGCGCCGAGGGCCCGGGCCTTCTGGTCGTCGCTGAGGTTCTCGGCGTACACCTGGGTCCAGCCCTGGTCGTCGCTGCGATAGTACTGGGTGCCACAGGTCGGCATGAGGTGCAGGCGGGCGAGATTGTCGGTACTGATCTCGGGCAGGTTGTCGATGATCTGCGACTGGAATTGCCCGAACTGGCCACCGGAGATAACGCAGACCTCGGTGACGCCGAGCAGCTTCACGAGCAGGTCGATCATGGTCGGGTCGAGCGCAGACTTGGACGGCGCGAGCGTATCGTCGAGGTCGAAGGCCACTAGGCGGGGAAGAATAGACACCAGACCACTCTATCGGCGCAGGTCGGGTGCGGGAGTATGCGCGCGGTCCGGTCGGCGGGGCGAGTTGTTAGCCTGAACGGGTGCGTACTGACTTTGATCCCCGGAATCTGCCCCGCCGTGACTTCTACCGCCTGCTGAACTCGCTCGTGGTGCCGCGGCCCATTGCGTGGGTGTCGAGCCGTTCAGCGACGGGTGTCGACAACTTGGCGCCGCATTCGTTCTTCACCGTGGCATCCGTCTCGCCAGCAATCGTGCAGTTCACCTCGGTGGGCGTCAAGGACACCCTGCGCAATATTCTCGCCACTGCGGACTTCGTGGTGAACTTCACGCCGGAATCACTGTTCGAGGAGGTCAACGCGACCGGCACTGACTTCGAGCCCCAGGAGAGCGAGTTCGACCGGGCCGGGCTCACGCGGGAGCCGAGCCTGACCGTGGGATCCATGCGGGTGGCCCAATCCCCCGCGGCAATCGAATGCCGCCTGCATTCCACGCTGGAGCTCGGCGATTGCACGCTCGTGTTCGGCGAGGTGACCCACATCGCCGTCGCATCTGACGTGCTCGACGATGGCGGGCATCCGCTCGTTGAGAAGCTGCGGCCCCTGTCGCGCCTGGGCCTCGACGAGTGGGGAACGATCGGCGAGGTCAAGGAGATCCAGCGCATTCGTGCGAGCGACTGGCCGCGCGAGTTTCGACCGCGCGAGCAGTGAATCGTCTAAACCGGGATCGATAAGCGGATGCGCCGGCTCGCCAGGGTCAGGCGGCCGGCGGGAACAGGGCCTCGGCCAGCAGCGGGCCGAGCTGGGTGCTGGCCTCGCGCACGAAGTGTTGCCCGTCGAAGAACACCGGAGTGTTGTCGACGAAGGCCGGGCAGTTATTGTCGACGCACAGCCATGGCACGACGTCGACGTATTGGGCGAAGTCGCCAAACTGCTCGATTGCGTCCTGCTCGCTCGCGACGACCTTCTGGTAGAGGTTTGACGGGCTATAGGTGCAGTCCGCGGGGGCGCTCGTGAGAGTCTTGCACTCGGCGAACGGGGTACTGGCCGGCGGCGGCGAGAGCACCGCGACGTGGTCTGTTGACCCCTGCAATGACGTGATCGTGTCGACCGTGGCGGTCTGCCACTCGGTCAGAGCGACGGCTCCTTCGTTGCCGCTGGCCAGGCGCACGATGGATCCAGCCAGGCTCGACATGATCACGAGGTCGGGCGATAGTCGGGCGACCTCGGAGTAGACCCAGGCGTGGTGGTCGTCGCACGCGGCGGCGGACGCGTCGGAGGCATTCTTGGGCGCGACCGAGATGTTGACGGCCGGGCAGGAGAACATGGTCAGCGACTGCACGTTATAACCGAGTGGTTCGAGTGCGGCGCGGATGGCCGGCATGTAGCTGATCGCCATGGAATCACCCAGCAGCACCGCGGTCTTGGCCGCTGTGGCATCGCCGTAGCGGCAGCCCGCCGCGTTCTTCTCACTGACCGAGAGGCAGTTGTCGTCGACCCATTCCGGGGCGCCGGAGTCGTCGCCGAGCGCGTCGAACGCCGGGGAGGTCTCGGGCCAGGCGGTGCTGGTCAGGGCAGCAGTGATGGCGGCCTGCCGGATAGTCAGCAGAGTCGCGGGTAAGGCGGGAGATTCCACGGCAGGCTCGGCGTCCGCGCCGAGCGGAGCCGGGTTCACGGCCGACCCGGACGCCGTACGGGCGTTCACGGCAACGAACGAGATCGGGACGATGGCGAGGGTGACGACCACGAGGGCGCCGATCCAGGCCCGAGCGGGGCTGATGCCCCAGGGGTGCTCCGCGGCGGGGCGCAGCATCCGTTCGCGCTGGCGAGTGTGGGAATTCTCGAGCCAGAGTGAACGCCGGATGGGATCTTCGACGAAGTGAAAGGAGAACACCGAGAGGGCGACCATCAGCACGAGGGCGAGCGGCAGGTAGATCGGCGAGTCGGTCGCGAAGACGGTGGCCAGCAGAATCGCCACCGGAAAGTGCCAGAGATAGAGCGAGTAGGAGATTTTACCGATGTAGCGACTGAGCGGGTTGGTCAGGGGGAACAGCAGGCGCTGCGTGGGCTGGCCGACGCCGGCTGCGATGACCAGAGCTGCTCCCAGGACCGGCAGCAGTGCCCACGGCGCGGGAAACGGCGAGTCGCGGCTGATCAGCACGAGACTGGCGGCGATGAGGGCGAGGCCGAGCCAGGCGAGCACGGGGCGCACGGCTTCGGGCAGCCTGGCGATGCCAGGTGCCGAGGCGGCGAGCAGGGCGCCGATGCCGAGTTCCCAGGCGCGGGCGCCGGTGGAGAAGTAGGCGATGGCAGGGCTGGTGGAGGTTTCAAAGAAGCCCCAGGCCAGGAATCCGAGGGTGATGACACCGGTGGTAACGGCGACCGTGGTGACGAGGGCCCGGGCGCTCAGGGAGCGGCGGCCGACAAGCGCGAAGATGACGATGAGCAGGAACGGCCAGACGAAGTAGAACTGTTCTTCGACTGCGAGCGACCAATAGTGCTGCAGCGGGGAAACGGCATTGGTGGCCTGCAGGTAGTCGGTGCCCACGAACGCGAAATGCCAGTTGGCGACGAAGAGTGCCGAATAGATGCCGTCCCAGAGGGTGCTCAGGGCGCGGGCGCTCGGCAGGAGCAGGAACCCGACCGCCACGGTGACGACGAGCACGAACAGGGAGACCGGCAGGATGCGACGGATGCGACGGCGGTAGAAGTCGACGAGGGAGATGCGGCCGGTACGGGCATGTTCCTTGAGCAGCAGGCTCGTGATGAGAAAGCCGGATATGACGAAGAAGATGTCGACGCCGATGAAGCCGCCGGAGGGCCAGCCCAGCAGGTGGTCAAAAATGACGACGACCACGGCGACGGCGCGCAGGCCCTCGATGTCACCGCGAAAGGTTCGAGTGGCGGACTTGCCGCCGGTGGCGTTGGCCGGGACTGGTCCGCGCCGACCGTGTTCCAACATGGACTGAACGGACATTCATAGCCTCCGACTCTATTTCGGAACTGGTACCTGGTCGCCCCGGCATTGGGACGCGCTCTGCGATTATGACGTAATTTCAACTCTTTCGGCAAACCCCGCACCGGCGAACCCGAGCGCCTGCGGTGCTCGTGCCCGGATTCGCCGCCGATGCTGCGAAGCGGCGACTTCGCGGTCGAGGCCGGTTTTCGCGGCCGGTCAGCGCCGGTGGCCCTGGCCGGTGTGCGGCTCTCAGGAACAGCCGGAGTTCACTGTTTAGGGTTGAAGACCGACCTGTACTGGAGGAACCCTATGAAGTGCCCAACCGACTCCGCCACTCTCGTCATGAGCGAACGTAGCGGCGTAGAAATCGATTACTGTCCAGAATGCCGCGGCGTCTGGCTCGACCGCGGTGAGCTCGACAAGATTATTGATCGTGCCGAAAAGGAATTTGCTGCTGCGGCGCCCGCTCAGGTTGCCAGCGCGGCACCCGTGGTTGTCGCTGTGCCCCAGCAACAGCAGTATCCGGATGCTCGCACCCGGGCTCCGCAGTATGGCGACCGCGACCGCGGATATGATCGTGACCGCGATCGTGACCATCGGGATGGTTATCGCCCGAAGAAGAAGGAAAGCTGGCTCGGAGACCTCTTCGGCTAAACCCCGAAGTATAGGAGTTAGTCGATGACTTGGAATGATGCTCGAGTCAGTGCGGAACCAACTTCGCCCGGTGGCTCGGCTTGTTTGTTGAGGGCAGCGTGACCGCAGCATTTGCGGTCGCGCTCGCCGGGGTATCCGTTCTCATCCTGCTGGCGCGGCTGGTGGTGCCCCAGCTTCCCCTGGCCGGGCGCTCGGTCAGGCTGTCGGGGGTGGACGCTGTTCTGCTCTTCGGCGGCGTTGTCGGTCTGGCATTCCATTGCTTCGCCATGTTTTATCGATCCCTGTTCGACGGGATCGGGCCGCTGGGCCCCCTGGTGGACATGGTCAACGCGATGAATGCTGCGAGCATCATCCTGTTCGTTGTCCCGGCGTTGCTGGTGCTGATCGGCTTGCGCCGACACTATCGGGTGGCGCTTGCGGTGCTGGCGCTGACCCTGCTCGTCGTCGGCGTCACCATGTATGGGGGGAGTCCGCTGAACGTGCATCTTGGTGCCATCTTTGTCGCTGTCGTCGCTCTCGCGGGCCATGTTGCGCTCTTCGTCATACCGCCGTGGCAACGGGCCGCGCAACCGTAGCGGGCGTGAGCACGCCGGGCTGCCGAGTCATATCAGGTGGACGGCTCCGAGGGAGAGAGCTGCGATCAGTGCCCAGGACAGCAGCCCGACAGCTAGCGGCCGGCCCCCCGTGCGGAGCAACGTACCGAGGTTGACGGCCGTTCCGAGAGCAAAGAGTGCCATCGCGAGCAACCCGGTCTGAACAACGTCGGCGGCATTGAGCACCTGCTCGGGCAGCGGGATCAGCGTGCGCACGAGCATCGCCACGATGAAACCAGCGACGAAAAGCGGAAGGATGGGTGGGCGCTTCGCCACGCCGCGCGCGTTCACGCTAGCAGCAGGGGCGTTATCCGCAAGGAGAGTGGAGCGCCCTGCCTGGTGGTGACGCTCGACCATGGAGGCGACGGCGATGACCGGGGCGAGCATGAGTACCCGGGTGAGCTTGACGACGAGTGCCACGGCGAGCGCGGCTGAGCCGGCAATTTGAGCGGTCGCAACGACCTGACCGACATCGTGTACGCCGGCGCCGACCCAGTGGCCGAATTGCAGTGCGCTCAACCCGAGCGGATGCCACAAAAACGGCAACACGGCGATCGCAAGGGTTCCGCACAGGGTCACGAGGGCGATCGGGGTAGCCGTCTCCTCGTCTTTGGCCTGGACGACGCCGCTCATGGCACCGATCGCGGAGGCACCGCAGATACTGAATCCCGTCGCGATGAGCAGGGGTTGGTGGCCGGGTAAGCCGAACCAACGGCCAAGTCCCAGGGTGCCGGCGAAGGTGGTGAGCACGATAGCGACGGTCGTCGCGACGGTTGCCCAGCCAAGCGCGGCAATGTCGACGAGGCTCAGTTTGAGGCCGAGCAGCACGATTCCCAGCTGCATGAGCGGCTTGGCGGCGACGGACAGGCCGGGCGCGAGGGCTCCGGCGAGCGCCGGACGTGCTGCCGGGATCTGGCCGGCGACGATTCCGAGTACGACAGCCACGGTCAGCAGTGGGATGGCGGGCACTGCTGCGTGCACACCCCAGGCGGCGAGGGCGGCGAGGGCCGCCACGAGTACTCCTCGAAGCCACATTTATACGAGTCTAGGCGGGCGTGCCGGTGTGCCCCGCCCAGGCGCGGGTGCACCCAGGCGAAGTCGACCGGGCGCGGGATGACCCAGGTGAAGTCGACCACGCGTGGGTGCACCCAGGCGAAGTCGCCCGTCCAGCGAATATGCGCCTGGCCGTAGCCATGGAGGGTTAGGGGCGACCCAGGCCCCGGTAGGTCCAGCCGGCGGCGCGCCAGACGGCGGGGTCGAGGGCATTGCGGCCATCGATGACCGTCTTCGTCGCCACGAGCGAGCCGGCCCAAACCGGGTCGAGGTGCCGAAACTCGGGCCACTCGGTGACGAGCACGACGGCATCCGCTCCCCGCAGGGTGTCTTCGAGCGATTTTGAGTACACGAGCTGCGGGTGGCGCGCCCGTGAGTTATCGATGGCCTGCGGGTCGGTGGCCATGACTTCGGCACCGAGGCCACGCAGCTGCACGGCCACGTCGAGCGCCGGCGAGTCGCGCACATCGTCGGAGTGCGGTTTGAAGCTCAGGCCGAGCACAGCGACCTTGGCGTTGTAGACGGAGTCACCGAGCGCGTCAACGGTCAGGTCCACGACGCGTTGGCGCCGACGCAGGTTGATCTTGTCGATCTCTTTGAGGAAGGCCACGGACTCGCCGCGCCCCAACTCTTCGGCGCGGGCGGTGAAGGCTCGAATGTCCTTGGGCAGGCAGCCACCGCCGAAGCCGACACCGGCACCGAGGAAGCGCCGGCCGATGCGGCCGTCGTAGCCGATGGCATCCGCCAGCTGGGTGACATCGGCACCGGTGACCTCGGCGATCTCCGCCATCGCATTGATGAAGCTGATCTTGGTGGCCAAGAACGCGTTCGCGGCGACCTTGACCAGCTCCGCCGTGGCGTAGTCGGTGATGACGAGAGGGGTGTCGGCGGCCAGGGCCGTGGCGTAGATCTCGTTGAGCAGCGCTGTGGCATGTTCCCCGGCCGCTCCGGCAGGCACCCCGTAGACGAGGCGGTCGGGGCGGATGGTGTCTTGCACGGCGAATCCCTCGCGCAGAAACTCCGGGTTCCAGGCCAGTGAGGCGCTGCTGCCGGCGGCGATGAGGTCGGCCAGTCGGGCGGCGGTTCCCACCGGCACCGTGCTCTTACCCACGACGAGGTCGCCGTCGGCTAGATGCGGGATGAGCGATTTCACGGAGGCATCGACGTAACGCAGGTCGGCACTGTAGCTGCCGGGCTTCTGCGGCGTGCCGACGGCGATGAAGTGCACCTGCGAGCCCGCGGCATCCGCGATATCGGTGCTGAACCGCAGACGACCGCTGTTCATGGCCGACGTGAGAACCTCGGGCAGTCCGGGTTCGAAGAAGGGGGGCTTGCCAACGGAAAGTTGGGCGATTTTGGCGGCGTCGACGTCGATGCCGACGACGTCGTGCCCCAGTTCGGCCATGGCCGACGCGTGTACGGCACCCAAGTAGCCGCATCCAATGACAGATATTCTCATGTATTCCTCTCGGTCAACCCAGAGCCTACTGGGCGTGGCATTGCTGCTCAATTCGAGCGTTTTACCCGGCAGATGCCCGATCCGCGTTGTCGGCGGGCCCGAGGCTGCGCCATGGCCGCGCCCACTCCGGGCGGGCGCGCCAGCCGTAGTAGGCGCGCACTCCGGAGGTGGGCGCCGTGACGAGCCCGTTTGCGACTATGCGGATCGGGCCAGCAGGTAGGCGTTCAAGGCCTCGGTCAGGGCTTGATCGGCGGGGAACGGCTCGTCGTCGAGAGCGACCACCGACACAGCCAGCCGCACGCTGGAGACGAGCCACGCGGCATCCGCTCGGCGAAGCTCCTCGACGGTGACATCACGGTATTCGACCCGTTCGCCCTGGTTACCCAGGTAGTCGAACACGCTCTGCTGGGTGGTTCCGTGCAGAATCGCTCCACTCGGCGCGGGCGTGATGTAGGTGCCGTTGCTGCGCAACACGACGCTTGATGTCGGGCCCTCCATGACGAAGCCGTCGGTGGTGAGAAAGATGGTGTCATCGGCGCCGCGGCGGTGAGCCTCGCGAATGGCCGCCATATTCACGGCATAACTGAGAGTCTTGGCGCCCATGAGCAGCCAGGGCGCGCGCTCAGCGACTCCGCGTGGGTAACCGCGGTCGAGGGTGATCACGCGCACGCCCTGCGTACGTACCGTGCTGAAGTCGGCGGCGGCTGTGGCGTGCAGCCAGGCGGTCGGCGCCGGACCGCTCTCGACGCCGCGGCTGAGCACGAACTTGAGGGCGATCTCGCCACGCTGCGGAACACGGGTGACGGCGTAGGCGATCGCTGCGCGCCACTGCTCTTCGTTCGGCATCGGCAAATCACAGATACGCGCGGAATTGCGCAGCCGGCTGATGTGCGGCTCGACCTCCTGCGGGTGGCCATTGACGACGGCGAGGGTCTCGAAAATCCCGTCGCCGCGCTGGGTGCTCAGTTCGCCGACGCGTAGGGCCGGGGAACTGGAATCCATTTCGTGAAACGTTTCATCAAAGTTCGGCTGCACCGAGTCGGCTGGCATGGGGTCGATCAGCAGGGTGAAGGGCAATCTCATGCCCTTCAGCCTACTTCGCGCGGGCATCCGCTCACTGCGGCGAGCGGATGCCTCCACCCCGACCGAATCACCCACCGGCCGGGAGGCACGTCAGTCGGCGCAAAAGCGCGTGCGGCCAGCGGGCTAGCTTTGGAAGGCGATGATCGGATTGCTCGTGGGCTGGTCGGACCCACCCTGGGGTTCGACCGTGACGCCGACCTGATCGCCGGCGTGCATCGTGCCATCGAGCACGCGCCAGGCAGTGCCGTCGCCGCTCGAGTCGAAAATGCCGGCCGAAACCGCGCCCTCGCCGTTGATGTACCAGAGCTGGTAATCCTGATTGCCGGACAGCACGGGCAGGTTGTCGACCAGCAGCGCCGAGATTCCCAGCGTGTTGGACCAGACCAGGGTGGCTTCCTGGCCGTCGGCCGTGGTGGTCGCCGCCCGCTGGGAGTCGCCGGCCGAGTTGATCTGCGCCAGCCCGGAGGCTTGCTGCGACTCGAACTGGTTGTTGTTGAATGACTGCCCTAGAAAGGCGCCACCTACGAATAGAACAGCCGCAGCCGCGGCGGCCAGCATGAACTGGGCTGGACGCTGGAACCAGCGTGTCTGGGCACGGCCCGTGGCCCCCGACGCGCGCGTCTTCCCGGCCGACGGGACTCCGCTAGCCGCCCGGATGTCGCTGACCGGCCGGGTTGCTCCGGTGTCGGCAGGCGCGGTGGCCTCGGCGGACGGTGCTGCGCCCGCATCGCCGGGGATCGCGGCGGCCTCGGCGGATGGTGCTGCATCCGCATCGCCGGGGATCGCGGCGGCCTCGGCGGATGGTGCTGCATCCGCATCGCCGGGGATCGCGGCGGTGGGGGCCGGCGTCGCCCCTGAAACAGGAGCGGCAGCAGCCGATGCCTGAGGCGCAGGAGCAGCGGCACGCGATGCAGGCACCGGCGGAAGCTGTGGAGTCGACGCAAGCATCGACATGAGGTTGACCTTGAGCGCGGCGGAGGGCTGCACGGGCGCCACGGCGAGGCCGAGGGCCACGGCAGTATCGTTCAACTCGGCTGCCTCGATGCGAGCACCCTCAGATGTAGCGAGGTGCGCCTCGAAGGTGCGGCTGTCCTGCGCGTCGAGGGCGTGCAGGGCGTACGCGCCGGCCAAGTCGGCCGGGTGTTGCTCAGTTTGCCCAGTACGTTCGGTCATGCTGCCACACCCAATTCATCGCGCAGGCGGATCAGTCCGTCGCGGAGCCGCGTTTTCACGGTGCCCAAAGGAATGTGGAGCATGTCGGCGACCTCACTGTGACTGAACCCGCCGTAATACGCGAGGCTGACAGCCTGACGCTGCAGCTGTGTCAATCGAGTCATCGCCTTCTCCACCCTTTCATGTTCGATTCGTACTTCAACAGTTTCGGCAACGTGATCGTAGGCAACGGCCAGGTCACGGATTCCGATTTTGGTATCACGGTCGCGTCCGGCTTGCGACGACCGAATGCGGTCGACCGCGCGCCGGTGTGCCATGGTGAGAATCCAGGTGCTCGCACCACCACGCGTTGATTCGTATCTCGCCGCCGACTGCCAGATCTCCAGAAAAATCTCCTGCGTCACTTCCTCCGATTGTGCGTGGTCCACAAGCAGACGCTTGACGAGGCCGAGCACCCGCGGGGCGATCTGGTCATACAGTTCTCCGAAGGCCGATTGGTCGCCGTGGGCTACTCGAGTGAGCAGCTCCTCCTTGGTGGCAGGGGCTGCCGGTGCGAGGTCTCCGGCGGAATCAACAGTCATGAGACCAAGCATGTCAGGTCTTGTCCCGTTCCATGACTAGGGTTCGGTGCGAAGTGCCTTATGGATTGGTCGAGCCGAGAATAATCCGCGAAAAATGGCGATTGGACCGTTACGGTGATCGCGGTCGGTATTTCCAGAGCCGACGGGATAAGGAAGGCCGGGCCGCAGAGCACCTCTCGGCGCGAGGCCGCTCGGAGCGGCGAATAATGGAACCCGGGATTACTGCGGCCCGACCAGATTCCAGTGTATTCGAGCTGGGCCGTCGGCGTCGAATGTTCGCCGTCGGCGCACAGCAGATTCCGGGCTACTCGAGCGAGTCTCGTCGCCAGAGGCGGGCACAGGCGGTGAATTCGGCGCCGGTCGTGGAAAAGCGCAGTGCCCGCGTCGTCAACTCTGAGGAGCGGTGGGGCTCTGTCAGCTCGAGGTCGTCGGCGATGCTCGCCGCTCCGACCGCGGTAACCCGGCAGTAGGCGGCACCACGGTCGAGGGCGACGGCGAAGTCACCGGTGAACAATCCACGCAGAATCTCGTCGGCGAGAATGATGATCTCCGCCGGACCGGTGGGCACCGCAGCGCCCGCGACGAGTGGATCGATCGTGGCGGCAGCATCCGTTCCCCGTTGATAAAGGTACGCGCAACCGTCGGGATCCTGCCGAATCAGCATGCGAATGAGGTAGATGCGCCAGAGTGCGCCCGGCAGGCTGCGCGGAGCGGCCCTCGACCACAGCTCGGCAACCGCGTCGATGCCGTGCTCGTCGGTGTAGGCGACGAGGCGCTCGACCGTCTCGGGATCGGGGTCGCTGCGCACCCGGTTAAGCAGGGCCTGTGCGGTCTCGTGGGCGACCCGGCTGATGGCGGCGGGATCGTCGCCACCCTGGAACGCTTCGAATTTGTTCGCGGAGAACAGGGTGGGCTTGTGGAAGTTGTCTGCCATGGCGGTTCTCCTCGTTCCAGTGCGCGCTCGGGTGGCGTTTATTGGTGCCTCCACGCTACCGAGAAAAGCTGGGCGTGAATCCACGGTAGATTAGAGCCTACGGGCCTCTAGCTCAGTTGGTAGAGCAAAGGACTTTTAATCCTTGGGTCGTCGGTTCGAGCCCGACGGGGCCCACAATGAGCGCACGTAGCGCGGCAAATGCGCACCGAATCCTGTGATTCGGTGCGCATTTCGCGTTAGCGAGGCCCGTCGGTGCGAGATTGCGGGTCAAAATCCGCACCTTTGCCACCCAGCGCACGCGCGGTGAAGTTAGCGGCTTCGAGCAAAGCCGTGACGGCATCCGAACCGAGCCTCTGCTGGAGAGTTCGTTCCCAAGCCGCGACGATCCCACGAATGCGTACAAGTTTGTGACGACCCCTGTCGGATACGTGCACTGTGATTCGCCTGCGGTCGGTTACGGTCGGTAATCGAAAGGCACAGGCCGCGTCCTCTAGTGCGTCCACCGTTCGGCTCAGGCTCGCATTCGCCATACCCGATGCCTCAGCCAGCTCCCCCATCGTCGGCGAGTCGAGTCTCTCCAGTGTCTCTAAGATGCGCCACTGATCGGGCGTTGCCCCCTCCTCCGATAGCGCAACCGTCAACCCAAGCCAGAGACGCCGTTCGAGGTCGGACAGCGTCCAAACCAGTTCAGCCAGCGGGGCCGCGAATCCTTGCCCGGGCCGTGCGCTGTGCGAATCCTCGGCCATTCCCCTCCTCGGCAAGTGTGTGACACGACTGGTGATTTCTCAGGCGCAATAATGGGGTTCATGTCGTCACCGGTCAGCATATTACTCCCGAGCGAAGTTCTGCTGAGCGGCCCCGCTCCGCGCGTGCTTCGGCTGGGACTACTCGCGCCGCTGTCAGGCCTGCTGGGCGTGGCTGGGCCGTCAATCATCAATTGCGCAATCTTGGCCGGGGAGGAAATCTGCCTGGCCACCGAGTCGGTCATGGAACTCCTCCTGATCGATGCGGGCGGCATGCCCGATGCTGTCGCTCGCGAGGTCGATCTTCTGGTCGGAGCAGGGCTGGTCAACGGCCTGGTGGGAACGCATACATCCAATATTCGGGTAGCCGTGGAAGCGCGTGTTGCCGATCGGGTACCTTACGTTTTCACTCCCCCGCACGAGTTCAGTCGGGCCCGCGCAGGGAGCGTCTTTCTCGGCAGCGACCCCAAGGAACATCTGCGTCAGCCGATAGCGTGGCTGGCCAGGAATCGACGGGTGACGCGATGGGCTCTTATCGGCAATGACTATGTCTGGCCGCGTCAAGTACATGAAGCGGCCACTTCGGTGCTGCGCGAGCTCGGGCAGCACGTCGTGCTAGACCGGCTGGTGCCGATGGGCCACGTCAATGTAGCCGAACTCGTGGCGGCAACCCGGCGAGCGGGTGCCGACGCGATTTTAATCTCACTGGTAGGCCGCGATGGCATCGAATTTCACCGTGGGGTCACCGAGTTGGATGCCGGCCAGTCCTTTGTGAGGCTCTGTACCGCCCTGGACGAAAACTGTCTGGTTGCCGTCGGCGGCGACTCGAGCGGTGAGCTGTATTCCGCCATGCCCACTTTTTTGCAGCAGGCTGATGATCGGCATCTTCGGTTGCTGTCATCCTACGTCGCACGCTTTGGACTGACGGCACCCCTTCCAGGTTCCTATGCCGAGGGATGTTACGACGGCGTGCATGTGCTGGCCGCCCTGTGTATGAGTGGCTTGCTCGCCAACAAATCGGCGGTCGACGCGGCCGGACAATTGTTTGCCGAAGGCGCGGGCAGTCCCGCAGGCAGACCGAAGCACGAATTCGACCTCACGCGCCGACCGATGCAGCTGGCGCGTGCGAATCACACCGATCTCGAGATTGTTGGGATGCCCCACGGGGTGTAGCCTGATGAAAATTTCCACTTGGAAACAATGATGTTTTTTGACGACGATTGGATCACGCGTGAGCACCACGACCAACCCTCTTGGCACGGCCACTTCCGGGATCGAACAATTTGGCTACAAGCAGGAGCTGAAGAGAACGCTGACCTTCAGCGACCTCATTATCTACGGCTTGATTTTCATGGTTCCGATCGCACCTTTCGCTATTTTCGGCGGTGTCTTCCACGACTCGGGCGGAATGCCGCCGGTTGCGTACATCATCGCGTTGGTCGCCATGATGTTCTCGGCCAATTCCTACTCACAAATGGCCCAGGCCTTCCCGATGGCCGGGTCCGTTTACACCTACGCCGGTCGAGGGATCAACCGTCCCGTCGGCTTCATCGCCGGTTGGATGATCCTGCTTGACTACATCCTCATTCCGACCCTGCTCTACTTTGTCGCTGCCATCGCGATGAACGGAATTATCAGCCAGATTCCGATTTGGCTGTGGCTGATCCTCTTCGTGGCGCTCAACACGGTGATCAACTACCTGGGCATCCACCTTGCCGCCGTCGTGATCCGCGTCATGCTGGTGCTCGAACTTTTGGTGCTCGCCATCTTTCTGGTTGTCGGCATTGTCGCCATCTCGCAGGGCAAAGGCCAGGGATTCAGCCTCGACGCGTTCTACAATGCGGATACCTTCTCCCTTCCACTGCTATTCGGCGCGGCTTCCATCGCCGTGTTGTCGTTCCTGGGCTTCGACGGGATCTCCACCCTGGCCGAAGAAAACAGCGGCAGCAGCAAATCTCTCGGTCGCTCGATGATCGCCGCGCTATGTCTGCTGGGCGTTTTGTTCATCGCACAGACTTGGGTCGCCTCGATGCTGGTGGAAGACCCTGCAGCCCTCATCGCCAACGGCGACCCGACGGGAGTGGCCTTCTACGAGGCGGCCGCTGTCGCTGGCGGACCGTTCATGTACATCCTGACCGCAGCCTCGACCGCTATCGCTTGGGGTTTTGCCAATGCACTCGTCGCTCAGGCATCGACGTCTCGCCTGCTCTACGCGATGGCGCGCGACCGCCAGTTGCCCAAATTCCTCGCCAAGGTGAGTGAGAAGCACAGCGTACCGGTCAACGCAACATTTTTGGTCGCCGCGATCTCCCTCATCCTGGGACTGTTCCTGACTTTTCTGCCGGATGGACTCGGTGCCATCGCTGCTTTGGTCAACTTTGGCGCTTTGACGGCATTCCTGCTGCTGAATGTGTCGGTCGTGTGGTGGTTCATCGGGAGGCAGAAATCCCGGCGTTGGTTCGTGCACCTGGTTTTCCCGGTACTGGGATTCGTGGTTCTCGCTTTCGTGCTCTATAACGCCCGCGTATCCGCCCAGATCCTCGGCGTGGCATGGCTGATCCTGGGAATTGTGGTTGCGGTCATACTCTACAAATCGGGTCGCATGACCAACCCTGTTCCCGTCGAGTCTGCACAGACTGAGACGAGGTAGCGATATGACAGTTCACCAGCTCGCTCCCCTCCCCGAACAGTATTCCTATGTGTTCGGGGGGCGTGACCCCCTACTGAGCGTGCGCCCCGGCGATATCGTAGAAGTCAGCACGGAGGACTGCTTTGGCGGACGGGTAACGAACCCCCGAGACATTCCCAGTCAGATCGTGCCGTTCAACGAGCTCAATCCGGTCTCCGGTCCGATCGAAATGGTCGGTGCGGAACCCGGTGACCTGCTGGCCGTACATTTCGTTTCGATCGTCCCGGCGCGCTCGTACGCCATCTCGAGTACCTTCCCGCTCTTTGGCGCACTCTCGGCGACGCACGAGACGGCGATGCTGCACGAGCCGCTTGAGGAGCGGGTATGGTTCTATCGTCTCGATCTGGATGCCTGGACGGCGACGTTTCGGGCCAAGAACTCGGACTACACGCTCGCCCTCCCGCTCGATCCCATGTATGGAACGGTGGGTGTTGCTCCGGCGGGCGGTGAGGTTCGGTTGGTCGTGACGCCTTCCACCCACGGTGGCAATATGGACACGCCGGAAGCGCGAGCCGGGACGACTCTTTATCTTCCGGTCAATGTCGCCGGGGCAATGTTGTCGCTCGGAGATGGTCACGCGCGCCAGGGCGAGGGCGAGGTGTGTGGCACCGGACTCGAATCGGCCATGCACTCGGTTATCGCCCTCGACCTGATCAAGGGCGGTGCCTCAGCGTGGCCGCGGCTCGAAAACGATGAGTTCATCATGAGCACCGGGTCAGCGCGGCCCTTGGAGGACGCCTTTCGGATCAGCCAGAAAGATCTCGTGAACTGGGCTTCCGACCTGACCGGTCTCGACACTCTCGATGCGTACCAGCTGGTCAGCCAAATGGGACTCTCGCCCGCCGCAAACGTATGCGATCCCAACTATACGATGGTTGCGAAACTGCCCAAGTGGACCCTGAAGGACGCTCAAGCCTACGGCGGAGTGCACGGTCGGCTGCGCGCCGCAGCCGAGGAATACACTGCGGCGCGGTAGCCCTGACGTCAAACTCCCACAGGTTCGGTGCGCACTTGCATGCGCTGATGTGCCGACGGCGCCCGCATCGATGCGACTGGTGAAAAGTGGTGGTGCCCGTAAAATTTCGTGAATCAGCCACCACGATTACGCCAGGTCGGGCGAACGCATGTTTTGAGCCCGGCCTTAGAGCACGTACCGGTGGCGTATGTGGTGGCGATCACTGCTCGCCTGCCAGAACTCCACCTCCGTGGGATGCAGGGCAAAAAGCTGCCAATCGGGGTTGTCGCGGCCGTCGGCACCGGGGCGCTCATCCCAGTCGCGAGCGGATGCCTCGGCCGAAAGCAGGGTGACCACGCCACTAACGCGCACCTGGCGACCAAATTTCGCCCAGTAGAAATTCATGGCGGCCTGCGGGTTTGCGGTGAGTTCCCGGCCTTTGCGGGAGCCTGTCGTGCTGGCAAAATGCCAGGCTCCCTCGTCGATGTTCTTCAGAATCATCATGCGGGACGATACCTGACCGGTTTTGGTCGTCGTCGCGAGGCTGAAAGCGTGCGGCTGCGGTACCCCATCCACGAGCGCCGCTTCGAGCCACTCGAGGAACAGGTCAACGGAATCCGCCGGTGCACTGGCCGGATCGAATTTCGGGAGATCGTTCGGAAAGTCCGGGAGGGCCCGGAGGCGTTGACTGAAGGATTCGCTCACGCCGCGAGCTTACCCGGCAGCTGCGAAAAATGAACGTCAGAGCGCCGCGAGCGATCTGCCTGGCTGGCATCACCTCGAATACCACCAGCAATTACACCGGGAGGTGTGCCGGACCCCCGCTCGGCGGCACCCGCAGCTCGCGCTGCACCAGCAGCGCGAGCTCGCGCAGCAGCACCTGGTCGACCTCGGCGAGCGAGCGCGGGGCCGGGTCGAAGACGCACAGCGATCCGATGCGCTCCCCCGACGGCGATTCGATCGGAAATCCGGCATAGAAGCGGATGAGCGAATCGCCGAGCACGAGCGGGTTCTGGCTGAACCGCTGGTCCTTTTGGGCGTCTTCCACTACGAAGGGTCCACTTCCGGCAATCGTGTAGGCGCAGAGCGAGTCGGCGCGCGGAAGCTCCGGGGCCGCCACTCCCACCCGCGCCTTGTGCCATTGACGATCGCGATCGATGACGCTGATCACCGCCGACTCGGTTTCAAACAGTCGCTGTGCCAGGGCGACGAGTTCATCGAACCGGGCTTCCGGTGGGGTGTCGACAATGCCGAGGCTGTCGACGGCGGCCTGCCGGGTGCCCTCCTCGCTGGCCACATTCGACGCCCGCTGACCAATTTGTTCGGCGTTGATGCCGAGGCGTGCCGCATCGAGAGTGTCGGCCATGGCACCGGCCAGCAGCAGGGACCAGTCCCGGTAATCGGCCGGGGTCCGGTGGCGGTCGGGCGTGAGCGTGGCGGCGGGTGAAAAGGGCAGAAAGGTGGTGCGCGGTGCCTCCGCCGCGAGCTGCGCGCTGACCCGGTTGAGGTCTGCTGCGGAATGATCGGCGATGAACCCCAGCGGCAGGTTGAAGATCTCGATACTGCGAATCGGCGCGACCCCCAGAATGTAGATTTTGGTACTTTGCGAAGTCTCCTGTTCGAGCACCCGGAGCAGTTCGCCGAGTCGGGTGCGCCACGCGTGCACGCTCATGAGTGCCAGAGCCTCGTTGACGCCAACCGTCAGCACGACGGCATCGAAGCGGCTGAGCCTCCGACCGTGCAGTGCGGTGAGCGCATTCGCCGCCGTCATGGTGCGACTGGCCACCAGGTCGATGTCGACTCCGCGACCGGTCAGCACCGACAGTTCCCGGGCGAGGTAGCCAGGCAGGGCGAGTTGGTGGCTGAGCACGCCCCAGCCGACGGCCGGTCCGCCGCCGAGGATGAGCACCCGATCACTGTCGATTCCGGGAGCGTGCGCCTGCGGGGCGTCACTCGGCCGGGGCAGGTGGCGGTCGTGGCGCTGGGCGGACGCCGTCCACACGCGCATCAATGGGCGGAGCACCCACCGGGTGAAATCGTGCATGGGTGCCTTTCGGATACAGCACAAAACCTCATTCTGCCCCGAATGGGGGAAGCCCTTTCACCACAATCCTAGTTCTCGGCTGATTCGCAGGATATGCGCCTCAGATCAGCGCAGCCACCGCGTGCGCGAGGGTGAAAATCGTCAGGCCAGCGAGGGCGCCGACCACGGTCCCGTTGATGCGAATGAACTGCAGGTCGCGGCCCACCTGCAGCTCGATCTTCGTCGCCGTCTCTTCGGCGGGCCAGCGCTCCACGGTCTCGGTGATCACACCGGCGATCTCATGGCGATAGTTGGCCACGAGATAGCTGGCCGTGTCGGCAATCCAGCGGTTGATACGGGAGTCGAGAGCGGCATCCGCTATGAGACGGCCACCGACATCGTTCAAAGTCGAACGGATGCCCGTCCGCAGCGCGCTCGTCGGGTCATCGAGGGCGTCGGTGAGGGAGACTTTGATCGCCTCCCAGGTGTCACCGGCAATTTCACGCAGCCTGGCGTTGTCGAGCACCTC
Source organism: Cryobacterium gelidum (assembly GCF_004403985.1). Lineage (GTDB taxonomy): Bacteria > Actinomycetota > Actinomycetes > Actinomycetales > Microbacteriaceae > Cryobacterium > Cryobacterium gelidum. The sequence continues at coordinate 159,453 of NZ_SOHL01000016.1, read as the reverse complement.
GGCCTTGAGCTTTTCTACCCGGGCGATCATCACGGGTTCATATTGCAGGTCATGCATGACCTCGCCCAGGTACTCGTCGAGGGCCCGCCGCACCGGATGCTGCCGGTCACCCCGCGCCGACGCCACGAAGGCCAGCACCTCGCGGTAGGCCTTGTCGTCGACGAGCTTGTCGACGAAACCGGGCAGCCAAATCGGCAGCCGCTGCGACACCACCCGACCGAATGCTTCCGGGTGGGCACGCAGCCAGCCGTCGGCGCGGTCGAGCAGCAGGTCGACGGCCGCGTGCTGCTGCCCGCTCGTGACCAGGCGATCCCCCACCCGGCCGACACTCGGGCCCCATTCGGGCTTGACCAGGTGCTCCCGAGCGACGGATTCGATGAGATTCTTGATCGCGTCATCACCGAGCAGGTTGAGCAGGCCCTGGCCAACGACGGCCAGCTCGTCGGTGAGTTTTTCTGCATTACGCGGATTGCGAAGCCACACGCCGACACGATGGGAGACATCGATCGATTCGAGCTTGCCGCGAATGACGCTCTCGGAGAGAAAGTTGGTCTCGACGAATTCGCCAAGGCTCGCGCCGATCTCGTCTTTTCGGTTGGCAATGATATTGGTGTGCGGAATGCGCAGGCCGAGCGGGTAGCGAAACAGGGCGGTCACGGCGAACCAGTCGGCAATGGCGCCAACCATGCCGCCCTCGGCGGCGGCGCGCACGTAATCCAGCCAGGGGTAGCGGCCTGCCAGGGCGAAGGACACCGCGAAGATGACGGCCATAAGGACGAGAAGCCCCGCCGCGAGCCGTTTCATGCGTTTCAGCGCGGTGCGGCGGGCGTTGTCGTTCGGGGAGTCGGCGGGGGGTGCCGTGGATATGCTCTGCGCCATGACTCAAGCCTGCCCGATTGGGCGGCGGAGTGGTGCCCATTCATGCGTGTTCCGCTCGAACGGTCGGTCGGCAACGCCAACGGTGCTCGTCGCAGTGGGACTGAGATAGGAATATACCCATAGGGGGTATACTCCGAGGATATCAGCAGATTCGAGAATCGAGGAATGACATGACACGGCCCAACTCGAACCACGGCACGCACGGCAGCACGAATCACCTGGCGCCGGAACACGCGGCCATGAACCACGGCGCCATGAACCACGCCGGGCACGGCGATCACGTCGGGCAGTTCCGGCGCCTGTTCTGGACCATGCTCGTCATCGCGGTACCCGTGGTGGCGTTCAGCCACATGTTCGGGGCGCTCGTCGGGTATGCGCTTCCGAGCATCGCGGGCGTGACTTGGATCTCCCCCGTGCTCGGAACCGTCATGTATGTCTGGGGTGGACGACCTTTCCTAGGCGGAGCAGTGTCTGAACTGAAGGCACGGAAGCCCGGCATGATGCTGCTGATCGCCCTGGCGATCACGGTCGCGTTCCTTGCTTCCTGGGGCGCGAGTCTCGGCGTCATCGATGCCGAGCTCGACTTTTGGTGGGAGCTCGCGCTGCTGATCGTGATCATGCTGCTCGGCCACTGGATCGAGATGCGGTCGTTGGCGCAGACATCCACTGCACTGGAATCTCTCGCCGCGCTACTGCCCGACGAGGCCGAACGGGTTTCGGGTGACGAGATCGTCGTAGTTTCCCCGAGCGACCTGATGCTGGGCGACCTCGTCGTGGTGCGGCCGGGCGGGCGGGTGCCGGCCGACGGACGGATCACCGAGGGCACGGCCGACGTCGACGAATCGATGATCACCGGCGAATCACGGCCGGTGCGGCGCTCGCGCGGCGACCAGGTCGTGGCCGGTACGGTCGCGACCGACTCGGCCCTGCGGGTGCGGGTGAGCGCGGTCGGCGATGACACTGCGCTGGCCGGAATTCAGCGACTCGTCGCCGAGGCGCAGAATTCGTCGTCGCGGGCGCAGCGCATCGCCGACCGCGCCGCCGGCTGGCTGTTCTGGTTCGCGCTCGGCGCCGGAGTTGTGACCGCGATCGTCTGGACCCTGCTCGGCCAGCCGCAGGATGCCGTCGTGCGCACGATCACCGTGCTCGTGATCGCCTGCCCGCACGCTCTCGGGCTGGCGATTCCGCTGGTGGTGTCGATCGCTACCGAGCGCGCCGCGAAGGGCGGCGTGTTGATCAAGGACCGTCTCGCCCTCGAGAGCATGCGGCAGGTCACGACGGTCTTGTTCGACAAGACCGGCACGCTCACCAAGGGTGAGCCCACGGTCAGCCACATTGCCGTCGGCGGCACCGCGTTCTCGAGCGACGAGGTGCTCGCGTGGGCGGCGGCGGTGGAGGGCGACAGCGAGCATCCGCTGGCCCGCGCCATTCTGACGGCGGCGCGAAGCCGCGAACTGACCGTGCCGCGGGCAAGCGAGTTTCAGACGGCTGCTGCTATCGGTGTGACCGGGCTGGTCGAGGGCCACCGCGTGGGTGTCGGCGGGCCCAGCCTCCTCAACGAGAACGGGGCGCGGCCGCTGGCCGAGACCGTGGCATGGCAGAATCAGGGCGCGATCATTCTGCACGTGCTTCGTGACGGCGTCGTGATCGGCGCGATCGGCCTTGCCGATGCGATTCGCGAGGAGTCGCGGCAGGCTGTGGGAGCGCTAAACCGACTCGGCATCGAGGTGGTCATGATCACCGGCGACGCCGAGGCGGTGGCCCGTTCGGTGGCCGCCGAACTCGGCATCGACCGGGTTTTCGCCGGCGTGCACCCGGAGGACAAGTCGCGCAAGGTCATCGAGCTGCAGCAGGAGGGCCGCCGGGTGGCGATGGTCGGTGATGGCGTCAACGACGCACCGGCCCTGGCCCAGGCCGATGTCGGAATCGCCATCGGCGCCGGAACCGACGTGGCGATCGCATCGGCGGGCGTCATCCTCGCGAGTGACGACCCTCGTTCGGTACTCTCGGTGATCGAACTTTCCCGGGCAAGCTATCGCAAGATGAAGCAGAACCTCTGGTGGGCCGCTGGCTACAACCTGCTGTCGGTTCCGCTCGCTGCCGGGGTGCTCGCGCCGATCGGGTTTGTGCTGCCGATGGAGATCGGCGCGCTGCTCATGTCGGTGTCGACCGTCGTCGTCGCCGTCAACGCGCAACTGCTGCGCCGCCTCGACCTGCGACCCGAATCCAGCGTTCGCGAGCGGTAGCCCGCTGGCGGAGAGTCGGCTAGTCCGGGCCGGCCGAACCGCGGCGATGACCGGCCTCGATGCGTTGACCCCAGAAGGTTCCCGCAATGATCAGAACGGCCCCGGCCGCGCCGACAAAACCGAGTGTTTCGCTGCCGAGCGAGACTCCCACGAGCACCGCCCAGATCGGTTCGGTGCCCATGAGCAGGCTCGCACGGGCCGCGGACGTGCGGCGAATCGCCCACATCTGCGCCAGGAATGCGAACACGCTGCAGGCCAGGCCGAGATAGACCACGCCGATCCACGCTGCCACGTCGAAGGTCTTGACGGCCAGGGCGAGGCCGGGAAGGTCAAACGCCGTGAAGACGACCGCCCCGACGAGCGCCTGCAGGAGCGTGAGCGTGATGGTGCTGTCGCTGCGGCCGCGGGTGAGGTGGCCCATCATGGTCACGTGCAGGGAGCGCACGAGCGCCGCCGCGAGAATGAGAACGTCACCCAGGTTGGGCTGCGCAAATCCGCTGCCTGAGACGAGTAGTGCGACCCCGACCACCGCAAGCACCGCGGCTACGAAGAATGGACGCGGCAGCCAGCGCCGGGCAGCGAGCGACTCCAGCACCGGTGTGACGATGATCGTGAGGCTGATGATGAGCCCCGCATTCGTGGCCGACGTGAACGCCACGCCCTGGGTCTCGAGCCACAGAATGCTCGCCTGGGTCACCCCGAGCAGCAGGCCCACCCCGAGCGCACGCCGGGGCGGCAGTCGTTCGCGTCGCAGCACCCACACGATCAGCAGGGCAACGGCCGCCACCAGAAACCGCAGCGCGAGCACGGCCGACACACTCGCCTGCTCGGTGAGCACCTTCGCGCTGAGGTAGCTGCCGCCCCAGACCGCGGCCACGAGCAGCAGCACGAGGTCGACACGGTAGCGCCCGAGGTGCGGCAGCAGCGCACGGTGGGCCGAAATGCGGCGGGTCGGCGTGATGGTCATGAGGCAATAGTGCTGGGCGGCATCCGTTAAGTCTAGATGTCACTTCTTGAACAAATGCTTTAGCCTGAGCTTATGGAATTGCGTCAGCTGGCCGTACTGCGGGAACTCGGCGAGCGCGGAAGTGTCACTGCGGTGGCCCGGGCGCTGCACATTTCGTCGTCGGCGGTGTCCCAGCAGCTCAGTACCCTCCAACGGCGGGCCGGCGTTCCGCTCACCGAGAAGCGCGGTCGGGTGCTCGGGTTGACGCCGGCCGGTGCGGCTCTGGCGCTGGCCGCCGCCGACGTATCGACGGCGATGGCGCGGGCCGATGAGGCCGTCGCGCGGTTTCAGCACGACGCCAGCTTGCCAGTGACCGTGAGCGCGTTCCACAGCGCCGGTCTCGCCTGGTTCGGCCCGCTGCTGAATCGCCTGCACGAGATCGGCGGGCCAACCGTGGGCTGTGGCGACGAGGATGTACCACGGGAACGCTTTCCCGTGCTCGTGGCCGACTATGACCTGGTCATCGCGCACCGGGTTCCCCACGACCCCGTCTGGCCGAACACGGTCGCGGTCACTCCGCTGTTGTTTGAGCCGCTCGATGTGGCCGTGCCGATCGGGCATCCGCTTGCCGGCCGTGCGTCAGTGTCGATCGACGATATTCGCCACGAGCCCTGGGTCACCGGACACATCGGTTTTCCGCTCGCCGAGGCGGTGAACATGGTCGCCGCTGCGGCCGGTCAGCCGTTGCGCATCGTGCACCGCATCAATGAGTTCTTCGTGGCGGCCTCGATTGTGGCTACCGGAGCCGCGATTGCTCTGCTGCCGCGATACACCATGGCGCCGCGCGCGGGGGACGGCGTGGTGCTCGTGCCGTTTCGCGACCTGCCGGTCGGACGGCGAATCGATGTATTGAGCCGCCCGGAAACGCTCGCGCGTGCCTCGGTGCGTCGGGTACTCGCCGAACTGGTCGGCGTGGTCGGGCAGCGTTCGCTCACTCAGGCCGACAGCTCAAAACCAGCGTGACGGATCCCCCAGCGCACGACCCACTGTTCCCCCGGTGCGACCCAGTGCAGGCCGGCACCGGAGTTGAAAGCGTTGGCGGGAGCCGTCATCGGCTCGATCGCGATGGCCAGGCCGCGCACGGGCACACCTGATTTGTTCGTCGCGCCGTTCGATACCGGAAAGATGCGCGGAGTGAACACCTGCACGTAGCGCATGTTCTCATCACCCCACAGGGTGAGGCTGCGGCCATCCGCCGCGGTGAGGGAATGCTCGCAGCGGCCGCCCGTCGCGATCACACCGCCGAAGCCGTCATCCAGGTCGAGGTCGCCCACAACGACACCAGAGCGAAGGTCAAACCGTGTGCCGTCTACCGGGGACTCACCGATCGCATTGAGCCGCCCGTCGACATCGATGTGCTTCGATGCGGCCACCTGCAAAACGAGGTCGGCCGTGGGTACATCCCCGATTTTCAGAAATGGATGCGCCCCCACGGCCACCGGCGCCGGTTCCGCTCCGACGTTGCGCACCCGGTGCGTGACGTCGAGGCCGCTCGGAGTGAGCTCGTAAGTCACCTCGGTCTCGACGTGAAACGGGTAGCCGGACTGCGGAAAGACGGTCGCGGTCAGGGTCACCGTGTCGCTGGTTCGTGACAGCTCACGATAGGGAGTGAATCGCAGCAGTCCGTGGCTGGCATTCTGTTTGCCCGGCTCGGTGATCGCAAGCTGCCGGGTGACTCCGTCTTGAGTCCATTTGCCGTCGCGAATGCGATTGGGCCAGGGCACGAGCACGATACCCGTCGCCATTGGCGGCTGAACGGCCTCGCTGAACGTCTCCACAAGATCTATGCCATTCACGGAATATGCCCGCAGTCCGGCCGCGACCTCCGTGACAATGGCCCGTGCGATGCCGCTCGGGGTCGTTGCTGTCAGTTCGTATTGAATCCCGGTGGCTGCTCGCATTCGTTCAGCCTACGGCCACGCGGCAGTCTGGCCGCGAAAGGTGTGCACGACCTCGTGCGAGCGGGACCGGGAGTGCGATCCTGAGCCGTTTGGCCCTGTGCCGCTACGCGGACGCGCGGATGATGAGGTCGGTCGGGAGAATTATGGTGGCGGGTCGTTCCCCGTCGATGACGCGGAGCAGCAGGCGCACCATTTCCTCGCTGATCCGGCCGAAGGGCTGACGCATCGTCGTCAGCTGTGGGTCCATCGATGTGGCGATGGGTGCGTCGTCGAATCCGGCGACGGCTACGTCGTGCGGCACTCGACGCCCCGCATTGGTCAGTACATCGATCGCTCCCGCTGCCATCATGTCATTGGCGGCGAACACGGCATCGAGGTCTGGATGCCGGCTCAGCAACTCGGTCATGGCCGCCGCTCCGCTGGCCCGGCTGTAGTCGCCACGAGCCACCATGCTCGGTTCATAAGCCGCGCCCTGCTCGGCAATATAGGCATCGAGCCGGCGCCGCCCGCCCGAGGTGTCATCCGGGCCCGCAATGGTCGCGATCCGCCGCCGACCATGCGACCCGAGATAGCCGATCATCTCCCGGGCGCCGTTGTAGTCATCCGCCGCGACGTACCCCATCTTCCTTTCGAACCCCAACGGCACCCCGCAGGCGATGGCGGGAATATTGGCCGCGACGATGTCCGAGATCAAGCCGCTTCGCGTGCTGTGCGAGGAGACCAGAAGCACCCCGTCAACGTGGCCCGCGTTGATGAATTCCGTGGCCCGTCGCTGCTCGTCGACGGTGCCGGCCATGATCAGGACCAGGGAAATATCCCGTGCGGCGAGCGCCGTCGATGCGCCCTGCATGAGGGCGGCAAAGTTAGGGTCTTCAAACAATCGATCGTGAGTTTCGGAGAGCAGGAAGGCGACCGAATTAGCCCGGCTGGTCGCCAGGCTGCGAGCGTGCGGGTTTACGCGGTAGCCGGTTTTCTTGATCGCTGCGTTCACAGCGGCCAGGGAATCCGGACTCACCCAGTGTCCACCGTTGAGAACCCGCGATACCGTGCCACGTGACACCCCAGCCGTCGACGCAACGTCGTCTATGGTCGGGCGCCGTTTGGCGGGGGGAATACTCACGGTCACAGCCTAACGACCGTCAGGCCTTGACCGCGCCCGCGGCCAGGTCGACTTTCCAGTACCGCTGCAGCACGAGGAACAGAACAACCAGTGGAATGATCGAGAGAAGTGCCCCGGTAATCACGAGTGTGTACATGGCCGGCGCGGTCGCCCCCTGGTTCAGCAGTCCGCTGAGACCCACCGTGACGGGGTACAGCGCGTCGTTGCCCAGCATGATGTACGGGAGCATGAAGTTGTTCCACACGGCCACGAACTGGAACAGGAAGATCGTCACGAGACCGGGAGCCATCATCGGCAAGGCGATGCGGTTGAAGACGTAGAGCTCACCGGCCCCCTCGGTGCGGGCCGCTTCGATCACGTCATTCGGCACCGCGGCCGCCGCGTAGATGCGGGCGAGGTAGATACCGTATGGACTGATGATTTGCGGCAGCAGCACCGACCAGTAGGTGTTGGTCAAGCCGACCAGCGCGAGCAGGAAGTACTGCGGGATGGCCAGGATGACCCCGGGCACGAGGACGCCCATCAGCAGCACCGCAAAGACCTTGCCCTTGCCGGGGAAGGCAAACTTGGCCATTACATATCCGGATATCGCTGATACCCAGGTGGAGGACAGTGCCCCTATGCCCGCGTACAGTGCGGTGTTCAGCACCCACCGCCAGTACAGGCCGTCTCGATAAGCGCTGAGTTCGACGATGTTGTCCCAGAGGTGCGTACTGGGCATGAGTGTGAAAGTCGAGAATAGTTCGGAGCTATCTTTGCTGGCGGCCATGACCACCCAGAACACGGGGAACAGGCAATAGGCGGCACCGATCAACAGGATGCTGGTCGATACGTAACTGGGTTTCTGACGGAATACACGTGTTTTGGCCACGTCTAGTCCTCCTGTCCGAATGCGCGCTTCTGCACGACGCGCAGAAACAGGAACGAGATGGCGAAAGTCACGAGGGCGATCACGATTGACGTCGCAGCTGCCGAGTAGATGTCGTCACGGGTGAAGGCGTCGCGGTACACGAGCATGAGCGGTGACCAGCTGGTGGAGAGACTGTTGGTCAGCGGGCGCAGCGTGGTCGGCTCCGAGAATACCTGCAGGGTGGCGACCATGGAGAACAGTGCTGTCATCACGATGGCCGGGGTGATTATCGGAATTTTGATGCGCCAGGCGATCTGCACCTCCGAACATCCGTCCAGCTTGGCTGCCTCGTAGATGTCGGTCGGCACGGCTTTCAGTGACGTGTAGATGACAATCATGTTGAATCCGACGCCGCCCCAGAGTGCGATGTTGGAGATGGCAAAGATGACAGCCGATGAGGCCAGGAGCGAGGGAACGTCCCAGCCCAGCTTGTCGAAGACGAAGTAAAACGGGCTCACCGCCGGGAGGTAGAGAAACCCCCAGAGCAGCGAGCTGATGACGGCCGGCACAGCGTACGGCAGGAATATTGCCGTTCGGGAGAAGTTGCTGCCCCTCGTGCGCCGCGAATCAAGCAGCAGGGCGAACAGCAGGGCCAGTCCGAGCATCACCGGGATGAGGATCACGCCGTAGAGCAATACGCGTCCGGCACTGGCCGCGAATTCCGGGTTGGACAGGGACGCAATGTAGTTGTCGAGCCCGGCGAAGGTGGTCGTACGGGAACCAGACCCCAGACCCAGGCCGCTGACCTGAGACTTCTGAAAGCTCAGGAACAGCGTGTAGATAATAGGCGCAGCCATGAACAGGACGAACAGAATGATGCCCGGCGCCAACATGAGGTAGGGAACCAGCACACGCTGGCGAAAATTACTGCGCCGTGCTGCCGGCCGGTATTCGGCGCGGACCACGGGCTTCGGTGCCTCGATCACGGTCACGAGATGTCCTCAATAAAAAAGAGATGGAAGGGAGGGGAGGGCCGCTGGCGGCCCTCCCCTCGGTGTTATCAGGTGGTGCAGATTATTTGACGGTGAAGATTATTTGACGGTGAAGCCGCTCTTCTTCATATCGTCGATGGTGATTTTCTGCATGGCCGCTACGGCCTCGATGAACCGAGCCTGCTGCCTCGATTCCGCTGCCTTGGCGAATTCATCGTTGTAGGCGCTGTATGCCACGTTGACGTTCGGCCCGTAGGTGAAGGGAGCCACGGTCTGCGCAACCTCGGCCGCGACGTCATAGAAGTCGGGCTGGTTGCTGAAGAACTCCGGCGGGGCGGTGAGGGCTGCGGCGGCCGCGGCCGTGTCGGCCGGGTAGATGTTCGCCGTGGTCACCAAAGCGGCGACGGCATCCGGGTCGGTATTCAGCCAGGTGGCAAACTTGACCGCTTCTGCGGGATGTTCGGACTGAGTTGTCACGCCGGTGGACGAGCCACCCCAGTTGCCGGTTGCCGGTGCGGAAGCATCCCACTGCGGCATCGGGGCAGCCTTCCATTTGCCCGCGGTGTCTGCGGCGTTACCGGCGAGAACGCCCGGTGCCCAGATCGCACTGAGCCAGCCGACCTGCGTGCCGCTGTTGAGGCCGGCATTCCACTCCGGGGTGTACATGGGCGTGTTGTTGACGACACCCTCTTCAACGAGTCCGCCCCAGAATTCGGCGACCTGTTCCGTGGGCGTTGCGTCGATATCGACGCTCCAGGCATCACCGTCGATGCCCCACCAAGATGCTCCGGCTTGCTGGGCCAAACCGGTGAACCAGCCGGCGTCGTTGGCCGAGAACGTGCCGAGGTAGTTCGCCGGATCGGCTGCGTGAACGGCCCGCGCTGCATCGGCGTATTCGTCCCAGGTTGTGGGAACAGCAAGGCCCAGCTGTTCGAACACGTCGGCACGATAGTAGAACATCATCGGGCCGCTGTCTTGCGGGATCGCGTAGACGGCATCGCTGCCGAGCGTGACGGCATCCCAGACACCATCGGCGAAGTTGCTCTCGATATCTCCAGCGCCCTGAGCCGAGATGTCGGCGAGGGCGTCGGCCGAAACCAGGGTCGGAATCTTCTGGTACTCGGCCTGAATCAGGTCGGGAGCACCGCTGCCGGCTTTGATCGCCGTCAGGAGTTTGGTGATGGCCGGGTCGCCGCCGTCTTGTTTCTGGACGGTGACCTGAATGTCGGGGTTTTCTTCGTTCCAGATGTCAACGACCTGGTCGAGGTTGGGCGCCCAGGCCCAGTAGTTGAGCTCAACGACCCCGGACGCACCCCCCGAATCGGTCGCCGTGCAACCGGCTGTGAGCAGTACCGCGGCGGCGGCCAGGGCCACCGCGCTTCGGCGAAATGATGTGCGCATTCGTCCTCCTTGTCGAAAGCTGTGCTGCGTGTGGTCACGCTGGTAACGCTGACGGCACGAGAACCGGGCGAAACTGGGAGCGGTTCTAGTAACTCATAGTAGCTAAATGTTGTCAACACTCGGTTTGCATCTTTTTTTTTAGTCGAAGTCGTGCTAAAACTGGGAGCGCACACAGTCAAAGGAGATCCCCCATGCCGGTTCAATCCGTATCCCCTTCCACCTCCCGCGCCACGGCGCGCTGGATGAGCGGCACCACCAAGTTGCGTTACGGCGGCGACTACAACCCGGAGCAATGGCCCCGCGAGGTGTGGCTGCAAGACATCTTGCTCATGAAGCAGGCCGGCATCAATCTGGTCAGCATCGGGATTTTTTCCTGGGTCCTGCTGGAGCCGCGCGAGGGTGAGTACGATTTCGGATGGCTTGACGACATCATGAACCTGCTCGGGGAAGCGGGCATCGACGTGGATCTGGCAACGCCGACCGCGGCCCCGCCGGCGTGGTTTTGGAAGAAATACCCGGCATCTCGTCCCGTCACCCGTGACGGCGTCACGCTGGGTAACGGTTCGCGTGGCATGGTGAGCCCGAGCTCTCCCGAGTATCGGCATGCGGCTACCGCCATCACGGAGCAGTTGGCTCGCCGCTATGCCAGCCATCCGGCGCTCGTGATGTGGCACGTGCATAACGAATACGGCGCACCGATCAGCGATTCCTATGACGACTATTCGGTCGCGGCATTTCGCACCTGGTTGCAGTCACGGTACTCAACGTTGGACGCGCTGAACGAGGCCTGGGGCACGACCTTCTGGGGCCAGCGCTACGGCGAATGGGACGAGATCGACGCCCCGCGGGTCGCAGCATCGGTCAGCAACCAGGCCCAGCGCCTCGACTTTCGGCGGTTCACTTCCGATGCCCTGCTGGCCTGCTATGTGGCCGAGCGTGACGTCATCCGTCGCTTCACCCCCGACCTGCCCGTCACCACCAACTACATGGCTACCAACTGCCTCGCCGCGGACTACTGGGCATGGAGCCGCGAGGTCGACATCGTCTCGAACGACCATTATCTGGTAGCGGAACGAAACGACAACCACATCCTGCTGGCAATGGATGCCGACCTGACCCGATCTCTGGCCGGCGGTGCACCGTGGATTCTGATGGAACATTCGGCGGGAGCGGTCAATTGGCAGCCCCGGAATATCGCCAAGCGACCGGGAGAACTCGCCCGCAATTCCCTGGCACATTTGGCGCGAGGCGCCGACGGCATCCTGTTCTTCCAATTCCGTGCATCGCGATTCGGGGTGGAGAAATTCCACTCGGCTATGCTGCCGCACGCAGGCACAGACACGCAGGTCTGGCGTGACGCCGTAGCGCTTGGTGACACTCTGGATCAACTCGAGTCTGTGCGCAGCACGCGGGTGCAGGCCAGGGTGGCGTTCCTCTGGGATGTGGAGTCATTCTGGGCACAAGACCTGGAGTGGCGCCCCAGCGTCGACCTCGATCACCGGGCACGCATCGAGGCGTATTACACCGCGCTCTGGAACCGGAATGTGACGATTGATTTCGCGCACCCCGCCGCGGACCTGGGTTCCTATGACTTGGTCATTGCGCCCAGCCTGTACCTGGTGGGGTCGAAAGCGGCCGCCAACCTGAGCGCGTATGTGGTCGCGGGCGGACATCTGTTGGTGTCCTACTTCTCCGGCATCGTCGACGAACACGACAGCGTGCATCCCGGTGCCGCTCCCGGAGCTTTGCGCGATGTGCTCGGGCTGGCCATTCACGAGTTCAAACCCCTGCACGAGGGAGAAACGCTCAGCCTCGAACAGGGCCGCAGCGGTTCGACCTGGGCCGACGACATCCACGTGTCGACCGCCGATGTGCATACCCGATATCTCGACGGTCCAGCGGCTGGCGGGCCCGCGATCACGCGGAACAACCACGGAGCAGGAACGGCGTGGTATGTCTCCACCGGCCTGACCGGCACCGACCTGGATTCCCTCCTCACCGAGGTCTTGAGCGGTGCCGGTATCGCGGTTCCGGCACCGGCCGCAGCTGGCCTCGAGGTGATAGCGCGCAGCGCCGACGACGACGAATTCGTGTTCCTGATCAATCACGCTGACACCGACGCCTCCTACCCCTGCCCGGGATACGAGCTGCTCACCGCCGCGGAGATTGCGGATACGGTCGTGATCCCCGCCGGGCTGACCCGGGTCGTGCGCCGACGTCGTTGACGGAGGTTCCCGGGGCGGCGCAACGCATGGCCCCCGGGATCGGCTCGGCTAGGCTGACGCGTATGACTGCCGAGAGCGCCGCCCGAATCATCGCCTTGCCGAACATCCCGGCCCCGAGCATCGCCAAAACCGCCTTCGTCGCCCCCGGCGCCGTGATCGTCGGCAACGTCTCCCTCGCCGACCGGGCCAGCGTCTGGTACAACTCCGTGCTGCGTGCCGAACTCGAGCCGATCACGATCGGCGCCGGCTCGAACCTGCAGGACAACGTCTCCTGCCACGTCGACACCGACTTTCCACTCACCCTCGGCGCGGGTGTCTCGGTCGGCCACGGCGCCGTGCTACACGGCTGCACGATCGAAGACAACGTGCTGGTGGGCATGGCTGCGACCATTTTGAATGGTGCCGTCATCGGCACCGGATCGCTTGTGGCCGCCGGCGCCGTCGTTCTCGGCGGAACCATCGTGCCCCCCGGGTCGCTCGTGGCCGGTGTTCCCGCCAAGGTTCGACGCCCCCTCACCGACGACGAGATCGCCAGCATTCGGCATAACGCCGAGAACTATCTCGAGCACACCGAGCTGCACCGCTCGGCGCTCGCCCAGCAATAACCAGAAGCGGAAGTTGCAGCAGTACTAGGCCAACAAGGACTGCTCGGCGGCTTTGACCACGTTGGACAGCAGCATGGCACGGGTCATCGGGCCGACACCGCGCGGGTTCGGGGAGAGGTGCCCGGCGACCGCGGCGACATCGGGGTGTACGTCGCCGATCAGGCGACCCTTGCCGGTGATCTCATCGTGCACGCGGGTGATTCCCACGTCGAGCACGGCGGCGCCCGGCTTGATCCAGTCGGCCTGAACCAGGTGCGGCACGCCTACGGCAGCCACCACGATGTCGGCGCGGCGCACCTCACCGGCGAGGTCGACCGTGCGCGAATGGGTCAGGGTGACCGTCGCGTCGAGGCCCTTGCGAGTGAACAACAGCCCGAGCGGACGCCCGACGGTGAGGCCACGGCCGACGACGACGACGTTCTTACCCAGGATCGGCACGTCGTAGCGGCGGAGCAACTCAACGATTCCGGCCGGGGTGCAGGGCAGCGGTGAGCGCAGTTCTCCCTCGATACCGAGCACGAGACGCCCCAGGTTGGTCGGGTGCAGCCCGTCGGCGTCTTTTGAGGGGTCGATGAGCTCGAGCATGGCGTTTTCGTTGTGGCCGACCGGCAGCGGGAGTTGAATGATGTAGCCGGTCACCTCACGGCTGTTGTTGAGGTCATTGATGGCCGAGCGCACGTCGGCACTCGTCGCCGATCCGGGCAGGTCGATGCGCAGCGATTCGATGCCGACCTCGGCGCAATCGCGGTGCTTGCCCGCGACGTACGTCTCGGATCCCGGGTCATTGCCCACCAGTAGCGTGGCAAGGCCCGGCACCACGCCGTTCGCGCGCAGGGCAGCGATACGGCCCCGCAACTCGGCCTTGATGTCGGACGCGGTTTTGACCCCGTCGAGTGTGATTGCCGTCATCATGGTTCCCTACTGTCGTCGTTCGCATCAGTGAAGTCTCGTGCACTGCTGCTGTCATGCAGCGCCGGTGTCATGAAGTTCCGGTGTCATGAAGTGCGCGGCCGGCGTGGGTCGGGCCGCTTACGCACCGGCAACCGAAAGACACGGATGCCGCTGGCCAGCCGGCCGGCGGCATCCGCTTTCGAAGCGATTGCCGTACTGCAGAGAGGGAGTTACTGCTGCAGGCCGGGATACAACGGGAAGGCCTGGGTGAGCGCGCCGACGCGGGCGCGGAGGGCGGCAGTGTCGGCGCCGGGCTTGAGAGCCTCGGCGATAACGTCGGCGACCTCGGTGAATTCCACGTCGCCGAACCCGCGGGTGGCCAGGGCTGGCGTGCCGATACGAAGGCCGGAGGTGATCATCGGCGGGCGCGGGTCGAACGGAACGGAGTTGCGGTTCACGGTGATGCCGACTTCGTGCAGGGCATCTTCGGCCTGTTGGCCGTTGATCTCGGAGTGGCGCAGGTCGGCGAGCACGAGGTGCACATCGGTGCCGCCGGTGAGCACGTCAATGCCGTGCGCGCGTGAGTCATCGGCGGTGAGGCGATCAGCGAGGATGCTGGCACCACGCAGGGTGCGCTCCTGGCGTTCCTTGAACTCGGGCTCGGCGGCGAGCTTGAACGCGGTGGCCTTGGCGGCGATCACGTGCATGAGTGGCCCGCCCTGTTGGCCGGGGAACACGTTGGAGTTGAGCTTCTTGGCCAGGGCCATGTCGCGCGACAGAATGATGCCCGAGCGCGGGCCGGCCAGGGTCTTGTGCACGGTGCTCGACACGACGTCGGCATAGGGCACGGGCGAGGGATGCAGGCCGGCTGCGACGAGACCGGCGAAGTGGGCCATGTCGACCCAGAGCAGCGCGCCGACCTCGTCGGCGATGGCGCGGAAGGCTTCGAAGTCGAGGTGACGCGGGTACGCCGACCAGCCGGCGATGATGACCTTCGGTTTGCTCTCGAGCGCCTTGTCACGCACGACGTTCATGTCGACGCGGAAGGTTTTCGGGTCGACACCGTAGGCGACCGGGTTGTACAGCTTGCCCGAGAAGTTCAGTTTCATGCCGTGGGTGAGGTGGCCGCCGTGGGCCAGCTCGAGGCCGAGGATGGTGTCGCCGGGCGTGGCGATGGCGGAGAGGACGGCAGCGTTGGCGGTGGCACCGGAATGCGGCTGCACATTTGCGTAGGCGGCACCGAACAGGCTCTTGGCACGGTCGATGGCAAGCTGCTCGGCGACGTCGACGTACTCGCAGCCGCCGTAGTAGCGGCGCCCGGGGTAGCCCTCGGCGTACTTGTTGGTGAGCACTGAGCCCTGCGACTGCAGCACGGCGCGCGGAACGAAATTCTCGCTCGCGATCATCTCGAGGTAGTCGCGCTGGCGGCCGAGCTCCTGCTCGAGCACGGCGGCGATCTCGGGGTCGACGACCGAGAGTGGTTCGTTGAAGGTCGACTTCACAGCGGTGGCGGAATCAGGCACGGAGTTCTCCTTATATATGGATGTTGCGGCCCAGGCGTGCGGCCACTAACCGTGTCAGTCGCTCCCCGATGGTGACCCATCTTCGTGCTACGCCAGTTGCGACTCATTTAGCATATCAGCGGATGCCGGTGCCTGCGCCGAATTGCGGGCGACAACGGTCCGCGCCGCGCGAACGGATCAACCGTCTCGTGCGGGAATAGCCGCGGGCGGCCTGCCGTTGATATCAATGTACATGCAGACGTATTGAAGTTGTGGAGGCTGGTATGCAGTTCGGAATCTTCACGGTCGGAGACAGGACCACGGATCCCACCACGGGCGGAACACCGACCGAAAACACCCGCATCAAGGCCATGGTCGCGATCGCACAGAAGGTCGAGGAGGTGGGCCTCGACGTTTTCGCCACGGGTGAGCACCACAACCCGCCGTTCGTGCCGTCGTCGCCGACCACCATGCTCGGTTACATCGCTGCGCAGACCTCCCGGATCATTCTCTCCACGGCCACGACGCTGATCACAACGAGTGACCCGGTGAAAATCGCCGAGGACTTCGCGATGCTGCAGCACCTCGCCGACGGCCGGGTGGACCTCACGCTCGGTCGCGGTAACACCGGTCCGGTCTATCCGTGGTTCGGCCAGGATATTCGCGAGGGCATCCCGCTCGCACTGGAGAACTACGCCCTGCTTCGCCGGCTCTGGCGCGAGGAATTCGTCGACTGGGAAGGCCGGTTCCGCACTCCGCTGCAGGGTTTCCAGTCCACCCCGCGGCCGCTTGACGGCGTGCCGCCATTCGTCTGGCACGGAAGCATCCGCAGTCCCGAAATCGCCGAACAGGCCGCCTATTACGGTGATGGATTCTTCTCGAACCACATCTTCTGGCCCGCCTCACACACCGCGAAGATGGTGCAGTTCTACCGACAGCGTTTCGAGGAGTACGGCCACGGCACCGCCGCGCAGGCCATCGTCGGACTCGGCGGCCAAGTGTTCATGAGCAAGAACTCCCAGGATGCCAAGCGCGACTTCCGCCCCTACTTCGATAACGCGCCGGTCTACGGCAATGGACCGAGTATGGAGGACTTCACCTCGCAGACCCCGCTCACCGTGGGCAGCCCGCAGGAAGTCATCGACCGTACCCTCGGATTTCGGGACTACGTCGGCGACTATCAGCGCCAGCTCTGGCTGATGGACCACGCCGGCCTTCCGCTGAAGACCGTGCTCGAGCAACTCGACATTCTGGGCGAACAGGTCGTGCCCGTGCTCCGCCGCGAGTTCGCGAAGAACCGCCCGGCCGACGTGCCAGAGGCCCCGACCCACCAGTCCTTGGTGATCGCCGCCGGCGGCTCGCCAGTAGAGCCCGCGGCACTCGTTGAGGGAGCGGGCACTCCTAGGTAGGGGTGCCGTCATCCCTGATGCGTGCCGCGGGCGATGCCGTCGGTCAGCGGTCGGCCCGGTGCTCCTGAAGTTCGTCCACGATGAGCAGGTCGGGGCGCAAATGCGCGGTATCGTAGGCGGCCCGGCCCACGAGATGCGCGGCCATCGGCGCGGTCAGAGCCTGGAAGACGACGATCGCGACAACGAGGGTCACGGTGCGGACCGAGAAATTGTTGATCGCGACATCCGCTGTCACGGCCATGAGACCGAAAATCTGCGGCTTGGTCGCGGCGTGCAGGCGCGACAACACGTCGGGAAAGCGGATGAGCCCAATTCCGGCGGCGAGGCACATGGTGGCACCGGCGAGCACGAGAATCGCCGTGAGCACGTCGTGCATAGTGGCGTTCATGCGTTGTCCCGGGTGGGCAGAAAGCGGGCGACGCTGAGCGATCCGAGCACCGCGAACAGGGCCAGTACGAGCAGCACGGGCAGGGTGTCGGTGTGCCGGTTCAGGGCCATCTCGGCGCCAAGGGCACAGACGACCGTGGCGACGAGCACGTCCGAGGCGATGACCCGGTCGAGCACGCTCGGTCCGACGACGATGCGGTACACCGCGAGCAACGCCCCAACCCCGAACATGAACCCGGCGACCACGGCCACAACCTGCAACATCATGACGTTCCCTTTCCATTCATTAGCTTGGCGCGGCGGGCAGCGCGGCGGTTCTCCGGCCGTACCCCGCGCATCCGCTCGACTTCTTCGCGCGAACCGAACCCACGCACAATGCGCCGCTCGGTGTTCTGCACGCGTCGTCGGAAGCTCTCGATATCACCGGCGCTGTGCATATTGAGTACGTGCAGGTACAGAATCGACGATTCCCGGTCGATATCCACCACGATCGAGCCGGGCACGATCGACGTGGCCACGGCGGTCCAGGTGAGAATGAGGTCGCTGCGGGTGTGCAGGCGAATCGCCAGAATTGCGTTGCTCGTGACCAGCCTCGGCTTGACCGCCAGCCAGGCCACGTCGATCGACGCCCACACAATGTCAACGACCAGCCGCATGAAGAACACCACGGTGCGCAGCGGATGCACCCGCCCGCTCAACTGCACCGGCACCAGATAAAACCCCACGGTCACCACCATGCCCACGACGAAGCCGGTGAGCAGGTTCAGCCAGGAAAAATCACCCCACAGCAGCATCCACAGCACGATCAGCGCAATCAGCGGTGGGATCTGGTTGCCGACGGCTGCGAGGCGCTCGCGTGGCGTGGTCATCGGGTGCCCCCCTCGAAGTTCGTGCCCTTGTTGCTGTTTTCGATCGCTCCGGTACCGTTCGGGAACACGGCGTCGATGTAGGTCGATGGCGAGCTGATGTTGCCCGCGGCGCGGGTGGTCAGGTCGAAGATCGGTCCGGCGAAAACGGTCAGGCATAGGGTGAACACGAGCATGGAGGTCGTCGCGCCGACCATCAGCGGTGAAATCGTCTTCTTGAGTACGAGCCCAACGTCTTGCGGGTCTTCCACAAGCGAGGCCGACATCGACGAGGTGTAATCCTTGACCTCTTGCCTGGGCCGCCAGAACGCCATGCTCCACACCCGGGCGAAAGCGTACAGGGTGAGGAGCGAGGTGAGCGCGCCGACCCCGATCAGCACGTAGATGATCGGGTCGCCAACGATCGCGCCGGCCTGAAAGAGTGCGATCTTGCCGAGAAAACCGGAGAACGGCGGGATTCCCCCTAGGTTGAGGGCACCTAGAAAGAACAGAATGGCCACGAGCGGTGACGATTTGAGCAACCCTCCGAGGCGCGACAGCGATGTGGTACCACCGACGCGGTCGATCAGCCCCGCAACGAGAAACAGGGTCGTCTGCACAACGATGTGGTGCACGACGTAGAAGACGGTCGCGGCGATGGCGAGTGGAGTTCCGATCGCAATGCCGAACAGCATGTACCCGACATGACTGACCAGGGTGAACGAGAGCAGCCGTTTAATGTCGGCCTGGGCGAGCGCTCCCAAAATGCCCACGAGCAGGGTCAGCGCCGCAACGATCATGAGCGGCATCGAGAACGGATTGTCGGGAAAGAACAGGGTCTGGGTGCGCAGAATCGCGTAGACACCGACCTTGGTGAGCAGCCCGGCGAACACAGCGGTGACCGGTGCGGGCGCAGTCGGATAGGAGTCCGGTAACCAGAACGACATTGGAAACACGGCCGCTTTGACCCCGAAGGCGGTCAGCAGCAACAGCCCGAGAATCAACTGGATGTCAGCGGGCAGATCGGGCATCCGCTCGGCGATCAAGGCCAGGGTCACCGTGCCGGTGGCGCCGTAGATGAGGGCGATTGCGCTGAGGAACAGCAGCGACGACACCAGGCTCACGACGATATAGGTGATGCCCACTTGAATGCGGGCGCCGGTGCCGCCAAGGGTGAGCAGCACATAGCTCGCCGAGAGCAGCATCTCGAAGCCGACATACATCGAGAACAGGTCACCCGCGACGAAGGCATTGAAGAGTCCGGCGGCCAGCACGAGATAGGTCGGGTGAAAGATCGACACCGGCGCTTCGGTGTCGCCGTCGACGATGCCCTGGCCGACCGCGAACAGCAGCACTCCGAGCAGCATGAGCGCCGAGATGAGCAGCATGATCGCCGATAGCCGGTCGACGACGAGCACGATTCCCCACGGGGCCTGCCAGCCACCGACCTGCACCACGGCGGGCCCAGTCCGGTCGACGAGCACCAGCAATGCCGCGCTCATCACGGTCGCCGCGGTGAGGCTCACCACGCTCACCAGCACCTGCAGGCGACGGTGCAGACCGAGCATCAGGGCGACCGCCGCACCGAGCAGCGGCAGGCACACGATGAGGGGAACCAGGGCGGTCATCGCGCGTCCCCCTCGGCTGGCGCGGAGCGGCCGGAGCGGCCGGCAGCATGCTTTGAGTGCGTGCCGGTGTGAGTCGTGCTGTCTTCGTCACTCGTGGCGCCGTCGCCCCGCTCGAACTCGTCGAGGGATTGCGCGATCGCGTCGTCATCGTCGGACGAGGAGAGGAAGGTGACGTCGGCCTCGCCGGCGCTCTCGGTGGCGTGCTCGTCGGTGAGAGTGTCGCCCTCGTCGCCGAGTTGGGCGAGCCACCACGACCGATAGATGAGCGCGAGCAGCAGCGCGGTGATACCGAAATTGATCACGATCGCGGTGAGCATGAGTACCTGCGGGATCGGGTCGACCATGTCTTCGACGCTCGTACCGGTGACAATCGGTGAGCTGCCGGGGCGGCCGCTCATGATGAAGATGAGCAGGTTGGTGGCATTGCCGACCAGCAGAAGGCCGATCAGCACCCGGGTGAGGCTGCGTTCGAGCATCACATAGACGCCGGCCGCGTACATGACGGCCATCAGGATGACGAGGGTGAGGGAGGCACTCATCGGTCGACCTCTTCGGGAGTTGACGTGGATGCGCCCTCGGGCGCGGGGCCTGGTCGTTGGCCGATCTCGTCGGCCTCACTCTGCCGGTCGATTTCGCTGCCAAGGCTGCGCAGAATGTCGTAGGTCAGGCCGATGACAACGAGGTAGACGCCGACATCGAAGATGGTCGAGGTGCCAAACGATAGGTTGCCGAGCACGGGAACCGTCGCCGTGAAGTACGCCGATTGCAGCGGAATCCCGTCGAAGAAGAGTGAGATGACGCTCATACCCACGGCGAGAATCACGCCGAG
This sequence comes from Cryobacterium gelidum, assembly GCF_004403985.1. Taxonomy (GTDB): domain Bacteria; phylum Actinomycetota; class Actinomycetes; order Actinomycetales; family Microbacteriaceae; genus Cryobacterium; species Cryobacterium gelidum. The sequence continues at coordinate 138,737 of NZ_SOHL01000016.1, read as the reverse complement.
TCCGAGAATCTTGCCCGGGTCGATCGGGGCCGCTTCGCCGAGTTCGTAGCGTCCGCCGGCCAGATAGCGGGCCACGAGGGCCAGACCGGCGAGGAGTCCACCGGCGAAACCGCCGCCGGGTAGGTTGTGGCCGGCGAAGAGCAGGTAGATCGACACGATCATGGCGGGGTGAAAGAGCAACCGCACGAGCACTTCGATGAGAATCGACCGGCTGCGCGGAGCGTTCTTGCGCCCGGCCAGGAGGAACGCCTGCCGGGTGACGGCGTGGCCATCGCTGGAGAGTTCAGGGTCGGCGACGACGCGACGACGGTTGGCTGCCGAGCGCAGGCTGCGGGATTCCTTCAGCCGCGGCACGACCGCATTGCGACCCGAGACGAAGAGCAGGCTCGCGACGCCGGTGGCTACGACGATGAGCACGGATACCTCGCCCATGGTGTCCCAGGCGCGAATATCTACGAGCATTACGTTGACGATGTTGTCGCCGTGACCGTCTTCGACCGCCAATCGGGGCAGGGCGCCGGCAATGCTCTCGAACTGACGGGCGCCAAGCGCGATGAAGCCGATGGTACCCATGACCAGGCCCACGAGGCTGCCGATCAACAGGCGTCGCTTGGGGCGCACCGGTTTGTTGTGGTGGGTGATGTTCGCGGGCAGGCGGCGCAGCACGAGCACGAAGATCACGAGGGTGATCGATTCGACCAGCGCCTGGGTGAGGGCGAGGTCGGGCGCGCCGTGAAAAGCGAACAGGGCGACGAGGCCGTAACCGGTGACACCGGCAAGGATGACCGCGGTCATCCGCTGTCCAACGCGCGCCGCCATGACCGCGCAGATGGCCATGATCAGTGCGATGAGCACCTGGCCGGGGTAGTCCCACAACACGATTGTGTCGGGCCAGGTGCGGTTGACGAAGGCTGCGAAGCCGAGGACGAGCACGAAGACGGTGAAGATGGTGCCGAGGTACTGCGGTAGCCCGCCACGCTGGGCGAAGTGGGTGACCCGTGCTGCGAGGCGGTCGACGCCGCGAATGGCCTTGCCGTAGCCGCGGCCGGCGTCGATGTAGTCGGGCACCTTGGCCTGCAGCCGCGAGACCCCGCGTCGGGAGCGGAACAGGAGGGTGCCCAACAGCAGCACGACCACGCTGAGGTAGAAGGCCGGCTCCAGCCCGTGCCATAGCGCCAGGTGATACGGCGCTTCGGTACGACTGCCGACGCCCGGCACGGTATCGGCGTAAGGCGCGAGCAGCGGGTCGAGCACGGAGGCGAACAGTCCGATGCCGATGGTCAGGGCGGTGAGCACACCAGGGGCGAACAATGTGTCCCACGCGCTCGCGTGCAGAACGGTGCCCGGCTGTTTCTTGCGCGTTCCGAATGCACCCCAAAAAAAACGGATGCTGTACGCCACCGTGAGTACGGATCCCACGGCCGTGCCGATGAGCGCCGCGTAGCCCCAGCCGGATCCCCCGACGCCGGCGTCGAGCAGTGAGGTGAACACGGCCTCCTTGGCGACGAAACCCAACAGCGGCGGCAGGCCCGCCATCGACGCGACCGCCACGAGCGCGATGACGGCGAGCGCCGGGGCGCTGCGACCGACGCCGCTGAGCTTGCGCCAGTCGCGGGTGCCTGCCCGATGGTCGATGACCCCGACGACGAGGAACAGCGTGGCCTTGTAGAGGGCGTGGGCGAGCAGCAGGGCGGCGCCGGCGAGCGCGGTGTCGCGGGTGTTGAACCCGATCGCGATCATGAGAAAGCCGAGTTGGCTGACCGTGCCGTAGGCCAGCAGTAACTTGAGGTCATACTGGCGCAAGGCCCGCCAGGCTCCGACAATCATGGTCCAGACGCCGAGGGTCACCAGCACCGGCAGCCAACCGTCGCTGTCGGCATAACCGGGGGCGAGACGGGCGACGATATAGATGCCGGCCTTGACCATCGCGGCGGCGTGCAGATAGGCGCTGACCGGAGTCGGAGCAGCCATCGCGGCGGGCAGCCAGAAGTGGAACGGCACGAGCGCCGATTTTGACAGCGCTCCGACCAGGATGAGCAGAACAGCCCAGGTGCCCATCGTGTCCGTGACCGGGTTGGCGACGATGTAGGAGAGGCTTGTCGTGCCGGCTGCGACCGAGATCATCACGACGCCCACGAGCATGACCAGGCCGCCGAATGTCGTCACGATCAGGGCCTGCAGGGCAGCGCCACGGCTCTCGCGTTTCTGCGTGTAGTGCCCGATCAGCAGGTAGGAGAGCACGCTCGTGATCTCCCAGAACATGAACATGATCACGAGATCGTCGGCCGTGACCAGGCCGTACATGGTTCCGGCGAAGGCGAGCAGCAGGGACGCAAAACGGCCAAGGCTGGGCTCATCGGCACTGAAATAGCGGGCGCAGTACACCAGCACGAGGGCGCCTATGCCGGTGACGACGAGGGCGAGGAGCCAGGCCAGCGTGTCGACCCGAAAAGAGAGGCTGATGCCGAGCTGGGGTATCCACGGGAGCGCCTGGGTCACAGCCCCACCCGCTGTGACCGTGGCAGTTTGCGTGAGCGTGAAGGCGAAGGCACCGGCCGGCAGCAGGGCAATCAGGTAGAAGACGCGGGTGCCGAGGCGGCGGGTGAGCCACGGTGTGAGCACGGACAGCACGGTAAACGCGAGGAGGAATGCAACCATGCGTCCTCCAGGCTTGTCAGGTCGGGGTGTCAAGGTCTAGTCTACTCGCCGACGGGTGGCCCTCGACCGTAGTTTCGGCGGTCGGTCCCGCTCGTGGGCGCGTGTCTCGTTGGTTCGATCGGCTCACAGCGGCACCTCATTTGGGCGTACGAACAGGGCCGCGGAGTAGGGTTGCGCTACCCCCGGCCAACGCCGCGAGCCGCCAGAAGCGCGCTCGCGCGCAGTTTCCGGCCACTTCCCGCGTCACTTTCGAGCCGGCTTCGGCGTCGCGTCGTTTATTTGCGTCGTACCGCCATTCGTAACCGAGAAGCTGTTCTGGAGCAACCGGCCAGCGAAATCGAGTACCGTTTTGAGCCCCACCCACGGCCAGCAGCCCTCCCCCACGCCCCCACTGGGTAACGCGACGCACGGGCACCACGACCACGCGAACCCACGGGGAGAGACCCCGCTCGAGCATATTGAAGACGCGCTGAGCGTGCACGAGGACGATGCCCTGCATAAGGGCCTCAAGTCCCGCCACGTCCAGATGATCGCGATCGGCGGCGCAATCGGCACCGGGTTGTTCCTCGGTGCCGGAGCACGCCTCGCCAGCGCCGGTCCCGCCCTGGTGTTCGTCTATGCGATCTGCGGTTTCTTTGCCTTTCTCATTCTGCGGGCGCTCGGTGAACTGGTGCTGCACCGCCCGAGCTCCGGCTCCTTCGTGTCGTACGCGCGCGAGTTCTTCGGCGAGAAGACGGCTTTCGTGACCGGCTGGCTGTACTGGCTCAACTGGGCGATGACGGCGATCGTCGACGTGACCGCCGTTGCCCTCTACATGAACTTCTTCGCCACCTACTGGGCGCCGTTCGGCTCGATACCGCAGTGGTTGTATGCCCTCGCCGCGCTGGGCCTGGTGATGTTCCTCAACCTGCTCTCGGTCAAGGTGTTCGGGGAGATGGAATTCTGGTTCGCGCTGATCAAGGTGCTCTCGATCGTGGCATTCCTGGTCGTCGGCACCTGGATGGTGATCTTCGGCACGCCACTGGACGGGGCCACCACCGGGTTTGCGCTGATCGGTGCAAACGGAGGCTGGCTGCCGAACGGGCTGATCGCATCCGTTCTCGTGGTGCAGGGCGTCGTGTTCGCGTACGCCTCCATCGAGCTCGTCGGCACGACCGCCGGCGAGACGAAGAACCCCGAAAAGGTCATGCCGAAGGCGATCAACACGGTCATCATTCGCATCGCGGTGTTCTACGTCGGATCGATTCTGCTGCTCTCGCTGTTGTTGCCGTACACGGCATACACGGCCGGCGAAAGCCCCTTCGTCACCTTTTTCGGCACGATCGGGGTGGACGGGGTCGACGTGATCATGAACCTCGTCGTGCTCACTGCGGCGTTGTCCTCGCTGAACGCCGGCCTCTATTCCACCGGACGCATCCTTCGTTCCATGTCGCTTGCCGGTTCGGCACCGCGCTTTGCGGGCAAGATCAGCCGCAACGGGGTGCCGTTCGGCGGCATTCTACTGACGGGGGCCGTGACGCTGCTCGGTGTCGGGCTCAACGCCATCGTGCCCGACGAGGCTTTTGAGATCGTGCTCAACATGGCTGCGATCGGCATCGTGAGCGCCTGGGGCATGATCGTGCTGTGCCAGCTGCGGTTGCAGGCCTGGGCCAAGCGCGGCATCGTGGTGCGCCCGGTGTTCCGCATGCCGTGGGCGCCATACTCGGGCTACCTCACCCTGGTCTTCCTCGTCGGTGTGCTCGTGCTGATGGCATTCGACTGGCCCGTCGGCACGCTGACGATCAGCTCGCTCGTGCTGATCGTTCCCGGGCTGACGATCGGCTGGTACGCCTGCCGCGGCCGCATCCTTGAGATCGCGGCGGCCCGAGATGGCTTCACCGGCCACCTGCCGGTCGTAGCCAACCGTCCGCTCTCCGACCGCCCCCGCCGCTAGCTCGCCCGCCCACCCGCGTTTACCGAGCGGAGCCGGTCAGGAGCGAGCGCGACGGCGGGGCATGCGGTCGGTGATGATCACGAGCAGCAGCGCCACGACCAGCACCCCGACATAGACGATCGGCACCAGCTCGAGGCCGACGGACTCGATCAGTACCGCGCCGAGCAGGGCGCCCCCGCCGATTCCGGCGTTGAATGCGGTCGTGTAGAAGGCACTCGCGGTGTCGCGGATGCGCGGCGACGCTGCGTGCAGCATCCGTGTCTGCAGGAGCGGGGGGAGCATGCCAAATGCCATCCCCCACAACACGAACGCGGCGATCGCCAGGGGCAGCGTGGCCGTGAACACCGCGAGGAGCGTCACGCTGACACCGCTCACGGCCAGACCCAGAATCAAGCCCAGGCTCGGGCGCGGGCCAAAAATCGTGCCGACCAGCAGTAGTCCGACCGCGCCGGCCACGCCATAGGCGAAGAGCAGCGGTGCCACCAGGCCCAGGTCGACACCGAGCCCATCGAGCAGGAACGGCGCAATATAGGTGTAAAAACTGTAGTGGCCGATCATGGTGATGCCGGTGATGAGACAGATCAGCGCCACGGCTGGTACCGTCGCGTCACGCGGCTGCCGGATTTTCGGTGCGGATTTGGTCGCGGAAGCCGATGCCGGGGCTCCGGTGGAGTACCGCGCTACCGGGGGTAGAAACTTCCAGACCAAGACCGCGCCGACGAGCATCAGGCCGGCGAGCACGACGAACGAGAGGCGCCAGCCGAGCAGGTGCCCGCCCGCGGTACCGAGCGGCACGCCGAGGACGAAGGCGAGGGTGCCTCCCGCGACCGTGATGGAGACCGCGCGACCGATCTGGGCTTTCGGCACGAGGTGGCCGGCGTAGGCGCCGACAACCGACCAGAACAGGCCGTGCGCGACGCCGCCGAGCACCCGGGCGGCGACGACGAACTCATAGGTCGGAGCGATAGCGGTGAGGATGTTGCTCACTGCGAAGATGACGAGCACGACGATGATCAGGCCGTGCCGCGGAAAGCGGCGGGTCCAGATGGCCACGGGCGCGCTTGTGAGTACGACCGTGAAGGCGAACCAGGAGACGAGCAGCCCAATCTGCGACTGGGCGACGTTGAGGCTGCGGCTCATCTCGGGAAGCAGGCCGGTCGGCAGCATTTCGCTGGTGACCGAGAGAAAAACGGCGGCGGACAGGGTGATCAGCCCGACCCAGGGGAACGGAGGTACGGCCCGGGTGGAGCGCGTCGAGGAGACGACGGGAATAGACCCGGTGGGCAAGAAGATATTGGCGGTGTTGGTCATGGCTGCACTCACGCTGAGAGTCGAGGACGACCGGTGGGATCATTCACACCGAGGTCGAAGCCACTCGACTGCGCGCCGACGTGCGCGCCCGGGGCCGACTTGTTCAGTGCGACCAAGACGTAGTCTACCCAAACCAGGTACCGCGGCAAGGTGTTGGCCGCTGCATCCGCGCTCGCGCCGGGTATTCTGAGCCAATGACTTCTTCGACCCCGCACCATTGGGTAATCACGCTGGTCTGTGCCGACCAGCCTGGAATCGTGCACGCGGTCAGTGGCGCCATCGTGCAGGCGCGGGGCAACATCGAGGAGAGTCAGCAATTCTCCAGTGATGACACCGGGCGTTTCTTCATGCGGCTGCAGGTGCAGTCGCCGGCGACCCGGCCCGAGCTGGAGACAGCGCTCGCGCCCGTGATCGAACGCTATGCGATGGCGTCGATCATCGATGTCGTCGGGCGTCCGCTGCGCACGCTCGTGCTCGCGTCGTCGGCCGGTCACTGCGTGAACGACCTGCTGTTTCGTCAGCGTGGCGGGCAGTTGCCGGTCGAGATTCCACTCGTGCTCAGCAATCACGGCACACTGCGCGACCTGGTCGGGTTTTACGGCGTTCCGTTCGAGTCGTTGCCGATCACGGATGCCGCCAGCAAGGCCGCTTTCGAGGCCCGCGTCATCGAAGCTGTCGACGAGCTCGATATCGAACTCGTCGTCCTCGCCCGCTATATGCAGATTCTCTCGCCCGAACTGTGCGTTCGGCTCAACGGTCGGGCGATCAACATTCACCACTCGTTCCTGCCGGGGTTCAAGGGTGCCAACCCGTACCGCCAGGCGCACGCCCGCGGCGTGAAGCTGATCGGGGCGACGGCCCACTTCGTGACCGGCGATCTCGATGAGGGGCCGATCATCGAGCAGAACGTGGTGCGGGTCGATCATTCGCGCACCCCGACGGAGCTCGTCTCGATCGGGCAGGACGAAGAGAGCCGCACGCTCACCCAGGCGGTCAAGTGGTTCGCCGAGAACCGGGTACTGCTCGACGGGGCCCGTACCATCATCTTCAAGTAGCGGTCCTGATTTGCGGACCACCTCATGGTCCAGGGCCCCTGACCTATCGTGGGCCCGCTCCGAGCCCGAACCGCGGGGGCGGGACGCAGCGCTAGAATTGACGGGTGACAGACACGCGCGCCCTGCCGAAGATCGGCCCCAACGACATGCTCCGGTTCGTGCTCGAACTCTTCGCCTTCGTCAGCCTCGGAATCTGGGGCTTCGTCGCCTGGCCGCTCCCCTGGCCCGGCGTGCTCCTCGGCCTCGCCACCCCGGCCTTTGCCATCCTGGTCTGGGCACTGTTCCGATCGCCAAAGGCAGTGTTCCGCATCGATCCCTTTGGCAAGGCCTTTATCGAAATCGCCATCTTCGGCTCGGCCGCCATCGCCTGGTGGGACCTCGGTTTTCCCGTTATCACCGTGATCTTCGCCGTCGTCGCCACGGTGAGCGGAATCATCTCGGGGCGCACCGAGCTTCGTTGAATGGCGCTTGGGTCGAGCAATGCCCGGGTGACGCCGTCAATCGGGCATCCCTTGCTCTCTCGTCACGCTACGCCACTGTGCCAAGCCATTCCACCGCGGAAGCGATATCCGTTTCGGTGATGCCGTGGCCACCGGGGCGCAGCCCCTGCTGCACCTGCGCGCCGCGCTGTTCGAGCACGGTGACAAGCCTCTGCACGCTCCGCAACGGCGCCATCGGGTCACTTGTACCGTTCCGGAGCAGCACAGCGGATGCTGCCAGTTCGCTTTTCGCGACCCGCGCGTCAATCGCGTTGGATCCTGCATCCGCGGCAGCCCGGTCGAGCGGATGCATCCCGGAGAACGCGATCACTCGCGCCAGCACCTGGGGGTGTAGCAGCGCCGTGGCGAGGGCGATATTGGCACCGTTCGAGAATCCGACGGCGACCAAGCGGCGATCGCTTAGCTCGTAGTGGCTCCGTGCCCAGATTAGGAATGTGGCGAGGTCATCGGCGCGTCGGGCCACGTCGTCGGTGTCGAAGACGCCCTCCGACCGGCGACGGAACCAGCGGTTCATACCGTTCTCCTGCACCCGACCGCGCGGGGCAAGCACGGCGGCCCGCGGGTCCAGCGCGGGGGCTAGACCGCTGATCTGCTGTTCATCACCCCCGGTTCCGTGCAGCATCAGTAGCACGGGCGCGTCGATCGAACCCGGTCGGAACAGGTGCGGCCACTCGGCTTCCGGTATCGCGACACTCATTCGGCAGCAGCCGGAACCGGCGCAGCAGCATCCGCTACCGCCGGGTTGTTTGCGGGCGGCAGCGTGATCGGCACGACCGCATTCTCAATGGCCTCTCGGCTCGGCTCCAGCCACGGCGGAAGTTTGAGCGAACGGCCGAGCTCGAGCAGCGGCTCGTCGATGTCGAATCCGGGGGTGTCGGTAGCGATTTCGAACAACACGCCGCCGGGTTCGCGGAAGTAGATCGATGTGAAGTACTGGCGGTCGAGAATTGCAGTCACGCCGTAGCCGCGGTCCGCGAGCTGCTCGCGCCATTCGGCTTGGGTTGCCCGGTCGGGGACCCGGAAGGCCACGTGGTGCACGCTGCCGCCAGCAGTCAGGCCCGGCTGTCCATCAGGGTCGGCGAGCACGTCGACGAGGTTTCCGGGCGCACCATCGCCGGCCCCCACGCGAATGCGGCCATCCGTTTCGGAGATGACATGCATGCCGAGATCGGTCGTGAGCACCTGCACGGTCTGCGCCGGGTCGGCCACGGTGAGTACGGAGGAGTGCTGGCCGCGTACCGCGAATTCGGCGGGAACGGCTGCGGAGTCCCAGGGATTGCGCGGATCCACCGTCGACGACGCCACCAGGTCGAGCTGCAGTCCGTCGGGGTCTCGCAGCGAAAGCCGTTCCTCGTGCGAGGAACGCCCGGTGACTTCGGACTCCACGCCGAGCTTCGCGAAATGGTCTTTCCACCAGCCGATGCTGCCCGCCGGAACCGAGAACGCGGTCGTCGTTGACTGGCCGGCGCCGGTGCGGCCGCTGCGAATGCCGGTCCAGGGAAAGAAAGTGAGCAGCGAGCCGGGTCGGCCGGAATCGTCGCCGTAGTAGAGGTGATAGGTGCCCGGGTCGTCGAAGTTCACGGTTTTCTTGACGAGGCGAAGGCCAAGCCCGGTCACGTAGAAGTCGATGTTGCGCTGCGGGGCGCCCGCGATCGCAGTGACATGGTGCAGTCCGGTGGTCTGAACGGTCATGTGGTCTTCTCCTGACAAATCGAGCGGTTGATATTTATGCAAACGCATGCATCCACCATCGTATTCCTTATTTCTCAGACGCGGCGCTCCGATGGCATCCGCAGTGCGTAGGCGGCAGCCAGGAGCAGAAAGACCGCGCCGACGGCAAACCCGGCCGAGAACGAGAAGGTATCAACGAGCAGGCCCGCTACGAGCGGACCGACGATCGCACCGGCATCCGCACACATAGAGAACACCGACACCGGGCGGCCCCCGCGCGCACCGGCGGCATCGCCCACCGCGGCGGCCGGCGCGGTGCCCATGAACGCGGCGGCGACCCCGTAGACACAGAGCAGGGCACCGAGCACCCAGATGTTCGGCGCGAACGAGATGGCCACAATGGCGAGCCCGGCCACAGCGAACGCCCCGATGATGGCTGGTTTACGGCCGACGGTGTCGACAAACCGGGCGGCAGGCGCGAGCGCGAGCGCTTGCGCCACCGCCGCCGCGGCGAGGGCGATGCCGGTCCACGAGCTCGTGCCGCCGAGCACCACCACGACGAAGAGTGGAATGAGCGTCGTACGCACCCCGAGCGAAGTCCACCCCTGAGCAAAGTTGGCCAGGCACGCCGCGCGAAAACGTTCGTCGCGCAGCACGTTCCGAAACGGCGTTCGTTCAGCGGATGCGTCAGCGCCGGCCAGCGCGCTGCCCCGCCCGCCCGAACGCAGCAGAAACAGCCCGACCAGGCCCGCCACGGTGAGGGTGCCGGCGTAGAAGAAGAACGGCGCGGTCAGTGAGATGGTCGCGAGCAGGCTGCCGATCGCTGGGCCGGCCATGCCGCCGATCAGAAATCCGCCCTGATAGAAACCGATGGCGCGGGCCCGGCGACCCGGCTCGGCGGTGCGCAGCAGCAGCGTCATCGCCGACACCGAGAACATTGCCGAACCGATGCCGCCAGCACCGCGTAGCAGCAGCAGTTGCAGGTAGCTGTCGGCGGCGCCGACCAGCCCGCTCGAGAGCGCCACGATTCCGATACCCACGGCCAGCACGGTGCGCTCCCCCGCCCAGTCGATCAACCGGCCGCAGGCGGGGCTGAAGACGAACCGCATGAGCGCGAACGCGGAGACGACCGCCCCGACCTCGAGGTTGCCCACCCCGAAGCTCTGCACGTAGACCGGCAGCACTGGAACGACGACGCCGAACCCCACCATCACGAAGAACGCGATCACGCCGAGCACGATCACGTCGCGGTTCAGGCGGGGCTTGGGCCCCGCGCCGGGCGCAGTCGCCCCCGGTACCGCCAGCCCGCGTACAGCGGATACCCCCGGTCGCCGCCGCATCCATCTCGCCACTCGCATCCCCCCAGCCTAAGCTCCCGCGCTGCGCGGCGGCGGCGGCGGCGGCGGGCTCATCCTGCGAACGCGGGCCCAGGTGCTGTCCTGGACCCGCGGTTCGGGCCCGATGCAGAAGACCTTGCCCGACAACCAAGCGGGGCTACCGCACGACCAACAGGGAACGCGACGCACTGTTCGCGGCAGCGACCGTCTCATTGCCGGCGTAGTGCCCGGCGACCTGGTACAGACCGCGATCGAGCCGGGGCAGCGTGACGCTGCCGTGCCCCTTTGCGTCGAGCGCCACGGTGAAGCGGCGCTTGTCGACCGTGACGGTGGCCGTGTCGCCGACCGCACCCTTGCTGGTCACCGCGACCGACACGGTGACCCGGCTGGAGAAGAAGACGGCCCGGTGATTCAACGTCACCGCAACCTTGGCGGCATACTTCACCACGACCCCCGCAGACGTCGCCGACGCGCTCGGCAGCCCGTCCTTCGACGCGGTCACCAGCACGGTCAGTGTCGTGCCGGCGAGCGCCGCCGTCGGCCGGAAGGTCGAGGAGGTCGCGCCGATAATGTCGACGCCATCGCTTCGCCACTGGTAGCCGAAGACGAGGCCCGCGGTGTTCCATTTTCCGGGATCAGCCGTCAAGACAGATCCGCTTTCGGGGGTGCCGGACACGCTCGGCACCACCGTGTTCACCGGTGCGACCGGTTCGCTGCCTGCGCTGGCGGCAACGGCAAGAATCGTCGATGCTGTGCTGTCGCCGTAATCCACCACGCCGAGATACGGTGTGTTCGGCAGGAGGCCGGCCCAGCTCAGCGTGTATATGTGCGGAACGCCTTGCGATCCTTGGATCGCCGACGGGGTCGCCGTGAACCCGTTGGTGAGTTTCCCCGACGAGACCGAGAAGGTATTCACGTCGAATGCTGTCGAACCGGAGAACACGTCCACGATGACCTGGTAGAAACCTGCCTCCGGGGCAGGAAGGTCAACGAATTCGTCAGCGGAACCGGTGGCGGACTGCCAGCCGGCGATCGGGTCGCCGCCCGGGCCGTCGAGCAGGAGCACGAACAGGTCGAGGTCGGTCGAATCATCCACAGCGTTCAGGTCGAACCGGGCCAGCCGGTCTCCCTGAATCTCCACCTCATAGGTGAACTCATCGCCGGTCGAGCCCGCATCGGTGTGCGGGCTGGACGGGTCGTCGGCGTTGTCCTGGTGTACCCCGTTGGCGAGGCCGCTGAGGTTCAGCGCGACCGGCTCGGACCCGCCCGGCGTCACCGTGACGTCAACCGAGCCGTCGAGGCCGGTGCCGCTCACCTGCGTGGGGGCCACGACGGTGACGGGTCGAATCGCGATCGGGCTGTGCACGATGTCGAAGAAGTCCCCCGGGTCGCCCGATCCGCCATTACCGAAGCCCCAGTCCAGCGAACCGGTGGCATAGACGTCGAGTGGGGCATCCGTTCGGGTGAACGTCACCGTGTAGCTCTGTGTTTCGCCAACGCTGTCGAAGGTCAACGTGGCCGGCGAGACGACCGCGTTGATACCGGGAATATCGATCGGGGTCGCCGTATAGGTGCCTTCCCGGGCGCTCATCACCGTGCGGGTCACGGTCTCCGGCGCGGCCAGGGCGCCAATCGTGATGGACGGCAGATTCAGGTTGCTCGCGTCAATAGGATCCACACCGGCGTCGAATCCGATTCCCTGGAGGTAGGCCAGCCAGTCGGCGGGGCCGCTCTGGTAGATCAATCCTGGAAAGTCGAACGCGGTCGGGTTGACGCTGCCAGCGCCCTGCGCGAACGGGTCGCTGACCCGGTCGCCGTCGGCACCGACGGTGTCCTTGGCGGTCGTCATCATGACCGACTTGATTTCGGCCGGTGTCGCGAGCGGCTTGACACCGAGATACAGCGCGGCCAGGCCGGCGATGTGCGGGCTGGCCATGGAAGTTCCGGACAAAAACTTGAACGTCGGCTCGGTACCGGCCGCGTTAGCACCGTCGGCGAGAATCCCCACGCCGGGAGCGGCGATATCGGGTTTGAGGATGTCGCCGCCGTCGGCTGTCAGCGGACCGCGGGAGGAGAATCCGGCGATCTGCGGAACCGCGGTCTGTACGTCGGTCGTGTTTTCGGGCGTGAACGTGACTGTCGCCGCGACGGTCGCTGCGTAGGCATAGATCGGGTCGAAGGCGGGAGCATCCAGGTGGATGCTCGGCACCGCGTGCTCGTCCGGGTCAACGTCGAGCGGGGTGCGGTTGACCAGCACCATGCCGCTACCGCCGGCCCGCAACACCTCCGCCGATTTATCCACCCGGTTGTAGACGCCACGCTCGCAGAACACGATCGCCCCGTCGACCTTCGCATCGTCGAGTGCGCCGGGCGCGCAGAGCAGCGCGTCGGCCGGGTCGAAGCCGTCGACCGCCACGAGGTCGGCGCGGACCAGATCGCCCGCCAGCGGGGCCGCGCCCGGCGTGCGGTCCACGGTTATGGAGGCTCCGGCATAGGCCGAGCCGTTGCCGAGGGTGGCAGTGGCTTCGTAGGCTGGAATCGTGCTCGCCGCGACCGTGGTGATCCACGGTGCGGCGTTGTCAACGGTCGATGGGCCAGGCCCGGCGTTGCCAGCGGATGCCGCCACGAAAATTCCCGCAGCCGCAGCTCCCAAGAATGCTTGGTCGGACGCCGAGAAGGTGGTCTGCGCCGGGCTGCCGCCGAGCGAATAGTTGATCACATCGACCCCATCCGAGATCGCCTGGTCCAGGGCCTTCAGGATGTCGGACTCGGCGCAACCATCGTCGTCCGTCGACCGGGAATCGACGCCCGACCAGCAGACCTTGTAGGCCGCGATCTTCGCTCCAGGGGCAACGCCCGAGATGGCACCGAAACCGACGCCGCTCACGTTGGCATCAATGTTGAAATTGCCGCCGACGGTGCTCGCGGTGTGCGAACCGTGTCCATCGCCGTCACGCGGGGAGACATATTCGCCGGTCGCGGCCGTGCCGATCTGATCGGCGCCGAAGCCGTCGAGGTAGTACCGGGCGCTCACGATTTTCGTGCTGCAGGCGCTCGGGGTAAATTGTTCTCCGGTCTGGCAGGTGCCGGTGAAGGTGTTGCCGTCAGCCTTGTTCATGGTGATGGTGTCCCCGTCGAGCCACGGCTGGTCGCCCGGCGACGTGCCGAGCGGCTCTCCGGCGAATGACGGGTTCTCGGGGGCGATCCCCGAGTCGAGCACGCCGATGACGATACCCTTGCCGGCCTCGTTCGGGCCACCGAGCTTGGACCACAGGCCGGTGGGGCCGCTCAACCGCAAAAAATCGGTTGACGACTCGACCGTGAGGTGTTTGAGAGCATCGGGTTCGACCGACATCACGTTCTTCTTCATCGCGAGGGCTGCCGCCTGCTTGCCGGTCAGCTGCGCCGCGAACCCGTTGAGGGCGAGCGTGTAGGAGTACGCCAGGGTGGCATCGACGGAGGCCGCCACCTCGCGCTGGACGCGTGTGAGATAGTCCCGGTAGTTCTCGGCCGAGCGGCTCTGCGTGTCGAGCTTGGCCCCGGCATCTGGCATGGTGGCCGAGAAACCGTTGACACCGCCCCGATACAGTGCGACAGCCTCGTCGCTGAGGGTCACGATGTAGCGGCCGGCCGTGAAATCCATCCGCTGCCCACCGGGCGAGGCGATGCTGCCGAACGGACCGGTCGCAGCAGGGGCGGCGCCGGCGGGCAGTGTGCCGCCGCCGAGTATTGAAGCGCCTATCAGGGCGACGGCGACGGTGGCCGCGATTGTGGCACGGCGACGCGTGCGAGATTTTGGCGTCGGGTTCAGTGCTGAATCCGGCGCTGACATCGTTCGCCTGAAGAAAGAACTCACGTGGGCGTCCCATCCGATCGGGGTGCGAGGTGGTCTCGTTCCACACAGGAACGGTTCGCTGTTCCACGGCGCGGGACAGTTCGCACGTGACGGTAGCGCGCTCGCCACCCCCCGGATAGGGGCACTTCGCAGATACCGCACGCAGGGGCAGGGCGTGGGTGAACGCGGGGTGTGCCAACGAACGCGCGCCGCAGCATCCGCTTCGAAACGGATGCTGCGGCGCGTGCCGGCCGCTTCGAAACGGATGCTGCGGCGCGCGTCGGCCGCTCGGCCCGGCTACCGCACGGTCAGCGTGCGCCCTTTGCTCGTCGCTGCGGCGATGAGGTCGGTGCCCGCATAGTGCGCGGTGACCGTGTATGTGCCGCGGTCGAGACCGTTCAGCGTGAGCGATCCCGTGCCCGTTGCGTCAAGGGCCACGTTGTAGCTCGTGTCGTCGACCAGAATTTGCACCGCCCCCGGCTGCGCCGAGCGCGGTGCCTTGGTCTTCACCGAGACGTCGATCTTCACGCCGGTCGAGTGCCGCTGGGACTTCGACTCCAGCGTGAGGTCGAGAGTGGACTGGTACTTCATGACCACCCCGGCCGACGTTGCGATACCGTCCGGCAGACCATCACCCGTCGCGGTGACCACCACGGTGAGCGTCTGGCCAGCGACCGACGTGGTCGGCTTGTAGTCGACCGTGGTGGCCTTCTTGATATCGCGACCATCGGACTGCCACTGATAGCTGAAGGCCAGGCCGGCAACGTTCCACACACCGGGGTTGGCGGTCAGTTTCTGACCGACGACAGCGACGCCCTCGATCGAGGGCGCGACAGTGTTGACGGGAGCCTCGGGCTCGGGTGCCGCGCCGCTGGCCACCGACACCACCGTCGATACCGTGGTGTCGCCGTAGCCGACCAGGCCGAGATACCCGGTCTCGGGCGTCAAGCCCGTCCAGGACAGCGAGTACGTCGCCGCGACACCCTGCTGGCCGGCGACGACAGCTGGCGCGGCCGCGAACGACCCCTCGCCGGCGCCGGCGAGCACCGAGTAGGTGTTGACGTTGAACGCGGTCGATCCGCTGTAGACGGAGTTGACCACCTGGTAGAAGCCGGCCTGCGGATCGACCAGGTCGAGGCGCTCATCGGCCGACCCGGTCGCGGACTGCCAGCCGGCGACCGGCGTTCCACCGTCACCGTCCAGACGGTAGACGATCAGGTCGAGGTCGGCGGTCTGATCGAGTGCATCGAGGTCGAAGCGGGCGAGCTGGGTGCCCTCTGGCACCTCGACCTGGTAGCGGAACTCGTCCCCGGCTGCGCCCGTTCCGGTGTTCGGGCTCGAAGGGTTGGCCGGGTCGCTCTGGTGCAGCCCGGCCGCGAGCCCGATCAGGTTCAGCGGCACGTCTCCGGTGGCTCCGGGCGTGATGGACACGTCGACCGAGCCGTCGACGCCGGTGCCCTCCGCGGTGGCGGGGGCAACGAGGGTCACCGGCTGGATGGCGACGGGACTGTGCACGAGCGTGCCTGCGTCACTCACCCAGTTGAGCGCGCCGGTCGAGAACGTGTCGAGCGGGGCATCCGTTCGGGTGAAGGTCACGGTATAACTGGCCGATTCGCCCGCGGCACCGAAGCTCAACGTGGCGGGCGAAACGATCGCGTTGATGCCGGGCACGGTGACCGGCTGCGCCCTGAAGGTGCCGGCTTCGGTGCTGGTGACGGTGCGCGTGATGGTTTCCGGTGCGGTCAGTGCCCCGATCGCGATCGAAGCCAGGTTGAGGTTGCTCGGGTCGACCGGGTCGGCGCCGACGTCGTAGCCGATGCCCTGAATGTACGAGTACCAGTCGGCGGTGTCGTTCAAATAGAGCAGGCCCGGCTCGAACATCTTCGTCGGGTCGACGTGTCCGGCGCCTTGGACGAACGGGTCGGTGACGGTGACACCGTTGGCGTCGACGGTGTCGTAGGCGCTTGTCATCAGGGCCGATTTGATCTCACCCGGCGTCGCGAGCGGGCGTTCACCCAGGTACAGGGCGGCGAGCCCGGCGATCTGCGGGCTCGACATCGATGTCCCCGAGAGGAACTGCCAGGTCGGCTCGCCACCCGCAGCATTGGGCCCGTCGGCGAGAATGGCCACGCCGGGCGCGGTCACATCGGGCTTCAGGATGTCGCTGCCGTCGGCGAGTACCGGTCCGCGGGAGGAGAACCCGGCCACCTGCGGTGTCGGCGGCGTGTAGCTGGTCGTGTTGCCATCGGTGAACACGACGGATGCCCCGGCGCTGCCCGCGTAGCCAAACGTCGCATCCCAATATGGCGCGTCGAGGTGAACGGTGGGCACGGCGTGCTCGTCGGTGTCGACCGAGCCGGGCACGCGGTTCACCAGGAGCATGCCGATGCCGCCGGCCCTCAGTACCTCGGCCGATTTCGCTACCCGGCCATAGACACCGCGTTCACAGAACACGACGGTGCCGGCGACCTGCGCGGCATCGAGGGAATCGGGGCCGCAGAGCCGGGCGTCGCCCGGGTCGTGGCCGGCGACGGCCACGAGGTCACCGCGCACGAGCGGTCCGGCCAGCGGGCTGGCGCCAGGGGTACGGTCGACCGAGATCGATCCGCCCGCGTAGGCGGTGCCGTCGCCGAGAGTCGCGGTGGCCTCGTAGCCGGGGATGGTGCTCGCGGCGACGGTGGTGATCCACGGGGCCGCGTTGTCGAGCGTGGAAGCGCCGGGGCCGGAGTTTCCGGCCGAGGCTGCCACGAAGATGCCGGCGGCGGCCGCGCCGAGGAAAGCCTGGTCGGTCGGCGAGACCGTTGTGTCGGCCGCTCCGCCGCCGATCGAATAATTCAGTACGTCGACGTTGTCGGCGACGGCCTGATTGATGCCGGCCAGCAGGTCGGAGGTGGCGCAGCCGTCATCGGTGGACAGTGCGGGGTCCGGGCCGGACCAGCACACCTTATAGGCGGAGATCTTTGCCGCCGGGGCGACGCCGGAGATGAGTCCGTAGTCGAGTCCGCTGATGGTCGCGGTCACGTCGTGGTTGCCGCCGGCGGTGCTCGCGGTGTGCGACCCGTGGCCGTCGCCATCGCGAGGCGAGAGGTATTCGCCGGTAGCAGCGCCGCCGATACGGTCGACGCCGAAGCCGGTCACGAAGTAGCGCGCACCGACAATCTTGGTGTTGCAGTCGTTCGCGGCAAACTGCAGCCCGGTGACGCACTGGCCGGTGAAGGTGGCGCCGTCGCTCTTGTTCATGGTGATGGTGTCACCGTCGAGCCAGGGTTCCTTACCGGCCGTGTTGCCGAGCACGTCGCCGGAGAAGGAGGGGTTCTCCGGCGCGATTCCGGTGTCGAGCACACCGATGACGACGCCCGCGCCCGCGGTTTCAGTGCCGCCGGTATTCGCCCAGACGCCGTCATCGCCGGAGAGCCCGAGAAAATCGGTCGATGAGGTTGCCGTCACGTGCTTGAGCTCGTCGGGCGTGATGGCCACGACCTCTTTCTCGGCCGAGAGCGCGGCGGCCTGCGCGGCGGTGAGTTCGGCCGCGAACGCGTTGAGGGCGAGTGTGTAGGAGTAGTCGATCGTGGCATCAACGGATGCCGCCACCTTCTTCTGCTTGCCGCTTAGATAATCGGAATAGCTTGCCGAGGCGCGACTGCGCGGGTCGAGGCGGGCACCGGCATCCGGGGTGGTCGGGGCAAAGCCGTCGATCCCGCCGGTGTAGGTGGCGACGGCGTCGTCGGCCAGGGTCACGATGTAGCGGCCGTCGGTGAAGTCGGTGACCGGCTGGCCGATGCCGGCGCCGATGATGCCGCCGAGTCCGGGAGCCGGCGGGGCGGCTGCAGCGCCGGTCACGCCGACCAGGGCGGCGGCGACGACGAGGGTCGTGGTCACGAACGCCGCCATCACCTTTCGCCTCGGCAGTGGAGCGAACTGCGGGTTTTCTGGCGGGAGTGCGATTCGCCTGAAGTGTGATTTCACGTGCGTGTCCAATCGGATCGGAATGCGCTGACCGCTCTGCCCCAGTTCAGGGTGCAGCGTGATCGTGAACGTATCGCACGAGTCCCACCCCCGTACAGTGCGCAGATTGCTGGGTAACATTATCGTTATCTTGGCGTCTGCACAATTCGAGCCTCGAAATGCTCCCGATTCAGACCGGTCTGTCTATGACTGGGTGTACCGGTCTGTCCGCTTTTTCCGACCCTCCGGAGGCAACCGAAGCCACGCGAGCCGCCGCGATGTCCCGGCGTCCGCCGATCGCGCGCAGCGCGTTCACAATGGTCACCAGATCGACGATCTCCTGGCTGATCGCTCCCGCCGTCGCAGGAATCAGCCCGAACGCCGCGACGACCATGAGGACGACGCTCAGAATAATGCCCAGCCAGATGCTCTGCAGGGCCACCTGCACGGTGTCTTTCCCGATGCGCACGGCACGCACGGTGCGGGAGATATCGTCGAGCAGAATGACCACGTCGGCCGATTCGCTCGCCGCCGTCGACCCCTTCGCTCCCATTGCGATGCCCACGTCGGCGACGGCCAGCACGGGAGCGTCGTTGACACCGTCACCGACCATGATCACCGGCCGCCGGGTGAGTGCCCGCACCGCATCGACCTTGTCGCTCGGCAGGCAATCCGCCCGCACGTGTACGATGCCGGCTTTGCTCGCCACGTGCTGGGCGGTGCCGCGCGCATCGCCGGTGAGCATGAGATTTTCCCGCACACCGAGGCGTGCCAGGTCGACGACCGTTTGGCGGGCGTTCTCCCGCACCCGGTCGCTCGCCACGATGCTGCCCGCGAATCGATCGTCGACGGCGATGTACATGGCCAGCTCGCCGCCGACCAGGTGCGTGGCCGTGGCATCCGCCGTTCCCTCGTTGATGAAGGAAAGCTTGCCGATCCGCACCACGCCGGCCCCGAATCGCGCCTCAACACCGAAGGTCGCGGCTTCGCTCGCCGAGTCCGCCGTGTGCAATTCGAGACCGCGCTCGTGCGCGGCCGCGATAACGGATGCCGCGAGCACGTGACTCGAATACTGCTCGGCCGATGCCGCCAGGGTCAACAGCTCGTCGGCGCTGAACCCCGCTTCGGGGCGCATCTCGGTGATCGTGGGTGTTCCGTAGGTGAGCGTTCCGGTTTTATCGAAGACGACCGTTTGGGCACGGGAGAGCGCTTCGAGCACCCCGGCGCCCTTGACGATGATGCCGTTGCGGGCGGCGCGACTCATGCCGCCCATGAACGCGACCGGCGCGGCCAGCAGCAGCGGACACGGTGTCGCCACCACGAGCACCTCGGCGAACCGCACCGGATCATTGGAGAGCATCCAGGCGAGTCCGGCGAGTGCGAGCGCGCCCGCGGTGAACGGCACGGCATAGCGGTCGGCGAGTCGCACCACCGGGGCTTTGCTCTGCGATGCCTCTTCGACGAGGGCGATGATGTGCTGGTACTGACTGTTCGCGGCAGTCGCCGTGGCGACAATGGTCGCCGCCAGCTGCCCATTGATCGATCCGCTCAGCACCCCCTCACCGGCCGTGCGTTCGACCGGGAGGCTCTCGCCGGTGAGCGAGGACTCGTCGAACACGGCGCTGTCGGACCGCAGTTTTCCGTCGACGGGCACGACCTCGGCGGGGCGCACGAGGAGGAGGTCCCCCACACGCACCTCGGTGGCGGGCACGTCGATGGCCTCTTTCGACGCGGCGTCGAGTCGATGCGCGATTTGGGGGGCGCGTTTCAGCAGCGCGTCGAGCTCACGGGCTGCCCGCCCCGCCGCGAAGTCTTCGAGGGCTTCCCCGCCAGCGAGCATGAGCACAATGAGTAGGGTTGCCACATATTCGCCGACGAGAACGGTTGCGACGATCGCGATGATGGCAAGCAGGTCGACGCCGAAGCTACCCCGAAACAGTTGCCGCAGCATACCAACGGATGCGATCAGGGCTGCGGCCAAACCGAACCCGCTGAACAGCCAGCGCACCACATCCGCTGCCCCGACGAGAGCCAAGACCAGCCCGAGCAGGCCGACGAGGACGGTGGCGCAAACGAGGGGATAACGGCGCACAAGCGCGAGAGGGCGAGCCATGCCCGAATTCTCCCGCTCTCCGCGGCTTTTCGCCACCACACCGCGCCACGCCGGCACCCCGGAAAGCCCACAGGGCCCCGACCGATTGCGATCGAGGCCCCGTGGGAGTACGTGCGGACTACGCCAGACGCGCCTGCAGGTTCTCTGCGATCGAGGCAAGGAACTCCTCGGTGGTCTGGTAGCCCTGGTCCGGGCCGACCAGGAGCGCGAGGTCCTTCGTCATCATGCCGCTCTCCACGGTCTTGATGACGACGTCTTCGAGGGTCAACGCGAACTCGGCCAGGGCCGGGTTGTTGTCGAGCTTCGCCCGGTGCGAGAGGCCGCGGGTCCAGGCGTAGATCGACGCGATCGGGTTGGTCGAGGTGGGCTTGCCGAGCTGGTGCTGACGGTAGTGTCGCGTCACCGTGCCATGGGCGGCCTCCGCTTCGACGACCGTGCCGTCGGGGGTCGAGAGCACGCTGGTCATGAGGCCGAGCGAACCGAAGCCCTGGGCCACGGTGTCGGACTGGACGTCACCGTCGTAGTTCTTGCAGGCCCAGAGGTAGCCGCCCTCCCACTTCATGGCGGAGGCGACCATGTCATCGATCAAACGGTGCTCGTAGGTCAGTCCCGCCGCGTCGAAGGCGGCCTTGAACTCGGTGTCGAAAATGTCCTGAAAGATGTCCTTGAAGCGACCGTCGTAGGCTTTGAGAATCGTGTTCTTGGTCGAGAGGTAGACCGGCACCTTGCGCTCGAGGCCGTAATTCAGCGAGGCGCGTGCGAAGTCGATGATCGATGAATCGAGGTTGTACATGCCCATGGCTACACCGTCGCCCGGGGCCTGGAAGACCTCAAACGTGGACGGCGCGCTGCCGTCCTGCGGCGTGAAGGTCATGCTGAGCGTGCCCTTGCCCTTGAACCGAAAGTTGGTGGCCTTGTACTGGTCGCCGTAGGCGTGGCGGCCGATGATGATCGGCTTGTTCCAGCCCGGCACGAGGCGAGGGATGTTGGAGATGATAATGGGCTCGCGAAAGATGGTGCCGCCGAGGATGTTGCGAATGGTGCCGTTCGGCGAGAGCCACATTTGCTTCAGGCCGAATTCCTCCACCCGCGCTTCGTCGGGGGTGATGGTGGCGCACTTCACGCCAACGCCATGCTTTTGAATGGCGTGTGCGGCGTCGATCGTAATCTGGTCGTTGGTCTCGTCGCGCTTTTGAATCGAGAGGTCGTAGTACTCAAGGTCGATGTCGAGGTACGGGTGAATCAGCGTTTCTTTGATGGCGTGCCAGATGATGCGGGTCATCTCGTCGCCATCGAGCTCGACAACTGTTCCCTCAACCGTGATCTTCGACAAAAATTTCTCCTCTGTACTCAGTAAGGCCCTCACGGCCATCGTCTACCTTACTAGAGGCTCACAACTATCTTGACATCGAGATAAATCGGGCAGGTGAATTGCCGGGGTCAAACACTCCCGCGACTATCGACTACCCCGGCCGCACGTTAGCCTGATCACATGGGTGAGCTGACGCTGGAAGAATTATCCGCACGAAACATCGTCGCGGCCAACTCCTTGAGCCTGAAACCAGGCCAGGAACAATTCATTGCGCCGGTCTCGTATTCGGTCGCAGCTTCGGTGATCAACCCGGCCACATCGTGGCAGCGTGTGGTGCTTCTGGACGGCATCGTCGCCGGTTTCATCCACGGCAATTTCGACCCCAACTCCGAGCACGAAGAGTTTCGCGCCTGCATCTGGCGCATCAACGTCAACGCCGACACACAGGGCCAGGGCGTCGGCAAGTACGCCGCCGAGGCGCTCGCCGCCGAAGCCCGTGACCGTGGTTTCGACCACGTCAACGTCATCTGGGAACCCGGCACCGACGGTCCGGAGGCCTTCTTCCACCGCCTGGGATTTGTCGATGTCGGCGAGACCCAGTACGGCGAAGTCATCGGATCGCTGAAGCTCTGACCCCGGGATGACCACGACCGAGCCCGACGACTTCGTGTCCCGGGTGCTTGGTGTGGTTGATTCCATTCCACCGGGCCGTGTGATGACCTATGGCGGCGTGGCCGCGCAACTCGGCTCCCGCGCCGCCCGCGCTGTCGGCCAGGTCATGGCGCGCTACGGCTTTGAGGTGGCGTGGTGGCGCGTGATTCGCGCTGGCGGGCATCCGCCGATCGGGCATGAGGCCGAGGCGCTGCCGCACTACCGCGCCGAGAACACGCCACTGCTCGCGTCACCCACTGATACCGCGGCTGCAATCAGCAGAGCGGCGACCACCCTGGCGGCAGATACCAGCGCAGCGGATACCGCCTACCGGGTCGACTACGCCGCCGCCCGCTGGTCGCCGCGCGTGTAGCGCCCACAGTTCGGGCTCGGGTTCAGAGCCGCTTTTCGCCGGGTTCAGGGACCGGTTCGGCCGCGCCCCGTTTTGCGCATGCGGGGTCGGTGTGGGTGGGCTCACTGCGGGAGGCGTCACACTGCTCATCGTCTGGCAGCCTTTCTGCTGGGGTAGGTGCCGAAGGAACAGAAGTCCGGCTTCAGCATCTCGCACCTCTCCAGATCGCACTAGTGACGAAGGACCCGAGTTGTCGGCAGTGGCTCCGCGATGGTTAGCGCCGTTCGATCGCCGTTCGGGCACCCAAGGAGAAGCCGGGAGGTCCGCGCTTGTACACCCTGCTGGCGCGGTGCTAGCGTGCTTGCATGCAGAGCGATCCGGTCGTCACCAACCCGCAGTTCTATCGCGTGATCTTCGAGAACGAACGGGTACGCGTCCTCGAATATCTGGACCGACCCGGCGACGAATCGACGCCGCATCGGCATCCCGACAGCGTCATGTTCACCCTGACCGCATTCCGCCGACGTCTCTCCTCCGGCGGCCGGTTCATCGACGTCGACCTGCCGGAGGGCGTCGCGCGCTGGCTCCCCGCCCAGGAGCATTCCGGGGCGAATACCGGCGAAACGGACACGCACACCATTTTTGTGGAGCTCAAGGAACCCGCTCCTCATCCGCTCCCGGCCGGGGCCCCCGAACAACTCGGTCCCGTGCCCGACTAGCGGCTACACCAGGGAGTCGCGCCACGCGGCGTGCATCGTCGCAAATCGGCCGGTGCCCGCGATGAGGTCGTGCGGGGCGCCGTCCTCCACGATGCGGCCGTGTTCCATCACGAGCACGCGGTTGGCAATGGCCACAGTCGACAGGCGGTGGGCGATGATCACGGCCGTGCGATCGTGCAGCAGTGTCTGCAGCGCCTCCTGCACGAGCCGTTCGCTCGGAATATCGAGCGATGACGTGGCCTCATCGAGGATGAGTACAGCCGGGTTGGCGAGAAAAGCGCGCGCAAACGAGATCAGCTGGCGCTGGCCAGCCGACACTCGCCCGCCACGCTTGTTCACGTCGGTGTCGTACCCACTCGGCAGGCTCTCGATGAAGTCGTGGGCACCGACGGCTGCGGCGGCAGCGCGAATCTCCCGCGCCGAGGCATCCGGTTTGCCGATGGCGATATTCTCGGCGACCGACCCGCTGAACAGGTATGCCTCCTGGGTGACCATGACAATCGCGCGCCGCAGGTCCCTGGGGTGCAGGTCACGCAGGTCGACGTCGTCGAGACGCACCCGGCCATCCGTCGGGTCGTAGAACCGGCTCATGAGCTTGGCGAGCGTCGATTTGCCCGCTCCGGTCGACCCGACCAGGGCGATGGTCTGCCCGGCCGGAATATCGAGGTCGAAGTGCGGGAGAATCTCCCGGTCGGCCTGGTAGGCGAACTGCACGTTCTCGAAGCGCACCCGACCGCGAGCCTCCCAGAGATCGACCGGAGCAACCGGATCGGGTACGCCGGGGCGTTCCTCGAGCACACCCGAGATCTTCTCGAGCGCCGCCGCGGCCGACTGGTAAGAGTTGTAGAACATCGCCATCTCCTCCATCGGGTCGAAGAACCGGCGAGTGTAGAGCAGCGTCGCGAGCAGCGCACCGATCGCAAGCTGGCCGTCGGCCACCCGGAAACCGCCGACGAGCAGCACAGCGGCGACCGTGACATTGCCGATGAGCACGAGCCCCGGATCGAAGACCCCGAACAGTTGGATGACACGCGCGTTGACCTGGCGATAGCTTTCGACGAGTGTGCCGAACACCGATTCGTTGTGCTTCTCGGTGCGGAACGCCTTGACGGCGCGAATGCCGGTCATTGTTTCGACGAACCGCACAATCAGGCTTGCCGACGCGACCCGAGACTGCCGAAACAGGCTCTGCGAGCGCACCTGGAACCAGCGGGTGAGAATGACCAGTGGCAGCAGCGCGCACAGCAGCACGAGTCCACTGGTTCCGTCGAGCAGCACCAGGGCGATCGCGGTGAATGACATATAGAGGAGGCCCTGCACGAGCTGGTTGATGCCGGAGTCGAGCAGTTCCCGAATGGCATCGAGGTCGCTGGTCTGGCGTGAAATGATGCGGCCAGAGGTGTAGGACTCGTGAAACTCGAGGCTGAGCTTCTGCGTGTGCAGGAACACCCGCTTGCGCAGGTCGATCAGCACCGCCTGGCTCACCCGGGCGCTCAACACGGTGTACCAAGCGATCAGCAGCGCACCGAGCACTCCGGCGACGAGGTAGATGGCGCCGGCCGCGGCGAGCGGCATCCAGTCCTGCTTGAGCAATGCGGGCAAGCCACGGTCGATGCCGAAGGCGACGAGCGCCGGGCCGGCCACCTGAGCGGCGGTCGAGACGACGACCACGAGCATGGCGAGCACAACCTTGCCGCGCACCGGCAGCAGCAGCGAGCCGAGCAGCCGCAGGGAACGCGCCCGAATCTGCTTGCTTTCGGCCTTGCTGAAGTCGTGGCGTTCTTCGCCGGTCACACCGGTGACGGTCACAGCTTTTTCTCCGCTCGGTTCGATTCTCTGCGTTCTTCGTCCTCCAGGCTGGAGATGACGAAGGTGTAGTGTGCGCTGGTACGAAGCAGCTCGGAGTGCGTGCCGACGGCGGTGATGCGGCCGTCTTCGAGCAGCGCTACCCGGTCGGCGAGCATGACCGTCGACGGTCGGTGCGCCACGATGAGCGCGGTGGTGTCGACGAGCACCTCGCGCAGCGCGTTCTCGACGAGCGATTCGGTGTTCACGTCGAGCGCCGACAGCGGGTCGTCGAGGATGAGCACCGACGGTCGGGCGGCGACTGCGCGGGCGAGCGCGAGACGCTGTCGCTGCCCGCCGGACAGGCTCATGCCTTCCTCGCCGACGAGGGTGTCGACGCCGAGTGGCAGGTCGTAGACGAACCCGGCCTGCGCGATCTGCAGGGCTTGAGCGAGCGCGGCATCCGCTTCGGGGCTGGTAGCGAACAAATCGGCGCGACCCAGCAGCACGTTGTCACGAACGGATGCCGAGAACAGGGTGGCATCCTCGAACGCCATCGCGAGGTGGCTGCGCAGTTCTTCGCGGCCGAGTGCACGCACGTCGACACCGTCGAGCGTCACGGCGCCCGAGGTCACGTCATAGAGGCGGGTCGTGAGGGCCGTGAGCGTGGACTTGCCCGAACCGGTGAGGCCGACGAGCGCCATGGTCTCCCCCGGATCGAGCACGAGATCGATGCCGTTGAGCAGGTCGGGAAAGCGCTCCGGCGAGTCCGGGTAGCGAAAGTGCACGTTGTCGAACGCGAGGCGCCCGAGCGGCGCGGCGAGTGTGGCCGGGTGCGCCGGGTCGGTGATCTCGTTGGGGGTGTCGAGAATGTCAAAATACCGGTCGGTCGCGGTGCGCGCGTCGAAGGTCATCGACAGCAGGAATCCGATCGATTCCACCGGAAACCGCAGCACGGTCGCCGTCGCGAAGAACGCCAGCAGCTCGCCGCCGCTGAGCTCTCCCTGGCTGGTGAGCCAGACGCCGGTTACGAGGCAGAGCGCGAACGCCACGTCGGGCACGAGCAGCAACCAAAGCCAGATCCCGGCGATGGCGCGTGCCTTCTCGATCTCGGTGCCGCGCAGGCTTTCCGCCTGCGCGGCGAAGTTCTTCAGCGCGAACGATCCACGTCCGAACGCTTTGAGCACACGGATGCCGTGCACGGACTCCTCGACGGCGGTCGCAAGGTCACCGGCCTGATCCTGGCTGCGCCGGGCGATCACCGAGTATTTCTCCTCGAAGACGTAGCCGTAGATCCAGATCGGGATGGAGCAGACCACGAAGATCACGCCGAGCAGCCAGTGCATCCAGAGCAGAATGACGACGCCGACGACGATGGTGAGAAAGTTGACCACCAGCAGCACGAGCCCGAACGATACCCAGCGGCGAATGAGGTTGAGGTCGCTCACGGCGCGGGAGAGCAGCTGCCCGCTCGGCCAGCGGTCATGGAAGCTCACCGGCAGATCCTGCAGCCGGGCGTACAGGTGATTGCGCATGCGCGCCTCGATATGGGTGCCCGGGGTGAGCACAAACCAGCGGCGCAGGGCGATCATGATCGCCTCGAGCACGCCGAGTCCGAGAACTATCCACACGGCTGGCCAGATCTGTACGGCACTGTCGCCGTTCCCCACCGCGCTGAGCGGGCCGTCGACGAGCCAGGCCAGCACCTGGGGAATGACCAGTGCGACGAGTCCCGCGAGAAGCGCTGCCACCATGCCGAGGTAGATGCGGGGCAGGGCCGGTTTGGCATAGGGGTAGAGCCGTTGCAGGCTGCGAAAAGTGTTGGCCCGTGCGGCAGAGTTCGACGGGGGTGGAGACGAGTGGGGCGGATGCGCCGGTGCGGCGGTGGTGGTCATGGTCCAGTCCTGAATGCGGTGCGGCCGCGCCCCGGGTTGCGGGGGGCGGCGGATGATTCTGGTCGCCGAATCTGAGTGGCACCGGCGACAGGGGACGTACGAATGGCGGCGTGCGGCGCGAGTGCGACGAACGAGTCAGCGGGCAGTTGCGGACTGCCCCTGCGGTAGCGGCGAGCGGATGCTCCTCGGCCGGAACCGAATAATACCGGGGCACTACGCCGAGCTGGGCACGGGAACGGCTAGTCGACGAGGGACACGACGGCGGCGTAGAACGGGGCAAACAAGCCAAAGTGTGCGCCGTCGTTCGCGTTCGTCGCGAGCGTGATCGGTGCTGTCTTTGTCATGTCTGCCTCCTGGGCGCCTCAAGGATTACGTGTCTCAT
The DNA here is from genome assembly GCF_004403985.1 of Cryobacterium gelidum. Classification (GTDB taxonomy): domain Bacteria; phylum Actinomycetota; class Actinomycetes; order Actinomycetales; family Microbacteriaceae; genus Cryobacterium; species Cryobacterium gelidum. The sequence goes on along the minus strand of NZ_SOHL01000016.1, from coordinate 111,283 downwards.
GCCCCCCGGATCAGGCAGCCTTCCAGACTATGGCGAGCCGGGGCCAGAACGCAAGGTCTTTTCTTGCCGAGAGCATCCGTTGGCCGTCACGGCGTCCACGCCCCGAGCGCCGAACTACCCGATAACGCGCGTTTTCCGAGCGCGGCGTCACGTAGTCTGAAGTCTGCGCTCGTCTTCGGCAGGGCCATGCCCTGCGCGCTCGCCCCGTTGGAAGGACTCTTCATGCTGCCCACCCTGTTCGGGATCGATTTTCTCGACTCTGACTGGCTGATCCACTCGTTTGGATCATTCGTGTTGCTCGGCGTCGCGGCGGTTGTCTTCATCGAGACCGGATTCATCGTGCTGTCGTTCATGCCGGGCGATTCGCTGCTGTTCACCGTCGGCCTGCTCACCGCGACCGGCGTCGTGCCGCTGCCGATCTGGGTGACCTGCCTGGTCGTGTTCGCGGCCGCATTCGCCGGCGACCAGCTTGCCTATGCCATCGGTCGAAAAGCAGGCCCCTCGGTCTTCTCCCGAGAGAAGAACCGCTTCTTCAACCCGCAGAACGTCGAGCGTACCAACGCCTTCTTCGCCAAGCACGGCGGCAAGTCCATCATCCTGGCTCGCTTTCTGCCCGTCTTTCGTGCCTTCGTGCCGGTCGCCGCTGGCGTCGGCAGGATGCGCTACCGCAGCTTCGTGGCATACAACGCTATCGGCGCCTTCGCCTGGGGCGTCGGCCTCACCCTGGTCGGATTCTTCCTCGGCCAGTTCGCGTTCGTCGCGACCTACTCAGAATTCTTCATCATCGGCATCATCCTGCTCTCCGGGATCCCGATTCTCACCGAACTGGCCAAGGCTGCACGCACGACGCTCAGGGAGCGTCGTGCGTCCGCACGAGTGCTGCCGACGATCCCGTCGGATCTGCGCGAATAGCCCGGCGTTACCGAGCCGCGTTCAGGCGTGCCGCGGCGAGCAGTTCGGCGGCCGCGAGGGTCGTGCTCTGGTTCGCGCGGGCATCCGTGAAAATCTGCGTCAGCACGGAGCCGATCGCCGCAACGCGCTCGGTGATCTGCTCGAGGTCGGCGTTCGGCTCGCTCGCCATGGAGAGGTAGACGACGCCGCCGGCGTTGACAACGAAATCCGGTGCCCAGAGGATGCCTCGCGCGTCCAGCTGGGCGGCCCCTGCTCCGAACGCGAGCTGGTTATTGGCCGCGCCGCAGACACCGAGAACGTTCAACTCCGCGATCACGGACGCGGTCAGCACGCCGCCGAGGCCGCACGGCACGAACACGTCGCCGCGCACCCGGTGCGCATCGGCGACCGACACCCACGTAGCGCCGAGCTCGTCGGCGAGCGCGCGTTTGTCGGGGTTGATGTCGGTGACGGTGAGGGTCGCACCAGCGGCGGCGAGGGCCGTGGCCAGGCGTCCGCCCACCTGGCCGAGGCCCGAGATGATCAGGTGGCGGCCGCGCACCTCGCGGCTGCCGAACAGGGCTTCGAGGGTGGATTCAATGCTCGCGTACACGCCGGCTGCGGTGGCATCCGCTGGCTCACCGACGCCGCCGCTCGCGGCGGGCAGTCCGCAGACGTGGTTCGTGCGTTCGGCCACGATGGCCATAAGCTCGGCGCTCGTGCCGACGTCCTCGGCCGTCATGTAGGCGCCATTCAGGCTCTCGATGGCGTCGCCGAGGTCGAGCATCGCCAGACGTTTCTCAGCGTCCGTCAGTACCGTGCCGAGCGGCAGGTAGATGACGGATTTACCACCGCCGCGGTGCAGACCGGCGGCCGCGTTTTTCAGGGTCATGGCGGCGGAGAGCCGCAGGGCGTCAGCGACCGCGTCGGTCCAGCTCGCGTACTGCCATAGGCGGGCGCCGCCGAGGGCCTGGCCGAGACGGGCGGAATGTACGGCCACCGTGATCATCAGCCCTGACCGTTCCCCCTTCGTGATCAGCACTTTTTCATGGGAAAGTGGAATCTGCGCGAGGGAATCGAGAGCAGCGCCTGGGTGCGTGAGGGTCATGGAAACTCCATTGTTCCGGGCCTTGTGGGCCGAGTGCGGCGGCGCCGGTGTGTGGCACCGCCTCGATCAGGATACCCAAAGCTGGCACCCGGGGGAACAGCTGCGCTGCGCGCTGCTGGCACGCGAATTCCACACGCGGATTCACCTCCCCCGCCGCCAGGACGGATACCCGGGTGTGACCCTAGTGGAAGAAGTGACGCTCTCCCGTGAAGTACATCGAGACCCCCGCCGCGGTCGCCGCGGCGATGACCTCGGCGTCCCGCACCGATCCGCCGGGCTGTACGACGGCCGCGATGCCGGCGTCGAGCAGCACCTCGAGTCCGTCAGCGAAGGGGAAGAACGCGTCAGACGCGGCGACCGATCCCTCGGCGCGTTCGCCGGCGCGGCTCACAGCGAGGTGGCAGGAGTCGACCCGGTTGACCTGACCCATACCAACGCCAACGGACGCCCCGGCGTGCGCGAGCAGAATAGCATTCGACTTCACGGAACGGCACGACTTCCACGCGAATTCGAGATCGGCCCGGGTGGCGGCGTCCACTTCGCGGCCGGCAACGAGGGTCCAGCCGGCCGAGCTGAAGCCGTCGAAGCTGTCGGTCTCCTGCACGAGCAGGCCACCCGAGATCTGGTGCAGTTCGAGCGAGGAACGCTCGTAGTCGGCGGGCAGCTCGAGCAGGCGAATGTTTTTCTTCTTGGTGAGCAGTTCAACCGCTGCCGGCTCGAAGCCGGGGGCGACGAGCACCTCGGTGAAGATCTCGCTAATGGTTTCGGCCATGCCGAGGGTGACAACGCGGTTCGCGGCGATCACGCCGCCGAACGCGGAGATCGGGTCGCAGGCGTGGGCGCGCAGGTGCGCGGAGGCGATGGCATCCGGTGCGTTGGGCTTGGCAACGGCGATTCCGCAGGGGTTGGCGTGCTTGACGATGGCGACGGCCGGCTCACTGAAGTCGAAGGCGGCGCGCACAGCGGCATCCGCGTCGACGTAGTTGTTATACGACATTTCCTTGCCGTGCAGCTGCCGGGCCTGTGCGATGCCGCGGCCGCCTTCGCCGACGTAGAGCGCGGCGGCCTGGTGCGAGTTCTCGCCGTACCGCAGTATTGCGTCGCGGGTGACCTCGATGCCCAGTCCCGCGGGAAACGGCGACTCGTCGTCGTCCTCTTCTTCGGCGGCCCCGAACGTGACGTCCTCGTCGAGGGCCTCGAAGTCGTCCTGCCACTGGTCGTAGACGTTCTCGGTGAACCAGGCCGACACGCTCAGGTCGTAGTCGGCGGTGTGCTCGAAGGCGAGCGAGGCGAGCTTCTGGCGCAACTTGAGTGTGGAGCCGCCGGCGGTGACGGCTTCGATGATCTCGCTGTAGTTGCCCGGGTCGACGACGATGGCCACGTTGGCGTGGTTTTTAGCAGATGCCCGCACGAGGGCCGGTCCGCCAATGTCGATCTGCTCGATCACGTCGGCCGGCTCGGCGCCGCTCTGGGCGGTTTCGACAAACGGGTACAGGTTGACGACGACAAGCTGGAAGGCCTTGATGCCGAGCTCGGTCAGCTGCGCTTCGTGCGTTTCGAGGCGCAGGTCGGCGAGGATGCCGGCGTGCACGCCCGGGTGCAGGGTTTTGACACGGCCGTCGAGCGATTCCGGGAAGCCGGTGACGTCGGAGACGTCGGTCACGTCCATGCCGGCGGCGCGAATGGTCGCCGCGGTGGATCCGGTCGAGACAATTTCGACGCCATCCGCGGTGAGGGCGGCGGCGAGCTCAACCAGGCCGGTCTTGTCGCTCACGGAGATGAGTGCACGCTCGATGGTGATCTGGTCCCGGTCACGGTACGAGCTGGGCGCGCTGGTGTGAGCGATCATGCGTTGCTGTTCTCCTTGAGGTTCATGTGTCCGTTGGCGATGTCGAGCACGGCCTGGATGAGCAGGCGTCTTTCGACGATCTTGATGCGATGCTGCAGGGAAGTCTCGGTGTCTCCGGGTAGAACGTCGACGCGCTCCTGCACCAGGATGGGGCCCGCGTCGACACCGTTGTCGACCACGATGATGCTCGCTCCGGTCTGTCTTACGCCAGCGGCCAGGGCGTCGCGCACGGCGTGCGCGCCAGGAAATTCGGGGAGGTAGGCCGGGTGCGTGTTGATCAGGTTCGGCGACAGGGCGGCGACCACGCGCGGCGGCAGCAGGCGCATCAGGCCGCTGAGTACGACCAGGTCGGGCTGCCACTGCTGAATCTGCGCGAGCAGTTCGTCGCCCCAGGCCGCACGGTCGGCGAAGGAGGAGAACGGAACCGAGAAGGCCGGGATGCCGAATTCGGCGCCGAGTTCGAGGCCGTCCGCGTCGCGGTCGGCGCCGATGGCCACGATTCGCGCCGGAAATTCGGCGTCTTCCGACGCCTCCAGCAGGGCTCGCAGGTTGGATCCTCCGCCGGAGATCAACACGACAATAGACAGCACGGTCTGAGCTTACCGTTTGGCTCGGCGTACCGAGGGGAACCGCACTCGGCCGGCGAGCAGGCCGAGGGCCGCGGCCACCCCGATTTCGGCGGCGGCGAGCGCGCCGACCAACAGCGGATTCGGACCGACCTCGACCAGGCGGCCGGGGCCGATCGCTCCGGCCGACGACCAGGCGAGCAGGCCGAGGAGCGCTCCACTAACGAGCCCAATGCCGAGACCGGTGAGGACCTGTTCGAGGGTGGTGCGTTCGGGCACCCCGGGGCGATCCAGCCACTGCCGGGTCACGACGCCGAACACGAAACCAATAAGCACGGGCACGAGCAGCCCGAGAAAGCCGTAGGCGGGGGTGCCCTGCGGCAGCAGGCCGAACAGGGGCAGGCCGGGCAGTGTTCCCACGATGGTGCCGATCGGCGAGACGGAGGTTCCGACGCCCATCGCGATACCGGGCCCAACAAACCAGGCGCTGGCCCAGATCACGAAGTTGGGAATGAGCGCGAGCTGGGCGAGGGTGATGGTGGCGCCACCGAAAACGCCGGCCTGCACCGCTTCATAAAGCCCGATGATGGTCGCGTAGTTGACCGCGATCAGCACGGCCACGGCCACGCCTGACACGACCAACACTCCCGCGGCGGCCGCTGTTCCGCCGCGCAGTGCGCCCTCGATGAGGGTGCGAGCGTTCTGCGGTATGCGTTGATACGAAGAACGGATGCCGCGACTCACCCGATCAAGGCCCGCTGCAGCTACCGCAGTCTTGCGCCGCCCCAGTTCCGCCCCAATGAGAACTCCGGCGGAATAGATGAGCGTCGGCAGAAGGAGACCCTGCAGTTGGTTGGGTTGGACCGTTTCCGACATCGCGGACAGCGTCACGAGCGCGGCCAGAATGGCGTAGGTAGCCACGGCGACGCCGACGCCGGTCCAGCGGTGCGGGGTTTCGGCGGCACGACGACCAGTGTGAACGCCCATCAGCACAGAAAGTATGGTGAAACCGAGCGGCACTACGGAGATCAGAAAGGGAGCGTCCGCGCCGGCCAGGCCGAGCGAGGCGGCAGCGTCGTGGCCGAGTTGCACGGTGAGGTCGACGCCGTTGCCGAGCAGCCAGATATCGGCCGCCGCTCGCCAGAACACGAACCATTCGACCGATAGTTTGAAGTGGGCGGCCCAGAGTATGGTGAGCGGCACCATGGCGACACCGATGCCGATGGCGACAACAAGTATTGCCTCGAGAGCGGCGAGCAGGGCGGTCGTTATGCGATTCATCCGTTGCGAGCCTATCTCGCCGTACCGCCAATGCTCGCCAGCACGCGCCCGATACGCCGAAGGGGCCCGCCGCTAATCGGCGAGCCCCTCAGGACGTGCGTGCTGCTTACAGTGCGGCGAGCGCCTCACGCAGCAGGTTCGCTGCCTCACTCGGCGTCTTGCCGACCTTGACTCCGGCGGCCTCGAGGGCCTCCTTCTTGCCCTGGGCGGTTCCGGCTCCGTCGGAGACGATGGCGCCGGCGTGGCCCATGGTCTTGCCCTCGGGCGCGGTGAAACCGGCCACGTAGCCGATGACCGGCTTTGTGACGTGCGCCTTGATGTACTCGGCGGCCTTCTCTTCAGCGTCGCCGCCGATTTCGCCGATCATGACGATCGCCTTGGTCTCCGGGTCGTTCTCGAACGCCTCGAGCGCGTCGATGTGCGTGGTGCCGATGATGGGGTCGCCACCGATACCGATCGCGGTGGAGAAGCCCAAATCGCGCAGTTCGTACATCATCTGGTAGGTGAGGGTGCCCGACTTGGAGACGAGACCGACCGGGCCCTTGACGGTGATGTTCGCCGGCGTGATGCCGACGAGTGCCTCACCGGGCGTGATGATGCCGGGGCAGTTCGGGCCGATGATGCGGGTCTTGTTGCCTTTTTTGATGGCGTAGGCCCAGAATTCGGCCGAGTCCTGCACGGGAACACCCTCGGTGATGATGACGAGGAGCGGAATCTCGGCGTCGATCGCTTCGATCACGGCGTCCTTGGTGAACACCGGCGGTACGAAGATGATCGACACGTCGGCGCCGGTCTTGGCGACGGCCTCGGCGACGGTACCGAAGACGGGCAGCTCGACCGAGCCGTGCACTACGGTGGTGCCGGCCTTGCGCGCGTTGACGCCACCGACCACCTGGGTACCGGCCTTGAGCATGAGGGCGGTGTGCTTGGTGCCCTCACCTCCGGTGATGCCCTGAACGATGACCTTGGAGTCTTTGTTGAGGAAGATTGACATTCTTGGTTGTCCCTTACTTCGCAGCGTGGGCGAGCTCGGCGGCCTTGGCGGCGCCCTCGTCCATGGTGGCGGCCAGTGTTACGAGCGGGTGGTTCGCCTCGGCGAGGATGCGACGACCCTCCTCGACGTTGTTACCGTCGAGGCGCACCACGAGCGGCTTGTTGGCGCTCGAACCGAGCTCGGCGAGCGCGCCGACGATGCCCTTGGCAACGGCGTCACAGGCGGTGATGCCGCCGAAGACGTTGACGAACACGCTCTTGACCTGCGGGTCACCGAGGATGACGTCAAGTCCGGCGGCCATCACCTCAGCGGATGCTCCGCCCCCGATGTCGAGGAAGTTGGCCGGCTTGACGCTGCCGAAGTTCTCGCCGGCATAAGCGACGACGTCGAGGGTGCTCATGACGAGCCCTGCGCCGTTGCCGATGATGCCGACTTCACCGTCGAGCTTGACGTAGTTGAGGCCGGCAGCCTTGGCTTTGGCTTCGAGCGGGTCGGCCGCGGCGGCGTCCTCGAGGAGGGCATGCCGGGGGTGACGGAAGTCGGCGTTCTCGTCGATCGTGACCTTGCCGTCGAGCGCGATGATGTCGCCCTCTTCGGTGAGTACGAGGGGGTTGACCTCAACCAGGGTCGCGTCCTCACCCGTGAATACGTTGTAGAGCTTGACGAAAACCGGGGCGACCTTATCGACGAGCTCCGCCGGGAACTTCGCGTCGATGGCGATCTGCTTCGCCACCGCCAGGTCGATGCCGATCATCGGGTCGACGGCCGTGTAGGCGAGCGCTTCGGGCTTCTCGACGGCGAGAACTTCGATCTCCACGCCCCCCTCGTAGCTGGCGAGCGACAGGTAGGAACGGTTCGAACGGTCCAGCAGCACGGAGAAGTAGAACTCCGCCTTGATACGGGCTCCGCCGGCCACCATGACGCGGTGAACGGTGTGGCCCTTGATGTCGAGGCCCAGGATTCCCTGGCCAGCGGCCTCGGCGTCTTCCGGAGACTTTGCTACCTTCACGCCGCCGGCCTTGCCGCGGCCACCAACCTTGACCTGCGCCTTGACTACGACAACGCCACCGAGCTTCTCGGCTGCTGCCCGGACGTCGGCGGGGGTGTCCGCGATAATGCCCGGCAGAACCGGCACACCATATTCCTCAAAGAGGTCTCTCGCTTGGTACTCGTAAAGATCCACGCTGCTCTTCCAATCCGCGTCTTGGCGATCACACCGCCGCTGAAGATATATGAGGTTGTTGGTAACGGCAGTCAGCGCCGTGAATTAGCTCGACGTCAAGACATACCGGCCCGTGAAAACTCTATCGCCTGAATCGGGCGTCGGGTCGCACCCGGCGACCTCCCCATACCGGCGCGCGGCCAGGGAATGAGCGCCGAAGGCTAGCCACACCTTGCTAGACGTCGGCCCCGTCAGGTGCTTATCTGGTGTGATGTCCGATCTTATCGAAGCGGTGGAACCGCACACCGCCGGCCTCGCCTCCCGGCTGAACTGGCTGCGCGCCGGTGTTCTGGGCGCGAACGACGGCATCGTCTCCGTCGCCGCCCTCGTCGTTGGTGTTGCGGCAGCGACCACCGATTCCGGTGTCATTCTCATCGCCGGTGTGGCGAGCCTGCTCGCAGGCGCGATTTCGATGGCCCTCGGCGAATACGTGTCGGTCAGCAGCCAGCGCGACTCCGAACGTGCCCTCATCGCCAAGGAGACGTGGGAGCTCGAGAACGAGCCAGCCGAAGAGCTCGCCGAACTGGCTGGATTCTACGTGGCCAAGGGGCTGTCAGCCCAGACGGCGCAGCAGGTTGCCATCGAGCTCACCGAGCATGACGCCCTCGCGGCGCACCTCGAGGTTGAGCTGCACATCACCGCGGACGGCATGTCGAATCCGTGGCACGCGGCCCTTGCATCCGCTGTCGCGTTCACCGTCGGCGCGGCGCTCCCCTTGCTTGCCGTTCTGCTGCCCCCGGCGGAGTGGCGCATCGGTGCCACCTTCTTCGCGGTTCTGGTGGCCCTCGTCACCACCGGTTGGCTGAGCGCTCACCTCGGCGAGAGTCCCAAGCCGCGCGCCATCGCCCGCATCGTGATCGGCGGCATCCTCGCTCTCGCCGTCACCTATGTGATTGGCGCGCTGATCGGCGGCACGGTGTAACTCGGGTTCCTCACCGGCTGTCTCACTATGCTGAAAGCATGGCATCACTGCGCAGCGGAGCTGGCCCAATCTCTCGATCATCGATCATTACCGCGGGCGCGCTCGACGCGGCACTCGTGCTCTTGTTTGCCGTGATTGGTCGACTGAGCCACGGCGAGACCCTGGCCGGCCTAGGCGTGACCTATTGGCCGTTCCTTGGCGGCCTGACCATCGGCTGGCTACTGCTGCGCGCCTGGCGCCACCCGCGCAACATCGTCTGGACCGGCCTCGGCGTCTGGATCGCGGCCGTCGTCGGTGGCCTCCTGCTGCGCCTGGCCAGCGGCCAGGGCGTTCAACTCAGTTTCGCGATCGTCACCACCATCGTGCTCGGCGTGTTTCTGCTCGGCTGGCGTGCCATCGCCGTGATCGTGTCCCGCGCTTCTCGCCAGCGGATGCCCACCGCCGCCTGATCTGCGTGAATCAGACGGCAGCGTCCGCAGCACAGCAGGTATCCGCCGGGTCCGGCGCACAGACCGCCTAGTCGGCCTGGCGTAAACCCGGAGTTGCGAGCAACTGGCCATCACGCAGCACCGCGAGCACGTCGATGGCGAACCGCGCCGTTATGTCGGCCAACGTCTCCGCGCCGCCCGCCACGATCGCCGTCGCGAGCACGTCAGCCGTGACGATGTCGGCGGCAAACACGCTCACCTGGCGAAACGGCGAAGGCTCGTTTCGTTCCGTCCAGATGTGTTCGCCGCGTTCCGCGCTGCCCGACGTGGCCACGGCCCGAAGCGGATGCCGCAGCGGCACGCGCGCCATCACGTCACCTCGATCGTCCGGATCGACGATCGCCACGACCCACTCGGCATGCACGCTGACCGCTGCCGGAGCTGTTCCGCGATGCCCGGTCGGCGTCGCATGGTCGGCGGGCTCTGTCTCGTCGTACCGGTCCCCCGGCACGCCGCCGACCAGGACGTCACCGCCCGCGTTGATCGACCAGTTGGTGAGGCCGCTGAGGCGAAGGGCCCCTCCGGCTTCGGCGATGGCGAGCGCCTTGACCACACCCGACAGGTCGATCACCTTATCCGCCCGATGCGGCGTGAACACCCCCTGGGTGCGGTCCCGCCAGTCCAGCGCAAGGGCATAGCAGTTGCGCAGGCTTGCACTGGCGTCAGTCAACCGGAGCTCGCCGCGCGCGACTCGACTCAACTCCGAGTCTGCCCGGTACAGGCTGAACTGCTCGTGCCATCGACGGAACACGGTCTCGACGAGCTGCGCGGCCTCGGCCCGGGCCGTGTCACCCAACGCGGTCGCGGCTTCGGCGAGTCGCAGACTCACGATCGTGCCCATGGTCGCGAAGGTGGGCACGGGCATCGGTGCGAAATCCTTGCACATCGTCGGCGCCCTAGAACCCGGCCGTATCGAGGGCTGACTGCAGCGACCGCAGGTAGCCTTCGCTCGTATAGGTGGCACCGCTGACGTTGTGCACGCTCGCCGACTGGGCGGAGAGCACCTCGGAGCGGAGAATCGGTGCGGCCTGGCTACTGATTGCTACCGATCGGCCTCCCCGGTTGGTCAGCTGCAGCGGTGTGACCTCATTGATCGTTCCGTTGGCGATGGTCACCGACACCTGCATGTCGCCGAACTGGGTGTGAATCACCGAGCCGGTGAAGGTTCCAGACGGAGCCGACGACACGGTCGCGGTGGACGCAGCGGCGGTCCCGGTGGACGCAGCGGCGGCCGCGGTGGACGCAGCGGCGGCCGGGGCAACTCGCGCGGTCGCGGCCGTCGTGGTGCCCGTGTTCGAGGCGGTCAGGCTCTGCGAGGCATCGATCGACTGCGATCCCAGATGCCAGCCGATGCCGACGATCGAGACGGAGGCCAGGGCGGCCAGGGCGACTGCGCGTGCTCTCACCAGTCGAACCTTTCATAGTGGATCTGCTTCTTGGGCACCCCGCCGGCGCGGGCATCGCGGACGACGGCGTCGGTCCACGGGCGGGGGCCGCAGATGTAGATGTCGGATTGTCCCAGTTCGGGCACGATCGTGCGCAGGGTCAGGCCTGCCCGGGCGGCATCCGCTGGCAGCCAGGTACTGACTCCCTTGGGCCGGTGGCCGGCGAGGATGCGCAGCTCGGCGCCGCGCGCACGGCAGAGATCGGTGAGTTCGTCGACCAGATAGGTGTCTCCGATGGCGTGTGAGCGCAGCAGTACGGTGGCATGGCCCGGCGCGAAGGACACCGTTTCCAGCAGCGAGCGAATGGGGGCGACGCCGATGCCGGCGGCGATCAGTACGACGCGAGGCGAGGTGCGTGCGTTCTCGGTGAACAGCCCATAGGGGCCTTCGAAACTCACCCGTGTGCCGCGCGGAACCCGGGGCAGCTCGGCCGACGCGTCGCCGAGGCCACGCACGGTAATGCGCAGCGTGCGTCCGTTCGGGGCGGCCGACAGCGAGAACGGATGCGCCTGCCACCACAGTCCGGCAGACCAGAACCGCCAGATGAAGAACTGGCCGCTCGTGGCCCCGAGCAGGTCGAGCCGACGCCCGACGAGGCTGATCGACACGACGCCGGGCGCCACCTGCTCGATGCTCGCCACGCGCAGTTGGTGCCGCAGCGACCGCACGACCGGCAGCACGAACCGAAACATGATGATGGACCCGGCGACGGCCGCATACAGGGCCAGCCAGTAGTACCGGGCGATAGCGCCCTCGCTGAGCAGGCCACCAACGCTCAGCTGGTGCGGGATGGCCACGAGCACCGCGAGGTAGGCGAGCAGGTGCACGGCGTGCCAGGCCTCGTAGCGAAACCGCCGGCGCACCACCACGAGCGAGGTGATCACGACGCCGATCATGAGGGCGAGGCCGAGAAACGCGAGCGGCATGTCCGGCAGGGTCGTGAACATGTTCCAAACCTCGAGGAGCACATTCGTGTTTTCGGCGAGCGCATACCCGGTCACGAGCAGCGCGGCATGGCCGAGGATGAGATACAGGGCCGGCTTGCCGAGCGACTGGTGCACGGCCATAGCCTGGTCATGCCCGAAAGCGCGATCGATCGGGGGCAGCCGCGCGGCCAGCACGAGCATGACGAGCAGCATGTTGGTGCCGACGAGGCCGGCGACGATTCCGAGGGAGGTGAAAGCCCCCGCGGGGGTGCCGAACTTGGCAGCTCCCCCGTCGGCGAGAAAGATGGCGATGACGATGGCGACCGATGCAACGCAGAGAATCTGCAGGTTATCAGCCAGGCGCATCCGCTTCGTGTAAGCCGGGTGCGGTGACGCCGTGCGCGTGCGGTGCGTGGGTGCAGCACCGGTTCGAGTGGTGCGCGTGTCGAGGCTCATGGGTAGAGCATCGGCCGGGCGCCCATCGAACTGCTATGGATAAGCTGTGAACAGTCTGTGTGTCACCAATGCCCCGAGCGCTACCGCAACGGGCACGCTAGATCTTTTCGATCGGCGCGATCTTGATCAGCAGTTTCTTGGCGCCGGCGGTGTCGAACTGCACGTGCGCGATGCGCTTGGTGCCCTCGCCGGTGACCTGGTTGACCCGGCCCTCACCAAAGTCATGATGACGGATGCGGTCACCCGCGGTCAGTTCGAGGGCGCCGTTGTCGCGCACCGTTCCGGTGATCTTGTTCGCCCACTCGGTCTTCGGCTTGCCCGGCGGCAGGCCGGCCTGGGCGCTGTTGCTGCCACTGGTCGAACCATTGCCCGACCCGCTGAGCGAATTACCGAAGCCACCGAATCCCCCTTCGCGGCGCGCATTGAGGGCACGCGGCTGGGTGCCACCGTGGGAATTAGCCGTGCCGGGTGACTGCTTCCAGTCGATCAGCTCGGCCGGAATCTCCTGCAGGTAACGGCTCGGCATGGCCACGTTGATGTTTCCGAATTGCGCGCGGGTCATGGCCAGCGAGAGGTAGAGCCGTTGGCGCGCCCGGGTGATGCCCACGTAGAACAGGCGTCGTTCTTCGGCCGGGCCGCCAGGCTCGTTCGCCGACATTTGGTGCGGCAGCAGCCCCTCCTCGACGCCGGTGAGAAAAACCGCCTCATATTCGAGGCCCTTCGCGGTGTGCAGGGTCATCAGCGAAACCGTGCCAGAGGCGTCGTCGAGGTCGTCGGCCGCGGCCACGAGTGAGACCTGAGTCAGAAAATCGACGAGACCGCCGTCGGGGTTCTCCTTGTTGAAGTCCTTGGTTTGCGCGACGAGCTCCTCGATGTTCTCGGCGCGCGCCTCGTCTTGCGGGTCTCGGCTGCCCCGCAGCACGGCGAGCAGGCCGCTGCCGGCGAGCAGAAACTCAAGCACCTCGGAGACGTTGGAACCACCAATCGGGACACCGTCGCCGGTGACCCTGGTCGGCACGAGCATGAGGGCGGCGGCGTCGAGCAGCTCAGCCAGTTTCAGGATGGCGCCGGTCACCTTGGGGCCGAGGCCGAGTGCGGCGGAGTTGCGCATGGCCTGGCGAAAGGTGAGCCCGTTATCGTCGGCGAAGCTCGACAGCCCGGTCTCGGTGGCCGGGCCGATACCGCGCTTGGGGGTGTTCAAGATGCGGCGGAGGGCCAGTTCGTCGACCGGGTTGGCGACGGCGATGAGGTAGGCCAGGGCATCTTTGATCTCGGCCCGCTCGTAGAACTTGGTGCCACCGACCACCCGGTACGGCGTGGCCGAGCGCACCAGGATCTCTTCGAGTGCTCGGGTCTGCGCGTTGGTGCGATAGAACACCGCCATGTCGCGGTAGGCCATGCCGGCGCTGTGCAGTACCTGAATCTCGTCGGAGACGAACTGGGCCTCGTCGTGCCCGGAATAGGCGGTGTAGCCGATGATCTTCTCGCCGTCACCGCCGGCGCTCCACAACTTTTTGTCGGTGCGGTCGAAGTTGTGGCCGATGACCGCGTTCGCCGCCGAAAGAATGTTCTGGGTTGACCGGTAATTCTGCTCGAGCAGAATCACCTTCGCGCCCGGGTAGTCCCGTTCGAACCCGCTGATGTTGCGTGTGTCCGCCCCGCGAAAGGCGTAGATTGACTGGTCGGAGTCGCCGACCACGGTGAGCGAGGCCCCGGGAATGGCTCCAGTGGCGTCGCGTAGGTTGCGCACGTGCACACCGTCGTCTTCCATCTCCTGGGCGAGTTCGGCGGCGACCGGCCGGGTGAGCTCGTGCACGAGGGCGTACTGGGCGTGGTTGGTGTCCTGGTATTCGTCGACCAGCAGGTGCCGAAACCGGCGCCGGTAGAGCGCGGCGACCTTGGGGAATGCGCGGAACAGATAGACGGTCTCGCCGATGAGGTCGTCGAAGTCGAGCGCGCTCGCGGCGCGCAGCCGGGCGGAATACTGTCGAAAGATCTCGACAAACATGACTTCCTGCGGGTCGCTCATGTTCGCGTTGCGCGCGTAGGAATCGGCGTCGGCGAGCTCATTTTTAAGCTTGGAAATCTTGGCGCCGGCCGATCCGGGCGTGAACCCGTAGGTGTCGGCGTCGAGAGCCTTGATGATGCGCTTGAGGGTGACCCTGCTGTCGGCCGAGTCGTAGATGCTGAACGTGCTCGACAGGCCGATCTTGTCGGCCTCGCGGCGCAGGATGCGCACGCAGGAGGAGTGGAAGGTGCTGATCCACATTCCGTCGGAGGCCTGGCCGAGAATGGCGTGCACCCGCTCCCGCATTTCGGCAGCGGCCTTGTTGGTGAAGGTAATGGCGAGAATCTGGCTCGGCCAGGCATCGCGGGTTTCGAGCAGGCTCGCCACCCGCCGAGTGAGCACGCTGGTCTTGCCCGAGCCGGCGCCGGCGATGATGAGCAGTGCCTGGCCGCGATACTCGACGGCCTCTTTCTGCTGCGGGTTGAGCCCGTCGAGCAGGGGGCTCTGTTCGCGTACCCCCATGCCCGCATACCCGATGGAATCGAGAATGATCGGCGTGGCCGAACGAGTTGTGCTGGCGGGCGCGGATTCCGCGTTGAGAGGTGTGGTCATGACGCTCTCCAGTGTAGGCGAGGCCCCTGACAGGCAGGCCGATCAGCGCCGTTCGTCGCGCACGTGCACGGCAAGATCGGGGTGATCGGCGAAGACGCCGTCGATACCGGAGTCGAGAATGACGCGAAACTCCGACTGCCAGTGCCCGAAATTCGCCTGGCGGGTGCCGCTCCGAAACGTCGGCGCGAGAAACCTATTTTCCGGGCGCAGGGTCCAGCAGTAAATTTCGAGCCCTGCGTTGTGGGCATCATCGACCAGAGCGGATGCCCCGACAACGTCACCCCCGTCATCCGTTTCGAGAATGAGCGATTTCGGAACGCTGATGCCGTCGATGCTTTCAGGCCCGGCGGCGAGGTTCGCAAGCCCGTCGGGCGTGAGGTGGTCGGTGTAAGGCAGCGCCCCGGCTCCGTACTCGGCGACTTGGTCAGCCGGGTGCCCCCGGTCTTCGAGCAGAAAGATCCGCTTGCCGCGCACACCCTCGGCCCGCACCCGGGCGAGCACGCTCGGTTCAAAGCTTTCCACGGTGAGTCGGTCGGTGTTCCAGCCGGCCGCACAGACCTCGGCGGCGAACAGTTCGGCCAGGGGCAGGTCGAGTCCCGCAAAATAGTTGGCGTGCTTGATCTCAGCGACGATGCCGAGCACCCGGTCGGTCCGCTCGGCCGCGGCATCGACGAGGTCGAACAGGTCGCGCAGTCGCAGAATCGGCTGCTGGCCGTCGAAGGTCGCGTTGTTCTGCCGCAGCCTCGGCAGCCTTTCGCGGGCACGCAGGGTGCTCAGTTCGGCCCAGGTGAAGTCCTCCGTGAACCAACCGGTGACCGGCCTGCCATCAATGTGTTTCTCGGTGCGACGAGCGGCGAATTCGGCGCGAGTGGCGACATCCGTTGTGCCGGAGATCTCATTTTCGTGGCGAATGACGAGTACGCCGTCACGGGTCGCGACCAGGTCGGGTTCGACGGCGTCGGCGCCGAGTGCGAACGCGAGCCCGAACGCGCCGCGGGTGTGCTCGGGCCGGTGACCGCTTGCCCCGCGGTGGCCAATGACGATCGGTTGCATGGTTGCAGGCTAACCGCGCCCACAGAACGGATGCTGAGGACCGCTATCCGCTGATAGCGGAACGTCTGCAAATGCCGCCTGGAATGCTGCAAATCGGCTGATCCCCAGCACATTCGAACGCGCTCTCCGGTACCTTTGAGGAAGTGCCGCACCAGGCGCTGCGCGTCGGCTAGCCTGCGCGCACCCGTTACTCCTCCAGCTGATTGTGAGTACAGCAACACATGGCATCCTCCAACCCCGCTTTCTCCCGCAACGAAGCGTTCGGCGCTCGTGGCGCAGTGGCGTCGTCGCAGGCCCTCTCTGACAACGATCTACAGTCGATGTACAACCGGCCCGCCGCCGGTGCGCAGGACACCGAACGCATGACCTATGAAGACACCATCACCAAGACCGGGATTGCCTTCGCGGTTCTGATCGTCGGTGCCGCCCTCGGCTGGGTTGTTCCGATACTGCTGATCCCCGGAGCCATTGTCGGCCTTGTCCTCGGCCTCGTGAACACCTTCAAGAAGGAGCCGTCTCCGGCCCTGATTCTGGCATTTGCTGCAGCCCAGGGACTCTTCGTCGGCGGCATTTCCGTAACGTTTAACAGCCTGTACGACGGGATCGTCACCCAAGCCATTCTCGCCACGCTCGTGGTGGTCGGCGTGACTCTAGCCTTGTTCCGAAGCGGCAAGATTCGCGCCTCGAAGAAGGCCACCAAGATCTTCACGATCGCGATCATCGGTTACAGCGTGTTCTCGCTGATCAACTTCGGTCTCATGATGTTTGGTGCGGTCGACGGCAGCTTCGGCCTGCGCAGCGGCCCGGTCGGCATCGCCATTGGACTCCTGGCCGTAGTTCTGGCCGCGTACTCACTCGTGCTCGACTTCGACTTCATCCAGAAGGGCGTCAACAACCGCGCCCCCCGCAAGTACGGCTGGAGCGCCGCCTTCGGCATCGTACTGACCGTCGTCTGGCTGTACGTGGAACTGCTGCGCATTTTCGCCATCCTTCGCGGCGAGTAGCACTTTCCAAAGACATAGAAAAGCACCTCCGTCGTTAGGACGGGGGTGCTTTTCCGTTCCCGTGGCACATCACACTGTGGTTGGCTTAAGTAATGAGTTTCACTGACCTGCACGCGCTGCTCCCGCTCGAAGCAAACGGTATGAACGCCGCGTTCGGCTATATCGGCAGCGCCATCGTGCTCCTCGGCCTCGCCTGGGTGGTCATCCTCGCTATTCGTCGCTACCTCAAGGCTCCCAAAGACTGATCGACAGGGCGAGGACAGCGCCGCCGTCAGCTGAGGCACCGTCTGAGCTAACCCTGTTCGCGGACGGCGCTGTGGTGCGGCAACGCGAAGCCTCCGTTGGGAGCGCTTCCTCAACCTTCTTCGCGGTCCGGTCGGAATCGATATCCCATTCCAGATTCGGTAAGCAGATACCGGGGGTTTCGGGGATCGGGTTCGATTTTCTTCCGAAGTTGGGCGATGTAGAGGCGGAGGTATCCCGTGTCGGTGATGTGTTCTGATCCCCAGATTTCGGTGAGGAGGCTTTGGCGGGAGACGAGATTACCCGCATTTCGCACGAGGATATCGAGGACTCGCCATTCCGTCGGGGTCAGCCGCACGAGCTCGGGCCCGCTGGGCGTTGTCCGCGTGATGCTTTTGGCCGCGAGATCGATGGCGATGTCCGCGATTCGTGTGAACGAGGTACACCACGGCGGCAACGGCCAGCGCCGCGGCGAGCAGATCGAAGAAGATCACAGCTTCTCGACCCCCCACCCGATGACGCCGACCAGCGCGAACACGACAATGATGCCGAGCACGTAAACAATGTCAAGCACAATTCACTCCATCTGGAGAAGGATGACGCGACACCCGAAGCGGGGCACGACGGCCGCAGGGGCACGACAATCGAGTAGACACCCTCGTTCTCGACCAAACGGCCGCCCTAACGGAATCCATACAGGAATTCGACGAAACCTAACGACCTCTGCACCCTGTAGACCGAAAGCCAGGACCACTGCGGCAAGCTGTCCAGAGGCGCCGCCCCGGAACGCGCAACCCAAATCGCAGCTTGGTATCAACCGTATTACCGTGCGCGGATACACGTGCCGGCTCTTCCATGGCACACACTGGACCAGTGTGTTTCGCACATCAGCAAGATCCGAGTCACGCCACGGTGACTCGTGTGTGCCAACTGAAGGAGTGCAGTGGATTCATCACGGATTCCGGTTATGCCGGAGAGCGTCCCCGTAGCCGCCCGAGCCGGAGCGCCGTCGACTAACTTCACTCGCTGGCTGATGAAGAATCGTGTTCAGCCGGTTGGCCCGGAGAGCAGTGAGGAGGCGGCGCCGACGCACAGCTGGTGGAAGGTGATGTGTCTGACCGGCGTCGACTACTTTTCGACGCTCTCCTACCTGCCCGGAATAGCCTTCCTTGCGGCCGGCGCGCTCTCTCCACTCGCCACTCTCCTGATCGTGGCGCTGACTCTCCTCGGGATGCTTCCAATGTATTGGCGGGTCGCCAAAGAGAGTCCCCATGGCCAGGGTTCGGTGGCAATGCTGGAACGACTCCTACCGTTCTGGAAGGGTAAGTTCTTCGTCCTGGTACTTCTCGGGTTCGTCGCAACGTCGTGGATCATCACAATCACACTGTCGTCAGCGGATGCGACGGTACACCTGCTCGAGAACCCCTACGCACCGGCCTTCCTCGAAGGCCATCAGGTCACTATCACGATCGTGCTGCTGCTTATCCTGGGCGGCGTCTTCCTGCTGGGCTTCACCGAGGCCGTCAAGGTCGCCATCCCACTCGTGGCGGTCTTTTTGGTCCTGAACGGCATTGTCATCGGCGTTGGCCTCTACGACTCATTCACGCAACCGGGCGCGCTGGAGGGCTGGTTGGACGCCCTCACGACGCGCGGCGGCAGCGCCGGCGACATTATTGGCCCTGCCCTCCTGGCCTTTCCGCTGTTGGTGCTCGGGCTGTCGGGGTTCGAGACCGGGGTGAGCATGATGCCGTTGGTCGGCGCCACGGGGAAGACTGCAGCGGAGCGACTGGCGTCGCGCATCCGCAATACCCGGAAGCTGCTCACCGCTGCCGCGCTCATCATGAGCATCTACCTTCTCTCCAGCAGCTTCGTCACCACGCTCCTCATCCCGCCTGATGCGTTCCAGGAGGGCGGCGAAGCCAGCGGCCGCGCGCTGGCCTATCTCGCGCATGAGCTGATCGGGAACGAGTTCGGTACCGCCTATGACGTCAGCAGCATTCTCATCCTCTGGTTTGCCGGCGCGTCCGCGATGGCCGGGCTGATCAATATCGTTCCGCGGTATCTCCCCTCCTACGGCATGGCGCCGGAGTGGAGCAGGGCCATACGGCCCGTCGTCTTGGTCTATACCGGCATCAGCATCCTCATAACGATTGCATTCAAGGCCGACGTGAACGCTCAGGCGGGCGCCTACGCCACCGGAATTCTGGCCATGATGCTCTCCGGCGCGGCCGCGGTCACAATTTCTGCTGCCCGGCGTCGGCAACGACGAGCCACCCTCGGCTTCGGCGCCTTGACCCTCATCCTGTTCTACGCCTTGGCCGCGAACATCCTGAAAAAACCCGACGGGATTGCCATCTCGGCACTGTTCATCGGTGGAATCATCGTCGTCTCCCTCATATCCCGGGTGTCGCGCACCACTGAGCTGCGGGTCGAACGCGTCGACTTCGACGAATCGGCCCGCAGCTTTATCGCCGCGTCACTGGCTTTCGATGGCGCATTGAACCTGATTGCAACGCGGCCGCCCTCCGGAAGCCTGCCCGCCGACTACGCCGAGAAAGAGTCCGAACAAAGGCAGATGAACCCGGTGCCGGGTGCCGCCGATGTGCTGTTTTTGGAGATTGACGTCGTTGATCCGTCCGGCTTCAGCGACGTGCTCCGCGTTCGAGGCGTCGAGGTCGACGGGCATCGGGTGCTCCGTGCGCAGAGCCCGGCAGCGCCGAACGCGATTGCCGCGATACTTCTGGCCCTCCGAGATGCCACGGGCGTGCGACCGCAGGCCTTCTTCGAATGGTCGGAAGGTAACCCGCTCGGGCATCTCCTCCGGTACCTCTTGCTGGGGCGCGGAGATACGGCCCCGGTCGTGCGGGAGATCCTGCGCGAGAGTGAACCAGACCCGACGCGGAGGCCGGGGATCCACGTCGGCGGCGGCTGACCGCCGAGCCATCATCGTCCACGAATGCGTCAAAATTCGCTCCATCCGGGAGCGAGATGGCAACTGCGCGCATTCATCACGGCTAAGCCAGCAAAATCGACGTCGTCCCAGGGGCCGTTAGGCGCATCCAAACCTCCCCGGGATGCGCTCGCCCACGCCCCGGAGACCGACCGTTCCTACCGACCATCGCGGGACGCCGCCACCGTACTCCCCGCGTCACAGCACAGCACGAAAAAGTAGGGCCGGCTCCAGAACCGGCCCTACTTTTTCGCGACGCTACCGCTGGATTACTCCCACTCGATGGTTCCCGGCGGCTTCGACGTGACGTCGAGCACCACGCGGTTCACGCCGTCGACCTCGTTGGTGATGCGATTGGAAATCTTCGCCAGCAGGTCGTAGGGCAGGCGGGTCCAGTCGGCGGTCATCGCATCCTCCGAAGACACCGGGCGGAGCACGATCGGGTGACCGTAGGTGCGGCCGTCACCCTGCACGCCCACCGAGCGCACATCGGCGAGCAGCACCACCGGGCACTGCCAGATCTCGCGGTCGAGGCCGGCGGCGGTCAACTCGAAGCGCACGATCGCATCCGCTTGACGCAGCAGGTCGAGGCGTTCCTGGGTGATCGACCCGACGATGCGAATGCCGAGACCGGGGCCGGGAAACGGCTGGCGCTGAACGATTTCGTCCGGCAGGCCGAGCTCGGCACCGATCGCCCGCACCTCGTCCTTGAACAGGGTGCGCAACGGTTCGACCAGTTCGAACTGCAGGTCTTCCGGCAGGCCGCCCACGTTGTGGTGGCTCTTGATGTTCGCGGTGCCGCTTCCGCCGCCTGATTCCACCACGTCCGGGTAGAGGGTGCCCTGCACCAGGAAAGCGATCGGGTCACCGTCGGTTTCGGCGGCTTCCTTGATGAGCTCGGCCTGGGCTTGCTCGAAGGTGCGAATGAACTCGCGGCCGATGATCTTGCGCTTGGTCTCCGGATCGCTCACGCCCTCGAGCGCGGTGAGGAACTGCTCACGCACGTCGACGGTGACCAGGCGAATGCCGGTGGCCTTGACGTAATCCTCTTCGACCTGGCGGCGCTCGTCTTCGCGCAGCAAGCCGTGGTCGACGAAGACGCACACCAGCTGGTCGCCGATGGCCTTGTGCACGAGGGCTGCGGCCACGGCGGAGTCGACTCCTCCGGAGAGCCCGCAGATGACCTTGCCGGTACCGACCTGCGCGCGGATCTTGGCGACCTGCTCGGCGATGACGTTGCCGCTGTTCCAGTCGGGGTTGATACCGGCGGCGCGGTGCAGAAAGTTCTCCAACACGTGCTGGCCGTTTTCGGAGTGTTTGACCTCGGGGTGCCACTGCACGCCGTAGAGCCGCTTCTTGTCATTGGCGAACGCGGCGACCGGGGTGGAGGTCGACGAGGCCAGCACGGTGAAGCCCGCCGGCGCGGTGGCGACCGAGTCGCCGTGGCTCATCCAGACCGTTTGGCTGTCGGGCTGGTCGGCCAGCAGCACGTTGACGGCGTTGCTCACGACGACCGGGGTCGAGCCGTATTCGCGGGCTCCGGTGTGGGCGACGGTGCCGCCGAGGGCGGTCGCCATCACTTGGAAGCCGTAGCAGATGCCGAGCACGGGCACACCGAGTTCGAAGATCGCTGCGTCGAAGGCTGGCGCACCGTCGGCGTAGACGCTCGACGGGCCACCGCTGAGCACGATTCCGCGGGGGTTCTTCGCGAGCACTTCGGCGGCGGTGATCGTGTGCGGCACGATCTCCGAATAAACGGACGCCTCCCGCACGCGCCGCGCGATCAGCTGCGCGTACTGCGCACCGAAGTCGACCACGAGAACGGGGCGATCGAGCCCCGAGTCGGCGACGGGTGCATCCGCCGACGCGGTGTCGAGGGTGTCACTCATGAACGCACCTCGGAAGCCTTTTTCGCTTCGAGCTGCTCAAGGGAACGTTTGACGCGGCGAGTCATGGGGCCTTCCAGAAAGAACGAGAGCGTGGGGATGATACCGCCGAGCGCGATCAGCACGAAGAGCGGGAATGGCCAGCGCATCAGGCTCCACAAGCGGAAATCGGCGAACAGATAGAGCACGTAGAACCAGCCGTGCACGATCAAAATGATCGTGCTGAGGTTGATCGCGGCGACCGTGTCGCGCGGCACGAAGGCGAGAAAACCCTCGGAGCCGTTCATCTCGAGTTCGTAGCCGAGCACGAACTTGGCGTAGACCTCGGCGCAGAGCAACAACAAAAAGACACCGGTGATGATGGACGACACCTGGTAGAGCCGAAGCGCACCGGGGATTCGGGAAATATCGGCGGGCTTGGGATCGAGTGGCATGGGCTGATTCTACGCGCCCGTGCTGGGAGCCCCTGCAGTCACGCCTTGGAGCGCTGCTTCTTCCTGCTCGCGTTCCAGGGCATCGCGCACGAGCCGGTACCAGAGGAACACGGCGAACCCGGCGAAGACGACCCACTCGATCGCGTAGAAGATGTTCAGCCAGTTCAGCGACTGGTCGACTTCGGGCACCGGAGAATCGATCACATCGAGGCCCGTCGGGGCAGCGGCGTCGACGATATAACCGGAATACACCGACTGGTCGGTGAAATCGGCCCACAAATTGATCAGAGCGGATGGCGCAACCTTGGTCAGCTCCATCGAATCGCCTTCCGGGGCGGGCAGCTCCGGGGCTTCCCCGGTGAGAAAGCGTCCGGTCAGGGTGACCGAGCTGGTGTCGGGTGCCGCCTGGAGCTGGGCGATGACGGCCTCGGCGGTGCTTTTGTCGGGCGCCCAACCGCGTGCGACGGCGATGCTGGCGGCGGCATCCGTCTGAAAATGGCTGACGACCCAGAACCCCAAGCTGCCGCCGTTGAAACGCGTCGTGATGAGCTGCTCGTCACCGACCACCCAGGTTCCATCGGTGGTGACCATTTGACCGGTCGCGATCTGCGTCACCCCGCCGTCAGGCTGGGCAACGTCGGTGAGTGGCTTCACCTGCTCGGTGCTGCGCTCCACAACCACGCCGGACTCGATGGCGCGGTCCAGCTGCCAGTGCCCGAGCAGGGCGAAGGCCGCGGCAATGCCGAGGGCAAGCAGCAGTGCGGCCACCCAGCGGGGGCGCAGCATCATTCTGATCACAAATAGTCACCTGTGTGGGTTTCTCGCCCGGGTTTGCGTGCCGGTCTGTCGGCGTCATCTTCGGGTTCTGCGGAGTGCTGACCGAGAGCGAAATCGGCCATCGAACCCGAACCGGAATCGGCCGAATGCGAGCGTTTCGCTGCGTCCAGCGTATCGGCCGCTGGTTGGGAATTGGCCGAGTCGACCATCCGCTTGGCCGCGCGCCGGGTGGACTCGTCGGCATCCGTCGCCTGAGCGGCTGTCACCGCCTCGACCAGCGCGATCTCCTCGTCGAGCATCGGGTTGCGCGGCGCACGCGCGGCAGCGGATGCTGGCCCGCGGCGACGCAGGGCCGACCCGATCTTTTCCGAATTCGCCGCGAACAGCGGACCAAGGATCGCCATGACCAAGACGTAGAGGCCCGCGAACGGTTGCAGGCGCGGATCGAGCCCGGCCGACACCGACAGGGTCGCCAGAATCAGTGTGAACTCGCCGCGATTGACGAAGATTGCGGCGGTGTTGAGGGCTTCGCGTGGCCCCATTTTGTGCAGCCAGGCCAGCAGCGCCCCGGAGAGCAGGCTGAGCAGAAAGGTCATCACGATGGCCACGAGCACCACGCCGATCACTGATCCGAACTGGGCTACGTCGAGGGCGAGGCCGAAGTTGAGAAAGAAGAACGCCGCGAAAATGTCGCGCAGCGGCACCGCGACGCGCTCGATCTTGGCGCGGTAGCTGCTCGCGCCGAGCACGACGCCGATGAGGAATGCGCCGATCGCGTCGGTCACGCCGATGATCTCGCCGATGCCGGCGAACAACACCACCAAGCCGAAGAACAGGATCGTGAACAGTTCGTCGTCTTTGGTGCGCATGAGGCGGGAAACGACGCGACCGCCCCACCGGGCGAGGGAGAACATGGCCACGAGAAAGAGGAAGGCGATCGAGAGCTGCAGTACGATCGGCCAGATCTCGGTCTTGCCACTGAGCACAACGGAGACGATGGAAAGGTAGATGGCGATGAAGATGTCGCCGACGACGGTGACGCCGAGGATCATCGGCGTCTCCTTGTTGGCGAGCCGACGTAACTCAATCAAGAGCTTGGTAATGATCGCGCTCGACGAGGTGCCGGTCATGCCGGCGATGACGAGGGCCTCCCGTGGCCCCCAGCCCACCAGCAGGCCGAAGATGAAGCCGGCTCCCATGTTGATGAGCACCCAGGAGCCGCCGGAAATGATCAGAGTCTTGGCGTTGCCAAAGAACTCTTCCTGGTCGAACTCGAGGCCCAGGCTGAACAGCAGCAGAATCAGGCCGAAGACGGCGATCAGCTCGATGTCGCCGGACTCAAAGTCGAGGGGGAAGAAGTCGGTGTTCGGGCTCGCGAGAAGGCCCACGATCATATAGATCGGAATAGTGGGGAGCCCGATCAGTTTGCCCAGGCGGCCAAGAACGTAAGCGCCGACGAGCAGAATGCCGAGAACGAGGAGGTCTTCGCCGACGTGCATCGGCCTACCCCCCGGGTGGAGCGTCGACGGTCTTGGCCTTCACTTCACCGGTGCGGAAGAAGGCGAAGGCCTTGACCACCTTTTCGGGCGAACCGGCAACGACGAGGGTGTCACCGGGGAAGACTTTGAAGTCGGCGGCGGGGGCGGGGTTGGCCGATTCGCCGCGCACGACGGCGACTACGGTGAGGCCGGCAATGCCGCGGTCGGCGGGGTTGCCCAGGGGCTGGCCGGCGATGTGGTCTTCGTAGTCGACGGTGAACCAGTCGATGCTGAGGCCGGGAATCTGGTCGAGGGCGCTGAGCGACTCGGTGATCTGGGTGCCGCCGAGCAGCTCGGCGAGGGTGTGCGCCTCGTCTTCGTTGAGCCGAAGCGAGACCTTGCTCGCGTCGGGCCCGCCCTCGTCGTCGGCGAAGGTGATGAGGTCGCTGTGGCCGGAGCGGTGGGCGATGACACCGACCTTGCCGCCGTCATCCGTGATGAAGGTGTGCAGCACACCCACGCCGGGAAGTTTGACCCGCCGAACATCAACCATTGTCATGACTCCTGAGGTTTAGGGGCAGTTCCCTTATTCTACCGGAGCCGCTTTTGCCGTCCGCGCGCCGCGGGCTGCGCCGCCGCGCCGCCGCGCCCGGTACCGGTGGCCGCGCCACCTACAGTTGGCGCGGCCCCCGGCACCCGGCGCGGTGAGCGTTCAGGCGCGCTGAGTTATGCACAGATTCCCTGTGGCTCGGCCCAAGGAACTCATTCGCTGCCATTGTCTGGCCATGGCAAACACGGCGCCGTCCGAACCCGCATCAAACTACCTGCTCGCAGCTCTCGTGCGCCCAGATGGGCTCCTCCTCTCCTCGGATGCTGCGGCGGTCGGACTGCACGAGGCCGGCGCACGGAGTTCACGCACCACCGGGTCACCCGGCTGCGGCGCGGTGTCTATCTACCCACGATGCACTGGGACCGTCTCGACCTCGACGCGCGTTACCTCTTTCGCATCCGCGCCTACGCTGCGGTCAGCGCCGATCCACCGGTGTTCTCCCACCACTCTGCGGCGGCGATCTGGGGGTTTCCCCGACCCACAAGCTGGCCGACGGATGTCCACATCACCGTGCCGCAGGCGTTGGGCGGTCGTTCCAAGCCCGGAATCGTGCGGCACAGCGCCACCACCCCGGACGCCCTGCCGAGCGGCGCTATCACGCGCGGCGGACTGTTGGTCACGTCCGCGGCCCAGACCGCCGTCACGATGGCACGTGTGCTGCCGTCTCCGCAGGCTGTCGCAATGATGGACAAGGCCATTCACATTCCACGCAGGATGGCACCCGAAGGGAGCCCAGTGACGATACTGGTGTCGCGCGACGAGTTGCAGTCGGCCATGGACACGCTCGCCGGCTCTGGCCGACGCTATGGCAAAAGCGCAGCACTCCGCGCCGGGGACTTCGCGTCGACGCAGTCCGATTCCGGCGGGGAGTCGATCAGCCGCGCGCACATGTTCCTGCTCGGATTCACCGCTCCCGAGTTGCAGGTGCGCTTCGACGATGCCGCAGGGTTCATCGCTTATGTCGACTTCTTCTGGCGAGGCATCAACAAGGTCGGCGAGTTCGACGGGCACGGCAAGTACGTCAAGGAGGCCTACATGAGCGGACGCACCACCGCCGAGATCGTGATGAACGAGAAGCGCCGTGAAGATCGAATTCGCGCGTGCGGACCATCCGTTTCGCGGTGGGACTGGCCGGTCGCGCGCGACCTCGCGGCTTTCGGAATGTTCCTCTCGCGCATCGGCGTCCCCGGGCGCGTTAACACACCCACGTTCTTGCGCCGTCACCGCGCCCGGTGCCGGTGCCGGTGACCGCTCCCGCTAAGGGTGGCGCGACCACCGATAGCGGGCGCGTCGACCGACAGCAGGCTCGACCACCGACCACCGACCACCGACCGCGGGCGCGGCGACCGCGGGCCCGGCTGGGCTAGTTGGTGATTGCGATGTCGGGGGCTTCGAGGCGCACCCGGTCGGCGGATTCGTCGTTGGGCTCCTCCTGCGACGCCCGCTCGGCGGCCACACGGGTGAGATAGAAGCTCACCTCACGGTCGATGCGCTCCTGGTCCCAGCCCAGCACGCCGGCCATCAGCGCGGCGGCGACCGGCGCGGCCGAGACCCCGCGATCCCAGGCCTCGATCGAGATGCGAGTGCGGCGGGCGAGCACGTCTTCGAGGTGCAGCGCGCCCTCGTGCGAGGCCGCGTAGACGACCTCGGCACCGATGTAATCGTCGGCGCCGGGCAGCGGTTCGGCGAGCGCCGGGTTGTCGCGGATCAGGTCGAGCAGCTCGTCGGTGAGCGTGCCGTAGCGGTTGAGCAGGTGCTCAACGCGCACGGTGTGCACACCGAATGCCTTGGCTATCTTGCCGCGCTTATTCCACGCGGCCTGATAGCCCTCAGCACCGAGCAGGGGAATGTCCTGAGTCGTCGAGGCGGGAATGCGGCCGTCAAGGGCCGAGACCGCGGCATCCACTGCGTCTTTGGCCATGATGCGGTAGGTGGTCCACTTGCCGCCGGCGATCACAACGAGGCCGGGCACCGAATGCCCGACGAGGTGCTCGCGGGACAGCTTCGAAGTCTGGTCGCTCTCGCCGGCCAGCAGCGGACGGAGACCTGCGTAGACCCCCTCGACGTCTTCCCGGGTGAGGGGTACCGTCAACACCTCATTGATGTGTTCGAGGATGTAGTCGATGTCGGCCGCCGTCGCGGCCGGATGCGCCTTGTCGAGGTACCAGTCGGTGTCGGTCGTGCCGATGAGCCAGTGCCGACCCCAGGGAATGACGAACAAGACGCTCTTCTCGGTGCGCAACAGCAGCCCCATCGCGCTCTGGAACCGGTCGCGCGGCACCACGAGGTGCACGCCCTTCGACGCCCGCACCTTGAAGGTGCCGCGTTCGCCGACCATGCGCTGGGTGTCGTCGGTCCAGACGCCAGTCGCGTTCACGACCTGCTTGGCCCGCACTTCGAAGTGTTCGTCGGTCTGCAGGTCGTGGGCGCGCACGCCGACGACGCGCTCCCCCACCTTGATGAATCCTTCGACCCGCACCCGGCTTGCCGCGTGGGCGCCGTAGAACGACGCGGTGCGCACGAGCGACGACACGTAGCGGGCATCGTCGACCTGGGCGTCGTAGTAGGTGATGCCGCCGACCAGGGCGTCGTTGGCGAGACTCGGAATAAGCTTCTGCACCTGGCTCTTCGACAGGTGGCGGTGGTGCGGCACTCCGGGCGGGCGCCCGCCGGTGTACGAGAAAATGTCGTAGAGCAGCATGCCGGCACCGATATAGAACCGTTCGGTGAAACGC
Source organism: Cryobacterium gelidum (assembly GCF_004403985.1). GTDB lineage: Bacteria > Actinomycetota > Actinomycetes > Actinomycetales > Microbacteriaceae > Cryobacterium > Cryobacterium gelidum. The sequence goes on along the minus strand of NZ_SOHL01000016.1, from coordinate 83,345 downwards.
TTCTTGAGCGGGTACAGAAAGCGCACCGGCTTCACGAGGTGCGGTGCGATGCGTTGCAACAGCAGGCCCCGCTCGGTGAGCGCCTCGCGCACCAGGCGAAAGTCGAGCTGTTCCAGATAGCGGATGCCGCCGTGCACGAGCTTGGACGACCGGCTCGACGTGCCCGACGCCCAGTCTCGTGCTTCCAGAATCCCCACGCTCAAGCCGCGCGTGACGGCATCGAGGGCAGCGCCGGCGCCGACGATGCCGCCGCCGACGACGAGAATGTCGAGTTCCTTGTCTTTGAGCTTGGCGAGAGCGAAGACCCGCTCCTCAGGACCCAATTTTGTGGACCGCGTGACCGAATTGTGGGAGGCCATTGCTACTCCTGTTCAGACTCAGTTTTTTGAAGACGAGGGGTCAGGGCGTGATGCGATAACACGTGTGCGACATCATTGTTGCGGGGGAAGCTGAAAGTACGTCTGTCTTCGACGCTAGTTCACTCGGTACGGCGCGACAACCACTTCAACCCGCTGAAATTCTTTGAGATCAGAGTATCCAGTGGTTGCCATCGACCGGCGCAGCGCGCCGATGAGGTTGGCGGTACCGTCGGCGACCGGAGCCGGGCCGTAGAGGATCTCTTCGAGCGGGGCTACGGTGCCCACCTCGACCCGCTTACCACGCGGCAGTTGCGGGTGGTGCGCTTCGGCGCCCCAGTGGAATCCCCCACCGGGGGCGTCCGTTGCCCGTGCCAGAGCGGTTCCGAGCATGACGGCGTCGGCGCCGCAGGCGATGGCCTTGACGATGTCACCCGAGGTTCCGAGGCCGCCGTCGGCGATGACGTGCACGTAACGCCCGCCGGATTCGTCCATGTAGTCGCGACGCGCGCCGGCAACATCCGCAACGGCGGTGGCCATCGGCGCATGGATACCAAGGGTTGCGCGGGTAGTCGAGGCGGCTCCCCCGCCGAAACCGACCAGAACGCCGGCGGCACCGGTGCGCATGAGGTGCAGTGCCGCCGTGTAGGTGGCCGCGCCACCGACGATGACGGGTACGTCGAGTTCGTAGATGAACTTCTTGAGGTTGAGCGGTTCCTGGTTTTGCGACACATGCTCGGCCGACACCGTGGTGCCACGAATGACGAACAGGTCGACGCCGGCGGCGACGACGGTTTCATACAGTTCCTGGGTGCGCTGCGGCGAGAGCGCCCCGGCGACGGTGACGCCACCCGCGCGAATCTCCGCGAGACGGGCGGTGACCAGGGCCGGCTGGATCGGGGCGGAGTACATCTCCTGCATGCGCGCGGTGGCCTTATCGGCGGACAGGTTGCGAATTTCGGCGAGCAGCGGTTCGGGGTTCTCGTGCCGGGTCCAGAGGCCCTCGAGGTCGAGCACGCCGACGCCGCCGAGCTGACCCATCATGATGGCCGTGGTGGGCGAAACGACGGAGTCCATCGGGGCGGCGAGCACCGGAATGGCGAACTGGTAGGCGTCGATGGTCCAGCCGACTGAAACGTCCTCCGGGTCGCGGGTGCGCCGACTGGGCACCACCGCGACGTCGTCGAAGGCGTATACGCGGCGTGCGCGCTTGGAACGGCCGATCTCGATTTCCATGGTTCCAGTTTAGAGGCAGTCACCGACATCCCTTTTTCGAGCGGAGGCTGCGACAGACAAGCTGCTTCAGAAGCGGGGCGGCGGGTATTCCGCGGGCCCTTCGAGTTTTGAGCGAGGAGCGGATGACCCGTCGTCAGCGCGGGCCGCCCCAAGAACGCGAGCGGCGGCCCGAGCCGGACCTACCGACGGTAGTTCGGGGCCTCCACCACGATCTGCACGTCATGCGGATGGGATTCCTTCAGCCCGGCGGGTGTGATGCGCACGAACTTGCCCTTTTGCTTGAGCTCGGCGATGGTGCGGGCACCGACGTAGAACATGGACTGACGCAGGCCGCCGATGAGCTGGTAGGCCACGGCTGCCAGGGGTCCGCGGAACGGGACCTGGCCCTCGATACCCTCGGGAATCAGTTTTTCGTCGCTAGGGACATCGCTCTGGAAATACCGGTCCTTGGAATAGGACGTCTTCGAGCCGCGGGTCTGTAGTGCGCCGAGCGAACCCATGCCGCGATAGGTTTTGAACTGCTTGCCGTTGACGAAGACGAGTTCGCCGGGACTTTCGGTGCAACCGGCGAGCAGGGAGCCGAGCATGACGGTGTCGGCGCCGGCCACGAGGGCCTTGGCGATGTCACCGGAGTACTGCAGACCACCGTCGGCGATGACCGGAATGCCGGTTTCGCGCGCGGCCAGCGAGGCCTGGTAGACGGCGGTGATCTGCGGGACGCCCACACCGGCAACGATCCGGGTGGTGCAGATGGAGCCGGGGCCCACGCCCACCTTGATGGCGTCGGCACCCGCGTCGATGAGCGCCTGAGCGCCTGAGCGAGTGGCCACGTTTCCGCCGATCACGTCGACGTCGGCGAAGGCCTTGTCTGTTTTCAGCCGACGAATGATGTCGAGCACGCCGGCGCTGTCGCCGTTGGCGGTGTCGACCACGAGCACGTCCACCCCCGATTCGAGCAGGGCACCCGCGCGCTGCCAGGCATCACCGAAGAAGCCGATGGCGGCGCCGACGCGCAAACGTCCGCCGTCGTCCTTGGTGGCGAGGGGGTATTCCTCGCTCTTGTCGAAGTCCTTCACGGTGATCAGACCGGTGAGCTTTCCGTTGGCGTCGATCAGGGGGAGCTTTTCGATCTTGTGCCTGGCGAAAATCGCCAATGCGTCTTCGGGTGCCATACCGACCTTGCCGGTGATCAGCGGGGACGTGGTCATGACCTCGCTGACCCTGGTGAGCGCCTTCTTGGCGTGCGGCACGAAACGCATGTCCCGGTTGGTGATGATTCCCACGAGAATGCCCTCACCGTCGATGACGGGCAGCCCGCTGACGCGGAACTGGCCACACAGGGCATCAACCTCGGCCACCGTGGCGTCGGGCGACGTGGTGACCGGATTGGTGATCATCCCGGATTCGCTGCGCTTGACCAGGTCGACCTGCTCGGCCTGGTCACCAATCGAGAGGTTGCGGTGCAGAATTCCGAGACCACCCTCGCGGGCCATTGCGATGGCCATGCGCGTCTCGGTCACGGTGTCCATGGCGCTGGACAGCAGCGGCAGCGACACGTCGATTCGTCGGGTCAACCGGCTTTTGGTGACCGCCTCACTCGGAATGACGTCCGTGTGCCCCGGAAGAAGCAGCACATCGTCGTAGGTGAGCCCGGTGAATCCGAACGGATCTGGCTGATCCATGAAACTCCTTACCTAGCAAAAAACAGAAAATTGTCCGACAAATCGCATGATTTAACGGGTCCTCCAATGTTAAGCGTGTTTGCGCTGATCACATTCCGCCCACGAATCGTGAGCCGGTGCGAACTTTCGAAAAATTTAGGACATAATCGGCACTTACAACACCAACGACATTGGCTGTACTTGTCCGGCGCCCGCTCGGTCACCCACCGGTCGGCACCAACATGGAGGTCCCGTGAAGTCCACTCTTAAGGCTCAGAGATCCGTACCAAGAATGCTCGTCATTCTGTTTGTAACGCTTCTCGCAGCCCTGTCTATGGCTACCTTCTCGGCGGGCAGTGCGCACGCCGACGAGGTAGGCACTGAGTACAACTTCACTCTCTCTGGCAACGTGAAGTTCAATGGTGAAGCCCTCGTCGGCGTGGCCATCGCCGTCGACGGCAACGGCTACAAGGCCGACACCGTGACGGATGCCGACGGCAAGTGGGCGATCGGCGTTCCCGAGAAGGGCACCTACGAGGTCACCCTCGACGAGGAAACCCTGCCGAAGGGCGTCGTCGTCGCCAAGGGAGGTAACGTTATCGATACGGAATTCGGCTTGACCGACCGCAAGTCGGTCAACTTCTTCCTCGGTGAAGGCACCCGCAACACGGTTAGTTTCTTCGACCAGTTCGTCAACCGCTTCGTGAACGGTTTGAACTTCGGCCTGCTGCTCGCGCTCGCGGCGATCGGGGTGTCGCTGATCTTCGGCACCACCGGCCTGAGCAACTTCGCCCACGCCGAGATGATCACTTTTGGCGCCCTGATGACTCTGGTCTTCTCGATCAACCTGGGGCTACCGATCTGGCTCGCCATTCTGATCGCCATCGCGCTCAGCGGCGTGCTGGGGTACGGCCTCGATGCGGTGATCTGGAAACCGTTGCGCCGCAAGGGCGTGGCAGTGATCCCCCTCATGATCGTGAGCATCGGCCTGTCGCTCGCCCTGCGCTACCTGTACCAGTACTTCTTTGGCGGCAGCACGAGCCAGCTCCCCGGGGCCGGAATGACCGACCTGAAGTTTGGTCCGATCTCGCTCTCCCCGATCGACCTGGCGAGCATGGGCATCAGCATCGTCGTGCTGCTCGCCGTGGCCTACTTTCTGCTGCGCACCCGCATCGGTAAGGCCACCCGTGCCGTCTCCGACAACCCCAGCCTGGCCTCGGCGAGCGGTATTGACGTCGACGGCGTAATCCGCATTGTCTGGGTGGTGGGCGCAGCCCTCGCCGGACTCAGCGGTGTGCTCTGGGCGTATTTTCGCCCGGGCGTCAGCTGGGACATGGGCTTTCAGATGCTGCTTCTCGTCTTCGCCGCGGTAACCCTGGGCGGTCTCGGCACGGCCTTCGGAGCCCTCGTCGGCTCCCTCATCGTCGGGCTCTTCGTTGAGCTCTCGACGCTCTGGCTGCCGTCCGACCTCAAGGTCGTCGGCGCCCTTGTTATTTTGATCCTGGTACTGCTGTTCCGGCCGCAAGGCATCCTGGGTCGCAAAGAGAGAATTGGTTAGGGGTTCACATGGACTGGGGAGCAATCTTTAGCAACGCTGCCGTCGAGCTGATCAGCCCGACCACTGCCGCCTACGCACTCGCCGCCCTCGGGCTCGCCGTGCACTTCGGATACACCGGCCTGCTCAACTTCGGCCAGGCCGGGTTCATGGCTCTCGGAGCCTACGGCTATGCGATCTCGATTCTGACCTTCGGGTTTCCTGTCTGGGGCGCCTTTCTGGTCGGCGTGGGCGCGTCCGTTGTCTTCGCGTTGATCCTGGGTATTCCTACCCTGCGACTGCGGGCGGACTACCTGGCCATCGTGACGATCGCGGCCGCGGAGATCGTGCGGTTGTTGTTCACAACGAACACCTTCGCCTCGGTGACCGGTTCGGCCAACGGTTTGAGCGGATACAAGAATGAATTCGCGGCGCTGAACCCGCTCGCTGAGGGCAGCTACGGGTTCGGCCCCTTTGAGAACAACGCCTATGACACCTGGTTGCGCATCGTTGCCTGGTCGATTGTGATTCTGGCGGCTTTGTTGGTCTGGCAGGTGATGCGCAGCCCGTGGGGCCGCGTCATTAAAGGCATCCGGGAAGACGAAGACGCCGTGCGCGCGCTCGGCAAGAACGTCTACGCCTACAAAATGCAGTCACTCGTTTTCGGTGGCGTGCTCGGCACCATCGCCGGCATGATCTTTGCCCTGCCGCGAGCGGTCGTGCCGTCGAACTATCAGACGACGCTGACCTTCTTCATCTACGCCATTCTCCTGCTCGGTGGTGCCGCGACGGTGCTCGGCCCGATCATCGGTTCGATGATCTTTTGGGTGCTCCTGTCGTTCTTCTCCGGTTTTGTCGCCCGGGCTGTGGAGGCGGGCTGGTTGCCGTTCATGACGGCCATCCAGGGCGGACAGCTACGTTTCATCCTGGTAGGAGTGGCGATCATGTTGATCGTCATCTTTAGACCGCAAGGCATCTTCGGTAATAAGAAGGAGTTAGCTTTTGTCCGCTAACGCTGTTCCCCAGGGTTCGACGGCTCCACTGGAGCCGCCCGTCCCTTCCCAGAAGCCGATCAAAACGACCGGCCTACACATCGGTGAAGCTGAACCGGGCTGTGCGAAGGTCGACCCGATTCTCGTCGTCGACAACGTTCGCCGCACTTTCGGTGGGCTCACCGCCGTCGACGTCGAGCACGTTGAGGTTCCGCGCGGCGCGATCACAGCGCTCATCGGCCCCAACGGCGCCGGCAAGACGACCCTGTTCAACCTGCTGACCGGCTTCGACAAGCCCGATGACGGCAAGTGGACCTTCGACGGCCGCTCCCTCGCTGGCGTTCCGGCGTACCGGGTCGCACGCATGGGCCAGATTCGTACGTTCCAGCTGACCAAGGCGCTCGGTCTGCTGACCGTCATGGACAATATGTTGCTCGGCGCCAAGGGCCAGACCGGCGAGAACATGTTCCGTGCGCTGCTGCCCTTTCTCTGGCGCAACCAGGAAGAGGAGAACCGGGCCAAGGCGCTCGATCTTCTCACCCGGTTCAAGCTCGATACCAAGAAAGACGACTACGCGGCGAGTCTCTCCGGTGGGCAGCGCAAGCTGCTCGAAATGGCGCGGGCGCTCATGAGCGACCCGACCCTGGTCATGCTCGATGAGCCGATGGCCGGCGTCAACCCCGCTCTGACGCAGTCGTTGCTCGACCACATTCTGAACCTCAAGTCCCAGGGCATGACCGTTCTGTTCGTGGAGCACGACATGCACATGGTGCGCCATATTGCCGACTGGGTGATTGTGATGGCCGAGGGCAAGGTGGTCGCCGAGGGCGACCCGCACGAGGTCATGAAGAATCCAGCCGTGATCGATGCCTACCTCGGGCAACACCACGACGAGGACATCGGCGAAGACCTCGGTGCCGAAGCAGAAAACGTGGTAGCCATGAAGGAGTTGCTCGATGACGAACGCTGACCCACTGGCCCCGCCGGCGCCGACCGAGACCCGGGAAGCTGTCGTCGAGGTCAAGAACGTCACCGCCGGCTACGTCACCGGCGTGAACATTCTCAACGCCTGTTCGCTCACCGCCTACGACGGCGAACTGATCGGCATCATCGGCCCGAACGGCGCCGGCAAATCGACGCTGCTCAAGTCGATCTTCGGCCAGGTGAAGGTGCGCGACGGCGAAATTCTGCTGCGCGGCAACAACATCACCAACCTCAAGGCGAACAAGCTGGTCGCGCAGGGTGTGGGGTTCGTACCGCAGAACAACAACGTTTTTCCCACACTCACCATTCGCGAGAACTTGGAAATGGGCATCTTTTTGAAGCCCAAGGGCCTCGTGGAACGTCTCGCGTTCGTCACCGAGATCTTTCCCGAGCTCGGCAAGCGCATGTCCCAGCGCGCGGGGTCCCTCTCGGGCGGCGAACGCCAGATGGTCGCCATGAGCCGCGCGCTCATGATGGGCCCACACGTGTTGCTGCTCGACGAGCCGAGCGCCGGCCTCTCCCCCGTGCGCCAGGACGAAGCCTTCCTGCGCGTGAAAGAGATCAACAAGGCCGGTGTGACCACGATCATGGTCGAGCAGAACGCACGTCGCTGCCTGCAGATCTGTGACCGCGGTTATGTACTCGACCAGGGGCGCGACGCCTACACCGGCACCGGACGTGAGCTTTTGAACGACCCCAAGGTGATCGGCCTGTATCTGGGCACCCTGGGACAGGATTAGCGCCCAACCCCCTTCACAGGCCAACAGCGGCGTCCGGGACATTCCCGGGCGCCGCTTCTGCGTGTGTGCCCTGCCTCGTGAGCGGATGCCGGTTGCCGGGTTGCCCGCAGCACGCACGTAGAAGGGCCCCGGCAGAAGCCGGGGCCCTTCACCTCATGCAGTGGAGCTAGTTGGTACGGGCGTACTTGTTTTCTGCATCGAACTTATAGATGCCGATGGTTGCACCGGTGGGGTCGCCGTTCTCATCGAACGTGATCGGACCGGAGAAGCCGTCATAGTTGACTTGCTCACCGGCCTTCAACGCTGCAGCAGCGGCCTTGAAGTCGGTGACCGTAGTGCCGTCGCCGGTTCCGCCGGAGACCTGTCGCAGGTAGCTCGCAATCGACTTGCCCGACACGTCGTTGCCCGCATAGGCCGCCAGAGCGATCAGGACGACAGCATCGTACGACTCGGCTGCGTAGCTGAAGTCGGTCAGCGTCGGGGTGATTTCGAGCAGGCGACTGGTGAAGTCACCGAGGGATGCGGTGTCCAGGCCGGGCAGCGTGCCTTGGGCACCTTTGATGAGACCCGGCGCGAAGTCGGCGCTGTAGTCGGAGACGTTTCCGTCGACGAAGTACAGCTTGTCGCCCGGGAAGCCGGTGGCTACCAGGTCGGGAACGATGACCTTGGCCTGGTCGAACGTGATCAGGGCGATCGCGTCGGGATCCTGAGCCGTGACCTCGGCGATTTGAGCCGTGAAGTTCGGGTCGCCCTCGTTGAACAGCGCCGTCGCGACGACTTCGCCGCCGCCGGCGGTGAATGCGTCACCGACGTACTTGGCCAGGCCGGTTCCGTAGGCGTCGTTCAGCACGATCAGGCCGAGGGTGGCGTTGCCGTCTTCAGCAATCAGGTTGCCGAGCACTTCACCCTGCAGCACATCGGAGGGCGCCGTGCGCCAGTACAGGCCGTTATCGGCGTACGTGGTGAACGCGTCCGAGGTGTTGGCCGGGGAGAACTGCACGACTCCGGCACCGGTGATCTGGTCGATCACGGTTTTGGAGACACCCGATGAGGCCGCACCGACGATCGCGGTGACGTCCTGCGACAGCAGGTCGGTCACGGAGACAGTGGCGGTGTCGGTCGTGGTATCGCCCGAGTCGCGGAAGATTGCTTCCACGTTGATGCCGAGGCCGGCCTTGTTGATGTCATTGACCGCGAGCTGAACACCCGCTTCTTCGGGCGGGCCGAGGAAGGCCAGTCCACCACTCTGCGGGAGGATGGTGCCGATCTTCAGGGACAGATCACGATCACCAGCCTCGACCGTCTTGAAGTCTGCAGCAGTACCCGCAGCGGGGGCTGCCGATTCTGAAGGCGCCGTAGCAGCGCCGTTGCTGCAGCCGGTGAGCAAAAGGGCGCTTACGCCGATGAGGGCGACGCCGGTAACGAGGGTACGAACTGAGCGGGAGGCCGAGGCCTTCGCGAAAACGCTCATGTTGCTCCTTGATAGTAAAAAGGGGGTAAGTCTGGTCAGCCGGTTGACTGCCGTGGTGTCAGAGTAGGCAATCAACGGCCCAGAAACCTCCCTCTTCGTCTGAGAACACCGCAAAGCGACCAAATCGTTACGAACGACGGCCAGTAATGCCTTGATAATCGATGTTTCCCGTCTCCGCCAGGGCAAGCACACACTCCCCCCACGAGGTGCAGACGGCGCTTCCAGCAGTGACCTGGGGCCAGCCCGCTTCGATCGAGGCGCCACCGTCGTCCCCGGTGATGGCGGCTGCGAGGGCAGCCGTCACCACCCCGTCGTAGGCTTCAGCACCGCCGGCTGTTGCGGCGATTCCCGGGTCAGCGGTCGTCAGGCGGGCTGTGAACGCTTCGTCGGCGGCGAGCGGTGTACCGCCGTTGGCGAAATCACTCAGGGCCACGATGGCGGCGTTGCCAACGGAACCTTCAGCATCCGTCGGCAGCGCTGTCGTTGCGTCCCACAGCACCAGGTCGACGCCGCGCGCCACGAGATCGGCGTAGGAGGCGGCAAGATCGCCGGCCGAGTTGCGGTGAATGAGCTGCACGGGCTGGAATGGCGCGGCCTGGCCGGCCAAAATATCGCGTAGCGCGACTTCCGCGCCCGCCACTTGGGCGGCACCGCTTGCGGCGTTGACCCCCGTCATCGGAAACAGCGTGCCGATGCTCAGGGTTCCGTCGCCGGTCGGAGCCGGACCAGCGACCGGGACAGCGACCGGGGCAGCGAGCGGCGCGGCGACCGGCGCAGCCGTACATCCGGCGAGGGTCACTGCGCCGAGCAGTACGACAGCGAGGAGCGTGCGACGGAGCATCTGAGTCCTTTGGAGCTGTATCGCCGCGAGTGCGAGCTGTCGAACCAGCGTATCGGCTGGTCAGGCTGGTTCGAGGGACCCTCGACGCGGAGCCTTACCCGAAACGACCATGTCGACCGTCAAGAGGATCAGCGCAACCCAGACCAGACCAAACCCCGCAAAGCGTTCCACCGGCATCGCCTCATTCAGAATAAACACACCCACGAGAAACTGCATGACGGGGGCAACGAACTGAATGAGTCCGAGCACCGTGAGCGGTAATCGTCGTGCGGCGGCCGCAAAGAGCAGCAACGGAACCGCTGTGATGACACCGGCCGCGAGCAGGCCCGCGGTGTGCCAGGGCGAAACGGTGCCGAAGGTGAGGCCGGACATTCCCGAGACGACGACGAGTTGCACGACGGCGACGGGGGCGAGCCAGGCAGTTTCGAGGGTGAGGCCGGTGACTGCGTCGACGCTGTGCCCGACCCGTTTTTTGATCAGTCCGTAGAATCCGAAAGAGAACGCGAGGATGAGGGAGATCCACGGGAGCGACCCGTAACCCACGGCGAGTACCACCACGGCCAGAAAGCTGATGCCGATGGCCACCCATTGCAGCCGGCGCAGACGTTCGTGCAGCACGAAGACGCCCAGCAACACCGTGACGATCGGGTTGATGAAGTAGCCGAGAGACGCTTCGACAACGTGACCCGTGGTCGCGGCGATCACGTAGGTCTGCCAGTTGATGAAGATGAAGACCCCGGCCAGTCCCATGATCCAGACCAGGCGCGGCTGGCGAAGCGCCCGCCCCAGTACGGCCCAGGTGCGGGTGAGTGTGATGATCAGGGCGCAGAAGACGAGGGAGAACAGCACCCGCCAGGCCACGATCTCAAAAGCTCCCGACGGGGCGAGAAGCAGAAAGTACAGGGGCAGCACACCCCAAAGGCCGTAGGCGAAGCCGCCGAAGATGAGGCCGGTACGGTGGGTGGACCGTGCCGCCATTTCGGCTGGTACGGCGGCATCAGTCATAGTGTTTTCTCCTGCGGAACAGAACATGCGCAAACAAAAACTCCCGGATGGCGGTGCCATCCGGGAGTTTCAGTCTAAAGACTAGGTAGTGAAGAACCTACTTAGCGAACGACCACGGCGAGCACGTCGCGCGCGGAGAGAACCAGCAGGTCATCGCCACCGAACTTGACCTCGGTTCCGCCGTACTTGGAGTAGATGACCTTGTCGCCGACGGCGATGTCGAGAGGGACGCGGTTGCCGTTGTCGTCAATACGGCCGGGGCCGACAGCAACAACTTCGCCCTCCTGGGGCTTTTCCTTCGCGGTGTCAGGAATGACCAGACCTGATGCGGTGGTCTGCTCGGCATCGACCTGCTTGATGACGATGCGATCCTCGAGCGGCTTGATGGAGACCGACACGGTTGACCTCTTTCTAAGATTTGGGTTAGCAGACTCACAGCGAGAGTGCCAAGTGAAGTTTAGGGGGCTTCTGGCACTCACGCAACGTGAGTGCCAGAAGGGGGGCCATTTTGGTAGCGTTGCAGCATGGATCGAACCGAACTCGTAGAGCTGCTTTCTCCCGCGAGTTTGCGGCTGCTGGACTCCCTGCCGCCCTACGACAGCAGCGGAGATGTGCTCAAGCTCGTGAGCGAGCTGCGCAAGGCCGGGCACGCTCCTGGCCTGGTGTCGGCCGTACTGAGCCAGTCACGGTTGCGGGCGAAGGCCTCGGCCAAGTTCGGCGAATTTGCAGAGCGGATGCTGTTCACCGATGCCGGCCTGGAACAGGCAACCCGGTTGCGCGTCGCCGCGCTGCACGCCGGCCGGTTCGCGGGTCTTGGGGCCGCCCTCGGCCGACCACCGCGGGTCGCCGACCTCGGCTGCGGGATCGGCGGCGATGCCATGGCCTTCGCTGCGATGGACCTGCCGGTTGTCGCCGTCGACGCCGACGAGGTGACGGCGACCGTGGCGAGCTTCAATCTGGCTCCGTTTTCCAACGCGTCGGCGTTGCAGGCCGACGCCGAAACGGTCGACCTGAGCAATTTTGACGCGGTCTGGCTCGACCCGGCCCGCCGCACGAGCGGGCACAGCAATACGACCCGGCTGACTCGCTCCGAGGACTACTCCCCCTCGCTCGACTTCGCCTACCTGATTGCGACGACGCTGCCGCTCGGCATGAAGCTCGGCCCCGGACACGATCGCGACCAGATTCCCGTCGATGCCGAGGCCCAGTGGGTGTCGGTCGATGGGCAGCTGGTGGAGATGGGGCTGTGGTTTGGCGCTCTCGCGCGGTCCGGCATCCGTCGTTCGGCACTGCTGCTGACAGCGGGGGGCGTTCAGGAAATGACAGCACCCGCCGACAGCGAAGACGCCCCGGGGGGCGAACTCGGCAATTACGTGTACGAACCAGACGGCGCGGTGATTCGAGCGCGCCTGATCGGCGATCTGGCCCGCTCGCTGGATGCTCGCATGCTGAGCGAGGGCATCGCCTATCTGACCAACGACACGCTCACGCCGACGCCGTTCGCGAGCGCGTTCCGCGTACTCGAGACGCTCCCGTTTGACGAGAAGAAGCTGCGACTTGCGCTGCTGGAGCGCCGCATCGGCACGCTCGAAATCAAGAAGCGCGGCGTTGATGTCGACCCGGCGACGCTGCGCACCCGGTTGAAGCTCAAGGGGCCGGAGTCGGCGACGCTGATTTTGACGCGGGTGGCCGGACACCGCGTGGCGCTGCTGGTGGAGCGCGTGCGCTCGCTGGAGAGCTAGAGCAGTGGCAGCACGGTCTGGCTGATGTAGACCACCCAGCCGGCCGCGAGGAGAACGCCAGCGATTCCGCTCACGAGTCCGCTGCGCCAGAGGGTGCGTGCCCGGTTCTCGGTGGTGCGCGCGATCAGCGCGAGGGTGATCGCAACGAGCGCGAGCGGCAGGCCGAACACACCGATCACGCCGAGGATGAGGCCGATCAGACCGCAGATCACGGAGGCGACCGCGAGGTGGCGACGGCCGGTGATGCGCTGCACCTCCGCCTCGGTGTAGGCGTATGGCACGAACTCGGTGGGAGCGGTGATCGTCGACGCCCAGTCCAGCTGGCTGCCGGGAGGCGCGGGGGCGCGGGTGTAGTCCAGATGCGCCGTGGTGTCAGCGTCCTGGTGTGGTGTAGTCATGGCTATCCTCTGGCCGCGAGCTGGACGGTCCGGCATCGGTCACGATCCGTCGGCCGGTCGCATTCGGGCGGCCGCGCACGGGCCGCCCGGTGCGTGGCTAGTTGTAGTAGTTCGATCCGGTGGTGGCGGCGCCGATGAACACGGCGATGAAAATGATGGCGGCGATGAGACCGAGGGCCAGGCCGAGGTAGCCGACGACCAGGCCCCCAAGAGCGAGGCCGCGGCCCTTTTCGCCGGTCTTCTTGATCTGGCTCATGCCGATGTGTCCGGTAATCACGCCGACGAGCGAAATGCCGAGAATTGAGGTCACGAGCGAGATGATCGACAGGACGTTGAACTTGTCCTGTGGGTTCTGCTGCCCATAGGGGTTCTGGCCGTACGCGGGCGGCTGGCCGTAAGCCGGAGCCTGGCCATAGGCGGGAGCCTGGTCATAGGCGGGAGCGGCCGGAGTGGCCGACGCAGGGTAGTCCGGGTAGGCGGGGCCGGCCGGGGTGGCCGGCGGCGCGCCGGAGTCGGCAGGCTTCGAATTTGTCGGGTCTACGGGGGGCTGGGTGGGGTCAGACATCTGCGATCTCCTTAATGTTTTCGTTCCGTGGTCGCAGGCCAGAATATCGCCTGAGCCTGCGCTACGCAGACTTTAACGGCAGATCAGACCTGAATCTGACCGACCGGCAGGGTGGAGTCGGCGCCGAATTCCAGCGTCGAGGGCTCGTGCCCGGCCATGATGAGCTGCGCGCCGAGCGCGGCGATCATGGCACCGTTATCGGTGCAGAGCGAAAGGGGCGGAATGCGCAGGACGACGCCGGCAGCATCCGTTCGGGCGGTGGCCACGGCGCGCAGCCGGGCGTTGGCGATGACGCCGCCACCGAGCAGCAGGCGCGGTACGCCGTAATCGGCGCACGCGGCGAGGGCTTTGCGGAGCAGAATGTCGACGACTGCCTCCCGAAAACTCGCCGCCACATCGCTGATCGGCACCGGTTCACCGGCATCCTGCCGCTGTTCGACGAAGCGCGCGACCGACGTCTTCAGGCCTGAGAACGAGAAGTCGTAGCGGTGCGCGGCCATGTCCTTGGGTTGGCTGAGTCCACGCGGAAAGCGGATGGCCCTCGGGTTGCCGTCGGCGGCCACCCGGTCGATCTGCGGCCCGCCCGGGTAGGGCAGCGACAGCAGGCGGGCGACCTTGTCGAAGGCCTCGCCGGCGGCGTCGTCGATCGTCTCGCCCAGCAGCTCGACGTCGCTGACCAGGTCGCGCACGAGCAGCAGCGAGGTGTGGCCGCCGGAGACGAGCAGGGCGATCGTCGGGTACTCCAGCGGTTCGGTGTCACTCGTGTCGGTGTCGCTGCGCAGCAGGTCGGCACCGACGTGGCCGACGAGGTGGTTGACCGCGTAGATCGGCTTGTCGAGGGCGACGGCGAGCGCCTTGGCGGCGCCGACACCGACCATGAGGGCGCCGGAGAGGCCCGGCCCGCAGGTGACGGCGATGGCGTCCAGGTCGGCCAAGCGGATGCCCGCCTCTGCAACGGCCGCGTTGATGGCCGGCACGAGCTCGTCGAGGTGTGCCCGCGCCGCGATCTCCGGCACGACGCCGCCGTAGCGGGCGTGCTCGTCCATCGAACTCGCGATGGTATTGGAGAGCAGAACGGTTCCGCGCACGATGCCGATGCCGGTTTCGTCGCACGAGGTCTCGATGCCGAGCACGAGGGGATCGGTACGGTTCATGAGTGCACGGTTAGTGCCGGTGTGGTGAGCATAGATTCCAGTTCGGGAATATTGAGGCGCATGACGATGGCGTCGACGTTGTCGGGCTGGTAGTAACCGCGTCGCATCCCGACCTCGATGAATCCGAGGCGTTCGTACAGGCGTTGGGCGCCTGGGTTGTCGGCCCGCACCTCGAGAAAGATCAGCCGGGCGCCGCGCTTGCGGGCCTCGCTGATGAGCGCCTGCATAAGCGTTCGGCCGAGGCCGCGCGCGCGCGCCGCGTCGGCAACGGCGATGGTCTGGATGTCGCCCTCGGTGGCTCCCCGCGGCGCGAGCAGCCCGGCGTAGCCCTCGACCCGGGTGGGATCGTCCGGTGGGAACGCCACGAGGTAATAGCAGGCCGGGTCGCCGAGGTCGCGTGCCATCATGGTCGCCGACCAGGCATCGTTCTCGAAGATGCTGGTTTCAAGCTGCATGATTGCCGCCAGGTCGACCTCGTGCGCGCGGCGCAGCTGCCAGGTCATCGGCTGACCCGCTTGGGACCGGCGGAGAGTGTGACGTCGGGCGAACGCAGGTAGAGCGCCTCATTGGCCGCGAACGGGCGTCGGTGGGCATGGGTCAGTTCGGCGACCATGCCGAGTTCTCCCGCCGACACCGTGGCGGCGTCCAGGCGCAGCCAGCCCGCGTGCAGCCAGTTCGGGTCGTCGAGGTCAGCCGGTTTGGCCAGGCCGGGCGAGCCGACGCGCACGGGCAGACCCGCGGCATCCGCGTGCGAATAGGCACTCCAGTAGATTTCGCGGCGCCGGGCGTCGGTGACGACGACGAGCGGGCCGGTGTGGCCACGGCGGTAGTGCCCGTAGGCGATGGCGTCGTGGCTGATCACCGGTACGAGCGGCTTGCCGGCGCCGAGGGCGAAGACGCGGGCCGACGCGATGCCGACGCGCAGGCCGGTAAACGGGCCGGGGCCCATGCCGCCGACCACGCCGGAGAGTGCCGCGGGCGCGATGTTCGCCTCCCGGAGGCACTCCAGAATGAAGGGGCCGACGATTTCGGCGTGACGCATGGTGTCGGCTTCGCCGCGTTCGGCGAGCACCCCGCGGTCCAGGTCGACGACGGCCACGCTCGTGCCGGCGGAGGTATCGATGGCAAGTAGCACCCGTTCAGCCTAGGCGCTGTGGCACGCGGCGGGCGCGGGCGACATCAGGTCACAAAGAGTACGACGGCGGCCGTCAGCGCGACGATCACGAGGATCGCTCGCAACACGGGGGCCGAGAGTCGGCGTCCGATCCGAACGCCGAGCCACCCTCCACAAGCAGACCCGACGCCGATCAGTACGGCAATCATCCAGTCGACGGTGCCGCTCGAGATGAAGATGATCGATGACACGAGGTTGGCCATACCGGCCAACACGTTCTTGGCACCGTTGGCCCGGTGCATGTCGGTGGACCAGAGAATGCCCAGCAGCGCCAGCAACACCACACCCTGAGCCGCTCCGAAATATCCGCCGTAGACCCCCGTGCCGAGGATACCGAGCACAAGACCGAATGTGATCGGCCGGGTGTCGGTGGAGACGCCTTCCGGAGCCTTCCGCCGAACGTATCGCGCCACACGAGGCTGAACTGCCGAGAGCAGGGCGGCGATCACCAAGAGAAACGGCACGACCTGGGAGAAGGCGTCCTCGGGCAGCACAAGCAGAAGCAAACCGCCGGCGACCCCACCGACGGCCGAAAACACGGCCATCCAGGCCACCGGCCGCCATTCGGACTTGAGCTCCCGGCGGTAACCGTAGACCCCCGCGATCGATCCGGGAACCAGACCGACGGTGTTCGACACGTTCGCCGTGATCGGGGGGATCCCCAAGGCCAGCAGCGTGGGAAAGGTGATGAGCGTTCCCGCGCCGGCCACCACGTTGATGATGCCCGCGGCAATGCCAGCGACCAGGATGATGGCGCCTTCAAGAAGAGTCATTTACTCAGGGTTCCCTGCGTTCGAGTGTTCAACGGCTACGTCGCCGACAACGGGCACTAGTGAACACGCTAGACCAACGCCAGACGGGCCCAGCGAGGGCCGTGACCGGCCAGGGTCACGGTGCGCGGCTCGTCCAGGTCGTGATCCAGATCGAGAACTGATGCTGCGGCATTCGTTTCCGACGTCACGAGCGCCCGGCCATGCGGCCGCTCGATCTCGATATCGAGCCAGGACTCGGTGATGCCGTCGAGCAGCCCGCGGCCCCACTCGACCACGACGATGGAGTGGGCGAAATCGATGTCGAGGTCGTCGAGTTCCATGGCACTGTTCAGGCGGTAGGCGTCGACGTGCACGAACGGTGGCCCGCCGACGAGGCTTGGATGTGTGCGTGCAAGCACGAAGGTCGGACTGGTCACCGCCCCACGCACCTGCAGTCCCTCGCCGAGGCCCCGCGTGAGGGTGGTCTTGCCAGCACCGAGCGGTCCGGTGAGTACGATCAGGTCACCGGGTTGGAGGGTGCCAGCGAGGTCGATGCCGAATTGGTGCATCGCCGCGGCATCGGGAATGGTGCGGTGAAGCTCAGCCATTGAGGTGCTTCCGAGTCACCCGGTGCCCGATGCGGGTCACGATCTCGTAGTTGATCGTGCCGGCGGCGTCGGCCCAGTCGGTCGCGCTCGGCGCTCCGGTGACCGGGTCGCCGAACACCACGACCTCATCGCCGACGGCCACGCCGGGGTTGTCGGCACCGAGGTTGACCACGAACTGGTCCATCGCCACCCGCCCGACAACCGGGTAGTTCGCGCCGTGAATGTGCACGAGTGCCGTGCCCGATGCCTGCCGCGGAATACCGTCGGCATAGCCGAGCGGCACGAGCACGAGCGTGGAATCATGCGGTGCCCGCCATAGATAGTCGTAGGAGACACCGGCGCCCGCGCTCACCCGGCGCACGTGGGCCACCCGGCCGCGCAGGGTCATGGCCGGAACCAACCCGAGGTCGGCCGAGGTCGCATCAGCGAACGGCGACAGTCCGTAGAGGGTGATGCCGAACCGCACCATGGAGAAGCGGGCAGCCGGCAGGCGCAGCGCCGCCGCCGACGAGGCCACATGCACCAGCGTCGGCGTCAGGCCGGCCGCGCGGGCGGCCTCAACCCCGCGTTCGAAACACTCCAGCGCCTGCTGGTCGTCGAACGCGGAAGCGTTGGCGAGGTGGCTCATCACACCCTCGACGCGCAGCAATCCGACCCGCTCGAGTGCGGCAGCGAGCGCAAACACCGCGGCCCAGTCGTTTTCGTGCACGCCGTTGCGGCTGAGGCCGGTTTCCAGTTTCAGATGAACGGATGCGGCCCGGCCGAGTTCTGTCGCGGCATCCGCGACCTGTTGCACCTGTCGCAAAGACGACAGCCCGAGGGTGACGTCATCGCCGATAGCGGCACTGAAATCGGCGTCGGGGTCATGCAGCCACGCCAATATCGGTGCGTCGATGCCAGCGTCACGCAGGGCCAGGGCCTCGTCGATATCGGCGACGCCGAGCCAGTCGGCGCCACCGGCGAGGGCGGCGCGCGCTACCGGAACGGCACCGTGGCCGTAGGCATCGGCCTTGACCACCGCCATCGCGTGCGGAGTGCCGACGAGTTGGCGCAGGTACGCCATGTTGCTGCGGATCGCGGCGAGGTCGATCACGGCCTCGCGAAACCCGGTCACTTCTCCCCCTCGGCGACGACGAAGGCGCAGGCCACGCCGGCGTCGTGGGTCATGGTGACGTGCACGCGGCTGATGCCACGATCGGTCAGAGCGGCCAGGGCCGCCCCGCTGAGCCTGAATTCAGGGTTGCCGTGCGGGTCGTTCACGATTTCCATCTCTTGCCAGGTAGCCCCTGCGCTGTCGCCGAGGGCCTTGATCAGGGCCTCCTTGGCGGCGAAGCGCGCCGCGAGGGAGTGCGTCGGCAGACCGCGTTCGCTCGGGGCGAACAGCCGGGGTACGAGGCGCGGGGTGCGCTCGACCTGGCGGGTGAACCGCGCCAGGTCGACCACGTCGACGCCAATACCCATGATCACCGTGCCGCCTCGACCAGCATTACTCGACCGTGACGGACTTCGCCAGGTTGCGCGGCTGGTCGACATCGAGCCCCTTGGCGATGGCGAGCTCCATGGCGAACATCTGCAACGGCAGCACGGCCAGCAGTGGCTCGAACAGGGGCGCGGCCAACGGAATGTGAATCACGGTGTCGGCAAACGGCAGCACGGCGGCGTCGCCGACCTCGGCGATGGCGATGATGCGGGCACCGCGGGCACGGATCTCCTGAATGTTGGAGACGACCTTCGGGTGCAGGTGGGCGGAACCGCGCGGGCTCGGTACGACGACGAACACCGGCTGGCCGGGCTCGATCAGTGCGATCGGACCGTGCTTGAGTTCACCGGCGGCGAAGCCTTCGGCGTGAATGTAGGCGAGTTCTTTGAGCTTGAGCGCCCCCTCGAGCGCGATCGGAAACCCGACGTGGCGGCCGAGGAACAGCACCGCGCGGGTGTCGCTCATCCAGCGGGCGAGCTGGCGCACCTCATCTTCGACGCCGAGGACGGCCTGGATCTTCTCCGGCATGGCCTGCAGTTCGGCGACCTGCACGGCCTGGTCGGCCTCGGTGAGGCTGCCGCGCACGCGGGCGAGGTGCAGCGCGAACAGGTAGAGCGCGGTGATCTGGGCCACGAAGGCCTTGGTCGACGCCACGGCCACTTCGGGGCCGGCGTGCGTGTAGATCACGGCGTCGGATTCGCGCGGGATGGTCGCGCCCTGCGTGTTGCAGATCGAGATCGCCTTGGCGCCGAGCGACATGGCGTACTTGACGGCCATGAGCGTGTCCATGGTTTCACCGGACTGGCTGATCGAGATCACCAGGGTGTGGTCGTCGAGCACCGGGTCACGGTATCGGAACTCGTGGCTGAGTTCCACGTCCACCGGCACCCGCGCCCACTTTTCGATGGCGTACTTAGCGGTCTGCGCGGCGTAGGCGGCCGTTCCACACGCGACGATGACGATGCGACGGATGCCCGCGAGCACATCATCGCCGAATTCGGTCAGTTCCGGCACGACCACGTGGCCGTCGATGATGCGCCCGCGCAGGGTGTTGGCGACGGCATCCGGCTGCTCGGAGACTTCCTTGGCCATGAAGCTGGACCAGCCGCCCTTTTCACTGGCGGAGGCGTCCCAGGCGATGTCGAACTCTTCGGTCTCGACGGGGTGACCGTCGAAGTCGGTGACGGTGACGGCATCCGCCGTGATGGTGACGATCTGGTCCTGGCCGATGGCGACGGCGCGGCGGGTGTACTCGACGAACGCGGCAACGTCGGAGCCGAGAAAATTCTCGCCGTCGCCGAGGCCGATGACCAGCGGCGAGTTGCGGCGGGCGCCCACGACGACGCCGGGCTGGTCCTGGTGCACGGCGAGCAGCGTGAACGCGCCGTCGAGGCGGGCCACGATGGCGCGGAAGGCCTCGCCCAGGTCGCCGACACGCTGGTACTCGCGGCCGAGCAGCACCGCGGCGACCTCGGTGTCGGTTTCGCTCAGAAAGGTGAAGCCTTCGGCGAGCAGTTCCTCGCGCAGCACGGCGAAGTTCTCGATGATGCCGTTGTGGATGAGGGCGAGCTTGTTGTTGTCACCGAGGTGCGGGTGGGCATTGCCATCGGTGGGGCCGCCGTGGGTGGCCCAGCGGGTGTGACCGATGCCGGTCGTGCCGTTATTGATGGGGTGGGCCTTCAGCTCATTGGTCAAGGCCGCGAGCTTGCCGGCCTTCTTGGCGGTGTTGAGCACACCGAAATCGTCGATAACGGCGATCCCGGCGGAGTCATACCCGCGATATTCGAGCCGTCCGAGCCCGCCCATGAGAACATCAACGGTCTTGTTGCTTCCGACATAACCCACGATTCCGCACATGGAAGTCAATTTTAGTCGGACTAAGCTTGGGACAATGTCCGATCCGGTGCTGACCCCTGTAGTGAACGGTCACGGTACCCCCTTCGTGGAGCTCGACCGAGCGGACTGGGCGGCCCTCGCGCCGACCACCCTGCTCCCGCTCAAAGAGACCGAGATCGTGCAGTTGCGTGGCATCGGTGAGCCGCTCGATATCAACGAGGTGAAGGATGTCTACCTTCCGTTGAGCCGCTTGCTCAACCTCTACGCGGCGAATGCGCGCACGCTGCACCGTGCGACAAGTGGGTTTCTGGGAGAACGTGCCCGCCCCACGCCGTTCGTGATCGGTGTGGCCGGTTCGGTCGCCGTCGGCAAATCGACCGCTGCACGGCTGCTGCGCAAGATGCTCTCCCGCTGGGAAGACACCCCCCGGGTTGAGCTCGTCACGACCGATGGCTTCCTGTTTCCCAATGCAGAGCTGAACCGCCGGGGTCTGATGGAGCGCAAGGGATTTCCGGAGTCCTACGATCGACGCGCCCTGCTGCGCTTCGTAAGCGCGGTCAAGAGCGGTGCCCCCGAGGTGCGCTCACCGTTCTACTCGCACCTGAGCTACGACATCGTGCCGGACGCCCAGATCGTCGTGCGCCAGCCCGACATCCTCATCGTCGAGGGACTCAACGTGCTCCAGCCTCCCGGGCCCGGCCACGGCCTCTCGGTGAGTGACCTGTTCGACTTCACCATCTATGTGGACGCCCGCACCCAGGACATCGCCCGCTGGTACGAGGAACGTTTCCTCAAGCTGCAGCGCGGGGCGTTCGCCAACCCCAACTCGTTCTTTCACCGCTACGCCGAACTCACCGAAGAGGAGGCCCGCGCCAGGGCGCGCAGCATCTGGACCAGCATCAATGAGCCCAACCTGCTGCAGAACATCCGTCCCACCCGCTCCCGTGCCACCCTGGTTCTGCGCAAGGACCCGACGCATGCCGTCGCGAAGGTGCTCCTGCGTAAGGTCTGACCCGCTCCGGACGCGGTGCACGCGTGGCCTGGGCGCCAGCCGATGACGGGGCGCACCGACGAACTGACGCCCAGCCATCCACCTGCGCCCGGAAGTGCTAGAGGGCCAGGCGCTCGCGCACGACGTCGGCCAGGGCGTGCGCCAGGCGGTCGGCGGTGGGCTGGTCGGCGGCTTCCACCATGACGCGCACCATGGGCTCGGTGCCGGAGGGGCGCAGCAGCACCCGGCCGGTGTCGCCCAGTTCGGTTTCCGCGGCGAGCACGGCCTGGGCGATGACCTCGTCGGCGCCGAGCGCCTTGTGGTCCACTCCGCGCACGTTGACCAGAATCTGCGGGTACACCGTCATGACGGATGCCAGTTCGGCGAGCGTCTTACCGGTGCGCGCCATTTCGGCTACCAGGTGCAGCCCGGTGAGGATACCGTCGCCGGTCGTGGCGAATTTGGTCATGATGACGTGACCGGATTGTTCGCCGCCAAGCGAGTACCCGTGGGCGTTCAGTTCTTCGAGCACGTACCGGTCGCCGACCTTGGTCTGCACCACGGTGATGTCGTTGGCCGCCATGGCTTTGCGCAGGCCGAGGTTGCTCATGACGGTCGCCACGAGTGTGCGATCCTTCAGCACCCCCCGCTCCGCCATCGACACGGCCAGGATCGCCATGATCTGGTCGCCGTCGACGATGTTGCCGTCGCGGTCCACGGCGAGGCACCGGTCGGCGTCTCCGTCGTGCGCGATACCGATGTCGGCACCGTGTTCGAGCACGGCCCGGGCGAGGTTGTCGAGGTGGGTCGAGCCCACGCCGTCGTTGATGTTGAGGCCGTCGGGGTCGGCGCCGATCACGGTGAGGCGAGCACCGGCATCCGTGAACACCTGCGGCGAGACGCCGGCGGCGGCGCCGTGGGCGCAGTCGAGCACAACGTGGATGCCGTCGAGGCGGTGCGGCAGCGTGGTGAGCAGGTGCACGACGTAGCGGTCTTCGGCGTCGGCGAAGCGACGGATGCGTCCCACGTCGCCGGCGATCGGCATGAGCGTGTCACGTCCGATGTAGGCCTCGATGCGGTCCTCGACGTCGTCGGGAAGTTTAGTTCCGCCAAAGGCGAAGATCTTGATGCCGTTATCGGGCGCCGCGTTGTGTGAGGCAGAAATCATCACACCGAAGTCGGCACCGATGTCGTTGATCAAGAAGGCCGCGGCGGGAGTGGGGATGACCCCGGCGTCGAGCACGTCCACACCGCTCGAGGCCAGGCCGGCCGACACGGCAGCGGTGAGAAACTCACCGGAAATTCGCGGATCACGGGCGACCACGGCAACGGGCCGCTGATCGGCGGCGAGCCGCGCCTGAGCGCGACGCCCCGTGGTGAGCACGGCGGCGCTGGCTTGGGCAAGGCTCAGGGCCAGGCCAGCCGTGAGATCACGGTTGGCCAGGCCCCGAACGCCGTCCGTGCCGAACAGACGAGTCATATCGTCGTCGGCTATCCGGTTAGCGCTTGCTGAACTGAGGTGCCTTACGGGCCTTCTTGAGTCCGGCCTTCTTACGCTCCTTGACGCGAGCGTCGCGGCTGAGGAAGCCGTTCTTCTTCAGGATGGCGCGGTTGTTCTCTTCGTCGATCAGGTTGAGCGAGCGTGCAATGCCGAGGCGAAGCGCGCCGGCCTGGCCGGACGGGCCACCGCCGGTGATGCGGGCGATGACGTCGTACGAGCCGAGCAGGTCGAGAACCTTGAACGGGTCGTTGATCAGCTGCTGGTGCAGCTTGTTCGGGAAGTAGTCGGCGAACTCGCGGCCGTTGACAACGATCGTGCCGGAGCCGGGGACGATGCGCACGCGGGCGATGGCCTGCTTGCGACGGCCGACGGCTGCGCCGGGAACGTTGAGGACGGCGCGGGGCGCCTTGGTTACGGTTTCGGCCGGAGTCTCGGTGGAGTAGCTCTCCGGAGCCTGGTCAATCTGGTCTGCGATCTTCGCCACGATGATGGGAATCCTTTTTATCTAAGAGTCGAGAAGTCTGGTTGCCGGCGCTACTGCGCGACCTGGCTGAGGGTGTACGGCGTGGGCTGCTGAGCGGAGTGCGGGTGCTCAGGGCCGGCGTAAACCTTCAGCTTGGTGAGCTGGGCGCGACCGAGCGAGTTCTTCGGCAGCATGCCGCGAATCGCTTTTTCAACCGCACGGGTCGGGTGCTTCTCGAGCATCTCGGAGTAGTTGGTCGCCGTGAGGCCGCCCGGGTAACCCGAGTGGCGGTAAGCGATCTTCAGGTCGAGCTTCTTGCCTGTGAGGGCAACCTTCTCGGCATTGACGATGATGACGAAGTCGCCACCGTCCATGTGCGGGGAGAAGGTGGCCTTGTGCTTGCCGCGCAGCAGGATTGCCGCGTGGCTGGCCAGACGTCCGAGAACGATATCGGTGGCATCGATGACAACCCAGTCGTGCTGGAGTTCGCTTGCCTTGGGGGTGTAAGTGCGCGTCACTAGTGTGCTGCTTTCTTCTTTTTCGAACGGAGGTGTTCGTGAATCCCGCTCCGGGCTTGTTCCCCTGAGAAATACTTCTCATGAGGAGAACACTGTCGATGGAGGGCTCACGTTCGGGTGCCGCGCTGCAACGCACAGACACCAAGGATCAACGATAGTCGGCCCCGACCGCGGACGCAACCTGGGTCAGAGTTCACTCCGCGACAACGACCGGCAGTGAGCGCCGGTTGCGGGTATCAATGGCGCGCTGCGCCAGTGCGGCGTCGTCGGGGTAGCCCACGTCGATCAGCGTGAGGCCGTGCGCCTGCATCACCTTGAACTCGCTGATGCGGTGATTGTCAAAGTGCAGGGTGGCGAGGGTGCTGCCGTCGAGGCGCCCCTCCCCCACAGCCACGCAGGCGCCGACCATGGCGCGCACCATGCTGTGGCAGAAGGCATCCGCCTGGATGGTGGCGATAATGAGGCCGTCGTCGTCGCGGTGCCAGCGAAAGTCCTGCACGGTGCGAATGGTCGTCGCGCCCGGGCGCGGCTTGCAGTAGGCCGCAAAGTCGTGCAGGCCGACCAGGGTCGCCGCAGCCGCCTGCATCGCGGGAAGATCGAGTTTGAACGGATGCCATGTGGTGCGCAGGCGCTGCTGCG
This sequence comes from Cryobacterium gelidum, assembly GCF_004403985.1. GTDB lineage: Bacteria > Actinomycetota > Actinomycetes > Actinomycetales > Microbacteriaceae > Cryobacterium > Cryobacterium gelidum. The sequence continues at coordinate 58,704 of NZ_SOHL01000016.1, read as the reverse complement.
GGTCGCGCAGGGCGAGCGGATCGGCGATGCGGTACTCATAGCGGCGCCACATGGCCGAGAACCGGGCGTCGAAACCGCCGGGTACGACCGTGGCCCGGCGCAGCACGATGTCGGGCTTGGTCACGAGGATCCCGCCGAGGCGACGCAGGATGGCGGTGCCGAGATCGACCGGGGGGCGATTTCCGGTGCCGCGCTGGATGCGCACCAGGGAGTGGGCCTGTTCGGCGGTGAGGTCGAAATGGGCGACCTGCCCGCGGGCGTGCACCCCGGCATCCGTTCGGCCGGCGACGATCAGGGTGGGGTGCGGGGGAAAGCTTTGCAGGATGCCGGCGAGCCCGTTTTCGATGTCGGCCTGCACGGAGCGAAAGCCCGGCTGGCGGGCCCAGCCGGTGAAATCGGTGCCGTCGTAGGCGAGGTCGAGGCGGATGCGCGTGGAGCCGAGCGCTGCATGAGCGGCGCGGGGCACAAAAAGATTCACGAGGGTAAGCCTAGGTGGCACGCGCGGGTTATCGTTGATGGCGGCCTTTGGTCCACCCCCAAGATGAGTGCCAAAGAAATCTCGTTCCCCATGCCTCGTTCCCCCCTGTCGTTCCCGTTCACCGGGAGGACTCGGTCGACGACCGCCGCCATCGGGCCCGAAAATGCCCCCGTGCTCGGGCCACGCGACGCCCCCGCTATTGCACCCAGTGGCGGTCGTCTGGCCGGTCTCGACGGCTTGCGTGCCCTCGCCGTCATTGCCGTTGTGCTCTACCATTTCTTCCCGGCGATACTGCCCGGTGGTTTCATCGGCGTCGATGTTTTCTTTGTGATCAGTGGTTTTCTGATCACCGGGCTGCTTGTCTCCGAGCACACGCGCACCAGGCGCATCTCGCTCGGCCGGTTCTGGCAGCGGCGGGCCCGACGCCTCGTCCCCCCGCTGATCCCGGTGATTCTGATCAGCTGCACCCTCGCATTTCTGATTGACGGCGATGTTCTGGTCGGTCTCGGCGCGCAACTGCTCGGGGCCACCACCTTCGGCTACAACTGGGTGTCGATCGCCAACGACGCGAGCTATTTCAGCGTCAACGAGCCCGAGCTGCTGCGCAACCTGTGGTCGCTCGCGGTGGAGGAGCAGTTCTACCTGGTCTGGCCGCTGCTCCTGCTGGCCGTGCTGTTGATTCGCCGCCCGTGGGTGCGGCTTGCCCTGGTCATCGCGCTGTTTCTCGCCTCGGCCCTGTGGATGGGCGTGCTGTACCAGCCCGGCGCCGACCCGACCCGGGTCTACTACGGCTCCGACACGCATAGTTTCGGTCTGTTTGCCGGTGCCGCCCTGGCCCTGTTGCTGCGTCGCCCGAGCGACAAGCGCGACGAGCTGCCCCGGGTGCGCCCGTGGCTGGGCGCAGCGGCAGTGCTCGCGATCATCGCCTTCGCGCTGTGGCTACCCGAAGACGGTGCCGCGACCTACCGCGGCGGCCTCGTCGCGGTGAGCCTGGCCACCGCCGTGGCCATCTGGGCCGGCGTGCGCGGTGGCCGGTTCGGACGTTTACTCGACGCGACGCCGTTGCGCTACCTCGGTGAGCGCTCCTACGGCATCTACCTGTGGCACTGGCCGGTGCTCGTGCTGGTGCAACTGCTCTGGCCCACGTCCTCCCCCTTCGGCAGCGTGCTGCCGATCGGGCTGCTGGCCGCGGTCATCACCCTGACTCTGGCCGGCGCCTCGTACCGCTGGCTGGAAATGCCGATCCGTCGGGTGGGCGTGCGCGGCACCATCCGTCGGGTCGGGGCGCTCTGGACCGGCCCGACCCGACGCCGCCGCCTGGTCGCCGCGACGGCCGTGCTGTCGGTGTTGCTGGTCGGGGGCACCACGGCCGCCGTCGTCGCTGCACCGGCACAGACCTCGGCGCAGTCACGCATCGAACGCGGCCAGCGGGCAATGGATGCTGCGGCGCGAGCCACGCGGGTCGCGGCCGCCGAGGCGGCCCGCCAGGCCACGGCAGCCCCCGCCCTGACCGACGGCCCGATCACGGCCATCGGCGACTCGGTCATGCTCGCCTCGGCTCCGGAATTGCAGGCCACCTTTGCGGGAATGACCATTGACGCCTCGGTCTCCCGCGGCATGTATTCCGCCGATGAGATCGTGCTGGCGCTGAAGGCGGCGGGTCAATTGCAACCGGTCGTCGTGATCGGGCTCGGCACCAACGGTCCCATCACCGTCAACGAACTCACGAAGATTCTGAGCGTTCTCGGGCCTCACCGGCAGCTCGTGCTGGTCAACGCCTATGCCGAGCGGGACTGGACCGACGGCGTCAACACCACGCTGGCCGAGTTCGCGGCGGGTAATCGCCGGGTCGAACTCGCCAACTGGCACGACACGATCGCGGGGCGCCTCGACCTGCTGGCCGGCGATCATGTGCACCCGGGTCCCACCGGGGGCCAGCTCTACGCCGACGAAGTGCGGGCGGCGCTGGTCCGTCTCGCGGCGGTCCCACCGTTGCCGGACACCAGCTGGCTGTTGCGTAACCCCGACGCACCGCGCCCGCCGCCCTACCGCTGAGGATCAGAACGCGAGCACGTAGGCGAGCTCCCGGTTGGTGGCGAAGAATCCCATGCCCGTGTAGAGGTCGAGCGCACCGGTCGGGCTCGCTGCGTCCACATCGAGGGTGGCGCGTTCGTGCCCGGCGGCGCGGCTGGCGGCCAGCTGCGCTGCCAGCAGGGCCTGCGCGATGTGCCGGCCGCGCCATCCGCTCAGCACGCCGACCAGGCCGATGTAGCTGCTGCGGTACCCGGCCGCGGCCCAGTCCTCTTCGTTGACGCTGGACATGATGAAGCCGACGACGTGCTCACTGCCGTCAGGCTCGGTGCCGAAGGCGACGAAGGAGAGTTCGTCGACGAACGAGCGGCCCGTGACGTAGGCGTTCCAGCTTTCGTCGGGCAACGGCTGGCTCGACCAGTGGTCCATGAAAGCGGTATCACGCGCAGCGTGCACGGCATTCGACAGCTCTGCCGTATAGCCAGCCAGACGGATGCCGTCGCCCACCACAACCTCGCGAATGGGGTCGGCGAGCATGCGGTCGAGCGACAGAAAGTATCGCGCGCAGACCAGGCCGGCGGCTTCGTAGAGACGGCCGTTCTGCGGGGCACGCTCGTCACACGAGGTGCAGATCCAGCCGGGCAGCGCTTTGTGCGAGGTCGCCAGTTGCTGACGGCCGCGGGCAACCTGCCAGTTCAGCAGCGCGCGACCGATTCCTCGCCCGCGCATCGTGGGGAGTACCCCGCCGGTCAGGTTGGATTTCACGAGCGTTTCCTGCCCCACCTGGAGCAATACCAAGCCGTGGGCCACCATGCCACCATCAGCGTCGAGGGCGACGAGCGTGTCGGTGCCGACATCGACGAACGAGAAGGCGAACACCTCGCCGACTTCCTCCCGCTCGAGCACGTAGTTGGGGTGATCGGCCCGGCCGATCGCTTTCTCGAGCTCCCAGATGGCGTCGATATCGGCGGGCGTCGCCGGGCGCCACAGTGCGATATCGACGTGCGTGGGAAGGGGCAGCTGCGCGGGCACGGTCACGCGCGCAGAGAGGGGACTCGTGTGATCGGTCATGCTTCACCCTAGCCACGCGGCCCCGAATATTGCCGCCGCATCCGCCACGGGCGCCCTGCTCGTCGTGATGGGCAACCTCTACCCGTAAAAATCACCGACCGGCGCAATGACCGAACACTCACCCGAGATGACCACCGAAGCCAAAGGACTGATTGGCCAGGCCGGATGGGTGAAGAGGTGCGGCGCACAGGGCGCCGGCCACATCCACGTCGTCGACGTGCGCGCCAGCGACTACTTCGGGCCGGAAGTCCCTGGCCCTGCACACCTTGGCAAGTCATTCTTCACAGCAGTCCCGCGCTCAAAAACTGCACACGTGGTCGGTAAACCGCAGCTCGCGCACAGCTGGAGTTACTTGCCCGACATCGTGACCACGCTAATCGCCACCACTCCCGTGGACGTTTGGGACTTCTGCCCTGGAGGCGCACTCGTCTTTGCGCGCACACGTTCGATCAGCGCCAAACTCTCAACAACGTCGAATTACCAATGGATCAAGAGATTTGCAGCCCGCCGTTGATGTCGTAGGTGGCCGCCGTGATGTACCCCGCCTCCTCCCCCACGAGAAACGCCATCAGAGCAGCAATATCGTGCACAGTGCCCACGCGTCCCACCAGGATGTCGGCAGACATCTCGTCCTTACGCTTGTCCGTCAAAGTGCCACCCATGATGTCCGTGTCCACGGGCCCCGGAGCGACGCAGTTCACGGTGATGCCGTGCTGTCCCATTTCTCGGGCCAAACCGCGCGTGAAACCGATTATGCCGGCCTTTGACGCACTATAGGCAACCTTGGAGAAGGTTCCACCGCCACGTTGGGCCGAGACCGACGACACGCTTACGATGCGACCGAGTTTGCGCTCAATCATTCCCCGGAGTACGCGCTGCGTGACGACAAAGGTGCCGGTCATGTTGACGGAGAAGACGCGCTCCCAGCCCTCGATCGTTTCGTCCATGAACTCCGTGGGCGAACTGATCCCGGCCAGGTTCGCCAAGGCCACGATGGGTGGCAGCGACGCTTCAACTTCATCGATCGCAGCGTCGACCGATGCTTGATCGGAGACATCCGCCCCCAATCCGATCGCCCGTACCGAGCGCTGCGAGGAGATTTCGGCGGCCGCCGCCTGCGCTGCTGCACCGTCGATATCGAGTATGGCGATCGACCAGCCGAGGCTGGCGAGTTTGTCGGCGGTGGCACGGCCGATGCCACGCGCTGAGCCAGCGCCGGTGACGACGACGGTTCGTTCGATCGGAAAAGATGTGGTGATCGTCATGATGTATCTACTTACTTTTGATTTTGGACGTACTGGAGGATTCCTCTGCCAAAACATGAGCCTTGGGCAGTGAAGCGGACCTGTTCGAGGAGGCTCCCTCCGGGCGTTTGCGCGCATAGAGGTAGGTCGCCACGCTGGTTATCGCCAGGCAGGCGGAGAGAAAAATGAGGCCGCTTTGGTCGCTGCCGGTAGCGTCCTTGAGAATGCCAACGGCGTACGGCGCAACGAAGCCGCCAAGATTTCCCAGTGAGTTGACCATGGCAAGCCCCGCGGCTGCAGCTGCACCGGTGAGGGCTGCCGAGGGCATGGCCAGGAACGGGGCGATTGCCGAGTAGATACCCATGGCGGCAAGGGTGAGGAAAATCATCGACAACACGGGATTGACCGGTAGCAGGAAGCCCGCACCGAGAAGACCGATGGCAGCCAGGACCATGCTCGTGCTCGCGTGCCATACCCGGTTGCCGGTGCGGTCCGATCGACGTGACCAGTAGAACACGAAGACGGCGGCAAAGGAGTACGGAATCGCAACGATGAAGCCAACCTGAGTCGTGTTGAAATCGCCCAGGGCCGCGACAATTGACGGCAACCAGAGCCCGAGGCCATAAATGCCACAGACGAGACCAAAGTACAGCGCCGAGTAGGCCAGCGTTCGGCGGTCCTTCAGACCGTCGAGAAACTTGTGCTTGCCGGAAGCCTGCTTGGCGGCAAGTTCCAGATCCATTGTGGTCGTGAGCCACTCGCGTTCCTCGGCCTTGAGCCAGGTCGCGTCGCGAGGCCGGTCGGTGAGCATGCGTGGGGCCAGAATTCCGAGCACAATGGCTGGGATGCCCTCAATGATGTAGAGCCACTGCCACCCGTGCAGGCCCATGATTCCATCCATGTTGAGCAGCAATGCGGAGACCGGGGCGCCCAAGGCATTGGATACAGGCTGGGCCAGGATGAAGATACCGATCACGGCAACTCGCTGGGCTGCGGGGAACCAGAGCGTCAGGTAGAAAAGGATGGCCGGAAAGAAACCGGCTTCGGCGGCACCGAGCAGAAACCGCACGATGTAGAAGGTGGTCTCTCCCGTGACCAAGGACATGGCCGAAGCGAGAATTCCCCAAGAGATCAAGATGCGGGCAATCCATTTGCGGGCGCCGTACCGGTACATGCCTCCGTTGCTGGGAATTTCCAACAGGGCATAACCCAGAAAGAAGATTCCCGCGCCAAGCCCGTATGCCGTCGCGCTGAGCCCGATGTCGGCGCTCATTGTGAGTTTGGCGAAACCGACGTTGTTGCGGTCGAGGTAGGCGATGAAGTAGAGCACCACAATAAGTGGCATAACGCGGCGACGAACCTTGCGCAGGGTGCGTTCGCCGAGTTCGCCGAGAGCGCTGTTAGCGTCCGGGACGGTACTCATCGTCGACCACCGACAAGGAATGAGATGCCCCGTGGGCATACGTGTGTAAGCATGAAGACTCCTTCGGCTCAAAGCTTGCGGAATGACGTCCGCACCGTTTTTATCACATCTCAGACATCTGACATCTGATTATTCGAACGAAGCCAAGAATGCCACAGTCGATGCGGCGCGTCAAGCGGCAGCGGAAATGGACTGAACGGCTAGTGCCCGACGGCCTTGATATACCGCTCGTAGTCCTCGAAGGTCTGATTGATATGCGCTTCCATGGCTTTCCGTGCCACTTCGGGGTCTGCCGTCGCAATTGCGTCTCGCACGTTCTGGTGGTGAACGATGGCGTGCTGCTGCACTTCCCGGCGCGAGGAAGTCTTTTGTCGCATGACGTAGAGGAGCCTGCCCAGCTGGCTCATCAAGACCAGTACAAACGGGTTGGCAGCGGCACGCAATACGGCATCGTGAAAGGCCAGGTCAGCCCCCACCAGTGCGTCCAGGTCCTCGTTGCGATACGCCCGCGACATCTCCGCGATGGCGATGTCCATGCGGGCCAGGTCCTCCGGCGTGTGACGTACAGCGGCCAATTCCGAGGCCCCCGTCTCAACCATCCGGCGCACCTCTAGTAGGCGCATCGCGGCCTCGTCGGGACTCGTGTCGAGCGACGCTGCGCGCAGGATGGCGTCCATTCCCGTCCACGCGTCGGAGGGGTTGACGAAAGTGCCCAGACCACGTCGAACATAGATGATGTTCTGGGCCTGGAGGCTCTTGAGTGCCTCACGCACAGTGAGGCGGCTTACCCCAGACGCTTTGGCGATTTCCGCTTCCGGGGGAAGCGCTTCGTGCGCTGGAAGGTCGCCACTCAAAACGCGATCAAGCAGATCGTCACACACGACTTCGACGAGAGACTTGCGGCTCATGACAGTCCTTCCCCTCTTCGTGCCCGGTTTTTTCTGTCATTACATTACTACAGCGAGGTTTTCCCACGCCGGTGCACAGGCCCGCCGCGATTGACGGGTGTCCTCTAGTCTGCCAGACTCTGCTGTAACATCAGACGTCAGACATCATGCGTGCCGGCGCAGGGCCGCGTCAGCCACTCAATAGAGACAAGGAAGTTTCTCGTGATTCGTGAAGCCGACCTACTAGCCCGCTACCCCGCCGAGGTGGTCGTGAGTACGGCGGCCGTCGCGGCATCCGTTACCGCCTCACAGCGCGTGTTGGTCGTGCTCGACGACGACCCCACCGGTACCCAATCTGTGTCCAATTTGCCAGTTCTCACGCACTGGCAGGAAGACGACTTTCGTTGGGCGTTCACGTACCAGCTGGGAGCACGGCCCGCCTCCGCCGTCTATGTGCTGACTAATTCCCGCAGCCTCGACCCCGCCGATGCCGCCACCCGCAATCGCGAAGTGGTCACCAACGCCCTCGCGGCGGCGGCTGCCACCGGGACTCACCTTGGCTTCGTGAGCCGCAGCGATTCGACCCTGCGAGGCCACTACCCGCTCGAGCCGGATGTCATCGCGGACACCCTGATGCAGGTGCTCGGCCGCCGAACGGATGGCGTCGTCATCGTGCCGGCCTTCCCTGATGCTGGTCGAGTCACGGTGGGCGGCGTGCACTACATGCTCGGCGATGGTCTGCTGACCCCGGTATCCGACACAGAATTCGCCAACGACGCCACCTTCGGTTTCAAGAACTCGAACCTCGCCCGGTATGTCGAAGAAAAATCTGATGGCCGTTTTAGGGCGGAAGACGTCATCGTTCTCGATCTGACAATTGTTCGAGGCGGCACCTCGGCCATTGCCGACGCCGTGATGGGAGCCGAACACTCGACACCGATCGTGGTCGATGCGGTCACCGAGAACGACTTGCGCGCGCTCGCTCTGGGCCTGGCCGAAGCGGAGTCTCGCGGCAAGGAGCTGCTCTATCGCGTCGGCCCGCCCTTCGTTCGGGCCCGTATCGGCCAGGACGAGCATCAGCCACTGTCCGGTGCGGGCGTCTTCGCTGGTGCAACCCCGCCTTCCGGTGGCGGTCTCATCGTCGTTGGCTCCCACGTCGGTGTCACGACGCGTCAGCTGAAAATTCTGACCAAACGCCACCCGTTGGCCACGATTGTGGAACTCGATGTGGAATCGCTGGCCGATGAATCCGCCGCACCAGCCCACGTCACGGCCACGGTCGACGCGGTCGTAGCCGCTCTGGCCGGCAACGATGTCGTGCTGCAGACGAGTCGCCTCCTGGTGAAAGCGGATGACGCAACGGAGAGCCTGCGTATCGCCCGCTCCGTCTCTGCCGCCGTCGTCGCGGTCGTCAAGCGCACCCTCGCCGGGCGTGCGCCGCGCTTCGTGATTGCCAAGGGAGGCATCACCTCCTCGGATGTTGCCGCTCACGGCCTGCAGATTCGGCACGGTCTCGTGCGCGGACCGATGCTCCCCGGCATCGTGTCGCTCTGGCAGCCGATGGACGGCCCAGCCACGGGAATTCCCTACGTCGTGTTCGCCGGAAATGTCGGTGACGATGAATCCCTGTACGACGTCGTCACAAAGCTCAGCAACACCCTGTCCTGACGCTCAATCAACCCCACAGGAGAATCACCATGCCATCAAGCACTACCGCCAGCCTCGATACCCCTCACTACGCCGTTGCCGTTGTGGGCCTGGGCGCCATGGGCCTACCCATGGCCACTCGACTGACAAGCAAGCTCAGTGTGCATGGCTTCGATATCTCAGAGGACCGCATGCAGCTGGCTTCCGATGCGGGGATTCTCCGCCACGGCTCTGCTCGCGCAGCGGCCGAGCACGTTGATGCTGTGCTGCTCGCGGTGCGCAACGGTGCCCAACTCGACGATGTTCTATTTGGAGTCGACGGCATCGCCGAGGTTCTCTCCCCCGGTTCCGTCGTCATTCTCACGAGCACGGTCGGCACCGAAGCTATCCCAGCCACCGTGGAGAAACTCGCCGCTTACGGCGTGGCCCTCGTCGACGCGCCACTTTCCGGCGGGCCCATTCGCGCCGCTGCGGGCGACCTGCTCATCGTCGTCGGCGCTGCGCCCGAGTCGCTCGAGAAAGCGCGCCCCGTGCTCGAGCTCCTGGCCTCGACGTTGACCATCGTTGGCGACCGGCCCGGCGATGGTCAGGCGCTGAAAACGGTGAACCAACTGCTCTGCGGTATTCACATCGCCGCGGCTGCTGAAGCCCTGGCTCTTGCCGATGCGCTCGGTCTCGATCCGGCCAAAACCCTCTCCGCGCTGGAAGCTGGTGCCGCAGGGTCCTTCATGCTGTCCAACCGTGGCCCACGCATCCTCTCGGCCTATGAAGAGGAGGGGGCGCCGGTGCTCAGCAGACTGGACATCTTCGTGAAAGACATGGGAATTGTGGGCCAGGCCACCCGTACGGCGGGCCTCGCGTCGCCGGTGGCGGCCGCTGCCGAGCAGCTCTACCTGCTCGGTCAGGCCCAGGGCCTGGGCGCCGCCGACGACTCGGCCGTGATCAGGGTGCTCGCGCCCGTACAACGCACCGTTTGACCGGTGCTGATTGATCGGTGCTGCCGGGCAGTTCAGCGCAATGCGGCCTCGTCGAGTACACGACCGAGATTGACGGGGTCATGGGCAAAGCGACCGAGAAAGAGCCCGTCTACTGCGTGCAGCAGGGGTAGCAGGCCGGGTTGGGCGCTTCCGCCGTAGATGATCCTCACCGAATCCTGTAGTAGATCGCGCAGACGGCCGACGACCTCGTTCACATATGCGGGCTCCGCCGGCTGCGTGGTTCCGATCGCCCAAACCGGCTCGTAGGCGAGCATCACGGAGGCGAGGGTCACAGCGGAGTGGGGCACCGCGGCACCCAGCGCCGACAACACCTGACGTTGGCAGAATTCGGCCGCTTCGGCGGGGCTAACGCGCATTACTTCCCCTACACAGAGCAGCGGCGTCAGCCCGGCTGCGACCGCCGCCGCTGTTTTACGCGCGACGACCGCATCCGTTTCACCGAACAGTCGTCGGCGTTCAGCATGTCCGATTTCGACGAGTTCGACGCCCATCTCGGCCAGGAGCTCGGGCGAGACCTCGCCGGTTACTGGGCCGCCAGACTCGCTGCAATTCTGGGCGCCGATGATGACGCCCGTGCCTGCCAGGATGCTCCGCGCACTGTGCAACAGGGGAAACGACGGAGCTACGAACACTCTCACCTCCCGGGGAAGGCCGGGGCGATCCGCGATAATATCGCGTACACCGGCGAGCCAGTCGAGGGAGGCCTGGTAACCGAGGTACATCTTGGTACTCACACCGACGTAGATCGCAGGCGTGCGAAGGGAATCAGGGGTACCCACGGTACTTAGTGAAGCGGCGCCGGGCCGAGGTCGTCTACGAGTTTCTGCATTGCCACATAAGCCTTGTTGCGGTACGCGATCAGATCTGGAGTGCGTTCGGACGGGACGTCGAGGAAGCCCGCGCCGGTTTTGGTGCCCAGTTTGCCCGCATCGACGAGGTCAGACAAAATCTTGGGCGTGGCAAATCGTTCCGGAAAATCGGTCTGCAGAGACTTGTAGCAGAAGTTGTAGACGTCCAGGCCGGCCATGTCGGCGATTGCGAACGGGCCGAAGATGGGTAGTCGAAAACCGAAGGTAGTGCGCACGAGAGTGTCTACGTCTTCGGGGGTAGCCACGCCCTCTTCGACCAACTGGGTCGCTTCGTGGAATAAGGCATACTGCAGCCGGTTGAGCACGAATCCGGTGACGTCCTTGACAACCGCAGTCTGCTTGCCGGTGGAGTGCACGATCTCGCGGGCTGCGGCAATGACCGCGTCTGTGGTGCCCGCGTGCGGGATGACTTCCACGCCGGGAATGAAAGGCGACGGGTTCGAGAAGTGCACGCCGAGAAAGCGTTCCGGGTTGGTCACGGCCGTCGCCATGTCGCCGATGGAGATCGTCGACGTGTTCGAGCCGATGATGGCGTCAGGCCGCGCGGCCGCGCTGATTCGCGCCAGGATGTCGTGCTTGATGGCGAGCACCTCTGGCACGGCTTCTTCGATGAAGTCGGCATTGGCAACGGCTTCTTCAACGGATGCCGCGACATGAAGGTTGGTTTCGAGGGTTGACGTGGCACCCTCCGGGAACAGGCCAGCCGCCACGAAATCCCTGGATTCGGCGATCAATCGCTGATAATTCAGCGTGGCAACTTCGAGGGAGACATCCGCCAGCAATACGTGGTTGCCGGCCAGCGCCAGAACCTGCGCAATTCCGCCGCCCATATAACCCGAGCCGACGATTGCAATTGTGTGTGCCATGGCCTAGTCCTCTTTCACTTCGTAAGATCCGATCGCAGCGACCTTCGCGGCCGAGGCGGAGTTGTCATCAAAACGGTGGCCGAGCCACTCCTTAACCAGTTTCTTGGCCAGTTCCAGGCCGATGACGCGCTGTCCCAGGGTGAGCACCTGGGCGTTGTTGCTCAGCACGGAGCGTTCCACGGAATAGCTGTCGTGAGCCGTCACTGCACGGATGCCGGGCACCTTGTTGGCTGAAATCGCCACACCTAGTCCGGTGCCACAGATCAACAACGCGCGGTCGGCGTCTCCCGACGCGACCCGTCGCGCAGCGGTCACAGCGATGTGCGGGTAGGCCGTGCTGTCGTTCTCCGCCACGCCCACGTCCAGAACCGACTCGACTCGATCATCCGCTTCCAGGAGTTGCTTCAGTGCGGTCTTAAATTCCACGCCGGCCGCATCGTTGCCGATGACAATGCGCCACTTCTTCGTCATGCTGTCACGTCCTCTCGTTCTGTGGATAAGTCTGCATAAGCGCGAGCGATGCCAGCCGCGATGAGGCCGAAGGAGACCGCCCCCGGGTCGGGATGGCCAAGGCTGCGTTCGGCGAGGGGTCGCGCACGGCCGCGGCGCGGGCTGAGCTCCGCAGTCTGGCTGGCTGCAGTTGTCGCCGCCGCAGCAGCTGCAGAAAGTGCCCCCTGCAGCGACGCGGCGGAACGGTACGTCGCGATGAACGTGCCCACGAACGGCAGAAGTGCATCGACCATGGTCTTGTCGCCGGCTTCAGCTTTTCCGAGATCGGTAATCGCGCGGCTGAACGCCGACACCACGCCCACGGCGTCGTCGGGGCTGTACCGTTCTCGGTTACCCAGCGCCCGGCCGGATGCGCACAATGCGGAACCCCAGAGCGCCCCCGAGGTGCCCCCGGCCTTTTCGGCCCAGGCTTCCCCGGCGATGATCAAGACTTGATCGACACCAGCCGCGGCCTCCGCGGCAGATACCGCTGCCGCCACAGCGGCGTCGACGCCCCTGCGCATACCGATTCCGTGGTCGCCATCTCCGGCGATCGCGTCGAGTCTTCCGAGCTCGCTTTCGTGCTCCACTACGACAGCCTGAACGGCTCTCAGCAGAGCCGTTGCCCCGGCGCTGAACTTCGCCGAGGCAGGAGTGGCCGGCTCCCACACGGACGGCGCATCTGCTAGGACCGAGTCAATCACCCGACGTGCTCGTTGGGCCAGATTGCCCTTACGAAAAGCTGCGGTGTCGGCCGGAGCGGCCCAGTACATCTCCAGCTCATCATCCAGCCACAGCAGAGTCAGCGAGAGGCCCGACATGTTGAGACTCGTCACGAGCTCACCGCACTCGGGTTCAATCAGGTCAAGACCGGCCGCGACCAGCAGCTTTTCGATTTTTCCGTAGAGCAAGAAAAGCTCGTCGTACTTGACGGCACCGAGGCCGTTGACGATGGGCACGACACGGGTACCGGCACCGTCAGGCTTCTCGGCCAGAAGTCGGGTCACCAACAGCTCTGCTAACGCAGACGCGGTCGGTAAGTCGTGGTCGGAGATGCCGGGCTCACCGTGGATTCCAAGACCCAATGACATCTGACCGTCCGGCACTCGAAACAGGGGTTCGGTAGCTCCCGGTAACATACAACCGTCGAATCCCACACCGAGTGACCGGGTGCGAAAATTTGCCTTCATCGCCACGCGTTCGACCTCGGTGAGGGTCAAGCCGGCGTCGGCCGCCGCACCGGCAATCTTGAAGACGGTCAGGTCCCCGGCGATACCGCGACGTTTGTCGATCTCACCAATTTGAGCGCTGGCGACGTCGTCGGTTACGACGACTGTACGGGTGGCGATGCCCTCGGCGTTGAGCCGCTCCTGGGCTTGTCCGAAGTGGAGCACGTCGCCGGCGTAGTTGCCATAGCTCAGCAACACGCCACCCCCGACTTGGGCCGCCTTGGCGACCCGGTACACCTGGGCGGCTGCGGGTGACGCAAACACGTTGCCGCATGCGGATCCGGCTGCCAGGCCCTGACCGACGAGGCCGGCGAAGGCCGGATAGTGCCCTGATCCTCCCCCGACAATCAGTGCGACCTGGCCGGGATTCATCTCCGTCGCACGCACGACGCCCCCGTCTACGCGGGCGACGTATCGACGGTTGGCAGCGACGAACCCGTTCAGGGCCTCGTCAGCGAACTCAGCGGGGTCGTCAAATATCCGTGTCATGTTTCCTCATCGAATCCGTAGTGATCAGCGGCTGAACTTAGACGGTGACGCGCCTTGGCTGCTGCCGCCCCTGCGCCACGAGCGAGGTGCCGAGCGCATAGTTCTGGGTTTTGGGAAGAATCTTGCTGCGCAGGTAGTCCTGGTTTGTGGCCGAAACGCTGAGGCCATCGCCGCCGTAGTGCTCGGTGCAGATGATGCCCTGAAATCCGAACGATAAGGCCGTACGGAACGCCTCGCGATAGTTGATCAGACCGCTTTCCATCGGGGCGGGAACCGCGACGAACTGGCCCCGGGCCAGGTTCTCGTCTCGGCTGTAGTTCTTCACGTGCCAGTAATTGGCGTATGGAACCGTCTTCGCGATCATTTCGTGCACGGCCTCAATGGGTCGATGAAGGCGCACGAGGTTTCCCAGGTCGGGGTTGAGGCCCACGTTGGTCAGGCCGATGTCCTGAACGAGTTGAACCGCGGAATCACCCGTGCCGAGATACGTGTCTTCATAGAGTTCCAAGGACATCAGCAACCCGAGCTCCTCTGCATGCCGGCCCAGTTCCCGCAGCCGGGAAACGGCCTTGCCCCAGGTCTCCGCGTCGCCGACGGGGTCGTGGTGGCCCTCAACGGTCCAGAACCACAACTGATTCTGCTGTTCGGCAGTGAGAGCCTGGTGCAGACCGAAAGACACGACCTCACAGCCGAGCTGGGCCGCTGCGTCGAGGGTTCGATGGCTATAGGCGAGGTTGTCTTCCCAGTGTGCCTCGTCTATGACGCTTCGACGGATGGCCGAGATCGACGGCGCACCGACCCCCACGTCGGTGGCAGTGCGCTTGAGCTCATCGAGCCGCTCGCTCGTGAGATCACCCGGACGCACCCAGGAATCGAAGAGGTCGACGTTGGCGAAACCGGCCTCCTTGACTTCCTGGAACACCCCCGCCCACACGCTCGCATCTGCGGTTTGGGCTGTGCGACCGTTCGCGTCGGTTCCCGGGAACTGCAGCAGCGCTGCGGTGATGGGCCAGGTTTCTGCGGTATAGCGCATTGCATCACTCCATTGTATAAATCCTATTTCCTATAGCATCCGTGATAATGGCATATCTGTCAAGGCGGCGGATGCCCGAGCGCTCCCGTCACTGTCTCGCGAGCATGACCCGTTGCACCATGCCGCACACGTCTCCTGCGGGTCAGCGACGCACACCGCATCCGCCACGTTTGAGGACGAGCAGGACCGCGGTTCGGCGACCAGCACCTCGACGGCGTCTCTCAAATCCTGGCGAGGGTCTTCGACTTCATTCCCCGAGTGCCGCGACGCGCTGAGCCAGATAGTCCACGCCAATGCGGGGGCTCGACAACACCGGAAGCTTCGTCTGCTCGTTCAAGCTGCCCGCAAGACGATTCATAGATGCCTGCGACAGCACAATGATGTCGACACCCTTCGCCAGATCCATGGCCTGGGCGGTCACCATTTCGTCGTGCTTCTCGCGGTCTCCCGACATCAGCACATCGAAGGCACCGGCGCACAGCCTCTGCTCGATGATGACCGTCCGCCCGATCTCCGACGCCTTTGCGGAAATGAGGTCGGATGTCGGTTCGAGCGTGGTGGGGACCGTGGCCAAGACACCGATTTTGGTTCCCTCGCGAGCGGCCTGCATGGCCATGGCCTCATCGATTTTCACGATGGGCGTGTGAACGCTGCGGGCAGCGATGTCCAGCGCCGGGCCCAGCGACGAGCACGCCGAGAATATAATATCGGCGCCGGCCGCTTCTGCCGCCTGCGCAAGATACGTCATCCGCAAAGCGCTGTTTGTCGAGATTCCCCGTTCACGAACGACCGTGGCGAGAACGTCAGAGTCAACGAAGTGCATGACCTCGGCGTTTGGAATGAGTTCTGCGATGAGGTTGTTGATCACCGGCTCGATGGAAACAAACACGAAGCTGGTATGCAGGATCGCAATCTTCTTGGTCACGACAGATCTCCTTTGAGGTGCGACGTAGGACGTCTGATGACTCATAATTATTGAACGGTGCGACCGTTTCAATTCGCAAACCTGACTCGTCACACCAGACGCCCGACAGCGGCGCCTGATAGGGTCAAAATTTCGGAGGTATGAATGTCTCAGACCGCGTATATGCTGGGCGGGTCCTCCGGTCTTGAGCGTAAAGGCCTCCGTGACCGTGTCTACGATCTCGTGCTCGACATGCTGATGAGCTCGAGTATCGAACCAGGAACACGATTGTCGATCGACGCAATCGCGCGCGACCTGCGGGTGTCGCCGACGCCTGTCCGCGAAGCACTCGTGCAGCTCGAGCGCACCGGTCTCGTGATACGGGAACCCCTGAAGGGGTATCGCGTCGCGCCGCCCATCTCCGACGGTCAGCTCGAAGCGCTATTCGACACACGAATCGTCCTTGAGGGTGGGGCCACCGAGCTGGCCATTCGTGATGCTGCCGCGCTCGTGCCGCTATTGGAGCAGGCACTCGACGACCACCGTGCCGTCACCCGCAAGGTACGGGAGGCTCCAGAAGACGACAGGTCGTCCGTCGCACTCCTGCACGAGTACTTTGCTATTGACTGGAACTTTCACCATCTCATTTTCGCGGGGACGCACAATCCGTTCCTGATCGACATGTCCGAGGCGATTTCCACCCGTGTGCACCGGATGCGTCAGTCGGTTCGTAGCGGCGTGAGAGACGCAGACGATGCCGTGCGCGAGCACGCCGTCATCCTCGATGGCTTCCGGAGCGGCGACCCCGCGATCGCAGCGGCTGCGATGCGCAACCACATCGAGAAGGTACGCACCCGCTCGCGCGCTGACGCACTGACCGGCTCGGCGCACTGACCGGCTCGGCGCACCGACCGAGCGATGCGCCGCGGGAACCGCGTCTTTAGGCAACCATGACGAAAGCCGGGCCGGTTCACCAGCGATCCGGACCGGCTTTCGGTCAGTAGCCCGGGCTAATGACTCACTGTTGCTTCTTCAACCAGAAGCGCGTCGGCTTTCGCCTTGAAGAACTTGGTGGCGAAGAACATTGCTGCCGCAACGAATGCAAACACGCCGAGAGACACGACGCCCCAGACGCCGCTCTCAGTGGGCACCGCGTCGTTGATGCCGGTGCGCATGATCGGTGCCACGAAGCCACCGAGGTTACCGAGCGAGTTGATCAAGCCGATGCCCGCTGCTGCAGCGGTCCCCGTGAGGAACGCCGTCGGGTAGGACCAGGTGATCGGTCCGACCGACAGAAAGCACGACACAGCAAGCGTGATGCATAGGATGCCGACGATGGGCAGTCCGGCAGCGCCGGCAAAGCCGGAGCCGAGAATGAATACGCCGGTGCCGAGAAAGAACCAGGTGCCCAGGCTTCGGCGACGAAGAACGGTGTTCGCGTACTTGCCGAAGAAGTAACAGGCGAAGAGTCCGCCGAGCCACGGAATGGCCGATACCAGGCCAACCTGCCAGCCGATGTCCTGGCCGATGAGGTTCGACACCTGCTGCGGAAGGTAGAACGTCGTGCCGTAGACCGCGATCTGCAGGCAGAAATAGATGACGGTGAAGTACCACACCTTCCAACTCGACATAGCGCGCCAGATGCCGGACGGACCGTCTTCGGTTCGGACCGCATCCTCCTTCGCCATCACGGCGAGCAGAGCCGACTTCTCCTCATCGTTCAGGAACTTCGCCTGTTGGGGACTGTTGATCAAGAAGAACACGGCGGCGATTCCGGCGATGACGGCGAGAAGACCCTCCGCAAAAAACATCACCTGCCAGCCGTGCCACGGGGTCAACGCGTCACCGAAACTGATCAGGCCGCCGCTCAGCGGGGCGCCCAGCATCTGTGAGAACGGTTGTGCCAGGTAGAAGATCGCGAACATCTGCACGCGCACCTTGTTCGGAAACCATTCAGCCAGGAACATAATCACGCCGGGGAACAGTCCCGCCTCGGTGACGCCGAGGAGGAAGCGAAGAGCGATAAACATCGTGTCGTTCGTTGTGAAGGCGAACGCCGCTGCGACGATACCCCAGGTGACGGCGATGCGTGCCAGCCAGAAGCGGGCTCCGAATTTCTTCAGCAGCAGGTTGCTCGGAATCTCGAACAGTGCATAGCCGATGAAGAAGATGCCGGCGCCCAACGCGAATGCACCGTCCGAGACGCCGCGGTCGACCTTCAGCGCTTCCTCGGCGAATCCGACATTGGTGCGGTCGAGGAAGGCGACGAAATACAGGATGACGAGCATCGGCATCAGGTGCCGAGCCGCCTTCGAGATCGCCGATTTGAGCGCGGGACTGTGAGATGTCTCCGGTATCTCAATCAGCTTCGATGAGTTAGACAAGTCTGCTCTCCTTTGAGTCAGTGAATGGCAAATTCGCGGTGCTGCGGTGAACGGTGAATCGACTAGGTGAACAGGTGGGGGGCGATCATCACAATTCCGACGCCGACAAGAATTACGCCAACGATCAGGCTGATAATGCGCCCCTTCGACCAGGGACCGGATATTCCAGACATGGTTGAGGCCCTCAGTGCGTATAGGTGCCAGCGTCGACGTTCAGGGTCTGGCCCATCACGAATCCCGGTACCTCGCTGATGAGATGGGCATTGCCAGCAGCGATGCCGTCATATCCCCGATCGGGTGCGACGCCGCGCGAGAAGCCGATGACTCCGGCCTTCGCAGCACACTTGGCAGGGTCATCAAATATCCGTGTCATGGTTCCTCATCGAATCCGTAGTGAGGTTTCTGCGGTCCAGTGCATTGCAGCGCTTCGCCGAGTGAATCCTATTTCCTATAGCATCGGCGATAATCGTTTGCGTGTCAAGGCCCCGCTGCCCCGAGCACTACCCGTCGCTGCCGAGCATGGAACGAACCTTGCCACCATTGATATGTTGCGGGATAACCGCTAGAACTCGAGGGTGTAGGCCATCTTGCGGTGGGTGGGCACGAAACCCATGCCGGTGTAGAGGCCGAGGGCGCCGGTGGGGCTGTCGGAGTCGACAGCGAGGGTCACCCGCTCGTGACCGAGGGCCCGCCCGGCCGCGAGTTGGGCAGCCAGGAGCGACTGCGCAATGTGGCGGCCGCGCCATCCGCTCAAAACACCGACCAGGTCGATGTAGCTGCCGGTGAAGCCCTGGGTGGCCCAGACGTTCTCGTTCGCCGTCGACAGCACGAAGCCGACGACCCGTTCGGTTCCGGTCGAATCGGTGCCGTAGGCGACGAACGAGAGGTCGGGGCGAAACCACTGTCCGCCGACGAAGGCGTTCCAGTTCTCGTCACTCATCGGCTGGCTGCCCCAGTGGTCCATGAAGGCGTCGTCGCGGGTGCGGTGCACCTCGGCCGAGGCCGCGGCGGTGTACGCGGCTATGCGGATGCCGTCGGCGGTTTCGACGGCACGCACCGCCGCATCCAGGGATCGTTCCAGGGTGAGGAAGTAGCGCGCGAGGCTGAGGCCTGCGTGCTCGAACAGGCTGGCGTTCTGCGGGGACCGTTCATCGGCGTAACTGAGGACCCAGCCGGGAAGCGTCCTGGCGGAGGAGGCAAGCTGCTGCTTGGCCCTGGCCAACTGCCAGGCCAGTAGTTGGCGGCCGATACCCCGGCCGCGCAGCGACGGGTGCACCCCGCCGATCGGCATCGAGCGCACGAGGCTCACCTGTCGAGGAGGACACATGACCATGCCGACCGCAACGATGTGGCCGGCCTCGTCGAGGCCGACGAGCGAATCGAGTTCGGGGCGAAAGTGCGAGTAGCCGAAGTCCGCGGCGATGGCGCCGCGGGCCGTGAGGTAGTTGGGGTGGTCCACTTCGCCCATGGATTGGCGCAGCTGCCAGATGCCGTCGATGTCGCTCCCGGTGGCGGCTCGCCACGCCGCTACATCCGGGTGCTGCGGCAGCACCGGAGCCTCGACGATCCCGATGCGCTCAGCCAGTGAAGTCACGCGTTGATCCATCCCTCAACCCTATCTTCGTCAAACGAGACGGGTCGGTACACAAAAAAAGGAGGGCCAACGTGTGTTGGCCCTCCCTTGCTGGTGGTGCTACTTCTTGTCGGCCTCGTCGGCTGCTGCGTCTTCGGCAACAACGTCTTCGGCTACGACGTCTTCGGCTACGACGGTCTCGTCGACGACAACGTCGTCAGCAACGACGTCTTCGACAACAACGTTTTCGGACCCGACGGGGGTCGCGGCAACGGTCGCAGTCTTGGAACGCTTGACCTTGGGAACCAGGGGCTCGAGAACGAGCTCCATCTGCACCATGGATGCGTTGTCGCCCTTGCGGAAACCGAGCTTCGTGATGCGGGTGTAACCGCCCTGACGCTCGTTAACCTGCGGGGCAATGACCGTGAACAGCTCGTGCACGACGGTCTTGTCGGTGATCGTCGCGAGAACGCGACGACGAGCGTGCAGGTCACCGCGCTTGGCGAACTGCACCATGCGCTCGGCGAGCGGACGCAGGCGCTTGGCACGGGTCTCGGTCGTCTTGATCGACTTGTGGGTGAACAGGGCCGCGGCCAGGTTCGCAAGCATGAGGCGCTCGTGCGCCGGGCCGCCACCGAGACGGGGGCCCTTTGTGGGCTTAGGCATTGGTAATCTCCAGTATCAAAAATCGAAAGGCAGCGGGAAGCCGAGCCTTAGTTGGTCTCTTCTTCGTAGCCGCTGTAGAAGTGTGCGCCGTCGAATCCGGGAACCGAATCCTTCAGGGACAGGCCGAGCTCAACGAGCTTGTCCTTCACTTCGTCAACCGACTTCTGCCCGAAGTTGCGGATGTTCATCAGCTGGGTCTCCGAGAGGGCGACCAGTTCGCTGACATTGTTGATGCCTTCGCGCTTGAGGCAGTTGTACGAACGCACCGACAGGTCGAGGTCTTCGATCGGAACCGACAACTCGGTCGAGAGCACAGCGTCGACCGGCGCGGGGCCGATCTCGATGCCCTCGGCTGCGGTGTTGAGCTCGCGGGCCAGACCGAACAGCTCGGTCAGGGTGCGACCAGAGGATGCGATGGCGTCGCGGGGCGAGATAGCCGACTTGGTCTCCACGTCAACGACGAGGCGGTCGAAGTCGGTGCGCTCACCGGCACGAGTTGCCTCGACCCGGTAGGTCACCTTGAGAACGGGCGAGTAGATCGAGTCGACCGGAATCTGGCCGGCTTCGGAGAACTCGTTGCGGTTCTGGGTGCTGGAGACGTAACCGCGGCCACGCTCAATGGTCAGTTCGAGTTCGAACTTCGCCTTGTCGTTGAGGGTAGCGATGACCAGTTCCGGGTTGTGCACCTCGACGCCGGCCGGAGCCGAGATGTCGGCGGCGGTAACCTGGCCGGCGCCCTGCTTGCGCAGGTAGGCGGTGATGGGCTCGTCGTGCTCGCTCGAGACCACGAGGCCCTTGATGTTCAGGATGATTTCCGTGACATCTTCCTTCACACCGGGAACGGTGCTGAACTCGTGCAGCACGCCATCGATACGGATGCTGGTTACAGCAGCGCCCGGGATCGAGGAGAGCAGGGTACGGCGAAGCGAGTTGCCGAGGGTGTAGCCGAAGCCAGGTTCGAGCGGTTCAATGATGAACCGTGAACGGAACTCCGAGATGTTCTCTTCGGTGAGCGTTGGACGCTGTGCAATAAGCACTGTTGATTCCTTTCGGCTAAGTGTCCGCTATATGACACTTGCAATGACGAGAGAGTGAAAAGTGAAAGAAAAGAGTCTCGACGGGGCTCGGTGACAATGAAGTGCCGAGCCCGTCGAGATGACAGCGTGTGCTTTAGACGCGGCGGCGCTTCGGCGGACGGCATCCGTTGTGGGCCTGGGGCGTCACGTCGTTGATCGAACCGACCTCGAGGCCAGCGGCCTGCAGCGAACGGATCGCGGTCTCGCGGCCTGAGCCGGGTCCCTTGACGAAGACGTCAACCTTCTTCATGCCGTGTTCCTGCGCCTGGCGGGCGGCCGATTCGGCGGCCAGCTGTGCGGCGAAGGGGGTCGACTTGCGCGAACCCTTGAAACCAACCTGGCCCGACGAGGCCCAGCTGATGACAGCTCCGGTCGTGTCGGTGATCGACACGATCGTGTTGTTGAAGGTGCTCTTGATGTGGGCCTGGCCCACAGCGATGTTCTTCTTTTCTTTCTTACGCGGCTTCCGTACGGCCGACTTGGGTTGTGCCATGAATTTCTCCTGAATCCTAAAGGCGTTAGCGGGCTAGGCCGGGGCCTAGCGCGCCTTCTTCTTGCCGGCTACGGTGCGCTTCGGGCCCTTGCGGGTGCGAGCGTTGGTTTTGGTGCGCTGACCGCGCACGGGCAGGCCCTTGCGGTGGCGAATGCCCTCGTAGCTGCCAATTTCAACCTTGCGGCGGATGTCGGCGGCAACCTCACGGCGGAGGTCACCCTCAACCTTGAAGGTACCCTCGACGTAGTCGCGGAGGAGGACGAGCTGGTCGTCGCTCAAATCCTTGACGCGGATGTTTCCGTCGA
The DNA here is from genome assembly GCF_004403985.1 of Cryobacterium gelidum. GTDB lineage: Bacteria > Actinomycetota > Actinomycetes > Actinomycetales > Microbacteriaceae > Cryobacterium > Cryobacterium gelidum. The sequence continues at coordinate 36,549 of NZ_SOHL01000016.1, read as the reverse complement.
TACCAGTGTCGGCGAGGGTCTTGAGGGCCCTCGTACGGCCAACACCGTAAATGTAAGTCAATGCAACTTCCACGCGCTTATCGCGCGGGATGTCGACGCCGGCTAGACGTGCCATTGTGTCTCCTGTTAGTGATGGAGGTCTGTAACAGCTCCTGTACACCGGCCTCCAGCCGATGGTGTCACCCCGAAGGGCTCCCGGAACTGCTATCTATCTGTGGTACTCAGGTGAGTCTCGAAGCGACGAATCGCGACGAAATTTAACCCTGGCGCTGCTTGTGACGGGGGTTCTCGCAGATGACCATCACGTTGCCGTTACGGCGGATGACCTTGCACTTGTCACAGATCTTTTTGACGCTGGGCTTGACCTTCATGGTGATTCCTTGTTTTTCGCTGTCTTCGTACCCTCGGGATGCCGAAGGCCGTTACTTACAGCAGTCGTTACTTGTAGCGGTAGACGATCCGGCCACGGGTCAGATCGTAAGGACTCAACTCGACGATCACGCGGTCCTCCGGGAGGATGCGGATGTAGTGCTGACGCATCTTGCCCGAGATGTGGGCAAGGACTCGGTGGCCGTTTGACAGCTCAACGCGAAACATCGCGTTGGGCAGAGCTTCGACTACTGCGCCCTCGATTTCGATGACACCGTCTTTTTTGGCCATACCCTCACTGTCGCTCTGTATTGATTGCTGGTCATGCGGGATTGATGCCGGACATGCCCGAAAAGGGCGACACCAGACACCAAGGATCTATCTTATGGTATGAGATTGCCTTTTGGCAATTCAGTCCTATAATCCCTGCGCGCGTCGTACCTCGAGCACGATCGACGCGAAGAGTGGATGCGCCGCATCGAGCCCGCACACCTGCAGAACCACGTGCTCCGCGCTTTCGGCCCGGAGCATCCGTTGCAGCTCGACGCTCTGCTCGTCGGCCGCAACGTCAAAGCGCAGCACCGCACCGATGGCGCCCAACAGCGCTTCGGGTATGAAGCCCGATTCGATCAATTCCGCGGCCGGGCCGATGAACCGCTCGTTGCGGCTGAGCTTGCGCAGCGGCTGGCGGCCCACTCGTTCGACGGTGTCGAGCAGGGCCGGGTTGCTGAACCGAACGATGATCTTCTCACGGTAGTTGCGCTGGGCGGCCTCGTCGAGTCCGTGCTTGGCAACCAGTAGCGCCGACGTCTCTTCGAGCACGGCGCGGGCGGCCGCCACGACGGTCGGCACGTCGAGCGCCTCTGCGATCGTGCTGACGCCGGCCCGGCTGCCGAGGTAGGCGATGGTGGCGTGCCCGGTGTTCACCGTGAAGAGCTTGCGCTCGATATAGGGCAGGAGGTTGTCCACGAACGTGGCTCCCGGAATGACCGGAACCGCATCGCCGAATGGGCCGCGCTCGATGACCCACTCGTAGAAGGCCTCCACCGTCACCGTGAGGCCCGCATCCGCTGCCTGGTTGGGCACGATGCGGTCGACGGCCGTATTCGCGAAGGCGGCGCGCGCCGAAACGGCCGGCCAGTCGGCACCGGTCACGTGGCTGTGCACGTGCTCGGCGAGCAGGTCGGTGGCGTTGATGGCGTTCTCGCACGCCATCACGGCGAGCGGCGGCAGCGACGCTGCCCGGCGAGCCAGCCCGGCCGCGATGAGCGGGGCGACGAACTTGAGAATGTTCGGTCCGACGGCCGTCGTCACGACGTCGGCGGTGGCGATCTCGTCGATCAGCGCCTCGCTGTCGGTGGCGCTGTTGATGGCGCGGAAACCCTGCACCGTGTGCTGGCGGGCCCCCTCCCCCTTCTCGTGCACCTCATAGCTGGGTGCGGCGTGCAGCGCGTCGATGAGGGTCGAATTCACGTCGGCGAAGACCACCTCGTACCCGGCTTCGTGCAGCAGGAGTCCGACGAAGCCGCGCCCGATGTTGCCCGCGCCGAAGTGAATGGCCTTCATTCTGCGTTGACCTCCTCGAGCAGGGCGTAAATCTCTTCGGCCGTGCCGGCGTCGATGAGTTTGGCCACCTCGTCTTCGTCGGAGAACACGATGGCGATCTTGGAAAGGATCTCGAGGTGCTCGTTGTTGAGCCCCGCGATGCCGACGGCGAAGCGCACCGGCTCGCCGTTCCAGTCGATCGGCTCGGCGTAGCGCACGAGCGACAGGGCGCTGCGCAGGATCGACTCCTTCGCGTCGTTCGTACCGTGCGGGATGGCAAGGAAGTTGCCCATGTACGTCGAAACGGATGCTTCGCGCTCGAACATGGACGCCACGTAGTCGTCGCTCACGGCGCCGGATGCCACGAGCAGGCCGCCGGCCTCGCGTATCGCCTCGTCGCGCGTGCGGGCCGTTCCGCGGGCAATCAGGTTGCGGGGTTCGAGGATCTGACTCATGAGATGACTCCTTCGTTGGTCTGGCGCTCGAGCATGCCCACGACTTCGTCGTATTTCGGGCTGTTCATGAAGTTGTCGACGGAGACATGCACGGAGTCGGGTGACTTGGCCCGCGCACGGTCGGTCAGGTCCTGGTGCGTGATCACGAGGTCGGCGCTGCCGTCGAGGTTGGCGATGGCCTGGTTGGTCACCGTGATTCCCGCGATGCCGGCCTTCTTGATCTTGTTGCGCAGCACGGAGGCGCCCATCGCACTCGAGCCCATTCCGGCGTCGCAGGCGAACACGATGTTGCGGAGGTCGCGAGTGGCGGCGTTGCCGCCGGCTGCGGCATCCGTTGCGGTGGAGCCGACGAGGCTGCCGAGTACCGAACTGGATTTGCCCTTGTTGGCCTGGGTCTTCGCCACGGCGGCGGTCAGGTCGAGACCGGCACCATCAGCGAGGTCACGGCGACGGCTGGCGCGCAGGATGACGGCGGCGATCAGGAAGGAGACCGTTGCCGCACCGATGACCGACAGGATGACGCCGATGTAGCTGTCGGGCGACGTCTGGAAGAGCACGGCGAAGATGCTGCCGGGCGAGGCGGGAGCGCGCAGACCGGTGGCGAACGCCACGTTGATGGCCACACCGGTCATACCGCCGCCAATGGCGGCCAGGATGAGGATCGGCTTCATGAGCACGTAGGGGAAGTAGATCTCGTGGATGCCGCCGAGGAACTGGATGATGATTGCGCCGGGCGCGCTGGCCCGGGCAATGCCGGTTCCAAAGAATGTGAACGCGAGCAGGATGCCCAGTCCGGGGCCAGGGTTGGCCTCGAGCAGGAACAGGATCGACTTGCCGGTGTCGGATACCTGCTGCACGCCGAGCGGGGTGAGCACGCCGTGGTTGATGGCGTTATTGAGGAAGAGCACCTTGCCCGGTTCGATCAGGATGCTCGCGAGGGGCAGCAATCCGTTGGCGATCAGAAAGTCGACACCGGTTTCGAGCAGTTTGCTCAGCCCGGTCACGAGCGGGGCGATGCCGACGAACGCGCCGAGAGCGAGGATGGCACCGAGGATTCCAGCCGTGAAGTTGTTCACGAGCATCTCGAAGCCGGCCTTGATCTTGCCCTCCCAGATGCTGTCGACCTTCTTGAGAAGGTAGGCAGCGAGCGGGCCCACGATCATGGCTCCGATGAACATCGGTATGCTGCTGCCGACGATCACACCCATCGTGGCGATCGTGGCGACCACGCCACCGCGGGTGTCATAGATCATGCGCCCACCCGTGTTGGCGATCAGCAGCGGCAGCATGTAGATGATCATCGGGTCGACGAGGGTTGCGAACGTCTCGTTGGGGGTCCATCCGGTGGGGATGAACAGCGCGGTGATCAGCCCCCACGCGATGAAAGCGGGAATGTTGGGCATGACCATTCCGCTGAGGAATGTGCCAAAGCGCTGCACGTGCACGCGAGTGCCCGTTCGCTTGGTGTCGGCTGACGTCGTCGTCATTTCAGTACCTTTCTAGGGTGTGCTGTCGGGGAAGGTTCAAAACGAGAAGATGAATCAAGAAATTTGGCAGCCCGGGTCGTGACCACTTCGCGGGCGGATGCCGCATCCTCGGCTTCGAGGGCAAGCTCGGCCAACAGCCGGGCCTGCGCACTCGTGAAGTCCGCCAGGGTCGCTCGTACGTCGGCGAGGGCTGAAGCGGACATCGAGAGGCTCGTTGCACCCAGGCCGACGAGCACCACGGCGAGCAGCGGATCCGCGGCGGCCTCACCGCACACGCCGACGGGCTTGCCGAGCGCGGCACCGGCGGCACCGACCTCGGCCACCAGGCGCAATACCGCGGGGTTCCACGGGTCTTGGAAGGCGGCCACGGAGCCGAGCAGGCGGTCGGCCGCGAGCGTGTACTGGGTGAGGTCGTTCGTACCGATCGAGGCAAAGTCGGCGTGTCGCAGGATGCGATCGGCGAGAAGCGCGGCGGCAGGGATCTCGACCATCACCCCGGCGGTCCTGAGTCCGAGTTCGCGCGCGAGTGCCACGAAGTAGCGGGTCTCCTCGACGGTGGCGACCATCGGTGCCATCACCCACAGCTCGGCGTCGGTGGCGGCATCCGCCTGGGCGAGCGCTTCGAGTTGGTCGCGCAGGATCTGCTCGGACGCGCGCAGCGCGCGCAGTCCCCGCAGACCGAGGGCCGGGTTGTCTTCGCGGGCGTCGTTGAGGAAGGCCAGCGGCTTGTCCGCCCCGGCATCCAGTGCACGTACCACGACCTTCTTGCCGGGGAAGGCGCGCAGCATCCGCTCGTATTCGGTGCGCTGCTCGGCCACGGTCGGCGCGGTGACGGCGTCGAGAAACAGGAATTCGGTACGGAACAGGCCAACGCCCTCCGCGCCGAGGGCGACGGCCGCGGCCGCGCCGTCGGCCGACCCGAGGTTCGACAGCAGCGGAATGGGGGTGCCGTCCGCGAGGCGGCCCGGTGACACCGGCGCGAGCGCGCGGGCCGCCCGAGCGGCCACACGTGCGTGGGCCTCGGAGAGTTGCTCGGCACTGGGTGATGTGATCACCAGGTTGTTCGCGGCGTCGAGAATGACCTCGTCACCATCGGCGAGGCCCGCCGCACCATTCGTGCGCACGATGGCCACAATGGACTTCTCGCGTGCCAAAATGGCGGTGTGCGAGGTAGGACCCCCGTCGAGCGTGATGAGGCCGAGCACCTGGCTCAGGTCGAGGGTGGCGGTGTCGGCCGGAGCCAGGTCGCGAGCCACGAGAATGAACGGATGTCCCCGGTCGGGTACCCCGGGCGCCGAGACTCCCCGGAGACGCGCGACGACTCGCTGCGAGACGTCGTCGAGGTCGCCCGCCCGCTCGGCCATGTAGCCGCCGAGCTCGGTCAGCATGTCACGGAAGGCCGCGAAGGCCTCGAAGACCGCTCGCTCGGCGGTCGCGCCGGCGGCGAGCCGCAGCGTGACGTCGTCAACGAGGCTGGGGTCCTCGGCCATCATGGACTGGGCCTCGAGCACCTCGCCGGCCATTCCACCGGCCCGCGCCGCGCGGGCGAGGAGGTCGGCTGCAACGGCGCCGAGGGCTTTGGCGACCCGGTCGCCCTCTTCCGCCGGTGTCAGAGCGCTGGGTGCGGCGACGGGGTCGGGCATCGGGTCGGGCATGCGCACGACCCGGCCCACAACGACACCCTGACCGATTCCGATTCCCTGCAGTTCCATGCGCAGACCTTAGGCGTCGTGGTCGATGAGCAGCAGCCCGGCCAGCTCGTCGAGGATAGTCTCGGCCGCGTCACCGTCGGCCGCAAGGGTGACCTCGTCACCGTGGCCGATGCCGAGGGAGATGACGCCGAGGATGCTTGCGGCGTTCACGGTCTTGCCGCCGGTTTTGGTGAGCGTGACGGGAATACCCGCGACCGCTGCGGCCTGGCTGAAGAGTTTCGCCGGGCGAGCGTGCAGTCCGTTGGTCGAGCCGATGAGAACCGTTCGTTCGAGCATTGCGGTGCCTTTCGTTGCGTGTACGTTATGCGGCATGTGTTGGGAGTGCTGGTCTGCCGGAGTCATGAGCGGGTGCCGGCCGCCACGAGGGCCAGGTCGAGGGCCTCTTCGCCGTCGCGAGCGGTGAAGACCGTTGTGGACATCAAGCTGGCCCGCACGTCGGCCGCTGCGGCCTGCTGCTGGATCCGGGCAAACAACGCTTCCAGATGCGGACCCACGAGGAGCACATCGATGACCGGCAGCATGCTCGCCAGATCTGATTCGCTTCCGGCGGTCACCTGAGTCGCAATGCCCCGGGCCGCCGCGCTCTTGCGGAGCCGCAGCGCCACGAATGTGCTGGACGCACCGGCGCCACACACAATATGAATCCTCATCGATTCACCCTTTCGTCGTCGACGCACAGCAGACTCAGAACAGTCTGCCGGGCGCCTCGTCCGGGGGCCACCAGACTCGTTTCCGCACCCCCGGAAACCCTCGGGTTCGGCAGATAAGATCAATATGATGGGACCGCACGACACAGAACAAGGCGCAATGAGCGACAAGCACTCGAGGATGCTCGACTACCTCTTCCGCTCCCCGGCCTGGGTCACGGCGGGTGAACTGGCCGAGCACCTCGGCGTGACTCCGCGCACCGTGCGCAGCTACGTCACGAGCGTGAAGTCGGCGGCCGATCCGCTCGAGGTGATCGAGTCCGGGCCGGCCGGCTACCGCGTCAACCGTGAGGCCTACACGGCCTTCCGTGCAGTACCGCCGAGGCGGCCCCCCGAGACGGACACGCCGCAGCGCCGTCTGTACCAGCTGGTTCGTCGCCTCATCGACTCGGCAGAAGGCCTCGATGTCTATGAGCTCGCGGCCGACACCTTCGTGAGCGACTCCACCGTCGAGGCCGACCTGTCCCGCGTGCGCGCACTCCTGCCAGACACGGGACTCTCCCTGGCCCGCCACGGCAGCGAAGTGACCCTTCTCGGATCCGAAACCGACCGACGCCGCCTGATCAGCCGGATGTTCCGTGAAGAGTCCGCCCGCGGTTTCCTCGAACTCGCGGCGATCCAGAAGGAATTCGCGTCCGACAGCCTCGGTGCGTTCAAGACCGACCTGATCGCCATGCTCGACGCACAGGGTTATTTCGTGAATGAGTACGGCACCAACAATGTTCTGCTGCACGTGGCCATCGCCGTGGACAGGGTGAGCAAGCGCGCCGCCGCCCGGGCCGACGAAGCACCAGCCGCCGGCGGACACCTCACGGTCGCTTTGGCCAGTCTCATCGACACCCATTTCGGTGTCGTGCTTGATTTCACCGACCTCGCCTATCTCGTGCTCCTTCTCCAGACCCGGGTTGTGACGCCCGGACACGACGAGGCCACCGACGCGATCAGCGCATCCGTCGCCCGCGCCGGGGACCTCGAGGTCGTGCGTCGCATCGTGGCCCAGGCCAGCGAGGAGTACCTTGTCGACCTGGCCGACGAGGATTTCATCACCCGACTCACGCTGCACGTGCGCAACCTCATCGATCGCGCCCAGACGCGGGATTACTCACGGAACCCGCTCACCCGGTCGATCAAGACCGCCTATCCGATGATCTACGAACTCGCCGTGTACATCGCGAGCGAACTGCAGCGCCAGGAGCAGATCCACATCAACGACGACGAGATCGCCTACATTGCGATGCACGTCGGGTCGTACCTGGAACAGCATTCGCAATCTGAGCAACTCGTCACCTGCGTGATCGTCTGCCCCAACTACTACACGATGCACGTGCAGTTGCGTCAGCGCATCGAACGGGTTCTCGGCGATGACTTGACCATCGTGGACCAGGTCACGCGCAGTGACGTGTCGTGGGCAGACCTCCGCGCCGACCTCGTGCTCACCACGATCGAGCCGCCTGTCCCGTCCGACGGCGTGATTGTCATCCAGCCGTTCCTCACAGAACGCGACGTGCACCGAATCCGCGAGGCGGCCATCCGTGTGCGCCGGCTTCGTCGGAGGTCGCACATCAAGAATGACTTGCTGCAGTTTTTTGACGAATCCCTCTACCTGCGTAACTTCGCCGCCCCCGATGAGCAGGCCATGATCCGCGAACTCGGTGGGCGCATGGTCGCGCGCGGACTCATCGACCCGAGCTACGTCGACGGCGCTATCGAGCGCGAGCGGATGTCGTCGACCGCGTTCACCGACCACCTCGCCGTTCCCCACGCCATGGCCATGACCGCGCAGCAGACGTCCATTGCCATCGCGGTCAACGACTCCCCCATGCCCTGGGGTGACAGTCGTGTCAACGTGGTGGCCCTGATCGCGTTCAGCGCTGCCGGGCGGGCGTCGTTCCAGTCCGTCTTCGACCAGTTCGTCGAGGTCTTCACCGAGCGCGCCGATGTGCAGCGTCTGATCAAACGCTCGGTGGACTTCCCGTCTTTCATCGACGAGCTGGTGCACCTCATCGACAAATAGACGCTAGGCGATCGGGACGGGAACGATGCCGAACGGAGCGAGGCCGGCGGCTCCGCCGTCTTCAGCGGTGAGGACCCAGATGCCGTCCTTGTGCACGGCGATGCTGTGTTCCCAGTGCGCGGCGGCCAGGCCGTCGCTCGTGGCGACGGTCCAGTCGTCTTCGCGGGTGTAGGTATCGATCGATCCGAGCACGACCATCGGCTCGATGGCGACGACCAGGCCCGGCTTCACGTCGGGGCCCTTCTGGCGCACGCGGTAGTTGAACACCGGCGGGGCCTCGTGCATGGAGCGGCCGATGCCGTGACCGACATAGTCGGTGAGGATTCCGTAGGTGCCCTGCGATTCCACATAGTCTTCGATGGCATCGCCCACCTCGTTCAGGTGCCGGGCCGTGTGCAGTCGGGCGATACCGTGCCAGAGCGACTGCTCGGTCACGTCGGACAGCTTCTGGCGTTCGGCCACGACCTCGGGCCGTGATGGGTCTGGCAGCACGAAGCTGAAGGCGGCGTCGCCGTTCCAGCCCTCGATGATCGCGCCGCTGTCGATGGAGACGATGTCGCCGGCTTCGAGTCGGCGTGCGGAGGGGATGCCGTGCACCACGTCATCGTTCACCGACGCACACACGGTGTGGTGGTAGCCCTCTTCGAGCTTGAAGTTGGGCTTGCCGCCCAGCACCAGGATCGCGGCCTCGGCCGCGGCGTCGATGTCGAGAGTGGTGGCGCCGACGACCATGGCCGCGCGGGCAGCCTTGAGCGAGGCCGCGGTGGCCAGACCGGGCGCGATCATGAGGCGCAGCTGGGCTGGATTCTTGTAGATGGAACGACGAAGACTCACTGATTTCCTACAAACTAGCTCCGAACACGGGAGCGATATTTTATGTATCTGGCTGTTCACATGATGATGGGCCGGGCCGTGAGGCCCGGCCCGAAACGGCTAAACCCGCTGAGAAAAACCGGTTCAGATCGTGGTGGTGCTGGCGCGCAGGCCACGTTCGGTCAGCGCGGCGAGAATTCGTTCGGTGACCTCTTCCACGGCGCCGAGGCCGTCGATCGTGACCACGAGGCCGCGGGCGCTGTACACGTCGATCAGCGGAGCGGTCTGCTCGGCGTACACGTCAAGACGGTGACGGATGACGTCGGCCGTGTCGTCTGCGCGGCCCTGCTCGGCGGCACGCTTGAGCAGCCGGGCCACGACCTCGTCGGTGTCGGCGGTGATCAGCACGACAACGTCGAGCTTGGTACCCTCAGCCTCCAGGAGACGGTCGAGTTCGGCGACCTGGTCGGTCGTGCGCGGGTAGCCGTCGAGCAGAAAGCCGCTCGCGGCATCCGTTTCTTTCAACCGATCAGCGACGATGGCGTTGGTGAGCGAATCTGGCACGTAGGCGCCCGCGTCCATGAACGACTTGACCTCGAGCCCCAGCTCGGTCTTGTTGGTCACGTTGTAGCGAAAGATGTCGCCGGTGGAGACGGCGGGAACTTCGAAGGCCAGCGCCAGGCGCTCGGCCTGCGTGCCCTTACCCGCGCCGGGCGGGCCGATCAGTAGTAGGCGGGTCATTTAAGGAGCCCCTCATAGTGTCGCTGTTGCAGTTGCGAGTCGATCTGCTTGACCGTCTCGAGCCCCACACCGACGACGATCAGGATGCTCGCGCCGCCGAACGGGAAGTTCTGGTCGGCGCCGATGACCGAGAAAGCAATGAGCGGGATCAGCGCGATCAGGCCCAGGTAGATCGAGCCGGGCAGGGTGATGCGGGTCAGCACGAAGTCGAGGTACTCGGCGGTCGGGCGGCCAGCGCGGATGCCGGGAATGAACCCGCCGTACTTCTTCATGTTGTCGGCGACTTCTTCGGGGTTGAAAGTGATGGCCACGTAGAAGTAGGTGAAGCCGATGATGAGCAGGAAGTACATCGCCATGTAGAGCGGCTGGTCGCCACCGGTGAGGTTGTTGGAGATCCAGACCACCCAGGCCGGAGCTTCCTGCCCCGCGGCCGGCTGGTTGAATTGCGCGAGCAGGGCCGGCAGGTACAGCAACGAGGAGGCGAAGATCACGGGGATCACGCCGGCCATGTTGACCTTGATCGGAATGTAGGTGTTGTTGCCACCGTAGGTGCGTCGACCCACCATGCGCTTGGCGTACTGCACCGGTACTCGCCGCTGCGATTGCTCCACGAAGACCACGCCGGCGACCACCAGTACTCCAACGATCAGCACGATGATCAGGGTGTCAGCGCCCTGCTGCTGGCCGATGGCGCTCAGCGAACCCGGGAACAGGGCGGCAATCGAGGTGAAGATGAGCAGTGACATACCGTTGCCGACGCCGCGTTCGGTGACGAGCTCACCCATCCACATGATGACGCCGGTTCCGGCGGTCATGGTGATGACCATGAGCATGATGGCGTACCAGGCATCGTTGGTGATCAGCTGCGTGCACTCGGTGCTGGCGGATGTGCCGAACAGGGCGCCGCTGCGAGCCACCGTGATCAGGGTGGTCGACTGCAGGATGCCGAGGGCGATGGTGAGGTACCGGGTGTACTGGGTCAGAGTGCTCTGGCCCGAGGCACCCTCCTTATAGAGGGTGTCGAAGTGTGGGATGACCACGCGCAGCAACTGCACGATGATCGAGGCCGTGATGTACGGCATGATGCCCAGCGCGAACACGCTCAGCTGGAGCAGAGCGCCACCGCTGAAGAGGTTGACGAGCTCGTAGAGGCCGCTCGTGCCCTGGTTGGCTGCGAGACACAGCTGCACGTTGCCGAAGTCCACGAACGGGGCCGGAATGAACGAGCCCAACCGGAACAGAGCAATGATGCCCAGGGTGAAGCCGATCTTCTTACGAAGGTCGGGCGTGCGGAAGATCCGCGCAATGGCGCTAAACAAAAAGGCCTCCAGATTTTTACGCAGATCGACCCGTGTAGGTCTACTTAAAACGATCGAGCTTGTCGAATCACACCAAACGATTTACTCGATTGACGGATTCGACAAGCTCGATTGAGCGTCTACGGACTTACTTTACAGATCCACCCGCGGCGACAATTTTCTGCGCAGCTGACGCAGAGACCTTGTCGACCGTCACGTTCAGCTTAACGGTAATGTCACCGGTTCCAAGAACCTTGACTTTTTCGTTGTCACGAACCGCACCCTTGGCGATCAGGCTGGCGATGGTGACATCGCCGCCGTCCGGGTAGAGCACTTCGAGCTTTTCCAGGTTGACAACCTGGTACTCGACGCGGAACGGGTTCTTGAATCCACGCAGTTTCGGGGTGCGCATGTGCAACGGCATCTGCCCACCCTCGAAGCCGACGCGCACGGTGTAACGCGCCTTCGTTCCCTTGGTGCCTCGACCCGCGGTCTTACCCTTGGATCCTTCACCACGGCCAACGCGCTGGCGGGCCTTCTTCGCTCCGGGTGCCGGGCGAAGGTGGTGTACCTTCAGCACGTGCTCGCGGGGCTCCGACGACTCGGCTGCAACAGCGGCCTTCTTCGGTGCTGCGGCCTTTTTGGGGGCAGCAGCCTTCTTCGTGGCGGGCTTGTCGGCTACCTGGGTAGCTTCCTTCTCGTCAGCCATTAGTCAATCTCCTCGACCTTTACGAGGTGAGCGACGGTGTTGACGTAGCCACGGTTCTGCGAGTTGTCCTCGCGGATCGTGACGGCGCCAATGCGTCGCAGACCCAGGCTGCGAAGAGTGTCGCGCTGGTTCTGCTTCTCACTAATTTTGGACTTGATCTGTGTGATCTTCAGCTGGGCCATCAGGCACCTGCCTTCGCGGTTGCAGCTGCTGCGGCAGCAGCAGCGTCGGCACGAAGAAAACGGGCCGGAGCCACGTCTTCATAGGCAAGGCCGCGGCGAGCCGCAACCGCACGCGGCTCTTCGAGCTGGTGCAGGGCCTCGACCGTGGCGTGCACGATGTTGATGGTGTTCGACGAACCGAGCGACTTGCTCAGCACGTCGTGGATGCCAGCGCATTCGAGTACGGCGCGCACCGGGCCACCGGCGATAACGCCGGTACCTGCTGCTGCCGGACGAAGCAGAACGACGCCGGCTGCAGCCTCACCCTGCACGGGGTGCGGGATGGTCAGGCCGACGCGAGGAACGCGGAAGAAGTTCTTCTTCGCCTCTTCGACGCCCTTGGAGATAGCGGTCGGGACCTCGCGGGCCTTACCGTATCCAACGCCGACCAGGCCGTTACCGTCGCCGACGACGACGAGAGCGGTGAAGCTGAAGCGACGACCACCCTTGACGACCTTCGACACGCGGTTGATGGTGACGACGCGCTCCAGGAACTGGCTCTTGTCGGCATCACGGCTTCCGCGATCCTTGTTCGGGTTGCGCTCACGGCCACCACGACGAGCCTCGCGGGGCTCGTTCTGCGGCGGGGTCGTGGAGGCGGCGGTTTCAACCGGCGCCTCGGCAACGGCAGCAACAGGTGCTGTGGTTTCGATCTTTTCAGTGCTCACAGGTTCAATCCACCCTCTCGAGCTCCCTCGGCGATGGCTGCGACGCGTCCTGCGTACTTGCTGCCACCACGGTCAAATACAACGGCTTCGATGCCGGCGGCTTTCGCACGCTCAGCAACAAGCTCACCGACCTTGCGGGCCTTGGCGGTCTTGTCACCATCGAAGGTGCGCAAATCCGTTTCGAGCGTGGATGCCGACGCAAGGGTGAAACCCTTGCTGTCGTCGACGACCTGCACGAATACGTGGCGAGCCGAGCGTGTGACGACAAGGCGCGGGCGAAGCGCCGTTCCCTCGATCTTCTTGCGAAGACGGGTGTGTCGACGTCCGCGGGCTGCGGCCTTGCTCTTGCCTCTAGTTCCGAGTCCCATGGTTACTTACCGCTCTTTCCGGCCTTGCGGCGAACAATCTCGCCGGCGTAACGCACACCCTTGCCCTTGTAGGGCTCTGGCTTGCGAATCTTACGGATGTTGGCGGCAACCTCGCCGACGGCCTGCTTGTCGATTCCGCTGACCGTGAGCTTGTTGACGCTCTCGACGGTCAAAACGATTCCGACAGGCGGCTCGACGACGACCGGGTGCGAGAAGCCGAGGGCGAACTCAACGGAGGTGCCCTTCTGCGCCGCGCGGTAACCGGTACCGACGATTTCGAGACCCTTGGAGTAACCAACGGTTACGCCGATGATCTGGTTGTTGATCAGGGTGCGGGTCAGACCGTGCAGCGAACGCGACTGGCGCTCGTCGTTCGGACGGGATACGAGAACGTGACCGTCCTCGATCGACACCGAGATGGGGTTGGAAACGACGAGCGCGAGCTCGCCCTTCGGGCCCTTGACGGAGACGGCCTGGCCGTCAGCCACAACCGTGACCCCAGCGGGGATCGGGATGGGGAGTCTTCCAATACGTGACATTTTCGGTTACCACACGTAGGCGAGAACTTCTCCGCCTACGCCCTTCTTCTCAGCCTGGCGGTCGGTGAGCAGACCGCTGGAGGTGGACAGGATGGCAACGCCGAGGCCGCCGAGAACCGTGGGGATCTCAGTCGACTTTGCGTACACGCGCAGGCCGGGCTTGGAAACCCGCTTGATGCCTACGATGGAACGCTCACGGTTCGGACCGAACTTGAGGTCCAGCGTGAGGGTCTTGCCTACTGTTGCATCCTTGACGGTCCAGGCAGAGATGTAACCCTGAGCCTTGAGGATGTCAGCGATGTGCGCTTTCAATTTGCTATGCGGCATGGACACGGTGTCGTGGTACGCCGAGTTCGCGTTGCGCAGTCTGGTCAGCATGTCTGCGACCGGATCTGTCATTGTCATTTTGTGGTGCCTTTCTCGCCTGGTTTCGCCCATCCGTTACACGAATGACGACCTGTGGTGGTGAGGAAGCCGATCGGTTGATCGACTTCCGGGGTGAAATTCTATGTGCGCCCGATGCTTACGTACGCAGCGTGCGTTGCCAACCCGAGTTGGGAGCCTGCGTGGCGCAAGCTCCCAACTCTAGTTGAAAATGTTCCTGCGTAGTTGGACTACTTCTGTGCGTCGTCCGACTTGAACGGGAAGCCGAGCGCCTTGAGCAGCGCGCGACCCTCGTCGTTGGTCTTCGCGGTCGTGACAACCGTGATGTCCATACCGCGAACGCGGTCGATGCGGTCCTGGTCGATCTCGTGGAACATGACCTGCTCGGTCAGACCGAAGGTGTAGTTGCCCGCACCGTCGAACTGCTTGTCGGACAGACCGCGGAAGTCACGGATACGAGGAAGGGCCAGGCTGAGCAGCCGGTCGAGGAATTCCCACATGCGGTCGCCACGAAGAGTGACGTGGGCGCCGATGGGCTGTCCCTCACGCAGTTTGAACTGCGCGATGGACTTGCGGGCCTTGGTGACCTGCGGCTTCTGGCCGGTGATCTTGGTGAGGTCGGAAACCGCACCGTCCATCACCTTGCCGTCGCGTGCTGCTTCTCCGACACCCATGTTGACGACGATCTTCGTCAGGGTGGGGATGCGGTGCACGTTGGTGAAGCCGAGTTCCTCGGAGAGCTTGGCACTGATCTCATCGCGGTACTTCTGCTTCAGACGCGGCAGGGCCTTGACGGGCTCGGTGCCCGTAATGGTGTCAGTCATTAGAGGTCCTTCCCTGACTTCTTGGCGTAACGAATGCGGACCGTCTTGGTGACGCCGTCCTTCGTTACCTCTTCCTGGCGGAAGCCGACGCGAGTCGGCTTCTTGGACTCCGGGTCGACGATTGCAACGTTGGACACGTGGATGGGGGCTTCGAAGGTCTCGATGCCGCCCGTCTTGGTGCCGCGCTGGGTCTGGCCGACGCGAACGTGCTTGGTCACGAAGTTGATGCCCTCAACGAGGACACGGTTCTTCTCGACGTCGACGGAGATGATCTTGCCCTGCTTGCCACGGTCTCCGCCGCGAGCCTGGCTGCGGCCGCTGATGACCTGAACGAGGTCACCCTTTTTGATTCTGGCCATGATTAAATAACCTCCGGTGCCAGCGAGATGATCTTCATGAACTTCTTGTCGCGAAGCTCGCGACCGACCGGTCCGAAGATTCGGGTGCCGCGGGGGTCACCGTCTGCCTTCAAGATCACTGCAGCGTTCTCATCGAACTTGATGTAGGAGCCGTCTGGACGACGAGTCTCCTTCTTGGTGCGAACGATGACAGCTTTGACGATGTCACCCTTCTTGACGTTGCCGCCCGGGATTGCATCCTTGACCGTGGCGACGATGACGTCGCCCAGGCCGGCGTAACGGCGGCCGGAGCCACCGAGAACGCGGATGGTCAAGAGTTCCTTGGCACCGGTGTTGTCGGCAACCTTGACTCGTGATTCTTGCTGAAGCACTTTATAACTCCTTTACGTCAAGTAAGCGCGAGGCTTACTTGGCCTTCTCAAGAATCTCGACCAGGCGCCAGCGCTTGGAAGCGCTAAGCGGACGGGTCTCACTGATCAGGACCAGGTCGCCGATGCCGGCGGAGTTCGCCTCGTCGTGCGCCTTCAGCTTGGATGTACGGCGGATGACCTTGCCGTACAACGGGTGCTTCACGCGGTCTTCGACCACGACAATGATGGTTTTATTCATCTTGTCGCTGGTCACGTAACCACGCAGCGTCTTGCGGTAACCGCGTACGAGCTCGGTGGCCTCGCCTGCGACGACCGTTTCGTCAGTCTTCGCCATGACTAGGCCTCCTTCGTCTCGACGGCCTCGGCTGCAGCGTCATCGGTGGACTCCACTGCTGCCTTGGCCTTCTTGGTCTTCTTTTCAGCCTTCTCAGCCTTGGCCGGAGCCGGGGCTGCGATGGGCGTGGCACGAATGCCCAGCTCGCGCTCACGGAGAACCGTGTAGATGCGAGCGATATCGCGCTTGACCGCGCGGAGGCGGCCGTGGCTCTCAAGCTGACCGGTAGCCGACTGGAAGCGCAGGTTGAACAGCTCTTCCTTGGCCTTCTTCAGCTCTTCGAACAGCTTTTCATTGTCAAAAGTATCGAGCTCGACTGGGGCGAGCTCCTTGGTGCCGATCGCCATTATGCGTCGCCCTCCTCGCGCTTGATGATGCGTGCCTTGAGGGGCAGCTTATGAATTGCGCGGGTCAGCGCCTCTTTCGCAACGGCGTCGGTGACACCGCTGAGCTCGAACAGAACGCGACCCGGCTTGACGTTGGCAACCCACCACTCGACCGAACCCTTACCGGAACCCATGCGGGTTTCGGCCGGCTTCTTGGTCAGCGGACGGTCGGGGTAGATGTTGATCCACACCTTTCCGCCACGCTTGATGTGACGCGTCATGGCGATACGAGCGGACTCGATCTGACGGTTGGTCACATATGCGGGGGTCAACGCCTGAATGCCGTACTCACCGAAGGACACCGTGGTGCCACCGGTAGCGTGGCCGGTGCGACCCGGGTGGTGCTGCTTACGGTGCTTGACTCTACGTGGAATCAACATTATTTAGCCTCCGCGACCGCTGCGACGGGAGCCGCTGCCGGCGCATCCGCACGAGGTGCACGACGCGGTCGATCGTCACGACGCTCGGGGCGGGACGACTTAGCGTTGGCCTGCTCGCGAGCGAGTTCCTTGTTGGTGATGTCGCCCTTGTAGATCCAGACCTTCACGCCGATGCGGCCGAAGGTGGTCTTGGCTTCGTAGAAGCCGTAGTCGATGTTCGCGCGCAGGGTGTGCAGGGGCACACGACCTTCGCGGTAGAACTCGCTGCGGCTCATCTCGGCGCCACCCAGACGACCGGACACCTGGATGCGAACACCCTTGGCGCCGGCGCGCTGTGCACCCTGCAGGCCCTTACGCATCGCGCGGCGAAATGCCACACGTGCGGAGAGCTGCTCGGCAATACCCTGCGCGACGAGCTGGGCATCCTGCTCGGGGTTCTTGACCTCGAGGATGTTCAGCTGAATCTGCTTGGCGGTGAGCTTTTCCAGGTCAGAGCGGATGCGCTCGGCCTCCGCGCCGCGGCGACCAATCACAATGCCCGGACGGGCAGTGTGAATGTCAACGCGAACACGGTCACGAGTGCGCTCGATCTCGATGCGGCTGACGCCGGCACGGTCGAGGCTGGTGCTCAGCAGGCGACGGATCTTGACGTCTTCTGCAACAAAGTCAGCGTAACGCTGACCCGGCTTGGTCGAGTCGGAGAACCAACGCGATACGTGATCGGTGGTGATTCCCAGACGGAAGCCATAGGGATTTACTTTCTGACCCATTACTTCGTACCCTCCTCAGGAGTGGTGAGCACAACCGTGATGTGGCTGGTGCGCTTCTTGATTTCGAATGCGCGACCCTGGGCACGAGCCTGGAAACGCTTGAGGGTCGTACCCTCGTCAACGAATGCCCGGCTGATGAACAGGTCCTGCTCGTCCAGATACGTGTTGGCTGCATCTGCTTTGACCCGGGCGTTGGCGATGGCCGAGGCCACCAGCTTGTACACCGGATCGCTCGCGCCCTGCGGCGCGAACTTCAGAATTCCCAGCGCTTCGTGCGCCTGCTTGCCGCGGATCATGTTGACAACGCGACGAGCCTTCTGGGGGGTAACGCGGATGTGACGCACGCGTGCGATCGACTCCACCATTTCTTCTCCTCCTTCACGTCACCGCGTTAGCGGCGACGGCCCTTCTTGTCGTCCTTCACGTGTCCACGGAAGGTGCGGGTGGGCGCAAACTCGCCGAGCTTGTGGCCGACCATGCTCTCGGTGACGAACACCGGGATGTGCTTGCGTCCGTCGTGCACTGCGATGGTGTGTCCGAGCATGTCGGGGATAATCATCGAGCGGCGCGACCAGGTCTTGATTACGTTCTTGCTCTTGGCTTCGTTCGCCGTGAACACCTTGCGAAGCAGGTGGTCGTCAACGAAAGGGCCTTTCTTAAGACTTCTTGGCATCGTCTACTCCTACTTACGCTTCTTGCCGACGGTGCGGCGACGAACAATGAGCTTGTCGCTTTCCTTATTCGGGTGGCGGGTGCGCCCTTCCTTCTGGCCCCAGGGGCTGACGGGGTGGCGTCCACCGGACGTCTTACCCTCACCACCACCGTGCGGGTGATCAACCGGGTTCATGGCAACACCACGAACGGTCGGGCGAACGCCTTTCCAGCGCATACGTCCGGCCTTGCCCCAGTTGATGTTCGACTGCTCGGCGTTGCCGACCTCGCCGATCGTCGCGCGGCAGCGAGCATCCACGTTGCGGATTTCACCAGACGGCAGACGAAGCTGGGCGTAGACGCCCTCCTTCGCGACGAGACGAACCGACGAACCGGCGGAGCGGGCCATCTTGGCACCACCACCCGGACGCAGCTCGATCGCGTGAATGATGGTACCGGTGGGGATGTTCTTCAACGGCAGGTTGTTGCCGGGCTTGATGTCAGCCCCGGCTCCCGACTCGATGATGTCGCCCTGGCTGAGCTTGTTCGGCGCGATGATGTAACGCTTCGTGCCGTCGATGAAGTGCAGGAGCGCGATGCGCGCCGTGCGGTTCGGGTCGTATTCAATTTCAGCGACGCGGGCGTTGACGCCGTCCTTGTCGTTGCGCTTGAAGTCGATCACGCGGTACTGGCGCTTGTGGCCACCACCGATGTGACGGGTCGTGATGCGGCCCTGGTTGTTACGTCCACCGGTCTTGGAGAGCGGACGCAGAAGCGACTTCTCCGGGGTGGAACGCGTGATTTCCGCGAAGTCGGCAACGGATGAACCGCGTCGACCCGGGGTCGTGGGCTTGTACTTACGAATAGCCATTAGTTATCCCTCTGCCTGTCGCTTAGCCGACGGCCGTGAAGATGTCGATGGAGCCAGACTTGAGCGTGACAATGGCACGCTTGGTGTCCTTGCGCTTGCCCATGCCGAACTTGGTGCGGCGAGTCTTGCCCACGCGGTTCAGGGTGTTGATCGAAGCGACCTGCACCTTGAAGATCTTTTCGATCGCGAGCTTGATCTCCGTCTTGTTCGAGCGGGGGTCAACGATGAAGGTGTACTTACCCTCGTCAATCAGGCCGTAGCTCTTCTCAGAGACAACCGGAGAGATGATGATGTCGCGGGGGTCCTTGTTGGTCGCGATAGTCATTATGCGGCCACCTCTTCCTTCTTGGTCTTGCTCTCCACGAACGCGTTGAACGCGCCGGTGGTGAAGACAATGTCGTCGCTGACGAGCACGTCATAAGCGTTGAGCTGATCCCACGAGAGGATGTGCACCGTCGGGAGGTTGCGAATGCTCCGCAACGTGGTTTCGTCGGTGCGCTCGAGAACAACCAGCACGTGCTTGCTCGTGGCGATCTGCGTGAGCAGCTCCAGGGCAACCTTGGTGTTGGGGGTCTCCGCCGTGAACAGTGCCTCGACGATGTGCAGGCGGCCACCGCGGGCGCGGTCGCTCAGTGCACCCTTGAGGGCTGCGGCGATCATCTTTTTCGGGGTGCGCTGGTCGTAGCTGCGCGGGGTCGGTCCGTGGACGATTCCACCACCGGTCATCTGAGGAGCGCGGATCGAGCCCTGACGAGCGCGACCGGTTCCTTTCTGCTTGAACGGCTTACGGCCGGCACCGGAAACTTCTCCACGGCGCTTGACCTTGCTCGTTCCCTGGCGTGCGGCAGCGAGCTGCGCGACAACGACCTGGTGGATGAGAGGAATGTTGGCGGGAACGTCGAAGAGCTCGTCGGGAAGCTCAGCAGAGCCTGCCTTCTTGCCTTTGGCGTCAATGATGTCGAGTGCTGTAGCCATGGTGACTAGGCTCCCTTCACTGCGTTGCGAACGAATACGAGGCGGCCACGAGCGCCGGGAACGGCACCCTTGACGAGCATGAGGCCCTTGTCGGCGTCAATAGCGTGCACCTTGAGGTTCAACACGGTTACGCGCTCGCCACCCATACGACCGGCCATGCGCATGCCCTTGAAGACACGGCTCGGGGTCGAGGAAGCACCGATGGAACCGGGCTTGCGGTGGTTGCGGTGCGAACCGTGAGAAGAGGAGACACCCTTGAAGTTGTGACGCTTCATAACACCGGCGAAACCCTTACCCTTGCTGGTGCCCATGACATCAACCTTGGTGCCGGCAGCGAAGACACCGTCAACGGTGAGCTCCTGGCCCAGGTTGTAGTCAGCGGCATCCGCGGTGCGGAGCTCGGTGATGTGGCGACGCGGCGTGACGCCGGCCTTGTCGAAGTGACCGGCAAGGGGCTTGTTGACTTTGCGCGGGTCGATGGGACCAGCGGCGATCTGAACGCCGTTGTAGCCGTCGACGGCCTTGGTGCGAATCTGCGTGACAACGTTCGGCGCGATCTCGATGACGGTAACGGGAACAAGCTTGTTGTTCTCGTCCCACACCTGGGTCATGCCGAGCTTCTTGCCGAGGAGACCCTTGGTGGTCTTGGTATCGGAGTATGACATCGCGGGCCCTAGAGCTTGATCTCGATGTTGACGTCGGCCGGAAGGTCGAGGCGCATGAGCGAGTCAACAGCCTTCGGGGTCGGGTCAATGATGTCGATCAGACGCTTGTGGGTGCGCATTTCAAAGTGCTCCCGGCTGTCCTTGTACTTGTGAGGAGAACGGATGACACACACCACGTTCTTCTCGGTCGGAAGCGGCACCGGGCCGACGACTGTAGCGCCCGCACGGGTCACTGTGTCGACGATCTTGCGCGCCGAAATGTCGATGACCTCGTGGTCATACGACTTAAGTCGAATGCGGATCTTCTGTCCCGCCATGTCGAACTCTCTCTCTGTCGAGGCGTCTTACAGACAACGGCAGGATTTGCCGAGGTTGCATTGGACGCCGTAGTAGCACTGCTGCCATTAGCACCACTGTTCATATGTCAATTTCGAATCACGCACGAATAAACGACGCTCATCGTCAACGTCGACTCCCAGAAGCAGAACCCGGGGGACGGCACGGTTTAACCCACGCCGACCAGATCGTTGATTTATGCTGCGCTCTGCTCCCCGCGGCCTAGCCTGCAATCTGCGCGCTACGACAATGTGTTCTTCGTAGAGCGTGACGCGACTATGCACTGCCTGGCAGTGATTCCAACGGCGCATAGCGCACGTCGAAAGTGTTGAACTAGAAGAGTCTGCCACACAGTTGCCACTTCGTGCAACCCGGGCGTGTCGCGCTCGGCGTGTCGGTGCTTAGACAGCGCCTTCAGGTCGGGCCACAGCCCGAAACGTGCGCCACAGAATCAGGATGTCCGCGGTCAGCGACCAGTTCTCGACGTAGTACAGATCGAGACGGATGCTGTCTTCCCAGCTCAGGTTTGACCGCCCGCTCACCTGCCACAGGCCGCTCATTCCGGGCTTCATGATGAGGCGGCGGTGGGCGGCGTCGTCGTACAGCGCCACCTCGGCGGCGCGCTGCGGGCGGGGCCCGACGAGGCTCATCTCGCCGCGAAGCACGTTGAACAACTGCGGAAGCTCGTCCAGCGAGAACTTGCGAATGAACAGGCCCACCGGCGTGATGCGGGGATCATTCGTGACCTTGAACAAGGGCTTGTCGGACGTGCCCTGTGCATCGAGCAAACTCTCCAGCTGGTCGTCGGCGTTTTGCACCATCGACCGAAACTTCAACATGCCGAACACGTCGCCCGTGCGACCGACCCGCACCTGGCGGTAGATGATGTCGCCCGGGCTTGATCGCTTCACCGCGATGGCGACGCCGATGAGCACCGGAGAGCTCAGCAGAATCAGCAAAGACGACGTGACAACGTCGAAGCTTCGCTTGGTCCACCGTCGGGCGCCTTCGAACGCCGGGTAACTCACGTGAATGAGGGGTAATCCGGCGACTGGCCGTGCGTGGATTCTCGGTCCGGCAATGTCGGTCAGTGCCGGTGCCACGATGAGTTCGATATCGTGCGCGTCAAGTTGCCAACCAATCCGACGCATCACTGCCGGGTTGATCTTGTCGGCTCCAGTGAGAATCACGGTGTCGGCCTGCGCTTCGTCGACCGCCCGCAGCAGGTCGTCGTAGCCGCCGAGAATGGGAACACCATGGATGGGCCCATTGTGAACGGTCTCGGGCTGGGTGAGAGCGCCAACAAGGAGCAGGCCCGAGCCCGGGGTGCGCATGATCGTCTGTGCAACGTGGGTGGACTTCTGACGCTCGCCCAGCAGCAGGGCCCGCGACAGGTAGCCACCGGCGGCCTGGTTTTTGCGCAGCCACTGGCGCCAACTCCACCGAGAAAGAGCGAGCACCACCAGCCCGACCGGAAGCGCGGTCAGAAAGTATCCGCGAGCGACTTCGAGCTTGAACAGATAGGCGAAGATGGCGAACAATCCGAAAAGCAGAAAAGTCGCATCGGCGACTCTCTTATATTCCAGGGTGCCGCTGCCGATGACCTTATGATCTCGCGTTGCGAAAATATCGAGTATCAACATCCACGCAACAACGAGAATTACCGAAACAGTGAAATAGCTCGTTTCAAGGTCGAGCCCTCCCTCTGCAACCAGCTCGACCGGCGCGAAGCCGAACCACAGCAGCTGCGACCCGAACACTGCGCAGATTACGACGATGATATCCGTCGCGAAAAGTCGCATCGCAAAAGCGCGTTGCCACGACTTGCGTCTCGTTACGCCTACCGTGCGCCGATCGGTCACTGCCACGCGTTGTTCCCCCTGGAATTTCAGCCCGTCGGCTCTGTAGACATTCGAAGCCGAGCTTGATGCCTTTATCTTTTCACATACAACGGGCAGGTTCGTGGTCGCCCCGCCCATGCACTGCCCCCCGTTCATGGGCCGTCGACGCCCACCTCCGTCGGCATTCGCCGACTTCACCGAAACGCTCGTCTAGTGTTGACCTGTGATTTCCAGAGACTCCGGGCGCGCTACCGCACGCGCTACGCGTGCCCACGCGCACCGACAGGCCAAGCGATCAACCACAAAGCGTCGGGTGCGGATCGGAGCCGGAGTTGCCGTGGTTCTTTTTTTAGGTGCCGGCACCTGGCTCGCAACGCGTGCGCTTGCGGTGAAGACGGACCTTGAGGCGTCTCAACGCCTCGTCGAACAACTGCAGGAACAGGTCAAGGCCGGCGACTTCACCGGCCTGGCCGCGACAAGCGAAGAGTTGCAGCAACGTTCGTCTAGTGCAGTGAACGGCACCCGCGACCTCACCTGGAAAATCGCCGAGTTCGTGCCCGTGCTCGGGCAGAACCTCACCGGCGTACGTTACGTGGCCGAGAGTATCGATGACATCGTGCAGGAGGTGGCGGCGCCGTCTATCACCCTCGTTAGCGAGTTTGACTTGAGCGCTCGAGACCCGAAGACGGGTGGATTCGACCTCACCCCACTCGACGAAGCCGTGACAATTGTCGCCTCCGCGCAGACGGTCTTCGCCCAATCTCTGTCCAAGCTGGGGAGCATCGATACCACGGCCACGGTGGGCCCAGTGTCGGACGCTGTTGTCAAACTGGATGGCCTTCTCGTGACCGCGACAGATGCAGTGAATCGCGCTGCACCGCTACTCAATGTGGCTGGAACGGCGCTGGGGCAAGATGGCGCCCGCAACTACATCCTGGCCTTCCAGAACAACGCGGAGAGCACCGCCCTCGGCGGGAGCGCCGCGTCGTTAAGCATTCTTACTGCCGATCACGGCTCGGTGGAGATCACCGACCAGGCCAGCAGCGCCGACTTGCTCAACCGCGACCCCGTCGACGTCGCCGTGGACCAGAGCGCGATTGACCTCTACTCGCAGTATTTGGTGACACACTCGAATACTGCGACCAGTCGGCCGGACTTCCCCACAGCTGGCCAAATTCTAAAGGCCCATGTTCAACGTGACCGCGGAACAGACGTTGACGGCGTTATCTCCATCGACCCGCTCGCCCTCAGCTACATGCTGAAGGCCACGGGGCCCATCACGTTGAGCACCGGAGACGTACTCTCCAGCGACAACGCCGTCAGCCTCCTGCTCAATGAGGTGTACTTCCGATGGGATAGCTACAAAGAGGCGGAGAAGGTCGACGCGTTCTTCGCCGAGGCAGCTAGTACCATCCTTACCAAGGTCCTCAGTGGAGACTTCGACATGAGAGAAATGGCGGCGGCCGTCACAAAGGGCGTCAATCAGGGAAGTATCATGGCCTGGTTCGCCAACCCCGACCTACAGAAGCTACTGGACGGCAGCCGTCTTCAGGGAACCCTACCCAAGGACAATGCCGATGCCACGGTCGTGGGAATCTACTACCGGGATACCTCGGCATCGAAAATTGACTATTACCTAAAAACGGCCACCACCACGAGCAGTGATATCTGCACCGCACCGCAAAACCCAACGATCACTAGCTCGGCCACCCTGACCTCGAATCTCACGAATGCGCAACAAGCTGACCTGCCCGACTACGTGAAGAGCGGCACACTCGGCAACTTGTTCAGTACCGAAGTATTCGTCTACGGACCGGTCGGTGCAACGCTCACTTCCGCCACCGTGGATGTCGAAGGGGAACTCACCCAGGTAACCACCCGCGCAGTCGATCTCGGCCGCCCGGTCGCGAAATTCACCGTCTATCTCGCGCCCGGAGACATCAGCACGGTTACTGCATCGTTTCAGGGCGCAGCAGGGAAATACGGAGAACTTGAGGTTCGCGGCACCCCAATGATCAACGCAACGCCGAAAACTATCTTGGAAGGTGACTGCGGCCAATAGCCAGGCTCTCAAGCTACCGCGCGAGCCCAAGTTCCCAAATGCGCCGCGCGATGATCTTTTCGTCGCGCTGGTTAATCGCGGCCCGGAGCGCAACGGCGATGATTGCTCCGATCAGGGCGCCAACGGAGTTCGACGCCACGTCTGACACGGTGGCAAATCGGGCGCTTAGTGCAAATGCCTGGGTCAGTTCGATCGCCACAGACATTCCCGGGCAGATAACCAACGCGAGCCACCAAACGCGCACCGGCAGCAGCATGCACACCAAAAAGCCAAGTGGAACGAACATCAGAACATTTGCCGAGAATTCGAGCTTGTTGTAACCAAACCACTCCGGGACACCGTTTCGGTGCAGTACATCCAGCAGCTTGGTGATCGAAGACTCAAATCCCTGGTCTAGGGGTGTCGGCCACATCGTGGCCAGCAGGACGATGGTGCCGTAAGCCAGCACCAGGGTCAGGCCGAGCTGTTGCCGAACCCTGCTCTTGGGCGGTTCCTGATCCGTCATAATTAGCTCATCCATCCCGCCATCGTAAGGGGGCTGCTTGCGAATGAATGTTGAATCGGCCGTCGGCGCACAGGCGCGCGGCGTCTGTATCGTAGGGTGGAGAAGATGGCCCGGGTCAACAGGACCGCCCACAGACTCCAGGGGGAGCTTCTCATATGCCAGGCATCATCGTTCACGAGTGGCTGGCGAACCGCGGAGGTTCCGAGAACGTTGTCGAAGAAATCGTCGCGACCTTCCCTAATGCGCGGATCCAGTCACTCTGGAATGACGCCCCCGAACGATTCGCCGGTGTCGACGTCGCCGAGACTTGGCTGGCGCGCACTCCGCTGCGCAAGTCAAAGGCACTCGCCCTGCCGTTCATGCCCCTGACCTGGCGGCACCTCGGCGCCCGGGACGCAGACTGGATCCTCTGCAGTTCGCACCTGTTCGCGCACCACGCCCGCTTCGCCGGGCCCGCACGAGGGGTTCCCAAGCTCGTTTACGCACACACTCCTGCACGCTACATTTGGACGCCGGAACTCGACGCGCGAGGCAACCACGCACTGGCTAAACTGGTCAGGAGGCCCCTTCAGCGCCTCGACCGCGATCGCGCCCAGGAGCCAACGGCAATCGCAGCCAACAGCGAGTTTGTCCGCCAGCGCATCCAGAACGCGTGGCATCGCGACAGCGTAGTGATTCACCCGCCCGTCGATGTGCAGGCGTTCGCCGACGATCCGGCCGCTGAACTCTTGGCGGACGAACTGGCGATTCTGGACGGCCTGCCCTCCACGTTCCTGCTCGGCGCGTCCAGGTTCATCCCCTACAAGCGCCTGGACCTAGTCGTCGCCCTCGGCGTCGTATCCGACACCGCCGTGGTTCTGGCCGGCGACGGGCCGTCGCTGCCCGACCTGCAGGCGCTGGCCGCGCAGCACCCTGGCCAGGTGTCGTTCGTGCTCAAGCCGTCCCGCGCCCTCCTGAGTGCCCTGTACCGACGCGCGCTGGCCTATGTCTTTCCCGCCATCGAAGACTTCGGCATCATGCCCGTTGAAGCCATGGCCACCGGCACCCCGGTCATCGTCCGCGCCATCGGCGGCGCGGCGGAATCGGTGGTCGACGGCGTGACCGGCGTGCACCTCCATGAGTTCACGGGCGGCAAAGCCCGTGAGGCCGTTTTACGCGCTGCGACCATGCGCCCCCAGGACTGCATCGATCGCGCCTGGCAGTTCGACCAGTCGGTTTTTCGCTCCACACTTCGCAGCTGGGTCGCCACAGAAGCACACGCTTAGTCCCAGTCACCCGGACGGGATCTCCACCCCGGCCTCCCATTTCCCCGCACGATTCCACGTCAACTTTTCGAGAGACACATGAATATCCTCAATCGCCTCCGCCGCCAACCCCGTTGGCGCCTCATCACCGCTGGCGTCGTGGTGCTCGCCCTCGTCGGCGGCGTCACCGCCGTTAACCTGTGGCCCGCGTTCACCATGGAGGCAACTCCGAGTGCTGCCCCGACGGCCACTCCTACGCCGGCGCCTGAGCCCGTTGTGCTGCTTCCCACGGCGAATGTCGCAGCCACGTTCGAAGGCTGGAGCCAAGACAACGCTGACACCGCATCCATTTTCGCCGCAGAAGCCGGCGACGCCGCGAACGGCACCATCGGACTGCGCATCGACAGCACCAATCCCGCAGAAAATACCATCCGCCGCGCCCTGAGCCAGGTCGTCGCCGTCTCCCCGTCGACGACCTACACGCTCGCAGCAAGCGTCAAAACCGCGGGCCAGAAATCTGTCACCCCCGGCATCTCCATCATCATGGGCGGGTCCGGTCAGGACCGGTACGACTTCAAGGCCGTCAATGCATCCTGGCAAGAGCAGACCTGGACCTACAAGACCGCTGCCGACGAGATGTCGATGCCGATTAGTATTCTCTCGGCAGCTCCGACGGCCGGCGTGAGTCTCGACTCCGTCACCATGACGGCCGCGAATTCCAACGAAAACCTACTGGCCAACCCGTCCTTCGAGAGGTTCACTGCCCCCACCCGGATTACAAATACCTCCCTGCTGCTCAACACCGGTGAAGCGGCCATCGGCGTGTCCTGGAAGATCCCCGGCGCAGCCTGGACGATCACCGATGAGGCCGGCGCCACCGTAGACCAGGGCACGGTAGACCTGCAGCCCGGTCTCGCCGTGGTGTCGCTGCAACACCTCGACCCCGGGTATTACTCGATTGCGATCTCCAACAACGATAATACTGACGACCGGCTGGACACGTCCTTCGCGATTCTCGACCCGGTAGCGACGAACGCTTCGCCCACGGACGAACGTTTCGGAGTTGGCGTGCACCTCACGCCTGCGTATTTCAACTCCGGCTCTATTGTCGCTCAATTGGGTATTGCAAGCGTGCGCACAGATGCTAAGTGGGACGGCGCTGAAACCACACTCGGCAAGTACTCTTTCCCAACCAACGACGATGCCATGATTCAGGACTATGCAAATGCAGGCGTAAGTTTCCTACCGATCAGTGACTACGCAAACAAGCTCTACGATGGCGGAAAGACTCCCAGCTCACCGAATGCTTTGGCTGCGTACGGCGCTTTCACGTCTGAGATGGTCGAGCATTATGACTCCGCAGCCGTCGAAATCTATAATGAGTTCAATATCCCTCGAATGAACACGAGTGCATGCGGAACGACGGCCGCGTGTTATTTGCCCCTTCTGCAGTCTGCCGCCGCGTCGGTCAAAGCGGAGCATCCCGCGGCGCTCATCGTGGGTCCAGCAATTGCTCATCAGGACGATGCATGGCTGACCGCCTTATACGCGGCCGGTGGTCTGGATTCCCTCGACGCTGTTAGCTTTCATCCGTACGACTATTCCTTTGAAAGTGGGCCGGAGTTCATCGAGGCGAGCCTTCAGCAGGCCGTTTCACGAATCAAGGAGTACAACGGTGATGTGAGCAAGCCGATTTGGATCACAGAACTTGGATGGTCGACGGCCAGCTTCTCAGAACAGGACCAAGCCGACAATCTCGTGCGAACGCAAACCATCGCATTTGCGAACGGTGTTGAAAAATTCTTTTGGTACGACCTCGTGAATGACACCGCTGACGCTTCGGACCACGAGGGAAACTTCGGGCTGCTGCGCCAGGTCACGGACGAAGTACCCGCATTCGCGCCCAAGCCCTCCGCCGTCGCCGAGGCTGTCATGATCCGGCTACTGAACGGCAAGCCGTTCAGTAGCCGGGATGCACTGGACAGCACGTCGGTTTACTCGTACGTATTTGGCGCAAATTTGAATGCGACGCGGGTCGCGTGGGCAACGACGCCCACTACGGCAATGTATGCCGCCAACGGGAACATCACGATGACGGATCAATTTGGCGCGATGTCGACGCTTGTTCCGGTCGATGGACTGATCACAGTCGAACTGACCGGTCACCCTGTCTATTTAGAAGGCCCTATAACCAACCCGATTTGAATCGTTTCCTCTGCGGTCTATTTAAGCAGCAACCTGCGCTTGACACTGACCGCACGTTGGCGTAGTTGTTGCCTTCTAACTACGATCATGTCGATGGCCGACGCGATTCGACCGAGTTGCATCCTTTCGACCCGAATCCGGTGCAGTAGCTGAGGGGTTTCATCGCCTCCCGTAGCGCTCTTACCGCCTCCCTCATAGCGAGCGATGATCTCACCAACTTCGAGAGGAGACTCAACGAGGCCGGCACGAAGGATGAAATCGAAGTCTCCAGCGAAGCCAAATTCCTCGGAATACCCGCCAAGAACGGAAGATAAATCTGCTCTGAATACGCACGCTTGATGACAATGAGGTTGAAAACCTAAGGCGTGGCGTTCCCACCGGTGAGGCCGGTTTGCTACCACAAACGGTGCACCGCCTGGGTTCATATGCATTGCTCCACCGACGAGCCACGTGGGATTCGTCACCAAGGCATTAATGACAGTACTTAAGGACTCGGTGTCGAAAAAAATATCGCCAGCATTTAGAAAAATGTGGTAGTCACCGGATGCACGCCCTAGTCCGATATTCATTGCGTGATAAACCCCACGGTCAGGTTGACTAGACCAGTTCGCGAAATGGTCAATCGAGTGAAGATATTCAAAAGACCCGTCCATGGAACCTCCATCGACGATAACGAGTTCCCAATCGCTCCTTCGGGCGTCCTGCGCAAGAACGCTCTCTACAGTCGATTTAAGCCCGTCCCGATTCTCATAGGCGATAGTAATGATTGAGACACGCGGATTCGTGCTAGGTCTGGAGTCTTCATGCTCGGTCAATGTTCTAATATCCCCGTGTTCGATGGATGCGATGCCGCACCCTAGGATAAGCCACACGCACCGTTCCTGTTGCGTCAAGATGGAGTGAATCCAACGTGAGCACTCCTACAAATGCCCGATCTGGGCCCCAAGCAGTGGCCTATAATTGGTGCGTGCCCTCCCGACTCAACAGCCATTCTCTTGCACGCCTGTACCGCTCCCTCGAGATGTCTGCATTGCGCTTTGTTATGCTCTGCCCAATTCATTCCTGGAGGATCCAGTCACTGAAGCTTTTCGGGGCTGAAATTGGACCAGGCGTCACCGTTTATCACGGACTCAAAGCTCGAGGGGCAAGACGTATATCGATTGGTGCACGGACGTCCATAGGTGACGCCGCCACGCTCGACGGACGGGGAGGACTCTCAATCGGCAAGGACGTGAACTTCTCGAGCGAAGTGCAGGTTTGGACGGCACAGCACGATTGGAAATCTGCCGATTTCGCATATTCAGATGCACCTGTCCGGATCGGCGACAGGTGCTGGCTTGGGCCTCGTGTGATCGTGCTTCCTGGAACCACGATTGGCGAAGGCACCGTTGTCGCTGCCGGCGCAGTCGCGAAAGGAAATCTCGAACCCTTTTGCCTCTACGGTGGTGTCCCAGCGAAGAAACTAGGCGAGCGGCCCCGGAACATTGACTACCAGTTAGACGGGTCGAGATCGAAATTATGGTGGTGGTGAGTGCGACGTCTGAGATCGACATTCCATCACTTCAGGGTGCGATTCTGAGTCAGAATAGCCCGACGCGTTGATACGCACTATCCTGAAATCCGGGGGTGCGCGTTTAGCGACTTTGCCGGTATCTGCCCTATTCGCCTTTCTGACGAGTTATTTGGTAATTTCGCGGTTCGGAACTGAATCGTACGCGCAGTACGGTCTCTTGGTTGGAGTAATTGCCTTATTTCCCTTTACCGACCTCGGAATTGGCGCGGCGTTGACTAACGCGCTGGCTAAGTCAGATGCACCTGACGGCGACAATCATGTGCGCAGAGTGGTGCTCTCTTCAATGAGGGCTCTCTTTGCTTCGGGTCTAGTGTTCCTCTTGGTGGGCGTCCTCGTCGGCGCTCTGGGCTTGTGGCCGATTATACTTGGTGCTTCTGGGACGACTAGCGGTATCTCTCTTGCTGCCACGGCCTGCTGGGTAGTTTTCGCCGTGTCCATCCCATTGAGTATCGGTCAGCGCATGCTTCTCGGCCTGAACCGGAATCATGTGCAAATTCTCGTCCAGTCTCTACAGCCGCCATTGACGGCCGCGTCTATTTGGGCCATCTCCTACTTCAGTACGAACGCCATGTGGCCGCCCGTTCTTTTGTACATCAGCATGGCAGTAACCTCGGCCCTCTCGCTATTCTTGGCCCGAAGGCTCGTTCCAAATTCGTTAGCTTGGGCAGTCCAGCACCTAGTCAGGTTTCGAACAGTCATTGGCGCTCCTGTCTGGGGAGTTGCAGCACCCATGCTTATCATTATGGTGACTCTCCCATTTGGAATCCAGAGCGCGCGTCTGCTCTTGAGCCACGTTGGGAGCACGGAAGAAGTTGCGCAGTACAACCTCGCTTCCCAGCTTTTTTCACCGGTCTTGGCCGTTATGGCCGCCGCATCTGCAGCGCTGTGGCCAGTTTATGCGCGGCAACGCGCGCGCGGACACATTGTCCAGCCTCATGTAATTAGGATCGCGTTTCTAACCTCTGCAATTGCCCTGTTGACCGGGGTTGCTATGGCCGCACTCAGCCCTTGGCTGGCCAGAGTAATTTCAATAGATCAAATTGTATTTCCCGCGCTTTTGCCCGCAGCATTCTGCGCATTTGTCGCCATCCAATCGCTGCAAGCTTCCCTTGGTAGTTTCCTCACGGACGCAAGAGGGCTATGGGCACAAGCAGCCTGCAGCATGATTCTTCTTCCTGCAAACGTCGGCTTATCGCTTTGGTTGATCACCCCGTTCGGCGCTGCGGGGCCAGTCTTGGCATCCGCAATGTGTATCGGCCTGATCCAGGTCGTCCCGTCCCTAGTTCTCGTCTCATTGCGCAAACGCGCCATCCGCGCCCGTCTCATCTGACTTCTCATTTGCATCTACGTCGGCTCAGATGCTAGAACCATGCGTGATTCCTCAAGAATGCACGCCGGACCAGTCGTCCATCCCGGACAGCGTCGGCCTTGTTAACGCCAACTGAAAATAGGGCCATAAACGCTTTGCGTTCTAGTGGACGTCGCAACACCCAGACTCTTGGGAGTTTGCATGACCATGTCAAACCTGTCGAATGAGTCCTCGACCGACGAGAAGAATCTGAGCAAGGACAAGGCGTCTTGTCTGGCTTTGCGGGAGCGACTTGGTGACGTGACTGCTGCCTCGGCTGCGCTTGGCATCAACCGAGGCAGCGGTTACCGGCGGGCGCGTAGCGTCGGTATTCGAAGACCAAAACCGCACCCTGGGCGCGAGATGTTCCGTGAGCAGCGTGCGACCCACAGCCCACGCCGCGAGGCGGCCGCTTTGGCCGGTGTCGATATCAGTACTGCCGTCGACTGGGACAAAGGGATCCGTAAATCGAGCTACCGGCGTTTTTACCCGGACGGCTGCGTGATCGAGTACACAAGAATTGTGAACCGCACTCCGACAGCACAAGCCATAGAGCTAGCCGCTCTGCAGAAGCAAATCAATGTCCGCTACCTCTCTTTAGTTCAGAGAGAAACGATCCGGGAACTTTATGTTGCCGGTGGCTCCCTGCGGACAATCGCCGCGTTGATGAGCCGGTCCCCGTCCACGATCAGCCGCAAGATGGCCCAAAACCGCCAACCCGAACACGGGGAATACCAGCCTTACTCCGCGCATCGACTGGCCGCCGGCCGTCGTCCGAGGCCTAAAGACTCAAAATTACACACCAAGGTGCAACTGCGCGAATACGTCGCTAAGAAACTTGGCGTGCGCTGGTCGCCCGAGCAGATCAATCGGGTCCTGATCAAGGAATATCCCACGACCGACACAATGCGTGCGAGCCCTGAAATTATCTATCAAGCCCTCTATTCTCCAGCCCGCAGCGGCCTCCACCGACCTCGCCACGAAGTTACGCACCGGCCGAGCACGACGCAAACCACGAAGAAGCAGCGAGGCACGCCGATCACGATTCGTTGACCCTATGACCATGATCTGCGATCGTCCCAGGGAGGTGGAGGACCGATCCGTGCCCGGCCACTGGGAATCTCAATGAAGCTTCTATATCTCGTCAACCCTCAATTTTGTGGCTGACGCGGTGTTGAGGTGCCGGTAGATGCTTCTGGCCAGGTAGCGTTTGAGGATGCGGCGGATCTCTCGGTCGGTCTTTCCCTCAGCGCGTCGGCGTTCGACGTAGTCGTGTGTTCCCGGGTCGTGGACCATTCGGACCATCGCGATGATGTTCAAGGCACGGTTGAGTTGGCGGTCTCCGCCACGGTTTAGTCGATGCCGTGTGGTGTTGCCTGATGATGCGGGAATTGGATTCACGCCGGCGATCGCGGCGAAGGCGGCTTCGCTCTTGACCCGGCCCGGGTGGGACCACGCGACGAGTGTTCTGGCTGCGGTGACGGGACCGATACCGGTTTTTTCCAGCAGCTCGGCTGCAGGGCTCGCTGCGACGAGGTCACTAATACGCGTCATGTTTTGGCCGAGCTCGGTGTCTAACTCGAGGATGCGTTTGGCTAGACGTATTGCTTCTGTGCGCGCGGTGGTTGCGGCGAGGGCTTCTTCTCGTGTGCGCCAGCGCGCGACCTCGGCGATCTTGCGTGCTCCGAGGGGACGTCGGGCGTCGATGCCGAGGTCGATAATCCGAAGTAATGCGGTGAGTGCGTTCACCGCGCGGGTGCGCTCAGCGGCGAGTCCATCGCGGGCAGTCAGTAGGATTTGCGCTGCTGCCCGCACGCCCTCATCCTGCCGAGGGGTGCGGAGTTGATTGACCGGTAAGGACAGCACAGCGGCGGCGATCCGACGTGCGTCGAGGGGGTCGGACTTCCCAATGCCGCGCCGGCCCGTCCGGCCCATGCGTGCGGCCTCAACAACACGGTAGCCGGTGTCCGCTACGTTGCGGGCCAGCTGGGCGCCGTAGCTCCCGGCTCCCTCGATCACCCAGAGCGCATCGGTGACGCCGCCAGAGCGACGCCCGGCCCAGTTGATTGCGCGGGATCGACCAGCGGCGGTATTGGGGAACGTTTCGGTTCCGAGGTGCTGACCTGCCGCCGTGAGGACAGCGTAGGTGTGGGTTCTGGCGTGCGTGTCCACGCCGATAACGAACGGATGAGTGTGCGCAACTATGGTGTCCATAGTGTCCGGGTTCCTTTCTTTGAGATGGGCGATGATCCAGTCGCTGACGACCGGCGCCGATCCGGAGAGGAATCACTTCGGGGCATACCTGTGATGAGCCACGATCCGCACGGATCGGGCATGCTTCTTATTAAGCCACTGAGGTGGGCCGGGCCGGCGTCGGTCACCCACCACGGCCGGACAGTTCATAGGCAAGGCACCCGCGAGGGGCCAGTTTTGTCATGAGTCACGACCACGGCGGAGCGACCAACACCAACTCTGCCAGCCAGTCCCGGACCAGCCACCCCAAGACTCACAGTCTTTGTCAAGTAGTTGTGAGCGTGGGGAGGGGGACTCGTTCCTGATAAGTGGTGTGGTCGCGGAGCATAGCCCAGAGGACGTTGATGCGTCGGCGGGCGAGCGCAAGGAGGGCCTGTTTGCTGCTCTTGCCTTCACGGCGTTTGCGGTCGTAAAAGGTCCGTGACGCGGGGCTGTTCTTCAGGCTCGAGAGCGCCGCGAGATAGCAGGTTCGGAGCAAGCGGCGGTTGAAGCGGCGGGGCCGGTGCAGGTTGCCGCTGATGCGGCCGGAGTCCCTGGGGGCGGGCGCGAGGCCGGCGACAGTGGCGAGCCGGTCTGCGGAATCGAACGCGTCCATGGTGCCCCCGGTCGCGGCGAGGAATGTCGCGCCGAGTAGGGGGCCAAAGCCGGGCATGCTGATGATGATTTCAGCGTCAGCGTGTTGCTGGAACAAGCTGGCGATCTGGGTGTCGAGTTCGGTCAGGGTGTGGTCGATGTTTTGGAGTTGGGCGGCGAGGCGGAAGACCAACATGGCGCCCATCGGTTGGGTCGTGACGTTAGTGTGTTGGGCCTCGGCGGCATCGACGGCTTTGTTGGCGACGTTGGCGCTGTTGCGGCAGCCGCGCGCTTTCAGCCAGGCCTGGAGTCGGGTGCGTCCAAGACGGCGAAGCGCGTCTGGGGTTTGATAGCTGGTCAGGAGCACGAGTGCTGCCTTGTTTTTGGAATAGTCGAAAGCCCGCTCCAGTGCTGGGAAGTACTCGAGCATCACAGCGCGCAGGAGATTGATCGTGCGCACCCGATCGCACATCACGTCGTGGCGGTACGAGGTTAGGAGCTGCAGGTCGATGCTGGTGTGATCGCCACCGCGCACGGGTTGAAGGTCGCGGCGCATGCGGGCCTGGTCAGCGATGATGGCCGCATCTTTGGCGTCCGTTTTGCCGTCACCGCGGTAGGTCGCCGAGGCGTGGTGAATGATTCGGCCGGGAATATAGAGCAGCTGTTGGTCGTGCGCGGTGAGGAGGCTGATCAGCAGTGCGGCGCCGCCAGCGTTGAAGTCGGTCGCCCAGGTCACAGGCTCGCCGTCGGCTAGGTCAACGACCGATGCGATGAGTTCCAGCAGGACGCTCTCGTCGTTCTCGACGCGTTCGGACAGGAGCTTTTTGCCTGCCTCGTCGATGACGACGCAGTGGTGTTCACGTTTGCCAGCGTCGATGCCGGCCCAGATTTTTGGCACAGAGTGTCCCTTCTAATGTGGAGTTATGGTCCCTGCGGATAACTGCGCCGGCACGTCCTTACACAGCGATCGATGTCGCAATTCTCAATCAGCGGTCGAGTCATCACACGGGCGACGGGCGGCCATTCCCAGTAAGCCGTCCAGGCGGCAAGGAGACCTCAGCCATACCCATCGCCCGAGGGTTGCCGGAACATTACTCCGCCTCCGACACTCACAACATCGTAAGGAAGGTGATCTCATCACCGGCGCCCACAACAAAAGCGCGATCGCCACCCTCGTGGAACGCACGACTCGTTTTGTGATCCTCGTGCACCTGCCCGTCGATCACACCGCCGAATCAGTTCGCGACGGCCTCGTGGCCGCGATGAACGCCCTCCCCGCACACCTACGCGGCTCTCTAACCTGGGACCAAGGTGTCGAGATGGCGCACCACACCGCCATCCGCCGGGGCACAAGCATGGACGTGTACTTCTGCGATGCCGCCAGCCCCTGGCAACGCGGATCGAACGAGAACACAAACGGCCTACTTCGCCAGTACTTTCCCAAAGGCACCAACCTCGCCACCCACACCGCCGACGACCTACGCACGGCAGCACACGAGCTCAACGAACGCCCCCGGAAAACCCTCGACTGGGACACCCCCGCCGAACGCTTCGCTAAGCTGCTGATCACTGAATAGACCACCCGGCGTTGCAACGACCCCCAGAAACCGCCCGCAAAAATGGCCCCATTTTCGGTTGGCGTTAACAGGGGCGGATTCTGAGAGTCGACGCAACACAAGCGTTATTGTCCGGCGTATTTCCGGGCAATTTGAGGCTATCGCGGATTCACCTCGGGTGTGTCGCGTTCGATGTTGAACCGTTCGGACGGAGTGTCGTAGCCGAGTGTTTTCCGAGGTCGGTCGTTGAGCTCCTGGACGACGTGGTCAACGTGCTCAGAGGTGTGCAGGGCGAGGTTGGTGCCCTTGGGAAAGTATTGGCGGGCCAGTCCGTTGAAGTTCTCGTTCGCGCCGCGCTGCCAGGGGCTGGAGCGTTCTGCGAAGTAGATCGGAACTCCTGTCGCTTCGGTGAGCTCCTCATGCCAGGCCATCTCAAC